>CAZKJT010000003.1:0-153728 GCA_964553225.1 uncultured Planctomycetales bacterium | reverse complement strand
ACGCGTAAGCATCCGCGCCGGCTGCGCCCGGCCCCACGCGTAAGCATCCGCGCCGGCTGCGCCCGGCCCCACGCGTAAGCATCCGCGCCGATTGCGCCCGCCCCCCTCGCGCACGAGTCCGCGCCGATTGCGCCCGCTTCCTCGCGCACGAGTCCACGCCGGCTGCGCCCGCCCCCGTCGCGCACGAATCCGCGCCGATTGCGCCCGCCCCACGTGCGCGCATCCGCGCCGGCCGCGGCGTCCCCACGCGCTCCGATCCGCGCTGAGTGCGGCTTCGCACGTCGAAGCGGATTCAGCAATGCCGTTGCGTCTGAGCGGCGGAAACGGACCGCTCGCTCGCGCTTGCGGCTCGGCTGGGACGCCGCGTGAAAGCAGAAAACGCTCAAAACTGAAATCGCTCTCACACACCCGCGCGTCACCACGCCTCCAGCTCGCCCACGATTTCCTCGACCAGGTCTTTCATCGTGAGCAGCCCGAGCGCGCTTCCGTCCGAGTCGGTCACGATGGCCATCGTCTGGTGGGCGCGCTGCAATTTGAGCATGGCGGCGGGCACGGTCTCGTCGCTCTTGAGCATGAGCGCCGGCTGGATGTGGGCCGAGATCGGACTAGGCCGGTCGTCGGTGAGGATGTCATACACGTTGATGATGCCGATGATGCGGCGCGGATCTCCGCGATAGACCGGCAGCCGCGAGAAGTGCGCCATGCGCGCGATCCGCAGCAGGCTGTCGCGCGAGATGTCGTGCGGCACGATCGCGGCCCGCTGCCGCGGGACCATGATCTTGATCAGCGGGACTTTCGAGATGTTGAGCACGCGCTCGATCATCTCGCGCTGCGACGGCGTCAGTCCGCCGCGCACGGCCCCCTCGCGCAGCAGCCGCAGCGTGCGAACACGCGGCAGAACCGTCGTTTCGAGCGCGGCGCTGGACGGGTCGATGCGGCGGATCAGCGCATGGGCCCAACTGCGGAGCAGCCACAGCGCGCCGATCGCTCGGGCGGCCCACGCGGCGGCCGCGATCGGTGCGGAGAGCGCGGTCATGAGCGCGTTGGCGTCGCGTCGGAACCAGTTCTTCGGGACCATGGTCCCGAAGACCAGCACCAGCGGCGTGGCGACGGCAGTCGTGTACGCCTCGGCATGACTGGTCGCGACGGCCGCGTTCAGCAGCAGCGCGGTGACGCATACGCTGAAGAGGTAATCGGCGATGTTCGTGCCGAGCAGCGTGACGATCACCAGGTCTTCCGGGCGGTCGATCAGGCGCAGCAGACGCCGCGCCCCAGCGGCGCCGTCGCGCGCCGCGATCTGCACGCGGATGCGGTCGACGCAGTAGGTGCCCGTCTCCACGCCGGAGAAAAAGCCGCTCAGCAGCAGCGCGGCGAGCGCCCCCGCGACCAGCAGGACCGTGACGATCATGCGCCGCCCTCCGTCGGGCCGCCGGTCGCTTCGGGATCGTCCGGATCGGCGAGCAGCAGGCGGATGCGATCGGGTCGCCGACCCGTCATGCTCAGCACGGTGAGTTCGAGGTTCCGGACGCGCACGGTGTCCTGCGGCTGGAGGGCGCGGCCGAGCCGCTCCGCCATCAGCCCCCCCACCGTGCCCACGCGTTCGCTGACTTCGCCCAGACCGAACTGCTCCGACCAGAAGCGGACGCTGAGCCGCGCGTCCACTTCGTATTCCCGCTCGCTGATGCGTTGCACTTCGGGCGCCTCGGGCGCTTGTCCCGGCTGTCGAATCTCGCCGACGATCCGCTCCATCACGTCTTCGAGCGTGACCAGACCGGAAACTCCGCCGAACTCGTCCACAGCGATCGCGAACTGCGAGCGGGTTTTCCGGAAATGCAGCAGCAATTGTTCGGCCGTGATGATGTCGGGCACGAAACGCACCGGGCTGACGACCTGGCGCAGGGGCTTGTCGGGGTTGAAGAAGAGCACCTTGGCATAGACCAGTCCAACGATGCGGTCGATCGCGCCGTCATAGACGGGGACTTTCTTGAGACGCGTGTCGCGCATGATCGCGCGAAGCCCTTCGGGCGGATCATTCACGTCGTAGGCGACGATGTCTACGCGCGCCACCATCACCTCGTAGACGCGCGCGTCGGCGAGGCCGACCACTTCGCGCAGGTAGCTCGTCTCGATCGCATCCAGGCCGCCGCGGCCGTGGCTGAAGTCCAGCAGGCGCTTGAGGTCGGCGGCGGAGAGATTGCGTCCGACGTCGGATTCCGCGCGCATCGGGCCCAGGAACAGCCGCGTAAAGGGCTCGGCCAGCAACGTGTCGATCAGCCATGCGATCGGGGCCGCGACGTAGCTGGCCGTCTGCACCACCGCCGCGGCGGCGGGCGCGGCGCGTTCGGGCATCGCGACGGCGAGCACCTTGGGCGTCACTTCTCCAAAGAGCACGACGAGCAGCACGCTGAGGACGGCGGAGACAGGCGTCACCCAGGCGCCGACGTGGGCCGCGATGCCGTGAAAGAGCACGAACGAGCTCGCGAACATCAGCACATTCACGCCCGTGTTCATGAGCAGGATGACGGCGAGGGTTCGCTTGGGGTCTTGCCGCAGCCGCGCCGCGAGGCGGCGCAGCGGGTTGGCGCTGGCGGCCGCCTGTTCGAGCTGCGCGGGCGTAAGCGAGAACAGCGCCGTTTCGCTGCCGGAGAACACGGCGGAGAGCACGATCAGCAGCAGCAGCAGCGCGGCATGCGCGGCCAGTCCGCCGACCGAGAGCGCGGGCGCATCCGCCAGGAGGATGAGATCATACGGCGTCACCGCAGCCATGATACGGGGGCGGGCGGCAGCACGCCGCGCCGGCGCGCCTGCTTTGAGGCGCGCGCCGGCGCGGCGGATGGATCAGCGCGGCAGCCTGCCGCCGATTACGGGCAGGGGCTGCCGAAGAGTTCGAGCAGATCGCCGAGGTCGGCCAGGTCGACTCGGGTGTCGCCGTTCACGTCGCCGTACTCGTGCCAGACGTCGGTGGCGCCGAAGTTTTCGAGCAGGCGCGCGAGGTCTGACAACGCGACCTGACCGTCGCGGTCGATGTCGGCCGGGCAGCGGTCTCGGAAGTAGTTATAGTACGAAATGGGCTGCTTCCAGTACGGGCCGCCCTTGATGCTGACGATCAGGCCTGCGCCGCCGGTCCGCTCGAAGAATTCGACGCGGAACTGGTGATAGCCGGCGAACAGCCCGATCGAGCCGGAGCGCTCCTGCATGCCGTGCAGCCCGTCGTTGTCCACGACCTCGACGCCGTTGATGTACAGCTTCGAGCCGTCGTCCGACTCGGTGTAAAACGTGTAGACGTCGTCCTGCGGGACGTAGATCAGGCCGCGGTAGACCGCGCCGACGTTGTCCTGACGCTCGCTGCCGTACCAGTTTCCGTTGGTGGACGCGTAGTTGAGCCACGTCAGCACCTTGGTCTTGTACGGGGTGAGCGTGCTGAAGTCCGGCAGTACCGACGGGTTGCTGAGCTCATAGAACGCGGCGTCGAAACGCGTCTGGAGGCTGGTCGGCGCATCCGGAACCAGGAAGCCGTTCAGGTCGTAGACCTGCACGCTGACGGTGGCCGCGTCGGACAGCGATCCGTCGCTGAGGGTGTAGCCGAACGAGTCCGCGCCGGTGAAGCCGCTGGGCGCGGTGTAGACCAGCTCATCCCGCCCGTCCGGACCGGTGCCGCTGGACAGCGCGACCGTCCCGCCGGCGGCGGTGGCGGCGTCGAACGCGGAGATGCTGAGAGCGTCGAGATTGAAGTCGTAGTCATTCGCGGTCACGTCCAGGGCGCGCGGCTCGGTGTTGATCGCCCACGTCGCGTCGTCGGCGGCGACCGGCGCGACCGGGCCGGCGGCCGCCATCGCCGCCTGCACCCCGCGGAAGACATTCGCCCTTCCCCAGCCGAACGTGTCGTCCTCGCCCGGCTCGCCCAGGTCGTCGCAGGTGCGAAACAGGATCAACTCGACCTGGTCGGCGGACAGCGCCGGGTTCGCGGACCAGATGGTCGACAACGCGCCGTTGGCCATCGGCGCCGAGAAGCTGGTGCCCGAGACACCGCCGTACCCGCCGCCGTTGGTGGTGGTCCACACGTTCACGCCGGGCGCGAACATGTCCACGTCCGGGCCGTAGTTCGAGAAACTCGCGCGGGCGTCGCCGTAGGTCGTCGCGCCGACCACGATCACGTTCGGATGATCGAACCCGCCGAGCAGCGTATTGTCGTTTCCAGCGGCGTAGCACAGCAGCGCGTCCAGCGAGCGGATGTAGGCGCCGGTGGTCTCGACCGATGGCGAGGACACGCCGCTGTAGCTGGCACTGATGGTCTTCGCGCCGTTCTCCGCGGCCCACCGCGCGCCCGCGAGGATGGCCGAGGCCGACGCGGAGCCGTCGCCGCTGTTGCTGGTGCGGACCATCATGATGCGCTGGTTCCAGCCGACGCCGGCGACGCCGAGCGCGTTGTCGCCAATCGCCGCGCCGGTGCCGGAAACGGCCGTTCCGTGCCCATTGATGTCGTTGACGTCGCCGCCGGCGATCTCCGGCGTGAGCGTGACCGAGTTGAAGCCGGGAACGCGGTGCGACGCGAGGTCGGGGTGATCGATGTCGATGCCGGTGTCCACAAACGCGCAGATGAAGGCCGGGTCGCCGGTGCTGAGATCCCACGCCTGCGGAGATTGAATGACGGGATGATGCCACTGGTTGCCGTAGTACGTGTCGTTCGGCACGCCCACCGGGTAGCAGAGCCAATCGGGCTGGACGTACTCGAACTCGCCCGTGCTCATCAGCGCGTCGGCCAGGGACTGCTCCGTCTCGCCGTCGGCCAGCTCCAGAACGAACTCATCGACCTCTTCAAAATATTGCACGGCCTGGCCCGCAACGCGCGCCCGAGCTGAGTCCGCCAGCAGAATGGCCAGCTCGCGCGGAACGCCGCGCGACTGCCAGGCCGACTCCTGCACCGGGCGAACGATCACGCGCCCGGTGAACTCCATCACGCCCGGGCGCTCGACGAAACGGACCGGGCCGGACGGCAATGGTTCGGCGAGCGAATAGGCCGACAGGCCGGCCAGCGACAGGACCAAGAGCACGCGCGCCGCAGCGCGGGAACGGCAAAGGTATCCGCACATTCGAGCAATCCCTCCACTTGATCGCAAGAGCGATAGGCGGACGAACAGGCTTTTCGGCCGGAATGGGCCGCGGCTCGCCGGGTCCGTCGCGTTCGACAAACCCGAGTATAGCGTTCCTGCACGCCAATTGCTTGATCGCGGCGACGCCGCGCGGGGGACGGCGCTGCGTCGATCAGGTCCTGCGATCGCCGGGCGGAAGGTCGCGCCGCGGCCAGACCTGTTCGCCGCCGACCCAGACCCGGACCGGATCGGGCAGGCTCGCCAGCAACGCGCGGATCGGATCGGATTCGCGACGCCCGATCGGCCACGCGCAGAGATCGGCGCGCTTACCCGGTTCGATCGAACCGATTTCCGTCCCCAGGCCGATGGCGTGGGCCGCGTCCAGCGTGCCCATTGCGAACGCTTCAGAGATCGTGGGGGCGTGCGACGTCGTGAGGACGTGCCGCATCTCGGCCAGCATGTTCACGTCGGCGTTGCTGGCCGGACTATCGGTGCCGACGGCGACACGCACGCCCGCGGCGCGCATCCGCGCGAACGGGTGCGGTTCGTGCTGAAAGAACGCATGTGCGCGCGGACAATACACGACCGTGTGGCCGGCGCGCGCGAGGTCTTCGAAGTCGGCCTCTTCGAGATAGTTGCAGTGCGCCAGAGCGGCCGGCGCGCGGTCCGCGCCGCAGGCCGCGAGCCACTCGCGCGCGCTGAGTCGAGGCGGCGGAACTCCGCGGGACGAAAGCAGTTCTGCAAACATCGGCGGCAGCGCGTCGGCATCGCCCGACAGGTAGCGCAGCTCTTCGGGCGTCTCGGCCAGGTGGGTCGTCCACGGGCGTCTGGCGGAAACCGCCAGATCGACGGCGGCCCGGGCGTGCTCGACCGGTACGGTGTACGGCGCGTGCGGAGTGACGCCGGACGTAAGCCGATCGTCCTCGATCATGCCTCGGAAGCTCTGCACGAGCTCGTCGGGTGTACGCGGCGGGTTGTCGGCGACGCTGAGCAGCTCGGCGAAGCACACTTTACGGATGGGCACTTCGCGGAGCGTCCGCCAGGCGACGTTGCTTCGCGAGATGTCGCCGACGCACGTGACGCCGCACGCGAGCGAGCGCCGCCCCCACTCGCCGGCCGAGGCTTCCTCTTTGGCAAGGTTGCCTCGCTTCGAGCGGATCCGCGCGAGCTGCGCGATCCACGGCCAGAACGGCTGCGGCGGCAGCAAGCCTGAATAGACGCCGAGCTCGAGATGCGTGTGCGGGTTCACCAGTCCGGGCGTGAGCAGCCGGTCGCCGAGGTCGAGCAGGTCGTCGGAATCGGCGACGTGGGGCGACCACGGTCCGACGTGGACGATCCGCCCGTCGCGAAACTGGACGACGGCGTCGGGCATGGGCGGGCTGGAAACGGGCGCGACCCAGGCGGCGCGGAGGATCATGACGCCGGCGCGCCCGGAGCGGTCGAATGCAGCCGCATCGGCGCGCCGTTCGGGCCGATCCAGGTGCGCCAGTCGCCGTTGATCTGCCCGTTGGCGATGTGATGCTTCATCGACGAGCCGCACTCGCAGACGACCGGGGCGCGCTGCAGCACCTCACAGAGCCGTTCGAGCAGGCGCGGCAGGCGCTCGACCGCGAGCGCGGTTCGGCGGTGCTGATTCTCCGCGTCGAGCACGAGGCCGTCCTCGAACGGCTGGAAGTCGCTGCCGGTCTCGGCGTATCCGGCGACGTAGCACAGGCTGGCGTAGCAGACCTGGAGCTCTTTGGCGAGGAACACTTCGGGCGCCAGCGACGTGCCGATCAGGTCGCCGCCGTAGGACGCGTACTTGCGCACCTCGGCGGCGGTCTCGCGGCGCGGTCCCTCGATGCAGACGTAGACGCCATGCTCGGCGCAGCAGGCGCGTTCCTCGGACACGGTCGTGGCGAATGCGGCGCGCAGCGTGGGGCAGAAGACCGGCCACTGGCGGATCAGGCCGATGCCGCGGTTCTCGAAGAAGGTGATCGGACGCATATGCGTTTCGTCGATCAGGTCGTCGACCACGACGAAGCCGCCGATCTTGTAGTTGTGGCAGATGGCGCGGGTCTCGCTCCACGAAACGATCGAGCGGACGCCCATTTCCTTCAGCGCATAGATGTTCGCGCGGTAGTTTACGAACGTCGGCGCCAGCTCGTAGGCCGACTCGCCGTGTCGCGACATGAAGTAGAACTCGCCGTGCTGAGTCCGGCAGAGGTAGACCGACTGCGACTCGCCGAACGGTGTGCGACGCGGTCCGAGCCGATCGGCGACGAACGCGCCGTTCCGCAACAGGTCATACGCGGCCGTTCCGCCGATGCACGCCAGGGACGGACTCATTCAGGCACTCCGCGAGGCCGCAGCGCCGAGTCGATTTGCAGCGCCTCGCCGCAGCGTACGAGGCCGGTCGCGCGCCGTGGACCTGGGGATGCGCGACGCGCGATCCCTGCGCGCCTTCGCCGGACCGGCTCGACCGGCGAAGTATAAGCGTCGCGTTTCGATTCTCCAACGAATTTCTCAGCGGCTCGACGCGACGCGCGCCGCGCTGAATCCCGGGCAGGGTTCGGCGAACCAAACACACACCGGCGCGGACGTGAGCGTCGCGAGGCGCTCGGCCCGGGCGCGCGCGTGGACATAGGACGTGTTGCTCACGACAAACGCGTCGGCGTCGCAGCGCGCGGCCTCGTCGCCGCGCAGAATCGGAATGCCGCGAACCGCTCGCGACGGCGCGTGCAATCGCTCGTCGAGGATTCCGAGCACGTTCACGCCGGCGCGCTCCGCGCCGCGAAGGAAGGCCAGCAGGTTCTTCGACAGGTCGGCCAGCAGGACGCGCCGCACGCCCGCCGCCGCCAGTGCCGCGAAACGCGATTCGATCTCGTTCCAGCGGAAGAACGCTTCGAACGCCTCCGGTCCGAGCCGCCAGCGGCGATAGCGATGGCGCTCGCGCGGCGCGGTCCGCAACCCTTCGCGCAGTCCGCGCTCGAACGCCTCTTCGTGCCCGTTGGCCTCCGCCAGCCACCGATACCGGTCGGTCCAAAAGTCGCGGTAGAGCTCGAACGGTTCGTCAGGCAGGTAACGCGCGGCGATCCGCACGTTGTTGCGGATGTCGAGAAACGTGATGCGCTCCGACGCGCGGGCCTGCGGCGACTTGAGGTGCTCGACCCGCAGGTCGCCATGCACCACGCTCGCCCAGCCGGCCTGCACCAGCCGGAACGCCAGGTCATACTCCTCGGCAGCCATGAACAGGGAGGTGTCGAGGCCACCCACCTCGCGCACGGCGGCGACGCGAAGCCCGACGCCGCACCCCACGAACACGTGCGGCAGCGCGCTGCACTCCTCGCGACCGTCCGGCAGGCGCACGGTGAAGCCGGCGGCGGCGAGCGATTCGTTCTCGTCGAACAGGTCGAGCATGCGCTCGACGCTTCCCGGGCTCGGGCGCGAATCGTCATCGAGCAGGAGCAGGAACGGGGCGCGGGCCTGATCGACGCCGAGCGCCTTCGCGCAGCTTCCCAGGTTCTCGCGCAGGGCGATCACGCGGACGCCGGGCAGGCGGTGCAGCGCGTCGGCCGTGCCATCGTCGGACGCGTTGTCCACGACAATGACTTCAACGCGCTGCAATCCGGAAAGCCGTTCGCGGGTGAGCCGCACCGTATCGAGCACTACGTCGCGACGGTTGAAGCTGGCGAGGATGACGCTGACGATCGGGGCGCGGATCACCGGCTCGGTTCCTTTGGACTGGCGGCGCAGACCGATTCCGTCGCGTTCCATGCGGCGCGATCGACGGGCGGCGCCAGTCGCGCCAGGTCGGACAGCGTGCTGGCGTCCGGCAGAAACCGGCTCTCCGGGCGCAGCTCGGAGCGCTCGTCCATCCAGGCGTAGAGGTCGGCATCGGTGGCAGGCGCGACGCCCGCCCGCCCGGAGCAGATCGACTCGATCGCGACGGCCAGATACGCCGCCAGCGGAAGCGATCCGCAGCCCGCCAGCGCCATGCCGGCGGTCGCGGAGACGCATTCCTCGACGCCCAGGTCGTCGATCCGCGCCGGCGATGCGTCCGGGATGAACTCGCCCTTCAGGCGCAGATGGCTCGCGGCCTCTCCGACGCTCTCGGCGTCGCGCTTCTCGAAGCACAGAACGCCGCGCTTATGCAGGCGGACGAGCATGCGTTCGGCGCCGGCGCTCGCCAGCAGGTTCCACGCGACGGCATTCACGCTCGACGACCGGTCCTGCAGCGCGCGGCGCAGTCGGCGCTCGGTGGTGACGAGCAGTTCGGCCCCGGCGATTCTCGCGATCTGTCCGCGCGGGCCCGGCGCGAGCCCGACGCGCGGAATGCCGAGCGCCCGGGCGCGTTCCGTGAGCGCCTGCTGCAAGCCGGGCGTGATCGAGCCGTAACCGCAGTCGGCCCAGATCAACAGCGCCGCGTCGCTCAGCCGGGCAGCGGCGCAATCGAGCAGCTTTCGTTCGATCGACAGGTCAGCCGGCAGCGGCTGCCCGCCCAGAACGGTCAGCAGGCGCGTGTCGTCTCCGAGAAACGAAACACGCTCGATCAGCTCGCTTCGCACGCTCGGCAGCTCGTGTTCGATCTCGCGGTTCGACAGAAGCTCGCGCAGCCCGTCCCACGTCGGACCGTCGCCGGCGGCGCCAATGACGACCGGACGCGCTCCCAACTCGGCGGCCTGAAGCGCGACGGCCGCGGCGCCGCTCCAGTGCACGCGCTCGTCGATCTGTCGCAGCGTCTGGACCGGGGCGTCCTCGGCGGAGTCCTCGGGGTCGCAGTAGACCTGGCGCTCGCGCACGCAATCGCCGAGGATCAGGACCGGCATGCCGCGCATCGCCGCGAGCACGCGCTGAAGCGACGCGAGATCGATGCCGCAGCGCCTGCACAGCGCGCCGAGGCGACAGGCGTCCAGCCGGCTGTCGCGGGCGCGGCTCTGCATCAGGCGGGTCGAGCTGAAGACCACGTCGCCGCTGTGAAAGACCACGCGCCCGCCGTAGCTCTCGACGATTTCGCGTTCGCGCACGAAGCGCGGGTCGGCGCTGACGGCATACTCCTGGCCTTTCACATAGACGTCCGGGCGCAGAATCCGAAGGAGCGTCTCGGCGGTCGGGTTGGGGTCGATGACGACCCAGTCCACGAATTCGAGCGCTGCCAGGTTCTCGGCGCGCAGTTCCTGCGGGATGAACGGCCGGTCCGGTCCCTTGGCGATGGCGGCGTCGCCGGTCAGCGACACGATCAGCTCGTGCCCGAGTTGCCGGGCGAATTGCAGGTACCGGAGGTGTCCGGGGTGAACCAGGTCGAAGCAGCCATGACATTGCACCGCAGTGCGGCCGGCGGCGCGCAGCTCGCGCAGGTGCTGCGCGAGCGTTTGCGGATCGACCATCTTGCGGTGCGGCCAGCGGCTCAACGCGATGCTCCCGGGCCGGCGTGCGGCCCGGAGGTGCTTATCGGTGCGCTGAGTCGCGCGGCGTGAGCGGATCGCGCCGCGCGCGAAGCGAACGGCCGACTCCGTGTGGCGCGCGCCGAGGTTCGACAACGTCGCGCGTTACGGCTGCGCCGGACCGCTGGCGGAAGCAGGCTGGGACTGTGCGGCCTGGGGCGGCGGCGGCGCGGCCGCCACGATCCGGGCGACGGCTTCGGCGCGCGAGATTTTCCCGGCCAGGTGCTCGAGCCACGTCGTTCGGACGGTTCTAGTCCATGGGCCGAGTTTTTCGTAGTAGCCGCGGGCGTCGCCGTAGTCCTGGTGGTTCGGGTCGATGAATCGGCGGACCGTTTCGGCCGCCTGGACGAAGAGGATGGTGTGAGGAACGTCGCGCGCGGCGGGCGAATAGGCGCCGTGCCCGGCCTCGCGCAGCGCCTTCGACACGTCGGCGAGCACGGTGGTCTGGTCGAGGGTCGCGTTGTCGAGCGAATGCATGGCTTCGTGCAGAACGACCTCGAACAGCAGCGACCCCTCCAGCCCCTCGACGCCGATGAACGAGACGCTGCCGTCCCGGCGCTGATAGGTGACGCCCTGAGGCGGCGGCGCGATCATGACGAGCGCGACCGGCAGCTCCAGAGTGTGCAGCTTCATGCCCAGACTGTCAGCGATGAACTGGAAGCACTCGGGCGCCTTCGGAAGCAGTCCGTCGGTCAGGCGGGTCCGGGCGGCTTCGATCGCCTCGCGGTGCTTCGGCCAGAGGTCCGTGGCGAACGTCGGCTCGAGCTCCAGGTACGCCTTGGCCAGCAGCCGGGCCGGCACGCGGGCCTTGACGGCGAGACCGTCGCGCCGATGAATTCTCGCCGGCAGCTTGTCGAATGCGTCGTGTGCCTCGGCCGCGGTGGCGTAGTGGATCAACTCGCCTTCGATGAACGCCCAGCCGAAGCCGCGCCCCATGTCTTTCTCCAGCGCGCGAACCGCTGCGACGCCAGGCCGATAGGCTTCGGGCGTCTGCTCGGGCGGCAGATCTGCGAGGCTGCGCAGGTAGTAGTTCAAGTCGACCGCCTGGCTGACTACGAATTTGAACGTTGGCCCGGCGCCGGCGGACGCCTCGTCGGCGGACGATCGCTCCGCGAGACTTGCGAACAGGCAGAGCGTCAGCGTGGCCAAGTGGAACGGATCCGAACGTCGCATGCAGTTTGCTCCCTTCGATTCGACGACCATTCTGCCCAATGCGGGCGTCGCTTTCCAGTGCCCGGGCGGCGCGCAGCGCGGCGCGGCGGGTTTGGTACTGCCTGGGATAAGACACGGAAATCGCCGGCTCGGCGCGGCACGGGTCGTCACGTGTCTGTTGGCGGAGGCTCGGCGGCGCGCAGGCAGAGTTCGTAGATGCGGCGGCGCTCGTCTTCCGAGAGTCGATCGTCGAGCGCGGCGCGGAACTGCCGCAGCAGGTCCGCGTCCTGAAGAACTTCGGCGACGGACGCGCGGCACGCTTCGCAGCGATCGATGTGCCGGGCGATCTGCGGATCCTCGGCCGGATTTGTCGCGAAACGCTCGATGCGGGTGCGCGTCGGGCAGCGCCACAGAAACATCGATCAGACCTCGCCCAGTTCCAGTTCAAGCTCGTGGTAGATCACGCGCAGCCGCTGCAGCACGCGATGCTTGATCGTGTACACATGATCGACCGGAATGCTGAACAATCTCGCGACCTGCTCGGCCGGTTCGCCGCGCAGGGCGTAATGCTCGAACGCCAGCACGTCGCGCGGGCGCACCGAGGTCGACGCGCGCAGGCGGTCGAGGCAGGCGCGCATGCGTTCCTCGCGCTCCAGGTCGGCCCAGCGCTGATCGGGCGTCGGGGCGTCGCCCGGCATGTGCTCGGCGGCCGACTCGTCCGGGCCGCTGGACCGCGCGCGGCGCCGATGGACGTTGGCGACCTCGCGCCGCGTAATGGTTTTCAGGTAGTGGCGGAACTTGCCGCGCTTCGGGTCGAGCTGAAAGCCGCCTTTGACGCTCTGAACGAACGCGCGCATGACGCTGGACACGACGTCGTCCGCCTCGTGCGAACGCAATCCGCAGCAACTGGCGATGCGATGCACCAGCGGACCGTAGATGCGGAAGAACTCGTCCCAGTCGGTGCCGGCGCTGTCGCGCAGCCGGCCGATCAGCGTGATCCGCGTGGTCGGAAAGAACCCGCTCTCCCCGAGCGCCCCGGACATGGCTCGCCTCTCTCAGCGCAGGAACGTCCGACCGAGCAGCCGGCGGATGGTCGCGAGCTGCCCGGCGTGAAACGCCTCGTGCCGACCGCAATGCGTCACGGCGCCCAGCTTATCGCGGTAATGCGGATGCGGCTGCCCGTCCTTGCCGGAGGCCGGCTCGGCGAAGACCGAGTCGCCGGCGGCGCGGACGGCCGCGACCGTCAGCTCTTGGGTATCGTGAAACACGTCGAACACCTGCTCGACATCGGGATAGTCATGCTCGTCGCGGGCGGGGACCGGACCTCCCATGGGGAAGTGCGCGATCCACGCATCATCGAGCACGCCTCGTCCGAAGCAGCGCACGTGAACGAGCAGGTGCTGCGAGTTGGCCAGGTGCCCGAGGATCCACAATGGGTGGGCCAGACCGGGCGCAGGGGCGAAGAACCAGTCATCGCCACGAACGTCGGCGAGCAGCTTGAGCGTCCACTCGCGCGTACCTTCGAGCTGATCCGCCAGGACGGCGCCGATTCCCATTCGCGAGACTCCTCCGTGCGTCGGCGGCGCGGGCGTCGACGCGAGCACACCGCGCGATTATACCGCAAACCGGTTCCACGGGCTTGGCGGATTGTCGCGGGCGGCGCGGCGGCGCGCCTTGAGATGCGCGCCGCGCTGCCTATAATCCGGTTCGAATCGGCCAGGATTCCGCGGGCATTTGCCAGGGGGTACAGCCTTGACCGAAGGCGTCGAGCGCTGGGTGGACCGCAATCACTTTCTGCTTCGCAGACTTCACTCGCTCACCGGCGTCGTTCCGGTGGGCGTCTTTCTGATCGAGCACCTGTTCACGAACTCGATGGCGTTTCTGGGAGCCGAGAAGTTCAACGAGCACGTGAAGTGGATTCACGGGCTGCCCTATCTGCTGCTGCTCGAAATCCTGCTGATCTTCGCGCCGCTCGCGTTTCACGCCGGTTACGGCGTCTGGATCGCCCGCACCGGCCAGTCGAACGCGCACCAGTATCCCTGGCTGGACAACTGGCGCTACACGCTGCAGCGCGTGACGGGCTGGATCGCGCTGGCGTTCATTCTCGTTCACCTGGCGCATTTTCGCTTCGCGCACTGGTTCGGCGGACCGGTCTACGTCGGCTCGCACGATCCGTTCGGGCTGACGCAGCTCGGGTTCGGGCAGGTGCTGCCGTTCGGCGTCTGGGCCGCGTTCTACGTGATCGGGCTGGTGTCTGCGGTGTTTCACTTCTGCAACGGGCTGTGCACGTTCTGCATCTCGTGGGGCATCACCGTGGGCGACACGTCGCGGCGGCGCGTGTCGATCGCGGCTTTCGGGCTTGGCATAGTCATGGTGAGCTGGGGCGTGCTGTCGCTGGCGGGTTTGCGGATGAACCCCACCGTGCAGGAGACGGACCATCGCAAACTGGCGTCGGTCCGCTCCGAAGCGCCCGCGCGGCTGAGCGAGCCGCGCGGCGAAGCCGCCATCCAGCAGTCGAATCCCTGAGCGCCGAGGCGGGTCTCGATCGCTCTGTCTGATAGCAGGTGGGTCATGGGCAAGCAGCGTGTGGTGGTCGTCGGCGGCGGCCTGGCGGGGCTGGCGGCCGCGATGAAGCTGGCCGAGCTTGAGGTAGACGTCGATCTCATCAGCATGGTGCCGGTGAAGCGCAGCCACAGCGTCTGCGCGCAGGGCGGCATCAACTGCTGCAACAAATTCACCCGCTCGCAGGGCGACAGCGAGTGGAATCACCTCGACGACACGGTCTACGGCGGCGAATTCCTGAACAACCAGCCGCCGGTGAAGGAAATGGCGGACTGGGCCCCGCGCATCGTGGACCTGGGCGAGCGCCTGGGCGTGCCGTTCAATCGCTCGCCCGAAGGCAACCTGGCGGTGCGGCGCTTCGGCGGCACGCTCTACAAGCGGACGATTTACGCGGGCGCTTCGACCGGTCAGCAGCTCCTGTACGCACTCGATGAACAGGTCCGGCGCTGGGAGACCGAAGACCGCATCCGCAAGTTCGAGTTCTGGGAGTTCCTCGGACCGATCCTGGACGACCAGGGCGTCTGCCGCGGCTGCGTCGCGCAGGACATGTTCAGCCTGGAGATTCGCGCGTTCCCGGCCGACGCGCTGGTGCTCGCGACCGGCGGATGCGGGCTGATCTTCGGCAAGAGCACGATGTCGATGGTGTGCACGGGCGGGGCGAACGCGCGCGCCTATCGCGCCGGCGTGCACTACGCGAACGGCGAGTTCGTGCAGGTGCATCCGACGGCGATTCCCGGCGCCGACAAGCTGCGCCTCATCAGCGAAGGCGCGCGCGGCGAAGGCGGGCGTGTCTGGGTTCCGCGCGACCCGGGCGACCGGCGTCACGCGAACCAGATCCCCGAGACCGAACGGTACTACTTCCTGGAAGAGCGCTACCCGACCTACAAGAACCTCGTGCCGCGCGACATCGCCACGCGCGAGATCTTCGCGATCTGCCGCGAGGGGCGCAGCGTCGACCCGCACACCTACGCCGTCTATCTCGACCTGACCGAGCGCTCCACCGGCATTCACCGCGACGTGCTGCTCAAGAAGCTCGGCAACATCCTTGAAATCTACGAGAAGTTCGTGGGCGTCGATCCGCTGGACGAGCCGATGAAGATTTTTCCGGCCGTGCATTACAGCATGGGCGGCCTGTGGGTGGACTTCGAGAAAGACGATCGCACCGGCGGGCTGCGACTCGACTCGCCCCGCAATCAGCAGACCAACGTCCCCGGACTGTTCGCCATCGGCGAAGCCGACTACCAGTATCACGGCGCGAACCGACTGGGCGCCAACTCGCTGCTGAGCTGCATCTTCGCCGGCCTGATCGTCGCGCCGGCCATCCGGAGCTGGCTGAGCGGGCTGCCCGGCGGAAGCGTCGATCGGCTGCCGCCCAGCCTGTTCGAGGCGGCCGCCGCGACCCATCGCGGCGAGCACGAGGCGCTGCTGCGGCGCAACGGCGACGAGAACCCCTATCTCATCCATCGCGAGCTGGGCGAGTTGATGACGCGCAATTGCACGGTGGTGCGGAACAACGCCGATCTGCGATCCACGGTCGAACAGCTCGACGTGCTGTCGCAGCGAGCCGCCCGGGCGGCGCTGAGCGACCGTGGGGCGTGGACCAACCAGAACCTCAGCTTCACTCGCGCGCTGGGCGACATGATCCTGCTGGCGAAGGTGATCGCGCGCGGCGCGCTGGCCCGCGACGAGTGTCGCGGCGCGCACTACAAACCGGAGGCCGAGATTCCCGCCCCGCGCGCCGGCGACGCGGCGACGCTGCGCGACGAGGCGCGGCAATGGTGCCAGCGCTACTTCGACCAGAACCAGCGCTGGCTCAAGACCACACTGGCGCAGCACACACCGGACGGACCGAAATTCAGCTACGAGCCGGTCGATTGCTCGCTGATCGCGCCGCGCCCGCGGACGTACGGCCTGGTCGGCGCGTCGGTCATCGAGCGCGTGTGGAAGGATGAATTCGCCGCGCGGCAGGCCGAAGCCGTGGGGGCCGAGTCGTCCGCCGTCGCGGCGCACTGAACTCGCGGGGCGAGAGCGACGTAACAGCATGTTGAAGAGCTCACACCCGCGCGCCTGGAGCGGAGCTGCCGCCGGCGAAAACGCGGGTTGAAAACCCGCGCCACAATTTCTTCAACGGGCTGGTAAGGTGCTTGAAACGCGTTTCGCTCCCCGCGCAGCGCGGCGGTCCCGGTGGCCTGTAGCAAGCGTCTTCCGGGCGGATGGACCGATCGCCCCGGCTCTCGTCCTGGCGGTCGGAATCCGCGGCGTAGACTTGCGTTTTTCTTTTTTCGGTGCACACTGGCCATGGACCATGCCGAAAGGGAGCCATAGCGATGAGCGTTGCGGTCCTGTTGGTGTGCATGTCGCTTGGACCTCCGACTCCGCGATCCTGCATCGACACCAGCCCGTGTTTCTGCGAGCCGGACGTGGATTCAGTGGAATTCTGTGGAGGCGAGGTGTCGCAAAGCTGCACCAGCATCACCACACAGGCAGGTTGCGCGGGCCAGACGCGGATTCTGCGCGAGCTGGTCGGCGGGTGCGAGGACAGCCTGGACGAAATCGCGTGCGACAGTTCAGTAGTCACCTGTTGGCAGGAGTTCGAGTGCCTTTGGATTCCAGGGTTCCCCAGCGGCGGAATCTGCGCTAACTTTGAGGTGGTCGACTCGGCGCAGACCACGACGGCCACTGTTGGCGCTTGCGACCCATGAGGCACTTCAGCCGCATACGCGATCGTTTCGGTCGTTGATCAGATCGGAGCATGAGCCATGAACCTCGCGCTGATAGTCGCGGTATTCCCTTGGGTGTTGCTTTCCTCGCCGACAGGCGACGCGTCGGACGCGCTTCGCAACGTCGCCGCGCAACGACAGGCCCTTCGAAGCGGCATCGTGGATTTTTCCTGGGTTGAGCGTGTGAACGGCTCGGAGACGCTCCGCTTCGACGCAGAGGGCGCATTCGGCCAGGACAACCGCTATCGGTTGTCGATCCGGAACCACTCGCGCTATCGCGGCACTCCCACCGAGCGGCGCGACCCGCAGTGCATCCAGATCGCCGACGGCGGCACGCTGCTGGGAATGATGTACTCCGAAGCCACGCAGCGGTTCTTCGTGGACGACGTGCAAGACGCGCGGCTCACGCTGTTTCACCCGCTCGCGCTCGGCCTGTTCGCGTATCCGCAGGCCCTGTCGGACCCGGAGTCGATCTATTTCTGGCGCGGGGCGAAGACCTCGCTCGCCGACGGCGCGCACACCGCCGGCGGCGAGCGCGTCGTCCGCGTGGAGGGCGAAGGCCGATCGGGCAAGTTCAAGGCCGACCTCACGATCGATCCGGCGCGCGGCTGGAACGTGACCGGATACACCGCCTCCGTCGGCGAGGGTTACGAGCTTGAAGTTCGCAGCGCGCTCGGAAAGTTCGGCGATTTCTGGTTTCCGGCGCGAGTGTGGGCCAGGACGACGTTCCCCGGCGGCCGCGTGGTCGAGATCGAGGTCCAGGTTCGCAAGGCCGAGTTCGCGATCGACCTCCCGGAGCACGCGTTCGCGTTCGCCGCGCTCGGCCCGCCGGCCGACGGCGCGCCGAAGGCGGCGGTGCTGGACTACCGCACCGGTGGCGGCGGACTGGGCTGGTGGGATGGGCGGCGGCTCCAGACCGCGCCGGGCCGCAGTCTCTTCCCGCAGCCGTAGCGTCGGCCCTCTGTGGCTGACGTCAACGTGTTGATTGAAATTCGGACCTGCCGACCTGGCTGCCGGAAATCGGCCCGAGTGTAGTACCTCATTGAAGACGCTGCGCATCCGGAACCGAGCCGCGACCGTCAGGGAGCGGGGAATCGGAGATGGCAGCGTCTTGTGCAGCCCCCGCTCCCACACCGTCGCGGCTCTGAATGTCGCAGTGTTTCTGAGGCACGACACGAGCTCGTACCGCCCGCCCGCCCGCCGACGCCGCCACGGACAGTCGCTTTCCTGAAATTCCCGACTTTCGGGTATGATCCGTCGTCCTTCCCTGTACTTGCTGGTCGATCGGGCGTCGGTCCCGGTCGGATTCGCCGGTTCCACATAGGAGAGGCCTGTATGCGCCGAGAGATGCGCCCCCTGTCCGGTTTCGCCGCCACCGCCGCGACGATCGCCGCCCTCGCAGCGTCGTTTCCGGCATCCGCGGCCGAGTTCTACGTGAACGGCGCGAGCGACACCAACCCCGCCACAGGCACGCAGAACGCCCCGTTTCGCACCGTTCAGGACGCGATCGACGCGGCCGCGGACGGCGACGAAATCCGCGTCGCGGAAGGAACCTATGTCGAGAACCTGCTGGTGCAGGGCAAGGACCTGATCCTGCGCGGGGGTTATTCGCCGACCTGGACGCGCGACATCGACGAGAACGTCACGACGCTCGAGGGCGCGGGCGGCGACTCGGTGGTCACGCTGCTGGAATGCAATAGCACGGTGGATGGCTTCCGCATCACGGGCGGAGAAGGCAGCACACAGGAGTTGCCGTTCGCGCGGCGCGGCGGCGGCCTCTATTGCCGCGACGGCACGTTCGTGATCGAGAACAACGTCATCGAGAACAACGACATCCGCAGCGAGGTTCCGCCCGTCGACGGCAACTACGGCGGCGGAATCTACGTCACGTCCTCGCCATCGGTCACGATCCGCAACAACGTGATCCGCGAGAACATCGCGGCCCGCGGCGCCGGCGTGTCGGTCGAGTGCGACGAGCTGCTCGCCGAGGGCAACACCGTCGCGGCCAACGTCGGGGTCGGCGACCACGGCGGCGGCCTGTACCTCGCCTGCCGCGAGGGCGTGGTGACGGGCAACACGTTCCGCGGCAACGAGATCGGGCGTGAGCTGGGATACGGCTGGGGCGCCGGCGTGATCCTGTTTAATGTGGGCAACTCCGCCGAGTTTTCGTTCAACGTCTACACCGGGAACTTTTCGGCCGGTTTCGGCGCGGGCATCTTCGTGGACGAGGGCGCCGAGGCGACCATCCACCACGAGCTGCTGTACGACAACGTGGCGCCGGATGGCTGCGACTCCCTGTCCGCGATCTACGTGGACGGCGGCGAAGGCGGGGGATCGCGCGTCACGATCGATCACTGCACCGTCGTCGGAACCCAGTGCGGCGTCACGTCCACCGGCAGCGGCCTGGCTGTCGAGGGTGACTCGACCGTCGCGGTCGCGAACTCGATCTTCCGGGACAACGACGGCAACGACTTCGTCGTGATCGACACGTCCACGCTGACGGTCGATTTCACGTGCTCGGAGGAATCGTTCGGCGGCGAAGGAAACATCAACGACGACCCGCAATTCACCGATGTCGACGCGGACGACTACACGCTGCGACCCGGCTCGCCTTGCATCGACGCGGCCGACCCGGATGCCCCGTTCGACCGCGAACCGGCCCCCAACGGCGGGCGCGCCGACATGGGCGTGTTCGGCAACAACTCGAACGCTGCGCCAGTCGGCGGCGACAACGACAATGACAATGGCGACAACGAAAACGACAACGGCGACGACGACAATGACAACGGCGACGACAACAGCAACGACAACACCGACGACGGCGATCCGAACGAGCCGACGCCGCCGGGCGGTTGCGCGACCGCATCGATTCTGCTGATGTCCATGTCGATCGTCGGCCTGGTCTGCACGCGGCGTCGCGGGCCGGGGCGCGCCCGAAACAGCCTGAGCGCGCGGTGAGCGGCGCGCCGCTGCCGACCTGGGACCATCCGGTCGTCCTGGAAGGCCGGTTCGTGCGGCTGGAGCCCATCGGGACTCAGCACGCGGACGGCCTTCTGGCCGTCGGCGGCGATCCGACGATCTGGCGCTGGATGCCGCGCGGGCCGCTGTTGTCCGTCGCCGACGCGCTGGACTACATCCGCGACGCCTCTCGCCCGAGTCGCGACGGACCGCAGCTCACCTTCGCCTGCATCGAGCGCCGCAGCGGGCGCGTCGCCGGTTCGTCGCGCCTGTTCGACCTGCGGCCGGAGCACTGCACGCTCGAGATCGGGTGGACGTGGCTGGGCGTGGCGTTTCAGCGCACGGCGCTCAACACCGAGATGAAGCTGCTGATGCTGAAGCACGCGTTCGACTCGCTCGGCGCCCTGCGTGTGCAGTTCAAGACCGATCACGAGAACATCCCGTCGCAGCGCGCCCTGGAGCGCATCGGCGCGGTGCGCGAGGGTGTGCTGCGCGCCCACCGCATCCGCCCGGACGGCAGTCGGCGCGATTCCGTGTACTTCAGCATCCTCGCCGGCGAGTGGCCGGCCGTCCGGCAGCGCCTGGCCGCACGGCTCGACCAACCGCCGGCCTAGACCGGAGCGGCGGCGTCATCCCCGATCCGCGAGGGCTGGACGGGCGGGTCCGTCGTAATAAGATGTATTAACCGGCGGGCTCGCCCGACGCCCAAGCGGCGGCTGCCGGCGACGGCTTCCCCCACTCGCGGAGGATCGCGGATGCGCGCCCGCCCCAGCCGGCGCACGCACGAGATCGTCACGTTCAAGGCGGACGAGTCGCTTCTCGCGGCGATGCGCGGCATTGACAACCGATCGGAGTTCATCCGCAACGCCGTGCTGGCAGCGCTGGAAAACACCTGCCCGCTCTGCAAAGGCCGCGGTTCGCTCACGCCCGACCAGCGGCGGCACTGGGACGCATTCGCGCGGCATCACGAGCTCCAGGAATGCGGCGACTGCCATGCCATGCACCTGGTGTGCGAGCGCCGCACAGGAGCAATCGTCCATGCGCGCTGACCCGCCCGAATTGCGCCGCCGGCACGTGCGCGCGCGGTTGCGACCGTCATGGATCGCGTGTCTGGGCTGCGCGCTGCTGAGCGCGCCGGCCTGCCGGCCGCCGCAGGGCGATCCCGCGTCGCAGGCCGCTGCGCCGACTTCGACCGGCGCTCCCCTGACCGTATTCGTGACGATTCCGCCGCAGGCGTACTTCGCGTCGCGCGTCGGCGGCGATCTCGTGCGCGTGCACACGCTGGTCGGCGTCGGGCAATCGCCGCACACATTCGAGCCGACGCCGCGGCAGGTAGCCGAGCTTTCCGGCGCGCAGGTTTACTTCACGATCGGCATGCCGTTTGAAGAGCCGCTAGTCGCCAAGCTTCGTGGAGCATCGGTGCGCGTCGTGCCGACGCACGCGGGCATCGCGGTGCGGACGCTGACCGCCGACGAGGCGTCGGGCTCGCACGAGCACGACCATGCCGAGGGCGAAGCGCACGATCATTCGCACGAGGCCGGCCAGCCCGATCCGCACACCTGGCTCGACCCGCGGCTCGCCGCCCGTCAGGCGCAGGCGATGTGCGCCGCGCTCTGCGCGCTGAAGCCGGACAGCGCCGCCGCGTTCGAGGCGAATCTGAAGGCGCTGACGAACGACCTCGACGCGTTGCACGAGCGCATCGCGACCCTGCTGGCGCCGCTGAAGGGGCGTGAATTCTACGTGTTTCACCCGGCGTACGGCTATTTTGCGGACGCCTACGGGCTTCAGCAGGTGGCGGTCGAGCGCGACGGCAAGGAGCCCGGGCCGCGCGAGCTGGCCGCCCTGATCGAACGCGCCCGCGCCGCCGGCACGCGGATCGTCTTCTACCAGCCGCAGTATTCCAAGGCCACCGCCGAGACGCTGGCGCGCGAGCTGCACGGGACGGCCGTGCCGCTCGATCCGTATGCCGGCGACTACCTCCGCGACCTGGAGGCGCTGGCGCAGCATCTGGAACGCGCGATCGTGACGGCCGAGGCGCAGCGGACGGAGCATCCATGAGCGCGCGGCCCGACGCGACTGTGCGCCCATCGACGCCGGCGGCGGCGCGGGCCGTTGTGGAGATCCGCGGCGTGTCGTTCTCGTATGGCGGTCCGCCGGTGCTCGAAGGCGTGAACGTGGACGTGCTGAGCGGCGAGTTCGCGTGCATCGTCGGCCCGAACGGGGGCGGCAAGTCGACGCTCTTGCGGCTGATTCTGGGGCTGCTCGAGCCGCGATGCGGGACGATTCGCGTGCTGGGCCAGACGCCGCGGTCGGCCCGGCGGCGAATCGGCTATCTGCCTCAACACGCGCAGTTCGACCCGCAATTCCCCATCACGGTGCAGGAGGTCGTGCTCATGGGCCGGCTGGGCGAGTCGTTGCGGATCGGTCCGTTCGGGCGGTCGGATCGCGCGGTGGCGCAGCAGTCGCTGGCGGAAGTGGGGCTTGAAGACTTCGCTCGGCGTCGGTTCGACGCGCTCTCCGGCGGGCAGCGGCGGCGGGTGCTGATCGCGCGGGCGCTGGCCTGCCGACCGGAGATTCTGCTGCTGGACGAGCCGACCGCGAACCTCGATATGGAGGCGGAGGAGCAGCTCTACGAGCTGCTGCGCGAGCTGAACCGGCGGCTGACGATCGTGATGGTGTCGCACGACGTGGCGTACGTCTCGAAATACGTGCGGACGGCGATTTGCGTCAATCGCACAGTGCACACGCACGGCGGCGCGCAGTTCACGCACGAGGTGATCCGGAACCTCTTCGGGCGGCAGGTCCGGCTGGTCCAGCACGATTCCGACAAGCCGGATTGCTGTGGCGGTCCTGAAGCGCGCCCGCCGGCGCAGGGGTGAGCGTGTTCGAGTTCTTCCAGGACTTGCAGCGGCACGCATTCCTTCAGAACGCCCTGGCGGCCGGGCTGCTGGCCAGCGTGTCGTGCGGGGTGATCGGAACGTACGTCGTCGTGCGGCGAATCTCGTACATCGCCGGCGGCATCGCGCACTGCGTGCTGGGCGGCATCGGCGCGGCGCGCTATCTCAACGTCGTGTACGGCTGGACGTGGCTCGATCCGCTCTACGGCGCGCTGATCGCCGCCGTGGCGGCCGCGATGCTCATCGGAATCGTGAGTCTGCGCGCCAAGCAGCGCGAAGACACGCTCATTGGCGCGCTGTGGGCCGTGGGGATGGCCGCGGGCGTGCTGTTCATCCACGCCACTCCCGGCTACGGCGTGGACCTCATGAGCTACCTGTTCGGCAACATACTCATGGTGCCGCGCTCCGAGCTGTGGTGGATTCTGGCGCTGGACG
Source organism: uncultured Planctomycetales bacterium (assembly GCA_964553225.1). Taxonomy (GTDB): domain Bacteria; phylum Planctomycetota; class Phycisphaerae; order UBA1845; family Fen-1342; genus JABRWC01. The sequence continues at coordinate 130,491 of CAZKJT010000003.1, read as the reverse complement.
TCGTCGTGGTGGGCGTCGGGCTGGCGTTCTATAACGGCCTGCTCGCCGTGTGCTTCGACGAGGAGTTCGCGAGGTTGCGCGGCCTGCCGGTCGAGGCGTTCTACCTGCTGCTGCTGAGCCTGACGGCCGTGACGGTCGTGCTGCTCGCTAAAGTGGTCGGAATTGTGCTCGTCATTGCCCTGCTCACGCTGCCGGTGGCGATCGCCGGTAGTTTCGCGCGCACGCTCGGGCAGATGATGCTGCTGGCGGCGCTGGTCAGCGCGGCCGTCACGACGGGCGGCATGGCGGTCAGCTATGGCACGAACCTGCCGGCCGGCGCGACGACCGTGCTGCTGGCCGGCGCTGCGTATCTGCTGGTCGCGTGCCGCGACGGGCTGCGCCGCCGGGTGTGAGCGGCGCGCCCGCGGCATACGAGGGAATCAGGGGTAGAACGTGCCGTCGCCGAAGCTGATGTAGCCGCCGTCGTTCAGGTCGCCGCTGATAGTGGTGTCGGTCAGCCAGTTGCTATACATGTAGTCGTCGCCGTGGCCGCTGCTGTACGGTCCGACGACGCTGCCACCATACGAGTAGTCATAGTAGCCGTAGCCATACCCGCCAAGCAGCTCTTCGCACCCCGTAGTCCCGGCGAGCAGCGCCGCCGCGACGCAGAGCCCGCCGACGATCCGGAACGCGCTTCGATCAGGTCGCTTGCTCATGTGAACTCTCCCGGTTCGAGCCTTTCGTCTTCCCGAAGTTCGAAACGGGGGCGCGGCGTCGGGATTAGCGTCATGACTCGGAATTGGGGCGGCGGACCGAAGGGCGCGAGGGTCCCAGGCGACTGGAGAATGTCGGCGGCGCGATGGCAAAGACCGGTCAGGAGACCGGTCCCCCAATAGGAAGGGAGGCGCGGCGGCACGCGGCACGCGGTACGCGCGAAAAGACCGGTCAGGAGACCGGTCCCCCCAATAAGAGGGGACGCGCGGGGGCGCGAGCGGAGAGACCGGTCGGGAGACCGGTGAGAAGACCGGTCAGGAGACCGGTCCCCCAACAGGAAGGGAGGCGTACCGGCACGCGGCGTGCGGCGCGCGGCACGCGGCACGCGGCACGCGCGAAGAGACCGGTCAGGAGACCGGTCCCCCAATAGGAAGGGAGGCGCGGCGGCTAGACCAGCCCCTGGTCCATCATGGCGTTGGCGACCTTCAGGAAGCCGGCGATGTTGGCGCCGTTGACGTAGTTGCCGGGCGTGCCGTAGGCCTGCGCGGTTTCGTAGCAGGTCTTGTGAATCTGGATCATGATGCCGTGCAGTTTGGCATCGACCTCGTCGCGCGACCACATCATGCGCTGCGAGTTCTGGCTCATCTCGAGCCCGCTGGTGGCGACGCCGCCGGCGTTGGCGGCCTTGCCCGGACCGAAGAGCACTTTGGACTCGATCAGCACCTGCACGCCCTCGGGCGTGGTGGGCATGTTGGCGCCCTCGGCGACGCACTTGCAGCCGCCCTTCGCCAGGTTCTGCGCGTCGGCGGCGTTGAGCTCGTTCTGCGTGGCGCACGGAAGCGCCACGTCGCACGGAACCTGCCACAGCGGGTTGGAGCTTTGGCGGGCGTCGATCTCCTGGTAGCGGGCCTTGGCGTACTTGTCCGAGTACTCTCGAATACGGCCGCGCTTCACATTCTTGAGCTTCATGACGAACGCGAGTTTCTCGCCGTCGATGCCGTCCTCATCGACGATGAATCCGTTCGAATCGCTGAAGGTGATGGGTCTGGCGCCGAGCTGGATGCACTTTTCGGCCGCGTACTGGGCGACGTTGCCGGAGCCGGAGATCACGACGCGTTTGCCCTTGAACGATTCGCTGCGCGTCTTGAGCATCTCCTCGGCGAAATAGACGCAGCCGTAGCCGGTTGCCTCGGGGCGAATGAGGCTTCCGCCCCAGCCGATGTTCTTGCCGGTGAGCACGCCTTCGAAGCTGCGCGTGAGTTTCTTCCATTGGCCGTAGAGATAGCCGATCTCGCGACCGCCGACGCCGATGTCGCCGGCGGGCACGTCCACGTCGGCGCCGATGTGGCGGTGCAGCTCGCTCATGAAGCTCTGGCAGAATCGCATGACTTCGTTGTCGCTCTTGCCCTTCGGGTCGAAGTCGCTGCCGCCCTTGCCGCCGCCCATCGGCAGCGTGGTGAGCGAGTTCTTGAAGATCTGTTCGAAGCCGAGAAACTTGATGATGCTGAGCGTGACCGACGGGTGAAAGCGCAATCCGCCCTTGTAGGGTCCGATGGCGCTGTTGAACTGCACGCGCATGCCGCGGTTGACATGCACCTGCCCGGCGTCGTCCATCCACGGCACGCGGAACAGGATCATTCGCTCCGGTTCGACGATGCGCTCGAGAATCCTGGCCTTTCGAAACTCCGGGTGCCGGTCCATCACCGGCGCGAGCGACTCCGCCACCTCGTGGACGGCCTGGTGAAACTCGCGTTCTCCCGCATTGCGGCTGAGCACTCCGTCCATAAACGCCTTGACAAAGTCGGACATGATGAACCTCCGAAGCGTCGACGCAGCGGATTGTCGTATTTCGTCGCGGCTCGACCCTCGCGCAATGGCGCGCTTTCGGCAGCCGCCACGCCGCGCGGGGCGGCCTCGAGCGTCGCGCGAGCGACGCCGCCCGCCGCACGCCCGATAGAATACGTCGGCGGGCAACGCCTGTCTGCGGACGCCGATCCCATAATCCGCGGGCGGCTTCGGCCAGCGCCGGCCGGCGCGTTTTCCGCGCGGATGGCGCCGACGCCAGACTATAATGGCGTCTGCCGCGGGCAGGCACACGAAGGACAATGCAGTGGAAGTCTGGAAAGAGTTCGAACACAACGAGATCACGCACTCGGCGGCGCACCATCTCATGGCCATTGACGACCTGGTGCAGAAGTTCGGGTATGCGCGGGTCTCGGACGTGGCCCGTCGCCTGAACATCACGCGCGGCAGCGTCTCGATCTCGCTCCAGCCCCTGAAGAAGGCCGCGCTCATCGTCCAGGACGAGAATCACCATCTTCAACTGTCCGAGGCGGGACGGGAGCTGGTCGCGGCCATCAAGACCAAGCGTCTGCTGATTCAGCGGCTGTTCCACGAAGTGCTGGGCGTGGCTCGTGCGCAGGCGGAGATCGACGCCTGCAAGCTCGAACACCTCATCAGCAACGAGACGGCCGGGCGAATGGTGTCCTTCCTGCGATTCGTCGATTCCGACCACGCCCGGGCGCGGGCTTTCCTGGACGGCTGGTCGGGCTTCGACCCCGCGTGTCAGCACGAGCCGACGCAGTGCCCGAGCTGCGAATCGAGCTGTCTGGCGCAGAACGTGCAAGTCTCTCGCGGCGGCGGCGAGGTCGCGCGGCGATGAGGCTCAGCCCGGACGACATCATTCAGGAGCTCAACCGCATCTTCGACGAGGAGGTCGAGGCCGCCACGCGCTACCTGCACTTGCGCAGCGCGGTGCGCGGCATGGACCGGCTGCTGGTCGAGCGCGTTCTCAAAGAAGGCTTCGAGCAGACGATCCGACACGCCGAGACCATCGCCCAGAAAATCCGCAGCCTCGGGCACGTTCCCAAACTTGAGATCAAGGTCTTCTGCCCCGCCAAGCCGATCTCCGGACGCGAGGCGCTGCGACAGGCGCTCACGTTCGAGGAGGCCGCGCTGGAATGCTATCAGGACCTGCTGCGCAAGGTGGACGGCGACGTGGTGCTCGAACAGTTCGCCCGATCGCAGATCGCCGTCGAGAGCGAGCACGTCGCGCAGCTTAAGCAGCTCCTGAGCGAGTAGAAGCGAACGCGACTCCGCTCAAAGCAAGACGTGCACGGCGCGCCGCCGCGGCGAGTGCCCTCAACCGCGATCGGCCTGCGCATCCGGGCCTTCCGATTTCGCTTCGTCGCGTCCGAACGATTCGCGCGGGCTGGTCGGCTCGCCCGGAATCTCCGGTGATCGACGCAGCAGCAGCAGGCGCATCCGCCCATAGATGCGCTCGTCCACGCATTCGAACTGCGGCAGCTCGTGCAGCGGCAGATTCCAGGCCACTTCCAGCCGGAACACGAGCAGGCCGTCGCGCGCCAGGCGCGGCGCGAGGCGGACCAGCAGGTCGCGCAGGCGGATCACGTCGGCCGCGTCACGGTACGGCGGATCGACGAATACCAGGCCGAATCCGCCCGCGCGGGCGGGGACAATGCGCAGGGTCCACGCGTTCTCGGCGCAGACGCGGGCGTCGGGTCCGAGCCGCAGCCGGTTGAGATTGTTCTTGAGAGTGCGCAAGGACCGCTTGTCGTGCTCGACGAACAGGCACGATCGCGCCCCGCGCGACAGGCTTTCGATGCCGAGCGACCCGCTTCCGGCAAACAGGTCCAGCACGTCGAACGGCGGCAGATCGCCGAGCGTGCCGAACCGGTGCCCCAGGATGCTGAACAGCGATTCTTTCACCCGGTCCGTGATCGGGCGGGTGGTCTGCCCCGGCGGCGCGTCCAGGATGCTGCCGCGCAGCCGGCCGGCCACTATGCGCATCGGCGTAGGCTCCTGCGGATCGGAATGAGCTTTCTGCGCCCCCACGGCGTGCCGAAACGGAACTGGGCGCGTTCGGTCGGCGAACCGATAAGCCCTGTGGCATGATACATGACCTGCGACAACTGCTGTGCGGCTGGGAGTACGAACCCGGCAAGATCTCCGTCCGCAAAATTATCGGCCTGGACGGGCGCGAGAAGGTTCAGACGCGCGTCGATCTCGGCCTGCTTCAGTTCGAGTTCCGTGGCCGACCCGACGGCACGCGCCCGCACGGCTTCGAGTCGCTGCTCGACTATCACGAGGCCCGGCTTCGCGAGCACGTCCGCGACCACGGCGGGGACGACGGATTCCGGCTTTCGGCGCCCGAATGCGAAGAGCTTCGGCACGAATCGCACCTGTACTACCAACGCTACCTCTCGCTGTTCGTGCTCGAGGAATATGCCGGCGTCGAACGCGACACCTCACGGACGCTGCGCGCGTACGATTTCTGCCGACGCTATGCCGCGGAACCACGCGACCGCGAGGCGCTGGAGACGCAACGCCCCTATGTGGTGATGATGCTGGTGCGGTCGCGCGCTTACCAGGCGCTCGACGAGTGCCGCTATGAGGCGGCGCTGGCGCTGGTGGACAACGGCCTGTCCGAAGTTCGTGATCTGTGCGCCGGCGTCGAGCCGGACGCCGACGCGGACGAACGGCAGGAGCTTCGCGTGCTGGTCGCGTTGCGGAACGAAGTGCTGGAGTCGATGCCGGAGAACGCGCCGTCGCGACTGCGATGGCAACTCGAGATGGCCCTGGCGGTCGAGGACTACGAACGCGCCGCGGAGCTTCGGAACCGCCTCGCGGTCGTCTTGCCCTCGCGATACGCCGTCTGAGCTCGATGCCGCCGGCCCACGCGTCCGTTCCTTCGGTTGACGCCCCGCGCCGACCCCCCTACCCTTTTTCCGGATTCGCAGGGTCTCTGCGGGACGCTCGCAGCTTGGCGGCTGGGGTAGCGTCCGCGCGCCGGCAGCCGACCGCGCGACGCCGGACAGAATGACCCGCGACGCCTCGCAGGATCCGAACCGATTCCACCGAACCAGCGAGATGCTTCGATGACGCGCGCATACGTTTGCCTCGTGCTCGGTCTCCTCACGACGATTCCAATCAGCGGCTGCGGACGCAACAGCGACCCAGACCGCCCGGCGGTGAATCGCGTGTTGGGGGATGGCGTCGCTGCGGCGCCGCTGTCGGTCGCGCGCGTGGATAGCGGCATTCTCAAGGACCAGACGGCCTACCAGCCGGCCAAGTTCGAGTCGATGTCCCCGGTGGCAGTCGGCGGCGGCGGCGATTCGGATTCGGTCGCATCGGTCGTCAAGGGGGTGCTCGCGTCGGTCTCCGAGGGCGATCTGATCGCAATGCTGGACGCGTTTGTTCCTGATCAGGTCGCGGCCCTGACCGACGATACGTCGTCGATCGAGCGCGCGGTCGACTCGGCGATGCTCATGATGGTCGCCTATCAGAACAAGACCGCGAACCGGCCGCCCGAACAGGCCGCGGCGATCGCGCAACTGAACGAGCTGCCCAAGAAAATCTTCGCCGCGCTGGGCGACGCGCTCCGGGTCGAACTGATCGACGCCGATCATGCGGTGGTGACGGTCGACGACGCGAAAATGCAGGAGAGCATGGCCACGATCCTGGCCGAGGCCGGACCGGCGCTGGCCGCGATGGGCGCGCCGTTGCCTGGCGCTGGAATGCCGGGCATCGCGGGCGCTGCGCCGGCCGAACCTGCTGCCGCGACGCCGACCGGAGCAAGCGGACGCACTGTCTCCGAGCCGCCGAAGGACGCGAACAAGCCCGAGCCACCGGCCGCGCCCGCGACGCCGGGTGGTGCTCCGGCCATCCCGGGGATGCCGCCGGGCGGCGGGTTCAGCCCGGAGATGCTGGCGGGCATGATGGGCGGCGACGGCGACAGCGGAAGCCTGAAGCTTCTGAAGGTGGACGGTGCCTGGAAGATCGACATCGAGCACACCATCACCGAAGACGAGGCGGCGCTGGTCGACGAAGCGTGCGATCTCGTTCGCGATCTCTGTGACCGTCTGTATGCTCAAATCGAAGCGGCCGAAACGCTGGATGACCAGGCGTTTCAGATGATGGCGATGCAGACCGCAATGCCGATGACCGGCCAGTTCATGGCGCTGTTCGCGCGATTCCAGATGCTCGTTGCGGACGCCGATCTGGAAGCAGCGGCGCCGCCGCCCGTCGAGGCGGAGTCGCAAGACGAGCCTGAGGAAAGCGGGCTGCCGACCGGTCCGCGTCGCCCCTGATCCGCGTCGCATCGCCGAACGTCGCGCCGGCGACGCCGCTCGGCGTCGCGCGCCGCCGGAGGAATTCTCGCATGGCGCGAACCGCTCAATCCGCTCCGCCCGCTCGTCGCCCCATCGCGGAACTCCAGGCCGGCGAGCAGGTGCCCGAGCAGGTGTTCCTGCTGACACAGAAAGACCTCCGGACCACCGCCAACGGCGGCCTCTATATCCACGCCGTGCTCTCGGACCGCACCGGCCAGCTCGTCGCGCGCATGTGGAACGCGTCGCAGTCGATCTACGAATCGATGCCGGAGAGCGGGCTGCTGCTCGTCCGCGGGCGCGTCGAGAGCTACAAAGGCAAGCCGCAGTTCATCATCGAGGGCGTTCGAACCGTCTCGGAAGGCGAAGTCGATCCAACCGAGTTCCTGCCGCGAACACGGCACGACATCGACCAGATGTGGAACCGCCTGAAGGAGATTCTGCGAACGGTCCAGCATCCCGATGTGCGCGATCTGCTGGGGCAGTTCATCAACGACGCCCAGTTCGCGCAGCGCTTTCAGCAGGCGCCCGCGGCGCGGAACAACCACCACGCCTTTCTCGGCGGGCTGCTCGAACACACGCTGAATCTGCTCGAGCTGGCCGTGCTCATTCTGCCGCGTTACCCGCTCGTCAACCGCGACCTGGTGCTGGCCGGTCTGTTCCTGCACGACGCCGGAAAGACCGCCGAGCTGGAGTGCACCACTTCGTTCAACTACACGACCGGCGGGCAGCTCATCGGACACATCGTGCAGGCTGCCGTCTGGCTGCACGAGCGCGCCGCGGCGTGCGCCGCGGCCGCCGGCCGCCCGTTTCGCGCCGACATCCTCGATGCGATCGGACACATCATCGTCGCACACCACGGACGTTACGAGTACGGCAGTCCGAAGCTCCCCGCGACGCGCGAGGCGATCTTCGTGCATCACCTCGACAATCTCGACGCGAAGCTGAACATGATCGACAGCGCGATCGAGGCCGACCCCGACCCGTCGTCCGATTGGACCGCTTGGGTGCCGGCGCTCGAGGCGAGGATCTTCAAGCGCGACGTGCTGCGCGAGCCGCGCGCGTAGCGTCGCCGGCGGCGAATCCCCGCGGATCAACGCCGTCGCGCGCGGCGCGCCCGGACGCCGACTCGACGCTTCGCTGAAGCGCCGCGATCTCATCGAGCAGGCGAACGAACCGCTTCCCATATGCCGTCAGCCGGTACTCGACGCGCGGCGGCGTCTCGGCATAGACGGTCCGGTCGAGCAGCCCGAACCGAAGCATCTTCGTCAGGCGCTCGTTCAGCACCTTGGTGGAAATTCCGGGGCACTCGCGCGTCATCGCCCCGGGGCGGCTCACCCCCGCGCGAACCATCGCCAGCACGCGCAGCGACCACTTGCAGCCCACCACGCTCTCCACCGCCTCGGCGACGGAAACGCATTCCGTCGCGGATTTTCGTCCGCTGCGCGCCGATTTTTCCGGCGCGGATTTTCTCGCATGAGCAACCATTTCGTAACCACCTCACCGAATTGTGCGTACTTGCCGAACTGGCCGCAGCCTGCTTGGATTGTAGGACGAGGACGCGGCCGCCCGCGTTCGCCGAGAAACCCCAGGGAGCTGAATATGAAAAGCAAAGCGGTCTTCTATCACGCAGGTTGCCCGGTATGCGTGGATGCGGAACGCGGCCTCGCACAATCGCTCGATCCGTCGCGCTACGACGTGGAGATTGTGCACCTGGGGCAGGACCGCGCCCGCCTCGAAGAAGCGCGCCGCGCCGGAGTGCGGTCGGTCCCGGCCTTGGCCATCGGGACGCAAGTCTACCACATCAACCACGGCGCCGACCTGGCAGCGCTGTAGGTTGTATCGCGCGGCACGCAGCGCTACGCGACGCCGGCCGCGCGCAGCCATGAATCGGCGATCAGCCGATGCCCGCCGACGCCGGGGTGAATGCCGTCGGGCGCCCAGTGTTCGGGCGGCGCGATTCGGACTGCTTCATCGAAGATGGACTGAAGCGGCACAAACGCCGCCCCGACGCGCTCGGCATGGCGGCGCGTGACGGCGCGATACGCGTCGAATGCCGGAAACCAGCGGTCGTCCACGATGCAGCACTTCAGGACGAACGGCTCGCCGATGATCAGCCGGGCGCGCGGCAGCGCGGCGCGCGTCCGGTCGATCAGCTCCTGGTATTGCTCGTTGAAGTCATCCACCGTGCCGTCATAGCGCAGCTCGAGCTTGTCCCACAGATCGTTCCCGCCGATCACGACGCTGACCACGTCCGGTTGGAGCCGGATGCAGTCCGCCTCCCAACGCTCCAGCAGGTGTGCGACGCGATCGCCCTTCGCGCCACGATTGAGAATCTGCAAGCCGTCATTTGGCCGGTCGCTCAGCAGACGCGACGCGATCAGGAACACGTAGCCCCGACCCAGCCCGGCCGGCAGGTTCGGCGCGGCGATCCGCCGGTCGCGGTCGCAATCCGTGACCGAATCGCCCTGGAACAGAATGCGCGACTTCGCCGGGATCATGTGCACTCAACGGGACGGTGCGGCGGCGCCCGTGCCTGGCCGGTCGCGTCACCACTTCGAATCCGGCGCCGAACCGGGCGAACCACCGCCGGCCCGAGGCGCGACTACGTCGTGGTCGGCGCGCCGCCCACAACCGGCAAAGACTGCCGAGCCGGAACGCCGCCGGAATCTCCGCCGCCCGCCTCGCCGCCCAGCCGGCTCCACAGGTGCATGCGAAACGCGTCGCGAATCTTCTTCATCCGTGCCGAGTCCACCGGCTTGAAGCCGAAGCGCTTTTCGTCGTGCGGAACCTGGATCTTCGCCATGCGCTTCCAGCCGCGGTTCATGCCCAGCACGAACAGCGCCGTCGTCAGCGAGCGCGTCCGCACCAGCGTGCGGAAGGCGCGTTTCCACACCCAGCGCTCGTTCGCGGCGGCATAGCGCAGCTCGTAGATCGCCTCGTCCAGCTCGCGCGGCGACATGCTGCTCGGCGTATAGACGGTCTCGATGAAGCTGTAGCGCTCCCAGTCGGACGGATACTCCGTCGCCAGGAGCCGCCCGCCCAGCTTGAACCGGTCGTACATCTTGGTGCCGGGCAACGGCGTGAGATTCGTGATCTGGATGATGTCGGTGCCGATCTGGACCGCCGCGAGCGCCGTGTCGGCGACGGTCTGCGGCGTGTCTTCGTCGCTGCCGATGATGAATCCGCCGAATACCGCGACGCCGGCTTTGTGGAACGCGCCCACGAGCTCTTCGTAGCGCGAGAGGTTCTTGCGATTGATGCCCTTGGAATAATCCTTGAGCGACTTTTCGTTGAACGTCTCGAAGCCGACCAGCATGCCGCGGCAGCCGGCCTGATACGCCAGGCGCAGCCCCTCCGGGTCGTCGCCCATGTTGATCGTCGTCTGGCTGAACCAGAGGCGCTTCTTGCCGTGCTTGATGATCGCGCGGAGCAGCTCCTTCGCCCACTCGGCGTGCCGCTTGCCGACGCCGAAGAAGTTGTCGTCGACGACGAACACGAACTTGCGCGTGATCGCGTTCCATTCGTCCACGATGTCGGCGATCCGACGCCGCCGGATCGGCGCGCCGTTGAACTCCGTCACCGAGCAATATTCGCACCCGACCGGACAGCCGCGCGAAGTCTGAATCGCGGCCACGTCGTAGCGGCCGTTGATCGGCTGGAGCGACTGATCGCCGGCGCCGAGCCCGGTTTGCTCGAGGTCGGACAGTTTGCCGGTGTAGCGCCGCTGGAGCCGACCGGTGGCCGCGTCCTCGATGATCTCCGGCCAAAGCTCGTCGCATTCGCCGACGACGACGGAATCGAAGCGTTCGGCGGCCTCGTCGGGACAGGCGGAGGCGTGCGGTCCGCCCATGATCGTGCGGATGCCGTTGCGGCGGCAGTGTTCGGCGATTTCGTACGCGCGCGTGGCGCCGCTGGAATAGGACGTGATGCCGACCAGGTCGTAGCGATCGGGCGTGATGAGCGGCTCGGTGCCGTCCGTGCCGAAGACCTCGTCGATGATCTCGACGGTGTGCGGCTTGCGCACGCCGCGCGCGAGCACCTGTAGCCCCAGTTGGGGGATGTAGCTGCCGACCGTGTGGTAGCCCTGCGTTCGGCGCGTAATCGGATTGACGAGAGCGATGCGCACCGGCGATCCCTCGCGCGTGCGGGTGACGCGGGCCATCCGGCTCCAGACCGCCTGGGAGACCGGGCCGCGAACACCGTCGGGGCATTGTATCGGCCGGCGGGCCGAAGGGCGACCGAGGATGCACGCCGGGGTTTTCAAAGGGCGCGTAGCGAGCCGCTCCCCGCGACACATCGCGGTTGCTCTATTCCGGCGAGCCGCCCGGTTCGGCCGCGTCGGACGGCTCGGCGCTGGGCCGCCAGTCCGGCTCGACGTATTGGAAGTGCGTTTGCACGCCGCGCAGGACCACGAACACGACCCGCGGCGGCTGGTCCTCGGAAAGCTGCTCCATCGCCTTGCGATACGACGCCAGGTCCGTAATCGTCACGTCGCCGATGCGCTGCACCAGGTCTCCCGGCCGAAGTCCTCCGATGCCGGCCCAGCCGGCCGGCTCCAGCCCGACCACCAGCACGCCCTGCACGTGTTCGTCCCAGCGGTTCTCGTCCACATCGAAGAACGTCAGTTCGCGCACCGTCAGTTCGAAGTCGGTGTTGCGGTCGCGTCGCGCCTCCTCCGGAGTCAGCCGCGTGCGCTCCAGCGCGACCGTCACGTTGCGCGGCTGGCCGTCGCGCAGCACCGTCAGCGTCGCCTGACCGCCGATTTCGAGGTCGCGCACCTTGCGCTGAAACTGCCCCGCGTCCTGCATGCCGCGCGGGCGGAGCTTATCGCCGTTCAGCTCCGTGATGATGTCGCCCACGCGCAGGTCGCTTTCGGCCGCGAGCGTTCGCGGATAGACGCGCGTCACGCGGTAGCCGAGCGTATCGGGCAGGCCCATCTGCTCGGCAAGCCGCTTGAGCAGCGGCTGGGTGTCGATGCCGATCCAGGCCTTGGCGACTTCGCGCGGCGGGTCGGGGTCGTCCTCGGCCTTAGGCTTGAAGATCGTGATGTGGCTCTTGCCGCGGCGATCGAATTCGACCAGCACATATTCCGGCAGCGGGTCGCGTTCCATGAACTCCTCGTAGAACGCGACGAGGTCCTTCTGCGTTTCCATCGGCTTGCCGTCGACGGACCGGACGATGTCGCCCGGGCCGATGGGCGGCTCGGCCAGGGCGGCCGGGCTTCCGGGCCGCACGCCGCTGATGAGCACGCCTTTCGTGCTATCGAGCCGCCGGTTTCGGGCCATGTTCGGCGTAATCTCCTGCGCGCTCAGTCCCCAGGCGCGCAGCGCGGCCTCCTCGCCGCGATCGCGCAGAAGCTTGCGCGTGGTCACGGAGACGTCGAGCGTCTGCTCCTCGCGCTGCACGTGGAATCGCACCGCGGTGCCGATCGGGCGATCGGCCAGGTCCTTCAGCAGCGGCGGAATCTGCTCGGGATAGAGCACCGTCACGGGCGCGTCGTCGATGCGCAGCAGCACGTCGCCGGCCCGCAGCCCGCCTTCGTAAGCCGGACCTTCCAGGTCCACCGAGTTCACCAAGACGCCCTCGGTCATGCCCGACTTCTTGATCGACTTCAGCGCGAACCCGTACCAGCTCCGCGGCACCTCCCCATGCTCGATGAGCTGCGCCGCAACGTGCTGACAGACGTTGCTGGGGATCGCGAAGCCCATGTCGCCGCCCATGACGCCGCCGCGCGCGTTGACGCCGATGATCTCGCCCTCCAGGTTCACCAGCGGCCCGCCGCTGTTGCCCGGGCTGATCGCCGCGTCATGCTGAATCCAGCGGTTGAACAGGCCGGTGCGCTGATCCTGGTCGAAGCGGACGCCCTCGGCCTCGTCCTCGCTGCCGCCCAGCACGCGCTCGACATTCGAGACGCTGCCGCGCGTCACCGATCGCGACAAAGCCCACGGACTGCCCATGGCCATCACTGTGTCGCCGATCTCGAGCTTGTCCGAATCGCCGAACGAGGCGTGCGCCAGCGTACCGCCCATCTCCTTGGGATCGATCTTCAGGACCGCCAGGTCGGTCAGCGGATCCTCGCCGACCAACTCGGCGGTCACTTCGCGCTTGTCCGAAAGCGTGACCCGGAACTTCTTGCCGTTCTCGGCGACGTGGTAGTTCGTGAGGATGTAGCCGTCGTCGCTGATGATCGTGCCGCTGCCGACCGAGCGCCCCTTGCGCTCCTTGCCATCCCAGTAGTGCACCGTGATGACACTGATGTTCACCAGCGCGGGAAAGACCCGGTCGCGCGCCAGACCCATCAGCCGCCGCATGTCCTCGCGAAGTTCTTCCGCTCGCTCGAGCTCGGCCGGCGGGATTTCCGCCCGCTGCGCGAGCGCCGCGGGAACACAAAGCGTCAGGCTCAGCGCCGCGCAGACGGCGACCCTGGACCGTGCGTCGGGAAGTGGCATGCGTTCGTCCTTGCTGGCAGGTGGCGCCACGCGATTCGTCAGCGTTTCATCCCATCATAGACGATGCCGACCCACGCGTCGGGCTGAAGGAAGCCGCCGCCCCATTTCGCGTCCAGATCCGCCGTCGGCTTCGCCGCGACGACCTCGTCGCGGCTCTTGCCCTCGGCCATCAGAGCGCGGACACGATCGCCTGCGGTCCGGAGCATGTCGCGAAACGCCTTCAGCTCCGCGATGCCGCTGAGCGGACCATGACCGGGGATGAAACGCGTCTGGTCGTTCACTTCCGGACGCGAAAGCACCAGGTCGATCGCGCGGATCATGCCGTCGATCGAGCCGCCCGCGCCGGTGTCGATGAAGGGGTACATCCCGTTGAAGTACACGTCGCCCATGTGCACGACGTTCGACTTCACAAAGAAGATGACGCTGTCGCCGTCCGTGTGAGCCGGCTCGACGTGAACGACGCGCAGCTCCTCGCCGTTCCAGTGGAAGGTCACGGATTCGGAGAACGTGATGACCGGCAGCGCCTTCGGCGGAGCGGCCGGAATCTTCCGATCGAACGCCGCGATGAACTGATCCGTGCTCATGCGCTGTCGCACGTTCTCGTGCGCGACGATGACGGCGCCGGCCTTGCCGAAATTCTCGTTGCCGCCCGTGTGGTCGAAATGCCAGTGCGTGTTCACGACGAAGCGGATCGGCTGGTCGCTCAGCCGGGCGATGGCGGCGGTGATTTTCTCCGTCAGCGGCGCGAACTGGTCGTCGATCAGGAACACGCCGTCCTCGCCCACACACGCGCCCAGGTTCCCGCCGGCGCCGGTCAGCATGTACACGCTGTCCGTCAGCTTCGTCGACTCGATCCGCACGCCCGAAAAGTCATCCTGGGCGAACACGCCGACCGCGCCGGCCAAGCCCGCGCACAAACCCACCACGATGCGAAGTGCCCGTGTCATGCCTCAAAACTCCAGAATCCGATGATCCCGCCGAATCCGGGCCCGAAACGCGGATCATACCACTCGCGCGTCGCGCGCGGCGCACTCAGGGTCCGTAGCTCAGAAAACTCAGATGCAGCTCGGCGTGCCGCAGGTTCAGACGCATTCGGTCCGCGTGGCTCATCGCACCGAACGCCGGACTGTCGAAGGGTGCGTCTTCCGACTCCAGCCGGTTCAGCGCGGCCGTCAGGCGCGCCGCGGCCGCCGCGACCGGCATGTCGTCCGCGCCATACGTCCCGCCCGCTGCGCCCGGAATGCGAACGCCGGCGGGCATGCCGTGATGCAGCATCCGCTTCAACTTCATCCGCAGGAACCAGCGAATGAACCACGGCGGCCGCTTCATCGGATAGCCGACGTAGCCGTACTCGATCCACGCCGCCAGGTGCGTCAGGATCTGCCCGGCGGTCCAGTTGCCGCCTGTCCGCAGTGTTTCGGCGCGATCCGCGTCCGCGATGCGTTGCACTTCGTCCGCCAGCTCTGCGATGCTCTCGAAATGCAGCTTCCGTAACGGCGCTGGGGACGAACGTCGCCGTTCGGCCATCGTGACGCCTCCCGGGGGGTCCGCGCGCGATACCGGATGCGTACTATACCGAGTGATCGACGCGCTCGAACTGGGAGCGACGCTGTGACGGAATTCTTCAGACGCCAGCGGTACCAACCACGCTCCATCGGCTTCCGCGGCGTGGTGGAGCACGCGGGCTGGCGGCTGAAGTCGTATGACGTGGCCTTTTCGGCGGGAACGCCTTTTTGTCCCGGTTTCGAAGAAGGCGTTGCGCGGGCGCTGGCGATGCTGCCTCAGCCGGCCGTCACGAACGATTCGCCCGGGCTTGGCGTGCTGATCCGCCATGCCGGCTGCGGATCCAACTACGTGGTCGCGGGCGGTTGGACGAACCAGAACGAGCTTCTGCTCTTCGTGGTCGCCTCGGCTGCGGAGTCGCCGGAACGATGGGAATACGATCCGCGGCGCTTCTCGGTCTGCGTCTGGGACTTGCAGATCGTCTGGCACGAGCGGGAAGCCTACGTCCGACATGTTCTTTCGCCGGTGGATGGACCGAATCCGAGCCGCTATCTGAAGGACGCCGCGCCGGCGACCGAGTGATCGGGAGGCCGCGCGAAGCGACACGTTCGAAGCCAATCCTGCTCAGAAACCACTGTCGCTGCTGACTTTATCGCTGAGTACGGCCGCGTTGCGTCGGTCCGACATGGCGCGCGTTCGCCCGGCGGCGGGATTTGTGACTTTTTTTCCAGGACGCATTTGATATCCGCGAAGTCGAGTCCTAGGAGTTAGCGAGGGAGGAGGAGGATTCTCCCATTTCCAAAACGCGGTGCCGTGATGCGCCTCGGAGGACGCTTTCCCGTTGGGGAGCGCGCGCCGATCGCACCGTGTGGGACTGATCCGCTTCACCCATCCCATCGCGCCGCCGAAGCAGCGTGCTTCGGTTCGTGTGTATCGACATGCAACAGGAGGAGTTGGACCATGCGCGTGTTTCTCGCCACAGCGGGCGTTCTCGCCCTGGCCGCGTCGGCAGTCGCTCAGGACACCGGTCTCAGCAACGTTTACAGCACAACCGTCAATGGCGACTTCGTCGTCGCCGGCGCCGGTACCCGTTCGAGCAGCAACGGTCAGTCCGATCCGTTCTCGGTCAGCATCGCAGGAGTCCCGGGCGGTGCGACGATCGTAAAGGCGTATGCCAGCTGGAACTACCTGACGAACGCTCCGGGCACGCACGGCGCGATCACGATTGACGGCAACGCCGTCGCAGGCAGCGTCGTCGGCACCGGCGCCGACCTCTGCTGGGGCCAGGCGCAAGGCGAGTCCTATCTCGCGGACGTCACTTCGCTTGTGAGCGGCAACGGCAGCTACAGCATCGGCGGCGCGATCGACGAAGGCGGCGTCGGCCTCGGCGAAGGCTTCTCCCTGCTGGTCATTTACGACGACGGCGTTTCGCCCGCCCGCGAAGTCAACGTCTTCGCCGGCTACGACAGCGACCAGGACGGCGACCCGGCCGAAGCGACTTTCTCGTGGACGACGCCGTACGACGGCAGCTCGACGCATTTCTTCGTCAACGCCCTCGACGGCCAGACGGCCGACGACATGTTCCTGATCAACGGCACCGACGGCAGCCCGCTCTCGGGCGGATCGCCGTTTGACGCGTGGCAGGGTCTGCTCGGTCCGGGCTTTGCCGGCACGAATTACTACGACCACGCCGAAGGCGACGTCGGCGGCTATCTGAGCCTGGGCGACACCAGCCTGACGCTCGCGTCGAACACCGGTTCGGATTGCGTCGGCCACAGCTTCGGCGCGATCTCGATCGTTCCTGAGCCGGCCAGCATGGCGCTGCTCGCCCTGGGCGCGCTCGCGCTGCGCCGCCGCCGCTAAGCTCCTGCGAAGAAACCCGACCGGCGCGGCCGCCCGGCCAAACCGGCTCGGATGAAATCACGTCGGCCCGGTCGCGGCGATTCCTGCCCGACCGGGCCGTCGCGCTTCCACGAGACGTCCCGTGCGCGTCACACCTCTTGAGCGCCGTTTCAGGGAGTCGCGCGGCGCCTCGGCTTCTTCGCGGACTGCCGACCTCGCGGGGAGATCGCGTCGCCGCAGAACCGGAATTCGTTGCAGTCGTTGCCGCACGGCTGCGCCTACGGTGGTAGCGATCAACGCGCTTGAGTTCGGTTCGGGCCGAACCGCCCGCGGGGTCAGTCATTTCGGTTTCGCGTCGAGACGTCGGCGTGGCGTCCTGTCGGATCGCCGGCCGCCACTTTAGCGTTGGGAGGAGTCGCCATGCCATCTACCGTCATTCGCATCGGATTCGGGTTTGTCGCGGCGTCCGGGCTTGCCTGCATCGGGGTGGGCGTCGCACACGCGGGCGTCAACGTCTCCGGAACGGCCTGCAAGAATCTTCAGTGCTGCACGACCCAGTTTCTGTTTGACAGCGGCGCGAGCCAGACGCTGCTGAGCCGGGCCTGCGCCAACACCATGGGCCTGTTGGCCGATGCGAACGGCGACGGCACGCCCGACGCCGCGTCGGGCTCGAAGAGTTTCAACGGCGGCGAGGTGGAGACGTGGTGCTTCGACTCGGTCGCGCTGGCGAGCACCGATTCAGCCGGGAACATCTGCGTCACGACCACCACCGTGTATGTCTCAAAGAACAACGATAGCTGGGCCACGTCCAACCTGCTCGGCAAGCCCTGGCAGGACGCGGTCGACGCCTGCTATCGCGCCAAGACGAACACCGTGACCTGGCCGTGGGAGCCGCCTCCGCCGCAGGCCCCCGCCAAGCCGGTCGTCCCCAAGCAGGACACCAAGACGAACCAGGTGCGACCGGTGCTCGAAGACGTGGTCTTCTTCAGCGGACTGGGCGGAAGCGCGCGCGACATGGTGATCTACAGCGGCGCGGCGCAATCGATGATTCCGCAGTCGCTCGCCTTCGAGATCGGCGCGCCGATCATCGGCAGCGTCGATCTCGCCGAGGAAGACCCCAACATGCTCGCACGCCTGTCCATCGGCGAGCAGAACCAGATTCAGCAGACTGTGTTTCCGGTGGCGCTGGTGCAGGGCTTCCAGCTCGGTCTCGGATTCCCGGGCCAGCCCCTCACCGTGCTCTTGCTCAACGATCTGAACAGCGATTTCGGAGTGCTCGGAGCGGACATGCTCCAGGGCACCGACGGAATCAACGAGTATCTGTACATCATCGACGACCAGCCCCCGTCCGCGCGCTTGGTGTTCGCGCCGGTCGCGTCGCCCGGGTGCCCGAATCCCGGTTGCGAGAGTGGCGACCTCGACGGCGACTGCGTCGTCGGTCTGGCGGACCTGTCGGACCTGCTCGAGAACTTCGGCTGCAGCAGCTCCGACGCCTGCTATGACGCGAACGCCGATATCGACGGCGACGGCAGCGTCGGCCTGGGGGACCTCTCGGAGCTGATCGAGGAATTCGGCACGAACTGCAACTGAGCGGCTGCGCGTCAGACAAAGACGCGCAGTGCACAGACACGCGTGCCCGCGCGGCCGAGTCGAATGCGACTGGCGGCCCGCGCGGGCACGGCGATTGAGCATTGTCGCGAGCGAATCAGCGGCGACGGGCCGCCAGAAGTCCGGCCAGCAGGAGAACCGCGCAAGATGGCTCCGGCACGTTCGGCACGCGGAAGATCAGGAACTCGTCGTGGTTGTACCCGTCGAACGGCGCCGGATACGGCGACGAAGTTCCAGTGCCGGAGTCGTACCAGATCCAGTCCGCGTCCCCGGCGATGCCCGGACGCGTCCCCCACGGCAGCGGCGACGCGCCGTTGTTGTAACCGGGCGCGGTGGTCGTGTCCGTCCACAGGTTGTTGGCGGTCGCGTAGGCGATCGCCGCGTCCACCTGCGCCTGCGTCGGCATGAGCGACGGCGGCCACGGATTCGGCCAACTGCCGTCGATCAGGCTCAGGTACTTGCCGGCCGGGAACACGTCCCAATCCGCGTCGCCGGTCTTGATCGTGGCGCCCGCCGTCGTGTTGATGAATTCCGCCAGGAATCCCTGCGCGACGGCGTGGTCCGAAGCGGTCGAGACGTACAGGAAGTCCGTCGGATCGCGCCCCAGCGCAGTCCACGTCTCCGTGTCCGTCCAGTTCGTGTCGCCTCCGGCGTGGAAATCCGTGGCCGTCGCATCGCCGAAGTAGACGTCATACTGATTGTCTACCGTGATGTGAATCGTCCAGTCATCCGCCAGCGCCGCGCTGCTCAGCGCTAGCGCGGCCGCCGGCAACACGAGCCATTTCCTCAGCCTTCCGGCTGACGCGCGTACCCACATGGACATCTCCTCCTCCGAATGGACTCTACGGCGCAAGCGCGGACCCGCACGACGTGCTGCTCGAAACCCGCGGGTAGAAATCCCGGCCTGCGGACACCCGTGACTCAAACGCTATCGGCGCCGCTCGCGCCCGTCAACGTTTTCTTTCATCAAAGCTAGGTTATCTGTGGAAAACGAACCCAGAGCCATGTGAACTTCGGTCGCTTGAATGGCGCATTCGCTGACGCGCCGCGCTGCCCGTCGGCAATGACAACATCCGATCCCCGCGTCGCTTGCGCCGCGCGGCGTCACCGTCGCGGCGTCGGCTCGGCGATGTACGCGATCTGTCCCGCGCGGGCCGCGTAGGCGCGCTCGATCCGGCCGCGCTCGCCGTCGGGGCCGTCGAACAGCGACGGCTCGATCCCCATCCGCGCGACCAATCGCCGCTCCGCCTGCTCGTGCGTCTCGGCCTCCCCGTCCGCGAGGATGTGCCGAATCGCCAGACCGCGCCCGCCGAGGTGACGACACACCAGGATCGCGCGGTGGCAATCCAGCGGATCCTTCTCGGCGCACAGCAGCGCCACGCGCTCGACCCGCGCCGCCGCCGCCACGCGCGCCAGCCCCCGCACGAACAGCGGCTGGACGGCGACCCGATCGAAATTCACGCGCCCGCTTTCGTAGCACTCCGGCTCTTCTCGCCGCGCGCCCAGCTCGCGCCCGAGAAATTCGTACGTGACGCCGGCGATCCGAAGCGCGTCGGCGAGCGGTCGCTTGTCGAAGTGCGCGAACCGGCTGACTGGATGCGACCGCACATCGACTACCCGCCCGATCGCCCACCGCGACAACAGCGACAGGAAATGCTCGAGCGCGTGCGACGAGTGCCCGATCGTGAACAGCGCGCCCTGCGTCGATTCCGCCACGTTCACCGCCAGCTTCAGATCGCTCGCGTTCGATGCCAACGCCGCCTCCCGGCCGAGCCGCGACCGGCATGGAGCGGCCCTTTCCCCACCCCGGCAACCGCCGCAACATTCAAGGCGTCGTCACCGCGTTTCCGGTCGCGAATTCACATATTGAATCCACGCCGGGGTGAGCTCTTCGCAGAACGAGGCCGGGAAGTGCTTGTCCATCGACGCCGCCGCGGTGAGCTTTGCCTGCGCCAGGTCGCGAAGATACGCCTGAAGCCGCTTCAGCCCTTCGCGATCGGTGGCCATCATGTGCACGAGCGTGTACGCCTGCGCGTAGTTGACGTGCGTTCGGGCCACGCCGCGATAGCCGCTGAGGCTCACCGCCGCCGGGTCGTAGAACTCCGTGCGACCCATGCCAATCACGGTGCATACGTCAGAATGCTGCTTCTTGCTGATCGCCTTGCGGACCAGTTGCCACTTCTCGGCCGGCGGCATGCGAAAGCTGAGCTGGCCCCGCTCAAATCGCGCGTAGCCGTAGTGCGTCGCCAGCCCCTCGTTCAGCCAGACCGGCGCGCTCGGGACATTGCGCGCCAGGAACTGGTGAAACGCCTCGTGAAACAGCACCTCGCGCGTGTCGTCGAAATTGCCCTGGTCCAGGATCAGCAGCAGGTCGAGCGCCGGCGCGAACAGGCCGATCGAGAACTCGGCCGAACCGATGCCCATCACTTCGCGGGTGAAGGCGCTGTACTCGTGCGGCTCGCGCAGAATCACGACGCGGAATCGCTTCGGTTCCGGATCGTCCTCGCAAGCGGCGGCGTGTTCGCGGTCGGCGGCCTCCGTCCCCGCGTTGCCCGATTCGCTCGCGGATCCGCGTGGCCGCGCACGATCCGACTTCGCGCGCGCGTCGCGTCCGTCTCTCGGCGCATGGGTAGTCTCAAAGAATCCTGCCATCGCGCGGGAATACTCGGCGTAGATCGCCTCCAGCGCGACCGCATACTGCTTCAGTCGGACGTCATCGACCGTGCCGGCCAGTTCGTAGTGATCGGTCTTCAGGCGAACGTTGAGTTTTTCGAGTCGCTCGCGCGCCGACTGCTGCGCCAAGACCTGCGGCGTCATCGCGACGACCGCGAACAGCCAAGAAAAGGCGCACTTCGCCGCCGAGCTTGCCGACATGACTTGCGCTCCGTGCGATCGGCCGCGCGGATCCGGTGCGGAAGCGCGCGGCGTGGCGCCGACC
This sequence comes from uncultured Planctomycetales bacterium, assembly GCA_964553225.1. Lineage (GTDB taxonomy): Bacteria > Planctomycetota > Phycisphaerae > UBA1845 > Fen-1342 > JABRWC01. The sequence goes on along the minus strand of CAZKJT010000003.1, from coordinate 109,327 downwards.
GGTCTTACGAGTCAAAGCTTCGAACAATGCTGGTCAATCCGCGAAGCGTGAACTGGCGACTGAGTTTCTCCGGGCTGTAGTTCTTTCCGACGACGTTGTGCATCGGTACCTGCCTGAACTGGTCCTTGAACACGATGAGCATGTCTCTCTCAAGCAGCTTCCACGTGGCAATTCGCTGCCGAGGCCGGCACGAAACAACGTACGCATCCAATCGGCGGACGCCCCAGCGCACGAGAAATTCGTCCGCCACCCTTGCTAAGCTCGCCGAGACTCGATGCACACCCTGCTTGGTCGTGCCGATATACACGATTCGTGATTTTCCCCTCGGATATGGCTGTGCGCGGGGCGTGCAGATCACATAGACGAATCGTCGATTTGTGATGCGCACGCGCGAAACGGATACAGCGGCGTGCGGGAATCGATTGATTCGGAGCCTTCGCTTCATTACGGCCCTCGGTGGGCGGGAGCAAGGCGAATGGCGCACTCGTCGCCCGCCTTGGGGTACCCAAGCCTACGCCCCCACCTTCCGCCGCTTGCTCCCCACGTCCGGGTTCTGGAGCACGCAGGTCTTCAGGATGTTGAGGCTCTTGCCGAACGCCTTCCAGCCCGAATGCGTGAGCTGGTGCGGGCGGTCGCCGACCACCGGGAAGCCCAGCTCGGTCGCCTGGGCCTGCACCTGCTCCCAGTTCTCGAACAGCCGGCCCCACTCGCTCGCCAGGCAGTCCTGAACCGCGCGCTTCGCCAGCACCGGGTACCAGAAGCTGTCGTGGTAGATCACGCTGGCGATGTAGGCCCAGGGCGCCAGCCAGGTCTTCAACGACCACTCGATCGGCTTCTTCAAGCCGCCCCAGTAGATCTTGTGCTGCATCCGGCTGGCGAACGTCATCTTCTTGAACGGACCGGCGAAGTTCCAGTTCTCCCGGGCGGCGGCCGGATCGCCGACGATCTCGATCCCGGCCGGGTCGCCGCAGCCCAGGCCCAGCTCGTGCGCCATGCGGATGTACTGGATGGACATCGGGTCGATGCCCATCAGCTTTGCTGCGACCGCGTCGATCGCCACCTGGTCTTCGCTGGCCAGCAGCACGTTCTTCACGAACGGGATCATGCATCGCGGCCCCGGTCCGTCGCCCGCGAACGTGCCGTCCATGACCGCGAACACGCCGCGGTGAATCTTTTTCTGAATCATCAGCAGATCGACCAGCGTCTGGTGAATCACCGGGTGCGTCCAATGGCGGTGCTCGTTCAGCAGTCCGCCGAACGCGTTCTTCATCGCGCCGGTCGTGGTCGTGAAGATGTGCGTCTTCACCGTCGGCAGATGGATGATGTTCTCGCCGATGAACCGCTTCGGGATCATGAATCCCTTCGGATACACCTCGTTCAGGCAGGTGAACTGCTTCGTCAGGTCGCCCACCGCCTCGCGAACCGGAATCCAGTCCTGCGAGCCGTCGTACAGGTGGATGTTCCGCAGCCCGTGCGCGTCGGTCACGTGCACCTGCTTGTTTTCGCGCTCGCCGAAGCGCGCGTCGATCACCACCGTGCGATTGTGGCAGGCGTGAATCAGGTTCGGGTCATAGCCATCGCGCTTCATCGCGCGGATCACGCCATCGAGCTGCCACGGCGTCGTGCTGCTGGCCGGGAAGAAGAAATGCCATGAGATGTTCACCTTCAGCGCGGTGTCGGCGTCCTTCGCGACCACGTTCTGATAACCGGCCAGGTTCATCAGCTCGTGATAGTCGCGCAGCACCGTCGCCGGCGTGGTCTTCAAGATCGCAACTCTCGATTTCGACATCGCTCAAGCTCCCGGCCCGGCTCCCGCCCGATCACGCCACGCGACCGACCCGGCGACATGCCCTGCCCCGTTCATCGGCCGCATGACGCGCTTCGATCGACGAATTCCGAAAGGCTCATGACCGCAGACAGGATTGTAGCGGCGCGGATCCCGGACACATCGATCGACCCGCGCTGCACTACGCCGTGTCGCTCACAGCTCCAGCTCCGCCCGCACCAGGTCCTCGTACGTCTCGCGCCGGCGAATCGGCTGCGCGTCGGACCCGCTCACCAGCACCTCGGCGGCGCGCGGCCGGGAATTGTACTGGCTGGACATGCTCATCCCGTACGCCCCGGCCGTGAAGATCGCCAACACGTCGCCGCGGTGCACCGGCGGCAGCAGCCGATCCTGGGCGAGAAAATCGCCGCTCTCGCACACCGGCCCGACCACGTCGCAGCGCAGCAGGCCATCGAACGGCTGCTCCGCCCGTCGCGTGGTCGGCACGCGCCCGCGCGCGCTCGCCGGCCAGACGAAGTGATACGCGCCGTACAGCGCCGGGCGGATCAGGTCGTTCATCGCCGCGTCGACGATCACGAAGCGCTTTTCGCCCGATTGCTTCACGTGCACCACGCGCGCCAGCAGCACGCCGGCGTTCGCCGCGATCGCCCGTCCCGGCTCGAGGACGATCCGCAGCCCGCGACCGGTGAGCTCTTCCGCAGCCGCGTGCGCATAGGGCGCGAAGGCCGCGCCGGCGTCGCCCAGATAATCCGCCGCAAACCCGCCGCCAAGATCGAGCGTGTCGATGCCGCAGCCGTCCTGCCGCAACTGCTCGATGAGCGCGACACAGCGGCGCACGCTCTCGCGGTAGGCGTCGAGATCATTGACCGGCGAGCCGAGATGAACGTGCAGTCCGCGGAGGTTCACGCAGCGCGCGTCGGCCGACTGCGCCGACGCGCCGCTGCGCGCCGCGGCGTGCGCGCGAAAGACCTCGCGGGCGCGCTCGAGGTCGACGCCGAACTTGGTGGCCTTCTTGCCGGTCGTGGTGTAGCGGTGCGTCTTCGGATCGACGTCGGGGTTCACGCGCAGCGCCGCGCTTGCGATCGAGCCGCGCTCCCGCGCGATCTGCCCCAGCAGCTCCAGCTCCGATTCGCTCTCGACGTTGAACAGCCCGACGCCGGCCGCCAGCGCCTCGCCGATCTCCCGGTCGGACTTGCCGACGCCCGCGAACACGATCGACGCCGGATCGGCGCCGGCCAGCAGCGCGCGGTGAAGCTCGCCGCCGCTGACCACGTCAAATCCGCTGCCCAGCTCGCGCAGCATCCGGCAGATGTGCACGTTCGGGCAGGACTTGATCGAGAAGCAGATCAGCGGATTGAGCGGCGCGAAGGCGGCCCGCAAGGCGCTGAAGTGATGCTCGAGGGTCGCCCGCGAATAGACGTACAGGGGCGAGCCGAACCGCTGCACCAGCGCCGCGGCGGGGGCGTCCTCACATCGCAATTCGCCGGCGACGTAGCCGAAGTGGTCCACGCGAAGCATCCTTGCCTAGACGGCGGCGCTGCCGGGCCCGTCGCGCCGCGGGCGGTGTCGCCGCGCGTGTCACATCGCCGTCTCTTCTTCTTCCTCGTGATGCTCGGTGATGATCGACGTGCTCTCAAGAATCTTGTTCAGCCGCGCCCGGACGAAGGGCAGGAACATCACGTGCGGAATGCGGCGCAGCTCCTGCGTGCCGGAGGCGTTGAAGACGATCAGCGTGCCGGCCAAGCCGAGAATCGCCTCGAACATGTCGGGATAGCTCGTGCGGATCGTCTTCGCGCCGCGGCCGAGCGAGTCGTCCATCCGTCCGAGCGAGTAGTGTTCGAATTCGTTGTGCGTGATGCGCCAATAGTCGTTCAGCCGCGCGAGCACGAGCATCACCACGTACGGGATCAGCAGGATCAGGCTCAGCGCCAGACCCATCGCGCGGTCATATCGCACTTCGAGCGCATCAAACCAGCGATACACGTCGCCGAAGAACGTGAATCCCTTCATGTCGCGAAGCCACAAGCCCAGCACCCAGATCGCGCCGCACAACACGATCAGAAAGATCGCCTGGTTGCGGTCCACGTCCACGCCCATCGCCAGAAAGACGAAGATCGTCACCCAGACGTACACCCACCCGAGCGTCTCCGAGGCGTTCGGATCGTCCGGACTCATCCAGCCGGCCAGCGGCCAGAACAGCAGACCGCACAGCAGCACCGGCCACAGAAACAGCAGCTTCGGGTAGCCGATGAACACGACCTGGTGCACGTGCTTCGCCGCCCGCGGCTTAACCGGCGCGGACGGCTGCACGGGTGGATTGGATTCCGTCGTCACAGTTCAGACCTCCCGCTCGAATTCCGACGACGCCCATACGCCGGCCGACGCGCAGGCCCGCACGGGCTTCGCCCGGCCACCTGGGCGGCATTGTGGGCGCGTTCCCCAAGCGCGTACAGCGCCGTGTCGCGCGCCGTTCAAGCCGGGATTCGCCGCCGGGTCGGCCGCCTTCGCCCAAGGCCGAGAATTGGGTGCATTCGCGCAGCCGTTGGGCGAAACTCCTCACTTCCGCGTTGGACGATCCACCGCGCCGGACCTTGCGGGCCGCCGCCGGCCGCCTGCTTCAGATAAACCGCGCGCCAGCCGTCCTGCGCAGGCACGAATCGCGCATCGGAATGCCCACAGTGCGGCACGGAGATTGCCGTGACCCTGTTGACCCGGCGCTTCGCCCGGCCGATCGCGCCCGGCGCGCCGCATCCCGCCGCGGAGCACGATTCGCAACGCTCCGCGTGCCGAGGAGCGCAGCCCATGAAGAAAGTCGAGATCGAGGCCGATCGCTGCAAGGGATGCAGCCTGTGCGTCGAGTTCTGCCCGCAGCACGCGCTGCGGCTGAGCGAGGAACTCAACGCGAAGGGCTATCACCCGGCCGAGCTGCACGACGCGGAGAAGTGCACGTCCTGCGCGCTGTGCGCGCAGATGTGCCCCGAGGGCGGCATGTCGGTCTATCGCAAGCCGCGTAAGCGCGCCGCCGCGCCGGCCAAGCCGCAGTCCCCGGAGAAGCCATCATGATCGCCGCAACCGGATCGCCGACCCGCCCGGCCCACGCGGATGCTTCGAACAATGCCGCACCGCCCGCGACCCGACGTCTCGTGAAGGGCAACGAAGCGATCGCCCTCGGCGCCGTTCACGGCGGATGCGAAGCGTTCTTTGGCTACCCCATCACGCCGCAGAACGAGATTCCCGAGATCATGTCGGGCCTCATGCCGAAGCTCGGCCGTGTGTTCATCCAGGCCGAGAGCGAGGTGGCCTCGATCAACATGATTTACGGCGCTGCCGGCGCGGGACATCGCGCCATGAGCAGCAGCTCCAGCCCGGGCATCAGCCTCATGATGGAGGGGCTCAGCTACATCGCCGGCGCGCAGCTCCCCTGCCTGCTGGTCAACGTGATGCGCGGCGGGCCGGGCCTGGGCAACATCGCGCCGTCGCAGAGCGATTATTTCCAGGCCGTCAAAGGCGGCGGGCACGGCGACTACCGCTGCATCGTCCTTGCGCCCTGGAATGTGCAGGAGATGTTCGAATTCCCGGCGCTCGCGTTCGAGCTGGCCGACCGCTATCGCATGCCGTCCATCCTCCTCGCCGACGCCGTGCTCGGCTCCATGCTCGAGCCGGCAAGCGTGCCGGACGCATTCCCGCCCGTTCCGCACCCGGACAAGCCCTGGGCCGCCGGCGGTCGCGGCCAGCGCGGATACAAGAATGTCACCAACTCGCTGCGCCTGAACCCGGAAGAGCTGTGCCGACACAACGAGGCGCTCCAGAGCGTGTACCGCGAGGCGGCGGCGCGCGAGGTGCGATACGACGAACGATTGATCGACGACGCAGAAGTCGTGGTCGTCGCGTATGGGATCTCGGCCCGCTGCGCACTGTCCGCGGTCCGGCAGCTTCGCGCGCACGGGCACAAGGTCGGCATGCTCCGCCCGATCTCGCTCTGGCCGTTCCCGACCGCGCCGCTGCGGGAGCTGGCTCGGCGCGTGCGAGGGTTCCTCGTGTTCGAGTTGAGCGGAGGGCAGATGGTCGAGGACGTGCAGCTCGCGGTAAACGGGCGCGCGCCGGTGCACTTCTTCGGAAAGATGGGCGGCGTGCTCCCCACGCCGGAGGAAATCGCCGAACGCATCCTGGACGTTCTGCGGGGCGAGGCGGAGGCCGATCGATGAACTCGGAAGAAGGCGTCGCGGTGGAGGCGGCCGAGCAGGCGTGCGAATGCGTCTACGAACGGTCGGAGGTGATGGCGCAGCAGCCGATGCACTATTGCCCCGGTTGCACGCACGGCATCATTCACCAGCTCGTCGGGCAAATGGTCGAGGAGTTCGGCTTGTTCGAGCGGACCGTGGGCGTATGCCCGGTCGGCTGCGCTGTGCTGGCCTATGACTACTTCGAATTCGACATGCTCGAAGCCAGCCACGGGCGGGCGCCGGCGGTCGCCACCGGCGTGAAACGCTGCGACCCGAACCGTTTCGTGTTCACCTACCAGGGCGACGGCGACCTGGCCAGCATCGGGATCGCCGAGACGATTCACGCGGCGGCGCGCGGCGAGCGCATCTCGATCTTCTTCGTGAATAACGGCATCTACGGCATGACCGGCGGACAGATGGCGCCGACGACGCTCATCGGCCAGCGCACCACGACCAGCCCGACCGGCCGCGACCTGCGACTGACCGGCGCGCCGCTGGCAATCTGCGAAATGTTCGCGACGCTCCCGGGCGTCGCGTATGCCGCGCGCGTGCCGCTGACGAGTCCCAAGAACGTGAACATTGCCCGCAAGCACATGCGCAAGGCGATCCGCGCGCAGCTCGAAGACAAGGGCCTCGGAATGGTCGAGTTTCTGTCCACCTGCCCGGTGCAGTGGAAGATGACGCCGATCGCGGCCATGAAACACATCGACTCGACCGTGGTGCAGACGTTCCCGCCGGGCGTGTTTGTGGACAAGGTGGACCCGCCGGCCGCGCCGCACGCGATTCCGCCCACGGCGCAGTCGCCCGCGTCGCAGTCCGGCGCGCCGTAGACCACCGCGCCCCAGTCCGGCGCGCCGCGGGTCGCATGGTCTTGCGGCGGATTCGCTGGGGATGCTGTCTCCTGACCGGTCGCTCTCCTCCCCTTGGGGGACCGGTCTCCGACCGGTCTTCACTTTGGATCAAACACGGCGCGCTCCCAACCGCGCCGAGCGTATCCGCCCCGCGGCTTCCGTCGGGCGCGGAAGTCCGACCCTGCCAGAGGATCGGCAGGGGCCGTTCCCTCACGGTCGCAGCTCGGCTGGGTCGGGGATCGTTAATCGGACGTGGCTTCTCGAGCACGGTGCAGTGCACGGATCGCGCGAGTGCACTGCGCGACGGCGCGCCCATCGACCCTCGCCGCCAGGCGATCCGCTACAATGCCGGTTCGCGGCCAGATGCGACCGGCGTGCGCCAAGCGCCGGGCAGAACGCTTCACGCGTACGGATGGACCGCTGCCGTCGACCCGCGCCGACCGCCGGCGCCAGGGGAGCGCGGGCGCCTTGGGTGCCAGGAGTCGCGTTATGAAAGACCGGTCAGAGACCGGTCCCCCAAGATCGCGTTACGAGAGACCGGTCAGAGACCGGTCCCCCAAGATCGCGTTATGAAAGACCGGTCAGAGACCGGTCCCCCAAGATCGCGTTACGAGAGACCGGTCAGAGACCGGTCCCCCAAGGTCGCGTTACGAAAGACCGGTCAGAGACCGGTCCCCCGACAATTAAGGGAGGTTCTCATGATCCGTCGGCTGCACGCCGAACCCGCGACCGGCGCCGAGCACATCGAGCTGGTCGAGCAGTACGCCGCGCACAACTACCACCCCCTGCCCGTCGTCGTGGCCCGCGCCGAAGGCGTCTGGGTCTATGACACCGAAGGCCGCCGGTTCATGGACATGCTGGCGGCCTATTCGGCCGTCAACTTCGGGCACTGCAACCCGGAGCTGGTCGACGCCGCGCGGGCGCAGCTCGAGCGCGTCACGCTGACCAGCCGCGCGTTCCACAACGACCAGATCGGCCCGTTCTCCGAGGCCCTGGCGCGCCTGACCGGCATGGACATGGTCCTGCCCATGAACACCGGCGCCGAAGGCGTTGAGACCGCGATCAAGACCGCGCGAAAGTGGGCATATCGCGTCAAGGGAATTCCGCAGGGGAAGGCCAAGATCCTCTGCTGCGCCGAGAACTTTCACGGCCGCACCACGACCATCATCAGCTTCAGCACCGACGATCAGGCGCGCCAGGACTTCGGACCGTACACGCCGGGCTTCGAAGTCGTTCCGTACGGCGATCTCCGGGCGCTCGAAGCCGCGATCGACGACCACACGGCCGCGTTTCTGGTCGAACCGATTCAGGGCGAGGCGGGCATCCTCGTGCCGCCGGGCGGATACCTGAAGAACGCGCGGGAACTCTGCGCGTCGCGCAACGTCCTGTTCATCGCGGACGAGATTCAATCGGGCCTCGGCCGCACCGGCCGCACGTTCGCGTGCGAATGGGAAGGCGTCGTGCCGGACATGTACATCCTCGGCAAGGCGCTGGGCGGCGGGATCATGCCGATCTCGGCGGTGGCGTCGAAGCGCGACGTGCTGGGCGTATTCAAGCCGGGCGATCACGGGAGCACGTTCGGCGGCAATCCGCTGGCATGCGCGATCGCGCGGCAGGTCATCGCAATCCTCGAATCCGGGCGATACCAGGAGAACGCGCGCGTGCTTGGCGAGCGGCTCTTCTCGCGCCTGCGTACGATGAACACCGACAAAATTCGCGAGGTGCGAGGCCGCGGCCTCTGGGCCGGCATCGAGCTGAAGCCCGAGGCGGGCAAGGCGCGACCGTATTGCATGAAGCTGCTGGAGGCGGGGCTGCTGTGCAAGGACACGCACGAGCAGACGATTCGCCTGGCGCCGCCGCTGTGCATCACCGCGGACGAGCTGGATTGGGGTCTGCGGCAGATCGAGGCCGTCCTGTCCTGACGAGGCTGATCGGCGCGATCCTCGCCACGTTCGATGGCGCGATCCCCGCCACGTTCGATGGCGCGATCCCCGCCGTGCGAGACGCCAGCGCTGCCCCATTCTCCGGGGGACCGGTCTCCGACCGGTCTTCTTCACTTGGGGGACCGGTCTCTGACCGGTCTTTCCCGCTGCGACTCACGGCGGGCGATACGCCCGCGGACGGCACGCTACCCGCGCAACTTCGGCAGCCACGATTTGAAGCGCTTCTCGAAGTCGCCGCGCAGCTCGGCCGCGTCGGACTTTCCGTCGTAGCCGCGCTCGTCCATCACCAGCGCCTCGAACCAATCGACCATGCCCTTCCAGTCCGAGAGGCTGACGTACTCGGTCGCGATGGTCGTCCTGTCCACGTCCATGTTGTGGTAGTTGCCCAGCGCCAGGCAGATTCCGGTCACTTCGTATCCATACGCCGCGTACGCCGTCGATTCGCACGTCCCGCCGTCCATCAGTTTGCGCTGAAATCGGAACGCCTTGCGGCGCTTCGCTAGCTCCATCGCGACCCGGCCGCAGAAATGCGTGAGCGCGGGCGTGAAGATGCTGGCCTTGTCGCCCACGCGCAGCACGGGTCCGCCGCCGATCTGCGCGCCGGCCCGCGCGCTGCTGGTCTCGATCGCGACGATCGGCAGACCGGGCGGGATGCTGCGGGATCGCGCCGCCGCGATGGCGCCGACGAAGCCCACCTCCTCGGCACGCGTGAACAGGCACGTGACCTCGGCCGCGGCGCGTTTGCGGGCCAGGCGGATGAGTAGTTCGAGCAAGCCCGCGCAGCCGGCGATATCGTCGCAGCCGCGCGCGTGGACGTGGTCTCCTCTCAGGCGCGCGTCCGGCAAATCCCACATTCCAGGGGAGCCGGGCGCGACCTCGGCGGAAACGCGCACCAGCGCCTGCTCCGGCATGCGCACTTTCTGAATGAGCCGGTAGACGGCCTTGGTTTTCGTCACGCGTTCGACCCGTCCGCGCACCCAGACGCCGCCGCTCCAGAACCGCACGCGCTGCCCGGGAAGATACTCGGCGTACACGCCGCCGCGGAATTCGGCCGACAGAGTCCGCGGGCCGGTCATGCGTTCGGCGACGAAGCCGGGGTGGTCGGTGTGCGCGCAAAGCAGTAGCGGGCGAGCTTTGCGCGGCTTGCGCCGGTAGGTCGCGAACAGGTTTCCGTGAGAATCCTCGCGGAGCGTCACGCCAGGGAGCGCTTCGCAGACCCGGCGGATGTAGACGAGCACTTCCGTCTCCACGAAGGCTGCGGTCGGCAGGTTCAGCAGGTCCTTCAGGACGCGCGGCAGCGGCATGGCGGCTCTCCTCTGGCGAAAGTCGATTGCTGCGAGCATAGTAGGTTCCGAAAATGCGCGCTCCAAGGCGTGCCGGCCGCGACCCGGACCCTGGGACGAATTTTGAAATGCAAACCCCGCGCGAGCCGTCTAAACCGGTGAACATGGAATCGGCGACGGCCAACGTCGAGGCCCTGCGGGAGCTGGTTCGGGCGGCCCAGGAAGGGGATCGTCCGGCCGCGGACCGACTCGTGCGCGAACACGATTCATGGGTCCGCAGCGTGATTTATGCGGTGGTCGGACGGTCGAACCTGGTGGACGACATCGCCCAGCAGGTGTGGATGCAGGTGTGGGGGCGGTTGCCCTCGCTCCAGGATCCGGCCCGCCTGCGGTCGTGGCTGTATTCGGTGGCGCGAAACGCCGCGATCGACATGGGGCAATCGGCCAAGCGGCGGCGCGGGGCGCCGCTCGAGTCGATCGCCGCGGGACTGGAAGACGGACGCCCGATCAGCCCGCTGGGCGCGGTAGCGCGGGACGAGCTGAGTCAGGCGCTGCTGCGGGCTGTGCAGGCGCTGCCGCTGATCTATCGCGAACCGTTCGTGCTGCGGCACCTGGAGGACTGGACGTACGCGGAGATCGGGGAGCTGCTCGGCCTGCCGGTCGAGACGGTCGAAACCCGGCTGGTGCGAGCCCGCCGGCTGCTCCGCGAGATGCTCCGTGACGGGGTGGAAGAATGAGCGACGCACGGGAACGACTCGAAATCCTGATCTCGCGATACCTCGATGAAGAGGCCACGCGGGACGATCGCCGCGAGCTGATGAGCACGCTGCGGCGCGACTCCGCCGCCGACGCGCTGTTCGAGGAACATCGCGCGATCGACCGCGAAGTGCGGCGCGCCCTGCGCCAGGCGATGGGGCGCTCGATCGAAGCGCGCGTGCGGCTCTCGTGGTCGGCGCGCGCGCTGCGCTACGGCGCGATGGCGGCGGCGGCCGCGATCGCGCTGTTCGTGTGGGACGCGCCACGGACCGGCGGCAGCCGTCCCGGCGCGCCCGGCGGCTCGCCGCAGATGGCGTCCTGGTTCGCGCCGCCGCCGTCGTGGGGCGATTCGCTGGCCGAATTGCCGGCTTCCTATGAGCGTCCGCAGGTTCGCGTGAATGACACCGACCGCGACTGGATCGTGATTCCGGGCGAGCGTGCCGGTGAATTCCTCGTGGTGGAAGTCAAGCGCATTCAAACGCGGGCCATCCCGCTGCATGAAGATTTCTGAAGGAGTTTGCGATGAAGCTGTTCCTGATTCCCCTCGGCGTGCTGAGTCTGTTCCTCGCCAACTCCACGCGCAGCGCGCTCTTCGCGTCCGCCAGCGCGGACGGCGGACGGAGCGCGCCCTTCGTGGTCGCTCTCGCCGGCGCCGCCGCCGCGGCAGCGTCGGACGCGTGGATCGGCGTGCGCGTCGCGCCGGCGCCGGAGCCGCTCGCGGCCCATCTCGACCGCGCCGGCCTGATGATCGCGAATGTGGTGTCGGAAAGCCCGGCCGACCGGGCCGGACTGGAGCGCTACGACGTACTCGTGTCGGTGGACGAGCGCGAGATCCGGAACCTGGAAGATCTCACCGCCGCGATCGTCGAGGCCGGCGCCAGCCGCGACATCGAAATGGTGGTGCTGCGAGGCGGGCGACAGCAGACGTTGCGCGTGCGGCCCGAACCGCGCCCCCAGACCGATTCGTACGAATTCAAGTTCGAGGAACCGGCCGCCGACGCGACCGACTCGTTCGAGCGATACTTCGGACATCGCCTGACGCGCGACGCGCTGGGCAACTGGATGCTCGAGCCGCTCGGCCGGCTGAACGAACTGCCCGAGGATGTGCAGAACCGCCTTCATGACATCGGCGGTCCGGCGTGGGAACAGTGGCTCGACCAGTGGAAGGACTTCAACGCCGAGCCGTTCCGCCTGCACCTGTTCAACGACCCGGACGACGCCGCGCGCTGGTTCTTCAAGTTCGACGATTTCGCGGCGGAGGACGAGCACCTCGAGTTCCGAATTCGCACGCGCACCGACGCCGGCGAGCTGCTCATCGAGCGCTCCGAGGATGGCCGGATTACGGTTGAGCGGACCGACCCCGCGGGTGAGAAGAGCGCCGCGACGTACGACAATGTCGAGGATCTCGCTCGCGAGGACGCCGACGCGCACCGGCTGCTGCGGCGGCATTCGCTGGCGCCAGGGCGACCGATGATTCTGACGCCGCCAAACGTGCCGGACCTTCCCGCTCTCCAGCAGGACTTTCAGAAGCGGATTCAGGAACAGCTGGAGCGAGCCCGCCAGCTCCAGAAGCGCGCTGCCGACCAGGCCCGCGACGCGATGAGTGGCGCCAAGTCCGCCTGGTCGCAGAGCTGGTCGTCCAGCCAGTGGGGCCTCGGCGGAGATTCGGAAGAGTCGCGATCGATCAGCGTCGATGAGAACGGCGTGACAATCAAGATCACGCGCGACGGCAAGTCCGAGGAGTTTCACTTCGACAGCATCGACGGCCTGCGCCAGGCCCGGCCGGACCTCTACGACGAGTTCAAGCCGTGGTTGGACGGCTCGCCGGCCGGCTCGTGGCTCGAGGACGGCGCGATGATGGCGGTCGCGACGGCATAAGACCGGCCGCGCTCGTCAAGATTCCTGAGGGGACCGGTCTCTGACCGGTCATCCATCGTCGGGGGACCGGTCTCTGACCGGTCATCCTCATTCGGGGGACCGGTCTCTGACCGGTCATCCTCATTCGGGGGACCGGTCTCCGACCGGTCTCATCCCGGCTCGGAGCTGACGCGGCGGCCGCAGACAACGGAGCGCTCGACACAACGCGTCCGGCCGGCATCCGTTTCCCGGAGGTGCGCAGCGCGTATTCGCCCTGCGACGCGCCTCTCGCGTTACGCTATCGCTGAATGAACGACTTGACCTTTGACCACCTTTCGAGGCTGTACCTGGTGTGGCTCGTCCTCGCGACGGCCGCAGCCGGGCTGTATGGCATCTGGCAGCGGCGGCGTGCCCTTCGCCAATTCGCCGATGCCCAACTGGTGCACCGCATTGCGCCGCGAATGAGCGTGAGCTGGACCGCGCTGCGGGTCGGCCTGGTCACGACGTCGCTGCTGTGCACCGCGTTCTCGCTGCTCGGTCCGCGCTGGGGAGAGCGCGAGGAGCGCGTGTTGCGACGCGGCGTGGACGTACTGGTGCTGCTGGACGTGTCCAAGTCGATGCTGGCGCGCGACATCGCGCCGAACCGACTGGAGCGCGCAAAGGTCTCGCTGGTGGAAGACCTGCTGCCCGCGATGGGCGGCGACCGCGTCGGGCTCATTACGTTCGCCGGGCTGCCCAGCCTCAAGTGCCCGCTGACGAACGATTACGGCTTCTTCCGGCTGGCGATGCAGGATGTCTCGACCTCGAGCAGTCCGGTGGGCGGTTCGCTCATCGGCGACGCGATCCGCAAGGCCGACGCCGCGTTCGACGACGCCCTCCAGACGCGCAAGGTCGTGCTGCTGATTACCGACGGCGAGGACCACGACAGCTATCCGGTCGAGGCGGCCCGCGCCCTGTGGAAGGACCATCAGATTCCGATTGTCGCCGTCGCGCTCGGCGACGAACGAGAGGGCGCCCGCATCCCGGTCGGCGGCGACGACGGCGAGCGATACCTGACCTACCGCGAGGAAATCGTCTGGAGCCGCGCCAATTTCGATCAGCTCCGCGAAATCGCAGCCGCCTCGCCGCTGAACGCGTTCGTCCCGGCCGGCACGCGCAACTTTGATCTGGGACAGATTTATCGCGAGAGAATTCTGCCGGCGGTCGAGAGCAGCGTGCTGACGGAGTTCGAGCACGTGCCGCAACCGGCGCGCTCGCACGTCTTCTCCGCGATGGCGCTGACGCTGCTGCTGGTCGATTCGCTGCTTCGTGACGGCGCGTCCGCGCCGCTGCGAGCCGCAGTCGGCGTGGAGCTTCGCGCCCCGGAGGCTGCCGCATGAGAGCGCGACGGCTTCTGCACGCGGCGGTCGCAGTCTGCGGATGCTGCCTGTGTCAATTCTCCGCCGCCGGCGCGAACGAACCGCGAAGTGCGATCGAGCACATCGAGCAGGGCAACGCAGACTACGAAGCGGGGCGGTATTCCGAAGCGCTGCAGCAGTTCCGCCAGGCAGAAAGAGCGGACGCGGCGGCGCTCGAGCGCATACGACCCGAATTGTGGAACAACCTCGCCGCGGCGCATTTCAAGCTCGGGCAACTCGATGACGCGCGCGAGTGCTGGACGCGGGCGGCGGGTCTGCGCGACGCGAAGTTCGAGGCGGCGGCGCGCTTCAATCTCGGCAACTGCGATTATGCCGAGGCGCTGCGCCGGTCGATGGAATCGCAAGGCGAGGGCGTATTCGAGACGCTCGATCGCGCGATCGAGCAGTATCGGGACGCGCTCCGCCTGAATCCGGACTTCGCGGACGCCCGCGCGAACCTTCAACTGGCCTACCAGCTTCGCAAGCAGCTCGAGGAGAATCTCGAGCCTCAGTCGCAGCCGTCGCCCAGCGACGACTCCGAGGAGTCCGATCAGCCGCCGCAGGACGGGCAGAGCTCGCAGCCGAGTTCGTCCGAAGCGGACTCCGACCCGAACCAGGACCAGCAGGACTCGCAGCCGGACGAAAATCCCGCGTCGCAGCCGGAGAGCCAGCCGGCCGACGACCCGGCCGACGCACCGGACGAACCCGAGCCGCCCGCGTCGCAGCCGCAGTCCCAGCCGTCGCAGCCGGATTCGCCGCAGAGCCAGCCGTCCGGCGCGGAGGCCGAGCAGCAGAACGCCCTGCTGGAGATGACGCCGGAAGAGGCGGCGCGCCTGCTGCAGCAGATTCGCGATCTCGAGCAGAGACGCCGCGCCGCGCTGCGCGCGCTCGAAGCCCAGCGTCAGCGGCCGGTCGAGCGGGATTGGTAGGCGCCGGGCGCGTCGCTTCGTTTATCGAGCGGCGCTGTCGACGGCCCGCGTCTGCATCAACCGGCTGATTTGCATCAACAGCTCGCGCGGCGTGAACGGCTTCGCCAGGAACGCGACGGACGGATCATCGCTGCCGCGCTCGATCTGTTCGTGATACCCCGAAATCAAGAGCACCCGAAGATTCGGGTGGGTGCGTCGCATCGACGCCGCCAGAGAAGCGCCGTCAACCCCCGGCAACCCGACGTCCGTGATGAGCAGTTCCAGCTCCATCGCGCTGTTCGCCGCCGCCGCGACGGCATCGGACGCGCAGCGCGCCGCGAGCACGGCATAGCCGGCCTGCTCGAGAACGTACGTGAACGTCTCGCGCACACGATCGTCATCCTCGCACAGGAGGACGCACCCGACTCCGCGCGGCGTCAGCGCCTGCTGGATCGCGCTGATCGGCGTCGCGGACCGGCTGGCGCGCGGCGGGTCGGCGCTGGGCAGAACGATCGCGATCGTCGCTTCGCCGTCGGGTCGCCGCTCGACACTAACCGCACCGCCGGCCCGTTCGGCGAGCGTGCGAACCTCGGACAAAGCCGCGTCGCTCCAGAATTCGGCGGGTCCGGCGCAGACCACCTCCAGCCGCACGCGCTCTCG
This sequence comes from uncultured Planctomycetales bacterium, assembly GCA_964553225.1. GTDB lineage: Bacteria > Planctomycetota > Phycisphaerae > UBA1845 > Fen-1342 > JABRWC01. The sequence goes on along the minus strand of CAZKJT010000003.1, from coordinate 93,663 downwards.
GGAACCGTCGTCCGAGCTGACGCGTCCGGCGCGAAGCTCCAGGTCGCCGCCGTGCAGCTTCGCGTCCCGCGCCGACGACGCGAGAATCGCCAGAATGCGCTCAATCGCCGCGCGATCCGTCAAGGCGTGCAGCGGCGCCGCGCTCGTTGCGAGACTCACCCGGACGTTCTCTCCCGCCAGAATCTGGACCATGCGCTGGCTGTCGGCCAGCATCGCGGTCAGATCGAGCGTGTCGAACTCTGGATCGGACGGGCGCGACAGCGAGAGCATCTGCCGCGTGAGCCGGGCCGCTCGGTACACGCTCCGAACCACCTGGTCCAGCGCGTCGATCGTGCTCGATAGTTGCAGAGATCGCCCATCCAGCGTCGAGATGGCCAGTTCCACCTGTCCCAGGATCGCGGTCAGCACGTTGTTGAATTCGTGCGTGACGACGCCGGTCAGCCGGGCGGGCTCGGTCAGGCATTCCGCGTCGGCCGGACGGTGCGCCCCATCTCCGAGATGCGCACGAGGTTTCCAGATGCAGAGCGTCTCGCCGCTGGCGAGCCGCACCGTGGCGAGGAGCACTTCGTTTTCGACGCCATCGCTGCCGCGCAGCGAAATCCCGCGGGACGCTCCATCGGCATCCTGCAACGCCTCGCGAATCCGCTCCGCGCCCGCCACGCCGAATGCGCACGCGAGCGCCGCGTGCCCACGGACTTCGTCAAGCCGAAATCCCATCTGCCGCTGCCAGGCGGAGTTGATCCATACGATCCGACCGGCCGCGTCGCAGACCGTGAATGCGGTCTGCGAATCCAGCAGCCCGGCTTGAAGGCTCACGACGACGTCGCCGCCGCGCTGACCGACCGCGTTCGCGCCGGTGCGAACCGAATCCGCGCTGAACAACGGAGAGCGCGCTTCGTCCGCACGGGGTTCGCTCACCGTATTCGAGCCATCCCTGTCGTCTCGCATCGGCCGCATCCCTGATTGCGCGCAAGAAGTGCCGGACGGCCATCCGGGGCATCGCTTCGATCGTCAGTCCCCGAAAGTCAGTATCGTCCGGATTCGCCTCACGGCAGAACGCGAAACCGGTTCGGAGGGGCGAATTCGCGGCCGTCGCAGCGTCCGCTCCGATCGCCAGCGTCCACCTGCATTTCCGTTGCATCGCGGTCCCACGCGACGGTAGGCTGCGCGAGTCGGTTCGACGCGCACGATCGACCGGGCGCGGCCGGCGTAGCGTCGCTCTCGCCGCCGCGCAGTGTGTGAGCACGATGCCCCGTGGAGGCGCCCATGACCACTCGCTGCTCCCCTTCCGGCGGAACCGCTCCAATCTGGCTTTGCCGGCTTCTTGTTGCAGGTTTCGCGCTTCTGACCGCGACCGCGACGGCGCAATCGACGCTCAGTGTGGAACGTCTCGCCAAGGCTCAACCGGATGAGTGTTTTGTCGCGGTCGGCGAGCCTTACCCGCCGCCTGACCCGAATTGCCCGGCGGGCAGCATTGCGCGCGTGAACAGCTCGTACGTGTGGTCCATGACCCGCGCAGCCGACCGCATCTGGTTCGGCACGGTTTCGAACATCTTCTGCCAGTCCCGCGCGACCAACTTCGGCGAATTGGAGCCGTTCCAGACGCCGGGAGTCGTGTGCGAATTCGGCCAGGCGCAGCAGGCGCTCGCCAATCCCGACTTTCCGCCCGAGCTGGGCGACTGGCGACCGCCGTCGATCTATTCCTACGACCTGAGCGCGCCGCCGCAGGATGCGCTGGTGGAGCGCACCGCCAATCTGCCGCTGATCGACCAGATCCGCCTGAACACGACAGTCGGTTTCCGGTCGGCCGGCACGCTGAACAACGTCGTGCTCCTCGGCGGGCCGACGCTCTTCGGCCGGGTAAACATCTTCGCATTCCGGGCGGACACGGGCGCGTTCATCAGCTCTCGCACACTGGAGCCGTTTGATAACATCCGGCAGTGGACCGTGCTGAACAACGCGCTGTACGTCGGCGTCAGCCGTCGCGGCGCCGGCGGACACGTGCTGCGCTGGACCGGCAACGTGAACAACCCGCATCAGTTCGCCGTGGTCGGCAACATCGACGCGTTCCCAGCCAGCATGACCAGTCACGAAGGTCGGCTCTACCTGACGACCTGGCCGCGGATCGTGGGCGAACGCAATCCGACCGGCGTGTGGATGAGCCCGGTCGCGCCGCCGGCGGGTTTGAACGCGCTTCACGCCAACCGATGGCGAAACGTATGGAGCTTTGACGAGTACGAACCGGACCCGGTGACCGCGAATACATACGGCGGCGGCGCGATCGCGTCCTATGCAGGCTGGGTCTACTGGGGTTCGATGCATATTCCGGAAGGCGCGCGGAACGCGTGGACGATCGCCTATGGCCCGCCCGCCACGCCGGAAGAAGCCGAGGCGGTGAACGACGGCACGTTGCGGGCGCTCACGATCTACCGCGGGCGGATGAACGGCGACGCGTTTGAAGCTGAACTGCTCTACGGCGAATCGGAGCTGCCCGCGTTCGACCCCGTGAATCGCGTGTTCATCCAAACGCCGACGGGCATGCAGCCGCGCTTCGGACCTTCCGGCTTCGGCAACGACCTGAACAATTACACGTGGTCGATGGCGGTGTTTCAGGATCGCCTGTTCGTCGGCACGCTCGATCAGTCGTACGTCACGTATGACATGGCCGAACTGATCGGCGTCTCGCGGCCGCTGCTCTGGCTGCTGCTCTCGCCCTACTTCGGCGGAGATCTCTGGCGATTCGACGACGCCGAAGCGCCGGCTCTGGCCGAGCACCTCAACGGGCTGAACAACTACACGAACTGGGGCATTCGAACCCTGCTGTCCACGCCCGACGCGCTCTACGCCGGCACCGCCAACCCGATGAACCTGCTGACCAGCACCGCGGACAACATTCCAGAGGGTGGGTGGGAGCTTCTGCGGCTGACGCCGATCGCCCCGCGCCCCTAGTGAAGTGCCTCATTGAAGACACTGCGCATCCGGAACCGAGCCGCGACCGTCAGGGAGCGGGGAATCGGACATGGCAGCGTCGCGCGCAGTCCCCGCTCCCTTACGGTCGCGGCTCTGAATGTCGCAGTGTTTCTGAGGCACGACGCTAGCGCGGTCGGACGGGAAAGCGCTGCGCGAGCGCGCGACTACGGCTCGCCGAGGTACTCCTGCGCCTCTTTCGCTTCTTGCGTTCCGGGATAGTCTCGCACGATCTCGCGGAACATCCGCATCGCGTCCGTTCGCTTGCCGGTCTTGAGGAACGCGCGCGCCTGCCGAAGCTTCGACGCCGCTTCCGGGTTGCTCGGAAGCGGACCGGTGTCCGACTGCGCCTTGGGCTTCGGCGCCGCAGCCGCTTCCGCCACGCTCACCGCGGCCGGCGGCTCGTTTCCGTCCTTGTCGCGCGGCCGGATGGGTTCAAACTCGCCCCTGGCTTCGGCGAGCGCCGCACGCGTCGCGTAGGTCAGCGCCGCATCGTCAGCCGCGCCGACATATCGCACAAAGCCGTATGTATCGATCAGCACGACCCAGGGCGGGCGGCCGGCATCAAACGCGCCGCGGGAAATCGCCGCGGCCGGTCCGGCCTCCTCGAACACCTGCGGCCACGCGTATCCGTGCTCCCCCGCCCACGACGCCGCTTCGTCGCGCCGCGCCGAACCGTCGGCATTCACGCCGACAAGTTCCAGCCCGCCGCGATCGCTGCCCGCTTCGCCCGCCAGGCGGCTGAGCGCAGCGCGATGCGCTTCGTCGGGCGGCGGCAACATGGACCAGAAATCGATCAGCAGCACGTTCGACCCGCGCCGGCGGCAGGACACGCTGCCCCGGTCGGTTTCCAGCGCGACGTCCGGCGCCGGAACGCCCGCTCGCTGCGCGCCGCGCCGCCGCACGGACGCCGTGCGCTTCACGTCCGCGTCGGCGGACTTGCCCAGCTCCTTCAATGCCGCGATCGCGCCGGCCGCGTCGCCTGCGGCAGCGCAGCACAGCCACGCCGCCTCGTGCAGATCGCCGTCCGCGGGCGCAGCCTCTCGCCATGCGGCGAGCGCTCGGCCGGCGCGGGCCGCGTCTCCGACGCCGAGCGACGCCACCATCTCGACCCGCGCCGCGACGGCGCGCTGCGACCCGTCGAGTTCCGAAGCCTGCATGCCGCCCAGGCTTTCGAGCACCACCCGGGCACGTTCCGTTTCGATCGCCTGGTCCAGACGGACCCACTCCGATGCGGCCTGCTTCACCGGCCCCGGCAGCTCGGCGCCGCCGGCGAGCGCGGCCAGCGATACCACCCCGCACACGGCCGCATACCCCAGGCTTCTTCCGTCCCGCATCGTGATACTCCCATGCCGCGGACCGCTCGCCTATGACTCCGATCGCGTCTCGTCGACCGGAGGATGATGCTCATGGTACCAGCGAATCTGCTGGGCCATCCCGATGAGAATGTCCGCCTCGTTCTCGCGCAGCTCCGCACGGCCGAGAATGCGGCGCAGCGCCAGGCGCAGCGGCTCCGGACTCTGCTGCGTTCGGAAGAAGCCGATGCGATCCAGCGCGTCGAACAGCTTCTCGAACAGGATCTCCTTGCGATCGCCGCTCGCCCGCGGCTCGGCGTCCGCGGCCTGAGGCGTGGCGGCGCGCAGCGCTGCGCGCCGCAGCTCATAGCACACAATGGCGGCGGCCGACGCTAGGTTCAGAGCCGCGTACGCGGGATTGGACGGAATCTCGAGCACGCGGTCGAAGTGCACCAGCTCATGCTGCAACAGGCCGCGATCCTCCGGCCCGAACACGACCGCGACCGGTCCTCTCGCAGCGCCGGCGATCGCCAGGTCGGCGGCCTCCTCCGGCGCTACGCCGGCCTGCTTTCGGTACATGCCGCCTTTGGCCGAGGTCGCGATCGCCAGAACGCAGTCCGCGAGCGCTTCAGGGATTGTCGCACACGTTCTCGCGCCGTGAAGCAGGCTCTTGGCGCGCGCCGCGAAGCCCATGCCCTGGGCGTCGGTCGGATCGCACTCCGGGGCGACCAGCACGAGTTCACGCAGCTCCATGTTCTCCATTACGCGCGCGACGGCGCCAACGTTGCCCGAGCGAATCGGGCGGACGAGGACGATCCGGACGCGCGACAACATGTTTCGATCTTACCGCTCGACGCGGCGAGTCGGACGCCCGACGGGGGTGGCGCTGGAACAGACGCCGTGCCAGACATTCCGCGTCTGCGTGCTCTCCGCCGCGAGCAACCGGTCGGCTGACAAGTGTGTAAGGGATTATTGGAACTACGGTTACAGAATTGTCCGTCGAGAAGCGTTCTGACGGCGTGCCGTTATAATTGAGTAGATTTTGCATTTTTTTCGGATTATAATGCCAACGGAATGCGGCCTCTCGGATGCGCGTGTGGCGAGTTCCGCGGTCGCAGAAGCGGTTCCGATCCGTCCGGCCGGTGCCGCGCACATCTCACTTCTGAGGAGGAGGATGGCATGAAAAGGTTCGTCGGTGTCTGTGCGGTGCTCGGCAGCCTGACTGCCGTCGCAGCCGCCGATCTGATCCACCCCGCAGCGCCGGAATCGGCGTCGATGGTGATCGATCTTGAGGGCAACGTGATCGACAGCGGCGACACGGGCTCGCGCGTTCTGAATGAAAACTTTGACAACTGGCGCGCCGCTGCTCAGGGCGGCAGCTCCAACTTGCTCGGTCTGTTCGCGACGGGCACGAACGAAGTCGGCGATGACCTCAGCATGGTCAACGTCGGCGCCGGCTGGCTGAGCGCGATGGGCCTTTCGGTCGGCAACGTCAACGGCGTCACGGGTTCGGCGCTGACGGGCGGCGCCGGCACGATCCGCTTCTATCAGCAGAACGTCGGGCGGACGTTCATCGGCGGCTTCAACTTCACGCTGCCGGCGCTGAACCTCGCCCCGGGCCAGAGCTCGCGTATTTCGTTCGCGGACGGCGCGCTGCTTGGTCTGAACCTGTTCCTGCCGTCGAACATCTACGCCACGATTCAGTACACGTCGTTGACCGGCACAGGCGGCTTCACGATCGCCAACGGCGGCGTGCAGATCCGCGGCCCGATCAACACGGGTACCAGCGGCGACACGATGTGGAACCGCACCGCTGGAACGGACTTCAACTTCAGCGGCAGCCCGCTGGCGAATGAAGCGTTCTTCATCAAGTCCGACGACGTTCCCGAGCCGGCCAGCATCGGCCTGCTCATCCTCGGCGGTCTGGCCTTGGCCCGCCGCCGCTAGTTCGCAGACGCATGGTCGCTCTCGCGCCGTCCGAGCGGACGGCGCGACTGCGGCCCTCAGGTGAGCCGAGCACTCCCCGGGTTGGCGACGCACGCCCGGGGAGTTCTTGTTTCTGCCGGATGGAATTCGAGGAAGTCCGCCGCCGCGACGTGTTCGCCGCAGCCAGCGCGTGACGCCACCCGCACGCCCTCAGGCCGCGCGAGCCGGCGCACGGCGAGCCGCAAGCATCGCTTCGCACGCGAGCATCGCCAGCAGCAGCACCGCAATCCCCTGACTCGGCGACAGCGCCATCGCCTCGTCCGCAGCATCCGCGCGCGCCAGGCGCGCAACGTCGTCCACTCCCGCCAGTCGGACCAATTCGAGGCCGACGATCTCCCGCAGCGAGGCCTCGTCCAGAAGTTCCGGCGAGGATTCGAGCGGCGTGCCGTTGCGAACCAGCCAGGCCGACGACGCGCCGCCGAAAAGCTCGAACACGCCCGCCGCTGCGGCGGCGTCGTCCGCAACAGCCGCGGCGCCGACTCGACGAGTCACGTCCGCGGAATCCGCGCCGAGCACCAGCCGCGCGCCGTCCGGCGCGCGCGGAGACGCGCCGACGCTCGGTTCGCCCAGAAGCTGCTCGCGCACGTCAGCCCCATCGCCGCCCGACGCCGCCAGACCGTGCAGCAGCGACAGCAGTCCAGCCGCCCGAATCCCCAGTTCTCCGTCGGCCGGCGTCACGCCGGCCGCGAGCAGCAACACCCGCCCGCGGCCGCGCGGAGCGCTGATCACTGCCGGAATCCCGTCCGCAAAGGTCGCATCGGGCACGGAGTTCGACACGAGCGACGTGAAGGCGAGCCGCGCGCGAAGCGCGCAGCGCTCCATCTCCCGCACGCCGTCGAACCGGCGGAGCAAGGACGCTTCCGCGCGCCACCGGATCGCCTGGGGGCCATCCAGACGCTCGCAGACCGGCGGCGACGCGGCGATCCACGCGCGAAACGCCGGCCAGTCGGTATCCGAAGAGAGATCTCCCGCCGCAAGCAGCAGCGTCGCGCCGCGTTCCACCGCAGCCGTCACGCGCCGGCGAAGTTCCTCGTCGGGTGAAGCGTCGCTCAGCATGACGATCAGGGACGGACCGCTGACCGTCGCGTCGAGCGCCGTCGCGGCGACGTGCCCGCGGATCGCCGCCCGATCGTCCTCGGCGCTCCAGCGCAGCAATCGCACACGCTGCTGCGACTGGGGCAACGTCTCAGGCGCGAGGAGGTTCGCAAGAATGATGCCCGCCAGGCCGGGCGTCGCGCCGCGCTCGCCGTCGATCAGCCACACGTCCGGCACGTCGATCGTTTCGATGGCGGCGAAGCGAACCTGGTCGAACGCGAGCCGATCGATCGGACGCAGGCTCACGCGAACGGGGTGCACGCCGGCCGGCATGGGCGGCAGGAGCAGCGGGATCGAACGCGTCTGGCCGGATTCGAGACGCTCCGTGCCGGACGCCGCCAGCCGTCCCGCGACCCCGTCCGCGATGACGTGCACCTGCGCCGGGACGCCATCGGCGCGCGCCTCGATTCGCAGCGAGATCGGCGAGTTCGCCGACGCGACGATCGGCGGCGCCTGCACATCGAGAATCGCCAGGTTCGTACGCACTTCGGTCGCGTCGCGCACGACGTCCAGCTCGACACCGGCGGCATCCGTCGACGCCAGCGAGGTCACGTCGCGCCACGCGTGGACGAGGCCGTCCGTAAAGACCACAATCCGCCGCCGCTGTCGGGGCGCAGTCCGCACCATCTCGACGGCGCGCCTCAACGCCGCGCCCAGAGGTCGCCAGTCTGCGGCACGCGCCGCGCCGCGCCGCAGCTCGGCGCGAACGCGCCCGATGTCGGCGCTCAGCGGCAGGTCGCGGTCTCCGGAGCCCGACCAGACCAGCCCCAGCTCGGACGGCTGCGGCCACTCGACGGCCTGCCGCGCGAACGCTTCCGCGGCGTCGCGCAGACGCGCTGCGATCGTCCGGCCGTCAGAGGCTTCGTATTCGACGCTGGGGCTCTGGTCGAGGACGACGACGCACGACGTCGGCCCGCTCGCCGGCGTCGTCCCCGGCGATCGGCATGTCGGACCGGCCAGCAGCAGCGCCGCGGCGCCTATCGCGAGAGCGCGAAGCGCCAGGAGCGCGACGTGGCGCAGGCGTTGCGATCGACGTCCGGACGCGAGCTCCGATCGGACCCAGCGGATGGCGGGAAACGCGATTCGGCGCGGGCGCGGGCGCAGAAGCAGGTGAAGCAGGACCGGCAGCGCGGCGGCGACGACGCCTGCGGCGAGCCAGGGGTGTGCGAACTGGAGGACTTCCAAGGGACTTTCCGGGTTCCGCGCGTCGCGAGCCGGCCGGGCCGACATTTCGCGCTGTACAAGTGCGTTGGGCGGAGTTACGCTACGCCCCGAACGCTCGGCGCGCAGATCAGCACTCACTTGTCAGCCGGATTATGACGCACGAACCCCTGGGAGTCGCGGAAGGCAGCGAGTTTCCCCTCGTCCGCCAGATTTCCGTCTTCCTGGAGAACCGCCTGGGGCAGCTCTTGCGGCTCACCCGGCTGTTCGACGACAGCGAGGTGCACATCCTGGGCCTCACGGTCGAGAACTCGGTCGATTGCGCCATCCTTCGCCTGCTGTTCAACGATCCCGACCAGGCGTATGAGCTCATCGGCGAGGCCCGATTCGCCCGCACCGAGAGCGAAGTGCTCGTGGTCGAGCTGCCGCCCGGCAAGCGCGGAATCATGACCATCTGCTCGGCGTTGATCGCGGGCGAAGTGAATATCAACTACATCTACCCACTTCTGCCCGGGCACGATCGCGGCGCCTGCGTGGCGATCCAGGTCGACAACACCGCCCAGGCGGTCGCGGTCCTGCGGCGGCAGAAGTTCCGACTGCTCGACCAGAGCGAGCTGCGTCGCTGAGCATGCGCCCCCCTGCCACGCCGCCGGAAGTCCGCCGGATCGCCGCGCCGGACGGCTGCCTGCTTCATGCGCGATTCTGGCCCGTCGCTCGATGCCCCGTCGCGGCCCTCTACCTGCACGGCATCCAGTCGCACGGCGGCTGGTATGAGCACAGCGCGTCCGTCCTGGCGCGATCCGGGCTTGCCGTACTGATGCCGGATCGCCGCGGCAGCGGGCGCAGCGACGGGGTGCGCGGCGACGCTGCGTCGTACCGGGTCTGGCTCGACGATCTCGATCGGCTGGCGGACGCGCTCTGTGAATGGACCGGTGCGCGGCGACTCGCGCTCATCGGCGTGAGCTGGGGCGGCAAGCTCGCCTGCGCCTGGACGCTGCGCCGGGCGGAGCGCGTCGCAAGCCTGCTGCTGATCGCGCCGGGGCTGTTCCCGGCGGTCGGCCCCACGCTGCGGACCCGCGCGGCGATCGCCCTGTCGCTGCTCACGGCCCCGCGCCGCGCCTTCGACATTCCGCTGAACGACCCGGCGCTATTCACCGAGAGCGCGGCCGGGCGGGACTTCATCCGCCGCGACCCCGAGAAGCTGACGCGCGCGACGGCGCGGTTTCTGTTCGCATCGACCCGGCTCGATCGCCTTCTGTCCGCGGCGCGCGCACGATCGCTCTTGCCGCCGGCGACGCTGCTGCTGGCCGGTCGCGATCGCATCATCCGCAACGGCGCGACGCGCGCGTGGATCGAGCGGATGGCGGCGCACGCGGCGCACGTGCGCGAGTTTCCCCAGGCGTCGCACACGCTGGAATTCGATGCCGAACCGGGCGATTTTCTGGATGCGCTGCGAACCTGGGCGGAACGGACGCTCCAGGAGGCGCAGGCACCCGAATTGCGCGCTCCGATCGCAACCTGACGTTGCCGCGCGCGTATACGCTGGATAGAATTCCCCCGATCATGCATCGGGGGCAAAGCGTACTCGCTGGAGCCGCGGCGCGGTCGGGCGAGAATTGCTGAAGGCCCCGCGCGGTTTCGGCCGATTTTCACGGATGGAAGTCGGGCCGCCTCCGCGATCCGCCCGCAGTGCCACGGAGTGACTCACTTGCCGTACACGCAGCGCCTGCTCGTCCGCATGCTCATCTTCGGTTTCGGTCCGGCGTTCGCCGTCGCCGGCGGCGGACCCGACAGCATTGTGCTGGGCCCGATCGCGGCGCCGGAGCCCGCGGCGCACGTCCGCACGGAGTCGCTGACAGCGCGCTTCCGGAAGGATCCGCGCTCGCTGGCGCGCATGGCGATCGATCGCTACAACGCCCAGGTGACGGACTACCGCTGCGTGTTTCGCAAGCAGGAGCGCATCGGCGGCAAGCTCCGGCCGGTGGAGGAAATTCAGGCGCTGTATCGGAAGCAGCCGAACAGCGTCTACATGACCTGGCTCAGCAACGCCGATCAGGTTCGGCGATGCCTCTACGTCGACCGCCCCGATTTTGTGGATGACCAGGGCCGCAAGTTCGCGCTGGTCGAGCCGGCCGGCTTCCTCGTGAGGCTGGTGGTCTCGAAAGTCGAGATTCCGATCCACGACAAGGTCGCGCGGCAGGCCAGCCGCCGCACGATCGACGAGTTCGGCTTCGGCGCGACGCTGACGCTGCTGGATCGATACAACTCGGCCGCGATGCAGCGCGGCGTGCTCGACCTGCGTTACGCGGGCGAAGGGCTGTTCGACGGCCGCCCGACCTACATTCTCGAACGTCGCCTGCCCTACACGCCGGGCGGAGAGTTTCCGGATGCGAAGCTGGTGATCCACTTCGACCAGGAAACGCTCATGCCGATTCTGGTGCGGTCGTTCGCCGATGAACAAGGCAACGAACTGCTCGGCAGCTACGAATTCGTCAACGTCCAACTGAATCCAGGACTCACCGAAGCGGACTTTCGTTTCTAGCGTAGCGCCTCATCGAAGACGATGCGTATCCGGAACCGAGCCGCGACCGTCAGGGAGCGGGGAATCGGACACGGCAGCGTCGCGCGCAGCCCCCGCTCCGCCACGGTCGCGGTTCTGAATGTCGCGGAATTTCCGAGGCACGACACTAGAGCGGTTTCGGTCCTGACGCGGCATCTCAGCCGTGCCGCGGGTGTGAGAGCTCGCTCCATGTCCGTGGTTCCGACCCAACGACATCGTTGAAGCCGGCCTCGCCGGTCCGCTTCCCGTGCCGTGCATGCCCGGAATCACGCGTGCAGTCGCGGCCGCGCCGGCGCCGAACGCTTCGGGAGGGTGAACTCCCGCAGCCAGGGCACCCTTGCAACCCCGACGAACGCCTCACTCAGCGCATCGTTATCAGACGTCGCCGGTGCGCAGACGACGCGCTTTCGCTTGCGTCGATTCGCATATTGAACGAGCGGCGGTCGCGCGCCGATGCGACAAGGCACCCTTGTGTGACGAAGTCCGTCACGCACGTCTGGGATGCCGCGCGAACGCGAATTGGAGACGGGGCGAATGTTCGGATTCGTTCGAAAATGGATGTCGTTCCTGTTTCCGCCCGGCGACCTTCGCGCGGAGACGCGATCGGACGAAGACGACTTCACGGAATTGCCCGACTACAACCCGATCGCGCAGCCTCCCGATGAGCCGATTCTGCGGCTCAGCCCGACCGTTCCGCCGCAGCCGACGCAGGAGCGATGGTGGGAGCCGCGCGAGGGCATGACGCCGGTTCTGGTCGCTCCGGCAGCGCCGGACGCGTCGATTCATCTGAAGCTGTTCAATCAGTTGACACGTGCCCTGGATGACCCGGCGTTGAAGCTCCCGCAGGCGCCGGCCGTCGTGCAGCGGGCACTGAACATGCTTCGACAGCCGGACGTGGCGTACAAGACTCTCGCGGATACGGTGTACCAGGACGCGGCGTTGACGGCCGACGTGCTGCGCATCGCGAACTCGGTCGCGTACCGGGGATTCTCGGAAGTTCGGCGGCTGGACCAGGCGTTCTCGCGGCTCGGTCAGCGCGAGTTGCGGCGAATCCTGCTCGCGATCGCCGTGAGGACGACATCCGGCGGCATTCCGGCGGAATATCGCGAGTTGGGCCGGGAGCTGTGGCGCTGTGCGCTGGCGAGCGCGATCCTGATGGAGCACCTGGCGCCGCGCTACGGCATCGCGCCGAATGACGCGTTCCTGGCCGGGCTGCTGCACGACATCGGGTCCCTGGGGCTGCTCCGAATCGTGGCGGACTTCGCCGAGACCCGCGGCCAGACGATTCCCCGCCCGGTGTTCGACCGGCTGGTGGACAAGTTCCACGAGCGGCTCGGGCTGCGCATCGCGGACGTGTGGGAGCTGCCGCCGCCGCTGCCGGAGCTGGCCGGCAACCACCATCACGACCTTCCCGACGATGAACCCCTGGGCGAGCTGCGCAGCCTGGTGCAGTTCAGCGACGCGGCCTGCGCCGCGCTGGAGTATCGCCACTACGTCCCCTATGACCTGCTGCGAATGAAGTGCGCGAAGCGGCTGAAGCTGACGGATACGCCGGAAACGCACGAGTTGCTGCGCGGGCTGCCGGTTGTCCTTTCCGAGCGAATGGTCGAGATGGAATAGAAGCAGTCCTGGGTCCGGCCGCAACGGAACGCGCAGGCAGAGCCGCGAGTGTTCAGTCGCGAGGAAATCCGAGCGATGTGGACCGCGCGATTCTCCCGCTCCCTCTTGGACGCGATTCGGGTCTAGGTTTCCTGATCGCTTCTCGGCGCGTCGCTATCGCGGCTTCGTGCGAACCAGCGCCGCCGCGCGTCGCATCACGTCATCCAGCATCGATTCCGTCAGTCGCCCGGTGAACGTGTTCTGCTGGCTGGGGTGATAGCAGCCCAGCACGATGCGCCCTTCGCCCGCATCGCGCTCCGCAGCGTGACAGAAGCGTCCGACCGGCAGGCCGAGCGTTCGGCAGGATTCGCGCCAGGCGAGTCCGCCCAGCGCGAGCAGCACGCGCCACGGCACACGTTGCAACGTCTCGTGCAGAAACCCTGAACAATTTGCGATCTCTTCTGCGAGCGGGCGGTTGCCGGGCGGCGCGCAGCGGCATGCGGCGGTGATGATCGCGTCGAAGAGGCGCTGCCCGTCGTCGGCGGCGACCGAATCCGGCCGGCTGGCGAATCCGGCCCGGTGCAGCGCGCGAAAGAGCCAGTCGCCGCTGCGATCTCCTGTGAACATGCGGCCGGTGCGGTTGGCTCCGTGCGCGCCCGGCGCCAAGCCGACCAGCAGCAGGGCCGCGTTCGCTTCGCCGAAGTTCGGAACCGGCTTTCCCCAGTACGCCTGGTCCTGATACGCCGCGCGGCGGACGCGCGCGATCTCGCGGCAGTGCCGGCGGAGGCGCGGACATGCCTCGCAGCGGATCACGCGGGCGTTCTGATCCGCGAGCCAGTCCGGCTTGCCGGGCGGTTCACTCATGCGGGGACTGTACCGGCGTCTGGCGGGCGCGAAAGGACCGGGCTGCGGCGGAGTTTCGGGCGGTCCTGCGGACAGCGGCGCGGGGCGGAATTTTTCGCGGGAATGTAAGACCTCGGCGCGACCGGCCAAGAACACGTGAGCGGGCCTGGAGTCGGGCCGCGGCGACGCGCCCGGTAGCGCGTGACGAGCAGCGCAGAGACGAATCGAACGCAAGGAGAAGTCCATGGCAGCGGGAATGCGAGGATTTGAAAAGGTGAGGACGCCCGAGAGCCGCATCGCGCGGCGTCATCGGACGGCGAGGCGGATCGGGCTGGCGTGGATGCTGGGCGCAGCCGCGCTGAGCACCGTTCCGGCGGTGGCGGTGAATGAGACGATCGCGTACGGGATCGCGCAGTTCGGCGACACGAACGAGTGCGGCGACCTGGACGACACGCACGGCGTGCACGACAACACGTCGGACCGGTTCATCGACCACTTCGAGGATCTGATCGACGCCGGCGTGTGGGACGAGGCGTACGAGCGGAACAACACGAGTGGGCGCGGCAGCTACTGGACGGACTCTTCGAAGGCCGGCGATTGCTCGTGCACGGCGGACGATTCGCGGGGGAACTACGGCGCGGACAACGTGGACGTGGCGTTCATCCACACGCACGGCGGGCACGTCGCGAACACGAACTCGTTCCTGCTGATGGGGAACGACTCGTACGACTGCTACGTCTACACGGACGACAACATGTTCTGGGACGACGACCTGGACATCGCGATCGTGAAGGCGTGCCAGAGCGGCGATCGCGGCGTGTGGCTGAACGGCGGCTATCGCCAGCAGTTCACGGAGTCGGGCAGCACGATGACGATGTGGAACGCCTTTCATGGCGACAGCGCGTGCGGCAGCTTCGTGAAGGGATACGTCGAGGACTACGCGGAGGACTCGGACTTCAACGGCGTGGGCGAGAACTGGATCGACGAGGCCTACGACGACGACAACGACGCGAACGAGGACGACTGCCCGACGTCGATCGTCTTCGGCGCCAGCAGCGGCGACCGCGAGCACATGTACGAGTATGGCGGCTGGCGCGACCGCGAGGACACCGGCGACAAGACCGGCTCGACCATCTTCTATGTTTCCGGATGCGACCCGAGCAACGGAACCGTGCTGCCGTAAGACCAGAATTCTCCAGGATCAACCCCACGCCCGAAACGGGCCAATCGAAGGAAAGGACGCTAGTCATGAACGCGATTGCTCTGTCCGGAATGCTGGCCGCGCTGCTCGCGCCGCCGCAGGTGTTTGACAAGTCCGCATCGGACGGCGGCGCGCCGATCGAAGCGGTGGCGGCGGGTGACTTCACGATGCAGATCGCCGGGATCGTCGAACGTCCGGCGTCCGCCCTGCCGGCCAGCGGCGTGACGCCGCAGTCGTTCACGGCGTCGGTCTTCGCGCTGGAGCTGATGAACGTGTCCGAGCCGTTCGTGCTGATCGAAGGGCTGCTGACCCGCAAGTTTTATGAGTCGGCGAACTGGTACCTGGAAATCGACGCGCTGGACGGCTCGGTGCTGGCGCTGCGCAAGCCGACCACCGTGGATCCGTCGCCACAGGACGAAAACGCGATCCGCGAAGAGTCCGAGATGCGCATGATGTCGTGGGGCGTGTCGCCTCAGGAGGTCATCCGGGTGCTCCAGCGCCGAACGATGTGGCAGCACGAGAACGACCAGGGCGCGTCGGCGCCGCAACTGCACCGCTACAAGACCTTCTTCATCCGCGGCATCAACGGCGTCGAGATCGAAGGCAACCGCGCCGTGCTGACCTACCACCGCGACGGCAGCTTCCACCGGGCGCTGCTGCACTGGCCGCCGCTGGCGACCGCCGGGCATCGGCTCCGCAGCGATCTGCCGATCGCCGAGATCGTCGAGCGCGTACAGCTCGAGCTGATGCAGGCCGGCGAGTTCGAAGGCGACGTCGAGCTGGGCTGGAAGTACGTGCCGAAGCAGATGTCCAACGGCGCGATCGCACTCGAGCTGGTCGTATCGGCGAAACTGGCCGGCGTGTCGCACGCCGAGCACGACGAAGAGCCGCGCGTGTTCAACGTCTCGATCGACGCGTACTAGCAAAATGTCGCGTCCGAGCGGGCGACACGTCTCGCTCGGACGCCTGAGAATCTCGCTCACTCTCCTCACGCGGGACGCCGGAGCCAACTCCGGCGTTCTTGCGTTTCTATCGGTGCGCCGCGACGGCGACAACGCTACAATCTGCCCTTCGCGCGTCGGACGGAATCCAGCCGGTTCGCGCGACTGCTCGATCCGAGGTGCTCATGCGAATCTTGCTCTCGCTCGGCCTGCTGGCGACCGGCGTCGGCCTGACGACTCTCGCGGTCGCCGCACCGCAGGCGACATCCGGGCCAGCAGCAACGCAATCGGCGCCCGCCGACGCGCCGCGCGAAGCGCCGGCTTACCTGCCTTTCGAGGCCCACACGGCGGCGATGCGCGACCTGGCCGCCCGATACGCCACGCACGTGCGCGTTCAGAACATCGCCCGGTCGGCCGGCGGGCGCGAGCTCACCGCCCTGGAGCTGGCCGCGCCGGGCTCGACGCCGCCCGAAGAGCGGACGGCGCTTCTCGTGGTCGGCGGCATCGACGCCGAACATCCGTTGAGCAGCGAGATCGCCCTGGGCGTGGCGCGCGGGTTGCTCGCAGCCGCGTCGGATCCCGCCAGCCCCGCGGCCACGCTGCTCAACGAGCACGTCGTGTACGTCGTACCGCGCGTGAACGCCGACGGAATCGAGGGCTTTCATCAGCGCGTGCCGCTGCCCACTCGGCGCAACGCCCGCGCGGTGGACGACGACCGCGACGGTCTGCTGAACGAAGATGGACCGAGCGACCTCAACGGCGACGGTCGCATCAGCGTCATTCGCGCGCCCGACCCGCGCGGCGAATGGATGCTGGACCCGGACGAGCCGCGCCTGCTGCGTCGGGCCGACACCAGCAAAGGCGAACGCGGCGTCTACCGCATATTGATGGAAGGCAACGACAGCGACGCCGACGGGGACATCAACGAAGACCCGGCCGGCGGCGTCGATCTGGGCCGCAACTGGCCACACCTGTTCGAACCCGGCGTGCCCGAGGCCGGGCTGTTCGCGCTGTCCGAGCCGGAAACGCGTGGACTGGCAGACTATGTTCTGGCGCGGCCGAACATCGTCGCCGCGATCGTCTTCGGCCGGCACGACACGGTAATGAAGCCGCCGGCCGGAAAAGACCGCGACCGGACCGGTCGGGCGTTCCGCGACCTGCACCCGGACGATCACGCGTTGTATGCGTTCGTCAGCGAGAAGGCCCGCGCGCTGGACGAGCCGGGCGCAGTGCGCGGCGCTCGCCCCGAAGGCGCGCTCTATTCGTGGCTGTACAACCAGCTCGGCGTTCCGACGTTCGCGGTGCGCATCGAGCGGCACAAGCCCGAGTCGCCGACGCCCCAGGCCCAGCCGGAGGGCGATGCGCCGGAAGACCCGAGCGCAGCCGCGCCTCCGCCGGCCACGAACCCAGCGTCCGCCCCAGCCGCGACCGCTTCACAACCCGCGCCGCAGGACGAGGCGCGTGCCGCGGATGCGGCCGCGACATCGACGCGTGACCGCGGGAAGACGCCGTCGAAGGAATCGAAACGCGAAGTGCCGGAAGTTCAGGAAATTCTCGATGCGGTCGCGCGGCGCGTGGAATCGAGCGAGGCGAACCGCGAGTGGCTCAAGCATTCCGCGGATCACCCAGGCGACGTGGACTTCCTGGAGTGGACGGACTTCGACCATCCCACACTGGGCGCGGTGCAGCTGGGCGGATTCGGCGGTTTCTTCCATTCGACGCCGGCAGACGACAGCCTAGCCGGGATCGTCGCCCGCCAGGTGACGTTCGTGACGCAGATGAAGGACTGGCTGCCGCGGGTCGAGTTCGGCGAACCGGCCGTGCGGAAATTCGGGCAAGGTGTATGGGAGATTGAGCTTCGGCTGCGAAACCCGGGCGTATTCCCGACGCATACCGCGATGGCGCGTCAGGTGGAGCGTCCGCCGATCATTGTCCGTCCGGAGGTGGACGCCGGGCGCGTGATCGGCGGGCCGCGCGCGGCGCGCGTGGGCGTTCTGCCGGGCGGCGGGCGGAGCGAGTTGCTGGTCTGGCTGGTGCGCGGTGAGAGTGGCGATCGCATCGCGTTTCGGGCATCGAACCGTACGCTGGGCACGGTGACGACGACGGTCACGCTGACGGAGCCGTCGGCCGGGGAGGTTCAGCCATGAGCAAGCGGACGGTGTACATCATCGCGGCGGCGGCGGTTGGGGCGGGCGCGCTGCTGGCGACGCCGGCATGGTCGCAGGAAGGCTACCAGCCCGCCGCAAGGGTCGAGATTGCGTGGAACCGGCTGTATGACCACGGCGAGGTGGTGCAGCTGTGTCGCGACCTCGTCGCGGCATACCCGGAATTCCTGCGAATGGAGTCGATCGGCAAGAGCTACCAGGGCCGCGACATGTGGGTGGTGACGATGAACAACCCGAACACCGGCGCCGACACGGACAAGCCGGCGATGTACATCGACGCGAACATCCACGGCAACGAGGTGCAGGGCACAGAAGTCGTGCTGTATTCGATCTGGTATCTCACCAAGGCGCACGGCGTCGTGCCGGACTTGACCGCGCTGATCGACCGCGCGTCGTTCTATTTCATTCCGATGGTGAACCCGGATGGTCGCGCGTACTGGTTCGATCAACCCAACACGCCGCACTCGTCGCGCGGCGGGCAGTTGCCGACCGACAACGACGGCGACGGCCTGTTCGATGAAGATCCGCCCAACGACCTGGACGGCGACGGCGAGCTTCTGGAGATGCGCCGGCCGAATCCGAACGGCGCATGGCGCGAGTCGCCGGACGATCCACGCGTGCTCGTGCGGGTTTCACCCGAGGCGCGCGGGACATTCGCGAGGTTCGACCGCCTGGGACAGGAAGGAATCGACGACGACGGCGACGGCGCGGTCAACGAGGACGGTCCGGGCGGTTATGACCCGAACCGAAACTGGCCGGCCTTCTGGCAGCCGAACTACATCCAGTTCGGCGCGGGCGACTACCCGCTGAGCCTGCCGGAGTCCAAGGCGATCGCGGACTTCATCCTCGCGCATCCCAACATCGCGGCCGTTCAGGCCTATCACAATAACGGCGGAATGATATTGCGCGGCCCGGGGGCGCGCGAGGTGGAGTATTCCGACCGCGACGTGCGCGTATATGACCGGATCGGCGCGCGGGGCGAGCAGATTCTGCCGTTCTACAAGTACATGGTGATCTGGAAAGACCTGTACACGGTCTACGGCGGATTCGTGAACTGGACCTACGAGGACCTCGGCATTGTCAGCTTCACGAACGAGCTGTGGTCCGACAAGCAGTATTTCGCCACGGACGACGCCAATCGGCAGCAGCGCCTGGTGTTCAACGACCACCTGCTGTTCGGGCAGGAATTCGTCCCGTGGAAGCCGGCGCAGCACCCGGTGTACGGCGAGATCGAGGTGGGCGGCTGGAGGAAGATGACCGGGCGAGTGCCGCCTTCGTTCCACCTCGAGGAGCTTTGCCACCGCAACTTCGCGTTCACGGTCTTCCATGCCGCGCAGATGCCCGAGCTCTCGCTCGACGAGCTGGAAGTCGCGCCGCTGGCGAACGGCATGTGGCGCGTGCGGATCGACGTCCGCAACCAGCGCCTGATTCCGACCACGACGGCGCAGGGCGAATCCCGCGGCTACGGTCCGCGCGACTATGTCGAGATTTCCGGCGACGGCCTGCGCGTCGCGGCGGGCGGAACGATCGACGACCGATTCACGGCGCCGTTCCGGTTCGCCCGGCACAATCCGCACAAGCTCTGGGTCGATCGCGGCGTGCCCGGCGAGGACGCCGTGACGTTCCAGTGGATCGTCTCGGGCGGCGACAAGGCACGGGTGCGATTCGTCTCGCCGCGCGCGCGCGACGTCGAGATGGAATTCCCGCTTCAGCCCACGCCCTGACGCACACGCGGCGCGGCGTACTTCCCGATGGGCGTGCCGATGCGGACTACGCAAAGCGTGCTGGACGCCATCGGCGGCACGGCAATCGTGCCGCTTCGCCGCGTCGTGCCCGCCGGTTGCGCGCAGATCTTCGCCAAGCTGGAGTGGGAGAACCCGACCGGCAGCATGAAGGACCGGGCCGCACTGGCGATGATCACGCGGGCCGAAGCCGACGGGCGGCTGAGGCGCGGCGGCACCGTGGTGGAATACACCGGCGGCAGCACGGGAACGTCGCTCGCGCTGGTCTGCGCGGCCAAGGGCTATCGCCTTCGCATTGTGACGTCCGATGCGTTCAGCCGCGAGAAGCTCGATCACATGGCGGCCCTCGGCGCGGAGCTGGAACTCGTGGCCAGCGAGGGCGGACTGACGACGAAGAAGCTGATCCTCGACATGATCGAGGCGGCGCGAACGCTGAGCGCCGCGTCGGACGCGTTCTGGACCGATCAGCTCCACAACACCGACAGCATCGCCGGGTATTACCCGCTCGGCGAGGAGATCTGGCGGCAGATGGTCGGACGCGTGAGCGCCTTCGTCCATTGCGTCGGCACGGCCGCTTCTTCGCGCGGCATCGGCACCGCGCTGCGGCAGCGCGACCCGAACGTGCGACTTGTCGCGGTCGAGCCGGCCGAGTCGGCCGTGCTCGGCGGCGGCGCGTCCGGTCCGCACAAAATCGAAGGCGTGGGAATCGGCTACACGCCGCCGCTGTGGACGCCGGAACTATTCGACGAGGTGATCGCGATCCCGACCGCGGAGGCCAAGACGATGACGCGCCGGCTGGCGCGCGAGGAAGGACTGCTCGCGGGCACGTCGTCCGGCGCGAATGTTCTCGCGGCGATTCAGGTCGGATTGCGGATGGGTCCGGACGCGCGGATCGCGACGCTCCTATGCGACTCAGGACTGAAGTACCTCAGCACCGACGTCTATCGTCCGGCGTGACGAGCTCGCCCGCGCTCGCCGTTCCACTGCAATGCTCGCTTCACGCTCCGGCTCGCGCGAAGCACGGCGCCCCGGCCGAGCCGCGACCGCGAGCATGCGGCTTCTTCGCATTGCGAACCGGTCGCTCGCCGATTCAAGGCGCCGGCTCGTCCGTCACGGTGTAGCCTTCCGGCATGACCGGCTTGAACAGGCCCGCGTCGAAGTCGGGCGCGACCTGCAATCTCTCGATCGACGTCTCCGACGCCTGCGCCTGCCCTTCGTCGCCGGCCACCATCCGCTTCACCGCGCGCGGCAGGGAGTCGCGCGTCGAGAAGTACCACGTGGCCTGCTGCCCGCCGCGGCCGTAGTCCACGAAGACTTCGTGGCACTCTTCGCCGCCGATGGTCTTCTTGCCGAGCAGCTTCTTCTCCTTCGCGTTGATCTCGTCGCTGAACGGCTGCGGGTGCGTGAACTCGCGCATGCCGGCCAGGAACACCAACCGCCCGGTGCGTCCCAGCACCGTCGCGTCGATGTCCTTGTGCACCGTACGGGCGCTCTCGTCGATCAGCCAGAATTCGTCGCCGTTGCCGCCCAAGGTCAGCTTGCGCGGCTCGCCTTCGGGTCCGTGGAGCTGAAGCTCCATGCGAAACTTCTCGAAGCCGTTCTCGTCGCCGCCGCTGATCGCGACGTCCCCGGTGATCTTCATGCGGGCGGTCCGCGATGCCGGCGCCTCCGCAGTCACCTGGTATCGAACGGCCGACACCGCCTTCGTCGCCGCGTCGGCGGCGCGGAGGATTTTCGTCGCCTCGTCGTCCGCGACCGGCATCGAACCGGCCGGCTTCGAATCCTGCGCCGCAGCGGAGAACGTCATCGCGGCCGCCAGGACTACAGTCATCCACCGACGCATCGCAATCCCCTTTTTCGACCTGAATCTCGCGTGTCTGAATCGCTCGCCGCGACGCGCGGAACGCCCGCGCGCGGAGCGCAAGCGCAGAATCCCATCTTCGCTTCGCAATGCAACGCCGACGGCTCGAAACGCCGACGCCGTTCAACAAATCCGATCATTCGACCCCGGGCACAAACCGCTCGCCCGCTTCCAGGCAGCGGCCGAGCCGCCGATACGTCGACTCCAGACGCTGCCGCGACGCGGGCTCGCCGAGATCCTGCACGATCCGTCGCGCCAGCGTGCCGCCGGACAGTAGCGCGTCGAGCTGCCGCCCGGCCGCCGCGTCGAGCGACGCGCCATGCCGGTCGAGCAGAATCCGCCAGCACTCGCCGGCCGTCATCCCCGCGCGCGGCGGCAATCCGAGCGTGCGCAGGTACTCGGCGTTCCCGACCACCGCCCGCTCGGCGTCGCGCAGGGTGGATTCGAACACCTGCGCCAGCGGATCGACCTCCCACGCGCGCTGCTGCGACCACGACGCGGTCCGCTCCTCGAAGAGTCCGCGGAGCACGGCGACGATGAGTTGCAGGATCGCCAGGTCTGCGCTCGGGCATTCCTGAATATCGAGCACGCGGATTTCGATCGTGTTGCGGCAGAAGCGCGCGATCGCGCCGCGCGCATTGACCCACTCGTCGCGCAGAACGCCGTCCGGGTCGAGCGGAGCAAGATCGTCGTAAGTCCGCTGAAGGATCGTCTGTTCATAGTCTGCAATCGTGTACACCGGCTCCGGAATCACCCGCCCGGAGACCGACGGCACGCGCCGCGCGTTGTGCCGGTACACCTCCAGCCGCGTGTCCATCAGCCCCGTCGCCGCGCCGTCCACCACCGGCGAGCTGGCCGCCAGCGCCGGCAGCAGCGGTAGCACCAGCCGCACGGCCGCATGAAGTCGCCCGAACTCCTCGTCGCCGTCGAACGGCAGGTTCAGGTGCACGCATTGCAGGTTGGACCAGCCATGGCCGCGGCAGTCGAAGATGCGATTGAACGCGGCGTAGACCTCGCCGTAGTCGTGCGGCCAGAGCCGCGTCTGGGTGAAGGGGTCCATCCAGGGGTGCATGCTGGTGGGCAGGAGCATGGCGCCCGCCGGCGCGAGCAGTCGATTGATCTTTCGGACGTGCGCTTGAAACGCCTCGTCGAGGCGGTGCAGCGTGGACGCCGGCTGCGTGGTTTTGAGCTCGATCACGTGCAGAACGAGCTCGTTCGACCAGGTGACGTCTTCGAACTCGACGTCGGAGCGGATTTCGCCGCAGGCGGAACGGATCAGCTCGTCGCTGACGGGGCGCACGTCGAGCGAATCGCGATCGACGATCATGTATTCGAGCTCGACGCCGAAGCGGTCGAACACGGCGGTTGCCCTCTGTGGTGCGCACGCCGTACACCGGGCGCGACGCGCTTCATGCGATATCGTCGCCGCGCGCGGCGACGGGGGCAAATGGGAGGCCGGAGCGGTCCAGTACGGAGCAGGATCGTGACCGAGCAGTCGTTGATTCGAAGTGACTACCATCAGCACGCGCGTCTCGACGAGGTCGCGACCCGGGCCGTGCCGCGCGGAGCAACCCCGACTCCCGAGCGGCGCAACCCGAACCGTGAATTCTCTTGCAAGAACGTCGTTGGGGGGGGGTAATATCCGCGCCACGTCTGATGTAGGCATGCTAGGAGACTTGACGATGAAGACATGCGATGCGAGTACGGCTGTGCGTCGCGTCGGGTCTGCGCTAACGATCGCGGCGTTGCTCGCGATGCCCGCAGGCGGGATCGCGGAGTGTTTCCAGTGTAAGGATGGGCCACCGGGAACGTGCGCGGGATTCGCGGGCTAAAACTGCTGGAGCAACGGTTGCGATCATTGCTCGAGCGGGTGCGCCACCATCTCAGGCTTGGCGACGCGGACGTGCGTCGCGGTGAGTGCGGGAGGCTTCCACCACTGCATGCCGATCGATACGCCGTGCAGTTCATTCTCGACCGAGACGATCCAGCCGTGCACACTGTTCTGCGGGTGTGATGTGTGGACCTCGTACGTTGCGCCGTGCGGGGGGTCCTTCCAGACGGACTGTGACAGGAACTTTCCATGTACGCAGCCACCGCCCGGAGGCCCAGGATGATCCGCATCATCCCGCGCCTGCCGGCAGTTTTCGTCTCGGCCGCCGCGCTCGCTAGTTCGGTGTTCGCGGGCGGCGGCGACCCGTCGGGGACGCCGTTCGACCTGGGCGAGCTTCGCGCGCTGGCCGCGGAGCGATCGCAGCGGATACAGAACCTCGCGATCTCACTGGACGTGTTTCAGGACGAGCATCCGGCGGATCGGCGCGCGTGGATTCCCCGTGTTTCGCGTGCAATCTTCGTGGACGCGGAGACCGGGCGGTTTCGCATGCACCGCGAGATCGAGCGGCCGGTCGGAGGCGAAACGCCCGGGTCGGCCGTGTCGGAGATCGCCTTCGACGGCCAGACGCAGACGGCGCTTCTTCCGGACGAAGCGATCGGCGTGATTTCCGAAGGCACGAATCTCAACGGGCTGGTCGAGTCAGGCGTATGGGGCATGATGATGCTGGCAGCGCCGCAGCCCGGCGGATTCGGCATCGACGACGGAAGCCTGGAGAGCCTGCTGGCGCGCGGAACTCTTCGAGGAGAGTTGGAGTGGATCGACGGCGTGCCCTGCCACGTGGTGGATGCAACGCGCGACGGCGTTCGATACGCGACCATCTGGCTCGACGCGGAGCGCGACCTGCTGCCGGTGCGGCGTGTTGTTTATTCCGCTGACGGAAACATGGCGTCGGAAGTGACGGTCGATGACGCGGTGTTCGTGGACGACGAGTCAACGTGGCTGCCCGCAAGCTGGCAGACGCGCTTTCGGGCGCGCGGCGAGACTTTCTCGACGCAGACGGTCGTGCATGCGGAGTCGATCGAACTGAACGGACCAATCGAGGACTCCGAGTTCGCGATCGAGTTTCCGCCCGGAACGGCCGTGGCAGACCAGGTTTCGGGCATCACCTACCGGGTGTCGGAGTCGGGCGAGCCCGGGGAGGTGCTCTACGTGCGGTCGGGCGAAGAGTGGACTCCCGTCGGCGAGGAATCGTCGGATGCGGCGCCGCCGAGGTCGGATGCGCCGCCCGCGGATTCGATGTTCGACCTGATCGCGAGGCTGGCGGACGACTTCTCGCGCAAACCGCTTCGAGAAGCGCGACAAAGCGCAGAATCCAGTCGCGGCGGGCCGATCGTGACCGCGACGCCGGGGAACGCGCCCTCCGTTGCCGCAACGGCGGCCGAGAGCAGCCAGCACGCCCTCGCGCCGTCCGCCGGGGGGACGCCGTTTCGGACGCCGCTGCCCGCCGTCGCAACGAACATAAGCTGGATGAAATGGGCCCTTGTCTTCGCTGCGCTCATTGCGACGACGGGACTGCTGGCGCTGCTGATTCGCGCGCGTTCGCGTTCGTGCGACCGCGCTCCTCGTGGCGCGGTGCGAACCGCGGCGCTGCCGATCGCGCTGCTGGCGATGTTGCTGCTGGCGATCTGGCGGATTGGTTTCTACGTACCCGCCGCCGGCACGCCGCTGTTGCTCCAACCTGTCGAGGCCCGCGCGGCGAGTACGGCCGCGCCGGCGGTTCCGTATGAGTTGCTCGAGGGCGAGGCGATTCGGCACGTGCCGTTTCCGTCATCGGCGGCGCGGCGCGAGTTGTTCGAAAGGATGGGACTGCTGAGTGAATTCAAGATCAGCGAAGACTGTCTGGTCTCCGTAACCGTACTTTGGAACGGGGAACCGCGCCACCACCGTTCACAGTGCGGCACGCGGCAGTTTCCGCGAACACTGCAATCCGTGCTCAGGAGCTCACTGGGCGTTCCGGCCTGGCGGATCGAGGGGCTGGAGGTGGCCAGGCAGATCGTGCTCGAAGGCGACTGGGTTCTGCGAGACCCGGTCGATCTCGACGCCTGCATGGTCTATGTGGAGAAGGTCGTACGGGAGTCCGGGCATCCGGGGTTCCGCATCGAGCGCGCGGTCCAACCCTGGCGCGGCGTTCGAATCAGCGGAACGGCACGCACGCCGGAGCGGCCGATCGTTCTGCATCCGCCGTTCGGCGATGTCCGGCCGACGCACACGACGACCGGTCCGCTGAGCTGGTTCGCGGATGCGTTGAGCCACGCGATTCAGGCGCCGGTCGCCTTGGAAGCAACAAATCCGGAGATCGAAGTTGCGTGGCAGGACCATTCGCACGCCTACGTCGATCTGAGCCGGCCCATCACGCCGGACATGATCGCGCGCGTGCTGTCGGAAACGGCCGCGTCGCTGAGCGTGCAGGTGGTCGACGGCGGCGACGTGCCGATGACGATCTGGCGGCTGAGCCTGCCTCGCTGAAGCGCCGGCATGGCTGGTCCCAGAACGGGGCATACACGCCGATCCGGCAGCTCCGATCGGGTGCCCTGCCGACGGCTGTTCGCGTCGGCAGGTTCTGGAGAGCCCGTCGATTGGAATCCGCGCGGAGAGCAGTCGCCCGGGCACAGGGCGGCTTCATTCATGACTCGGCGTCCCGGCCGAGCCGCGAACTCGAGCGAGCGGTCGTCTTCCGCGTGTCACGCGAAACGGCTTTATTGAGACCGAGCTAGTCACGGCGCGACTCAGAGAACCTGCCGACGCGAACAGCCGTCGGCAGGGCACCCGGCGCCTTCACCGAAAACCGGTACTGCCGGCTCGCGACGAGCCGCTTGATCCGCGACAGCAAGTCCATGCCATGGGATCGTATTCAGCCACACCCGCGCGTTCAACCGATTCGATAGCGCCGGCGAAGCAATGCCTCCAGCGCCGAGACCTTCGGGCAAGCGCTCAGAACCACCACGCCGCGCCGGCCGGCTGCTGGATCATCACGCCGCGCAGGTAGCTCACGGCCTTCTCGAAGCCCTCCTGCACGCTCATGGTCGAGTCTTCGTGCTCGATCGAGATCACGCCGTCGTAGCCTTTCACGCGCAGCATGCTTTCAAACGGATGGCCCGAACCCGCCCCGACAACGGCGACCTCAGTCTCGCGGGCCGCTCGTGTACCGCTGACCGGGGTGGTTCGGCTCATCCGGGTGGGTGTAGGCCAGGCGTCCATCCGTCACCAGGCGCTTGATGTTCCGTTTCCGCGGGTGGGCAGCCGCCCGGCCCGTCAAAGCTGCGAGTTCGTCCTGCGTCAGCGGCTGCCAAGCCGTCAGTCTGAGAATGAACGCGTCCAGTTTCTGAGGCGTGGCTCGCTCGCCCAACCGGGCGAAGTCCGCTTTCAAAGCGGGCGGCAGCTCAGTGCGCAACGCCGCGAACTCCGGGCGCAAGGCGGGGAACTCCGGGCGCAACAGGGCGGACTCCGGGCGCGGGTCGCTTGTGTCCGAGCGCAGAGGTTCAGAAGACGTTGGAGAGCCAAGCGCGGCGAGCAGCGTTCCGCCGGGCAGGTAGTACGTGGCAGCCCCCTTGCCCCACTGCTCAAGCAGGCCGACGTCCCGAAGGCGGCGCAGCCGGCCGCTGGCCGCGAGCGTGCCATCGCGGTGGATGCACGGGCAATTCAGCACCGTATGAGTTTCGCGTCCCACGGGTTCCCGGGGAATTCAACTTTAAACGTCCCGGTCACCAGCGGAAAGTTCTCTGAAATGACTGAATAAGTCAGCTCGTACTCACGGGATGCCTCCAGCTGCGGATACGCACCACTCCAATCCGCAAAGAAATTAAATCCTATGCGACGTGATTCCGCGCGTCGAATCCGCGTCCAGTCTTCGACGTGGAATGCATCAATGCTGCGTCTGCGCTTCGGCGGAATCAGCGCAGAGGGAATTGTGGAGCCAGACCATTTGACCTCAATCGTCTCCACGGGCACAGGCTGATTGCTGGTGAGATCCACAATGTCTGACAGATGCGCATAGCAGTTGATCGCAGCCTTGGTCTTGTGCCGGTTCATTACGGGAATATGCCAAGAGCGCGTTGGGTAGCGCTGCCCGTGCCAAATCCGTTGGGCCTCGTCGTAGTATGGGTGCTCATCAGAGAGCGATAGTTCATCGCGCCAATGCGGATCCCATCCACGTCGGCGCACCTCATCCGACACAATGGCGGGTAGGTGTTCGCGTACGGTGAATTGCGTCGCGTTCTCTTGGATATACCGGGAGATGCCGCTCAACTCGACGCCGGATTCTCGCAAGACGACAGCTTGAACTTCGCGATACGTGGCGATAGCGAGTTCTTGGTGCGAGAAGAGCGATCCGCGAAATTTCCTTGTCCCGTCTGAGGTCGGCAGCTCTTCGCGCCGAAAGTCGACGAACACAAAGTACTCTGCGTTTCTGAGTTCCTGAAATATGCTCGCCGTCAGGCCTTGCAGGTTCTGCTGCTCGACAGCCACGTACGGCTCGTACCCGGATTCTTTGAACCGTCCCGCGATGGCGGCTGCGATGTCGCGCTCCTCTTCAGTGGCCTGTCCGCAACTGATGAACACGCGAGCGCCCTCGTTCATATTCACGAGCTCCCAAGTACGAGCGCATCGCCCTGAGCGACCGGTGTTCACCGTACCGCTCGCCTTGCGGGCCGCTTTTTCCGGAACGCGAACTGATCGATCGCCTCCGGGTCCAGGTATTGCTCGCCGCACTTGGAGCAGACGTCGGCCGGCAGGTCGCATTCGGAACCGTCGCGGAGCTGCACGCGGATGGTCTCGCGCTGCATCGCGGCGGAACCGCACATCGTGCAGACCCGGACCGGCGGCAGGCTACTCGTGGTATCGCGAGGCTTTCGCGGAGATGAAGAAATAGTAGATTTCCTGCCCCGCTTCCTGGGAGATCTTGCCTTTCGTGTAGAGGAGGATCCCGCCGTAGTTGAAGCTCTCGATGACATAGAGCCGATCTCCGCGAGCCGTCCGCACGCTTCGTGATCGAATCGCCTTCGCGATGCGTTGCGCGTTCAGCACAGACTCGATCGCGTCGCGCGGCTCCAGGCCGTCGCAGTCGAGTTCGTGCAGCGCCTTCACCGAAAACCGGTACTGCCGGCTCGCGACGAGCCGCTTGATCCGCGACAGCAAGTCCATGCCATGGGATCGTATTCAGCCACACCCGCGCGTTCAACCGATTCGATAGCGCCGGCGAAGCAATGCCTCCAGCGCCGAGACCTTCGGGCAAGCGCTCAGAACCACCACGCCGCGCCGGCCGGCTGCTGGATCATCACGCCGCGCAGGTAGCTCACGGCCTTCTCGAAGCCCTCCTGCACGCTCATGGTCGAGTCTTCGTGCTCGATCGAGATCACGCCGTCGTAGCCTTTCACGCGCAGCATGCTCACGAACGGCTTCCAGAACTCGTCGCCGTGGCCGTAGCCGCAGGTGCGGAAGACCCACGAGCGGCGGTGCAGATCGCCGTAGCT
This sequence comes from uncultured Planctomycetales bacterium, assembly GCA_964553225.1. Lineage (GTDB taxonomy): Bacteria > Planctomycetota > Phycisphaerae > UBA1845 > Fen-1342 > JABRWC01. The sequence goes on along the minus strand of CAZKJT010000003.1, from coordinate 64,888 downwards.
CTTGGTGTCGAGCGTGCCGTTCAGGCGCGTGTTGTGCGGGTCGATGCCGCAGTCCTTGCCGTGCACGTGGAAGATCGCCCCGGCATCGCCCAGCACGCGAGCCGATTCGACCGGGTCGATGCCCTGCCAGAAAAAGTGCGAGGGGTCGAGGTTCGCGCCGAGGTTCGAATTCGCCGGCGACGTGGCGGCGGCGCCGAAGGCGGGCAAGACGCCTGCGCTCCCCGTCTTTCCGGAGACGCCAGCAGAGCCGCCGACGGGCGAGACGCCCGTACCACCCATGATCGACCCGATCGCCGCTCCGCAGGCGCGCAGCCGCAGCAGCGTCTCGGGGTTGTAGACGGAAAAGCCCGGATGGGCCTCGAACGCGATCTTCACGCCTTCGCTCGCGGCCTCCTTCGCCTTCTTGGTCCAGAACGGGATCAACACCTCGTTCCACTGATAGTCCAGAATCTTGCCGTACTCCGGCGGCCAGGAGCAGGTCACCCAGTTCGGCATCTTGTCCGCCGCCGTCCCGCCCGGGCAGCCGCTGAAGTTGATGACCACATCCGTGCCGAGCTTCGGCGCGAGCTTGACGGCGTTGTTGTGCGCGCGGACGTGCGCGCGGCGCTCCTTCTCGATGGGCGAAACGGGGTTGCCGTGCACGGCCAGTCCGATGATCTGCAATCCGCGGCGTTTGCAGTCGTCGCGAATCTTCTGCTGGGCCTTCGCGTCCTTCAGCACATCCTCCGGATCGAAAAACGGCGTTCCCGGATAGGCGCCGACCGGCAGCTCGATCGCGTCGAGGCCGACCTTCTGGCAGTAGTCCAGCGCCTTTTCCCAGCCCATCGCGCCCAGTCCCGCGCCCATGACGCCGAGCTTCATGTGAACACTCCTGTGTAAGAACGTCGCACTTCACTGCGTTCGGCGCAGTCGTCGAGGCGAGCCGTCCGGAAGCTGCGCGACGCGCCTCCACGGTGGTCCGAGTCGTACGCGTCGCGCCACCGATCCCCATCGTCGCGCAGCCGTGCGGTCACGGCGCGCCCAGCTCGCTGAGCTTCAGTTCGCAGAGAATCGCGACGCCGCCGTCCTCTTTCCGCACTTCCAGCGTCACGAGCGGGTCGGCGGCGCTCCAGTCGATCGAAATCAGCCCGTAGTTCGGCTCGAAGTACGAGCGGCTCCAGCGATGCCGGTTGATCTCGTTGTACCACTGGCTCGTCTGGTTCAGCGCGCTGGATGTCACGTCGTAGAGCGCGTAGCCCGCGCCCGCGTCCATTCGCGACAGCTCGGCCATGTGCCGGTCGCCGCTGATGAAGACCACGCCGGCGGCGCGCGTCTCGGCGATCAGCTTGAACAGCCGCTCTCGCTCGCGCGGGAAGTTCGCCCACTTCTCGAAGCGATGATCCTCGGCAATGACCTGAATGCTCGACGCGATGACGCGCAGCTCGGCCGGCTGCTGCAACTGTTCGTGCAGCCACGCCCATTGCGCCTCTCCCAGCACCGTCGCTTCGGGATCGTCGTTGGGAACATATCGCCCGAGCCGCCCGTCGCCCTCGCGTCCGGGCTCGCCTTTGCGCAGCGGGCTGCGGAAGTAGCGCGTGTCGAGCAGAATGACCTGCACGCGCCGGCCCTGCGGCCCGAAGACCTGCGCGTGATAGACGCCTTCCCGCCTCCGCCGGGGCGAGTCGGTCGCGACGCCGAGGAAGTCCAGCATCACCTGCTGCGACTCGGCCCGCTTCGAGAACTCGGCGCCGGCGTCATTCGCTCCGTAGTCATGATCGTCCCAGGTCGCCAGCAGGCGGCACTCGTTTCGGAGCGCGGCGAATTCCGGGACGGCCGCGAACTGAGCATATTTGTCGCGAAGCGTCTGCATATCCTCGGTGTCGCCGTAAATGTTGTCGCCCAGCAGCACGAGCACATCCGGGCGGTCCTTTCGAATGGCGTCCCAGATCAACTGCGGCCGGTCCTGTCGGGCGCACGAACCGAACGCGATGCGAGCGATCGGCTCGCCAGCCCGCGCAGCAGACGCGAGCAGCATCAGCGCCGCCAGCGCGCTCGTGAACCGTGCGACGCCGCGCGGCAAGCCGGGAGCCTCAGACAGCGCGGCCAGGACACTCGACGCAATGAAGCGGGTCAACGGCTCGTCCTCCACACCAATCGGCCAACCGGACGCGCCGCGTTCGATCGGCGGCGATCGCCGGCGCGCGTGTATGCTAATGCGGCTGCGCCAAGACGGAACTACGCACCGGTCGGGAGTTCGCGCCGCGCTGCGCGTCGCGAAGTCCGGGCGGTCGGTACGCCGCCGAATACGGCTCGCCGGCAGGATTCGGAGCACGCGTGTCCCCCGCTTCGGAGCAGGAACCAGCCAGTTCTTCCGGCGCAGGCTCGCCCGGGCCTGCCCCAGGCGTCGAGCCGATGCCGCTGCCCGCGCTGCCGCCCGGGTCGATCAGTCGTCAGGTGCTGATTCTCGCGCTGCCGATGCTCGGCGAGCAGGTCGGGACATTCCTGGTTGGGCTGGTGGACACGATCCTGGCCGGGCGGCTCAGCAAGGAAGCGACCGCGGCGGTCGGGGCCGGCTCGTACATGGGCTGGTTCGTCCACCTGGCGTTCACGATGCTGAGCGTCGGGGGCGGGGCGATCGTGGCGCGCTGCTTCGGCGCCCGCGACCTGCGCAGCGCCTCCCGCGCGGCCAATCAGGCGTTCGTGCTGGCGATCGGCGGCGGAATCGGCGTCGGCGTGCTCGTGTATGCGGCCGCGCCGCTGCTGGCCGGCGCGTTGGCGCAGACCGAAGCGGCCCGGGCGTTGTTCAACACGTACGTTCGAATCGACGCGTTCAGTTACCCGGCCGCGGGCGTGCTGCTGGCGTGCGGGGCGGCGATGCGGTCGAGCGGCGATACGCGCACACCGATGTTCATCGGCCTGGCGGTCAGCGTGGTGAACGGAGTCGTCTCGGCGGCACTGGTGTTCGGATGGCTGGGATGTCCTCGACTCGGCGTGATGGGCATCGCACTGGGGACGGTCGCGGCGCGTTACGCCGGGGCGGCGTTGATCGTCGCCGTGCTGGCGCGCGGTGTCCGCGGACTGCGGCTGCGCGCGACGGACCTTCGCCCCGACCGGGACATGATCGCGCGCATCCTTCGAATCGGTCTGCCGGCGGGCGGCGACGCAGCGCTGCTGTGGATCGGGCAGATGGGCTTCGTGGTCATCATCGCGCATTCGGCGATGGGCGACCTGGCCACGGTCAACTTCGCGGCCCACTCCATCGCGATGCGCGTCGAGGCGATCACCTACCTGCCCGCGGTCGCCTGGGCCACGGCCGCGGCAACGCTGGTCGGACAGTACCTGGGCGCGGGCGCGCCGGCTCAGGCGATGCGCTGCGGACACGAAGCGGCGCGGCAGGGCGCGTTGCTGGCGAGCGGGGTGGGCGCGGCATTTCTGCTGTTTTCCTCGTCGATTTTTCACGTGATGAGCGCCGACCCGGCCGTGTGGGCGGCGGGCGTCTTTCCGCTGCGACTTCTGGGCATCGTGCAGCCGGTGCTGTGCGCCGCGATCATCTACATCGGGGCGCTTCGCGGCGCGGGCGACACCCGCGCGACGATGACGTTCGCGCTGGTGGGGAGCCTGGCGCTGCGCCTGCCGACCGCGTTCGTTCTGGCGATTGTGATGGACGGCGGACTGCTGGGCGCGTGGATCGGCATGTGGGCCGACAATGTGGGCAAGTTTCTGATGGGCTGGGCGCGGTTCGCCGGCGGGCGCTGGCAGCAGCGCCGCCTGTAAGGCGGCGCGCGACGCGATTTGACGACGATCTGGCGACGCACTACTGTTCATACGGGCGGTCGTAACCAAACCTGATGAATGGTCGTTACGCGCGGGAGCGGATGGGGTCCGGCCCGCGTGGCCGAGCTGCTTTCCGGCGAAGAGCGGCTCGCGCCGTCTGCAATCGTGCGATCAGACGATCCTGGAAGGAGAACCAAGCATGCTAAGAACGTTCGCCCTTGCCTGCTGCTCGGCGGCGCTGCTGGCCTCGACGGCCGCCGCCAGCCCGTGGAGCCCCGCGATCTTCGCGACGATGGCCTCCGGCGCTTCGGCCACGATGGAATCCACCGCGCCGATCGTCGAGCTGACGAAGACGTGCCCGCAACTGCGTTACCTCGGTCGCGACGCGACCTTCGAGATCACCGTGACGAACCGCGGTACGGGACCTGCGCTGAACGTCGTCGTCAACGACGTCATCACCGGCACGAGTGACTTCCTGAGCGCCGACGGCGGCGGCACCCGCGAAGGCAATAACGTGGTCTGGCGTCTGGGCACGCTGCCGGCCGGCGAATCGCGCGTGCTGAAGGCCACATTCCGCTGCAACCAGATCGGCACGGTTCGCAACAGCGCGACGGTGACCTATTGCGCCGAGTCCAGCGCCGGGTGCGAGTTCGAAGTGAAGGGCGTGCCGGCGATTCTCCTCGAGTGCGTCGACGATCCCGACCCGATCGAGGTCGGCGGCAGCCTGACCTACACGATCGTCGTGACCAACCAGGGCACGGCCGTCGGAACGAACATCGTCATCAAGTGCACGCTGCCGGCGGAACAGGAATTCGTGTCGGCCGACGGACCGTCGCAGGCGCAGGTGTCCGGCAAACAGGTGCAATTCGCGCCGCTGCCGTCGCTCGCCGCGAAGGCCAAGGCCGCGTACCGCGTGACGGTCAAGGGAACGGCCGTCGGCGATGTGCGGTTTGCGGTCGAACTCACCAGCGACCAGATCAGCACGCCGGTGAACGAGACCGAAAGCACGCACATCTACTAAAGTCCCGGCGACGGGCGAACCCTGCTCGCCCTGCGCAACAACCGGGCCGCGAGCGACGCCGCGCAGACGAATCGTCTCGTGCGGCGGCGCTGGCGGCCCGGCTCTTTCCCGTTCGGCGCGACGGATTCTGACGCGGCAGCGGCAATACCGCATCGAAACCGACCGCGCCGCAGCGCCGCCGTCCCGGACCCACCGCATCGGACCGTTCGGGCCGAGAGCTTCACGTCCGGGCCGGCCGGCTGCTCAGGCGCTGACGATCCACGCATCCGGGGCGCGTTTGTACTCGACCAGCTCGTCCGGCTTAAAGAACAGGCCGATTTCGAATGCGGCCGTCTCCGGCGCGTCGCTGGCGTGCACGAGGTTGTACTGCTTGTCGAGGCCGTAATCGCCGCGGATCGTGCCCGGGGCGGCCTGCCGCCCGTCGGTCGCGCCCAGCAGGTTTCGCACGACTGTGATCGCCTGCGGGCCTTCGAGCACGGCCACGACGACCGGGGCGCTGGTCATGAAGTCCACCAGAGCGCCGTAGAACGGCCGCTCCTTGTGCACGGCGTAGTGCTTCTCGACCTGCTGACGCGGAGATTTCTGGAGCTTCATTCCGGCGATCCGCAGCCCTTTGTCCTCGAATCGCGCGAGAATTCGCCCGACCAGCATTCGGTTCATTGCATCCGGCTTGAAAATGATCAGCGTTCGTTCCATGCTCGCTCCTTCCTCGTGATCGCTGTGGAGGCACGCGCTTGTGAGAATTCCGCATCGTAACCGAGCGCGCCGAGCGCTCCAAGCTGCGCTGGTCGCCGCGGCGCTCGCGGCGAGCGGCTGCAGCGGAGGTCGGGCGTCGAACATCGCCCTCACGGAGCGCGTCGCACTGGCGGCGCGCCCGATCCTGGCGCTCGACCCGGACGCCAACTGGACCGAGTCGTTCAACGAACTCATTGCGATCGGGCCGGCCGCGGCGCTGGCGCTGGCTGCGCGGCCGGAGCTGACGCGTCCGACGGCGCCCGACGACCTGCCGGTCTTCACGCGCACGTCATTGATCGCGGCCCTGCTGCATCCTTCGGAGGGAGTGCGTGTGTCCGGCTCGTGCTTTACCACGACGTTGTCGCTGCTGCACGTGATGGTCCACGTGCGCGGACGGAGCGTCGGCGACCTGGTCTGGCGCGGCGGGCCCGCGCCGCGGCGCTGGCACGACCTGTTCCCCGCGGAGTTCAATCACGCCGTCGCGGACGAGATCGACGTCGAGCGCGATCGGCAGGCGATACGGGCGTGGCTGGCGCGCCGCCGCGGCGAGCCGTCGAGCATCCGGCTGGCGCGGTCGCTCGCCCCGCGCGTCGAGCACCTCTGGCACCTTCTGGGGCGGCGGCTGGCGGACGAGTGGTTTCTGCCTTCGACGCCGGACGTGATCCGCTGCGCGCGCCCCGGCGAACCGGCGCTGCTGCGGGCGGCGTGCGTCGACTACAACCTGGTGCGGGCGGCGTGCATCTGGCTGGGCTCGCGGGACGACCCGGACGTCGAGTCGCGGCTGATCGGGCTGGTGGCGAGCGACTCGCCGGTGATCGCGCACAACGCGCGCTTCGCGCTGCGATACTCGCCGGACGAGCGAATTCGCCGCGCGCTCGAAGCCTTCCCGGACGACCGCGCGCCGACCTCTCCGCCACCGCCGGACGCTTCCGTGCCGCAGCGGGTTCTGCGCTTCGAATCGACGGATCGTGTCGCACGGCTCGGAATCCGATAAGCTCTGTCTATGCAGCGGCCGAAGACGTCCCGCCAGATGTTCCGGCGATTCCTCGCGGACGGGCAGCACCGCGTTCAGGAGGAACCGGACGGTTCGGTTCGCGCGGCGCCGCCGGACCGGAAGAAGCGCCGCGGCTACTTTCGCGAGTACATGCGCTGGCTCCGGCCATTCCGGGCGCGCGTCATCGCGGTGTTGGCGATGGCGCTGGGTTCGGCCGGTCTGAGCCTGGTCCTGCCGAGCGCCACGATGCACATCGTGGACGTGGTGCTGCCGCAGCGCGACGGTTTGACCCTGCACCGCATCGGAATCCTGTTGCTGGTCGTGATCTGCGTTCAGCAGGTGCTGGACCTTTCGCGCAACTGGCAGACGGCGCGGCTGAACGTGCGGATCGTGTTCCGCCTGCGTCGGTGGCTCTACGAGCACCTGCTGCACCTGCCGCTGCACAAGCTCTCGCACATGAAGACCGGCGGAATCACGTCGCGCCTCTCGGGCGACGTGGACTCGATCACGGGCATGCTTCAGATCGCCGTCATCACGCCGGGCGTGTCGATCGCCAAGGTCGCCGCGACGATCAGCATCCTGCTGTGGATCAACTGGCGGCTGGCGATCGCGGCGACGCTGCTGCTGCCGGTGATCGTCGTGCTGAACCTGGTCTACATTCGCCGCATCCGCCCGATCTACCGCAGCATGCGCAAGGACCGGGCCGAGATCGACGCGCGCGTGGTGGAGACGTTCGGAGGCATCCGCGTCGTGCGCGGTTTCGGGAGGCAACGGACCGAGGCGCGCCGCTACGCCATCCAGCATCACACCGTGATGCGCAAGCGGCTGCTGGCCGAGCTGATGGAGTTCGCCATCTGGTCCGGCTGGGGCCTGCTCATCCCGCTGGCCGCGCTCATCATCGTCTGGTATGGCGGCTCGCTCGTGCTGGCGGGACAGACCACCATCGGCGGCATCATCGCGTTCCAGATGTACCTGATGATGCTGCTGGCGCCCGTCTCGACCATCGTCAAGAGCTACGGCGACATGCAGCAGGCGCTGGCCGCCCTCGAGCGCGTGTTCGATGTGCTCCGCGAGCCGGCCGACAAGCCCGACCGCCCGAACGCCGTCGTGGCCCCGCGGCGCGTCGAGACCATCGTGTTCGACGACGTATCGTTCCAGTATGAAACCGGGCAGCAGGTGCTCCGGCACATCCGGCTGAGCGTGCCCGGCGGCTCGACCGTGGCGCTGGTCGGCCCGAGCGGCGCCGGCAAGACCACGCTGACGAACCTGATCGCGCGGTTCTACGACCCCACCGAAGGCGCGATTCTCCTGAACGGAAAAGACCTGCGCGATCTGCGCGTGCGCAGCTACCGAAGCCTGCTGGGAATCGTCGCGCAGGACGTCTTCCTGTTCGACGGCACGATCGAGGAGAACATCTGCTACGGCCGTCCAGGCGCCGGCCGGGCCGAGGTCGAGGCCGCGGCGCGGCGGGCGAGCGCGCACGAGTTCATCGTCGGCTTCGAGCACGGGTATGACACGATTGTCGGAGAACGCGGCATCCGGCTTTCCGGCGGGCAGGCGCAGCGCGTCAGCATCGCGCGGGCGCTGCTGGCCGATCCGCAGATTCTGATTCTCGACGAAGCCACCAGCAATCTCGACACCGAGAGCGAACAGTTGATCCAGGCGGGCGTGGCCGAGCTGCTCGCGAACCGCACGACGTTCGTCATTGCGCACCGCCTTTCGACCGTGGTGCACGCGGACCTGATCGTGGTCCTGGAGGACGGGACGATCGTCGAATCCGGCACGCACGCGGCGCTGATGGCGACCGAGACGCGCTACCGCGCCATGGTCGAACGGCAGCAGCGCGGACTGGCGGAGCTGGCCGGTTCGGGCTGGTTCGCGCAATAGGCACGCGGGCGGCGAGCCGCTCGCGCTTGCGCCCTATTCGACTTCCACCTCGATCAGCGGCTCGTCATCGGGCGGCTGTTCATCCGGCGGCGCGTCGGGTGCGGACTCCGGCGGCAGATCGACCAGGCGCATGGATCGTCCGCGGGTGATCTCGCTCAGAAGGTACTCTTCGAGCAGCGCATCGCGCCCGAGCGAAACCCACTGATCGCGCCGACTGATCGCGCCGCGCAGCCCCTCCTCGGTCGGCAGGCGCTCGTTGTAGATCGCCAGCGCGCCGGAAGCCGTCGTCACCTGTCGCGTGGGAGCGTTGAACCGTTCCTTCAGCACTTCGACGTTCACGCGCATCTCGGCCGGCTCGGACGCGGCCGCGCTCGCGAGCTCCGGCTCTACGCGGACCTTCACGCGGCGGCGGATGGTGTGCAGGCTGGATTCGAGCAACTGGTAGCCGCCGCGGCTGTCGCTGCGCCAGAACTCGAACCACTGTCCGCTGGTGGTCGGCGCGCTGACGATCTCGCCGCGCTGCCGGTCGATCCGCGCCGGTGGAAAGTCGAGCTCCCGCAAACGTGTGACGGCGCTGTCGATGAACGCGTCCCGATCTTCGATCTGCACGATTCCGGCGGTCGGACCGCCGGCTGCGGGCGGGGCCTGGCATCCCGATAGCAGCGTCAGCGTAGCCAGCAGCGCGGGAAGCGCGAGCTGAAGCGGGGCAATTGCGCGCATGGTCCGATCATAGGTAGGCTGCGGGTGTTTGCAAGCGTGGCGGATATCGGACTCGGTGTTCGTGCGGATTCTCACCGGCTTTTCGGCACAATGACGGGAAAACTTGAGAATCGAATCCAACAATATTGCTCGGAAGCTGTCGTGTCCCCCTTCACTGACCCGCGCCGGCGGCGTAGCCGGCGCGGGCTTTTTTGTTGTCCCCTGTCACGCACACCGCGCCCGCCGCGACGTCCGAAATCGACGGGCTGACCCGAACGCTCGGCCGTCTCAGTGTCGCCCGGTTTCCGGATCGAAGATCGCCAGCCCGGTCGGAGGGATGCGCGGCGTTTCGCCCGAGAGGAAGCGCTGAATTCGTTGCCCGAGGCTCACTTCGTCCGGGCCGCGCGCGAAGCTCAGCATGTCCCGCGTCGCTTCGACCGCATCCACGGGGGCGAGCCCGCGCTCGAAGATCATCTCCAGATAGGTGAAGTCGACCAGCGCGCTGCCGGCCCAGTCCACGTATTCGGTGAAGCCGGAGATCGGAAACCGAACGCCTTCCGGCATCGCGGCGGCGATCCGCTCCGGCGCGTCGCCGCGCATCAACGCGCAAGCGCCGAAATGCAGCAGTTGCAGGTTGTGAATGTCGCGCACGCACTCGGCGATCGTCTCGACGCTCGCGATGTCCAAGCCGATCGCCGGCCCGTCCGGCGTGCCGTGGCTCGAGATGTACAGGACCACCGGCTCGGCCAGGAACGCGGCGTCCTGGCAGAAGCGCCGCAGGTCGGCCAGGTCGTGCACGAATCGGTGCCGGACCTCCACGTCCGGCAGACGCGTGAAGAAGCTGCGCAGCATCGAGCCGAACGAGTACTCGGGATCGCGCAGCCCCGACTCCCAATGCGATTCGAGGATGATCAGCCACGTGCGTCCGGGAATCGGGATGACGCGCTTCCCGGTCCATCGTCCACCGAAGCCCTTCTCGGTGATCCACGTGCCTTCGAATCGCCCTCCGTCCTGGGAGATCGTGAATTCGCCCGTGCCGCGCTCGCCGTCCGGCTGGTCATACTCAAACTGGAGCCGTCGGCGATCCTCGCCGACCAGCCGGCCGCGAATGTGCGACACGCCGGCGAACCAGTACACGCCGCTGACCTGCTCGCCCTGCCGACTGAGCCGCATCGCGCCGTACGTCGTCTCCCACAGCCCGTCGAACGGCTCCGCGTCGTGCTGCTCCGCCGGCGCCGGGACCGGCGCGCTGGCGGTCGTCTGGGCGGCCGCATCCGCGGCATCGATCCACAGACACGCCAGGATCACACATCGAATCGGAAGCGCGTGCATGAGGTTCGTCCTCGTTGCGGGACGGGGCGATGCCCGGACCCGCCGGTATACTGAGAATCGATGCCCGTTCGGGAGACGCCGCATCGTGGCGTCGAACCGCGCGGGATTCAACTGCATTTCACGGAGGGACGCGCCCATGACGGCATTCCATTCGAGCGACCGAACGATCAGCCGACGGGACGCGCTTCGCACTGCGGCGGGTCTGGCGGCCGCCGGGGCGGTAGCGCCGCTCTCGCTGGGGGCGGCGTTCGAGGCGTCCGACTCGGCGTTCCGTATTTCGCTGGCGCAATGGTCGCTGCACCGGACGCTTCAGTCCGGCAAACTGGACGCGCTGGATTTTGCCCGCGCGGCGCGGGTGGAATACGGCCTGGACGCGGTGGAGTACGTGAACTCGTTTTTCAAGGACAAGGCCCGCGACGCCGCCTACCTGGCGGAAATGAACAAGCGCTGCGCCGATCACGGTGTTCGCAGCCTGCTCATCATGTGCGATGGAGAAGGCGCGCTGGGCGATCCCGACGGCGACGCGCGATCGAAAGCGGTCGAGAATCACCATCGCTGGGTGGAAGCCGCCAAGGCGCTCGGCTGTCACAGCATCCGCGTGAACGCGCAGAGCGCCGGCGAGCGCGACGAGCAGGCAAAGCTCGCCGCTGACGGACTGCGTCGGCTGACCGAGTTCGCGAGCGGGCATGATCTGAACGTGCTGGTCGAGAATCACGGCGGGTTGTCTTCGGACGGATCGTGGCTCGCGGGCGTCATGAAGCGCGTGGATCACCCGCGCTGCGGCACGCTGCCCGATTTCGGGAACTTCTGCCTCGATTGGAGCCGCAGCGGCGAGCCGGATGCGTGGTACGACCGCTACAACGGCGTGACCGAGCTGATGCCGTTCGCCAAGGCGGTCAGCGCCAAGAGCAACGACTTCGACGCCGCTGGCAACGAGACCGCCACCGATTATCGCCGCATGCTGAAGATCGTCCTGGACGCCGGATACCGCGGCTACGTCGGAATCGAATACGAAGGCGCTCGCCTGGACGAGCCGGCCGGCATTCTCGCGACGCGCAAGCTGCTCGAGCGTGTCCGCGACGAGCTGCGCTCCGGCGGCTGAGACGCGCCCGGACACCTGGCTACAATTATTGCGACCGGCGAACATCGCGTTCCGTCGGCTCGTCTTCGGGTACAAGACCTACGGAATCCGGAATCATGACAAACCCCAACCGATCCGCGCGCATCGCACACGGAGTGTGCGGCGTGGCCCTCGTGTGGAGCCTGGCCGCCCCAACGCCGGCGGGGACCGATTACTCGACTCTCGGTCCGCACCTGCCGGCCTGGGTGGTCGTGAACGTTTCGCCGCCGGTCGGCGATCCGTTTGAAGCGGTTTTGTATTATCCCGGCGTGACGGGCGGCGAGAACGGCGTTTATGACGGCTCCGGCGCGCCCTATCCGGCGATTTCGTTCGGACACGGATTCGTCACACCCGTCGCCCAGTATCACGGCACGCTCCAGCACCTCGCGTCGTGGGGCTATCTCGTCATCGCGACGCGATCCCAGGGAAACCTCTTCCCAAGCCACGCACAATACGCGATCGACCTCAGCGCTTGCCTGACGCGCCTCGAGGCGCTGAACGCCGATAGCGGTTCGTTTCTGTTTGAGCAGGTGGACACGAGCGCTTTCGCGCTGTCGGGACACTCGATGGGCGGCGGCGCGAGCATTCTGGCGGCCGCGGCCGACGCGCGCGTCCGGGCCGTGGCGAACCTGGCGGCGGCCGAGACGAACCCGTCCGCGATCGCGGCGATCGGGTCGGTGACGGCGCCGCTCCGGCTGATCGCGGGTTCGGAGGACGCGATCACCCCCCCGCAGAATCACGTCCACCCGATGTACGCAGCCGCGGGCGCGCCGCGGCAACTGGCGATGATCGAGGGCGGGTTTCACTGCGGATTCATCGACTCCGGGATGATCTTCTGCGATTCGGGCGAGATTCCGCGGGCGGAGCAGCTCGTGACGAGCCGGCGGCTGCTGACGGAGTTCTTTGAGCTGTATCTGAAGCAGGAACAGGGCGCGTGGCGGGCGGTCTGGGGTCCGAAGGTGGATGCCGAGCCGGGCGTCAGCGTCACAGGCGATGCCGGCTTCGCGCTGTTCGCGAATGCGTTCGAAATGCAGGGATGCCCGGGCGAAACGGTGTCGCTCGACGTCGTGGTGGAGAACCACGGCGACGACACGCAGAGCTTCACGTTCATGATCGAAGAATCGGCGTGGAATGCGACGGCCGAGCCGGCCCAGACGCCGACGCTGGGGCCGGGCGGAAGCGCGACGGTCCGTCTGGATGTCGCACTGCCGACGGGCGTCGGGCCGGGCGAGAGCGGTTTGCTGGTGTGCGCTCGGTCGGACGCGGACGGCGGCACACGTGCGTACCTTCAGCTACTCGCTTCGCGCACGCTGCTGGTGGGCGATCTGGACGCGGACGGCGCGGTATCGCTGGCCGACCTTTCGGCGCTGCTGGAGCATTTTGGATCGGCCGGCGGTCCGGCGGAGGGCGATCTGGACGGGGACGGCGAGGTGACGCTGAGCGATCTGTCGGGGCTGCTGGCGCGGTTCGGGGAGACGTGCGGGCGCTGAGGGAGATTCGCAACCACTATCAGCCGAACGGGCGGTTTCCGTGCCGCCGTCGCCACAAAGCATTACACTGGACGGGATTCCCGGCACGCGTTCGGGCGTTCCGGCGCGCGCTCGTCCCGGAATTCGGCAGGTTGAGATCGATGCATCGTTTGACTCGCGTTTCGCCGATCGCTTTGGCTTCCGTCGTGCTCACTCTGACGCTTCTGCCGTGTGGCATCGCAGCGGCACAATCCGCCGCCCCATCCGGCCCGAAGCTGGCGCTCGACAAGACCCGGCTCGACTTCGGCACGCTCTGGTACGGCGATCCGTGCGAGTTGACGCTCGAACTGTCCAACGCCGGCGACGCGCCGCTCGAACTGTCCGAGATCAAGACCAGTTGCGGCTGCACCGCCGCCAAGCTCGAGAAGAAGCTGCTCGCCCCGGGAGAGAAGACGCGCCTGACCGTGAACTACGACACGAAGAAGGGCACGAAAGACGTCTCGCAGAACATCACCATTCTGACGAACGAGACCGCGACCCGCGAGCACCACGTCGCGGTCACGGGCACCGTGCACCAGGTCTTCGACGGCGATCCGACCAACACGATCGTGCTCGGCATGATCCCGTTCGACTCGACCGTCACGCGAACGCTCGACCTGGTGTGCAGCCTGCCCGAGAAAGTCACGCTGCGCGTCGGCACGCTGCCGGCGGACTTCCCGGTCGCGGTGCGGCTCGAGCCGGTCAGCGAGGGGCAGCGCTACAAGCTGCACGTCACCACGAAGCCGCCGGTGAAGCTCGGCCCGGTGAACGTGAAGGTGCCGCTGATGACTTCGAGCCTCAAGCACCCGGAACTGCTCGTGCCGGTGAACGGGCGCGCGGTCGAGGCGATTTCGGTCGTGCCCGACCAGATCGGGCTTTCGCCGCGCAACGACAAGCCCACGCGGCGCATGGTCATGGTGAACTATCCGCCCGACCGCCCGGTGCGCGTCACCGGTCTCGTCTCCGACTTCGACGGAATCAAGGTCGAGATGGGTCCGCTCGCCACCGCGCCGCCGCACAGCGAGTTCGACCAGCAGCAGATCTACGTCAACCTGCCGGCCTTCGCCGACATCCCCGAAGCGGGAGCGAAGATTACCATCTACACCGACGCGCCCGATGCCAAGTTCCAGCAGCTCGAGGTCACGGTCTATCGCATCGGCACGCGCGCCCCGCACGGCGGCTGATTCGCCCGCAGTCCCCCCTGCCGGCTCCGTCCGGCGAGATCGGAGTGGCCGCATGTCGCCCTCGGCGCGCGAAACCGCCGGAGCAACCCGCGATGGACACGCCGGCGAACCGCAGTCGGTCGGCGTCCTGTTCGACCTCGACGGCGTGCTGACCGACACGGCCGAACTCCATTTCCAAAGCTGGCTGGAGATCGCCGCGCGGCTCGGAATTCCGTTCGACCGAGCGAGGAACGAGCCGCTGCGCGGACTCAGCCGAGAAGAGAGCCTGAATGCGCTGCTCGGCCCGCGGGCTGCGGAGCTCTCGGACACGCAACGTGAGGACCTGCTGCGCGACAAGAACGAGCGGTTCCTGGCGCGGGTCGACCGCATGACGCCGGTCGACGCGGCGCCCGGGGCCCGCGGCCTGCTTTCGGAGCTTCGATTGCGCGGCGCGCGGGTGGCGGTCGCGTCGAGCAGCCGCAATGCCCGCCGCGTGCTCGAACGGATCGCCCTGAGCGACCTTCTGGACGCCATCGTCGATGGCAACGACGTGGCCCGGTCGAAGCCCGCGCCGGACGTGTTCCTGGTCGCGGCGCAGCGGCTCGGGGTTCAGCCGTCGCGCTGCGTGGTCGTGGAAGACGCGGCCAGCGGCGTGGCGGCGGCGCTCGAGGCCCGGATGCGCGTGCTGGGGATCGGGCCGGTCGAGCGGCTGGACGGCGCGACGCGCGTCGTGGCTCGGATTTCGGACGTTGCGGCGTCGGACTTGCTGGCTCTGGCCGACGGAGCGGGCGTGCTGGATTCAACCGCGCCGCGCGTATAATCCCATTCAATGTCGGTCCGTGTGTTCATCGCGCGAGCAGCCGCCGCGAGCCTGGCGGCGTGCCTTGCGGCAGGCGTGCTCGGCTGCGACGCTGCGGCGGCGCGGCGCGATCTCGCCTCAACGTATCCGCTGGATCGAGCGCGCGGCGCAGCGCGGACGGCCGCGTTGGGCGACGTGGAGTCGGTCCACACGCTCGTAAATCTGCTGGAAGACGACGATCGAGCGGTTCGCCTGGTGGCGAGCCTGGCGCTGCGCCGGCTGTGTGGCGACGACCTGGGATACCGCTATTATGACCCTCCGGCCCAGCGCGCCGCCGCGGTTCAGCGCTGGCGCGACGCGCTGCGCAACGGACTGCCGGCGCGCCCGCCGGGCGGATCGGCCGTGAGCAGCGCGGTCTCGGAAGGCGGCGACGGGCGATGACGCGTTCCACACCGCTCGAGCTCAGCTTCACCAGCGACGCCACCCGGCTGGCCGAGGTGCGCGAGCGCGTACGGAGCTGGTGCGAAGCGCGCGGCTGGCCCCGCGAGCGCGTGGCCGACATTGTGCTTGCGGTGGACGAAGCCCTCACCAACGTCATCCGGCACGCCTACCTCGGCGACGCCGGTAAGCCGATCGAGCTCCGCTGCCGCGATTGCCAGGACGCCGCGCGCGGACACGGGGCGGAGATCGTGATCCGCGACTGGGGCCGGCAGGTGCCGCTGGAGAAGATCTGCGGGCGGGATCTGAACGAGCTGCGTCCGGGCGGGCTGGGCGTGCATTTGATCAAGAACCTGATGGATTCGGCGGTGTACAGTCACGCCGAGGGCGGCGGCATGCGCCTGGTGATGAGCGTGTTTCCCGCGTGCCGGCGTCCGGATCGCGGCAACGAAGGTGCGGCGGGATGAATGCGGGCGAGCTTCAAATTCAATTTGACGGCGCGGCGCGCGAGCGCGGGCTGCTCGTGCGCGTGTTGGGCGAAGTGGACCTGCGCTCGTCGCCCGTGCTGCGCGAACAACTCTTGCGCAAGATCGATCCGCCTCCCGCCCGGCTCGTCATCGACCTGACCGGCGTCGAATACATCGACTCGTCCGGCGTGGGCACCTTGGTGGAGCTGAAGCGGCGGCTCGATCGCGCCGGCGCGCGGATCGTCCTGGTCGGCCTTCAGCCGCGCGTCCGCAGCGTCTTCGAAATCACACGTCTCGACCGCTTTTTCACGATCGCCGCCTCTCTCGAGCAGGCCTGGACACTATGAGCGACGCCGCTCCGCGTCGGGCCGGCATGCTTCGCCGAATCCCCGAGTCGGTGGGCGCCGGCGCGATGGGCGGACTCGCGACGCTGCACGGAGCGGTGGCGTACGTCGGTGGGTTGTGCTGGCTGGCGGTGGCGGTCGCGGACCGCGTGGCGCGAACCGCGGCGCGGCGCGGGCGGCGGGCGCGGGCCGCGGCCGTGCTGGGGCAGGCCTACCGCTTCGGCGTTCGGAGCGTGGCGATCGTCACGATGGTCCAGGTGTTCATCGGGCTGATCCTGGTTCTGAATCTCGCGCCGACGCTGCAATCGTACGGGCAGCTTGAGCGCGTCGCGGACGTGGTGGCGATCGCGATGCTCCGCGAGCTGGGACCGCTGATCACGGCCGTGCTGCTGAGCGGGTTCGCGGGCGCGTCGGTGGCGGCCGAGCTGGGCACGATGGTCGAGGGCGAGGAAATCAAGGCGATGCGGGCTCACGCGCTCGATCCGATCCAATTCCTGGTGATGCCGCGCGTGCTGGCGACGGCGTTCGTCATGGTCGCGTTGACGGTGATCGCGGACGTGTGCGGCGTGTTGGGCGGGCTGGCGACGGCGACGTTCGTGCTGGACGTCGATCCGGCCGTCTATCTGGACCTGACGCGCAACGCCGTGCGGGTCAGCGACTACCTGACCGGACTGTTCAAGGGGCTGGTGTTCGG
This sequence comes from uncultured Planctomycetales bacterium, assembly GCA_964553225.1. Classification (GTDB taxonomy): domain Bacteria; phylum Planctomycetota; class Phycisphaerae; order UBA1845; family Fen-1342; genus JABRWC01. The sequence continues at coordinate 47,934 of CAZKJT010000003.1, read as the reverse complement.
CGCGATGATCGCGGTGCTGGCGTGCTACGAAGGTTTGAACGTGCGCGGCGGCGCCGAGGGCGTCGGCCTGGCGACGACGGTGACGGTGGTCAAGAGCATTGTCGGGCTGATCCTGCTGGACAGCGTGTTCACGGCGTGCTTCTACGTGCTGGGCTGGTGACGTGCAGCTCGTTCTGGGAATCGACGAAGCCGGCTATGGCCCGTCGCTCGGTCCGCTGCTGGTCTGTGGCGCGTTGTTCCGCGTGCCGGGCGAATGGAACCGCGCGGACTGGTGGGATCGGCTCAGCGCGTGCATCTGCCGACAACGGCGGCGCGACGACTGGCGCTTCATCGTCAACGATTCGAAACAGGCGTACGACCGCAAGTCCGGCCTGCACACGCTCGAGCGGACGGTCCTGGCGTTCCTCGACGGCTGCGGCGTCGCGCCGACGACCGTGCGCGAGCTGCTGGCCGCCGTCGCGCCGCAGTGGACCCAGCCGGACGATTTCCCCTGGTATCGCGAGCTGGACGTCAGCCTTCCGGCGGACGCGCGAAACTCGAGCGCGCCGGGAGCGCGGGAGCGGCTGCGGCGCGAGCTGACGGACGCTTCGGTCGGCTGCGTCGCGCTGATGTGCGAGCTCGTCACGGAGGATCTCTTCAACCGCCGCGTCGCGGTCACGCACAACAAGGCCGCCGTGCTGCATGAGCAAGTGTTGAGGCTCATCGCGCGCGCCGCGCGGCACGCGCCCGAGCTGCCGCTGGTGGTTCGGGTAGATCGTCTTGGCGGCCGGGCGGACTACCGCGGGATGCTGGCGATCGCTTTCCCGGAGCGATCGCTCACGATCGTCGAAGTGTCGGAGGAGCGCAGCCGTTATCGCCTGGAAGGCGGGGCCAGCCCCTGGCACATCGAGTTCGCGGTCGGCGCGGACGAGCACCATCTGCCCGTCGCGCTCGCCAGCATGGTGGCTAAGTACGTCCGCGAGCTGCTGATGGAGCGCTTCAACGCCTGGTGGCGGCGGCAGGTGCCGGACATCGCGCCGACCGCAGGATACTATTCCGACGCGCAGCGCTTCCTGGCCGAGATTGGTCCCGTTCTGCCGTCGCTCGGACTGTCAGCGGACCGGTTCGTCCGCGCCCGATGAACCTCGCGCCGTTGCCTGCGCCTCGCGGCAAACGGTTGCCCGCCCCCGTAGAATTCGCTGGCAGCTTTCGCGGTGTGCGGAGGCGCCGAGCGAGACCCGGCGCGACCCCGCGGTTGCCGCCGCGTACCCTACGATCGACGAGGCGTAATGACCCCCCACAGAGCCCCTCGAGTGTCGCACGCCCGCGCCTCGCTTCCCCGAACGCTCGCCGCTGCGCTTCTGCTGACGATTCCGACGGTCCAGGCGCTCGCAGCCGCCCAGGGATCCTTCGCCGACTGGTCGCCCGAATTGCTGCCGGCGCTGCGATGCTACGAGCGGGGCGAATATCAGGACGCGCGCGAGCGCGGCCGCGAGATCGCCGGGTTCTCCCCCGACGAGCGCGCCCGACGAGACGCGGAACTGCTCGAAGCCCTGGTGCTGATGCGATCGGCTTCCCGGACCGAGCGGCTCTCCGGACGTGGACTTCTCGGTCCGATCGGGTTGGCGTCCCCGGGCATCGTGCAGCGACCGGAGGTGCAGGCCGCCCTGGGCATCGCGCTGACGCGCGAACAGGAGACCGCGGCCGCGCTGCATCAGCTCATGGCGGCCGAAGCGGAATTCGCGCGCCGCGCCGACCATGCCGGCCGAACGGACGCGCTGCTGGCGCTCGCGGCGGCGTGGGTCGCGCATACCGAGTGGCAACTGCCCGCGTCCGAGATGCTGGGTGTGCGCGCCCGCACGCCGGCGGAAGCGGACGCCGTTCGCCGGCAGAAGCTCACCGCGATACGCTCAACGCTCGAAGCGCTTCCGGGCGCTGCCGAGGCGATCCCCAAGCTCGACCTCATCGAAGCCGGCTATCTCGTCTCGACTCCCGCAGGCAAGTCGGAAGGCCGCGCCCTGCTGGCGCGCCTGGCCGAAAACGCCGAGCTAACGACCACCGTCGGCGAAGCGTGCCTGCTGCTTGCGGACGAGCTGGAGGCGGAAGGTCGCCCGGGCGAGGCGCTGGCGCTGCTCGAGCGCGTCGAACGCGGCGGCGGGATCGCATTCGAGAGCATCGCGAGCGACCGAGCCGACCGAATCCGCCTGCCGCAGCTGGAACTCGAGCTGCCCGTGTCCGCGGAACCGGGCGTCCCCGCGCCGATCGGGCTGCGCGCCCGCAACCTGGCGTCGATTCAGATCGAAGCGCGCGCTGTGGACGTGGTCGCATGGATGCAGTCGCGACAGGGACGGATGGCGGAGTCGGCGCTTCCGATCAGCGGCTCGGTGTCGTTCGCTCGCGAGTACGATTTGCGATCGGTCGAATCCCTGCGCTGGTGGAGCGACGCCGATCAGCCGGCGCGCACGGCGCTTGCGCTGCCCGCGGGCGCGTACGTGATCCTGGGAGTCGGGCGGACGCACGATGGACAGGCGATCGAGGCGCGGCGTCTGCTGCTGGTGAGCACGCTGCGCGCGACGATCGTGACGGGACGCGAAGCGGCGATCGCGAACGTGCTCTCGGGTGATCGCGCGATCGATCCGGCGCGTCGCGTCACGCTGCAATTCTGGATGCACGGCGCGTTCGTGCCGCGGCGATTCGAATTCACCGGTCCGCTGCACCGGTTCGACCTGCCCGGCGAAGCGCGCGTGATCCGAGACGGGCGATGGACGTGCCTGGTCGAATGCGATGGCCAACTGACGATCTGCCGCGGCGAGCTGTCGCCGCAGGCGCGCTCGGCGCACGCCCTGATACCTTTCGCCGCGATCACGGCCCCCAGCGCGCTCGCGCCGGGCGAACTCACGCAGACGACCGGGTTGCTGCTGGAGCCGCCCGGACGAACCAGCCCGCGACGACCGCAATCCGTAACGGTCGAGTTGCAGGACGCGAACGGGCGAACGGTGGCGAGCGAATCGGCCGCGGTCGGCGCGTGCGGCGCGTTCGCGACCAGCGTGCGCGTGCCGCCCCGCGCGCAGCCGGGTGGATACGCGCTTCGGTTTCGTGCCGAAGATCACCCGCTCGAAGCGGTGTTCGGGCGCATCGGGCTGAGCGTGGAGCGACCGGACCGCTCGCCGGTCAACGTTTCCAGTGCTCTGCCGCCGCACGTGCCGCTCGGCACAGCCTCCCTCCTCGGCGACGTACGCGTCGGTTTTCCGTGGGACGCGCCGACGCCGACCGCGCGGGTCGATCTGCTCTATCGTGCCCTGGTGCTGCCGTCCGGCGACGGCCCCGGCGCGATCGGCCGCGTGCTTCCGCGTTCTGAAGATCTGAGCACGGACGGAACCGGCCGAGCCCGTGTCGTCCGCCCGCTGGCCGATTTCGACGCGCCCGACGGACCGCTGGCGATCGGGGCGTGGATCACCGCGCGCGGGCCGGACGCGCGTGCCGTCAGCTCTCTCTCCGAAACACTCGTCGCAAACGACCCGGTGCACGCCTGGCTGAATTGGAGCCCGCACTCGCCGCGCGTCGATGACGCGGTCCACCTCGCGCCCGGCTGGTTCGACCCGCAGCGACTTCGGCTCGGACGCCTGCCGACGCTGGAAATCGCCGCGGAGGGCGAACCCTTCCAGCCGATCGCGCTGGCGGCGACGTGGGACGGCTTGACCTCGCAGACGTGGCGTCCGCGGAAGCCGGGCAAACACCGTGCGCGATTGACGCAGGCGCTCGCCGGACGCGCTCCGCTCGTAGTGGAGAAAACCATTGATGTAGCCGGGCAGCGCGCCGACGGCGTGTGGCTGGAGCGCTCAGTCGGCGCGGACGCCGGCGATTCGCCCGCGAGCGCTGCGGCGTCGTCGATTCGCCTGCGAGGAGCGGTCAAGAATCCCACCCTGCTGCTGCTCGCGCATTCCGATCCGATCGACGCACGAATCGTGCTTCCGCGCGATGCCGACTCGGCGTTCGCGCTGCCCGACCCGCACGACGCGGACCCGCGCGGCAACGTCCTGGCGATCGAACTCGGACCGGAGTCGATCCGCGTCGTCGATTCCATTCCCGCGACGCCTGGGGACGGGACGTCGCCGGCGCTCGCGATCCGGGCGGTTGAGCCGGCGGCGGCCCATGCGGACGGGCTGGAGTTCGAAGTCTCCCGGTCCGACGAGCTCGGACGGGCTCCGATGGATGTGCTCCTGCGGCTCACGCAGTTGGGCGAATCGGCCAGCTTTTCGTGGCTGCCCGGAGAGATGCGCTGGGCCTACGAGGACGCGCCCGGCCCGCTTCGCCTGCACGACTCCCGCGCCGTCGCGGGCGGCGACGCGGAACCGGCCGCGCACGCCATCCCGCCGCCGCCGCCGCTCTCAGGCGCCGAGATGAACGCACTCTACTCCGGCGCCACGCTGTGGACGGGCGTTCTGCCCGCCGGACAGTCGCGGATTCGCATCCCGGTGCACCGACATTTCGGACTGCTGCTGGTTTCCGCGGTCGGGCGCTCGGCGGACGGCCGCCTGTGCTCCGGCCGAGCCGTGGTGGATCGAAGCGCCGCGCCGCAGGTTCGAATCGACGCGCCGTCCCGGCTGACGCTGGGCGACCGCGCGCTGATCGCGGTCACGCTTACGAACCGCGCCCCGGGCGAGCTGCGCGCGATCCCGACGATCGAGTTCAGTCCGGGCCTCGCGCTGGCGTGGTGCGAAGAGAGCAGCGCCGGCGTCGTCTCGCCCCGATCGGAGACTCCGCCCGGCTTCGTGGTCGTACCCGCCGGAGGGAGCGTGACGCTTCGGCTGCTCGTCGAGGCGGACGCGGTCGGCGACGCCACGGTGCGCGTCGCCACGCCGGGCGACGATCCGCCGGTCGCTCCGCAGCAGCGAACGATACGGGTAACGCCGGCCGACATTCCGCTCGGAGCGCCGGATGTCACGGTCCGCCGCACGCTCTACCGCCTGGCGCGCGTGGAGCCTGAGCTGCGCGCGGCGGAGTTGGAGGGCGCGCCGCCCGTGGAATCCGCCGCGGAGCTTCGCTGGGTTCGGCAACTGTTGGCGGATGGCGAAAGCGTCGAGCCGTGCGAGACGCTGCTGATCGTCGACGAGTTTGAGCTCGCAGCCCCGCTCGAGGCGACTCGCTGGAGGCAGGCGCTCCCGCCGACCTGCGTCACGTACGGCGGCAGCGATCGTTCCGTGCGCCAGATCGCGACGCCGTACGAGCGCGCGATCGACGAATTGACCTTCGCTGCGCCCCGTCTCGCGGCCGGCGCGTGGATTCACGAGACGATGCTGGTTGCGGTGCGGCCGGGTTCGGCGGTCGTTCCGCCGCCGGAGATCAGCGCGGGCGGACGGTCGCTGCGGGTCCACGTCGAACCGTCGTCGCCGACGGTGGTGGTGCGTTGACGCTGCGCGCGGGGGCGCTCCGTCCCGGCACTGCGGCGGAAGGACTGCGGGCGCGGCAAATCTGAGGTAGCCGGTATCCTCGCGAGGCCCCGGGGACTACGATTTCGCCCGAATCGCCGACCTCGGAACCCACTCCGCGGCGCGCATTCAGACGGAGCGCGACGCGTGCGGACGGCGTGGCGCCGGAGGCATTCGGCTTGTACAAGCTCTTCCTGACGATCCGATACCTCTCGAAGCGTCGAATCGCGTTCTTTGCGATTGCCGCGGTCACGCTGTGCGTGGCGATGGTGCTGGTGGTGATGAGCGTCATGGGCGGCTGGCTGGACCAGGTGCGGCAACGCGCCCGCGGCCTGCTGGGCGACGTCATCGTGGATAACCGCGCCTACTCGGGCTTCCCGCTCTACGAGCGCTTCCTGTCCGAGGTTCACCAGTGGCCGGAAGTCGAACTCGGCACGCCGGTGCTCTACACGTGGGGGCTGGTCCGCTTTGCGAACACAGGTCAGAACGGCACGGTGCGCGTCGTCGGCGTCCGCCTGAACGACGTGTATCAGGTGAATGCGTTCAAGGTCAGCCTGTTCTACGAGCGTTTCTATCCCGGCACCACGACGCTGGCCGAGCAGGCGCAGCCGCTGATGGGGTTCGATCTCGACGCGCCGCCGATCGAGCTGTCGAGCGGACGCGAAACGCCGGCGCTCGCGCTCCCGCAGCCCTACCGCGACGCGCTCGCTCGCAGCCGTGAACTGGCCGGCGGAACTCTCGAAGACGACACCTCGGTCGAGACCGAGATCAATGCGCTGATGCGCCAGAACGGCCGACCGATCATCCCGGGCGTGTTCGATCTGAATGTCGAGGACGTGAGCGGCGGCGCGACCATGGCGGGCGCGGAGCTGCCCGGAGCGATCCTCGGACGCGACATCATCGCGCAGCGCGGATCGGACGGTCGCTATCGGCGGTTCGAGTCCTACCCGAAGGGCATGCCGGTGGACCTGACGTTGTGGGCGACCAGCATCAGCAGTGCGGTGGACCCCGTGCCGGTGAAGAAGCGCTTCCGCTACGCCGACGATTCGCGCACCGGCATCTACGACATCGACTCGCAGCACGTCTACGTGGACTTCGACGTCCTGCAAAGTCTGCTGCACATGGACGAAGCCGAGCGCGTCGACGACAAGGGGAATGTCATCGGGCGCGTACCGGCGCGATGTTCGCAGATTCAGCTCAAGCTCAAGCCCGGACTGACTCCGCAGCAGGTTCAGGCAGTCTGCCGGCGGATGGAGGAGACGTATCACGGCTATCTGCGAGACTCGTCGCTTTCGCTGGATCTCCAGGAGCGGCGGCTGGTCGAGCTGATCGACGCGATGACCTGGGAGGAGTCGCAGGCCCACATCATCGCGCCGGTCGAGAAAGAGCGGATTCTCGTCACGATTCTGTTCGGGATCATCTCGCTGGTGGCGGTCGCGCTCATCCTGTGCATCCTCTACATGATCGTGCTCCAGAAGACGCGCGACATCGGCGTCGTAAAGGCCATGGGCGCGTCGAGCACGGGCGTCGCGACCATCTTCGTGTTCTACGGCGCGTGCGTCGGACTCGTCGGGGCGGTGTTCGGCGGAATCCTCGGCGCGATCTTCGTGACGTACATCAACGAAATCCAGGATTTTCTCGTCTCCATCAACCCGGCCTGGCGCGTGTGGGATTTGAAGGTCTATTCATTCGATCGCATCCCCAGCGTCGTCGAGCCATTCGACGCGATCAGCATCGGGACCATCGCGGTCGTCTCCGCCACGCTCGGCTCGGTCGCGGCCGCGGTGCGCGCCGGCGGCATGCAGCCGGTGGAGGCCATTCGCCATGAGTGACGCAGTCGGAGCGAAGCTGCGAGCCGCACAGCCGCGCACGGAGGGTGCGCCGCGGGCCGCTTCCGCCGCGCCGATCGTCCGCGCCGAGGGGCTGCACAAGTCCTATCGCATGGGGCGGACCGAACTGACCGTGCTGGTGGACTGCTCCGTGTCGATTGCGACGGGCGAGTTCCTGGCGATTATGGGCAAGAGCGGCAGCGGCAAAAGCACGCTTCTGCACATTCTCGGGGCGCTGGACGTGCCGCAGTCCGGGCAGGTGCATTTTCTCGGCGAGCCGATCTTCGCTGCGCCGGGTCGCCGGCGGCTGCGCACCGGGATACTCGACGCGCTCTCGCCGGCCGAACGCCGCCGGAACCGGCTCCGCCGCCGCGAGTTCGGCTTCGTGTTCCAGTTCTATCACCTGCTGCCCGAGCTGAACGTGCTCGAAAACACGCTGCTGCCGCAGATGATCGACTCGCCGATCTGGGGATGGACCACCCGTCGCGGCGCGGCGCGGCGCACGGCGAAGGAGATGCTCGCGCGCGTCGGGCTGGGCGAGCGTATGAACCACAAGCCCAACGAGCTGTCGGGCGGCGAGCGCCAGCGCGTCGCGATCGCGCGCGCACTGATGAACCGGCCGCGCGTGCTCCTGGCCGACGAGCCGACCGGCAACCTGGACGCCGAGTCGGGCGAGAGCATACTGGCGATCCTCACGCGGCTTCGCGACGAGGGCCAGACCATCGTCATGGTCACGCACGACGCCGGGGTCGCCGCGGCGGCCGACCGCATTCTGCGTCTGGAGAGCGGCCGGCTGGTCTCCGCCGGGTCGTGACCGGTTCGCCGCGAGACGAACCGCAAGACGGCATCTTGACGCGCGCCGACGCGGCGCTTAGCGTACGGGACTCAGCGGCGCGCTGCGGCGGACTGCCCGGGTGGCGGAATTGGCAGACGCGCCAGGTTGAGGGCCTGGTGGGGGTTAACCTCGTGCTGGTTCGAATCCAGTCCCGGGCATTGCCGGCCTGCCGACCGCGCCGACCGCTGAGACCTAATGCGCAGCACCCCTAGCTCAATTGGATAGAGCATCGGTCTACGGAACCGAAGGTTTCTGGTTCGAATCCAGAGGGGTGCGGTTCCGATCCTGCCGTTCCTTGCGCGACGCCCCGCGTCGGCGGCGGCGCCCGCCCGACGTGTGCGTTGCTGCACCTGATGCCCCCTGCCGCGCGTTCCGCGTTGACCCGACACGTCTCCGGCGACTAGAGTCTCGCGCGCGAGCCATTCGCGCTTCGCCCGTCCGCGATCTCAACGGGGGCCGCACACGGAAGTCGCCGAAAGGAGCTCCGCGTGAGACGTCGCCCCCGCGCATTTACCCTGATCGAACTTCTAGTCGTCGTCGCGATCATCGGCTTGCTCATTTCGATCCTGCTTCCCTCGCTCGCCAGCGCGCGGCAGCAGGCGCAGACCGCGCTCTGCCAGTCCAATCTCCGGCAGCTCGCGCACGGCTGGCACATGTACTCAGACGAGAACGGCGACACCATCCTGCCCGGGAGATATGCCAAGCTGCCCGGCGGAACGGCCAATCCGGCGAATTTCTTCGACGTCGGCAACGGCCGCAAATACCGCCCGCGATGGATCGCCACCCTGGGCGTCTACGTCGGAATTCCGGCCTGGAACAACCCTGTTCCGGACGACGACCGGCAGGACTATGACAGTCGCGTCTACACCTGCCCCACTGCGCCCGAATGGGTGGACACCCGCAACCACGCCTTCGGCTACAACCACCAGTTCCTCGGAAACGCCCGAACAAGATTCGACAAGTTCATCAACTACCCGGTCAACCGGTCGCGCATTCGCAATTTCGCGTCCACGGTGATGGCCGCGGATAGCCTGGGCTCGGCCGCGGGATTCCCGCAGTCCGCGCGCACGGAGTACGGCAACCAAGGCGAGACGGAAACCGACGCCGGCAACCACGCCTGGTCGCTCGACCCGCCGCGCCTGACGGCGTCGTCCGACCGCGGCTCGGGAGATCCGGGCGCGCATCGCACGGCGGTCGACGAGCGACACCGGTCACGTACCAACGCGCTCTACTGCGACGGGCACGTCGTGACCACGACCGCGTACGCGCTCGGCTACCGCACGCTCCCGGACGGCACGTTCGTGGACCTCGAGACCGTGGACGACGCGCCGACCAATCAATGGTTCAGCGGTGAAGCGCTGGACGCCGACCCGCCGGCACTGCCGAAGGAATAGGCGCGGACCGACGGCGCGCGAGCGTTCAGCGCGCCTTGCACGCAGGTGATCATCGCGCGGATTCGGTTCGGAGACTGTCGCGCGGGAGCGGATTCGCGGCGGCAGAACCCGCGGAAGCGTCCGCGAGCGATGCGCGAATGAACCGGGAGCGAGCGCGGCAGATTGGAGGAAGCCGGCGCGGCTACTCGCCGCAGCAGGAACAGCCGAAGTCTTCGAGGAGCATGCTGAGGTCGGCGTTGTCCACGCAGCCGTCGCTCGTCAGGTCGCACTGCGGCAGGTAGTTCGACGCGCCGTCGCAGAGGCCGAAACTCTCGAGCATCAGCCCGAGGTCAACCACGCCGGTCGCGCCGTCATCGTCCACGTCGGCCATGCAGCCATTGCGCCAGATGGCCAATCGAAGCGAACCGATCGATCGCGCCGGCGAGTCGCCGGACGCGACCTGCGGACCGAACGCCGCCACGATTTCAGGACGCGCGTTGCCCAGCACGTCGGTGACGGTCAGGCTGTTCGGGCGGAGGATGCCGTTGTCGCCGGAGATTGCGAACCCGCACGAATTGAGCGGAGTCGGATCGACACGCGTCCAGGCCGCGCCGCCGTCGGACTGGAGCGTCACTTCCACTTTCTCGCAGTTCGACAGCGTTCCGAGCTTCTGACGCGTGACCAGATCGAGGTCACCGTCATTGTCGAGGTCGGCCACGGCGCCGTTCATTCCGCGATTGAACGCGCCGGTGTACCCCTCGACCAGGACGCTTGGCGCGAGCGAGACAGCGCCGCTGCACGCGCTGGGCGCCCAGTACTCGACCGCGAGGCCGTTCAAGTCGAACAGCATCAGCCCCGGGCGGCACGCGGCCTGCGGCTGAATCGCCAGCAGGTCTGAGCAGAGGAAGCTCGGCTCGAACGTGCTGACCTGAAATCGCTTGGTCTGCGTATTCAGGCTATGCCAGATGATCAGCGCCGGATCGTCTTCCAACGGCGGGTTGTCCGAGGCGGTGAAGGCGACATCGAGCTTGGCGTCGCCGTCGAAATCGCCGACCGCCAGCCCGCGCGTCCACTGCACGAACGGACCTCCCTGTCCGTCCCAGCGGGCGCGGTACATTCCGCTCAGCGAGCTGCCGCGCCAGAAGTGAATCGGCACTTGGTCGACGTAGAAGATCGGGTCGACGATGTACACGAGCATGTCGCGCCCGTTACCGAGAAAATCGCCGACCACCGCCTTGGGCGGCGTGATTTCATTGCCGCCTGAGTTGAAGTCGAAGGCAAACTCGAGATGCTGCGCGAACGAACGGGCGCCGAGGTTCTCGATGAACCACAACTCGTCGCCGAAGAACGGCAAAACGGCCAGATCCGGGTCGCTGTCGCCGTCGAAATCGCCGATCGCGATCTCGCCCGTTCCGTTCCGGAACACGGACAACTCCGGAAACGCGGCGTCATACACGAAAAGGTCCAGGTCGGCGGCGCGCTCGAACGTTCCGCTCGGGCTTCCGAAGAAGAAGGTCAGCGTGCGACGATTTGCCGCGGGATTCTGAACGTCTGAGATAAACCAGGCCACCGCCAGATCGTTCTGGCCGTCCTGGTCGAAGTCGGCGGATTCGACGTCCGTGATCTCGGCCGTCTCGAACCCCGCCGGAACGTCAATCACGGGCAGCGTGATCGGAGTCGGATCGAATATCAGATCGGACTCTTCCTCGCCGAGCGGCTCGGCCTGCGCGGGATCGAGACCGGGCAACCCGGGACTGCGCGGATCGCCGGCACGCACCCCCGGCGACAGAACCGCTGTGATCGCGATTGCCAGCGTCGCGCACAGAATGCGGGAATACACGTTCGAACTCATGGGATCGTCGTCACGACCCAACCGGGCCGAGCCTTCCGCGTGAGCGATCGCGCTGCAATCGCGTTGCGAGACATCCATCGCCCTACGGACTGCTTCGAAACAGCGACCGGCAGGACGAACATGCAGATTCCGTCGAAGCTGCCCCCTACGAGCAGGACGTGCCGAAATACGTCAGCAGCGTCGACAGGTCGAACAGATCGATCGCGTCGTCGCGATTGAAGTCGGCGTCCTCGAAGTATTGCGCGTCGGCGCTGTCCAGGCCGTACGACTCGAGCAGCCGCGTCAGGTCCGCGATGTTCACGACCCCGTCGCCGTCGAGATCGCCCGGACACCATTCTGGTGCGCTGAGCCCCATCAGGCTGGTGACGGAGCACCGGTCGTTCGGCGTCAGCACAAATGCGGACTTGGTGCTCAGCGACCAGACGTCCGCCCCGATCGGGCGCGTGCCGACCGCCGGGTCGGCCTGAAACACGGACGCAGACCCGCCGTTGCTTGTGAAGACGAAGCCCACCAGGTCGGTGAACGGATCGCCATCGTACGAGTCGCCGTTGTAGTACGCGCGGAAGATGCCGATGCCGACCGGACCCAGACCGTAGACGATCGCGTTGCCACCCACGCCGCCGGTGTCGGTCAACGACACGGTCGCGATCGCGCGACATTGCGCGTACTCTTCAGGGACGAGCAGAAACGACACTTCCGCAGACCGGATCTCGAACTCGGTCGTGGTCGTGCCGGCCTCCACCCCGACGTTCACCTGAAGTTCCTGGTTGTCGCGAATCTCCACGAACGCGCCGGTGACGCGCGCTACGAGCGCGTTCGTGTCGGGGTCGCGCAGCTCGAGCGGCGCACCACTCCAAAGCCAGGTCACGTCGGCCGTGTTGGGATCCTGCGTCGCGTCCTGCGTCAGCACGTCGAACTGCGCCTCGCCGGACTCGTTACGAGCCTCGACGCGCAGCAGCACCTGCGACAGCTCCGCGATTGCCGGAGTCAGGACGAGCGAGCAAACGAATGAGCCGATCAGCGCCGCACGGGCGGCGGTACTCAGGACAGCCACGGCACCCCTCCATGAAGCTGCGCGCGCCCCGCCGCTGCTCGCCGAAGCGGGGCACGCCCTGAATAGGTTGACTAGACGCGACCGGCTTAGCGCCGACGCAGCGCCGCGAAGCCGACGACCAGCATGCAGAGCGCCGCGGCCGGCTCCGGAACCACCGTGAACTGGCTGGTGCTGCTCGCCTGGTCATAGGCGCTCAACGTGAACGAGTTGTACGCACGAATGCTCGAGACCGCGCCCGGAATCACCGACATGCCGGCCGGCGGAACGGTCACGCTGAAGTTCGTGCTGCCGGAAGGGTCGCCCGTGATGCTCAACTGCTGCATCTGCTGCGTGAAAATCGTGCCGCCCGGGAGATTGTAATCGGCGACGAACGTGTCCCCGCCGGGACCGGTCCCCGTCACGTCGGCCTCGCCGTCGCCGGCGCCGAACGGATCGGAATCGGTCAGCGTGAAGCCGACGCTTGCGTTCGCGTTCGGGTTGTTCAGCGTCGGAAAACTCAGCGTGCCCGTGCTGACGAAGAAGTTCGTGTCAGCCGCGCCCGCCGATACGTTGAACGTCATGTTGACCTGAGGATCGCCGACGATGACGATGAGCGCGGTGTTGAGTGTTGCGATCGCGCTGCCGCTGACGTCGTCGTCAATGCTGATGCCGGCGCCGAACCACGTCCACGTGTCCGAACCGGGGTTGTAGAACACGTCGTCCGTCATCACCTCGAACGTCCCCGTGTTCCCACCGCTCACAGCGGTGATGCTGAAGAACACGTCCGACACATCCGCAACTGCGGATGCCGCGCCCGCGGCCGCGCAGAGTGCGGCCACTGTGCGCAGAGAATGACGATAACGACTGAAAAAGTTACGCATTGCTTCTCTCCTCCTGTCCTGATCGCACGCGTCTGAGCGGAATGTACTGCTGTTATAACGAACCGCACGCCGCGAGTCAATCCCGATAACGATGGGCCGAGCCACTTTCTATCGCGGCTGAACACCCCGCAAACGAGGTCGGAAAAAGAACACCGGCGGGGCGCCACAGAGGACGATCCCCGCCGGTTTATGCTTCACGAGACGCTCGCTGCGCGTCCGCCGGAGCGCCTCGGCGCTCCGCACGAATTCGCCTAGCGGCGACGGATCAGAGCCAAGCCGAGCCCCAGCATCGCGAACGTCGCCGGCTCCGGAATCGTGACCCACGTCGACGTGCCGCTGGCGATGTCGCCGGCGCTCAGCGTGAAGTGGACCAGCGAGCTCATGCTGCTGATATCCGTGCCGATCGCCTGGAACCCGACGGGCGGCGTGTTCTGCGACGTGCTGTTCGAGCCGCCCGGATTCGCCGCGCTCAGCGTCTGAACCGAGTCGGCGAACACGGTGCCCATGCCCAGCGCCGTCCAGCCGTTGTAGACGGCGGCGTACGCGCCAGCGTTCGGGGCGAACGACTCGCCCGTCAGCGAAACGCCGTTGCCGTTCAAGTCGGTGACCGACATGCCGACCGACGCGCGGCCCTGAGCGTAGGCGGCGCCGATCGTCGGGAACGTCAGATGCGCCGACGCCATGAAGAACTCGGTGTCAGCCGCGCCCGCCAGAACGGCGAAACCCAGGTTGACCACGGGGTCTTCCTGGATCATGATCGCAAGGCCTTCGCCATTCGGATTGAGCGTCGCCAGGTCCGATCCCGAAATCGGGTCGGTCAGGGTGATGGTCTCGCTCGTCTCGTACACCCACGCACCGCCGTCGCCGGCGGCCGGATCCCAGGTCAGGTCGCCCGACTGCCACACGGCAACCGCGTCGCCCGACCGAGCCATGATCTGAATGCCCGGACCTTCGATGCCGGCCAGCGCTGTCGCGGCCGCGCACGAAATCAGGGCGCACACAAACAGGTTGCGCTTCATAAGTCCCTTCTCCTCCTGCGTTTCGGATGCCAGTGGATCGTGTTTGACACGATGGGCTGACCCAGAACCCAAAAGATAGGCCGCCGGTTCACGAAAGTCAAGCCGCTTTTTCAATCTTCCGTGGAACCCGAAGGCGGCGGAACGCTCGGTCGGTCCGCCGCGTGCCCGACGCGCACACGCCGATCAGTCCGACCGACAGCAAGCCGCCGCCGAACAGCGGACAGAGCAGCGTTCCAAAGTCCGCCTGAACCACGCCGTCCAGGTCGGTCACCACCGCGCCCTGCGCTCCCGACACAACAATCTCGGTCGCCGGGATGTTCGTCGCCCCGGCACGATCGGCCGCGGAGGCCGATTCCCCGTCCACAGTGATGTCGGCCTGGAACGACCGGGAGTCGAATCCGATAAAACCGTTGCCGTCGATGTCGAATCCCGGCATCCGCCAACTGTACAGCACCGTCCAGATCCGGGGGTCCGGCAGGAACACGTTGTCATTCCGACCGGCCGGCACAAGCAGCGTCTGGAACGGCAGCGGCGCGTCGACGCCGGCGGGTCCACGCTCGCTCGCCCGGAAGTAGGTCTGAAAATTGAAGTCGTCCGGGAAGGTCGAGACGGCGAAGCCGAGCTGAATCGCGCTCGCAATGACCACGTCGGGATCCTGCACCTCGAAGAGCTCAATGAACCCGGCCGCAAGATCCGGCTCGTCTCCGGCGACCACGCCGAACTCGGGGTCCTTCAGGTCGGTCAGGCGGAACAGGCCGTCGCCGTTCCAATCGGCGCCGAGCAGATCCTCGATCAGGCCTTCCGGAACGCGAACCACGGAGAGCGGACGCCCGTTCGCGTCCACCAGCAGGTCCTGGCGAAACACCTCGAGCACGCGCTGTAGGTCGCCCGGATTGTCCAGCACGAGATCGACGTCGTTGCCCAGGTCCATGCCGTTGCCCAGGCCGTCGTTGTCCAGATCGCGGTCCGTGTCGGTCGGGTCGTCCGGGTTCGTCGCGAAGAACGATCCCTGCTGACCGAACGACGCCGGATTGATGAGAGGATCGTTGTCCTCGCCGTCCGACACGCCGTCTCCATCCGTGTCCGGGCTGATCGGGTCCGTGAACATGAAGCCGTCGAAGTCGTGACACTCGTTCCCGCAGTCGTCGAGCAGGATGTTCACGGCCGGATACTCGCCGATGCTCGGCATGCCGTCCTGATTGAAATCGAACCAGTCGCCGATTGGGTTGCCGTTGGCGTCGGTGGCGCGCTGCGGGATGCCGTTGGCGTCGCGAATGATATTGCCGGCTCCGTCTCGAGCGGTCGCGTCGTCGAGAATGCCGTTCCCGTTGTCGTCGATGAACTTCAGGCCGAAGACCTCGATGAAGTCGCTCAGGCCGTCGCCGTCGGTGTCGCGCGACGTCGCGCTGGTCCGCACGGGCGTGCGCGCGAAGATCGACTGCGGCGGCGTTCCGGGAATGATCGCCTGAGGCGCGGGGAACGGCACGTCCGTGTCTTCCGGATCGATGCCGCCGACCTCCCACGTGTCGGGCAGGCCGTCGCCGTCGGAGTCCACCGAGCGGTCCGGTCCGCCGCGGCCGTTGATGTCGAACATCCCGAGAATGCGCGACACGCGCGTATTGGCCTGCGCCAGCGACTCGCTCACCGCCAGCAACAGCACACCGGTCAGCGCCAGGGTGGCTGAGGCGGCACGCGAACGCGCCGACGTGAAGGAAAAGAAGCGTTGCATCTCAAGAACTCCAAGCATGTTCGCGGCAATCTCCCGCGAGTTTCTCGGAAACTACGGAACCGGTCCGAACTGAATGAAGAAGTCGCGCAGGCCGTCCAGGTCCGCCGCCGGAATCACGATGTACTGCTGGTCCGTGGTCGGCGTCATGGGCGGATCCTCGTCGCCCGAGTGCACTTCAACGAGTTCGTCCGGTTCGGGTGAGTCGAACACCGCCTGTTCCGGATTGGTCGCCAGCAGGTTCGCGTCCGCGCTGGCGATCAAGTGAATCGCGGCCAGCGCAGCGGCGTCCGAGGCGGTCGGCAGCTTGCCGGACAATCCGAATCGCTCGCCCACGCCGATTTCGACCGTGTCATCCGCGTCGCCGTCGGCATAGGTGAATTGAATGGTCGTGACCGTCGCGAACGGGAAGCGAAGCGGCGCCGTGCCGTTGCCCGCGGCATTCAGGATGACCAGCGCGGCGCCGTCGACCTCTTCCTGGATCATGTCGCCGCGCGCGTTGGTGCCGTTGACCAGAATCTGCGCGAAGTCGGGACGCGTGCCTGTGCCCTGATCGTCCACGCGAATCGTGAGGTTGCGCGGATTCGTCAGGGTCGCGTTGACGGCGAGCGAATTGCCGCTGTCCGGCAGATCGGTCGCGTCCTGCACGGCGCCCACCGCGGCGCTGAGGTCGGCCTGCGCGTCGATCGGGTTCGTGAACGCGTCGCGAATGACCAGGTTGCGGTCTCCCGTGACGAAGACGGTCGCGGTGGCGTTGGCCTCGGTCTCGAGCGCGTCGCGGATATTGGCGGTGATGCGATATGCGCCGACGCCGTCGCTCGGATAGAACGTGTCGATTTCGGACGCGGTGTTGCCCGCCAGCGTGCTCGGGTTCATCCCGTCGCTGAAGATGCCGCTGAAGTCCATTCCTCCGAAATCCTGGGAATCCTGCGCGCTGAGCGTGTGCGTGAAGTTCGCGACGCCGCCCGTCGCGACCGACTGCACCGGCATCGGCATGCCCTCAGCGAGAATGTTCGTGAAGAGCCGCACATCCACCGAGAGGATGTTCGCGACCAGGATTTCCTGCGACGAGATGAACGTGTCGCCGGTAGTTACGTCCTCGACTTCGACGATGAAGTTGTGCGTGCCGGCGGTGACACCGGCGCCGACCGTCACATCCCAGTCGATCTCAGCGTTGTTCTCGTTCTCGCCCGCGTCCAGCGCGATGGTGAAGTCGCCCGTTGCGTCCGCGCCGGCCGAGTCGATCACGGTCCACGTATAGTCGAAGTCCGGCCCGACGCCGTTCTGACGGTTCGTGCGCAGGAGCGAGTCATACGCGGACGCCACGGGACCGATCTGAAGCCGCGTGGCTCGGACGTCCAGCGAAAGGCCGGTTCCTCCGCCGGAATCGACGATCAGCCACACGTTGTCCCGCGCCGTGCGACCTTCGGCGTCCTCGACGACCACGTCCACGCTGTAGCTGCCCTGGAAGGCCGCGGCCGGCGCCGTCCACGTCGTGGTGGCCGCGCCGTCGTTGTCGTTGACCACGCCCGCGCCGAGCGTCGGCGTTCCGCCGCCGCTGCCGGCGATCCGAGTCAGCGTGAAGACGTACGGCGGGATGCCGCCGTTGGCCAGCAGCCGTAGATTCGTAACGTCCAGCGGCTGGACGATGTTCTCGTCCGCCCGTACGTCGAGCGTCAGCACATCGCCCACCGCGATCGTCGCGGCGGTCTGCGTCGTCAGGCCTGCGCCGTCCGTCACCGTCAGGAAGAACTGGTACACGCCCGCGTCATCGAAGCCGCCGATCACCCAGTCCGTGGTTGTACCGGCCTGCGTCGATCCGTTGGCGGGCGCGAAAGTCGTTGCGCCGGTCTGTGCGGTGGTGTCCTGGTCGATCACAGTCCACTGATACGTAAACGGCGGTTCGCCGCCACCGCGCACCGTTCGAATGCGGAAATCGTCGCTGACCGGCACGCGGTCGAGATTCGCCGCCGCCGTGACGCCGAGCTCGTCCGTCAGGATGATCGCGGCCGAACCGGTCGTGCTGCCGCCGCGCTGATCGGTCACCGTGACCAGGAAGCGGTACGCGCCGGCCTCGAGGCCGTTGATTTCCCAGTCGATCTGAGGCGCGTCGATCGGCCCGACGGTCGGATCGGGCACCAGCGTAATGGTGGCCTGATCGATCGTGACCTCGTTGCCGGACGCGTCCAGAATCTGCCATTCATACGTGAAAGTGTTGTCCTCTTCGCCGACGGCGCCCGCGTCCAGGTCAGCGAATCCGCCGGCGCGTAGCGTCTGGATGTCGACCGCCGACGTGGGCTCGAGCTGAATGCGCGTCGGACGCACGTCGAGCAGCGGATCGACCACGCCGATGAACACGTTTACCGTCGCGGTCGCGGCGTTTTCGGCGTCGGTCGCGGTAACACGGAACGTGTAGACGCCGGACACATCGACGTCCGGATCGACCGTCAACAGAAGCGATTCGTCGTTGGCGTCCTCGCCGACCGGGAAGCTAAGACCCTCGGGGCTGTCGCCGAGCAAATCCCATTCGAACGCGACCGTGCCGCGCGCTCCGGTGACGTTGGAGTTCAGCGTGATCTGCCCGCTGTCATCCACGCCCACCGGCGGATCGGCGAACGGAGAGAGCGCCAGCAGTGTCGATTCGCCGCCGGCCAGCGGGTCCGGCTGGACAATGATGGTGATGGTCGAGCTGAGCGTGTCGCCGTCTTCGAGCGTGACGCGCAGCGTGATAATGTGCGTCACGTCTTCGTCCGCACTGTCCAGGTCGCGCGTCACGACGATCGACACCGATGCGCCTTCGGCGGTCGCGGTTGCGTTGTCCGCGGTCGTGCCGAAGCCGAGCGCGGCCGCCTCAGCACCGGAGACCGTAAACGACCACTCGAACGTCGCCGTGGCCGGATCGGCGTTGCCCAGTACGCCCTCGAGCAATGCCGACCGTCGCACCGCCTCCTCGCCGGTCTGAAGGATGCTGCGGCTGGCGTTGATCGACAAGGTCGGGTTGACCGGCTGCTGCGGGTCGCCGGACGGTGGAGGCGTTCCGTTGCCGCCGGTTCCGCCCGTCGGACATCCGACAAGCCCAGCCGATCCCAGCAGGACCGCCAGCACCAGAAAGCTCTTGCGAATCATAGGATCACCCTGCCTTGAGCATGTTACGTAGCGGCGACGCCCCCGTACGGACGCCGCGACAGATCCGAGACCAACGCGATCGGACGTGTCCGACCGTATCCGCGACCACCGTTGCTTCTGACGCGATTCTCGCGCCGCACGCCGCGGACGCGCGACCGCTATCGCAGAATTCCGGGCAGCGAACCTCGTCCCAGGCTGAATCGCGACCGAAGTTCCCGATTGATCGCCAGCGGCGGGCGAAGTCCGGTCGCGCCCGTCACGCGCGTCCGCTCAAACCGGGCGCCGACCACGGCCAGGGCCGCCTCGCCGGCGCCAAGGAACTGCTCGGCCGTCGATTGAGCCGCTCCGCCGCGACCGCTGGAAACCGCGCCGGCCGCCACGCGCGTCACGACGCCGCCGCGCGGCACGATCTCCCGCACGCGAACGGTCGGCGCCACGGCGGCGGCAACGACGATGCTCCCGCGCGCCGGCGGCTCGATATCGCCCTCGGCGACTTCTTCCGCAACGCGGACGAATTCCGGCAAGACCGACTGCTGAAGGATGGCGCTGCGGGCGGCGTCCATCTCGCCCGTAATGCCTTCGCGGCGGTCCAGCTCGCTTAACACGCCGTTGGGCGCGAGAAGGACCTGATTTTTCGCGCCGGATTCCAGCGCGGCGCGCTGCTCCGCCATGGTGACGACGTTCGCCATCCCGGCGCCGGACACGATCTCGAATCCGCCGTCGGGCGACACGCGCCGCACGCGCACCGCTCCGCGGAACATGCCGATCTTGGCGAGCAGCGGCGCTTCGCTGCGCTTGGCAGGCGCCGCGTCACCGCTCCCGCCGATGATGTTCACGTAGACCGGCGGACGATCGGCGTCGTGATAGAGATCCACCCAGCCGAGCGCGTCGGTCGGCGGAATCGTAATCTCGGCCGCTGCGCCGCCATCCTGCTCTATTCTCAACTGAAACTCGATCGGAAGCCCGGTCGCGACCACCGTCACGCGCGCCTCGCGCAGGTGAAAGATCGCCGCGCCGTTCCCGTCCGCGCGGTCCACCGACGCGGGAACGTAGTCGTTCGGATCGGACGTGAACGTCTCCGACGTGCCCACCGGAACGTTCGGAGCGGCCCCGAGCGTGACGACTGTGTTCTTCGCGACGGCGCTGAGCGTCACGCCCAGCTCCACCGCCGGCGCCGAACCCGGCGACGCGGCGTCTTGCGCGACCGCCGACGCGCCCAGCAGGCACGCGGCCGCGATACTCAGAATCCGACAAGCCCGCCGCCGCGGCGACACGAAGAATGGCCGGCCGGCCGCTCGTCTGGTGCTCGCGATCGCGCTAATTGAGGTCAAACCGCACCCCCGCGCTGTACTGAATTCGATTGTATTCAAAGACGCTCTGTCCCAGCCGGTCGCGTACGTTGCTGTCGTCGATCGTGAAGCGGATATCGCCGAAGAGCGTCATCACGACGCGGTCCAGCCGCAGCGGACGGATGTTCTCGAAATCTCGCGCATACTTCGTCAGATAGAACTTGCGCTCCGCCCGGAAGCCGTACTCCTGGATGAAGTCCTCGCGCTCACGACGCTGGCGGTCGATCAGGCTCGGATGCCAGTAGTCCTGCCACTCCCAGGCGGCCGACACCAGAAAGTCGATGCCCCAGGGGAGCGGAAACTCGACGCCCGCGCTGAGGATGGCGCTGTTGTAGTCAAATTCGTCACCGACGGTCGAGTTTGACGTAAACTCTAGTCCAGTAAGGAATTGCAGAGGACGGCGATAGGCCGGGTCAAATTCCTGCGGGCCCCATTTGCCCCAGGCCCGCTCCGGGCCCCAGAGCTTCTCCGCATCGACCCACTTGCCGAAGTCCAGCCGAAAGTCGAAGCCGCCCGCGAAGTAGTTGCCGTCGCGGTTGAAGCGGTCGTCGAACAGCTCCTCGAGGTAGTTGCGGCGCTCGTACGCGAAATAGACCGACGTGTCGAGGAAATTCTCGAACGCGATGACCTGCAGCATCGGACGAACGCGGTTCAGCGAAAGGAATCCGTCGTTGCCGAGCATGATCTGGTCATAGTCGTACCGAACGTGCGCGTACATGCCGTCGATCTGCGGAATCACGCCCGGACCGACGATTTCGTAACGCAGGTTGGCGGAGCCGCCGTAGTACTGCTCGTTGAAGTCGTGAATGCGCGCGTTCCACGTCGAGTTCACGCGTCCCTGCAACTGAACCTGCCAGCGGCTCAGAAACTGGTTCCCCTCGGCGAACGCGTCGAGGTCGGCGATGTAGTCGATTCGAAGCGAGGAGAACGCTCGAAAATCGCGCTTCCGATCGCGATCGACCGGCGAGTACGTATTGCGGCCCAGCAGCGTGACGTTCGAGTCGTACAGCACGCCCGTGCCGAATGAGACCGTCAGATCGTTCAGCGGCACGCGGACCGTTTGCGTGGCGCGCTTCTCGAGCGATTCGATCACCTTCACGCGGCTCAGCTCGATCGTGTCCTGAGTCAGCGACTGGGCGGGCTGGTCCGGCGCGAGCGAATACTGGTCCAGTTCGGCGGCGCGGTCCAGAAACGTGCGGGCCGCTTCCAGGCTCGCGGCGGGATCGTCGGCATACTGCGGGTCGATCGCCGCGATCAGGCCCAGATAGAGATTCGACGTCGCCGCGTAGTACCGCGCGACCGCTTCTTCGGTATAGCCGGAACGCGTTCGGAA
The DNA here is from genome assembly GCA_964553225.1 of uncultured Planctomycetales bacterium. Classification (GTDB taxonomy): domain Bacteria; phylum Planctomycetota; class Phycisphaerae; order UBA1845; family Fen-1342; genus JABRWC01. Next base: position 26,170 of record CAZKJT010000003.1, on the reverse strand, counting down.
GCCCGAAACCTCGAAGGCCTCGCGGGCGCGCTCGTTGTCGCTCGTCAGGGTCTTCAGCAGTTCGTCCTGGTCCGCCAGCAGCGTGAACGTGGCGCGGGCCGCCTCGAACGCATCCAGGCGGGCCGGATCGACCTCGGTAAAGAACTCCTTGTCCGCCTCGCGCGCCGTCAGCGAGCGGCGGTACTGCACCACGCCGAGATAGAAGTAACCGCGGACCCACTCGAGCCCATTGCTCCGGTCGGTCGTGGCCATGTACTCCTGGAGCAGACGCTCAGAGTCGTCGAGAAGTTGTCGGATCGTGGACACATCCCAGACCACGGGCTGGTCGGCGCTCTGCGCGGCGTCGACGGCCCGATCGCGGACGATCGCGGACTGCGCCAGGATCACGCCCTGAACGAGGCTCATCTGCCGCTCGTCGCGGAGCTGGTCAGCCCGTTCGAGCGCGGCGCCGAGCGAGTCTTCGATGCGCTCGTACTCCTTGGCGACTAGGTCGGAGTACATCGCGCGGTTCGCGATCAGGTCGGGGCGTTCGGATCGAATGGCCTCGTCCGACGACTCGGCCAGCAGCGCGTTGTACTCCGCGTCGAGCTCGCGCCGCTGATCGAGATAGACGCCCGCGCGGCGGGCGTGCACGAGGGCCTGCACGAGAAGCACGTCGGGAGCGTTACCGGAACGCTGGCTAAGGGCGGAAAAGTCGACCAGGAGCTGGTCCAGATCCGGCAGGATCGCGGTGCGCCACTCGCGAAAGGCGTCGCGCGTGCCGCTTCGCGGCGCCGGCTCGAGGCCGATGTAGCGCTCCAGCAGCTGTTGAAACTCCGACGTCAGGGCGACGGAGTCCGTGCTGGCCGGCGACGACGAAGGCTGCCCGCGAGCCGGCAATGCGCCCGACCCTGCCAGCGCTACGATGGAAATGCAAGCCAGTGTTGCAAATTGTTTGCGCATGCCGACATCCGAGCGAGTCCCGCGGCGACCGTGTGCGAACCGGGCCAGCGCCTAGGCTCCGCCGGCGGCGTTCACGACGGCCGCCTGGAGCGCCGATCCGATCGCCTGCCAGAACACGCGTGTCGAAGTCGTCAGGAAGAAGTCGCGGACTTGAACGTCGGTGACGCAGCCGCCGACCCACAACGTCCCAAGCCCGACCCATGCAAGCCGATGCAGGACAAATGGACGGATTCCGCACTTCATCGGATTCTCCCGCGCGATGGAGTCGCGCCCGCTCTACAGCAGTGAGACCAGCGCGTTGTCGGAAATGAAGATCGCAGCTTCGGTGAAGAACTGCACCGCCGCTTGCAGAAACAGGTCGGGATCGATCGCGCATCCCTGCTGGAACAACATTCCAAACGGGGCCGCCAGCGCGACCAGTCTCAGCACGCGTGTCCGTCGCTTCGTCATTTTTCCACTCGCTGACACACTCGCGTTGTCCGAACGGCACCAACCCGCCGGAAACATAACCGTGCGGCCGACGCGGCGTCAAGCCGCGGCGCGCGAATTGCTGTGTGGCAAGATGACGAGAGAAGAGCGAGACGCGTGCGCGCCCCGCGATCGGAATGCCGCCCGTCTGCGTCGCTACTGAACCGTCAGCGCCGAGTCCAGCCGAATGCCCAACTCATACGTCCCGGTCGTGACGCGACGGCGGTGCGCCACGCGCCCGTACAGGCAGATCGGCTCTCCGCCGATCGGAAGGAGCACCTCGACCGACGCCCCCTGCTCGAACGCAGCCCCAACCCGCACCGCGATGCCGCGCGAGGAGAGATTCACCGTCTCTCCCAATGCTCCGCCCGCGTCCGCCGCCGCGGCATGCACGAGCCGGATGCGGCACGCGGCGCGATAGGACATCCGGTGTTCTTTTCGACCAGACAGAAGCGCCGGGAAGAACGAACCGGCCGGCAGGGTTGCGTGAGCCGCGAGCATGACGAACTCCCACGCCGCGAGAGGAAGGAGCGCGGCGCTTCCCTCGTGCTATCGGCGATTCGCGCCGTCCGGAATCGCTTTCCAATTAGATTCTTCAGAGTTCCGGGGACAGCGGCGCGCGATCCAGTCGCGAAGCGACACCGAAGCACTTCGAGGCCTTCTGACGATGAGATTTCCGGTCCGGAGTTGCCTTCGGCGATCTCGCCCCTGAAGACCGGTCCCCCGGAAGAAAGACCGGTCCGGAGACCGGTCCCCCGGAAGATAGACCGGTCCGGAGACCGGTCCCCCGGAAGAAAGACCGGTCCGGAGACCGGTCCCCCGGAAGAAAGACCGGTCGGGAGACCGGTCCCCCGGAAGACCGGAAGACCGGAAGACCGGAAGATCGGAAGATCGGAAGATCGGACAGGCGTTCGGCACGCGCGGTGGGCCCGTCCGAAAACTCGCGGGCGATGCGGCGTAGATGCTGGATGGGAGAGGGGCCGACCGTGTGCGAGCATCGCGCGCACGCCGGCGATCAGCCCGATCGTACGAACGCCGTGGCGTGTGAACCGTCGAGACGGGCCGGTCGCTCGCGCGGGCGGTTCGGCTCGGACGCCGTGTTCATATTGAAGCCGCGCCAGGCGGCCGGTGTGAGGCTGGTGTGAGGCCGGTCAGGAAAGCACTTCGAACCGCGCGTGCTGGTCCACGACAACCGTCGTCAGCTCCCCGTCATCCTTCCGCAGCCGGACGCGATTCAACCACAGCTTTACATCCTTGCCGTGCGCGAACCAGCTTCCGGTTTTCTCCGGGCGCACCGCGACCACGGTACCCGTTACTTCGTGCGTCCAGTGGCCTTCACGGCGCGAAATCCGCTGGAGCACGCGGATCCGCTGACCGGGTTGAATCGTCTCGGGAGACACGGCGCTTCGCACCTCCGGTGGACCCGACCGCACGCACACGCCGCGCGGTCTACACGCTCACGCGGCGAGTATACACCAGCCACTCCGCCAGCACGACCAGCAGCGCCGCCGCCACAAACCAGCGCCATATCTCCGGCGTCGCCGTTCGGATCGCCTCGCCGCGCTTCACCGTCACCTGACCGAGTCGCAGGTCGCCGCGCGGCGCGAGATCGCTCTCGGACGCGCTTTCCAGATTCACCGCCGCGCGATTCCGCCCTTCGAGACCTGGGTTGAGCGCATAGACGCCCACGCGGGAAGTGGCCGCGAAGCGAACCATGCCCTGCTCATCGACGTCGGCGTCTACCGTCGCGCCGTCCGGCAGAGTCAGGCGCGCCGCGCGCGTGCCGGGCGGCGCAGGCAGGCGGATCGTGTCGCCCGGCCGAAGCACTTCAGCGTCCTCGCCCGACGACCCACCGCCGAGGTAGCGGATCGCGTTGTAGAGAAACACGCCGAAGCTCCGCTTGCTCCACCACGTGCTCGCCTCGATGGCAAAAGACAGGATGAGGTGCTGTCGGCCGGCGTCCGCGATTCTTGCGAGCACCGGACCGGCCGGCCCTTCGACCAGCACCTCGGCCCGATCCGGCATTTCGAGCCGCCGCCCATCGACGACGACCACGAATTCCAGCGCGGCATGGTGCAGGATCGGGTGCGCCTCGTCCCACCACAGCAGGTGATGAGCGCCGATCGATTCGCCGAGACGAACGCCCTCCATCGGCGGCGCCGCAGCGATGAACAGGTAGTTGCCGGCGGGGAGCCGCTCGGTCGCGTGCTTGTCGAAGACGACTACATCGTAGACGCTTCGATCGCCGGCTTCGATCCGCTCGGGCGGCGCGCTTTCGTATTGCGCGGGTGTGAGCGTGTCGAATCGCGCCAGCGGCAAGTTCGGCAGGATCGCTTCGAGAAAGAGGTTGCCGTCGCTGACCAGCAGGACGGAAAGCTTCCGCGGCGGCGGCGCCAGCACGTACGCCCGATTGTCGCAATCGAGCGCATCGGACCGCGACAGCCGCGCCTCGATGAGCGCCGCATCCGCCAGGGCAAAATCGAAGCTGAGCGCGCCCAGGGCGCGGACGCGCCCGCCGGACGGCCGAGACGACGCGTCGCCGACGACGACCTCGCGCCGTTCCGAAAGCTCGAGGCTGCGCACGGCGGTCAGGCGCCCGGCGACGTAGAGCGACACGTCGGTCTGAATGGGCATCGGACCGAAGTTCTCCACCTGTACGAGCACATTCAGTCTTTCCGGGTTCTCATAATTGCGCAGGTAGCGCATCGACGTGATGCCGGCGTTGTCGGTCGTTTCGGCGACGTTCACCAGCGAAACATCGGTGGCCTGGAGCGCCACGTCGGTCTGGCTCGCGAACGCGCCGTCCGACAGCAGCACGATCGACGCGGCCGGCGGCCCCGATTCCACCGCCGGCTCGACGCCCGTCTGCGTCATGTACGCTTCGGCCAGTTGCAGCGCTTCGCGGATGTTGGTGGGCTCGTCGGAGGGCTCAACGGCCTCGATGCGCGACGCCAGGTCCGACGTGTTGGCGGTGAACGGCGCGACGATCCGCGCCGACGCCCCGAACGCGATCACCATGGCGCGCGTCTCGCCGGGCGCGGCGCCGAACATCCTCAGCCAGCGCGAGCCGGAGCGATTCAGCGATCGCACCAGCCGAACGCCCTGCTCTTTCGCAAGCTCCAGACGCGTGCGACCGTCCGACTCCGCCGCGTTCATCGACGCCGAGCGGTCGAGCAGGATCACAACGCGTTCGGCGTTCGCCAGCGGCGTCTCGATCATCGGGCGGGCCAGCGCCACGATCGCCAGCGCCAGGACGATGAGCTGAAGCAGCAGAAGCAGATTCCGCCGCAGACGCTGGAAAGGCGAGTTGACCTCCAGGTCGCGCACGGCGCGCTTCCACAGCAGCGTCGAGGCGACCGGCTCCTCGCGCCGACGCATCTTGAGGAAGTAGAGGATCACCAGCGCCGGCATCGCGGCCGCTGCGATCCAGAACGCCATGGGCGCGAGGAAGCTCATTCAGCGGCAGTGATACACGGCGCGGGCGGCGTCCGTCCAGAGTTCGCCGCTCGCGGCCGCGACGGGAGACAGGCTCGGGCGCGGACGCCGACGGCGCAGGACGGGCTACTCGTCCGCCGCGACGGCGACGCGCGAGAACGCATAAAGCATTTCGCGGGCGATCTGGGCGCAGCGCTCGTCATAGGCCGCGGCCTCGCGCGGCGTGTCGTCTTCCGATTTCGGATCGACATAGGTGAGGGCAACGCGACGCGCAGCTCCCGGCACCGCGGGACAGCTCCGATCGGCCTCGCCACACGTCAGCACGGCGAGAAAGTCGGCTTGCGGGTTCGGCGCGTGGTGAAAAACCTTCGAGAACGCGATCTCGGGCGGTCGGTCGCCGCTCAGCCGCACGAGATAGACGGGATTCGCGTCATCGCTGGTCTTCTCGATCTCAAAGCCGGCGCGGCGCAGCGCGTTTACCGCGCGAGGGTTGAAAGCGGTCGCCTCGGTGCCGCCGGAGTAGGTTCGCACGTTCGGCACCCCGAAGTGCGCCGCGGCCGCCGAAGCCCAGAGCTGCGACATGTGGCTGCGGCGCGAGTTGTGCGTGCAGATGAACGTGATCTTCACCGGCTGCGCGGCGGATTGCGCGGCGCGCACGTACGCGGCGATCTCATCCAGCAGGGCGCGGCGCTGCGGATCGATCCGGTCGAACTCGCCCGATCGGGCCTGGATGTACGCCTCCAGCGCCGGGTACAGCCGAGGAACGTCCATGGTCTGCGATTCCGTCTCGGTCGGCGCGCCGCAGAGCAGCGCGGCCGTCAGGATGATCCACATCGTTGGGGGCCTCGCAAGGCGGCCGGCGGAAAATGCCGCCGGAACGCGTGGCGAAATGGTGGGCGCGCGACGTTTGCGCCGCGCTAAGCCCATTCAAAGTTTCCGTCGCGCCGCAGCCGTCCGGCAGCGTCGGACTCGGAGCGCTGAGCGGCGTCGCCGCTGTCGAGCGCATGCGGCGTCGCTCGGCCGAGGGATGCGGCGTCAGCGGAGCAGGCCCCTCTGTCGCAGGTACGACGTGATGAGCACGTCGAATGGCACGCGCGTGCTGGCGAACAGATACGTGATGCCGCGGCGCGTGCAGTAGTCCTTCAGCTCGGTGCAATACGCCTGGAGCAGAGACTTGTACTTGGCGATCAGCGGTCGGCTGATCGTGACTTCGGACGTGTCGCCGTCCTCCACATCCACCAGCTTCAGATCGCCCGCCAGCGTCGGATCGATCTCCTGCGGGCTAAGCACCTGGATCGCGTATGCGTCGAGTCCGCGCGCCAGCAGGTAGCGCAGCCCGTCGGCATAGCCGCGCTTGTCCATGAAATCGCTCAGCACGACCACGACGCCCTTGCCGCGGTGCCGCAGCGTGAACTCCTTCGCGGCGGCCGAAAAATTCGACACCCCCTGCATCGGCACGCTCTGAAGAAAAGCGATCACCTGCGACGCGAGCCGCCGGCCGCGCACACCGCGCATCTCGTGCGACAGCGCGTCCGCATAGCCGTACAGGCTCACGCGGTCGTAGTTCACCAGACCGATGTACGCCAGCGCCGCGGCGACGCGCTTCACGTACAGGGCCTTGCGCGGTTCGCCCCAGTCCATGCTGCGCGAGCAGTCGAACAGGAGCGACACGTTGAGGTCTTCTTCCTCCTGAAAGAGCTTCAGCAGCAGCTTCTCGAGCCGCGCGTAGATGTTCCAGTCGAGAAAGCGCAGGTCGTCGCCGCTGACATAACTGCGGTAGTCAGCGAATTCCACGCTCTCACCGCGACGCTTGCTCCGCCGCTCGCCTTTGACGCGCCCGGCGAAGATCTTCCGCGACAGAATCTCCAGGCGATCGAGCTGCGCCATGAAGTCCGGCGACAGCAGCTCGCCTTCCCGCGCGGCCGGAGGGCGCGCGCCGGCTGCGGCGGTTGAGACTTGGCCGGGCGCGGGATTCGCGGCGCTCATGCAGGCAGATGGTACTCGCATGACGCACGCCTGGAAGCCGTCGCCGAGCCGACCCGCGCGGCGGACTCGAATCAGCGTGAAGCCGGAATTGCGAATGGTGCAGCGCTTCAGGCGGCGTCAGGGCGCGGTGGGCCGTGGCGCTCTGCGGGAGAGCCACTGCTGACACAGCAGTGGCACACGCACGCACACCCTTGCGCACAAGCACAGTCGTTGTCAGGCACGCACATCCATGCGCGCAAGCACACTCGTCGTCGCGCGCACACACGCACGCAAGGGGTACGTGACGCCGCCCTCGCGGGCGTCGCTCGCGGTACGATGCGCGCCGCGCCCGACCGGTGCGCCCGGCTCGCGCGCCCGACCGGTGCGCCCGGCTCGCGCGCGACTCGCTGGCCGCGCCGAATGACGCCGAAGCCCGCAGGAGCGTGTGCATGACGGATCTTGCCGCTGACGACACCCGGTCGTTCGAATTGGGCGTCGAACTCGACGCGCCGGCCGACGCAGTCTGGCACGCGCTCACGGACCCGGTCGAGCTCGTCCGCTGGTTTCCGCTCACCGCGCGCGTGAAGCCCGGGCTGGGCGGATCGATCTTTCTTTCCTGGGGGCCCGGTTTCGAAGGCGAAGCGCCGATCACCGCCTGGGATCCGCCGCAACGCCTGCGCTGGACCGAACATCTCAGCATGGACGGCGGAAAGACGCCGCCCCAGCCCGTCCACGTCGATTTCGAACTGACGCCCGCCGACGACCGCACGCTGCTTCACCTCGTGCAGTCCGGCATGGGGCGCTCGGGCGACTGGGACGGCTACTACGATTCAATCGCGCGCGGCTGGCGCTTCGAGCTGCGCGGCCTCAAGCACTACCTCACACGACACTTCGGCCGGGAGCGACGCGTGGTCTGGGTGCGTCAGAAGACGCGCTTCGCCGCCGAAGAGGCGGCCGCGCGAACCCTGGGCGACGCCGCGAGCGTGCTCCATGGGCCGCTTCGAAGCCTGTCCGAAGGCGATCGCTACGGGCTCGCTCCGGTGACGCCGTTCGGAACCGGCGTGTTCGGGCGCGTCGTCGTTCACGACTGGCCGCGGTCGTTCGCAGGGACGGCGGAGAACCTCAACGACGCGTTCTTCCGATTCGAACTGGAGCGCACCGCCGACCTTCCGGAAGTCTGGCTGTGGCTCTCCGCCTATGGCGTGGATTCCGACACCCTGCGCGGGATTGAGTCGCAATGGACGGATGCGCTGCGCCGGGTGCACGAAGACCGGTTCGCGAAAGATTGAGCCATCGCCGGCGCGACGACGACGCCACTCACGGCGCGCCGATCGACTCGTCCAGTCGCACTTCGTCGCCGATCGCCACGTCGCGCGTGCGGCACTCCGGTGGAACAAACGCCAGCAGCTCGCGCTCGCTGCGCCAGACGACCAGCGCGGCCATCTGATCGCCGGCGTCGCCGCCCACGAGCACCGCTTCGGCTGGCGCGCTCGTCGGGGTTTCGAGCTCCGCCGCGAACCAGCAACCGGACACGACGCCGCGGACCCGTCCGACCTTCGGCAGATCGCGGTCTTCCCCGAATCGGATCGGCGCGCCCGGCGGCGGCGGCGCGCCGTCCTGAACGATCACTTCGCAGTATCCGCTCTGAACGCGCGCGACGATGAATGCCCGCTCCCGCTCGCCGGCGACCCAGCACGTGTCCCCCGGTCGAATCGACTCGCTTTCCCCGGCGTCGACCGTGAAACGCTGCTCGCCCGACTCCATCACGTGCGCGGTGAAGCGCCGCTGGCGCACATCCGCAACCGTGCGGATCACGGCGTCGTCGCCGACGGCCGGTAGTCCGCCCGCCGGGTCGCGAACGCGCACATACCAGAACCGCGCATCGCGACGCTCGACCTCGCCGGACGTGATGAACTCCCCTCGCCGGTAGAAATCGACCCGTGTCGGCGTCGGAACGGAGCAGCGCGGCGGCGCGGCGATCCACGCCACGCTGCGGGCCGCATCGCTCTCCACCAAGCACACCGCGCTGGCAGCCCGCTCGAGGCGCTCCGCCCCGGGAGAAGGCCAGGCCTCCGTCGTGCGACCCTCGAGCGGCCACGCGGCGTTGGAGAGCGGGATCACACTGCACCAGGTTTCCCTCGGCCCGACCGCGCGCGCGACGAGCCGGGCGATCGGCTGGCCCTGAACGCGAACCCACCACGCGTCGCCGAGCTGCACGCCGGCCTGAGCGCCGCATTCCACCCACGCGCCTTGCTGCCCAGGACCGGCCGGTCCAACCCGAGTCCGCAGCGGTGCTCCGATCGGCCACACGCGTCGCAACCACGCTGCTGCGTCGAACCGGATGCGCCAGGCTTTCAGTTCGCCGGCGGCCGGCTGCGGGAGCGCCTCCGCAAACGCCTTCGCGGCGAGGGCATCGGAGGACTGAATGCATGCAAGCGGCTCGCCGTCGAGGGCGAGCGCGATCCGGTCATCCCCGGCCACCGGCGCGGATGCCGGCGAGGGGCCGGCCGCGATTGAAGCCAGCAGCCGCCGCGCTTCGTCCAATGAAATCGGGGAGAACGGAGGGACGGAGTCGCCGCCCGCGGCGGACGCGACGCAGATCGTGACGGCACAGGCGAGCGACGCCAGTGTCGGCAACAGACCGATGCCTCGCACGGTTCGGCCCCCGATCGTGGCAGGGTCGCGGCGCCGGCACTACATCTCGGCGCGGCGTCGGGCACATTCCCGGACGCGACAACAGGATAGGACACACCGGGCAGCCCCGCGAAGGGGGAACGTCTCACAAAGCACCACCGCCGCGCTGAGGTCGCTTTCGACCCCGGCGCGGCGGTGTGAGGAGGAGAGGAGGCTCGGTACTTCTTCGGTCGCTTACAGACCTAGATACGACGCTCAGACGCGGGCGGTTCGGCGAAATTCGAGATTTCCCTCGCAGCCGCCCGCACGTGCCTCGGAAACAACCGTAAATTGATTTCTTAAATAGATTTACGATCAACACGCCGGGCCGACCGAACCGCGCAGTCGCCATCACCAATCAGCTTCCGCCGCTGCGGACCGACCGACCGCTAGCGGAAGCGCAGCGGTTCGTCTTTCGCCCGCGCGACGGAATTGTTACGCTTACGGCGACAACCCGTGGCCGGTCGCGTATCAGCTCGGCGCGCGGGGGTTGTCCGGTCGAACACGTTCATTTCGTTCGGAACGCCTGCGCTTCGGGTCGAAACGGCAGGGCTTTGAATCTTGCGATTCGGGGCGGGGCTTGATTCAGCGGTGATGTCGCCGCGATTGGACCAGAGCCTTCGGCGGCGGCGTCCGCGCGATTTGGAAGGCGCGTCGCGTCTGCCGGCGGCGCACACAGGCATCCGACGTTTGAGGGTTTCCGGTGCCCGACGGCGTTCTGAACCTCCATGTGCACACGCAGTTCTCCGATGGGGTGTTCGACATCGACGAACTTTGCGAAGCGCACCTGAAGTGCGAGTCGCCGCGCGTCGCCGGAATCGGACTCGCCGACCACCTCTTCCTGACCCCATCGTCGCGCGAACCCGCCAACGAACGGGACTTCCAGCGCATCTTTCGTGAAGAGACCGCACGCTATGTGCAGGGCGTCGAGGCCGCCCGCAGCCGCTGGGCAGGGCGCATGCAGATTTTCTGCGGCTGCGAGATCAACTGGCCGCTCAATCGGCGATGGGTGGAGTCCATCCGCGAGCTGCTGCGCGGGCTGGACTTCGTTCTCTTCGAGTTCGTGGACTGGAATGGGCTGACCACGCTCGCGAGCCTGGCTCGGCAATGGCCGTGCCCGATCGGACTGGCGCACACCGACGTTGCGCAGGCATTCCCGAACACGTCCCTGGATCAGATTGTGCGCACGATGGCCAACGCGCGGATGTTCTACGAAGTGAACCCGAAGCTCGCGCCGCTGAGCCGGCATGATCGCTGGTTCGCGCACGTTTCCCGGCACCGCGTGCGGCTGTCGCTCGGAACGGACACGCACGACGACCTCGGTTCGATCGACGAAATCGGGGGATTGCTTGCGTTCGTGCGCGAGCACGGCCTTGAAGACCGCCTGTTCTCGCCGGCGGCGACGGCCGCGGCGCGATCCGCCTGACGCACGCTATTCCCGACCGTAGTGGGCGAGCTTCCAGGCGCGGCGCGCTTCTCGAGCGGCCGATTTCTTCGCGGCGTCCGCGGCGATCTGGCGCCAGGCGCTGCGCCACTGCCGCGGGTCGCTCCCGTAGCGGCAGAGGTAGGACTTCAGGAAGCGGGCGCGCTCCGAGCGCGTGACGCCGGGCGCGTCGCAGGTGCTGACGAACAGACGCGTCAGCGCGCGGAGCCGGCGCGAATCGTCCACGCGGCGTCGCGGGACGATTCCGTCCATGTCGATCCACACCAGGCGCGGATCGACGCCGGGCAGAACGAGGATGTTCTCGGCCTTGCAGTCGCGGTGCTCGAAACCCCGATCGTGCAGCGTGCGCAGGTGCCGCACCAGCGCTGCGAGCAGGCTGCGCCTCTGTTCGAGCCAGCCGCGCTTGCCTTGCTGCGCATGCAACCGGCGCAGATAGGCGGCGAGATCGACGGCGCCGTGAAGCGCCTCCGTGACCAGCAGGCTATCGACGACCAGCCCTCCGACGCGGCGCACCAGGTACGCCAGCGGGCGGGCGGCCGGCACGTCGCGGTTCAGCAGCGCGTATCCGATCGTCCAGCCGCGCTCGCTGCGCGCCGGCGGCAGCAGCATGCGAAGGCGGCGACGCCAGTTCCGGGCGCGCGGCCGCTTGATGATCACATCGAGGGGACCGTCCGGCGCATCGAGCGTGGCGCGCGCCACGAAGGCGGAATGCGAGTTCTTGGCGAGCGCTTCGGCTTGGCGGAACCACTGGAGCGGATCGGCGAGCTGCTCGCGCCACCAGGCGCGCGGCAGCACCATGCCCGAAGCCGGCGACTCGTCGCGCGGGTGCTTGCACTGCACCGACGCCAGCCCGCGCCAACCGGCGATTTTCAGCCGCGCGAAGTAGCGACCGTCGCGCAGAGACCGCCGATCGCGCCGCGCCCAGAGCCGATCGGCGTGTCGGTCGGCGGCCGCGACCAGGGCGCGGAACAGCTCGGCGAATCCGAGCGTCAGCGGGCGCGCATGACGCAAGGACAGCTCGAACGTGTGCCGCCAGCGGACATAGGCGCGCAGGAATCGAACGCGGTCAGCCACCGACGAATGCCGGCGGAACCACTGATTCAACTGCGCCAGGTTTCGAACGACGGCGTGGTCCATCACGGGCGTGTCGAGCCGCGCGCTCTGAAGATCGATGAAGGCGGCCTCATATCGCCGTGGCGCGATGGGGCGCACCAGAATGTTGGCCGCGTGCATGTCGAGATGCTCGAATCCGGACTGGTGCGCGTGGGCAATGGCTTGGGCGAGCACGTCGATCAGGTGCAGCGTGTCGTCGCGCCGACGCCGGGCGTCGCGGTCGCGCTGAATGGCCGACCACAGGTCGTCCAGCGCGTGTGCGGGTTCGATGGCCTCGGTCACAAGCAGCGCGCAGCGCCGCCCGCGCCGCACGAGCTGGTGCGTGAACGCGATTGGAATTGCGGCGGGAATGCCGCAGCGGCGGGCATACAGACCGCTTTCCCACTCCGCCTGGCAGGCCGGCTTGCGCAGCACGGGCGGCAGGCGTTCGATCCAGCGCTTTTCGCGATAATACTTCAGGTAATACGCGCGGCCGTCGATCTCGGCGCGGAATACGTCGCGCGGACCGTTGTGCTTGACGAGCGTCCATCCCTGGGATTCGGGCTGCGTCCAGGCCTGGGACGACACGCGGTGCAGCAGCCCCGGCGCCGGCTCGCAATAGGTCCAGCGCAGGCCGTCGAAGACGCCCGTACAGACGTCGGCTTCCTCGCGTCCGATCGCGCGCGACGCAGCCTGCGGAACGGCGGCGACGCCGGGCAGGCTACGCGTCGGAGCGATCAGGTGCGTCAGTTTGAGCGATTCCATGGCTGCCGCTGAATCCATTCTGTCAGGGGGCGCTGCCTTCCATGCGCCGCGGAATTGTACGTGTCTGTAACTGTCGTCTCCACCGGAAGGTCCGCTCGACGCCGCCGATTGCGCCCCCCGCCCGCGCCGCTGAACCCGGCGGGCAAGGATCAGTCGAACGCGGCTTGAACCCGCTCGACCGTGGCGAAACCGTCCACCTGACGTACCAGGTTCGCGTCGTCGTCGTACGCAATAACGGTACCCCGCGGGAAAAAATCGTCCTGAATCAACAGCCGGTAGTTTCCTTCGTCATCCGGCGGGATCGGACGCATTCGCCGCCGGTGCGTCTGCCCGCCTTCGACCGTCGAGACCTGCACGATCCACTCGCCGGATTCCTGTCGCGCCACCCAGAACTCCGCAGCCGGCTCGGCCGGCGGGCAGATGAACGCCGGTCCGACCTCGAAGCGGACTTCCGTCCGACGACGCCCTTCCGTCTCGGTCACCGTGCGCGTGACCTGGTTGCCGCCGCGCGTACGTCGCTCTTCGATCTGGACGTGCCGCATGCGGCCGCGCCGAACCGTCTTGCTTTCGAGCTGATAGGCGTAGCCGATTCCGTCGCCGTCCAGCTCCCAGCTGCTGGTTCGCGACTCGTTCGTGTCGCGGATCATGAACGTGGCCGCGCCGCGATATCCACGCTGCGGATCGCCGTCGATCGCTCCGCGGTCGGTCTTGCCCTCGGCGGACGTGAATGCGTAGGTGACCGCGTATTCGTTCTGCTGATCGAGTTTGCCCCACCACGGGGCGGCGCCGCGCTGGGTCAGTTGCGCGGCGAGCTCGCGCCCGGAGGCCTCGGCGCGAACGGGATCGCCGACCGTCTCGCCGTCGCCGAGCGCGATGGAGCGCGCCAGCTGATCGGCGGCGCGCTCCGCCCGCTCGAGATATCGGGCATCGGTCGACACGGTCAGCATCACGGCGCCGCCGCTCTGCACCAGGACGATCCGCGCGGAAGCGATCAGCGGCTGGGCGTCGGCCGGCGCGGGGTGGCGCAGCGTCGCGACGACGCGATCGGGCAGCGATTCGACCGACGGCGCAACGTTCGGCGGCGAAAGGTTCCAATAGACTGCGGCAAAATCGGCGAGCAGTTCTTTCGGCCCGCGCCCGTCGCTCATCCAAGTGCGGTGGACGCCAAGGCTCCAGATCGGCAGGCCGGCGTCCAGCGCTTCGATGAAGAGCCCGGGGACGAACTCGGAGTCCGCGCCGCACACGCGCCAGTCGGGCGGCGTCGCAAACCGGATGCCGGCCCGCGATTGCACCTGCTCGGCGGCGCGGGTCAACTCGGTGTCGTCGATGCGAACCGCCGCGCAGATCTCCTCGAAGAGCTCGAGATCGGCCGGCGTGAGCTCCGTCAGCGGCTGGTATTCGACCGAGATCAGATCCCCGCGCGGACTGCATGCCAGCCGCACGATTCGCTCCCGTTGCAGGCGCCGGGCGCGCCCGACCTGCTCCAGCAGACGCACCTCGCCGGATGGCAAGCCGGCCAGGCTGGCGGCTCGAACGACTCCGCCATCCACGCGAATGCCGTACGCCTCGGCCAGCAGACGGTCGACCGGCTGGAAGCCGGGAAGTCGCTGATAGCGAAACAGGATGCGCCGATAGACCAACTGCTCGGCGGGAGTCGCGCCGCTCGAGCGGCTGCGCAGCTCGAACAACCCGGGCGAGCGCGGCGAATCGGTCCACGTGCGCGGGACGCGCACGACCAGCGGCGTCGACGGAATGCGGAGCTCGTCGCCGAGGCCGCGCGCTCGATGCACCTGCGCGAACGCCAGCCCGAGCGCGCTCACCACCGCCGCGGCGCACAGAATCGTCGCGAGCGCGGGCTTGCCGGGCCTGGTTCCGGTGTAGACCTCCATGACGACGCGATGATAGCCGAGCGGCGCAGCAGCGGCACGCGGACGCGCGAGTCAGCCCAGAAGCTCGCGCCAGCCGCACCGCAGCATCTCGAACGAGGCGCTCAGCGCCTGCGGAATGACGCGTGTATCCCCGACGACGGACATGTAGTTCGTATCGCCGCCCCAGCGCGGCACGATGTGCCAGTGCAGGTGGTCGGGCAGCCCGGCGCCGGCGCAGCGGCCGAGGTTCATGCCGACGTTAAACCCCTGCGCGGACAACACGCGCTCGAGCACGCGCTTTGCGTCGCGAATGCGCAGGGTCAGCTCGGTCAGCACGGCGTCGGACAAGTCCTCGAGCTGGCCGCGATGCGCCAAGGGAGCGATCAGCAGGTGTCCGTTGTTATAGGGATAGCGATTCAGCAGCACGATCGCCGTTTCGCTGCGGGCCAGCACGAGGTTGTCGGCGTCGCGCTCCGGCTGCTCGGCATAACGGCACAGGAAGCAACCTTCGGACGCCGGCTCGCCGGCGAGATTTTCAATGTATGCCATGCGCCAGGGGGCCCAGAGCGGCTCGCGCGGGTCAGGCATCTGCGTCTCCGTCGCGACGCCGAAAACGACGGTCAGGGCGCTCGCTGCCCGGCCGACGCGCTGGCCAACCTCGGCAGCACGCGGATCGTCCGCTGCCGGCGGTACTCCTCGCCGGTGTCGGTCACGATGAGCAAGCTGAGCGTATGCTCCCCGGCGGCGTCGATCGTCTGCTGTCCGTTGACGCCGCTGCCGATCGGCTGCCCGTTGAGCGTCCACAAGAAGTCGGCCGAGCCGAGCCAGTCGGACGGGCACTCGGCGCTGAAACCCAGCAGAAGCGGCTCGATTCCGATCGCGGACGACACGCGGATGTCCACGGTGCGGGCCGGCAGCGTTGGGCGCGACGGCACCGCCGACGCCCGGCGCTCGGTCGGCGCGTTCTGGACGACGGATGCGTTGGTCGGCAGGGAACGCACGGTCATCGCGTCGGGGCCGCCCGGTGCGCGGCGCGACGGCGGCGGCGCGGGCAGCGGCTTGACCGGCGGCGCCGCGGCGATCCGCGGCGTGGTGAGCGGACGCGCGGGCGCCGGAGCGGCCGGCGGCGACGACGACGCCGTGCGGAAGCGCGAAGCGGCCGTGGGGCGCTCGAACGCATTCAGCTTGCCCTGCAGGAATGCGATGCCTTCGGGGTTTCCGTCGATCGCCTGACGGTTCACGAGAACCTTCGGCGGCGACGACGGCTGCACGGCAGCAAACCGCGCGAAGAAATCGGCCGCCAGGTCGGGCGTGCGTTCGTGGCCCTTGTCCTTGATGTGGACCCAGGCGACGTTGCGGTATCCGTGTCCGCCGTACCATTGCACGGCTTGTTTCGACTCTGTCTTGCAGATCGCAAAGTCATTCTGCGTGTTGAGGATGAGCACCGGGTGATATTGCGCGCGGCGCGTCAGATTGGGATCGAGAATGCTGGCGGAGAAGTTCGACTGCCGCACCGCGAGGCAGGTGAAGCGGTCGGGATGGCGGTTCATCATGTAATGCGCCATGTATCCGCCGGACGACCAACTCGTGGACAGCACGGCGGAGGGATCGGCGCGCGTGGTGGCGAAGACGTGGTCCAGGATCGCAATGACGGCGCTCTCGTCGCCGCGAAAGGCCGGATGCACGCTGCGCACAGGGAACTCGGCCAGCACGTCCGGCGCGCGAAGCTCCGGCGCGATCACGAGAAAACCGTATCGATCCGCCTCGCTCTCCCACTCGAGCGCCTGCGCCTGCGCGTTGTCGAACGGCTTCATACCGTGGAACGTCACGACCAGCGGCCAGCGCCGGGCCGCCTTCGCGGCATCGTCCGCGGCGAGATAAGCCTTCGGCAGATATCGCCAGTAGCCGCGGTTCGAGCTGGGCTCGACCACGCGTTCGAGCGACCCATCGCCGCGCGGCTGCGAGACCACGCAGCCGCTGCACGACAGCAGGATTGCGAACCCGATCAGCGATGCGCCCGGCGACGATCGCCGGAGCGGGCGGAGAATCGAATTCGGGGCTCGGTCAGGCACGACCAACCTCCTTGCACGGTCGGACAGGCCGGAGGCGACGGCACAGCGGACGCGTCCTGCGCCCGGCTCGAAACGGTGAAGCTAACGTCGCCGTTTGCAAATAGTTATCACGAATCGCCGCTTCGGGCGCTTCGCGATCTGCGGTTGCGTCGCGGTTCAACATGTCGCCGTATTGTATCGAACGTTGCACGGCTGCCAACGGGGTTTTGCGAACCGCGGCGCGCGTCGGCGCAGTTTTCGCGCCGCGAACCGGCCAGCCCCCACCACCCGGCTCCCGGCACGCGGGCAGTCAGGGCTCGGTGCGGACGTCGTCCGGCCGGACGCTCAGCACCGGCAGACCAGAAACGGCTTCCACGAGATACGGCGTCGCTCCGTCGAACGCACCGCGAATCAGCACGCGCTGCGCGATCTCGACGCACGTCCCGGCCTGCAAGAGCCACGCCCCGCCGGCCAGCGCGAGCAGCCACGGACGGCTCGGTCGATGCGGTCGGCAAGGCTTCCCGTGTGCACGGGGTCGCGGTTTGCGCGCAGGCATTTACAAGCTCCCGAATAGCCGCGGCGCGGCTCGATCCGCTTGCGGACGGCGGATCGCCCGCCGCTCGCGTCGCCGCGTGCCCGGCAGCGTAATCGTTGAAGCCGCGATCCTTCAATCTGCTCGGCTCGCATTTACTCGCCCCATCGCGACTTCTACACTTCCGAACGCCGCGGGCGCGCCGCGCCTGGCGCGGGGCCCATAGCTCAGTCGGTCAGAGCGGCGGACTCATAATCCGTTGGTCGCAGGTTCGAGTCCTGCTGGGCCCAGTTCGGTCCATTCGGGCCGCTTCGACGCGGACGGCCCCGATTTTCACATCTCCGTCTTCACGAACTTGTATTTCTCGTCTGCCGGGCGACTCCTCTCACGGGGTGAACGCGAACGACCCTGCGGAGTGACAAATCATGCTATCCGAGCGCGAATTTGCCGATCTCTGCATCTTCTATCCCGACGTCCGGGGCGTATCCGAAGCCCGTCAAGCCGAGCTGAAGCGCGCCGCCCGAGTCGCTCGCGCGCCCGCCGGCTCCCGCCTCTACGGCGTCGGCGATCCGTGCGAAGCGTTTGTATTCGTGCTTGGGGGGCGACTGCGAGCGGTTCGCCGCAATGGCGCAGGCCGGACTCTCACGCTCTACGAAGTCCGCCCCGGGAGCGTCTGCTCGCTCAGCATTCTGTGCCTCTTTTCGGGGAGCCCGGCGCCGGCCGAAGCGATCGTCGTCGACGATCTCACCGCGGTCGCGGTACCGCGCGATGCCTTCGTCTCGCTCGCGGACGAGCCGGCGTTCCGGTCGTTCCTGTTCACGGCCGCGGCGCAGCGCCAGCGTGCGATGCTGGACCTGCTGGCCGACGCGGTGTTTCACACGGTCGAGCGTCGCCTGGGGCGATTGCTGTTGTCGGAGGAGCAGCCGCTTCGGGCGACGCATCAGCAGTTGGCTGAGCATCTCGGCACGGCCCGCGAGGTGGTCAGCCGGACGTTGAAGGACCTCGAATCGCGCAGCGTTCTGCGGCTTCAGCGCGGCGCGATCACGCTGGTCGATCCGGGCGCGTTGCGGACGATGATCAGCTCCGCGTGAGACGCGCCGCGAGCGCACAACCCGATGCGGCCGCGCGCCGCTGCATGCCGGACATGGGACGTCGTCGGCATGTGCCGCGGTTTCTTGCGCTGGCTTCGTGCGTGATCCAAGCACGGGCCCTGCGCGGCGTTCCTTCGCATCTCGATGCGTGAGACGCACAGGTGCGCTCCAACGCGCCGCCGCGACGCTGTCGCGCGCCGAGGCGCGCGTTGCTCGGGCGCCGAAGCGCTCCCGTCGACCGTTTTCACCGAACCCATTGGCGCAAGCGTCCGGCGTCGCCGGCCCGGCTGGACCTGTAATAGACCGCGGCCGCGTTCAGGGAACGCCGGCCGACGCGAACGGCCGTCGGCCGGGCACCCGGCACCCGGCCGTTGACTTCGGTGAGCCTGGTGTATGACGACGGCGGCAACCTGGCGTTCGATCCGCTGGCGAGCAACGCCGGGCCGGACGGGCGTGTGGGCGAGTTGTTCGCCCGCGCCGCCTATTGCGCGTACAAGATCCCCGCGCAGTGGATCGTCTCGACGATGCGCGTCTGACCGTTGTTGACGAACATCCTCACGTCGTACGTTGTCGACACTTCGTATCGGATCGAATTCGCCGACTGGAACGTAGTGCGAATTCGCTCGTCGGCGTCGCCCTCGAACGTGCCGCTTTCGATCGCGGAGTAGAAGTCGATGTCGAGCGTCTGCTCACCGCCCGCATCGTCGAACACGGCATCCAGCACATGCACGCCGACGGTCGAGTTGTACAGCTCGTCCTGCGCGTGGACTGTCGTGCTCTGCCCGTCCCGCCCGATCTCCGCCACCAGATCCTGGCCATACATGAACCCAGGCACGACCACCGACTTTGGATAGCCTTCGTCGTCGAAGCGAATCGACACGCCGATCCGCGCGGTGTTGTCGGCCGTATCGAACTGGTCCGGATCGGACAGCTCGAAGTACAGGTTGCAGTCCAGCTCGCCCACGAACCAGCTTGCCTGGCGAAGGCCGCCGGAAGCGTCGTCGTCGGCAGACCCCGAATCGTCCGGTTCGTCGTCGGCAATCGGCGGCGACGCGGGCGGCGCTCCCGCGTCTGCGGGAACATCCTCCGAATCGTCCTCCGGCGCGTCATCGTCAGCACCAGCGCTCGGTGATTCCGAATGCGGGGGCACGGGCGCGTCATTGCCTTCGCCTTCGCGGGATCCCGGCAGCGCAGGGCTTTCGCCGGCGCCCTCGCCGGCTGCAGAATCGAGCAGAGGATTCACGGGGCATCCGCCGACCGCAAGCAGTGCGGCCGCGCACACCAGCAGGATCGGCGCTCGTCTTGTCCAGAAGTTCATGATGGCACCTCCGCGAACGGTGTTTTCGTCGGATTCGCGACGGACGGCCGAATGCGCCAATCCCGGACCGGCGATCACGGCTGGCTCGGGCGAGGCGAGGCGATTTCGCTCGAGCTAGGTACGACGATGTCTGACTCATGGAATTTTAGACGCTACAATGTGTCCACCATGACGTATCGCGCGCCGATTCCCGCGCATCCGCCGCACGAGATCGCAGTGTCCGCGCTAAGCTCGTTCGCGGACGGCGCTTGCGACGACGCGACCGTCGAGCAGGCGATGGCGCAGCTCTATCGGCTGTGCGGCAAGTACCTTCTATTCTTCGGCGCTCGCGGCGACGAGCTGGACAACTTTGCGCAGGAAGCGGTCTGTCGCGTCTATATCCATCGGCAGCGCTTCTGCGGTCTCGGATTGGGGCGATTCAAGGCCGCGGTGAGAACGACTTGCTGGCGGATTTTTCTCGACGGACGGCGCGCCGCGGCCGTCCGACCTTCGCGCGAGGATGCGAAGCCCGCGCGCGTGAGCGTGGACGGCGCGCTGGAGGCTTGCATCGACGGCTTGCCGGAGAACGACCGCGTGCTCTTCGAGCTGCGCTTCCGGCTCGACCTGTCGCCGGGCGAGATGGCGCGCGTCACGGGCAAGAGCGTTCGGTGGGTGCAGCTCAGAATTCAGGCGATTCGTGAGCAACTGGCCGCGCGATTGCGGCGCGAAGGCTATGATGTGCAGGCCTGAGACGGTCTGAATCTATGGACCTTGACCAGCTCCTCACACGGCGAACGCAGCGACTCGACCGAGGCGGGCTGCGCCCCGCCAGTCCCGAATGCCTCAGCTTCGTCGTGCTGGGCGATCTCGCGCAGGGCGACGGTCCATCGGCCGAATCGCGCGACCATCTGGCTGTCTGCGAACGCTGCCGGCGCGTGCTGCGCGGGCTGCAGCGCGCCCGCGACGCCGACGAGACTTCGGACGAATTCACCTGGACGACCGGCCAGCCGACGCCGCCGATCCGCGTTCGCGGCTGGTGGCGGCGAATCGGCGTCGCGGGGGCAGCGGCCGCGGTGGTGTTCGCCGGCACGCTCTGGTGGCGCGAGCAAGAGGTCGAGCGTCTGCAACAGGAGTTCGAGTCGTTACGATCCCGGGTCCGCGCGCAGGTCGATCGCATCGAGCGCGACGCGCTCGCCGTCCGCGAGAACGCTTCGGCCGCCGCTCAATTGCTCGGCGCGCCGGCCGACGGCGCAATCGGTCCGGAGGCATACCGCGATCTGCTGTTCCGCACACTCGACGGCTTTTCCGAACCGATGCAGCGACTCGAGGAGCTTCGGCGGCAGCTCGCGCCGCCGGACAGGGCGGCCGGCGTCCCGGAGTGAACGCTTCGCTTCGAACGGCCAGCGGTCCACCCGCAGGATGAGCCGGTGTGTCTCGCGGGCGCGAAGCGCGGTCCGAACGCTCGATGCGGACGGCGAATCCGGGATGGAGGCAGGATCACCATGTCGGAGTGCGAGACATGAACGCCGGCTCTGCCCAGCAAGCTCTGCGAGCCGCATGGAGCCGGTTCATCACCGTCTTGTGCGCGGCCGTCGGCATCGGCGCGGGCGCGCTGGTAGGACTGAACTGGCCTGAGAACCCCGCGGCGGAGTTCTATCGCACCGAGCTGATCCGGCTCGCGTCGGCTCTCTCGGCGCAGGCCGCGGCGATCGACACGCAGGTCGATGCGGCGAACCCGGTCCCGGTCGATGCGCCGCGCTCGACACCGCGCTCGGCGCGGGACGACGCCGACCTACCGGCGACCGGAGCTTCGCCGGCCACCGCGCCGAGTTGGGGCGAGCGCCCGCAAGCCGTGGGCACGGCGCGCCTCACCGCCGCGACGCAGCAGCTCGCCGAACACATCGCCCGCGCCCGTCGCGGCAACTCTCCGCAGCCGCACGTGCCCTCGCGGCCGTAGGCTCGCGCGGCGTTCCTGCCTGCTGCGAAGTGGGTCGTTCGCACGTCCGAACCCAGCGGGCTTGTTGTCCGCGAGTCTTCTTTCGCGGGATCTTCGCTGCCGATTTGATCGCTCTCGGCGAACGTGAGCGCTTCGCCGCGCAAACCGACCGGCTCATCCGGACTGTCCCGGCGGCGGCGAGCCGACCGCGCGTCGGCGATCGCTGCCACGCGGCGTGCGCGATGATCGGCTTCGCGTGCGTGCGGCCGGTCTGCACGTTCGACGTCGGGTTTCTTATTGTCGAAATGCTTGACATCGCGCGGTGCACGGCTTCTGCTCCACCCGAGCAAGCGCGCAGTCCGGGACGAAGACCGGGCCTGGAGGTTGTCATGCGCATGGTCATCGTGTCCAACCGCCTGCCGGTCGTGATCGAGCCGGGACCGGACGGCTGGACCTCGAAATCCGGCACGGGCGGGCTGGTCGCGGCGCTGGCGCCGGTGCTGCGTCGGGTCGGGGGCGCGTGGATCGGCTGGCCTGGATCGGAATGCGTCGACGAACTCGAGCTGCGGCGCGTTCTGGACGAGCAGAGCCGCGGCGTCGGATACGACCTCGTGCCGGTCGCCATGTCGCAGTCGGAAGTCGAGGGCTTCTACCAGGGATACTGCAACGAGGTCATCTGGCCGCTCTTTCACGACCTCCAGTCGCGCTGCAACTTCGATCCGAACTACTGGTCCAAGTACATTCTGGTCGAGCAGAAGTACGCCGAGATCGTACGGAGCTCTACCCGGATCGACGACTTCATCTGGGTCCACGATTATCACCTGCTGGGCCTGGGGCGTCGCCTGCGCGAACTGGGCGTCGAGAACCGCATCGGCTTTTTCCTGCACATTCCGTTCCCCCCGCCGGACATCTTCTGCAAGCTTCCCTGGCGACTCGAGGTGCTGGCGGGGCTGTTGCACTTCGACATCGTCGGATTTCAGACGCCGCGCGACCTGGAGAACTTCCTCGACTGCATTCGGAAGCTGCTGCCGACCGTGCGCCGCCGGCAGCGGCGCGGCGTCTATCGCTGCCTGAGCGACGGTCGGGCCACCGACTTCGGCGTGTTTCCGATCGGCATTGACGCGGCGCGCCTGGATTGCGACGCGCGCAGCGAGTCGGTCACGCGTCGTGTGCAGGAGATCCGCCGCGAGTTGGCGGGGCAGCAGATCGTGCTGGGTCTGGATCGGCTGGACTACACCAAGGGCATCCCCGACCGCCTGCGCGCGTTCCACCTGGCGCTGTCGCACTACCCAGAGTTGCATCGCAACGTCGCACTGCTGCAATTCGTCGTGCCGAGCCGCGAATCGGTGCCCGAGTATCAGGAGCTGAAGGGACGCATCGAACGGCTCGTCGCGCAGATCAACGGAGAATTCACGCAGCCCGGCTGGGTGCCGATCCACTACATGTTCCGCACGCTCGAATGGAGCGAATTGCTCGCCTACTATCGCGCCGCCGACCTGGCGCTGATCACGCCGCTGAAGGACGGCATGAACCTCGTGGCGAAGGAGTTCTGCGCCTGCCAGGTCGAGGGCGACGGCGTGCTGGTGCTCAGCGAGTTCGCCGGCGCGGCCGTTCAGCTCAAGCATGACGCCGTCCTGGTCAATCCGTACGACCTGAACGGCGTGGCCCAGTCCATCCGCCACGGAGTCTCGATGACGCGCGAGCAGCGCCGCCCGGCGATGCGCCGGCTGCGCAGCCTCGTCTTGCGGCAGGACGTTTTCTGGTGGGTTCGAAGCGTGCTCAGCGCGTGCGGAGTGTCGGAGCTCTACCGCGAAGCTCCCGATGTCATCCGGGCGCGCGACACGGCGCCGGCGGAGGTCGGCGCATGATGCCGGACACGCTCTCCTCGGCGCCGACGACCGAATCGCTCGAGGAGCGGCTCGACTGGATCGCGCGCGCCCCCGTGCTCCTCGTCGCGAGCGACTTCGACGG
This sequence comes from uncultured Planctomycetales bacterium, assembly GCA_964553225.1. Lineage (GTDB taxonomy): Bacteria > Planctomycetota > Phycisphaerae > UBA1845 > Fen-1342 > JABRWC01. Next base: position 2,640 of record CAZKJT010000003.1, on the reverse strand, counting down.
CACGATCGCGCCCATCGTGCCCGACCCCGCCCGAGCCGAAGCCGATCGCGAATCCCTGGTTGCGTTGCGGGCGCTGGCCGCGATGCCGCAGACGCACGTCGCGCTGATTTCCGGGCGCTCGCTCAGCGACCTGGCGCGGCGCGCCGGGGACGTGAACGACGCGCACCTGGTAGGAAGCCACGGCAGCGAGTTCGAAATCGGCCTCGCAACGGAGCTGTCGCCCCCGGCTCTCGCCATGCGTGAACGCCTCGAGGCCTTTCTCCGCGCGCTGACAAAGCCCGGCGACGGCCTGCTGGTCGAAGCCAAGCCGACCTCGCTCGCCTTTCACTATCGAAATGCGGAGCCGCACGTCGCCAGTCGCGCGGTCGACGCGATCCTCCGCGATCCTGCGGCCTGGCCCGGCGTGCACGTCCGGCACGGCAAGATGGTCGTCGAGCTGAGCGTCGTCGAGACGAACAAGGGCCTCGCCTTGCGCCGAATCCGCCAGCGCGTCGGCGCGTCCGCGGTGATCTTCCTGGGCGACGACGTGACCGACGAGGACGCCTTCGCGATGCTCAGCGGTCCCGACCTCGGCGTGAAGGTCGGCCCCGGCGAAAGCATCGCCCCGTTCCGCGCGCGCGACACGCAACACGTCGCGCGCATCCTGGCGCGGCTGGCCGAGCGCCGCGCGGAGTGGATCGCCGGCGCCGCAGCGACGCCGATCGAGAAGCACGCGCTGCTGTCGGATCAGCGCACCGTCGCGCTCGCGGACCCGCGCGGCCGCGTGGTCTGGATGTGCCTGCCGCGCATCGACTCGAACGCGGTGTTCGCGGAGCTGCTCGGCGGTCCGACCGCCGGCTACTTCGAAGTCTGTCCCGCCGGCGGCGCGACGCCCGCGACGCAGCGCTACCTCGGCGACTCGTTCGTGCTCGAAACGCGATGGCCGACGATGCGCGTGACGGATTTCCTCGATTGCGGTGGCGGACGGGCGTTTCAGCGCGCGGGGCGGACCGACCTGATCCGCATCATCGAAGGCGCCGGCCGAGTCCGAGCGGCGTTCGCGCCGCGGCTTGACTTCGGCCGGATGGAGACCCGATTGGTGCTCGCCGACGACGGGATCGTGGTCGAGGGCGCGGTCGACGCGCTGGTGCTGCGCGCGCCCGGCGTGCGATGGACCGTGTCGGGAGAGGGGCCGCACCAGACCGCAATCGCCGAGTTCGATTTGTCCGGCGAACCGCTCGTCTTCGAGCTGCGTTACGGAACCGCGAGCCTCGAACCAAGCCCCGCGCCGTACGACGCGCGTCGCGAGCGCACAGACCGGATCTGGTCCGGCTGGGCCGCGACGCTCTCGCTCCCGGCGCTCGCCCCGCGCGAGGTGATGCGCAGCGCGCTGGTGCTCAAGGCGCTGACCTATGGTCCCAGCGGCGCGATTGCGGCCGCCGGCACGACCAGCCTGCCGGAGCACATCGGCGGCGTTCGCAACTGGGATTACCGGTTCTGCTGGCCGCGCGACGCTGCGATGTCCGCGACGGCTCTGCTTCAGCTTGGCGCGCCCGGGTCCGGCATCAAGCTGCTCGAGTGGGTGCTGGGGATTCTGGACGCCAGCGAGCAGGGCGCGCTGCTGTGTCCGCTGTACACCGTGACGGGCGAACACGCCAACACCGAAGGCGAGATCGGCGATCTGCCGGGCTACTGCGGCAGCCGCCCGGTCCGGGTCGGCAACGCGGCGGCCCAGCAGGTGCAACTGGACGTGTACGGTCCGATCGCGGAGCTGGTCGCGCTGCTGGCCGAGGGCGGCGCGGCGCTTTCCGCCGAGCACTGGCGCCTGGTCGACGCGATGGTCCGCGCGGTCGAGCTGCGGTGGCGCGAGCCGGACCACGGCATCTGGGAAGTGCGCCGGGCGCGCCGGCATCACGTTCACTCGAAGGTAATGTGCTGGCAGACGGTCGACCGGGCGATGCGCGTGGCGCGCTACCTCGGGCGCTCCCAGCCGCATTGGGCAGCGCTGCGCGACGCGATCGCGGCCGACGTGCTCGAGCGCGGCTGGAACGAATCGATGCAGGCATTTTGCGCTACGTACGACGACGGCGAGGCGGATGCGTCGGCGCTGTCGGTCGGGCTGAGCGGGCTTCTCGCGCCGGGCGACGAACGGTTCGCGTCGACCGTGCGGTTCGTCGAGGATCGCCTGCGGCACGACGACACGGTCTATCGCTACCGCTACGACGACGGTTTGCCGGGGACGGAGGGAGGCTTCAGCCTGTGCACGTCGTGGCTGATCGAGTCGTACGCGCGGATCGGCCGTCGCGACGATGCGCGGCGGCTGTTCGACGCCTACCTGTCGCAGTGCGGGCCGACCGGGCTGATGGCGGAGGAATTCGATCCGTTGGACCGCCGGGCGCTCGGAAATTTTCCGCAGGCCTACTCCCATCTCGGGCTGATCCGCGCTGCGCTGGCGCTGAGCGAGCCGCGGCGACCGGCCTGAACGATCCGCCCGCCGCCGGCGATCGCCGCCGCGCCTCCCGGAGAGCGACGCCCGGGTACCGGTGTCGATTGGACGAGTACTCCCGAGCTGCGCGCGTCGGCGAACGTCTTTCGCGGTCCCCGCTCTTACGAGGCTTTTGCATCAACGGGCGGATTTTCGGAGTGATTGGGCCAGGGAGA
>CAZKJT010000002.1:0-491499 GCA_964553225.1 uncultured Planctomycetales bacterium | reverse complement strand
AGTGGCTGGTTTTGCCCCGCCCCCGCATGGCTGGTTTTGCCCGCCCGCTGACAGTTTGGGACGCAGGCTCGTGTCTCGGCTGCGAGCGCCGAAGTCCCCGCTCCCTCACGGTCGCGGCTCGGTCAGCCAGCGCGCGGTTCGGACAGACGGCGCGCGGCGCGGACGGGAACGCGATTCGGACGGAAGTAGCCACGCGCGGTGCGGATCCGGAGCGATGGGCGGCGACGCGAAGCGCCGCGCGAGCGGCGAAGCGGCTGCGCGCCGTGGAACGCGGCGGACATCCAAGCGAGAAACGCAGGCGCTGAACGGCGACGGACATCCAAGCGAGAAACACTGGCGCTGAACGGCGGCGGACGTCCAAGCGAGAAACGCCGGCGCGAAACGGCGCGGCCGACGGGACGGGAATCACTGGCCAGGCCCGCTATTCGTGCCGGAGCGCGTCAATGGGGTGGATGATCGCGGCTTTAAAGGCCGGGATGATGCCGAAGAAGATGCCCACGCCCGCGCTGAAGCCGAGCGCGAGCGCGACGGACCACGCCGGCACCTGCACGGTGACCATGTTGGGGTGCAGGGCGGCCAGGTTGGTCACGGCATAGCCCAGTGTGATTCCGATCAGTCCGCCGACCGTGCTGAGCACCACGGCCTCGGTCAGGAACTGGAGCATGATGTCGCGGCGGCGCGCCCCGACGCTCTTGCGCAGGCCGATCTCGCGCGTCCGCTCGGTCACGGACACGAGCATGACGTTCATGATGCCGATGCCGCCGACCAGCAGCGAGATGCTGACGATTCCGGCCAGCACGCTGGTCGCGATGACGCGGATGCGGTGAAACTCCTGCAAAATCTGGTCCTGTTTGAACACGCCGAAGTCGTTGTTCTGCCCGGCGCGCAGGCCGTGCCGCTGCCGCAATACGCGAACCAGCTGGCCCTCGGCCTCGGGGATGCGGTCTTCGCTCATGGCCTCGACGTAGAACGCGAGGTATTTTCGCCGCTCCGGATAGAGCTTCACGGCGGTGGTCCAGGGGATGACGATCAACTCGTCCTGATTTTCGCCCATGAAGCTGCCCTTGGATTCGAGCAGCCCGATGACCTGGAATCGCTGGCTCTCGATATGCACAAAGTCGCCGACGAGCGATTCGTCGCACTCGAGCTTGCGCAGCACCTCGCGGCCCATTACGCACACCTGCGCACCGCTCTCGACGTCGATGGCGCCGAAAAACCGGCCCACATCGACGTAGAAGTTTCGAATCGGCTGGAAGAACTCGTTCGAGCCGCGCATCTCGACGCCGGTGAGCTGCTGTCGGCCGTATTCGACCGTGGCCGACGCAAACATCGCCGGGGAAGTGCGTCGAATGGCCTCGGCGGCCGCGTCGATGGCCTGAATGTCCTCGATGGTCATTTCGGCGCGGCGCACGCGCTCCCCGCGCGGGCCATAGATCCACTCGGGGTAGACGACCATCATGTTCGTGCCGAGGCCGCGAAGGAAGTTCGTGACGTAGTCGCCGAACCCCTCGACCAGCGTGACGACGCTGATGATCGACGTGACGGCGATGATGATGCCCAATACGGTCAGCAGCGAGCGGGCCTTGTTGGCCCAAATCTGCACGAACGCCGTGGTGACGTTGTTGACGGTGGTGGCGAGTTGGTTCGGCAGGAACCAGAGCGCGGCCCAGATGCTGCGGAGCACGGCGGTCATGGCGCTGCTCCCGCGCGACCCCGGTCGGTCAGGCCGTCCTCCACAACGAACCCGTCGCGCAGGCGGATCACGCGATGGCATCGCCGGGCAATGTCGTCTTCGTGCGTGACGACGATGATCGTCTGCCCCTCGGCGTGCAGGGCGTCGAAGATGGCCATGATCTCGTCACCGGTGCGGCTATCGAGATTGCCGGTGGGTTCGTCGGCGAGGATGATGTCGGGCTTCTGGGCGAGGGCGCGGGCGATCGCAACGCGCTGCTTCTGCCCTCCGCTGAGCTGGTTCGGGCGGTGGTGCGCGCGATCCGACAGGCCGACGCGGCCGAGCGCTTCGAGAGCGCGGCGGCGGCGCTGCGGCGTACGCGAATAGACCAGCGGCAATTCGACGTTCTTCAGCGCGGTGGTGCGCGGCAGCAGCTCGAACGACTGGAAGACAAAGCCGATCTGTCGGCTCCGCACGCTTGCGAGCCGCGACTGCGACACCTTGGCCACGTCGCTGCCGCGCAGGCGATATTCGCCGGACGTGGGCACGTCGAGGCAGCCCAGAATGTTCATCAGCGTGCTCTTACCGGATCCGGACGGGCCCATGATGGCGACGTACTCGTTCTCGTGGATCGCCAGCGACACGCCGCGCAGCGCGTAGACGATTTCGGTGCCGACGCGATACTGCTTGTGCAGGTCGATCAGCTCGATGACGGGCGCGTTCTCGATCGGCACGCGGCTGGCGATCATCCCTCTTGCTCCGGCGTCGCGGCGCGGGCGGCGGCTGGCTGGGACGTGGCGCTGGCGGATTCCTCCGTGCCGGCGGCCGGCTGGCTGGCGGCAGAACGCTCGGCGTCGGGTTCGATGTCCGTCGTAGCCGGCGGCTGATCGGCGGGCTTCTCTTCGCGGCGGACGAGCGAACCGTCTCGAATCTGATCCAGACTGCGGTAGGGGCCGATGACGACGTTGTCGTCGACCCCGAGGCCGCTGACGACCTCGACATGCAGCGCGTCGTTGATGCCGGTTTCGATCATGCGCGGCGCGGCTTTCAGCTCGTCATCGACGCAGAACACCACCTTGACGTATTCCGCGAGATGCTGGCTGACCTGCGCCGCGGCTCGCAGGCGCTCGTCGTAAGCGCGGACGAAGGCCTCGGGGAGGTCGCGGCGCTTGCGGAACACGACGGCTTCGATCGGCACGGTCAGCGTCTGGTCGCGTCGGGCGACTTCGATCTCGACGCTGGCGCTCATTCCGGGGCGCACCCGGTTGTCCGGCGCATCGACCAGCACGAGCGTCTCGAACGTGACGACGTCGCGACCGGCGGGCTTGGTGCCCTTGGCGCCGACCCGCAGCACGCGCCCGGACACGCTGCGGCGGCTGTCCGATTGCAGGTAAGTTCGGGCGGGTTGATCGGGCTGGACGAGCGGGGCGTCGGCCTCGTCGACGCGGCAGCGCACCTGGAGCTTGGACAGGTCGCTGAGCACCATGATGCGCGTGCCGGGGTTGTTCATGGTCCCGGTTACGACAACTTCGCCTTTCTCGGCGAAGAGCTGCGAGATGATGCCGTCGATGGGCGCGGTGAGGACGGTGCGGTCGAGATCCTCGCGCGCCGATTGCAACGCCGCCTCGGACTGTACGAGCTCCTGGCGACGCATTTCGAGCACGGCCTGCGCGCCGACCAGGGCGCTGCGATAGCGCGCCACTTCGGACGATGAGGTCGCGCTCGTCTCGCGCAGCCGCTGAATCTGGTCCCAGTCGAGCTCGGCCGTCGCCAGCTCGGCCTCGGCCTGCTTGATGAGCGCCGCGAGGCGTGCGACGTTCGCCTCGGCGCTGAGCACGCGCGCGCGATAGTCGGCGTCATCCAGCCGACACAGCAGGTCTCCGGCCGACACGAAATCCCCTTCGACTACGGGCATTTCGACGATCTTGCCGACGACTTCGGAACTGATGTCCACCTCGTTAAAGGCCTCGACGTCGCCGGGGGCCTGCACGGTGCGGACCACGTCGCGCAGCACCGGCGTGGACAATTGCACGTCAATCGCGACCGGCTTGGCGACGTGGAGGATGCTGCGACCGTCGCTGGTTCGGAACGATTCGTTCGCGTAGTAGACGCCGACGCACGCCGCCGCGAGCACGAGCACGCCGATGAGCTTTTTCATGTTGTTCTCCGCGCGCAGGGCCGCATCAGCCGGCGCCCATCGTTCCCATCGCCAGCAGTACGGACGTCGCAGCGCCGGTCAGCCAGCAGAAAACACAGACCAGCGCCCCTCGGAACGGCGGAAGCTGACGCGTCGTGCACAATCCGATCCAGACGACCCACCAGAACCAGACCCGGAACGGATCGGCACTCCCCAGAGCGCCTATCAGAGCGGCCGCCGGCTCAGGATCGAGCTTCCAGGCGTTCGCCAGCCACGCGCCGACCGGGCTCAGCGACGTGTCCGCCTCCAGCGTCCGGAAGCGAATGCGCATCGCGAGCGTGGCGGCCAGCCGCAGAAGCTCGATAAAGCCGGCGTACACGCACAGATTCAGCAGCGTGTTCCATTCCGGTTTTCGTCCGCTCATCGCCACGGCGCCGAACAGCACGGCCGCGATCAGCAGCGTCGAGGCCAGCACGCCGACCGGCTGTGCGGCGATGGCCATCAGCCGCGCCATCGTCTTCTCAAACTCGCCCTGTTTGCGCTGCTCGTCATACAGCGTTCGCAGGGCGGATCGATCCAGCACGTCGCGCTGGGTCTGGTCGATGAGCGCGATCCGCTCGGCGACGCTGCGTTCGACGTCGCGTTCGATCAGCCCGGTCTGGACCGTGGCGTGGCCTACTAGCGTCACGCACAGCAGCAGGATCGCCAGCGGCCAGCCGAACGTCGCAACGTCCTCCACGCGCGCGAAGAGGCGACGCGGCGCCAGCCAGACCAGCGGCGTGTCCCAGACTCGCAGGGTAGACGGTGGGGCGCCGGAATGGGATGCCGTCGTTACGTCGTGCAGATTCGACACTCCCGCGTCGCTCGTACCAGAGCTTGCGAACGAATTCGTCGTCAACGGTCCAGTATTCGCCATGATACGACCGCGGAGGACGAAATGCCCCCCGGTACCGGTCGCTTGGATGGCGTCCTGTTCAGAAATGAATGCGCGGACGCATGCCCACAAAAATCCGCGGAGCGGGCAAATCACGTTGACGGCCGAAGCGGCCGACCAATAATGGACGAAGTCGCGACCGGCGCATCACGTTCGGACCGGTCGCCTGCGCCCAGGCGGCAATACCTCGCAACGCAATCGCCAGGGGGGGGCGGCGTCCGAAAGGCGTCGTCGGTACAGCGATCGTCGCCGCCCGAGCCTCTCGGGGTGCACGAGAATGTCCGACGAATCTCGCCGAACCGGGGCGCGTCTGGCCGAACCGGGCCACGCGCGACTCTCCGAGACGCCCTCTGCCAGCGCCTCAGGCAGCGCGCCGCGCGCATCCCCTTCGCCCGAAACGCTCGAGCGCGCGTCCGTCGGAGTCTGGCGCTTCGATCCGCGTGACGACACCTGGTCGCTGGATGCGATCGCGGCACAGCTGCTTCTCGGCGCTGCCGCGCCGCATCGGCTTACGGGCGGCGCCTGGCGTAGCGCGCTGGCCGATGGCGACCGAGACGCGGCTCAAGCCGCGTTCGCCGCGTGCGGCGCCGGGATGCAGCCGCGCGTGGATCTGCACGCGCGCCCGGCGCGAAGTCCATCGTCCGGCGAGTGGGTCTGGCTGCTGGGAGCTGCGGAGTCCCCGGGTTCGCCGGCGTTGTCCGGGATCATTCTCGACGCCAGCGCGCACATGCGCTCGGTCCGGCTGCGCCGCGCGCACGAAGTGGTGCTGCAGGAGCTTGCCGACGAGGCGCCGCTGCCGAACATCCTGACGTCTCTGGTTCGAATGATCCAGGACTGCTCGGACGGGATGCTCGGGTCGGTGCTGCTGCTCAATCCCGAAACGCAGTGTCTGTGGACGAGCGCTGCGCCCGACCTGCCCGCCGACTATTCACAGGCCATCAACGGCGTTCGCATCGGCGACGGCGTCGGATCCTGCGGAACGGCTGCGTACTGGGGGGCGCGGGTCGTCACGCACGACATCCGCGAAGATCCGCGCTGGAAGAACTTCGTCGAGATCGCCGACGCGTTCGGGCTGCGGGCCTGCTGGTCCGAGCCGATTCTGGACTCCACCGGCGCCGTACTCGGCACCTTCGCGCTGTACTACCGCGAGCCGCGCGGGCCGACCCCGGCCGACGTGGAGCTGATCGAGACCGCGGCGCGGCTGGCGCGGCTGGCGATTCAGGCGGCCAGAGCGCATGACGCGCTTTCGGCGTCGAACCGCTCCCTGGAACTCGCACATGCTCGCCTGAACGCGATCCTGAACGGCGCTCCCAACGTCGCGATCCAGTGCTACGACCGTCAGGGCCGGGTGTTGCTGTGGAACCCGGCGTCCGAGCGCCTCTATGAATACACCGCGGCCGAGGCGATCGGCCGGCGGCTGGGCGAGTTCTTGCTGCCTGCGGCGGAAGCGTCCGCGTTCGAGGGCATGCTGCTGAGCGCGACCCCCGCGACGAAGCCCAGTCTGCGCGAGTTCAACACGACGACGCGGTCCGGAGCGCTGCGGAACGTCCTGGCGAGCCTGTTTTGCGTGCCGGATGCGGGCGGCGGAACGCATTTCGTCTGCGTCGACATCGACGTGACGGAGCGCAAGCGGCTCGAGCAGCAGCTCGTGCACTCGATGAAAATGGAAGGCATCGGGCGGCTCGCGGGCGGCATCGCGCACGACTTCAACAATCTCTTGACGGCGATCCTGGGCTATGCCCAGCTGGCGGAAACGTCTCTACAGCCCGGCGGAGAGACCCGCACGCACCTCCAGCAGATCAGTCGCGCCGCGCAGCGCGCCGCGGAACTGACGCGCAACCTGCTGGCGTTTGCGCGCCGACAGATCATCGAGCCGCGCGTCGTGAGCCTGGGCGCGCTGGTTCGCGAGATGGAGCGAATGCTGCGTCGCCTGATCGGCGAGGATATTCGCATCGAACACCAAGCCGCCGACGACCTCTGGAGCGTCGAAGTCGATCCCGGGCAGATCGAGCAGATCATCGTGAACATGGTCGTGAACTCGCGCGACGCCATGCCCGGCGGCGGACGGATTCGCATCCTCGCCGAGAATGTTCCGGCCGACCACTCCGACGCCGTTCGCGGACCGAATCTGCCGCGCGGCGACTACGTCGTCCTCAGCATCAGCGACACCGGCATCGGCATGAGCCACGAGACGCTGGCGCACATCTTCGAGCCGTTCTTCACCACGAAGCCGCCGGGCGCCGGAACCGGACTGGGTCTTGCGACAGCGTACGGCATCGTTCGGCAAGCCGGGGGCGACGTCGTCGTCGAGAGCGAACCCAATCGCGGCACAACATTCAAGATCGTCCTGCCGCGCGTCCGCGCGGCGCCGGCCGCGACAGAGACGATGCCCGCCCGCCGCGCCGCGGCCGCCGCGGGCGTCGAGACGGTTCTGATCGTGGAGGACGACGCGCTGGTGCGAGAGCTGGCCGGATCCGCGCTGCGCTCGCTGGGCTATCGCGTAATCGAGGCGGCGACCGGCGACGCCGCACTGGAGCGCGCCGCGTCCTACCGCGACCCGATCCACCTGCTGCTGACCGACGTGGTTCTGCCGGGTGTGCACGGGCCGCGGTTCGTTGCCCAGTTCCTTGCGCAGCGCCCCGGCGTGAAGGTCCTCTACATGACCGGCTATGCCGACCTGGATGTGCTGCGGGAAATCACGTGTGACGCACGGCAGCCGGTGCTGGCGAAGCCATTCACGCCGACTGAACTGGCCGATCGCGTCCGAAGCGTGCTGGACGCGCGCCCCGCTGGCACGGATATCAACTCCGCCGTGGGATTCAAACCCGCGTGAGTCGCGCCCGCCGAAGTGGACGAATGCGCAGAAAGCAGGGGAGCGCGGACGCCGTTATTGCGACGCCTGCGCTCCCGTCGACTTACGCGAACGCGCGATCTGGACGAACCACGCGCCGCTGACCCGCGTTCAATCTCGGGACTGCGTCCCCGCTGAGCCGTAAGCGTAAGCGAGCAGTCCCTTTCCGCAGCTCGGACTCGACGGCATTCTTGAGACCGCGCTAGCGGTCGTACCCCATCGCGTCAAAGACCGTCAGGTCGCTGGTTCGATAGAAGCTCGGATAGAACGTTTCGCCGTACGAGAATGCCGGGTCCATGATCCCGATGGCCGGTACCTGCTCGCGGAAGTGGCTGGCCTGCCACGGGTAGCCGTCGGAGAGCCGGTATTCGACGCTGATGATGTCGAAGTTGTGCGCGTCGTTGAAGTTGAAGACGGCCCAGCGCGGGCGCACCTGAAACTCGGCGTTGGTGTCCGGATTGAAGTCGCCCGAGCCGTCCGTCCGCTGGAACCGGAAGATGTCGAGCGTCTCGATGTCGTTGACGCGGAAGTCCACGCCGCTCGTGAATCCGAGCGCATGTCCCGTCTCGTGGATGATGACGTCCTGAAGCGAGATCGTGCTGCCGCCGACGCCGTTGGACGGGTCATAGTCGAACGGAAAGTTCGTGCTGAACTGCATCGACGCGTCATTGCCCGACACGGCCCCGCCGTTGGCCTTCCAATTGGCAAACGTAAAGAACACGCGGTTCTCGTTGGTGGTCGAACCGGAAGAGTAGCGCACCGGAATCGTGCTCCCACTGGGCAGCCACGCGAGAATGGCGTCCGTGGCGTCCGCGCCCGCCTGCATCTGCGCCCGCGTCGAGGCCCAGCTCACATAACCATAGCTGCTTCCCGTTCCGCCGATCACGCCCGACGGCAGCGAGGCGAAGCTCACCGGGATCGTGACGGTCATGGCGTCATTCGGGAACTGCGCTTCGATGTAGGCTTCGGCGGTCGCGAACGCCGGCACGGCCGCCGCCGGCACGCTTGCCGCCAATTGGAACACGAGGTTCAGACCGGCGCGCGGCGCGGTGTTGTTCAGCTCGTACACGGTGGACGGGTCGGAGAAGTCGGCCGCGTGCGCTTCGGCCATGAACGCGAGGTCCAGGATGGTCGTTTCGACGCCGGTGTCTGCGCAGATCGGCTTCCAGACGTGCTCGGCCTCGAACGCGTGCTCGATTCCGTCGCAATCGATCGCCGCGTGAGAGCCCATGGGAACGACGTACCTCGCGGTCGTGTTCCAAAGCGTCGGATCGCCCGCGATGTGCACGCCGCCGCCGGGCTCAGCCGCCTGGACGACACCGGCCGCGACGCAGCCGGTCAGACAGACAGTGAACGCTCTGCGCGACACAAACCACTGACGCATGGGAGTTGCTCCTGCGGGCTTCGGCGCGAATCGGGCTTGGCGACGCGCCAGACTTGACAACGACCCGTTCGCAGAAGTGTTTGAAACCGGGCCGAACACCCGCGACGGGGGGCATATTATCGAACGTAGTCGCGCTTCTCAAGCCCGCCGGCCGAGCGGTGAGTCCGCACAACGCCTCTAAGATTAGATGGACGCAGCACTTATGCGCACGCCGCCCGGACCGCTTCGGTCGTCCACTGAACCACCTGCGCTAACAAAGTGACCTCTCCGGCAACCCGATAACCGCTCGTGTGCAGCGGGCGGAGCGACGCCCGTACCCGCGATTCGGCGGATAGACCGCGTAGGACGCCTCATCGCGCGGGTTTTTCCACGAAGGGCGTGACGCGCCGTCAGATTCGCACCAGGCCGACCTAATACCTCCTGAACGGTGAGCCGATGCGCGAGAGCGCGGCTCGCCGAGCGTAGCGAGCGACTGGTCGCGGGACGCTCGAAAGGAACGGGACGATGAACGCTCGACGCGATGCTCAACCGGTGCGAAACGCCGCGACGATCGCGCTGGGCCTGACGCTGGCGCTGAGCGGCTGCACGGGCGAGAGCCTGCTCGACCTGCCTTCGAGCGCGACCGCGAGCCCCCGTTTCGCAACGCTCGGCGAACGCGTCGACGCGACTCAGGCGGTCGAGTGGACCGGACAGACGCTGTCGCTCGGCGACTCGCCCGTGCAGCTCAACGTCGAGCTCGACGGCGGCCGCGCGGCCCACCGCGTCGAATTCGGTTCGGCGCGCGCCGGCGACGAGTGGACGGTGGAGCTTGTCCGCAACGGGGGCGGTTGCGTGGTGGCGCTGTTCGATCAGGACATGCACCTCCTCGCGCTATCCGTTCACGCGGCACGCGAGCCGCTGCATCACGTGTTCGCAACGAACGCCGAGCGCGTCTTCGTCGGGATCACGTCCGCGGAATGGTCCGGCCCCATAACGGTGACGCTGGAAGCGTCGCGCGTCGCAGGCACGCCGATCCCGCCGCTGCCGCAATTCGTGCGGCTGAACTTCGGCGGCGGCGACGCAATCCGCATCGCCAACCGCGCCGCGATGACGTTCGGCGAGTTCGACGCGGGCGAGCTGAGGACTGAACTGGAAGGGCAGACCGACGCGCTTCGCGACGCGATTCGCGCGACGATCGTCGCGAATTTCTCCGGTCTGGACGTGCGCATTCTCGAAGACGGCGAGACGCTCGAGAAGGGCGTGCCCTGTTCGACGCTTCACTTCGGCGGCAGCGACGCCGCGCTGCTCGGGCTCGCCGATCGCGTGGACGGTGAGAACGCCGACCCCGACGACGAAGCGGTCATCTTCACCGACAACTTTGGCGCGTACGCCGACGCGATGGCGCTGGACGTCGACGAACTCGGCGTCATGATCGGCAACGTCGCGAGCCACGAGCTCGGGCATCTGCTGGGCCTGGTGCACACGGCTCACCCGGCGAGCGTGATGGACGCTGTGAGTGGCGACGCGTGGGACCTGATCGAGCCGCGCAACTTCGAACCCGCTCCGCTCGATCCAAAAGTCTTCCCGGCCGGGAGCCAGGACGCAATGGCGACGCTTCTGGCAACGGTCGGCGCGTCGGACGAGTCGACCGTGAAGGCCGCGCCGGCGGCGGCACGGATTCGGCAGGGCGGCGAGGCCGATGTGCTCCCGATGGCTCACAGCGTCTGCGGTCACGCACACGCCGAGCCCTAGGCGCGCACAGGCTGGAATCGGCGCCGCGCGCGATGCCGGATGCTCAGAGCGCGCCGCGAATGGCGCGCTCCAATCCTCCGGGCGCGATTTCCTCGAGCTCGTACGTCACGCGAACCGACGGCTTGTTCACGTTCAGCACGCAGCGCAGGTCGATCGGCGTGCCGATGATCACGAGGTCGCAGTCGGCGGCGTCGATGGTCGCCTCCAGCTCGCCGATCTGCCGCGCGCCATAGCCCATTGCCGGCAGCACTTCAGCCAGATGGCCGTAACGCTCGAAGGTGTCGCGGATCGAGCCGCGCGCGAAGGGGCGCGGATCGACGATCGCGGCGGCGGCGAATTTTCGGGCCGCGATGTGCCCGGCGCCATACGGCATTTCACCGTGCGTGACGGTCGGACCGTCCTCGATCACCAGCACGCGCTTGCCGCGAACCTCATCCGGGCGATCCAGCGTCACCGGTGAGTTGCAGCGCAGCACCGTGGCGCGCGGGTTCACGGCCGCGACGTTCTTCTCGACCGTCTCGACGCCGCCCGGCGGCGCGGTCGAGCACTTGTTGATGACGACTACGTCGGCCATGCGCAGGTTCGTCTCACCGGGGTAATAGCGCAGCTCGTGCCCCGGACGATGCGGGTCGGCGACGCACAACATCAGTCTGGGCTGAATGAACGGCATGTCGTTGTTGCCGCCGTCCCAGAGAATCACGTCGGCTTCGCTCTCGGCCTGCGCAAGGATGCGCGCGTAGTCGATTCCAGCGTAGACGACGACGCCTGCGCGAATGTGCGGCTCATACTCCTCCCGCTCCTCGATGGTGCACTGGTGGCGGTCGAGGTCGTCCAGACCGGCGAATCGCTGGCAGATCTGCCGGTCGAGCTCGCCGTAGGGCATGGGGTGGCGAATCGCCGCGACGCGCTTGCCGAGCGACTGGAGAATGCGCGCGACCGCGCGCGTCGTCTGGCTCTTGCCGCATCCGGTGCGAACGGCGCACACGGCAATCACCGGCACGCGGCTGCGGAGCATGGTCGCGCGGTGGCCGAGCATGACGAAATCGGCGCCGGCCGCGTTCACCAGCGCGGCCTTGTGCATGACGGCTTCGTGTGCGAGGTCGGAATAGGCGAGCGCGCACTGCCGCACGTCATGCTCGCGGATCAGCGACACGAGCTGCGCCTCGTCGTGGATCGGGATGCCGGATGGGTAGCGTGGTCCGCACAGCTCGGCCGGGTATACGCGATCCTGAATGTCGGGGATCTGGGTCGCCGTGAAGCAAACGACGTTCACGTCCTCGCGCTGCCTCCAGTAGACGTTAAAGTCGTGAAAATCGCGTCCGGCGGCGCCGAGAATAATCGTGTTCTGCGACATGACGATCCGCTCCTGCGCACACGCTGAGACGGGCCCGGTGCCGAGAGCAACGCCCGTCGCGAACTCCACCATAGCAAGCGCGACGAGGCGTCTCAAGCCGAGCGAACGCGCGCGGCGCCGGCCGAGCGGCGTTTCGGGTTGCCCGGAGAACCGAGTACAGCTACTGTAGTTGTCGGCCATCGACGACCGGGGAGTCGCGTCGCCCTTCGGAGACTCGTGATGTTGCGCTCGTTTTCAGCGCTGACCCGCTGGGCATTTCGCGCGGCCGCGGCGGGCGCTTGGTGCGTGCTGGCGGTCGCGCCGGCGCTCGCGCAGGCGAAGAAGGATGCGAAGTCCGGTCCGCCGTACGACGTGCAGGGCCTGGAGGCCGGCTGGACGTTTGTGCCGTGGGTGTTCGCGTTTCTGTTCATCGCGCTCTGCGCAGCCACTTGCTTTAAGAATCCCCACCGTACGAATACCCGCGAAACGTCCTGACTCCCGCGTGTTGGCGTGCCGCCCTGGAGAATCCATGAAGAGCCGTAACGTCTGGATCGCGTCGCTGCTCTGCCTGAATGCGGCACTGCTGACCGGTCTGCTGCTGGCGACGACTGAGCCGCGCACGGCGCTGGCGCAGGCGACCGGGCTGGCCGGGAATTACCTGGCCGTGTCGGGTGAAATCCAGGACCAGTTCGACGCGTTGTACATCCTGGACACGCGCTCGCGCGTGCTTCACGCGTTCTACTACGACAAAGGGCAGCGGCGGCTCAACTATGCCGGCAACCGCGACCTGGAGCGCGATTTTCGCAACAACCGGGACGGAGGCTGAATCGTGCATTCACTCGGCGAGAACCAACCGTCCCGCCCGATCGACGAAAAATCGCTTGCGATCGGCGTGCTGGCTGTGACGGCGTGCGTCCTGTTCGTCGGGCTGCTGCTGGTCGGCAGTCAGCCCCGTGCGGCGATGGCGATCGGGCAGAACGACTCCTCGGGCGACTTCAAGATGCTGACGCAGCAAGTCAGCAACTCGACCGAAGTGCTGGTCGTGATCGACGCGGCGTCGCAGCGGATGAACCTGTATCGGCTCGATTTCTCACGTCGCGAGTTGCAGCTCGTTCAGCCGAACATCCCGCTGGATCAACTTCCTGGAAACGAGCGGCGACAGGGCGGCTGAGGAGCCGCAACCGGTGCGCCGGGCAGCCGGCCCAACCGTCTCCGCAACGATCCACGCAACGCAACATAATATATATTATCGGACTTTCAGAGTCTCTCGCACGCAGGCGGATTGTGGCTCCCGTGGAGATTGAACTCCGCCCTCCGCCCTAACGTCGAACAACCCCGCGGCAGTTTCTGTCGGACGCTCCTGTCGCCCGATGCGTCAGAGTTCAACGCCGGCCGCCCGCAGCGTCGCACGCGGATCGGACAGGAATGCCTCCGCCGCAGCCGCCTGCTGCGTTCCGGATCGCAAGTGCTTGATCTGCAATTCGCGCCGCTCGCGATACTCCGAGCCGACGATGATCGCCACCCGTGTCCCTGACTCGGCCGCGCGCTTGAGCTGCTTGCTCAGCTGTCCGCGCTTGTAAGGAAGCTCGACGTTCAGGCCGGCGTTTCGCAGCGCGGCCGCGATCGTCACGGCGTCGTCAAACAGCGATTCATCGGCTTCGATGACCACGACGTCGATCGATTCGGTCGGCGTCGGCAGCCGGCCGGCGCTCCGGAGCGCTTCGAGCACTGGCGCGTCGCCCATACCGAAGCCGACCCCGGGAACCCGCGGACCATCGAGCAGCCCAGTCAGGTCGTCGTATCGGCCGCCGCCGGCCAGCGCACGGAGGCCCCCCTGCCTCAGATGCGCTTCGAAAACGCTCCCGGTGTAATAGGCGAGTCCGCGGACGATCTGAAAATCGAATTCGCACGCGTTCCCGACGCCCATCGTATCGAGTCGCCGCCGAAGCTCGGCGAGTTGCTGCCCGGCGCGCTGACCTGCATCGCCTGCGGACTCGGCGAGGCCGACGCACTCGTCCACGGTTGCGGAGGTGAGGAACGACCGAATCCGGTCGGCGTCGCACGCTCCGGCGACCTGCTCGCTCCATCCGCGGGCGAAGTCGGCTTCGCTGAGCTTGTCGAAGCGGTCGATCCACTGGAACGCGGCGTTCGTGTTTTGCGGCGGAATGCCCAGGCCGGTCAGCGTCGCCGCGGCCAGCGCCCGATGGCTATATCGTAGGACAAAGTCGGCGTCTGTCAATCCGGCCGCCCGGAAGAACTGCGCCGCGACGGCCATCACCTCGGCGTCGGCGAGCATGTCCTCGCTGCCGAGCACGTCCACGTTCCACTGAAAGAACTCGCGAAGGCGGCCCCGTTGCGGCTTCTCGGCCCGGCACATGCGGGGAATGCTGAACCACTTGATCGGCCTGGGCAGCGTGTTGGCGCGCGCCGCGACCATGCGCGCGAGCGTGGGAGTCATTTCGGGGCGGATGGCGAAGTCGCGGCCGCCGCGGTCCTGAAACGAGAAGAGCTCCGCGACGATGCCTTCGCCGCTCTTGAGACGATAGAGATCGAGGAACTCGAAGATCGGTCCTTCGTATTCCTGGAACGCAAACGCGCGCGACACGCGCCTCCACAGGTCGAACAGCCAGTTCTGAAGCCGCATGTCCTCGGGATAGAAATCGCGCATTCCCGGCGGCGTCTGGATTTTCATCGCCGCGGCTCCAGGATGGGCAAGGGCACGCCGCGCGCGTCGACGACGGCCGGTGGCGGAACGGGCTGGCGACGACGGGCGCGCGATCGGGCCGGATCCAGCACGGCTCGCAGCCCGGTGCGGACGCGCGCGCTTCCGTTCCGCGCGGCGCGTCCCCCCTTCCGCGCGGCGTTGTTTCCGGCCGAAGCGCCCTTCTTCGCAGCCTTCCCGCGGCGAACGGCGTCCTGGGGCGGGTTGGCTCGCACGTACTCGTCGAGGTGCTCGGGGCACGTGAAGTGCGCATCCCAGCCGTAGTCGCCGGAGTGATAGTCGCAGTTTTCGGTGCTGTACTCGCGGCAGATCCGCGGGCGGGCGTCGTAGATGCCGCAGCGGAAGTCGGACTGGAGATGGCGGCAGACCGATTGCAGGCAGATGTACCAGTCACCCTTCTCGACGAACACCGTGACGCCTTCGTGGAGCAGGTACCAGCGCACGTCGTCGAAGTCGCTCTTGTCGGTGGGCGTCTCGATCGGCAAGGCGATGTATCGACAGCAGTAGGCGACGCAGTGTTCGCAGAGTATGGAACCCATGTGACCATCCTCGGTCGCCCGGAGGCGCGCGCAAGCCGTCCGCGCCGCGCCGCCGGTCTGCGCGGCACGATAGAAGGCGGCGCAGCGCGCGGCAAGCGGGCGGCGCGGCCGGAGCGGCGACCGGGCTGCTGCCGATGAGGCGCGAGAGGTTGTCTCTTCGTCGGGCGCGGCAGCCCGTTGGCTTGTCCGAGCTCTTCGCTCGAAAATTTTTGATGCGGCGATAAGTTCAGCGAACTGCAACGCGAACACTTATTCGGCATTCGTCTTGAAGACCGGATGAGCCCGGCGCGGCTCGTGAACAATTCGCGCCTCGAACATGAACGTTTCATCCTTCGCAGACGGTACACTGTACTACAGTGCGGCGAGGCGCGACCTCGGAACGAGCGGCACGTTGCCGCGAAACACAAATGGACGGATTGCCATGAACCTGAGATTCGCCCGACTGGTGGCGCTGCTCGGGGTGTCGGCGGGCAGCGCGGCAAGCTCCTATGCCGACGGCTCGTGGGCGCCGCGGATTGGTTATCCCGGCGTGCCCGGCGTCGTTCTGGCCGGCGCGGAATTTCCGCTGGACAGCGGCGCCTGGGTTGTGGCGAACTCGATGGACGACGACGGCGACGGCTCGTACGGTCTGCTTCGCTGGAGCGACGACCGCTGGGAAGAGCTCGGCGACGAATTGAACGGCGGCGTCCTGGCGTTGTGCGTGAGCGATGGAACGCTCTTTGCGGGCGGCTGGTTCACACACGGCGCGAACGGATGGCTCGGATCGGTCGCGCAGTGGGATGGCGAGCACTGGGTCGCAGTCGGCGACGGATTTAACGGCGCGGTGCGCGCGCTGCGCGTCCACGACGGGGACTTGATCGCGGCCGGCGGATTCACGCATTCCGGCGAAGTCGAGACGGCGAACGTCGCTCGCTGGGACGGATCGGCATGGCGCGCCTTGGCTGGCGGCGTGGGCGGTACGGCGTACTGCGTGGCGTCGTTCCAAGGCGATCTTTACGTCGGCGGATGGTATTCGAAGGCGGGCACGGCGCCTGCGAACAACATTGCGCGCTGGGACGGCGCGGAGTGGTCGGCGCTTGGCGAGGGCTGCGACGACGTCGTGGCCGCCCTGCATGTGTTCGACGGCGCGCTCTACGTCGGCGGGCGTTTTCGTCGCGCCGGCGGTGTGGTTCGCCCCGGCGTGGTGGAATGGTCGGGCTCGGCGTGGTCCGGTCTGGATGTGGGGGCGAGCGGCGGCGCGGTCCGCGCGCTGACCGATTTCAACGGCGCGATGTGGGTTGGCGGCGATTTCACGTCGGCGGGCGGAATCGAGAGCTCCGGTCTGTCGCGCTGGGCGGACGCGCAGTGGACAGCCGGCGCAACTCTCCTGGGCCCCGATCGCTCGGTGCACACCCTTTTCCGCGCGGGCGGCGCGCTCGTTGCCGGCGGCGAGTTCCGGCGAATCGGCGGCGCCGTCGCGTTCAACGTCGCGACTTACGAAAAGGACGAATGGAAGCCTCGCGCGAGCGGCATCGCCGGTGGCGTGCGCGCGCTCTCCGAGTGGGACGGCAAGCTGGTGGTCGGCGGCACGCTTCGCTGGGCCGGCGCCAACCGTGTGAACGGCATCGTCACGTGGGACGGCGTGGCGTGGCAGGGTTTCGCGGACGGAGTCCCCGACGACGTCGTTTCGATCTCCGCCGATGAGGTCGAGCTGATCATCGGCAGCTCGAATGCGGCCGAGACGGATGGTCGCGTGTATCGCTGGGACGGCGACGCCTGGGAGCAGCTCGGCGGCTCGTTCGATCGCGGCGTACAAGCAACCGCCTTGTACGACAAGCGGATCCTCGCGGCCGGTCCGTTCACACAGAACGCCAGCGCTCCGTGCGGTGGATTGGCCCATTGGGACGGAGTTGCGTGGCAGGCTTTCGCAGGCGGAACGTCCGGCGACGTGACGGCTCTGGCCGTATGGAACGAACTGCTGGTCGCCGCAGGCAGTTTCGAGGAGATCGGCGGAGAAAACATCTCGCGCCTTGCCGTGTGGGACGGAGCGTCGTGGAGTGCGCTGCCCGGCCCGATCGTTCTCGAAGTCAGCGCGCTGCACGTATCGGGAGAGTTACTTTATGTGGCCGGGCAATTCGGCACGGTGCAAGGCGGCATCTATGCAGGCATCGCGCGAATCGATGCGGATGGGCTGTGGCACTTGATCCCGGGGGAGATCCAAGGCGGCGTGGCGTCGTCGTTGTCCACGCTGGGCGGAGTTCTGTACGCGGCCGGCAGCTTCACGGTCGGCGGCGGCGTCGAGATCGGGCGAATCGCCCGGTTCGACGAGGACGCTGGCGCGTGGACATGCCTTGGGGACGGATTCACGGACGACGGCGACGTGGTCTACGCGCTGCATCCGTTCCGCGGGCGAATGGCGGTGGGCGGAGGGTTCTTTCTGACAGATCATCAGCTCGCGCCATACCTGTCGTTCTGGATGCCGGTCGGTCGGACGGCATTGGTCGCGCCGCCCGGGCGCTGGAAGCCTTAGGCGGTCGCAGCGCAGCGCGCGGGTCTGGTTTGCGGCGCGGACTTGCAGACACGATTGGCGCTCTTCGGCGCGGATTGCTGATCTGCGTGTGCAATCGATCGTGGAGGCGGAATGACCATGACCATTCGAAACCGCGTCGCATCGGCAATCACGGTGCTCGCCGTCGTCGCCGCGCACGCCCGCGGTTCGCCGCCATGCGCGTCGCATTGGTCGGACGCGTTTGGATATCCGGGCGTTCGCGGAAACGTGCGCGTACTGAACGCGGATTCCACGCGTCTGCGGATCGGCGGTGAATTTACGCTGTCCGGCCCGGTGTACTCGGAAGATTTCGTTCAGTGGGACGGCACGCGGTGGACGACGCTCAGCGGCACCGGTCCCGGCTTCACGTCCATGTCTGTGCTTGCGATCGAGTCGTTCGAGGGAGCGACGTACGTCGCAGGTTACCTGAGAACAAACGACGGCGCAGTCGCCAACGGTGTGCTGCGCTGGGACGGCGGGCGATGGACGAACGTGGGCACATCCATCGTCGCGTACGACCCGTACGAATTCGACCCGGACGGGAGCATCGGCGCGGGCCTGGCGGTGTATCAGGGCGAGCTGTATTGCGGGATCTGGGGCTTGTTCCAGGGCGAATCGTCGCTGGCTCGCTGGGACGGTCTGCGCTGGCGCAGCCTGCCGAACACGCCATTCGATCACGGAACCCACGTCAGCGACATGCTCGTGCGCGACAACAAGCTCTACATCTCAGGCTATGGGCGGGTCGAAGACAATGACCTTGGCAATGCCATTTTCGAATGGGACGGTGTCGCGATTCGTCGGATTGGGCGATACACCGGCGGCCGAACGACGCCTGTCATCTTCGCACTGGAAGCGTATGAGGGCATGCTGGTCGCGGGTGGCGATTTCGGCTCGCTGAACGGCGTTTCCACCGGACCGGTCGCCGCATGGGACGGAACGACCTGGAGCAGTCTGAACGCGGACTTCGGAACCACACGGGCTCTTGCGGTCTATGACGGCGCGCTGCACGCCGCGACCGACGAATCCATCTTCCGTCTCGACGGCGCGAACTGGACCGAGATCTGGACGGACGAGCCGAGGCGTTTCCTGGCGCTCGAACCGTTCGGTGACGCTCTCTACGCGGGCGCTCGGAGCGAGGAGGGCTCGTCGCCGCTGGTGTTCCGCCCGACTTCACTCGCGCGATGGAACGGAGTCGATTGGTACGGCTTCGGCGAGGGGCTGCTCTCCGCGTCTCGCGCGATTTGCGTGCACGACGGCGTGGCCTACGTCGGCGGAGATTTCGTCCGCGCGGACGGGAGCGCCGGCGATCACGTCGCGGCGTGGAACGGCGCTGGTTGGAGCACCGTGGGCGACGGAATGAACGGCGCTGTCAACGCCCTGTGCGTGTTTGGAGGGGAGGTCTACGCCGGCGGATCGTTCACCACCGCGGACGGCGAGCCGGCGCTCCATATCGCCCGATGGACCGGCAGTGCGTGGGAGCCGGTGGGAGGCGGTCTGAGCAGCGAAGTTCAGACACTGCTCAGCTTCGATGGGCAATTGATCGCCGGCGGCGTAGACCTGCCGCTGTCGCGCTGGAACGGAACGGAATGGAGCGTCATTCCCGGCGGGCCGACCGGAGGGACACGCGCGCTCACGGCGCACGATGGCCGGCTGGTCGCCGGCGGCAACTTCTCCGAAGGGTCATATCGACGCCTGGCCACGTGGGACGGGCAGACCTGGAGTCCGCTCAGCGTGCCGATCACAAACGCGGGGGTGTGGAGTCTCGCGTCGTGGAATGGCGACCTGTACGTCGGCGGAAACTTCCGCGCGACGGGCGGATTCACCGTGGATTATCTGGGCCGGTGGGACGGCGTCGCGTGGCACGCGCTCGGCGCGGGCGTCGATGGTGTGCCGCGCGCGATCTTGCCGGCGGGCGACCGCCTATACGTGGGCGGACGGTTTTCGATGGCCGGCGGACAGAACGTCGGCGCAGTCGCGTTCTGGACCGGCGAAACCTGGAACGGAATGAACGACGGCCTCGCGCACGTAATCGAGCCGCTCGATCCGCTCGCGACCACGCTCGCGCTCGCCGCCTACGATGGCTCGATCCTGATCGGCGGCGAATTCGAGACGGCGGGCGACCGAGTCTCCATGAACTTCGCGCAATGGCGCTCCACCCATCCCGATCTCGACGGCGATGGCGTCGTGGGGCTGGGCGATATTTCCGCCCTGCTCGAGCACTTCGGGATCGCAGGCGGCGCGTCATTCGCCCACGGCGACTTGAATTCCGATGGCGACGTGGATCTCGACGACCTCTCGCTGCTGCTGGATGCGTATGGCACGACCTGTGTGACCGCGTCGACGCGCTGAGCGCGCACGGCAACGCGGTTACGATGCACGCGCGACACGAATATCATCCTTCGCGTGCTGGAGGTCGCGGATGCGAATACCAACTTTAAGAACTGCGCTGGGGTCCGTTGCGGCATCGTCCATCGCGGCGTCGGCCATCGCGTTCTCGTCGATTGCGCTCTCGTCCGCGTCGTCCGTCGCGCTCTCGTCCGCGGCACTGGCGAGCCTGCTGACAGTCGCCGGCTGCGCGGCGCCGGAGCAGCGCGCCGCGCCGGCCAGCCGACCCGAGCCCACCGGCTCCAGCGACGTGTCGTCGCCCGACCAGGCTGCCGGGATGGCCGGCGAGGACGCCGAGGCGCTGAAGCTCAAGCCCGGCGAGCGCCCGCCCAGCCGGCGTCCGCCCGATGCGGCCCGACGCCGCGCCGTCGATCAGCCGCGTGTTCGGCCGTAATGCGCCGCGTGACGACTCTCGCACTCGCTCTGGAACTCTTCACCGCGCGAGCTGCGCACGAGCGCCCGCGTCGATCACCCGGCCTCGTTCAGAATCTCGCGCATCTGATCCAGGTCGATCAGGCGCATGAGGAAGGTCTGCGCGAAATTGAAGATGAAATGCGCGGTGATCAGCGCGAGCAAGCTGCGCGACGCCACGAACACCGCCCCGAACGCCAGTGACAGCCCGAAGATCTGCAAGACGGCCGTCCATCCCTGCGGAAAGTGGAGCGATGCGAAGAGGGCCGAGGAGATTGCGACCGCGGCGGTCCAGCTTCGCGTGATGCGGCGCAGATACGGGATCATCAGCGCGCGAAACAGGATTTCCTCATGGATCGCGACGGCCGCGAACAGCGCCGCCGTCGAGCCCCACGTGAACTCCGTGATTTCGCCCATGAACTCGACGCGGCGCTGCAGGTCCTGCTGGAGCGCCGGCGAGAACAGCCACAGCATTGCGATCGCGATCATTCCGACGATCATCGCGCCATAGCCGCCGGCGAGCGCCGCCAGCGTCCAGGCGAGCTGCCCGAGCGGGCGGTCCATCCGCAGCCCGAACGCCGACCAGGCGATCCGGTTCCGCAGCACGAAGTACGCCAGCAGCGCCGCGACGAGCGCCGCATCGGCCCACTTCATCGCGACGACGAACGCGTGGCTGGGCCCGAACGGAGAATCCGATTCGGCGCTCCACGCCAGCGCGCCGGGGACGAACTGGACTACGACACCGACGACGAACACCAGCGACAGGTCGAGCGCCGCGTGCCCGCGGCTGATTCCATCCAGTCGCAGCGGCGACAGCGGCGCAGCGGGCGCCTGAACCGGCCGCGCGAGCACGGGCGGCGTCGGGTCGGCGGGTTGCGGGATTCCCGATTCCAATGGGCGTCTCGCGCGCGGGCCGGTCGGGTCGCCGACCCGTTGTCTCCGCGGGCGGCGGCGTGTTGCCGAACGAATGCAGCCCGACATAATACCCGCGTCGAACTCGCTCGGGGCGCGCCGGTCGCGCCTCGCCGGACTTCATTCATCGAGACAGTCCATGCCGCACGGTCAGAAGCGTGGTCCGCTTGCACGTCGCGGGCACGTCGAAGGCGGAATCGTCACTCCCGGCGGCAGCGTCCGGGGGTGGCGCTGGTGCTTCAACGGCGTGATGGAGAGCGCGGCGATCCGCTGTCGCGGCGACCAGTGGTACGTCGTGCGCGCATCGACCGCCGACGCGCGCCCCGCCGGCACGCCGCCGCCGGTGATCGCGTTCGCCGACGAAGGCGGCTGGAGCGAATCGATCCCGATCGCACTGCTTCCCGACGATGCGGCGGGCGAATCCGCCTGGATCGGCTGGGTGCGCGCCCCGGACCATTCGACGCACCTGCGTGTCGGCCTGCCCGGCGACAACGCGCACGCGGCGCTCAAGAGGCTGACGCTGCACGCCGTCATCGAGCCCGACCCGAAATGCCACCCGGCGGCGCACACGCCGCGCTGGAGCACGCTGTTGCCGCCGTTCCCGGTCGATCGCGTGGTCATTCCCGAGTCGCTGGAAGCGCTCGAGCCGCTGCTCCCGGCGGTTCGCGTGGACCGCCTGTCTCGGCCGCGCTCGCTGCGCGCCCTGGCGGCGTCGGCGATCGGGGCGGCATGCGTGGTGTCGCCAGACTGGGTCACGGAGCTCGGCCTGTCCTTGAAGGACCTGGAGCGTGTTGCGGCCGGCTCGATTCTGATTCTCGACCTGCCGACGCTGGCCGCGCTATTGGAGCGAGAGTCGCCGCGATGTGCGCCGCTGGTCCGGGTGAGCGCGGCGCATGAGATTTGCGCGGCCCGCGTCCAGTACTCCGACGTGGCGACGCGCGGGTTCGCGCTGATGGACGTCTTCCCGTACGGCACGCGCACCGCCGACGGGGGCTTCTCGACACGGGCCATACGGTTCGGTCGGGGCTGGCGCTCGGTCGCGCGACCGGCGGGATGGGTGGAGCTGCTGACGAGCGAAACGCATGACGATCAGCGCAGCGGCGACGTGCTGGTCGCGACGCGCGCGGTCGAAATGGGCGAGCTGATGGGCAGCGACACGCCGTGGATCGCGGCCGGCGCGCTCGGAGCGCCCGCCGCTCCGCGTCTGGCGACGCTGGCGCTGCGTGCGCAGCTCGGCCAGCCGATCGAGGACTTCGTGCAATACTGGGCGCGCTGTAGCGACGCCGCGCTCGTGGTCCGCGACATCGCGGACCTGACGCGCCGATACGCGTCGCTCCGCGCCGTTCGCTGGTCGGACGGATCGAATGGCGCCGCGCAACTGGGCCTGAGCATCGACGCCGGTTCGCAGGCGCCGCACTTCATGCTGCGTACCGGCTCTATCGACCCGGACCGCGCACACGACGGCCTGCCGCCCGAGCCGATGATGATCCTGCTGCGCTGGCTGCTGCGTGAGATTCAGGACGCGACGCCGCTGGCGCGGAAGGCGCTCTGCGGCCGAACAATCACCTGGCAGTTCGACACCGTCGCGGGACGCCGATACGCGCCGCTGTACGACTCGGCTGCCGGCCTGGTCGTGCCGCGCGAGGAAGACACGCTGACGGCGCGCGTCGGAAATCCGAGCGAGCCGGCTGCTTCGCGTGGGCGGTGCGATCTGGTTTTGCCCGCGTCGCGCGGGCTCTTCGGCGACGACTCCGCAGTGTTTCAGTCGGCGCTGACGCGCGGTGTGCGCGCGTGGCTCGAATCGCGGGCTCGCCCGAGCGCCGCGGCACGCGCCCGTTCTGAGCGTTGAGCCGTCCGGCTCGTGCGTCTACACTCGATCGGCGGTCGCGGTCCGGAGCGCCTCTTCGCGCTGCGCGGCCCGCGACGCCCGACTGCGGAGACGGCGTTGACACACCCGGAGTCCTCCAGCGATGCCGTCGGCCAAATTCCGGCGTCTGCGCCGGTCGTCGAGGTTCGCAACCTTCGGAAGGTATACGACGCATCCCGCGATTCGGTGGTAGCGATCGACGACCTCTCGCTGGAAGTGCACAGCGGGCGGTTTATCGCGATCATGGGATCGAGCGGATCGGGCAAGAGCACGCTGCTGCACGTCATTGGCGGGCTGACCGACGCTACGTCCGGTCTGGTCCGCGTCGAAGGCCACGATCTTGGCGCGATGTCGGACCGCAGGCGGACCATCTTCCGTCGCCGCCGGCTCGGCGTCGTGTTTCAGGACTTTAATCTACTGCCCAGCCTGACGGCCGCCGAAAACGTCGCCCTGCCGCACCTGGTGGACGGCGTCGGACTGAAAGACAGCGCGGCGCGGGTGGAGGAGCTGCTGGCGGCCGTGCATCTCGAGCATCGGCGGCGGCACCGGCCGGATGCCCTGTCGGGCGGCGAGCAGCAGCGCGTGGCGATCGCCCGGGCGCTGCTGAACGATCCGGCAATCCTGCTGGCCGACGAACCGACTGGAAACCTCGACTCGAAGCAGTCGCTGGAGATCTGGCAGTTGCTTCGCCGGGTTGCGCACGAGCGCGGCAAGACGATCCTGATGGTGACGCACGAGGCGCACGGAGCGGCGCACGCGGACGACGTGATCGTTCTCCGCGATGGCCGAATCATCGGCCGAATCGAACCCAAGGGAAGCGGCGATGCGGCACTGGTCGCAACTGGCTATCAGGAGCTGGTGGGATAAACCCACTCGCACGCTCGGCGCCGTTCTCGCGATCGCGGTCGGCGTGGGCGCGGTGGTGTGGGTGTCCACCTGCTACGAATCGGTGCGGCGCACCGTAATGGGCTGGGCGCTGGACTATATCGGCCAGTCTCACATTTCCGTGGCGTCTCCGCTGGGCAAGTACGACCAGATTCCACAGCGCATCGCGACGCAGGTTTCGGCGATCGAGAACGTCGAGCGCGTCACCCCCCTGCTCGTGAACCGACTGCCCTGCCTGCCGTGGCCGCGCGGGTACGAACACAGCGACGCCAAGCCGCCTCGCGAGTGGACCGCGGACTTCCCACAGGTCGATCTGACCGGCATCGATCTCGCGAGCGAGTTCTCGATTCGCACGTATCCTTTGCACGCCGGGCGGATGATCTCCGAAGACGATGGCGACGATTACGTCTGTGTGCTCGAATCCGGCTTCGCCGAAGCGGTCGGCCTGGAGGTGGGCGATGCGCTCATGGTCTACGCGGCGGCCGCCATGGAGCCGCAGGCGGTGCGAATCGTCGGGCTGATCGACCGCCCGCGCGTGGCGCGGTTCCAGGCGCCGGTGGCGCTGATGCGCCTGCCGGTGTTGCAGGCGCTGAACGCCAAGCAGGGCCTGATCACGTCGCTGGACGTCGTACTTCGGGACGGCAGCGCCGCGGCCCTGGGGACCGCGGCATCCGAGATTCGCAGCCGGGTCCGACGGATTTCGCGCGAGGCGTCCGTTCGGACGGCCGAGGCGCGCATCCAGCAGATCGAGAACGCGCAGACGCAGCAGCAGTTCGTCGTCGTGCTGCTGAGCAGTGTTTCGCTTCTGACGGCCCTGTTCATCATTCTGAGCACGCTCAGCATGGGCATGGTCGAGCGCATCCGACAGCTCGGTCTGCTGCGATGCGTCGGCGCGACGCGCGCGCAACTGGCGCTGCTGGTCCTGGCGGAGGTGGTTCCGCTGGGCGCGGGGGGAATCATTCTGGGCGTGCCGCTCGGGCTGGCGCTGGCGATGCTGACCGTGTGGCTCGTGCCGGATTACGTCGGCAGCTTTCCGATCGACTTTCGAGCGCTGGCGGGCGCGTTCGGCTCGGGGTGGATCGCGGGTGGGCGGGCGCTCTGGGAAGCGTTGGCGCGCAACGGCATTCCACTCGCCGCGGGCGCCGGAATGCTCACCGCAATTCTCGCGGCGCTGCTGCCTGCGATCGGCGCGCTGGGCGTCAGCCCCCTGGCCGCGACCCGCCCGCATGGGCGTCGACCGCGACCGGTGCTGGTGCTGCTGGCCGCGTTCGTCGCCGTGGCGACGCTGCTGGCGCAGCACTTTCTTCTGGTGGAAAACGCGCGCCGCAGCGTGCTCTTCGCGAACTACGCGGCCGCCGGCGTGGTCGTCCTGTACATCGGCTATGCGTTCCTCGCGCCGCTGGCGGTGCGGCTGGTGGGCGCCGCGGCGGTCTTCGTGGCCGCGGCCGCCCTGCGGATTCGCGCGCGTCTGCTTCAGGACCAGGTCGGCCACGCGGTGTGGCGGTCATCCGGCATTTGCTGCGGATTGATGGTCGGGCTGTCGCTGATCGTCGCGATCGTGGTCGTGAACCGGACGATCACCGACGGCTGGCAGTTTCCAAAGCAGTTTCCGGAAGCGTACCTGTGGAGCTTCTCGCAGCTCGCGGGCGACGGCGACGTGCGGCTGGCCGGCACGCCGGGCATCTCGGCCTTCACGGTCGCAAACTCGGTGAACGTGATCGTGGAGGAGCGCCCGGTCGTCGGCGAGCAGATGCTGCTGTCGGTCACGTGGTTCATGGGGATCGATCCGGACAGCTTCTTCGACCTGGTGCGGCTCGAGTTTCTGGAAGGCGACGAGACCGAGGCGCTGCGGCTTCTGGGCGAGGGCGGGCACATCCTCGTTTCCGATGACTTCGCGCGCTCTCGTAACAAGCACCTGGGCGACAAGGTCGCCGTGCACTATCTCTCGTCGCCGCCGAAATCGCGCTCGTTCACCATCGCCGGCGTCGTGCGTTCGCCGGCGCTGGATATTGCGGCCGGCTATTTCCAGCTTCAAACGCAGTACAGCGTGGTGGCGTCCGGTTCGGTGATGGGGACGCGGGCAGACCTGCGAAAGTACTTCGGCGTCAACGGGATGAACCTGGCTCTCGTGAACTTCGACTTCGCGGAGGAGCCGCCGCCCGCCGACTGGCCGCCGGGCGAGCGGTCGGCCTCGAGCGGGCTGTCGCACGCCGCGTACGACGAGAGCGTGCCGGTCGCCAGGCGTTGGCGTCGGCATCGGCAGGAACTTGTTCTGCGCGAGGTGCAACAGCGATTGAGCGCGCCGAACTCCTTCACTGGAACGGTCAGCGACTTGAAAGACGAGATCGACCAGGAACTGACGCGGATGACGCGCATTCTCGCGGCCGTCCCGGCCGTGGCATTGATCGTCGCCGCGATCGGCGTGGCGAACCTGATGATGGCGAACGTGACGGCGCGCTCGCGCGAGATGGCGATTCTGCGCGCGGTGGGAGCGACGCGCGGGCTGCTGCTGCGGCTGGTGGTCGGCGAGGCGGTGGTGCTCGGGCTTCTGGGCTGCGCGCTGGGCCTGTCGCTGGGTCTGCACCTGGCGAGCAACATGACGCTCATGATCGAACGGATGTGGGGCTTTCAGACCGAATTGCAATTGCCCTGGGGACTGATCCTCAGCACAGTGCTGCTGACTGTGGGGCTGTGCATCGTCGCAGGCGTGCTGCCGGCGCGATACGCGGCGCGCACCGACATCGTCAGCGCGCTGCGCACCGGCTGAGCGCGACGCCCGCGCGAGGCCGGCCGGCGAGCGCATCCGGAGCGACCGATATGCGACTCTTGACGGTCTTTGTCGCGCTGTGCGCGCTGCTGGCCGGCCTGCTGGCCTGGCGGATGGCGTCCGTGTTCGCGCGGCCCGGGCCAGCGGCGCACGCGGAAAGCCGGTCCGCCGACCGATTGGATTCGGAGCAGTCGCCCGGCGGATCCTCGCACTTGCCGCGGAAGCAGGAGTTCTCCGCGCCATCGACCGACGACCCCGCGATGAACTCGCCCGCGCTCCCCGCGGAAGCCGTCGTCGTGCAGTCGGAATCCACGCTGCGGCAGAAGGTTCAGAATCCGCCGGACGCGCAGAATCCGGCGGAGGCGTCACGCGTGCGCTGGCCGGAAGCGGAGCGACGGGTGGAGGCGCGACGCGAGTACCTCGCGCTGCGCGCCGCGGACGGCGAATCGGAATCGGACGCAGCGCTGCGCGAAGCGCTGGCCGTCGCGCTGCGCTGCGAATGGTGGAACGAAGCTCGCGACGTGCTCGAGCGATTGATCGAGCGTTCACCGTCGGATTCCTCGCTTCGCGGCGAATGCGGCGCGCTGCTGCTGCGGATGAACCGCCCGGTCGAAGCGCTGCTTCACCTGGCAGATGCCGCGCGGCTGTCGCCGCAGGATTACGAGGTTCGCTATAACCTCGCGGTCGCGCACCAGATGCTCGGCCACCTTGTTGAAGCCGAGCGCGAGTGGACGCGCGTGATCGAATCCGGCGCGGCGCGAACAGACGCCCTGCTGCACCGCGCCGAGACGTACCTCGACCTGGGCGAATGGGCACGCGCCGAGGCGGACTACAGGGCAGCGCTCGCCCTCGACGATGCCCCGGGCGAGGCCAGGCTGAATCTGGCGCTCGCGCTGCTCCGCCAGGACCGCTTCGACGAAGCCCGGGAGTGCGTCGCCTACATTCTTCGGGAGCAACCGCAGCACGTGCCGGCGCTGAACCGAACCGCGCAGATCGCGTGGGAAGCGTACTTGCGAGACCCGACGAACGCGGCCGACCGGCTGAGCGAATGTCTCCGCGCGTGCGCGCGATCGCTCGAAATCGATCCGATGCAGAGCGAAATCGCCAGCCTCATGAAGTCTGCGGTCGACGGGGCGGCGCTTCGACCGAGCGCACCATAGGCGTCGCGAGAAAAACGCCGCCGCCGCTCGCGCAAAGGAGAGAGATGGACCGCGTCGAATCACGCACGCAGCCGGTCCAATCCGACGCCGAGCCGGGCGAGCCGCGACTGGCCGTCTGGGAATACGCGGGTCTTCTGGTGACGTACTGGTGCAATGCCCGGTGCGCGTTCTGCTACGTCTACAGCGGCCCGGATCGCGGCGGCGCGCTGCCGCTCGGCGACGCGCTGGCGATCTGGTCCGATCTGGATGAGGTGGCGCGCCGCGCCGGAAAGTCCATGCGGATTCATCTGGCCGGCGGCGAGCCGTTTGGCGACTGGCCGAGGCTGCTGTCCATCGTCCGGGCGGCGCGCGACGCCGGACTTTCCAGCCTGGAGAAGATCGAAACGAACGCCTACTGGGCTACGCACGACGGGCTGACGCGGGCGCGGCTGGAACAGCTCGACGCGCTCGGCATGGAAAAGCTCGTCATCAGCGCCGACGTCTATCACCAGGAGTTCGTGCCGCCGGAGTGCGTCGAACGGTGCGTGCGAATCGCTCGCCAGGTGCTGGGCCGCGGACGAGTCACCGTGCGATGGTGGGATTTTCACAACAGTCCGCGCGACTTGCGGCATTTGTCGCGGGCGGAGCGCGCCGCGGCCTATGCCGCCGCGCTGCAAGACCACGCAGACCGCATGACCGGCCGGGCGGCGGATCGGCTCACGCCGCTGCTCGAGCGGCATCCGCCGGAAGCGTTTCGCGCAGAGCGTTGCGGGCAGGAGGTGCTGCAAAGCCGGCACGTCCACGTCGATCCGTACGGGAACGTCTTTCCCGGCGTCTGCAACGGCATCATTCTGGGCAATGCGATCAAGCGCGGCATTGTCGGAGTCTGGCAGGACGTGGCTGCCGCGTGGCGCGATCACCCGGTTGTGGAAGCCGTCGTCCACGGCGGCAGCTATGCCCTCTACGAGCGCGCGGTCGAGCAGGGCTATGTCGCGCTTCCCGGCGGATACAGCGATAAGTGCCACCTGTGTCAGCACGTCCGGCAGTTCCTTGTGGAACGCGGCGGATGGGAGCAATGGCTCGGACCGCGGGAGTGCTACGCCAGCGCGCGAGACCTCCGCGAGGCTGGAAAGTGGCACGTTGAGCTGACGAGGCAGGCCGCGCGCGAGCGCGCTAAAGAGCCGCGCGGAAACGCTGAATAGTCCTACGGGTTCTGTCGCCGAGCGCTGCGGCAGCGGGCCGCAGGCCGGCGTACGATCGCACAGGTTCAATCCGGAGCAGCCGCATGGGCAAATCGCCTGAGGAAATGGAAGCCGCGATGGTGGCCAACCTCGCGGAGAAGACCGGCAAGTCGCTGCAGCAGTGGCTGGCGGTGGTGAGCAAGTCCGGCCTCGCCAAGCACGGCGACATCGTCAAGATGCTCAAGGCCGATCACGACATGGGGCACGGCTACGCAAATCTGGTCGCGCATCGCGCGCTTCAGGCCGCCGCCGGCGGCGAAGCGCCGGGCGCGGACGACTTGCTCGCGGCGCAGTATGCCGGTGCGAAGGCCGCACTTCGGCCGATCTATGACGCGCTGATCGCGGCGTGCGCGAAATTCGGCTCGGACCTCGAAGTCTCGCCGAAAAAGACGTACGTGAGCCTGCGGCGAAGCAAGCAGTTCGCGCTGATTCAGCCGTCGACCGCGACGCGGGTCGATGTCGGCATCAATCTGAAGGGCGTTCCCGCGGCCGGGCGTCTGGAGGCGTCGGGCAGCTTCAATGCGATGGTCTCTCACCGAGTGCGCGTCGAGCAGGTCGGTCAGGTCGATCGCGAACTGACCACATGGCTGAAGCAGGCGTACGAATCCGCTTAGACGCCCACGGCCGCGGGCCGGCGCCGCTAGGGTCGCTGCCCTTTTCGCCGGTCCGGGTCGTGGAAGTACAGGTATCGCCAGCGCGCGTTGGGCCCGTGGCACGTTGTGCACACGTTCGGCGAATCGAACGGGCGCACGCTGAATCGGTGGTGGCGCTGCTGTTGCGGCGTGAGCGATCGGAGCAGCGCCTCGTTGTCCACGCCGATCGCGACGTTTCCATGCGCCAGGTGGCAGGTGCGGCAGGTGATGCGTCCGTGCGGATCGACGTGACCGCTCTCGTTGAAGAGCGGCAGGTAGCCGGGCGAATCGGGCTCGATGACGTTGGTGAGCAGCACGGGCGGATGCGTGAAGACCTCGCGCAGCGGCGCCGGACCGCCTTCGCGGTGGCATCCCAGGCACGGCACGCAGCCCTCGGTCTCGCCGACGATCAGGTCGCATTCTTTCATCAGGAACCGCGGCGAGAGCATCTGTCCCCATCCGCCGTCCCTCGTCGCGTGGATCGCGTGGCACGGCTTGCAGGAATCCACGTCATAGCCGATCGCGCTCAGGCTGTCCGAAGAGTGTCCCGGGATCAGCGGGCTCCGGTTTTCGTGGCATTGCAGGCACAGCGACTCCGTCGGCATGCCCGGCGCGACGCGCGCCAGATGCACCGGCTCGGGACCGCCGTGCGGATCGTGGCAGGTCCGGCAGCCCATGCGCATCTGCCCCTGGTCGTCCTTCGGGACGAGCGCCAGATCAACCGTCTGCTGGTCCGGCGATATCTCGTGCGGATGCAGGCACGCCGAGGCCGAGTCAGCGCCCCAGCGCTCGCCGTCGTGGCAACGGACGCACGCGTCGTCGTGGAAGCTGTCGTATTCCGCAGACCCGAACCGGCTCAGGTCGCTTCGCTCGCCGCCGTGCGGCACGTGGCACGCAAGACAAACGCCGCCCCGCGTGTCGAGCTCCTGGGGCCAGCCGGCCGGATCCAGTCGCCAGTCGTGCGGTCCGCCCATCAGCGAGAACTGCTCCGAGTGGCAGTCGGCGCACAGTTCGGCTGGATCTTTCGCAAGGTAGTGTCCGAAACGGCGCTGATGCGGATCGTGGCAGTCGGTGCAGGCCGTGTCCGGGTGCGACGTGCCCGACAGCACGAGACTCTCTCCGCACGCGCCGTTCTGATGGCAGGTCGTGCAGACGCCACGCGGATCGCCCGGCGCGGGCGTGAGCGTCCGCGCCGATCCGTGTCCCAGGTGGCATGCGCTGCACGCGCCGCCGCTTTGCGCCGTCACTCCCAGCCGGTTCGTTTCGTGTGCGCGGTTGATCCGCAGGTCGTGCGTCGTACCGATCACACTGGCCTGCTCCGTGTGACACGCCGCGCACGAGTCGTCCGAGCTGACCCGAAACGCCAGCAGATCGTCGCGGGCCGGCGAGCGGTGCACGCGATGGCATGAGCCGCATTGAAGCTCGCCGCCGTCGCCGATGCGCCCGCCCCAAGCCAGCACAGCCTGGCGCTGCTCGGGGTTCAGAACCGGCCCGCGTCCGTGCCGCGGCAACTCGCCGCCCCCGCGCTCCAGCAGCCCGTCGCGATGGCACGCGAGGCACCCGTCGTTCTCACCGGCCGCAACGCGGAGCATCGGCGCGTGTCCCCCGGTGTGAATCGCGTGGCAGGCGCGGCACGTGACCTCCCGCGCCGTCTCGCCGCTCGCGTCGCCGGACGTCGCCGGGACGTCGCGATCAACCTCGCCGACCGGGTGCATTCCGCCGCCGCGCCCGTCGGCATACTCCGCGTGACATTCGGTGCACGCCGCGACGCCCGGACGGCGCAGGTAGTGACCGAACTCGTTGTGATGCGGGTCGTGGCATTCCACGCACAGCGCGCCGGGATGATCGTGCCGGCCGGTCTCGGCGTCGCCGGAGCACGCCGGAGTCGGGTGACACGCCACGCACCTTCCGGTCGGGTCGAGCGCGCACGGCGTGAATTCCTGCGTGTAGCGGTGCGCGGCGTGGCAGCCGCTGCACGGACCGGCGTCGGCGGCGCGCTGTCCGCGGCGATTGAGCAGCTCGGGCGCGGACTCGGTGAAGTCGTGCGGAGCGCCGCGCGTTCCGAACTGCTCCGCGTGACAATGCCTGCAAAGCCGGCTGTCTTCGAGCGTGTCTGCCAGCATGAACGGGCGCGCGGACCCCAGCACGTGGCAGCTCATGCAGATGAGCGTGTCGCCCGGACCGGCGATCGTGGCCAACGTGTCCAGCGCTGCGCGTTGCGCGTCGCTGAGCCGGACGTTGATGGGGTGCCCGTGCTCCACGTCCAGCCCGACCATCGCGGGTCCGACCGGACGGTGGCAGGCGACGCAAAAGGCGCTGCTCTCCGGATCGGACCAGTTCACGACTTCCATCGAAGGCGGCCCTGGCGCCGCTTCACGCTCGCCGGCGCGAGCCGCGAACTGGACGCACATCCACAGCCACGCGCCGAGCGCCGCCGCAACCAGCAGAATCTGCAGCGCCCAGACCGCGCGCCGTCCCGCGCCGCGCAACGCGCCGCGGGCGGCGGCCTCGGAACCGGATCGGCCGGAGATTTGCGACATGGCGCGCGTCCCTGTGCTCCGCCCCGCCCGCGACGCCCGCGGCAGCGCTACTCCGCGTGCCCCGGGGGCATCGTCACGTACGGGGCCATTCTGCGGTGATCGGCGTCGAGGAATTCGCGATGACAGACGTCGCACCGCGCGAACTCGGCGCCGTAATTGTCCGCCTGCTCGCGCGCGAGCTGGTCATGGCAGCGGATGCACAATCCGTGCATCGCGTCCATGTAGCCGGGGGCGAAGCCGACGAGCTCTCCTTCCACAGTCGGGATGATCGAATCCTTGACCACCATGTCGCCGTGGCACTGCCAGCAGGCCAGCGTGTTCTCGCGGGATTTGCGCGCGAAGTCGCGCGCGTGGCACACGCCGCACGCGTCGTTGCCGCCCAGCCGATCGACGTGCAGCACGTGATCGAAAATGTCTGTGGTCTCGTACATGTCGCGATGACACTGGTAGCACGCGGTGTTCTGATCGAACGGCATCGCCTGGTGGTGACACACCCGGCACGACTCGTCTCCTCCGAGCCGCTCCATGTGCCCCTCGTGGCGGAACGGAACGAAGCGCCAGTTGCGATTGCCGTCGATCACCATGATGCGCAGAGCGTTGGAACGCGCCGCTTCCGACACCGCGACATCCGTCGCAAAGCTCGACAGGTGAAACTCAAGCCGCGCGGGCGAATCGACCGGCGTCGCCAACGCTTCGACCGTACGGGTCTCGCGAACCGGAGTCGCCCGCGGACTCGCGCCGAAGATCGCGTCGTCCGGCAGGCATCCGATCGCGGCCGCCGCGGCGACGACGAACGCGAGCGAATGGCGACGCCGCGCGGCCCCGCGGTCCGCACCGGCCCGGCGATCATCTCCGTCGGGTCGTGCGGCCGGAGCGTGCGGCTCTCCGTGCGGCTCGACGATCCGAAGATTCTCATTGAAGAAAATGAAGACGAGCGCCGCCCCGGCGACGATCCCCGCGCTGACCGCCAGCTCGATCCAGGTCGGCCAATAGGACATGTTCTCGGGCCGATCGAACGCGATCAGGCACGTGTTGAATCGGTAGCCGATGATTCCCGTGACCGTCATGATCGAGCACGTCGCCAGACCCGCAACGCTGTGCCGCACGCGCGGAATCGACAGCAACAGCGCCGGCGCGACGGCGCTCACCGTCAGCTCGAACAGGAACAAGCCGGATTGCCACGACCCATCGACGGCCGACAGCAGCACGTCGCGCCGCCACAGGTCGCCCAGGCGCACCAGCACGTAAAACGCGAGCACGAACGACGCAGCCCGGCCGAGCCCGGACAGCAGATCGATGCGCAGCGTATGCTTGAAGAGCCACGCCGACACCAGCGACTCGAGCGTGACCATCATCAGGCCCAGCCCGACGGCGGACACGAAGAACAGGAACGGAATCCACGGGCTGTACCACAGCGGATGCGTTCGAAACGGCTGAATGAGAAACAGTGAGCCGAGCGACGACTGGTGCAGCGTGGACAACACGATGCCGGCGATGACGATCGGGATCGTCAGCGACTGAATGCCATGCAGCGCCCGGCGGAAGAACGGATGCCGGAACATCGGGTGTTCGAGCACGGCCGGCGAGAACTCCAGCGCCAGCACCGTCAGGTACAGCATTACGCACATCGCGACTTCGAACAGCACCGAGTGATGTTGCGGGAACACCAGCGGGTGCCAGATGTGCCACGGGATGCCGAGGTCATACAGCAGCCCGACCGCCACCGCGATGTAACCCAGCAGTGCCGTCAGAATCGCCGGCCGCGCGACGGCCTCGTACCTCACCAGCCCGAAGATGTAGACCGTCGCCGCCAGCACAAAGCCGCCCGCCGCCAGCGCCACGCCGGCCATGACGTCAAACGCGATCCACACGCCCCACGGGGCGACGTCCGTCAGCCCGCTGGTCGCCCCCAAGCCGGTCGTGAACCGCGCGACGGTCACAACGGCCAGCACGCCGACAAACGACCACAGCACCGTCTTCGTGCGTTCCAGGGTCGGATTGAAGGCGCCCGGCGTCATGGTTCGTCATCCTGCGCCGCGCGGACGGGCGCCGATGCGTCCGCAACCCGTGCTGCGCGTTCTGCGGCTTCGGCCGCGAGCCGGATGCGGCGTCCGACGATCCAATAGACGCCGGTCATCAGCCCGGCCACTCCCAGCGCCAGCGGCGGCACCTTGCTCAGGGCGTTCCAGGTGAGTGCCGGGATCGGCTCAGTTCCGAGATTGGGTTGCCATCCAAGGAAATCCAGCGACATGTCGGAGATCATCAGCACCGAAGTGCCGCCGACTTCGTGCTCACCCCAGATCCGCGGGCTGCCCGCCGGGGCGTACCGGCCGGGCTCCGCCTCGAACCGGCGGCGGGCTTCCGCGAGCATTTCCTCGCGCGTCCCGAACACGGTCGCGTTGTACGCGCACGCCGATGTGCACGCCGGCCGCTGCCCGTTTCGGATGCGGTCGTAGCAGAGAATGCACTTGCGCACGAGCGGTACGGCGCTCTCCCACTCGTACCGAGGGATTCCGTACGGGCAGGCCATCATGCAATAGCGACAGCCCATGCACCGGTCTTCGTCGTAGACAACGGGCCCCAGCTCGGTCTTATGCAGCGCGCCCACCAGGCACGCGGACGCGCACGCCGGATCGAGGCAGTGCCGACATTGCTGGCGCACGTTCTTGCCGCCCGGGCGGCGAATGATGGTGGTAAACCGCGTCGCAGACAGATCGTCGACGCGCTCCTTCCATCGCCAGGCGCGATCGGGCTTCAGACTGTAAGTCTGTTTGCAGGCGTGAACGCAGGCCTCACATCCGGTGCAGCGCGTCGTGTCCGTCAGGATCGCGAACGTCGAGCCGTTCTGCACGGGCAGCTTCATCGGTGCACCGCTTCCGTCTCGACCGCAAGCAGCGCAGAGCGCTCGCCGCGGCCGGTCGTTTCGGCCGCGACGCGCGGCGTGTCGTCAGCCGCGTCGGCGGGCCAGGCCAGTTCCGGCAGCACGGATTCGATCGGCGCATGCAGGAACGACAGCACGCGTCCGAACGGAATCAGGATGAAGATCGCCGCGGCGCTGACCGTGTGTAGAAGCATGGTGGCGTGGTAATTCACCGGACTCCACGCCGGATGCATCGCCAGCAAGCCCGTGACGAACGGAACCAGCAGGATCAGCGGCTTGAAGAACGACCACACCGGATCGATGGATCGGATCAGGGGCGAGTAGATGCGACCCCATACGACGCCAACCCCCGCGATGACCGTCACGACGGAAAGCGCGTCGCTGACGCTGGCCGGAATCGAGGGCCAGGACGTCCCGAGGCCGCGCTCCCAGAGGTAGACGTGTGCGACCATGAACGCGGGAATCAGCAGGACACCGAACCGGAACACCAGGGACAGGATCGCGAGGAATACGTGGTATGCGTCCGCGCCGGGGCTTCTGTCGCCGCGCACCTTGCGAATCACGAGCGTCGGGACGACGTGCCAGAGCGCTCGCAGGCCCAGACGCCTCCAGAACTCGCGCCGGTCGGCGAGCACCAGGTAGGCGCCGGACGCGTGGGCGGCCGTGAGCCAGGCCGATCGAATCAGCCCCAGCAGCATCAACGCGAACGAGAACCGGAAGAGCGGTCCCAGTGCGAAGTCAAGCAGCTCACGAATCGGTTCGTCCACGCTCGCGCTCCGTTTCAGAAGCGACAAAGGACATCCTTGCAAGCGCCGTGCCAGACTTGGCCGCGTTGGCCGGCCGAGGATCGCAGACGAGCGCGCCGCGCCGTCGCGTCCGGCTATGCTGCGACGAGGCTCGACGCGCCAAAGGAGTTTTCAGACTTGCTTTGCGCAACTTCGACTTTCGGATATTTCTGGAATTCCTGCTCCGCCGGCGCGCAGGGTCGCTGCGACACGCACGGCTTGCGGAGCTTTGCACACCGCGCGGGGGAAATCGCACACCCCGCCGCAGCGACGCGATCGCCGAGCGAGGAGACTGCATGCACCGTACACCCGCTCGCGCGCCGAGCGGCAGGAGGATCACGCGACCCGCGGCCGCCGTCGCGACCCTGATCGCGCTGCTTTCGCACGGCTGCGCCGCGCCCGGCCGAGCCGCAAACCCGGAA
This sequence comes from uncultured Planctomycetales bacterium, assembly GCA_964553225.1. GTDB lineage: Bacteria > Planctomycetota > Phycisphaerae > UBA1845 > Fen-1342 > JABRWC01. Next base: position 454,802 of record CAZKJT010000002.1, on the reverse strand, counting down.
CGTGGAGACTCGGCGCGACGCGATCATCCGGCTCGCACGTCGGCGCGAACCGCGCCGCAGCCGTCGTCCCCGACGCGCCCGCTCGCGGCCGCGCGCGAACGCGTATCGTCGCTCGGTCATTCAGTGCGCGGCGCGCCGATTCGCATGCACGTGTTCGGCGATGGGGCGGACGCGATCCTGATCTTCGGCGGAATCCACGGCAGCGAGCCCGGCAGCGCCACGGTGGCATCGCGGCTGGTGGAGCTTCTGCGATCCGATCCTTCGATCGCCAGCGGGCGAACGATCGCTGTCATTCCCGTGGCGAATCCGGACGGACTGGCGAAACGATCTCGCGCGAACGCGAACGGCGTCGATCTGAATCGCAACTTTCCGTCGCGAAACTGGAAGCCGGCCGGCAAGAGGCACGGCGCTCGGGCGGCCAGCGAGCCGGAGACGCGCGCACTGATGGCGGCGATGGAACAGGTGCGCCCGGCGCGCGTCGTAAGCATTCACGCGATCCACGGCGCGCGGGAATGCAACAACTATGACGGGCCGGGAGAGGCGCTGGCGCAGGCCATGCGCGCCCGGAACGGCTACCCGGCCGTCGCGAGCATCGGCTATCCTACGCCGGGCAGCTTCGGGAACTGGTGCGGCGTGGACCACGGAATTCCCGTCGTCACGCTCGAGCTGCCGCAGCATGAGGATGGCAATGCGAGCTGGGAGCGCAACCGCGAGGCGCTGCTGGCGGCGATCCGCTTCGCGAAGCCGACGATCGCGCGGTGAGCGGCTTGCTACCGCGCGCACCAGAGATTCCGGCCGGGTCCGCGCGTTCTTGTCTGAGAACGAGCCGCGCGACTGTGCTTCGGTCCGAGCCGCCCGACTGTGTCGCTGACCGAGCTGCGCGCGTCAGCAAGCGGGCACTTGTCCGCGGCGGGTGGCGTGCCTTCCTTGCCCCCAGGCGGAAGCATGCTCACGCCGGCTACAGCCAGCGCATGCCACTCCATCGGTCGGCTGCGCTCGGCACGCGGATTGCTGCGAATCCACTTCAGATTGACGGCGGGGAGCGAGCGCCGGCCGCACCGGAGCAGCGGGCGGCCGTCCGGTTGGCCTTGTGGAGAGCTGGCGGGGTGCCCCGTGGCCCCAGCGGTCCAGATATGCCTGCCGCAGCGTTTCCCGGGCGGTTCTGGAGGACTCGGCATGCGTTCGCACGGGTCGCTTTCGCCACACACACACTCACTCTCTCTCTCTCTCTCACTCACTCACTCTCTCTCTCTCTCTCTCTCTCGCGCGACAGAACTGCGCGCACACCCGCTCTCACACGCTCACTCGGCAAGTCTGCACGCGCACACTCTCCCGCGGCGCTCGTCTCAGCGTTCGTGAAATTCCCCGATCGGCGCGGGTCGCTGCACGAAAGTGCGCAGGCGCGGGCGAATTCGCGCACCAGCGCCCGCGAGGCGAGAGCGATTTCGCGCACCAGCGCCCGCGCGTCGGGCGTGAGATTTCCGGCCGAACCGTTTGCCAGTTGGAAACCTCCGGCGGCGGACGTTCGCTCGCCGAAAGCGAATTTGCTTGCGGCCAACCCTTTCGCGCGGGGTAGACTGCGGAGTGGCGGCGTCTGCGGCCTGTCGGGCGAAGCGGTTGGCACACGCTGGCCGAGCTGGTTCGCAGGAGCGCGATGGCGCGGCATCCGACTGCGGCTCGCGCTGGGCATGCAGACCGACGGAGCTCTCGCCGGCACGCGTCCCGCCATCGTGATGACGATCCTGCGTCGGAGCAGGACTGCTGCGAATGCGCTGCTCTTCGTGGGAATTCTGATGGCGGGGACGGCGAACGCACGGACGCCGCAACTCGATGCCCGCGCGGTCGCAGCCTACGGGCCGACGGCGAACGGGCAGATCTGGGAGCCGGCCATCGCCGCCGGCAGTGATTACGCGATTTGTGCCTACTATGCCTCAGGCGTCGGCGTGCAGTTCACGATGTACGATTTCGCCCTGCAGGAGTGGACCGCGACAGGCGAAGTGGACGCGAGCGAGAGCAGTGCGCACGATCCGTGCATCGCGTTCAACGCCGTGACCGGAGAATTCGTTGTTGTTGCACGTACCGGGCATGAACTGCTCGCAAGCCGCTTTACGCCGGATCCGAACGCTCCAAACGGCTATGGTGCATTCAGCGCGTGGAGCACGATTGCGGCGGGCAACCCGATCATTCCTGCAATGGACAAGCCATGGATTGTGTCGGGCGAAATGTCCGGGCAGCGACAGGAGTTCTATGTCGTTGCCCAGGCGATGCTGGGCGGATCGTACGTGTATTTGCGCAGCATTGATGGCGGCGCCCACTGGGCATTCGACAACGTGTACGTTGGCGACGATCCGAAGGCGCAGGTGGGCGGACCATTCGGCGCGCAGATCACGGTGCATGACACTGGCAAGGTCTATCTGACGTGCTTCGACGCGAATGGCGAGAACGTCTTATTGTACGAGGGGGCTGATATCGACCCGCTCGACCCCAACAACTACGATCCGTGCGACCCCTCGGATGTCGGCGTGCGCTGGATGCAGGCAACCGGCGCCATCGAAGCGGACCAACCGGACGGGCCCGTCGTTCCCATGCCGTTGCGCATTCCCGTGCATCGCACCGTCTTCTCGGGTTCGGACGACGTCTTGCCGGGCAGCGTCGTCGGAAAGATGGTGCCGCAGCTCGCAATCGATCCGACCGATTCTGCGCGCATGTACCTCGTCTATTACGACACGGTGTCCGCCGGCGGATCGGGGAGCAGCGACGTCGATGTCTACCTGCGCACCCTGGACCGCCTGGGTGGCAACTGGTACAGCAGCGCACGAATTCGGGTGAACAACGACGATCCTAACGACGCGGAGCATGACCAGTTCATTCCCACAGTGACGGGCGATTCCGCAGGTTATGTGAACATTGTCTTTTATGATGACCGGGATTTTGAACAGGATGACTCGGCGTCGCTCGGAAAGTACAATATGTACTTGGCCTGGTGTCCGCCGGATGATGTTGACTTTCAGGACGCAGGCCGAAACCTGCGCATGGAAGCCGATCCCGACTTCACGGCGCTGGATCAGACCGTCTACAACGTAGACCCGCATGAGTACAACGGCATCTGCTGATACGGAGACAACATGCTCTGCACGTATACCGGAACGGACCCGAACGATCCACACGCGACTGACTCGGTGATTGCTGCCACTCGTGTGGTTTGGACGGAGAGCCCATAGGCTCTTCAGGAGTATCCTCACTATGCACGCGCACTCACGTGGATCTGCATGCGCGTTCGATCGCACGGCGCGCTCTGTGCCGCACACCTATCTATGGGGTGTGCTCGCGGCAGTGTTTGTGACGGCGCAAGCGAGCCGCGCGCAGTGCGAAGCGCAGCGGCTGTCGGCCGGAACGCCGGGACCGGGAGTCAATTTCGGTAAGTCGCTTGATGTCGTGGACAGCACCCTCGCGATCGGCGCCAAGGGATCGGATTTCCAGGGAACCAATTCTGGCGCCACGTACGTCTTCACAAGGCGCGACAACGTATGGGCGCTGGAGGCGACGCTTGTCCCGGCTGGAGCAGCGGCGTTCGATCTGTTTGGTTATTCCGTGGCTGTCGATGCAAACGTCGTCATCGTTGGGACGCCATACACCAATCTCATTGAAGTCTACTCTGGTTCAGCTTACGTCTTCCAGAAGATAGGAGGAATCTGGCGTCAGACGCAGCTGCTCCATGCGAGCGACGCCGACGAGTATGACCTCTTCGGCTACGCCGTATCGCTCGACGACGGCACGGCCATCATTTCGGCGTCGCACGACGACGAGGATGGTCCGTACTCGGGATCGGTGTACGTGTTCGAGCGTGACGCGGACGGGATATGGGTTCAGACGGCAAAGTTGACTCCCAGCGACGGCGAAGCCGGCAATGAGTTTGGGCGGGACGTCGCTCTGCGCGGCGGCGTGCTCGTAGTCGGCGCGCCGGTCGACGACGACCTGGGCACGGCCAGCGGTTCGGCGTACATCTTCGAAAGGAACAATTCGGGCGGTTGGGTGGAAGTCGCCAAGCTGCTCGCGTCCGATGGCGGCGGACTGCAAGGCTTTGGAGGCTGGGTGGCAACGAACGGCACCACGGCGCTGATCTCCGCAACTCAAGCACACGGCAAGGAGCACCACGCCGGCGCAGTCTACGTGTTTGAACGGGGAACGGACGATCGCTGGGCGGAGACACAGAAGATTACGGCCAGCGATGGACGAGTGGGCGACGCCTTCGGTTGGAGCGTCGCCGTGGATGGGACGACCGCGCTGATCGGCGCCGCGCTCGACACGCAGTTCCAGGAAGACGACATCGGCTCCGTCTACGTCTTCAAGCGCGGCGACGACGGCGCCTGGACGCAACACACCAAGCTCTACGCGTCGGATTACGCCGAGGGCGACCGATTCGGCTCGGCCCTCGCGTTGGACGGGGCCACCGCGGTTATCGGGGCCTACGGCGACGATGACTTCGGTAACGAATCCGGAGCGGCGTACCTCTTCGACCTCGCCGGCCGCGACTGCAACGCCAACGACCGCTGCGACAGCGTGGACATCGCCGAGGGCAGCTCGGCCGACGCGAACGGCAACGGCTGGCCGGACGAGTGCGAGGCGAGCGACTGCGCGCCCGATCTCGACGACAGCGGGATGATCGACCTGGCCGACCTGAGCGCGCTGTTGACGAATTTCGGGCCGCCGTCGGGCATGGCGCTGCCCGACGGCGACCTGGACGGCGACGGCGACGTGGACCTGGCCGACCTCTCGGGGCTTCTGAGCCAGTTCGGCTTGGCGTGTCCGTAGTGCTGGGGTGTCCGTAGTGGGGGATGTTGGGCTTCGCAGGCGTAAGCACAGCCCGTCAGCCCGCTGAAGAGGCGAATCTGTAGCGCCGGCCCTCCGTAGCTGACGGCACTTTCGCGGGGATTTCACGCATCGTCGGCGACGGACGGCCGCCGCTACTGGATGATCGATGAGGACCGCTCCTGACGGTCGCGGCTCGGCCGAGAGCGCCGGCGCGACACCAAAGGGCCGCCGGTGCGACGGGGTGAGCGGTCCGTTCGCTCGTAGCCGCCGCTGGACGGCCTCGCGACTACGGCAGAGCCAGGTCTTTCAGCTCGATTGCGACCGGGGCGTCTTCCTCCTTGATCACCAGCAACAGCTTGAGCTTCGCGTCGGCGGGCGGCGCGGAGGCCAGCCACACCTCGCGGCTCACGGTCTCTCCATCGCCATAGCTGGACGAGCCCTGGGACTCGATCTCCTTGCCGTCGGCGTCGACCATGCGGACATCGTGCAGCGCTGCGAGCTTGCCGCCCGCCTGGTAGGCGAAGCCTTCCATGTCCGGCTTCGTCACGGCGAACGTCAGGCCGCGCTTCTCGAGTTCTTCGTGCTTGACCTCGCCGAGCGCGGCCGGCACGACGACTTCCATCGTTTCGATTTTCTTCAGCTGGAGCGTGGCGCGGATGGAGATGGCCTTTGCGGCACGGGGTGGCGATTCGAAGGGCAGTTCGATGCGAATCGCGTCTTTCGGCGGATTCTCCTCGCCCATGTACATCATTCCGCGGTCGATCTTGACGAATTCCTCGTGGAACTCGTTCATGCCGATGCCATGCTCGTCGAACTTCAGCTCGCCGCCGGCATCGTCGCTGGCGGATTCGATCTTCAGCATGCCGTAGGCGCCGGCCTTCTCGACGTCTTCGCCCTTGATTTCCAGCACCAGCTTGAGTCCGGGGCGATCGCCGATCATGAACCCCATTTTTTCCGCTTCGGTGGGCTGCGGACGGACGCGGCGGAAGTCGGTCAGCTCGACCAGCGTGACGGTGGCGGCCAGCGCCGGAGCGGCCGCGAGAAGAAGGCACAGCAGTGCGGCGGCAGGGGCAGTACGGTTGCGCATGGGAGTCTCCCGGTTCTTGTGCTGAAAGTGCGCTGGGGTTTCGGTCACCGACGGGCATCGTAGCTGTGCGACCCGGGGTTGCAACGAAAAACGGGGCGGCGTCCGCTGAGGAGGCTCGCGCGAAGCACGCGATCTTGGTCGCCCCCATTTTGGATGGGATCCAGCACGCGCTAGAATTTGCACGGCCCGCGCGGGGGTCCGTCGGCGCCAGCCGCCCTACTCCTCCGGCTCCAGCACCGTCATGAACGCCTTCTGCGGAATATCCACGCGCCCGACGGTCTTCATGCGCTTCTTGCCCTCTTTCTGCTTCTCGAGCAGCTTGCGCTTGCGCGTCACGTCGCCGCCGTAGCACTTGGCCGTCACGTTCTTGCGGAACGGCTTGATCGTCTCGCGGGCGATGATCTTGCCGCCGATCGCCGCCTGAAGAGGAATCTCGAACTGGTGCCGGTCGATCTCCTCGCGCAGCCGCTGGATGATCCGCCGGCCGCGGCGCTCGGCGCTGCTGCGGTGCAGGATGACGCTGAGCGCGTCGACCGGCACGCTGTTCACGAGGATGTCCATCTTCACCAGGTCGCTGGCGCGGTATTCCTTGACGTGATAGTCCATCGTGCCGTAGCCGCGCGTCACGCTCTTGAGCTTGTCGTAGAAGTCATACAGGATCTCGTTGAACGGAAACTCGTACGTGAGCATCACGCGCTCGGGCGAGAGATATTCGGTCTTGCCGTAGGTTCCGCGGCGCTGCTCGGCGAGCTGCATGATCGCGCCGATGCATTCGGCCGGCGTGATGATCTGCACGTCGATGATCGGCTCGCGCAGCTCCTTGATCTGCGACCAGTCGGGCAGGTCGGACGCGCTGGCGATCTGGGTGACTTCGCCGGTCATCAGTTCCACTTCGTACGTTACGCTCGGAGCGGTCTGCACGACCGATACGCCGCACTCGCGCTCGAGCCGCTCCTGCACGATGTCCATGTGCAGCAGGCCCAGGAAGCCGCAGCGGAAACCGAAGCCGAGCGCGTCGCTGTGCTGCGGCAGATACGTGAACGACGCGTCGTTCAGGCTGAGCTTGCCCAGCGCCTCGCGAAGCTGCTCATAGTTCTCGCCGCTGGCCGGAAAGAAGTCGCAGAACACCATTTGCTTGGCCGGCTGATAGCCCGGCAGCGCCGTCGCGGCCGGATGCACGGCGTCGGTGATCGTGTCGCCGACTGTCACGTCTTGGAGGGTCTTGATGTTGGCGACCATGTAGCCGGTCTCGCCGGCGCTGAGCGAGTCGCAGGCGGTCATGCGCGGGCGGAACTTGCCCAGTTCAGTAATGACGTAGTGCCGCGCGCGGCCCATGAGCAGCACCTTCTGCCCCTTCCGAATCACGCCGTTCATCACGCGGACGTAGCAGATCACTCCGCGGTAATCGTCGTACTCGCTGTCAAAAATGAGCGCCTGAAGCGCCGCGCCCGCGTCGCCCTTCGGGGCCGGCATGTGCAGAGCGATCGCTTCGATCAGCTCGTCCACACCGACGCCGGTCTTGGCGGAGACGAACTGCACGTTCTCGGCGCTGATTCCGAGCACGTGCTCGATCTCGAGCGCGGTGTCTTCCGGTCGGGCGCCTGGAAGATCGACCTTGTTGATGACCGGAATGATGGTGAGGTCGTTGCCGACGGCCGCATAGGCGTTCGCGACAGTCTGGGCCTGGACGCCCTGGGTGGCGTCGACGACCAGCAGCGCCCCGTCGCACGCGGCCAGGGCGCGGTCCACCTCGTAGTGGAAGTCCACGTGCCCGGGCGTGTCGATCAGGTTGAACATGTAGCGCTGCCCGCGGACGGTCACTTCGACGGTGACGGCGGAGGCCTTGATCGTGATGCCGCGTTCGCGCTCGAGGTCCATGTCGTCGAGAATCTGCTCTTTCAGCTCGCGCTCGGAGATCGCGCCGCTGCGCTGAAGCAGCCGGTCGGCGAGCGTGCTCTTGCCGTGGTCGATGTGCGCGATGATCGAGAAATTTCGGATGTTCTGCTGGTTCATGCGTTGCGCGCGAATCCTGTCGCGACCGCCTCCGTCCGCCCGAGGCGCCGCGGGAGCGCGATCGGTCGTTTGCTCGCCTGGCGCCCCGGTAGCGCGGCGCCGGCTACGACGGCGGGGCTGGATGACCGGGAGTATACACCGGCGAGACGCTTCGCGGAGCTTCATGCGAGGCCGCGGACGCGCAAGCCGATTGATGCGCGCCGACCGCGTGGCCGCGCTTACGCCGACGCGTCGGAGGCCGCGTCCAGCCTTTCGCGCAGCCGACGACACGTGTCCGGACCATGGCCGGCGTAGTGGTTGTTGACGAACGTGTAGACGGGGACGCGGGCGGCGATCGTCCGGATCGCGCTCGCCACGCGCGCCAGGTCGGCCTCGCGATCGATCACGGGCTTCTCCCAGGTCGTTGTGACGCGCTCGATCTCCTCGCGATCGCCGATGAGCCGGACGTAGGAGAACGGCGCGGTGACGACGTCCAGATTGGCCGCGACCTGGTTCAGCGGCGGCAGCCAGGCATGCTCGACCAGGGCGGCCGCGGCGGCGTGCGAACGGAGGAGCTCGAAGTAGTCGCGCGTCAGCCAGTTCTTGTTGCGGATCTCCACGGCGAGCGGCACGGCGCCGGCGAAGCGCGCCAGAAACGCGGACAGGCGCTCGAGGAACGGACGCACCGACGCAAACGCGCTGCGATTGAAGTAGCTGAACTGCAACAGAACGCAGATGAGCTTGGATCCCAGCGGCGCGAGCGCGTCCACCAGACCCTGCATCTCCGCCTCGCAGTCCAGCAGCGCTTTTTCGCGCGTGATCAGGCCGGGCGCCTTGAGCGCGAACTTGAAGCCCGCCGGAGTGCGGTCCGCCCACGCGCGCACCTGGCCGACGGACGGCGGCCGGTAGTAGGTGCTGTCGACTTCGACGACCTGGAACGCGCGGCTGTAGTGTTCGAGATAGTCGGACTTCCTCACGCCGGCCGGATAGAACGGTCCGACCCAGTCGTCATAGCTCCAACCCGACGTGCCAATGTGAATAGATTCTGGCATGATAGAATAGTACCGCATGAAGGCGCATGCCTACCAACCCGACCGATCGGCCGAGCGCCTGGAGATGGTCGAGCGCCAGATCGCCGTCCGCGGCGTCCGAGCGATCGACGTGCTGGCGGCGATGCGGGCCGTCCCGCGCGAGCGCTTCGTTCCGGACGAGCGCGCCGACGAAGCCTATTCCGACAGCGCCCTGCCGATCGACTGCGGACAGACGATCTCGCAGCCGTACATCGTGGCGCGGATGACCGAGCTGCTGGCGCTGCCGCCGGGCGGGCGAGCGCTCGAGATCGGCACGGGCACCGGATACCAGACCGCCGTCCTGTCGCGCCTTGCCGGCGAGGTCTACACGATCGAGTGGCACCTGCCGCTCATGGTTGCGGCCTGCGAACGGCTCCGCGCGCTGGGCGCCGCAAACGTGCGGTTCCGCTGCGGGGACGGATCGCTCGGGTGGGCCGAGCAGGCGCCGTTCGACGGCATTCTCGTGACGGCCGGCGCGCCGGATGTGCCTGACGCGCTCACGCGGCAACTTGCGGTCGGGGCGAAGCTCGTCGTTCCCATCGGTCCGGTCGGCGATCAGTCGCTGCTGGTGGTCGAACGGGGTGTCAGCGGCCTGACGCGAGAGACCGTGCTGCCCTGCCGGTTCGTAAAGCTCTTGGGATCGCAGGGGTGGAGCGCGTAGCGGGCGCCGTTCGAACGCGCGAGCCACACGCCCTCGCTCCCCGCTACTGCGCAGACCGCACCGCTGCCCGAGCTAGGCGAGTCTGCCGATACCGCCGAATGCGCAGCGCCGGCACGGCGCCCGCTCCGCAAGCGACGCTGGATGCGATCTACTTCTGCGGTCGCCCGTTGTGCGAGGGCGCGCCATCCACGTGAAACACAGCGTCACAGCCCGTCCGCGCGCATCGGACCGTGAGCGTCGGCGCGACGTGCAATTCGCCGCTCTCCATGCCCTGAAACGCAATGAGCGTCGGCAGCAACGCGTGCGCGGCGTAGATGCACACGCCAGCGGGAAGCGTATGGCCGACGCTCATGGCCTCGAAACCGCATCCGCCGGCGGCGCAGCGCTTCCTGGCGGGCGCGTTGTGAACCGAGACGTGCACGCGCTTGCCGGAATCGGATCGTGCGGCCGGGGAAGCACCGGCGTCCGGCGAAGCGGGTCCGGCCGGATCGGGTGAGGGAGGCGGCGGCGATGCGCCGTCGTCGTCGAAGACGATCACGTCCTCCGCGCGATCCATGGCGAGATTCGCCAGCTCGTCCGCGCGGCGGTTTCGTTCGCGCGGAACGTGTTCGATGGACCAGCGCGGGCGGCGGATGAGCAGCGACTGCACGCGGTGCACGAGGGGCAACAGCCGCGGGCTCTTCACCTGGTACTCGCCGGTGAGCTGCCGCACGAGAAGCTCGCTGTCCGAGCGGATCAGGACCGGCTCGTCCGCCAGTCGCTCGACGCGCTCCAGCGCACGGACCAGCGCGTGGTATTCGGCCTCGTTGTTGGTCAGGCGCGCATAGAAGTACGCGCCTTCGTGCACGCGCCGTCCATGCTCGTCGGCAATGACCACGCCCGCGCCGGCCGGACCCGGGTTGCCGCGCGAACCGCCATCGACATGGATGATGAGTCCCACCGGCGCCTTCGGTCAGGCTCGCGGCCGCAGGTAGAGGATGCGTCCGCACGACTTGCAGGGGACGATCTCGTCGCGAAGCCGGAGAGCATTGAGGATATCGGCTCGCTTGGCCATGAAGCAGCCGCCGCAGATGTACTCGGTCTCGCGCGGATCGGTCGGCGTCAGCTCGGCCAGGGCCTGCCCGTCGTAGCGCTGGCTCAGCCGGTTGAACTGGTCCATGACGCGCGGATCGATCGCCGCGGCCGCCTCGCCGCGCTGCCGTTCGAGGCGTTCCAGGCGGACCGAGAGCGTGTCGCTCGTCTGCCCGCTCTGGGCGCGCAGCTCCTGGAGGCGGGCCGATTCGCTGTTCTGCACGTCCTCCATCGCCGAGACGTCCCGCTTGCGCGCTTCGAGCTCTTCCATGATTTCGAGCGTGCGGGTTTCGAGCTTGCTGAGATCGGCCTTCTCGTTATTCATCTGCGACAGCAGCGCCGCGTATTCCTTGTTCGTGCGGACGGTGTTGAGCTGCTGGCGAAGCTTGTCGATGTGCGCGCTGCGGGCCTTGATCTCGGCGTCGAGCTCGTTGAACTGCAACTGCTGACGCCGAAGCTGCTCTTTGCGGGCCGCCACGTCTTTCTCGGCGCTCTGAAGCCGTCCGGACTGTGTGCCGACCTGCCGATTCTTGCGGTCGATCTCCCGTCGAATGTCCACGAGCTGAAGCTCGATTTCCTGCAATCTCAACAGGGCTTGGAGCGTTGCTCCCATCCACGCGTCTCCGAATGCGCCGCCGGCGTCATGCGTCACCGGCCGAACCCGATAGTATCATCCCAACGAGGCGATCGGACAAGCGGGCGAACCGGCCCCGGGCTCGCCCGGCGTCCGGAGCGGGCAAAACGTGACAGCGGCCGTCGTTTCGCGCCGTCTGGAGTGCTCGGAGAACCGATGAAGGAGCCGGATGAATGCGTAGCGCGCGGAACGGAATTCTCCTCCTGCTGACCTGGGGCGTCAGCGCCGACGTCGCCCTGGGACAGGACGGGCAAGAGCGGCGACTGCTGCGGCGTTCGCCGGTCGTCGAAGTGTTCGAGAAATGCCGGGACTCGGTCGTCAACATCGCCACGACGCGCGTGCAGCGCGCCCGGTTTCTGCAATCCACGTCCCTGTTCGACGAAATATTCGGCGGCGGTCGCCCGCGAACGGTCGAGCGCCGCGTGCAGAGCGTCGGATCGGGCGTGATCGTCCACGAGTCCGGTTACATCCTCACGAACGCGCACGTCGTCGCGCAGACTTCGGACATCTCCGTGATCTTCGCCGACCAGCGCGAGCTGCCGGGGCAGGTGGTGGCCGTGAAGCCGGAGTTCGACCTGGCGTTTCTCAAGGTGGACGCTCCGACGCCCCTGGCCTCGATCCGTATCGGCCGCAGCGATGACGTCCTGGTGGGCGAAACGGTCGTCGCCATCGGCAACCCGCTCGGATACCAGCACACCGTCACTTCGGGAATCGTCAGCGCGCTGGACCGCGAACTGGAATTCTCGCCGGACGTCGCGTACCGCGGGCTGATCCAGACGGATGCGGCCATCAACCCCGGCAATTCAGGCGGTCCGCTGCTGAACATCAACGCCGAGCTGATCGGCATCACGACCGCGATCCGCGGCGACGCACAGAACGTTGGCTTTGCCATTCCCGTGAACCGCGTCTGGGAGCTGCTGCCGGCGATGCTCGACATTGAGCGGCGCGAACGCGTCCGATTCGGCCTGCGGGTCGGCGGACCGGACGCGTCCGTGATCTCGGTCGAGCCGCAGAGCCCGGCGGCGCTCTCCGGCCTCGCGCCGGGTGATCGGCTGACGAAGTTCGACGGCGCGCCGCTGCGCGATACGATCGACTACTACGTGCACTTGCTCGGCGCGCGCCCGTCGCAAACGGTGAACCTGAGCTATCGGCGCGGCGTCAGCGAACGCCAGGCCACGATCGAGCTCGCGCCGATCCCCCTGCCGGACGCCGATGCCTTGTCCCGGCGCATCCTCGGCGTCGCGCCGGCCGAATTCAGCGCCGAGACGCGGCGTCGCTACGGCCTGTCGGAGGAGATCGGGTTTTTGGTGGACCAGGTGATTCCGGGCGGTCCGGCCGACCGCGCCGGCGTCATCCCGGGCGACGTCGTGCTCCGTATCGACGGCTTCAACGTGCCCACGCTGGCGGACCTGGGACTGGTTCTGGAGAACGTGCGCGCCGGCGATGCATTGATGCTCGAGGGTCTGCGAATCCGTTCCGACCCGGCGTTCTTGTGGAATGTCGCGGTCCGCGCCGGGCGATGATGCGGCCGGCGCCGACGCGCTGTTACCCTCCGATTCCGGCCGCCTTCAACGCCGCGTCGCGCTGCGCGCGGAAGAGCCGTTCGATTTCCTCTTCGGCGGCGCGCTCGACCAGCAGTTCGCCGCATTCCAGGCGCAGCATGTGGCCCGCGCGATCGGTGTAGACGACCGTGACGCTCGGCACGGCCCCCTCGCGCGTTTCGTAGACGACCGCCGGCTCGGTCGATCCGGGCAAAGTCCGTTCTCCGACGACTTTCACCGAATGCGGCACGAGCGTACGCGTGCTCGGATCGTAGATGTGAAACGCGATCAGCGCGCGCGGCTCGACGCCGAGCAGCGCCGGCAGAACGCGCACCCAGGACAGTCCGAGATAGGCGTCGTCCACCCGAACCGGCTCGCGCGGCGTCGGCAGTTCGTTCACAACCGTGCTGGTGACGCTTGAGAACAGCGCGTCGCCCTCGCGTACGCACTGGTCGCGAAGCGAGAACGGCTTGCCATCCGGCATCGAGGCGGCCGGCACGTGCGTCGTGTTGAATTCGTAGAGGTCCGTGTTGCCGTCCAGGCGGGAGAACAGCTCGACGCGGCTGTAGACGGCCGCCCCGTCGGCGGCGAACTGCCACGTCCGCTCGTAGACGCGCAGCCCTTCGCGTGGCTGCGCGCCGGCGCGGGCGCGGTCGAGCGGCTCGGTGGCGCGGGCGAAGCGCCGCGTCAGGTAGCCGACCGCTTTGCCGCCGACGCGGATGACGTAGCTGCGCGGGGATTCGTCGATCCGCAGCTCGCGGATGTCGTCGGCGAGCTGAAACCGCCGCAGGTATTCCCGGCCTCGCTCGAGTCCTTCCTCGAATTCTCGCGCGACGCCGGCGTCATAGAACACGCGAAGCGAGTCGATCATCCGCCGAACAAGCGGTGGCACTTCCAGCGCAGTCGCCGCGCGGGCGGTCGCGTCCTCCGACGATCGCCCGAGCACCTCGGCGTAGGAAAGCACCCAGATCAGCTCCGCGTCCAGTCGCAGGCAGAAGAACAGCGTCCGCGTGTGGTCGGCGCCGAGAACCGCGGGCGCTTCGACGAACGCGGCTTCCCGCCCCGCATGCGTAAGCGGCTCGACCCGCACGTCGCGAATGCCGCTGATCGTCGCGAGCTGGCGCGCGAAATACTCCGCCCACGCCGCGAACGGCACGTCGGCCGACGGCGAGAAGACCAGAACCTGAAACGTGTTCAGGCCGTCCGGCGAGGCCCCCCGCAGCAGGCCGCGCGACCCGGCCGGCCCGAAGAACGCCGTTCGATCCACGCTCCAGCCGGTCGGCGCGCCGATCTCGAATCCGATCAGCTTGTCCACCACCGGCGACAGCGCGGGCGCCGACTGGGCTACCGGCTGTGCGGTCGCCATCGGCGCGAGCGCCGCCGCCATCAGCACCAGGATCGCGTTTTGTGAAAGCCGGACCCGCATCGCTTCGTCTTCTCTGGTCGTTGCCGATAAGATCAGTCCAGGGTCGGGCGGCGTCAATGCGGCGTCGTGGTCCCGCGGAATTCCGGAGGCTGCCATGCGGCTTGACGCTCTTCGCCCGCTCTTCGCATCGATTCTGACCGGCGTGCTCCTGCTGGCGATCCCGACCCGCGCCGAATCCCCCAAGCCGCCCGACGCGCCGGAACGCAAGCGCACCGGCCCCACCGCGGCCGAATGGCGCGAGATGGCGAAGGCCGTCCAGACCGAAGTGGAAGAGCTGCGCGGCTGGAAGTTCAAGACGCCGGTGAAGACCGACGTGCACAATGAGGAGCAGCTCCGCGGCTACCTGCATAAGAAGCTGTTTGACGAGATGCTCGGGGACGGGCGGCTGGAGCGGCTCGAGGCGATGCTGCGGATGGTCGGGCTGATCCCGCCGAAGTGCGACCTGCGGCAGACGTTCCTGGATGTGCTGCTGAACCAGATCGGCGGCTTCTATGATCCGCAGTCCAAGACGTTCTTCATGCTCCAGCGCGACGGCACCGACTATGGTCCGCTGCTGAATCGCACGCTCGTCGCCCACGAGCTGACCCACGCGCTGGACGATCAATACGTCGATCTCGAAAAGCTCGCGTTTGATCCGGACCTGAGCGAAGACGCGGCCCTGGCGGCCGGCGCCGTCATCGAAGGCTCCGCCACGGCGCTGATGACGCGCTACATGACGAAAGCGATGCAGTCCGGGGATTTCGACGCGGGCGAACTGGCCGAAGTGCAGGCGCGCGAGATGGAGCGGTCGGAACCGCTGCTGAAAGCCCCGCCCTACTTCTCCGCGCTCATCGCTCAATACCTCTGCGGAATGTTCTTCGTGCTCCGCGGCGACATCGCCGGGCTGGTCGGCGAGGGGAACGAATCCGAGAACGTGCTGGCGGCGCTGAAAGACCCTCCGCGATCCACCGAGCAGATCCTGCACCCGGAAAAGTACTGGCAGCGCGCGCATCGCGACGAGCCGATCGTGGTGGACGATGCGCAGCTCGCCGGGCTGCTCGAACGCGACGGCTGGAAGGTGCTCTATCGCAACACGATCGGCGAGCTGCTCTGCGCACTGCTGGCGGTCGATGCCCAGCGCCCCCTGGACCTGATCGCCGCGGGGTCGCCGGCCTACTGGACGAACGAGGCCGCGACCGGCTGGGGCGGCGATCGCTTCTTTCTGCTGTCGCGAAAGCCCGACGCGGCGCACGCCGAGGCGCTGGCCGAGCCGCGCGGCGTGTGGATCACGGCGTGGGACTCGGCGCAGGACCGCGACGAGTTTCTCCAGGATTACGAGATCGAGCGCGAGCTGGCGCAGCGACGAATCGTGAAGCTGTCGCCGCGTGTCGCGGTCTTCCTGTTCGGATACGACGACGAGAGCGCCGCGACGCTGGCGAAACAGCTCGAAGCGGCCGGCCTCCGATTCACGCGCGGCGGAAAGCCCTGGCAGGACCGCGGCGAATAGCGCGCCGCGACGGCGGGCCCGCGCGTCCGCGGTCGGCGCGGGCGGCCGGATCCGTTCGCACGTTCCCCGCAATCTCCGCAATCCTGCGCCGGCGGCGCCCGCTGCGCATCGCCGCTCGCAGCGCGCCGACGTCCCGGCCCCGCGCGCCGATCGTCCGAGAAAGCAAGCCACGGCGCCGAATTCCGAACCAGGGCTCCCGTCCGCAACGATTACGAGACGCACAACACGTCCTATAGTGACTGCTTTGAAGTCGTTTAGACAATTGTTGTGACTTACATGCCTCCCTTCTCCTATAGTTTGTGAAACCCGCGTCCCCGGGAGCCGGAGCTATCGCGCGGACGCACAGGAGGAGGAATCGCATGCGCCGCTTCGCGTTCACAACCATCGGAAGTCTCGCCGCCGTCGCCGGGCTGTGCGCAACGGCCCAAGGCGCCGCAATCAGCGGCGGCCTGTACCAGTTACACAACCACCCCGACGGCGGCGTCGCGCCGCCGGGATACGGACTGCGCCTGGACGAGCTGTACAACGTCACCGGCGGAAATGACATCTTCACATTCGACTTCGACCACCCGGACTCCAACGTGCGGCTCGATTACGACTTCGCGTCGCAGGAGATCGAGATCTTCGGACAGGTGTACGGCGGCCGCGACGCGGGCGGCTCATACTTCAACGACGCCTATCGCGGCATCTATACGCTGACGTTCAAATACGACACCGCGCTCGGTCTGGTGACCGGCGACGATGATCTGTGGGTCACCGCGCCCAGCGGAACAAACACGGGCACGATCTCGACGCCGCTCGGGGACAACATCAACCTGTCGGACAAGTCGAACGGAAGCTATACCTTTCGATTCGGCGACGAGAGCAACGATCTCGGGCATCGCGGCTTCGCCGGCATCTCCGGCTGGGGCTGGCTCATGATGGGCGACCGGACCGCTCCGAACGGCGCGGATGACTGGCTGTTCACCGCCACCCAGATTCCGGAACCCGCGTCCATCGCCCTGCTCGTGATCGGCATGCTGACGCGCCGCCGCTAGCGACGCGCAACCCTGCCGAGCCAGCTGCACACCGCTCACGACGCCCGGGGGAGCCATGGCGCCTCGCCGGTGCGCCGAACCAGGCGCACCGGCGCTCGGGCCGGGCGGAAGCGTCCCCCGAACCGCCCGATGCCCTTCCTCGCTCCGCGCGATAGCGGCCGCCGCAACGCGACGCTACCGTATCCCTTCGACCTCGAACCGCGCGCGACTGATCGGCCTGCGCGCGGCCCACGGGGGATGTCCCGAGCCTCACGGGAGCGCCATGGCCGCGCCGCAGCCGACCGCGTCCGCGCCGCCCTGGGACATACCGCCCGCCGCCGCCCGCGCCGCATTGGCTGCGATCCTGCTTCTCGCGCTGCTGAACGATCTCTTTTTCTTCACCGGACATTACGCCAGCGACGACATGGAGTACCTGTCCGCCGCGCGGCAGATCGTGACGCAGGGTTCGCTGCCCGAAGAGCCCACCCTCGGCCAGAACCGCCTGCTCATGGTCGGCTGGAATGCCGCCGTGGCGTGGGCCGCCGGCTATGACGCGGACCGCATCGCCGCCACGCACGTCTGCTTCCACCTGTTGACCATCGCGCTCGTCGCCCTGCTCGCGCGGCGCTGGTTCGATCGCGCGACGGCGGTGTTGACCGCGTGGGCCGTCGCGCTCTTCCCGGCCCTCGTGCTCGCCGGAACGGCCATTCTGCCGGACACCCCACTGGCATGCTGCCTGCTGGGCGCTGTGCTCGCGATCGACGAGGCAAGCCGGCGGCACGCAAAGGACGCAAGCCGCACCGCGCTGGCGCTGCTGGTGGCGTGCGGGGCGCTGGTCGGGCTCGGTTACCTGGCGAAGGAGACTTCGCTCATCCTGGGGCCGTTCTTCGCGGCCGCCTGGCTGTGCATCGCGCGGCGACGCGGCATCGCGGGCGTCGCCGCCGGGTGGATGGCGCTGCTGCTCGGGTTTGTCATCGTGTTCGCGGGCGAGTGGATCGCGCTCAGCGCGCTGACCGGCCGGGCCTATACGCGCGCAGCCTGGGTCGTGGATGAGTCGATCGTCAGCCCGACGCGAACGTGGCCGTACGGTTTCTGGCCGCACGAGCGCCTGTGGCACTTGTGGTACAACCTGGGTCCGCCCTACTGGTCGCCGCGCGATCGCGTGCTGGGGCTGGCATCGGCCGCGGCCTATGCGGCGCTGGTTCGCGGCCGCCCGCTCCCGCTGCTGCTGGTCGGCTGGTACTTCGCGTACCACACGTTCGGATCGATGAGCCTGTCGGCCTACGTGCCGCCCAGCCTGCAAGCGCGCTACTTCACGCCGGTCGTGCCGCTGATCCTGTTGATGGGCAGCGCCGCGCTGGTGACCGCGCTGCGCGGCGCCGCGGCGCGGTCGCGCGTGGGGAGGCCCATCGCGGTCGCGGCGATTGCGGGCGTGGCGGTGTACTGGGTGCTCGAACAGCGCCAGACGAACCGCGGCGCCGGCAAGCTCTATCGAGCGGACATTGTCCGCACGGCGCAGAGCGCTATTCACGCCGCTCGGGACGTGCCGCTCGCTCTTTCCAGCACGATCGCGCGGCACCTGACCGCAATCTACGTCGACGGCCTTCCGGATCGCGTGATGGCCTCGTCGCGCGTGAGTCCGCAGCGTCTGCGGGAATTGCTGAACAAGGGCGGACTCGATTATGCCGAAATCGCGCCATGGGATCGGCTTGAGTCCATCCAGAAACCGTCCGCGATGGACCGCGCGCTGCACGGCCCGCTCCGGGATTGGCTCGCGACGTCGCCGTCCGACGACGCCGCTGCGTCTATTCGCGTGGACTTGCTGGGGGAACCGGTGCAGATCGCGCGGGTCGAGCGCCACGCCTGTCCCAGGACGCGCGCGGACGAGTGGGCGCAATGGCTGGGCGGCCCGCCGCCGCCGACATCACCGAATACGCGCGAGGTCCGGGTCTTTCGAATCACTCGCGCGCCGTGAGCAGAACCGCTACGGGCTTGCTTCCAACGACGCGAACACGTTCCCGCCGATGACCGTCGCGCGCGTGGCGCGGACCCGCACGATGACGCAACTCGCCCGGTCGGACCAGCCCGCGAGCCCGACCGGAGGATCGAGCAGCACGGCGAAGTCGCCGGACGCCATCCACGCGGCCGCGGCCGGGAAGTGCGCTGCCAGCGCGTCCTTTTGGAGCAGCACGAACCGCTCGGCAGACACATCTGCAAGCCGGGAGCGGTCCTGTTCCTGAATGCGTCGCGCCAGGTCAGCGGCGCGAATGGGCTTCACGGCGTCTGCGGGAAGCTCACCGGTGAGCGGCAGCGGCTGATAGCCGATGGCGTCGACGCGGCGCGTGGCGCGCGGCGCGTCCGCCTCGGCGAGTCCGAGATAGAAGTCGAGCGCGGCAGCGAGAGCCCGGTCGGGCTGCGTGAGCGATTCCGGGCGTGCGGACTGAATCCGGTTGAGGCGTTGCTGGGCGGATTCGGCAGGCGCGGAGGCAGCCGGCTGAGAGGCCTGCGGCGCGGCTTCGCTCATGCAGGCGACCAGGCACAAAAACACGGCCAGGCGTGCCAAGGCGGTCTCCCGGTCGATTCGGGAGGCATTACGCGACGGGTCAGGCCACGATCTTCTCGATGCGGACCTTCATCATCGGCTGACGGTGGCCGAACTTCTTCTTTAAGCCCTTGCGCCGGCGAAACAGGATTCCAACGACCTTGGGCATCTTGAGGGACTCTTCGAGGCGAGCGATGACGCGCGCGCCGGCGACGGTCGGGGCGCCGATCCGGGCCGATTCCCCTTCGCCAAGCATCAGGACCTGATCGAAGACGACTTCAGTCGCGCCTTCGGGCATCTCCCGGACATCGACGAGCAGTGCGTCGCCTTCGCTGACCTTGTACTGCCTTCCGCCGTCTTCGATGATCGCGTACACGCGTGCTCCTCGCGCTGCCGGTCCCGTTTGGCAAATCTGCAAAGTCCGGTATATTACTGCCGGGGTCGCGGAAACGCAACCCGCCTCGATCCAGCGATCCCAGTGCGGTCACAGCGGATCGCCCCCGACCCGGATCGCTCTCTCCCGGCGCAGGAGCGCACTGAACGGAATGCTTCGACACAACGACGACAACCTGGATCTCAACGACCTCGATGTTCTCGAAACTTACGAGTGGATTGAATCCATCGATTCGGTGGTACGAACATCGGGCCGCCCGCGGGCGGAATTCCTCCTGGACCGGCTGCGCGACTGGGCCCAGCGGCACTACGTCGACGTTCCGGTCAGCGCCAACACGCCCTATCGCAACACGATTCATCACAGCGAGCAGCCGGCCTATCCGGGCGACCGACGGATCGAGCGGCGCATCAAGAGCTTCGCCCGCTGGAACGCCATGGCGATGGTCGTTCGCGCCAACAAGGCCAGCGACGGCATCGGGGGGCACATCTCGACCTATGCCTCGGCCGCAACGCTGTACGAGGTGGCGTTCAACCACTTCTTCCGCGGCGGCGACGAGCAGCGCGCCGGCGATCACATCTACTTCCAGGGACACGCTTCGCCCGGCATCTACGCCCGTGCCTATCTCGAAGGCCGAATCGACGAATCGCACCTGATGAACTTCCGCCGCGAACTCGCCAACGGCGGCGGTCTGTCGAGCTATCCGCACCCCTGGCTCATGCCGAAGTTCTGGCAGTTCCCCACCGTCTCGATGGGTCTCGGCCCGATCACGTCGATCTACCAGGCCCGCTTCAACGAATATCTTCTCGACCGCGGCCTGTCCGACACGACCGGCTCGCGCGTTTGGGCCTTCCTGGGCGACGGCGAGATGGACGAGCCAGAGAGCCTCGGCGCCATCACGCTGGCGGCGCGCGAGCGGCTCGACAACCTGACCTGGGTGGTCAACTGCAACCTGCAGCGCCTCGACGGCCCCGTCCGGGGCAACGGCAGCGTGATCCAGGAGCTCGAAGCGGCGTTCCGCGGGGCCGGCTGGAACGTGCTGAAGGTCATCTTCGGTTCCGACTGGGACCCGCTGTTCGACGCCGACGAAGACGGCCGCCTGATGGCAATCATGAACAACACCGTGGACGGCATGTGGCAGCGCTACTCCGTCGAGCCGGGCGCTTACGCGCGCGAGCACTTCTTCGGTCAGGATCCCGTCGTCGCAGAGCTGGTGCGCGGATATTCCGACGAACAGATTCAGTCGTTGCGCCTGGGCGGTCACGATCCGGTCAAGGTGCATGCCGCCTATCGGGCCGCGCTGGACACGAAGGGCCGACCGACGGTCATTCTGGCCCGCACCATCAAGGGCTACGGCCTGGGCGAGGCCGGCGAAGGCCGCAACATCACGCACCAGCAGAAGAAGCTCAACGAGGAGGAGCTGAAGAGCTTCCGCGACCGCTTCGACATTCCGGTGAGCGACAAGGACATCAAGAACGCGCCCTTCTGCCGGTTCGAAGCCGGCAGCGAGGAGCACGACTACCTTCTCGCGCGGCGGGCCGCCCTCGGCGGACCGGTCCCGCGCCGCATCGTACGAGCCCAGCCGCTGCGCGCTCCCGACCGCGAGGTGTTCAAGGAGTTCCTCTCCGGCAGCGGCGATCGCAAGGCTTCGACCACGATGGCCTACATGCGCATGCTCGGCCGGCTGATGAAAGAGAAAGACCTCGGCAAGCTGATCGTTCCGATCGTTCCCGACGAGGCCCGCACGTTCGGCATGGAGGCGCTGTTCAGCACCTACGGCATTTACGCCCACGCCGGCCAGAAGTACGAGCCGGTCGACGCGCACCTGCTCATGAAGTATGAGGAGCGCCAGAATGGGCAGCTTCTCGAAGAAGGCATCACCGAGGCCGGCTCGATGTCTTCGTTCATCGCCGCCGGCACGGCCTACGCATCGCACGGGCTGAACACGATCCCCTTCTTCACGTTCTATTCGATGTTCGGATTCCAGCGCATCGGCGACCTGATCTGGCTGGCCGGCGACATGCGCTGCAAGGGCTTCCTGGTCGGCGCGACGGCCGGGCGCACGACGCTGAACGGCGAGGGTCTCCAGCACCAGGACGGGCACAGCCACATCCTGTCGAGCACCGTTCCGAACTGCATCTCGTACGACCCGGCGTTCGCCTGCGAGCTCGCGGTCATCATCCGCGACGGCATCCGCCGCATGTACGAGAACCAGGAAGACGTGCTGTACTACATCACGGCCTACAACGAACAATATTCACAGCCCGCGCTCATCGACGGCGCCGAGGAGGGCATCCTCCGCGGACTCTACAAGTTCCGCGCGGCGGAAAACCCCGGCAAGCTGCCGCGCGTGCACCTGTTCGGCAGCGGTCCGCTGCTGAACGAAGCCCTCCGCGCGCAGGACCTCCTGCGCGAGCAGTTCGCCGTCGCGGCCGACGTCTGGAGCGTCACCAGCTACACCGAGCTCTATCGCGACGCGCTCTCGTGCAGCCGCTGGAACAAGCTGCACCCCGACCAGAAGCCGCGCCTGCCGCACGTCGCCCAGGCGCTCAAGGACGAGCCCTGGCCGATCGTCGCCGTCTCGGACTACGTGAAGACGCTGCCCAGCCGCGTCGCCCCGTGGACTCCGGCCGGCCTCTACGCGCTCGGCACCGACGGCTTCGGCCGCAGCGACACGCGCGAGGCGCTCCGCCGGCACTTCGAGATCGATGCGGAGAACGTGGCGTACTCGGCGCTGTGGGAGTTGTCCAAGAAGAACCAGTTCGAGCGCGCCAAGCTGCCGGCCGCGATGAAGCAGCTCGGCATCAACCCCGACGCGGCCGATCCGGCGGTGGCGTAGGGCCCCGTGCGGGATTCCGTGCACGACTCCGCGCAGGACTCCGCGCGGGACTCCGTGCAGGGCTCCGTGCAGAATCCCGCGCAGGAACGGTCAGACGCAGGCCATAGACTGGATTCGCGTCGGTTCCGCACCAATGCGGGTGGTACGGGCGTCCCGCCCGGTCCGCGAGCCGTCGCCAACCCATCCCCGTCGATCGGAGCCTGACGATGGACATTCGAACGGCGCTGAAAGGTCAGTATCACGCGGCACTGGAGACGCTGCGGCGGACGATCGAGCAATGCCCGGACTTGCTCTGGAACGACGGCCCGCACGCGACGCCGTATTGGCGCGTCGCGTACCACACACTCTACTTCACGCACCTCTATCTTCAGCGGCGGCTCGAGGACTTCACGCCGTGGGAGCGCCACCGCGGCGAGCATCACGACCTGCCCTACCCGCCCGAGAGCGCCCAGCCGATCGCCGATCCGTACACGCGCGACGACCTGCTGAGCTACTGGACGCTCTGCGACCGCATGGTCGATGCCTGCGTTGATCGCCTGGACCTCGACGCGGCCGGCGCAGGCTTTCCGTGGCACGCCACGATGCCGAAGCTGGAGCACCAGCTCCACTCCATCCGGCACATCCAGCACCACGCGGCCCTTCTTTCGGGGCGCTTGCGGCTGCATGACGGCACGGACATCGGCTGGGTGCGGACCGGCGGGCAGAAAGCGGAAACATGAAAGCCGATGGAGGGATTTGAACCCTCAACCCCCGCTTTACGAAAGCGGTGCTCTACCGTTGAGCTACATCGGCGGCGCGAAGATCGCCTCGCGGACCGAAAGGACAAGCGTAAAACGCAAGCGCGACGGAATCAAGGCCCTCGCGCCGGCTGCTTGTGCGACCCCTTTCCGAAGCGCGACTTCCCCTCGCACCGAGCCGAACCGGCGCACGCCGCCGCCACGGCGACAATCCGCCGGCTGGTTCGCGTCCCGCCTGCCGCCCGTCGATTGACGATCGCGCCGCGCAATCTGTAACGTACACACGTGGGAGCCGATCGCCCCTGTAGCAGTTCGACAGAGGATCGTCGATTCGTGGTTCGTTGACGAGCCACCGCCCGCGTGGCGAATTCGCCGCCCGCGACGGCCGTGTGCCGCGGACCCAGAACGACTTGCGGACCGGTTCGGCCCCGAACTTCGCCCGAGGATGCTCATGAACCCTGGCGCACCAACGAAACCCGGAAGCGACGTAACCCGTCGCCATTTTGTGCAGACCGCGGCCGTCACTTCGGCCGGCATGTGGCTCGCCGGGCCGCAGGCCTGGGCACAGGAAGCGGCCGAGAAGACGGGCGACAATCCGCCCGAGCTGGCGATCGCGATCATCGGACCGGGCAGCCAGGGCCGGAACCTGCTGAACAACTGCCTGAAGATCGCGGGAATTCGCTTCGTCGCCGTCTGCGACGTCTGGGCCTATCACCAGAAATACGCCGCGAACATTCTGAAGAAATACGACCAGATCGTGAACGTCTACGAAGATTACCGCGAGATGCTCGAGAAGGAGCGGAACCTCGACGCGGTGATCGTCGCGACGCCGGACTGGGTGCACGCCGAGCACACCGTCGCGTGCCTGAAGGCCGGCAAGCACGTGTATTGCGAGAAGGAGATGTCGAACACGCTCGACGGCGCGAAGCAGATGGTGCTGGCAGCCCGCGAGACCGGAAAGCTGCTCCAGATCGGGCATCAGCGGCGCAGCAATCCGCGCTACTGGCACGCCAAGAAGCTGATCGAGAACGACAAGGTGCTCGGGCGCATCACGCATTGCCAGGGGCAGTGGAACCGTCCACGGCTGTACGAGATCGGCTGGCCGGAGAACCAGGTGCTCGATGCCGACACGCTGAAGCGCTACGGCTACGAATCCATGGAGCAGTTCCGCAACTGGCGCTGGTACCGGAAGTATTCCGGCGGGCCGATGGCCGATCTCGGCAGCCACCAGGTGGACGTGTTCAACTGGGTTCTGAAGGCGCGTCCGAAATCGGTGATCGCCAGCGGCGGGCTGGACTACTACACCGAGCAGAAGAGCCGCGACTGGTACGACAACGTGCTCTCGATCTTCGAATATGCGACGGACAGCGGGCCGGTGCGGGCGTTCTACCAGGTGCTGAACACCACCAGCCACGGTGGGTTCTACGAGTGCTTCATGGGCGACGAAGGCTCGATGGTCATCTCCGAGGACAGCCGCCGCGGCGAGTTCTTCCGCGAGCAGGAAGCCAAGCGCCGCGAATGGGAGGACGAGTCGGAGAAGATCGAAAAGCTCGACCGCGAGGCCATCACGCTCAAGCTCGGCGAAACGCTCGCGCCGGACGGCTCGAAGGCCCCGGAAGGCCAGCGCCTTCTGGAGGAGAGCAAGAAGGACGTGCATCAGCTCCACCTCGAGAACTTCTTCAACGCCATCCGCGCCGGAACGCCGCTGAGCTGCCCGCCGGACGTCGGCTACGAGACGGCCGCATCCGTGCTGAAGGCGAACGACGCGGTGGAGAAGGGCTGCCGCGTGAATTTTGAACCGGGCGAGTTCGAGGTTTGAGCGCGAGACTCAGCCGATGAATGTCCCGCGCTCGTGGCGGATGCCAATTTTTGCGGTTTTGCCGGCGCTCACGCTCCCCGCCCTCGCCGAGGAACCCGCCGCCGAGACCCTGCGCACCGACTCGCCCGCGCCCTATGTCCATCGCATCACGCTCTACGACGCCGACGGCGTCGCCATCGACCCGCGCGATCCCGACGCGCCGCCTTTCTCGACCGCGCGCACCTGCGGAAAATGCCACGCCTACGGCCAGGTGCACAGCGGCTGGCACTTCAACGCCGGACGCGAAGGCGTCGCCGACGGGCGCGCGGGCGAACCGTGGATCTACACGGATGAGCGCAGCGGCACGCAATTGCCCTTGTCCAAGCGGCAATGGCCTGGCGCGTTCGCCCCGGCCGACGTCGGCGTGTCCGATTGGGAACTGCTCACGCGCTTCGGCGCGCACTCGCCCGGCGGCGGCTTCGGCGCCCCCGACCCGGCCGACATCGACGCGTCCGACGAATCGCTTCGCTGGGGCATTTCCGGAACGGTCGAAGTCGATTGCCTGTTTTGCCACGCGGCCTCGCTCCAGCACGATCCGGCCGAGCTGAGCCGCCAGATCGAGCGTGAGAATTTCCGCTGGTCGGCGACTGTGACCGCCGGTCTGGCCACCATTCGGGGCGACGCCAAGCGCCTGCCGGATGACTTCGATCCGCTCGCCCCGCCCAACCCGGACTATCCCGACCGCACGGCGCCGCGCGTCCAGTATGACCTGCGACGTTTCGACGCCGACGATCGCGTGCTCTTCGACCTCACGCTCCGCGCTCCACTCGAACGCTGCACGTTCTGCCACGCGGAGCGGATCGTCGGCGAGTCGGCCGCGCCGCGCTGGACCACCGACCAGGATGTGCACCTCTCGGCCGGCCTGCTCTGCACGGATTGCCATCGCAACGGGATCGACCACGGCATCACGCGCGGCTATCCCGGCGACCCGGCGCTTGAGAAATCGCCGGACGCCGCCACGCTCAGTTGTCGCGGCTGCCACCTGGGCGAAGCCGATCTGATCGCCGGACGCGACCATGCCGCGGGTCGCCTCGGCGCGCCTTACCCCGAACACCGCGGCATTCCGCTTGTGCATTTCGAGAAGCTCACCTGCACGGCCTGTCACAGCGGCCCCTGGCCGCAGCCGCACACGCGCGAGATTCAGACCGCGATGAATCACGGCCTGGGCCTTCCCACTCGTGAGAGAAGCCAGGACGACCCGCCGCAGATTCTCGCGCCAGTCTTCGCCAGAAACGAACGCGGCGAGATCGCGCCGCATCGTGCCGTCTTTCCGGCCTACTGGGCGATCAGGCATGGCGGCGGCGAGATGCGCCCCGTTCCGCTCGACCGCGTGCGTCGCGCCGCGCCGACAGGCGACGGGCCCGCGGGCGCCCTGCCGGACGCCGCGCAGCTCGAACAGATCGCAGTCAAGCTCGCGACCGACGTGCCCGACGGCGGCCAGCTCGTCTACCTGCGCGACGGGCTGGTCCACAGCTTCGACGCCGCGGGCAAGATGCAGCCGGGTCAGGACGCGCTGCCGCCCTACCTGTGGCCGATCGCTCACGACGTTCGCCCGGCCGGCCAATCGCTCGGTATTCGCGGCTGCACAGATTGCCATGCCGATGACGCGTCGATCTACTTCGGAAAGCTCTCGCCCGGACCGATCGGCGAATCGCCCAGCCCCATCACGTGGGACATGGCGGCGCTCCGCGGCGACGATCGGGCGCGCGTGAAGGCGCTCAACGCGGGCTTCCCGCTGCGCGAGGCGTTTAAGCTCGCCGCGCTGCTTTGCGCGGGTCTCATGCTTCTCGCGCTGCTGCGTCACGGCCTGGCCGGCTATGGCGCGCGTCGTCGCGGGGGAGACGCATGATGCGCGCGGTCATCCTGTTGACGTGCGTGGCTGGCGTGGTCGGATCGGCGACGACCGGGCTGGGATCGAACTGGCTCCGCGGCGCCGTCACAGGCTGGGCGCTCGTGATTCACCTGCTGTTCGCGCCGCTTGTGCTGGCCGGATTTGCTGCGGCCGCTCTGATGTGGGGGCGAGCGCATCGATTCGATTCCGAGCGTTGCGGCGGCTGCGGCGCGCTCGGCGTGGCGCGGAAGACGTGCTTCTGGCTCGCCGTCGCGTGCGCGGGTGGCGTTTCCGCCACATTCGTCGCGGCAGCCGCGCCGCTATTCGCGTATAGTGGTCAGCATCAGTTGATGGAATGGCACGAACGCAGCGGCGTGGGACTGCTTGCCAGCGGCGCGGCGTACGTATGGTTCGCGGCCCGGCGGCCGCGCGGAGGAGTCGGGAAACATGCGGCGTAGCTTCACGATGATTTTTGCGGGCAGCGCGGCGCTCGTGTTCGGTTTGGGCCTGTTCGCGCCTGCGGCGCTGGCGGGCGACGGCGATCTCGAGGAGATTCCGCTGAAGCTGCCGAAGCCGGCGTTCAAGGGCACTCCCAAGAACGCCCCGCCGGGCCTGAACCTGGAGGAGCCGCGCAAAGGCCCGCGCCCGCCGTTCCTGGCGCCGAAGGGGACGACGAATGTGGCGCTGAAGGCGCCGGTGACCAGCAGCGACATGGAGCCGATCATCGGCGAGCTGAAGTTGGTGACCGACGGCGACAAAGAGGCCAAGGAAGGCCGCTACGTCGAGCTGGGCCCCGGAACGCAGTGGGTGCAGATCGACCTCGGCAAGCCGCACGCGATCTTCGCCATCGTCGCCTGGCACTATCACCACAATGCGCGCGTGTACAAGGACGTGGTCGTGCAGGTAGCCGACGACGCCGATTTCATTCAGAACGTCCGCACGCTCTACAACTCCGACCACGACAACTCGTCAGCGATGGGCATCGGGTCCGACAAGGAGTATTGGGAGACGTACGAAGGCCGTCTGTTCGACGCCAAGGGCGAAACCGCGCGCTACGTGCGGCTCTACAGCAAGGGCAACACCGAGGACGAGCAGAACCACTACACCGAAGTCGAGGTCTACGCCGCGCCCGCCAGGTGATCGCTCTCTCAGTCCGCGCGCGGTCCGTTTGGTCGCCCGGCGCGACTCACTCGCCCGCCTCGACGCGCGCTTCTACACGCCCCACGACGCCGTTGCGCGGCCGAAGCTCGATTCGCGGCAGCGGCGCGCCGTCGTGTGATCGCAACGCGTAATCCACGTGATACGTTTCGCCTTCGCGCCGAATCCTCACGTCCAGCCGGCGCTGGCCGAACCGCAGATTGTCCAGCCGCGCCTCCTCCCAGCCCGCCGGGAAGCACGGCGACAGCTCGAGCACATTGTCCATCGCGCTCGGCCGCACTCCGAGCAGCCCCCGTACTGCCGGACCGACGGTCGCCATCGCCGAGAACATCTGGTTCGGCACCGACGCATCCAGCGTCCGCGGGCGCGCCCCGGACAGAAGCTCCGGAGTTCGCCCCAGCGCTTCCGCGAACGTCAGCTCGGCGACCGCACGCACTTTCGCATATCCCGCGTCGCCGCGCCCTCGCTCGAAGTCGGCATACGCCGCCAGCCCGGTGATGAAAGGCCAGACTGCGCCCTGGTTGTATCCCATCGGGTTGTACGACTCCGATTCTCGCGACAGCAGGCGACATCCCCAGGGTGTTGTGATCGCGTCACCGTCGATCACGTCCAGCGTCGCGTCCGCGCGCTCGCCACTTACCAGCCCCAGCACGATCGGCATGACCGTCCACGCCGTACGTTCCCGCGACAGATCGCCGTCGGTGCGAAGACTGTGCGCCAGCGAACGCGCCTCCGCATCCCAGAACGCCTCGTTCAAGCGCCGCACGGCGCGCTCCGCGGCCTGACCGGCCTCCGCCGCCAACGCGCTTTCGCCGCGACGCGCGGCCAACGCGCTCACGTCCGCAAGCGCAGCCGCAGAAACCGCCGCGAGGTGTATGTCCGTCCGAAGGTCATTCAACAGCACGCCGATCTCGGCCGCTCCCATCCCGGCCCGCGGGTTGTCCGGCAGACCGTCGCCGTCCTCATCCTGCTCGAGGATCCAGCGGAACCCGCGCACGATCGCCGGCCAAAGCTCGTCGAACAGCGCCCGGTCTCCGGTGGCGTCGAAGTGCGATCGGCATGCGTGAATCCACAGGCCGGTCGTGTCGCCGTGGATGTATGCGAACGGATAGGCGTCGAACCAGTCGCATAAGTGTGCAGAAAGAACCACCTCGTGCGGAATCTTCCCGTCGGCGCGCTGATGCCGCGCGGCAAATCGAAGCCCGATCGCCAGCTCGTCGAACAGCCCGGCCGCGAGGTACGCCGCCGCGCTGATCGACACGTCGCCGGTGAAGTACCACGCGAACCCCGGTCGTTGCGAAGTGTGTCCGGCCGGACCATAGCCGGCGATCAGTCCGTCGCCGAGCGCTTCAGACCGTACCACCGACTGCCGCAGCGAGATCGCGTTGCGCAGAAACGCGCGGTCCAGCTCTGCATCCGGCGTCGCGATGCGCGTCATCTGTTCCGTCGCGCGTTGCCACGCGCCGTGATGAGTTTCGACGATCGCGCGCGCCTCACGCGCCACTCGTCGGTAGTGCGCGTCCGCCTGTGCGGGGGCCTGCGCGCCTTCCGCCGCGGTGAACAGGAGCGGGATAAATGTCTCGCGTCCCGGCTCCGGCTCAACGTCGATCTCCATTCGCAGCGGCGCGCCAGGCAGCAGATACTGGATTCCGCGCGTCCCGCGAACGGCGTGCGGCGAGCCGACCACGCCCGCCAGGCGCGCGGACGGCTCGGACATGCGGAACGCCCCCGCGCTCTCATCCCATTGCGCCGCGACGCCGCCGACCGACGCCGGCCATTGCGGGGCAAGTTTCGGCACAAACGAGAACGCCAGCGTGCCGGGCTTGTCCACGTCGATCGCCAGCAGAATCAGGATCGCCGGCTGCCCGTCCGGAGCGACGAACGTCGCGTCCACGCCGATCTCAGCGCTCAGATATCGCAGCACCGTGCGATCCGGCGCAGATTCGATCGTGTGGGCATAGCGATGCAGATCGAAGAAATCCAGCGATTCCGCCGGCCGAAACGACAGCCGCCCCTCGACGAACATCTGCAGCGGCCAGATCCACGCTTCGATCGCGCCATCCTCGACGCCGCAGACGTAGGACCGATCGCCGACCGCGTCGAAGTACGTCGCCGGGCGGCAGCGGCGCGACAGGTGCGCCGCTCCAGCGGCAAGCGCGAATCGTTCAAGCCGGTAGCCTTCAAACGCCCGGCCCGGCTTGGGCGCGTCGCCCGATCGGGAAGGCGGCTCCGGAAACTGCGCACGCGCGGGGGCGCTCCCGCCCAGCAGCGCACACGCCATCAGAACCGCGGTTCGATGTTCGTTCCTCATCACGACGGTCCTCCAGACGCCGCACGCACCGCGTGAAGACGTTGGCTGAAAACGCCGCGGCGCGCAGGCTGTTCCCGGCAGGCTAACGATGCACGCCCTGTGTGGCGAGCGCCCCGAACGCCCCGAATCCAAGTGGCCGCCCGAACCCGTGCTTGCCGGTCCGGTATTCGTCGACCAGGCCGCATCGCCGCTCAGCCCGCGCGAAACGCAATGCCCACCGGCTGGTTTGTCGTTCCCGCGGGCGCGATCGACGTATAATGACCTCGTTCCGTCGCCGGCACGCCCGATCGCATCCGCGAAGCCGGTTGGGAGACGATCCATGCATCGCGACATTCCGAACGCGTGCCCGGAAGGCAAAGAGGCTGCGCGGCAGCCCGCGCGGCGAAGCGCCCGGCGACTTCAATCGTTGCTCATCCTGGCGTGCGTTCAGGGCGCCATGGCTCAGCGGCCCATGTCGCCGGCCGGACCCGCGGCGATGTACGACGTCGACTCGGACCGCGACGGGCTGCTGGACGCGCGCGACGCCTGCCCGCAGACGACCTACGATCCGGGATTCGTGTGGAGCGCGTGCGGCCCGATGGACCTGAACCCGGCCAACGACGCCCAGCCGGAATGTCGGGCCCGCGAGCGCGTCGCGTACTTACTCATGAACGACGAGACGTTCGTCACGCACATGGCGTTCGCCGTCGTTACAGATGGCGTGCTGCACTTCGCCGACGCGTTTGAATACATCGGACAGGGTCAGTTCATCCGCAACGCGGACGGCATTCACCGCCTGTACCGCGTCGGCTCGACCAGCAAGTCGGTGCTCGCCGTCGCCGCCAAGGCGCTGGAGGAGAGCGGCGAGCTCGCGCTGGCTGACTATGTCCGCGACGACGACGGCACGCAGGAGTTCGCCGACCCGCAACGGACGCTCCGCGACCTGTTGACGCATCGCGGCGCGTTCCGCGTGGACAATGGCGCGGTGCACCTGTTCTGCTACCCCGGCGATCTGGCCGCGTTCTGGTCCGAGCCGGACGATCTCGTCAGCCCGCACTACGACAGCGCGCCGTACGGAAATCTCGGCGGCGGCTTCAACTACTCCGCGTTCAACTACTCGCTGGCCGGCGCGTACGTCGCCCACCGCACCGGACAGCCGTTCGCCGACGTATTGCAGCAGCGCGTGTTCGACGCGACCGGGATGTGCACCGCCACGCTGGACGGCGCCCGTGCCCAATCGACCGTGATCGGCAACGTCTGGGGCGTTTCCGAGACCGCCACGATGCACGTCGGCCCGTACATCAACCTGTTCAGCCAGACCGATCCGCGCTGCGAAGACAACTTCTACAGCAGCGATGCCCTGCCCGGCGATCCCTACTCCTGGCAGATATACCACCTCGACGAGGCCGATGCCGAGGCTCGCGATCCCGCCGGCGGAGTCATCGCATCCGTCATCGACCTGGCGCACTTCGCCGAGGCCTTGCTCGATAGCTATCACGGGCGCGGCGGCCCCCTCTCGCCCGCGGCGATTCGCGACCTCTGGTCGTCCACGAGCGACCTCGGCTGCCATCCGAACTGCCCCTATGAGCGCTACTACGGCATCGGCTTCTTTACCGACACCCTCCCCGGAAACGCCGTCCATCAGGTCGGCCACGGCGGCGCGCGCCCCGGCTACGCCAGCGCGTTCGTCCTGCGCCCCGAAGACGACACCGCCGTCTGCGTGCTCGCGAATGCCGACGTAAGCACAGTCGAACTGTCCGACCTGGCCAAGGCCATCCTGAACGAGTTTCAGGACTGACCGCCCGACACGGCCCGCTCCAGATGCGCCGCGGCCGCGGCGTCGGAGGCGCTCTCCGGCCGCGGCCGCGAAAACCCCGTGATCACTTCAGCTCTCGATCCTGCGCCGTCACCTCCTTTCCAATGAGCGCGGCGAACTGTCGGCTCAGATCGCCGCTGCCCAGCACAAACGTCGCCTTCGCGCCGGCGAGGATCTCCTG
This sequence comes from uncultured Planctomycetales bacterium, assembly GCA_964553225.1. GTDB lineage: Bacteria > Planctomycetota > Phycisphaerae > UBA1845 > Fen-1342 > JABRWC01. The sequence goes on along the minus strand of CAZKJT010000002.1, from coordinate 422,363 downwards.
GAGCAGCTCGAGCTCCTTGATCCGCGCCAGCACCGGATTCTCAGCCAGCAGCTTCGCCGTGTTCGCCTGGCTGCGCGCCGCCGCGGTCTCCTCGCGTCGGCGAATCAGGTTGGCCTGCGCCTGCTTCTCAGCCGCGACCACCTGGTTCACGATCTCGCGCACGTCTCCCGGCAGGATGACGTCGCGCAGACCCGCGCCGCGAACTTCCGCGCCGAACTGCGCCGCGCGAGCGGCGATCGCGCCCGCCACCTCCGCGCCCACCGCCTGCTTGTCCGCCAGCAGTCCGTCCAGCGTCCGCGCGCCAATCGCCTCCCGCAGCGCAAGCTGCGCTTCGCGGTAGAGCGCCTGGGCCGCGTCGGCCGATACGCCCGCGAACTTCGCCGCATCGACAACCCGGTAGCTCACCACCAGGTTGACGCGCAGCGCCACCTTGTCGGCCGTCATGATCTCCTGCCCGGACACGTCTGCGATCTGCTCGCGCAGATCGACGGCGCGCAATCGCAGCGCGGCGCCGCGCTTCCAGTAGACATGCCGGCCGGGGCCGAGCCGCTCGATCAGCACGCCGTCGCGAAAGAGCAGCGCTTCCTCGTGCCCTTCGACGACGACGGACTCCAGCCACTTCGACGCCTCGGACAGAGCGAGGATCGCGTCCAGCGATTCAACGTCCAGCCGTGCCGGCGCGACCGCGTACGTCTGCACGCTCAGCCGCGCGGGCGTCCGCCAGAACGCATGCCGCCCGGGGCCGAGCACAAACGCCGCGCGCCCATCCTTCGACACCACCGCGCGCTGCTCGTCGGCAAGTTCAACCACGAGCAGATGCCGCGCGGCGTCCTCGCTGGCGGCGATCACATCGAGCAGCGCGTGCGAGAAGCGCGTATCGAGCGCGTTGAAGCGTTCGATCCGGTCGCGCCGGCTGCCGTACAGCCGCCGCCACAGCCAGTGCCGGCCCGGACCCACCAGCCGATAGAACTCGCCGTCGCGCAGCCAGACGCCGCGCTCATGCGTTCGAATCCGAATGAAACCGAACATGCCTGACTTCTCCTTTCACAGTCCGCGCCGGGCGGCTGGCTCGTCGCCCAAGCCGATCGCCTGACCATCGAAAGCAGCGGGAGAGTGCTTCAGCCGTGCTGTCGCGTTCCAGACCTCCACGATTTCCGGCGCGTTCGCTCCGTCGGTCGTGGACTTTGCCGGATCGCTCGAGCCGAGCCGAACCTGCACGCTCGCAAAGCCGCTCGAAAGCGCCACGGCCTGCGCGTCGATGGCGTCTTCGCCACCGTGCCGCGTCGCCGCGACCGGCGGATCGGCCCGACCGCCGTCCAGCCGCCCGTTCTGCACGAAACACCTCGCGAGGCCCGCTATCCCGGAGCCTCCAGGGGGGACTCGAACCCAGGGTCGCTCGACCCCTTCCCAACCGCGGCCGTGCCAGCGCCCTGTTTGAATCCTGTGTCGGAACGCACGCAGGCGAGCCGCGATGCGGCGCCGCGTGCGCCGCCAGGCGACGCCGGAATCGAACGCAGTGTCCCTATGCGGGCGCGCGGAGCGCCCGGTCGCGGCCGGACGCTTTGTCCGAGCCGCAAGAATCATCTGATCCGCTTCGTTGAGTGAACTCGACCCGACACGATGCAACAAAAAAGCCCCGGAGGCGACGCCCCCGAGGCTGTGGCAAAGCCGAAACATCTGGCTTGCTACATCGGAGGATCACATCCGCGCGAGTCGCCAGCGCGACCGGGCAGTCGGAAATAGTCCGCGAAGCCCGCAGCACTGGCACGACCGAGCCGTTCGCTCGTGGCTGGTATGGAAGACCAATACAACATCGCTCGATGCACTCCGTTGAAGTCAAACATTAGTCCATGAAGCCTACAACAGAATCGCAAGAAGTCAAGTTAATGCCTTCTTTTCTCCGCGCTGCGCGCACATTCGCAGCAGGCTGCCCCAGTCGCCAGGCGTCGCCACGCACCGTTCCCGCCCCCTGCGATCGACGGCGCGGCTATCATGTCGCTTCGCCGCCCGGGTCGTCGCCCGGACCGGTGAATCGGAGGGGATTGAATGTCCGCGCCCCTGCTGCTCGGCCTCGATATCGGCACCACGTCCTGCAAATGCGTTCTCATCGACGCCGCCGGCTCGATCGCCGCCGAAACCGACGAACACTATCCCGTCAGCGCGCCGCGCCCCACCTGGTCTGAGCAAGACCCGCACGACTGGTGGGCGGCGGCGCGCATGTGCATCCGCAAGACGCTCAGCAGCGTCCATGACAGCACCGGCGCGCACGCGTCCGGCGCCGCACCGGCCACACGAATCGGCGCGATCGGCCTAGCCGGGCAGATGCACGGCCTGGTGCTGCTGGATGAGCGCGGCGACGTGCTACGACCCGCGATCCTCTGGAACGATCAGCGCACCGCTGAGCAATGCGAGCGCATCACGCAGCGCGTCGGATTCGAACGCGTCATTCAGCTCACCGGCAATCGTCTGCTGACCGGCTTCACCGCGCCGAAGATCGAGTGGGTTCGTGAGCATGAACCGGGCATATTCGCCCGCGTACGCCACTTCCTCTTGCCGAAGGATTATGTCGTCCACCGGCTCAGCGGAGCGTTCTCCATCGACGTGTCCGACGCCTCCGGCACGTCGCTGTTCGACGTCGGCCGCCGCGCCTGGAGCGATGAGATGCGGGCCGCGCTCGACGTGCCGCCCGCGTGGCTGCCGGCCGTGGCCGAGTCGCCGCAGGTCGTCGCGCGCGTCGGCGCGGACGCCGCCGCCCAGACCGGCCTCGCCGTCGGTACGCCGGTCGTCGCCGGCGCGGGCGATCAGGCCGCACAGGCGATCGGCATGGGGATCGTCGAACCCGGCTCGATGTCGATCACGCTGGGCACGTCGGGCGTGGTGTTCGCGCCGACTGCGTCGTTCAAGCCCGATCCGCTGGGCCGCCTGCACGCCTTCTGTCACGCCGCGCCGGACCGTTGGCACGTCATGGGCGTAATGCTGGCCGCCGGCGGCAGCTTCCACTGGATTTGCTCGACGCTCGGCGTCGAACCCGGCGCGCTCGCGGAGGAGGCCGCACACGTGCCGCCCGGCGCGGGCGGGCTGCTCTTCCTGCCCTATCTTTCCGGCGAGCGCACTCCGCACGCTGACCCGCTCGCGCGCGGGGCGTTCGTGGGGTTGAACACGCGACACGGCCGTGCCGAGCTGGCCCGCGCAGTGATGGAAGGCGTGGCGTTCGGCCTGCGCGATTGCATGGAGTTGATCCGCGCATCGGGCGACGCGCCGTCGCTCGTGCGAGTCTCCGGCGGAGGCGCGCAAAGCCGCGCTTGGCTTCAGATTCTGGCCGACGTTCTCGGCGTCTCGGCCGTGCCGGTCGTCGCATCCGGCGGCGCGGCCTATGGCGCGGCGCTGCTGGCGGGCATCGGCGTCGGCGTGATTCGCCCGGCCGACGCGGCGCAGCGCGCCGCGAATCAGGTCCGCCCCGGCGCCGAACCCGGCGTCGCGGCGAAGCGATACGCCGAACTCTACGCGCGCTATCGCGCGCTCTATCCAGCGCTTCGTCAGGAAATGCACGCGCTGGCGGGTATGGGTTGACGCGCGACAAGTCGCGACAGAGTACGATGTCAGACATGGCACAACAATTTGAGGTGGTTCACCGCGACGCGATTCCTGACGTCGTGCGCCGCGCACGGGAGGAGAAGTGGACCGCGCTGGCGCTGGTCAGTGATCGCTACGCCGGCTCGACTCGCGACATCTCACAGAACGAACGGGCGCACGTGTTCCGCGTTAACGGTTCCCTTGAAGGCCTGCCCGGCGAATTGTTCGAGCTGGATAGGCTCGAATCGCTGTCCCTCGCGGGACATCACATCGGCAGCCGGGGCGCGCGTGAGATCGCGGAGCGTTTGCCGAAGTTGACGGAGCTGAAACTGCTCAGCGATGAAGTCGACGACGACGGCGCAATCGCGATCGCTCAGCGCCTGTCCGCGCTGCGGATTCTGTCGCTGAGCAACAACCAAATTGGCGACGCGGGCGCTCGCGCCGTCATCGAGCGCCTTCCTCGCTTGTCGATGCTCGATCTGACCGACAACAACATCACAATCGTCCCGGCCGACGTCCTCGAATCTCGTAGTGCGTACCGAATTCGCGACGCATTTTTCGATACCGGATCCGCCCATGTCAGCGCGCCGCCTGGCGACGCGACTTCCGATACGCCCGAGCGATTGCGGCAATCCAAGCGAGGGAGCGCGAACGCGCCCGACGGCATGAAAGCGCAGACTTCCTCAGAGGCGCCCGTCACGGTCAAGCCGAACGCCACCGAGCCGCGCGAATCCTCAACGCCCCCGACAGGGCGCGTCGTCGGCGGACGCGAGACCTGGGAACGCGATGCAAGCGAGGACGAGTCCACGCTCAACGCCGACCGGTATGCGCAGGCGATCGCCCACCTGTTCCGCCGGGGCGGCGATGACTTCTGCTTCGGACTGCTGGGTCATTGGGGACGCGGCAAGACGTTCCTCATGAACAAGGTTCGCCGCGAACTGGAGGCCGAAGGCGAATACGCGGTGGTCAACTTCAGCGCCTGGGCCTATCCGCAGACGCCTACGCTCTGGGCGCACCTCTACGAGACGATCGCCGAACGCGCCACACGCAGCGGCGCGCGGGCCTCTCTGCCGATCGTTATTCGGGCCGGCATCGCGCGCCACGGGATTCTGACGCTAATCGGCGCTCTGCTCGTCTTTGCGGTAGGTGTGGCGTCCGTCTCGCTGTGGTCCCAGTGGGCCAAACCGTTTGCAGCGGTGCTCGGGATCGGGGGGTTGACCTACCTATCGCGCGTGGCCCGCGCCGGGCGCACGTTGGCGCAATCACCGCTTTCGTACCTCTGGTCGATGGCCCGGCACGATCAGCCGCTGGGACTGCAAGCGGTCATCGGCCGTGACCTCGAAGCGCTGCTTGTCGGCTGGCGACCACCGCCGCCGAAGGCTCCACCCACACGGACTCCGGCAACCGCGGCCGAACGTGCGCTCCGCCACGCCTTTGGCCCCTTGGCCACCGTGTGCTACTTCGGCGCAAGCATGCTCGGAGCGGCTGCGCTATCGCCGCTGCTCAGCGGGGCGCTATCCGGCGACGCTGCGTCCCTTGGCGTCGAACTCCCTGCTGTGCCGGCATCCAATCCGGAGAACGCGCTGTCCGCCGACGCTGCGTTTCTCGGCATCAGCGTGTTGCTCGCGATCACCTGGCTCGCGTTCACCGCCGGCTTCTGGCTTCTCGCGAAGTACGCCGCGCTGCCGGGCGCGGCCGGCTGGCGGGCGCGCTTATTCCCGGCGCCGCCGCGACGGGTGCTTCTCGTGGTCGACGATCTGGATCGCTGCCGGCCAGAGGCGATGCTCGAAGTCATGGAGGGCCTGAAGCAGTTCCTGGAGAGCGCCGCCGTTCGCGATCGCCTGCAAGTCGCGATGCTGGTCGATGAGTCTTCGCTGGCCGCGGCCATCCTGCAGAAGTATTGCGACCGGGGAGACGCCGCGCTCCGCGACCACCGAACTTCGCGGCAACTGTTCATCGAAAACGTTGAAAAGCTTTTCGTGGCGTACCTGCGGCTGCCTCGCCTCCGCGAGCGCGACGTGCGCGACGTCGCCAAGCGGTTCTTTGAACGCCTGCGCGAATCCACCGCGGACGACGAATCGAAGCCCGCGAACTCCGCATCAAACGCGCCTCAGTCGCCCGGCGGCGCAGCCACGCCGCCACCGCCGGTTCGCGCCTCCGCCGCGCGTCCGCGCGATGAGCCGGCGGAACGGGTTGCAGGCTCGACACCGCGACCTTCCGCCGTCGAAGCAGGCAGTCCCGATGAAGCCGCGCGGAAGAGGCGCGCTCGCAGAGTCCGGTTCGACCGCGCGATCCACTTCTCACCGGACGAGGAGCGCAATGTCACCGAGCAGTTGATCCACGCGACCGGCTATGCCCCACGACCGAACGGCGCCGGTCCCGACGGCGCGGCCCGCCGCGTCGGCCCGCGGACCGTTCGCTCGTTCCTGTTTCGCTATCAGCTTGCGCGGCTGTTGCTCGCCCGCACCGAACGCGAGACGAGCGTTGAAGAGCTGGCCGAGGCGCTGGCCGCAGCCGATCTTTCTCAGCCGCCGTCCATCCCCGACGCTCAATTGAACCGGATCGCGCAACAAGTGTCGCTCGGAAACGTGCTGAGCGAATCGCCCGAACCGCGCCGCGATTCAGACAATCAGGACGCCGACGCGCCCGCGACAGCACCGGTGGACAATTCATCGACCGAGCGGAAGTACACCTCATCCGCCTGAAGCGCGCTGCCGAATTGAAACGGGTGCTCGCCCACGTGGCGGAATCCGCATTTCTCGTAGAACCGCCGTGCGCGGTGGTTGTTCCGCCACACACCCAGCCACATCACGTCGCAGCCGCGCTCGACGGCGTAGCGCATGCTCGCGGACATCAGCGCCTGCGCTACGCCCTGACCGTGCACGCTCGGGTCCACGTAGAGACGGATCAGCTCCATCGCGCGCCGCGCGCGGACGCACGCCGGCGGTGGATCTTCGCCGAGCTTCACGTAGCCCAATAGCGCGCCGTCCAACTCCGCCAGCAGATACGGCGCCGCTTCGTCGGACAGCTCACGCTCCATCCGCGCGACGGAGAAATGCTCGGCCGTGTAGATCGCCATGTCGTCCGGCCGGTGATGCGGATCGCGTTCGAATGTCGCCCGGAAGACTCTCTCGGCGAATGGGGCGAGCGTTCGGGCATCGACCGGCGTGGCCAATCGAATCGCGACACGAGCGAGCGTTGTCATTCCATGCGCCTCTAACGATTCGCTGACGTCGGCTCCTCGGCGACCGGACAGCGTACAACCACCGGTCCATTGTGCGAAGCGGCGCGACGGACGGCCTCGACCGCGTCGACCGCTCGCACGGGCCGCGAATGTTTTTTCGTTCACATCTACCGATTTTTCCGATACGATCGTGCGAGCGACGCCAGGCCGTCGGATTGCCGGCGTGCCGGCGACGGAGATACAGGCTGTAAAGTGCTTATTTACATGATGTTAAGATCATTTGTCGCGCAATCTCCATCGCAGCGCCGCAGCGTCCGTCTGCGCCGTCAAACCGCGGTACGCAAAAGAGGTGCCGTTTGAAACCCATTCTCTCGCCGAAGGAGCTCGGCGCGGTCATCGGCGTGAGTGAATCGACTGTCAAGCGCTGGGTCGACGACGGAACGGTGACGGCCGCCAAAACCGCCGGCGGGCACCGACGCATCGCGATCTGGGACGCCATCCGCTTCATACGCGAGTCCAAAGCGCCGATCATCCGGCCGGACATCCTGGGATTGGCCGACATCGAGGCCGTGCGGCGCGAAATCCCGACCGGGCGCAGCGAGACGGAGCGGTTCTTTCAGTACCTGCGCACCGGGCAGGCGGCTGAGGCGCGCGGGCTGCTCCTGGCGATGTACCTTTCGGGCGAGTCAGTCGAGGCGATCGTTGACGGTCCGATCCAGGAGGCGATGTCGCGCATCGGCGAGTTGTGGAAGCACAGCGCCAGCGGCATCTTCTACGAGCACCGCGCCACGGATCTCTGCGCGCAGGCGATTCATCAGCTCCGGCAGATGTTCACGACGCCTGCGGACGCGCCCGTTGCGCTCGGGGGATCGCCCGCCGGTGATCCATACGCCATCGCCTCGAGCTGCGCATCGACCGTGCTGGCGTCGATCGGCTTTCACGCTTTGAATCTGGGGGCGAACTCGCCGTCGGCCGCGCTGATCGCCGCGATCGAGGAGAACCGCCCGCGGCTGGTTTGGCTCTCGGTCTCGGCCACCGAAAACGCCATCGACGTCGCCGCTGAGGTGCGCGCGCTGCTGCCGCATCTTCAGGATGCGGTGCTGGTGCTGGGAGGCCGACGACTCCCGACCCTGGCGATCCCAGCGAGTCCTGCGGTGAAATCCGGCTCTTCCATGACCGAGCTGGCCGGGATCGCGCGGGGCGTGTTGAGCGGCGTCGCTCACCGCTGAGCGCGTCGGCGGCGTTGCGCGTCGAACGCTCTGCACACGCTCGCGTGGGCCGAGTCCGCGCACGCCGCTACACTGAGCAGCTCGCACGGATTCCCGGTCCATTCCGCGAGGACTCAATGATGCATCGAGGACACGGCGTTGCGGCGATGACACTGAGCGCGGTCGCGCTGTCTGGACTCGCGGCCGGAGAAGAGCGCGTGCCGGCTGTCGCGACTCAGGCGTCCTCGCCACCGCGCACGCTCGCGTCGGCGGATTTGAAAGAGCTGGCGTGGCGCAGCGTGGGTCCGGCGAACATGGGCGGGCGCGTCGCAGATGTCTGCTTCGCGCCCGGCGATTCGAAGTGCTTTTTCGTCGGTTTCGCCACGGGCGGGCTGTGGAAGACGACCAACCGCGGCACGACGCTTGCGCCGGTGTTCGACAACGAAGTCACGTCGTCGATCGGCGCGGTCGCGGTGGTCGACGCGCCGCCCAGTTGGGCCGGATGGAGCGTGGAGAATGCGGGTGCGCCGCAGTCTTCTCCCGCTTCCGGTCCGGCGGGTTCGCAGCCTCTGGCCGAGGACCGTGGTCGCGGGAAAATCGTGTGGGTGGGCACCGGCGAAGGGAACGGCCGAAACAGCTCCTCGTGGGGGCACGGCGTCTATCGCTCGACCGATGGCGGCGGATCGTTCACCCATCTCGGGCTGGAGGCTACGCACGAAATCCCGGCGATCGCGGTGGATCCGCGCGACCCGGACGTCTGCTACGTCGCGGCGCTGGGGCGGCTGTGGGGGCCGAACCCGGAGCGCGGCGTTTACAAGACGATCGACGGCGGGAAGACGTGGCGGGCGGCGCTGCACGTGGACGCCGAGACCGGCGCGTGCGACGTGATCGTCGATCCCCTGAATCCGGACGTCGTCTATGCCGCGATGTACAGCCGGCTGCGAACGCCGTGGAGTTTTCGCAGCGGCGGTCCCCAGGGCGGCATTTATCGCAGCACGGACGCAGGCGAGCACTGGACGAAATTGACCCGTGGGCTTCCGCCGCAGACCGGACGCATCGGACTGGATGTCTTTCGCGCGAACCCGCGCGTGCTGTACGCCATCGTCGAGTCGGACTTCGGCGGAGCGGGTGTCGAGCCATTCGACGATCGACAGCGCAGCGGCGGGCTGTTTCGCAGCGAGGACGGCGGCGATTCGTGGACGCGCGTGAACGACTACAACCCGCGCCCGTTCTACTTCTCGAAAGTGCGCGTCGATCCGCACGACGACCAGCGCGTCTACCTGCTGGGCTGGGTGCTGTATGTGTCCGACGACGGCGGGCGGACGCTCCGAGCCGGCGGCGCGCGAACCCCGCACGTAGACCTGCACGCGCTCGACATCGACCTGGCCGACAGCGACCACCTGCTGCTGGGGACCGACGGCGGGATTTATCAATCGTTCGACCGCGGCGCGACGTGGGATTTCCTGAACCATATCGCCGTCGGGCAGTTCTACAACGTGGCCTGCGACCTGAGCGAGCCGTATCGAATCGGCGGCGGCTTGCAGGACAACGGGACATGGATCGGCCCGAGCGAGACTCTGCTGAGCAGCGGCGGGCACGATCCGGCCGGCGAAACAGGCATCACCAACGCGGACTGGCGGCTGGTCGGCTGGGGCGACGGCTTCCACATGGCATTCGACCCGCACGACTCGAATATCGTCTATGCCGAATGGCAAGGCGGCGAGCTGAATCGCGTGCACCTCGACACCGGACGCGTGCGCCACATTCAGCCGGGGCCGAAGGAAGGACAGCCGCGGCACCGGTTCAACTGGAACAGCCCGTTTCTCGTGTCCGCGCACGCCGAGGGCGTGCTCTATCTCGGCGGCAACGCGCTGTTCCGTCTGACGGAGCGCGGCGATCAGTGGCAACGGATCAGCCCGGACCTGACGACGAACAACGTGGATCGCGTGCAAACGGTCGGCTCCGAAGCCGAAACGCACTGCACGATCGTCTCGCTGGCCGAGTCGTCGCGGGAGCGCGGCTTGCTGTGGACGGGCTCGGACGACGGCCTCGTTCACGTGACACGGGACGACGGCGCAAGCTGGACCAACGTGACGCCTCCGGAAGCGGGCGGACGATACGTCTCGCGCATCGAGGCGTCGCACCACGATCTGAACACGGCATATGTCGCGCTCGACGGACATCGAACCAACGAGTTCGCGCCGCACTTGTGGATGACGACCGACGGCGGCATATCCTGGGTCTCGCTGGTCGGCGTCGGGTCGGACGCGCCCCTGCCGGCGGATGACATCGTAAAGGTGGTGCGCGAAGACGTTCGCAATCCGTCGGTGCTGTACGTCGGCATGGAGCGCGGGCTGTACGTTTCCGTCGATCGCGGGCGGCGCTGGGTCCGGATGAACGGCGATTCGCTGCCGACCGTCCCGATCGACGACATCCGCCAGCATCCGCGTGAGCTCGATCTCATCGTCGGAACGCACGGCCGTTCGATCTACATCCTGGACGATGCCGGGCCTCTCGGTGAGCTGACCGACGCGGTGATGTCGTCCGAGCTTCATCTGTTCGAGACGCCGCCCGCCCGCCCGAAGTTCTTTCTGGAATACGCCGGTCTCTGGACGGACCGGCTGTTTCGCGCGAAGAACCCGCCAAGCGGCGCCGTGCTGACCTACTGGCTGCGCGAGCGATCCGACGAGTCGGTGTCGATCTCGATCGCGGATGCGGGCGGCCGCACGATTCGCTCGCTCAGCGGCGGCGGGCAAACGGGGATCAATCGCGTCGCATGGGACCTGATGTGCGAGGAGCATGACCGGATCACCACGCCTGATGGCTGGACGCCGCCGCAGGTTTCGCCCGGCGAGTACACGGTGACGGTCTCGGTCGGCACGATGTCTGCCCGCGGCAAGGTCGTGGTTGCGGGCGCTCCGGGAACGGACGGCGCGCGCTCGATCAGCGTTTCACCGACTCGATCAACCCCTTGACGCGGCGCGGCAGCGCGAACGCCGGCATGTCGATCTTGCGGTAAATCTGCACGCCCTGCTCGTCAATGCCCCGGCGACGAAGCCCGTCGCGGATGAGGTCGGTGCGGCGGTTGGTCAGCACGATCACGCCCATGCGCCAATCGCCGGCCGGGTACCCGCGGAACTGCTGAAGCAGCCACAAGCCGGTCTCGAAGCCGTCGTCCGTGTCGGTGTCGCTGACGCCTTCGGGCGTGGGCATCATGACGTCGATGACCAGGGCGCGAATCTCGCCCAGGCGCTGGCGCATGACTTCGAGCGCTTCGCTGGCATCGGCGACGTAGATCACCTCGAACTGCTTGCGCAGCTCCTCCAGGTAGCGCTGTGCAAACGCCGGCTCGTCATCGACGAAGAGAATCACGGGCTTCTGGTCGCTCACGCGCACTGTCCTCCCGGGCATCCGGCCGAACGCCGCGGCCGCGCTATCCCGTCGCGCTCAGGTGCGCGGGGAAGTATAACGTGAAGGTGGTCGGGTTATTGAGCCGCGTGACGCGAATCTCTCCGCCGACAGCCTGCATCGCGGCCTGGGCGATCGACAGACCGAGCCCCGCGCCCATCGCCACCTGCGCTGCGCGGCGCGATCGGAACCCGGCCCGGAAGAGATGCGGCCGGTCGGCGGCGTCGATCCCGATGCCCTCATTCGTGACATGAACGACGTAGCCCGTGCCGTCCGGCAGGGCCTGCCCGAGCACTTCGATGAGCGTGCTCGGGGCAGCGTACTTGATCGCGTTGGTGATGAGGTTGTAGATGGCGCGCTCGACCAGCACCGGGTCGATGCGCAGCCTCGGAATGTCGCGGAAGCCGTCATAGCGGATGCGGATGCGCTTCTGGCCCCACGCCAGGTGCCCCATCATGTCGCACAACCGCGCGACGATCTCGCCTTCGAGATAGGTCGGCACGGCGTTCACTTCCCGGACCGCGCCGGGATCCGGATCGAGCTGCTCGACCAGGCTGCTGGTGACGCGGTTTGAAACTTGAAGATCGCGCAGGTGGAACGGGTTCAGCGGCTTGTTTTCGCCCTGCTCCTGAAGCAGGCATTCGATCGTGTCGCGCATCATCGACAGCGGCGCATACAGATCATGCTTGAGCACGCTGATGGTCCGCTCGCGCTGCAATCGGTTCTCGAACGTGCGCAGGACCGGCCCGACCTGCTCGGCGATGAAGATCAGGTTCTCGACCTCGGTACCGTCGAAGTTTGACAGCGTATCCGGGAACATCGGCGAAACATGGTCGAAACAGCGGATCACGCCGGCGGCGCGCCCGTCGTCATACTCGTTCAGCGGGTCGGGGATGGGGACGTACAGCGCCGGGTTCTCGCCGGCGCTGCCGTCTCGCTTGCGCGTCTCGCGATACTTCACGTCGACGTCGTGCGTTTTGATGATCGGCCTCGCCATCTGAAAGCAAGTGCCGGTGTTCCGTTCGCCGCTCTGGTACCGCGCGGTCGCCAGGCGATCCTCCGCGATCGCCCGCCCGGTTTTTACGTCCGTCAACCCGCTGGTGCCGATGCACCGCACTTCCGGCTCCGGTCCCACGCGCTGAAACACCGACACGCACGACACGCGAAGCCGATTCCGAATCAGCTCGATCAGGGCTTTCAGATACTGCGCGCGGAGATGCGCCGGACGCCCGGTCGGCTGCGACAGAAACCGCTGTGCGAGCCGGTTCAGCTCGACCAGGATGCTCGTCTGCTCGATCTGATTGATCAGCTCGATCGACATGCCCGTGGCGCGACCCTTGGTCATCAACGTCTGGTCGCTGTGCCGAATGAATGCGGCGGGACTTCGCGCGTGCAGCGTGATCAGGTTCGACCGCCCGCCGCCCCCGCCGGGGGCCGGAATCGGCACGCACAGCAGCGCCGGACAACCCATCTGCACCAGCGCGTCGGCCATCAACACGCGATATCGCTTCCCTTCCCAGTCGGCCGACCAGGCGCGCACATCGTCGATCCGTACCGGACGCCCGGACAGGCTGGTGTAGCGGCCGGCCGATCCTTCGCCCGGCGACTGCCGCTGCGGCGGAAGCGGGCGACTGCCGCTGCGCGACGTGGAGCAAGCCGTCAGCTCGAAGTTGCCGGTCAGCTCGTTGTGCAGCCACAGCCAGCAGAAATCGGCCCCCGTCGCCGCCCGCCACACGCGGCAAACGTGCTCGAAATCGGCGTCCGGACGCACCGGGGCGTAGCTGACCAGCGCGGACAGAAACGCGCGGCGAATGACCTCTGGATCGCGCGGATTCAAATGCGCCGTCAGGCCCGGCAGCACCGACTCGAGCATCGCCGCGTGCTCTTGCGCCCGCTCGTCCTCGAGCTGCGCCGGCTCGCCGATGAGCAGCGTCCACACGATCGCGTATTCGAGCCGGACGCGGATGAGCAGCCCGGCAGCGCCGGCCGGTATCGGCACGCCCGCCACGACGTCGCCTTCCGCGAACCAGCTCAGCGTGACGGGGCGCAGATCGCCGATCGCGAACGCCGGGCCGAACGCGCGGAACGCGGCCGAATCTGGCGCAGGCGCATCGCCTCCGGCGGCCGAGATGACCCGCGTCGCGGCCCCGCCGGGCCGCTCGGCCGGCTCGATCAGCGCGGCGACCAGATGCGCGGCGGCGACGCGCGGGGGATCGAGCAGCCGCTCCGCCAGCCAGCGAAAACAGGAAGCGGGCTGATCGGGTGCGGCGTGCAGACCGGCCGCGACGTCCCGGAACAGCGCGGCAACTCGCTGCGTGGTCATGTCGAAATCCGCCGCCCAGGCGTTCTAGCGTGTTTCGTCGCTGACGACTTGCCCCTCGATGACGACGCCCACGCAATGGGTCGTGTACTCAAACGGATCTCCGTCATACAGAGCCAGGTCGCCGTCCTTGCCGACTTCCAGGCTGCCGACGCGCTGATCGATGCCGAGAATCCGCGCCGCGTCGATCGTGATCGCCGCCAGCGCCTGGTCGAACGTGAGACCATTGGCGGCTGCGATCGCCGCTTCAAGCAGCACCACGCGGGTCTTCGGCACGTAGCTCTCGAAGCCGCTCTGAAGCGCGATCGGAATCCCGACCGCGCGAAGCGCCGCTGCCGTCTCCCAGCTCATGTTTTCGGCTTCGCCGACCGGGCGCTGCATGATCGGGTGCACAATCACGGGCACGCCGGCCGCCTGGATCTCCTCCAGCACGCGATACGCTTCCGACGCTCCGTCCAGCCAGAGCTTCAGATTGAACTCGCGCGCCACGCGAAGCGCCGATGCGATGTCTTGCGCACGGTGCGCGTGAACCATCAGCGGCAATTCGCCTGAAAGTACGCGCGCTAATGCCTCCAGCCGCAAGTCGCGCGCCGGCCGCTTGTCCTCTTCCGGCAGAGCCTGCTTCGACGCGTATTCCTGCGCGCGAATCAGCTCAGCCCGCAGCATCGACACCATCTTCGCGCGCGTGCCGGGCGACTTGCCGTCGCCCTTGCGCGCGCTCTCCCCCAGAGTCGCCGCGACCGCCGCGGCCGGCACAATCACGGCGTCCTGCACGGCGCCGGTCCGCGTCTTGACGATGAACGTCTGCCCGCTGATGAGTTCGCCGGGCGCGTGCCCAGTGTGCAGGGTGGTCACGCCAAAGCCGCGCACCCACCCGATCAGCGGCTCCTCGGCGTTGTAGGCGTCCAGCGCCGACAGCTCCGGCTGGATCGGCGCCGACCGCTCCAGTTGATCCTGGTCGTGGGCCTGGTTGTAGATGCCCGTCAGGCCGACCGTGCTGCGGGCGTCGATCAGCCCGGGCGTCACGACCGCCGCCTCGAGCACGGTATAGCCGTCGGGGACGATCACTTGCGCCGCCGGACCCACCGCGGCGATCTTTCCGTCCGTCACCACCACCACACCGTCGTCGATCGGCGGACCGGACATCGTGTGCACCTTGCCCGCGCGCACCGCCACCTGCGCGAGCGCCGCGTGCGCGATCGCGATCACCGCCAGAATCACACCGCAAGCGCGCATGCTAGTCTCCCTGCGCGTGTTCGAAGCAACAGAAGTACGGCTCGACGTCGGTCGACGCCCCGAAGCCGCCGACGGCGTAGAGACGGTCTTTCGGATCCGAGCGATCGAAGACGCGCCGCCCATCGACCCATGTTTCCTGGACTTTCGTGTAGACGCTGAACGGGTCGCCGTCCAGAATCAGGAAATCCGCGTCTTTGCCGGGCGTCAGCGAGCCGACCCGCTCTCCAAGATCGAGCATTTCCGCGCCCGCCAGCGTCAGCGCACGAAGCGCCGCCTCGCGCGACATTCCCGCCCGCACGCCGAGCGCCGCCATGCGAAAGAACAGGCGAGAGTCGGTGATCCAGTCGTCGGTGTGATATGCCACCTTCACGCCGGCTCTCTCCAGAATCCCGCCGGTCTTCAGCAGCAGGTTTACCGCCTCCAGCTTTCCGCCGGGCGAATCCACCAGGATGATCGAGCAAGGCACACCCGCCTCGGCGATCTCCTCCGCCACCTTCCAACCCTCGCTCACGTGATGCAGCACGACTCGAAAGCCAAACTCCTTCGCCAGGCGAAGCACGGTCACGATGTCGTCGTGCCGGTGCGTGTGATGATGCACGACGCGGCGACCGTCGAGCACTTCGACCAGCGCTTCGAGGCCGAGGTCGCGGTCGGGCAGCTTGGATGCGTCGTCGCCGGCGGCGCGGACCTTGTCGCGGTATTCCATCGCGCGGATAAGCTGCTGACGCATGAGGGCGGCCGATTTCGCCCGCGTCCCCGGAAACGGCGGCGCGCCGATCGAGTTCGTCCCGTTGGCCATCTTCATGCCGCCGGTCGGCCGGCCCTCGGCGTCGCGAATGAACAGGTCATCGATCGTGCGGGCGCCGGCGCGCAGCTTCACGTACACGGTCTGTCCGCTGAGCAGATGTCCCGATCCGGGCATGAGGTTCAGCGTCGTCAGTCCGCCGGCGAGGGCACGCTTGAATCCGGAATCATGGATATTGATCGAATCCATGACGCGCGCCTCGGGCTGAATCGGCCCGCTCGAATCGCCGCCGCCGATCCCGCCGATGTGATTGTGCGTGTCCACCAGCCCCGGCATGAGCCAGCGCCCGGAGACGTCCACGTGCGCCGCGCCGTCGGGGATCCGCACCGCGTCGGCGCGTCCCACCGCCACGATCTTGCCCTGATGGATCACCAGCACGCCGCTCTCGATCGGCGCCGCGTCGATCGGCAACACACGCGCGCCCGTGAACGCGATCGGACGATCCTGCGCGCTCACGAGGCGCGGCGACAGACAATCCACTGCGGCCGCGACGAGCGCGGCCAGTGCGAACCGGTAATGCATCGGATGCTCCTGCCCGGTCTGCCGGCGTCGCTGCGGCAATCGACCGCGCGACGATCGAGCGATGATATGCCGGGCCCGCTGCGCTGGCGAGAATCGACGCCAAGCCGGCCGTGGTAGCGCAGGAGCGCATGCCGCGCCCGTCCGAGCCGCGCCTTTCCGAGCCGCGCCTTTCCGAGCCGCGACCGTGAGGGAGCGGGGACTGCGTAAACCCGCTCGCGATCGCGCGCGTCCCCGAAGCCGCCGGCCGATCGTCACCAGCGCCTCCGAGCCGCTCTCGCGGCGCCTCAAGGCAGAATCTCAAATTCCGCGACGACCGGAAGGTGGTCGCTGGCGACGCGCGCGACGCTCAATCGGCTGCGGTGGACCGAGAGGAGGCGGAGCCGGCCGCGGAAGTAAATGCGATCCAGCGCGCCGGCCGGGGCGAAGCTCGGAAACGTGCGGATTGCGCGGCGTCGCGCGGCGTCCACCGTCGCGCAGCTCCAACCGGCCGGCTCGAACCAGCGCCGCGTCAGTAGCCCGCGCCAGTCGTTGGTGTCGCCGGCGATGACGCTGCGGCAATGGTCCGACAAGTGCGCCACGTCCGGACTTTGCAGCAGCCGGCAAGCCTGCTTTTCTCGCTCGCGAGCCGACAAGCCCAGGTGCATGTTGAACACGTCCACGTCCACGGATCGGCCGTCGAACGGGACATGGATGCGTGTGTGCTGCGCGCCGCGACGGATCATCCACCGGACTGAGAGGTCGATGTTCCGCTGTCGCCCGATGGGGAAGCGCGTCAGGGTGGCGTTGCCGTAGCGGCCCTTGCGCAGATAGACGTTCATGCCGACGGCGCGATAGCGATACTCAAGCTGACGCGCCAGGTGCGACGCCAGATCGAGCTGCTGCGAACGCGGCGCGCCGCGATCCACTTCCTGAAGAAGCACGACGTCGGCGTCGTGGTGCCGCAGCACCTCCGCCACTCGGTCCGGCAGGAACCGTCGATCCAAACCGATCGCGCGGTGAATGTTGTAAGTCAGCACGCGAAACGTCGCATTTCGCCCGTCGCCGTTCGACCCGGTCACGGCTGTTCACCATCCTGCGCCGAACCGGCATAGCCGAGCTGCTCCAGCACGCGAAGCTGTTCGGCGCTCAGCGCGCCCGACTCCATGCGCTGCGGCGCCCGTCGGGGACGTGAGCGCTCGAACGCGTCGAGCGCGGCCTGCATTGCGGCGGCCCGCCCCGCGTCCGAACCCACCAGGTTGTTCGTCTCCCCCGCATCGCGCGAAAGATCATAGAGCTCGTGCGCGCCGTCCGACGACCGGATGAACTTGTACGGCCACTCGAACCACGCCGTGCGGACGCGCCGAAAACGCGATCCCCAACGCGGATCAAACACGTCCTTGGTGCGGCTGAAGTAGTTCTCGGCGAGCACCGGGCCGCCCGGCGCATTCAGAAAGCTCGACGCGCGCCGCGCACGAACGTCCGCCGCCATGTGCTGCCAGATGATCCACGGCGTCATCGCCAGCGACACGAGCGTGTCGTCCACGCGCGGCGCGGCGTCTCCCGGCGCTCGGACGATGAGCGGAATCGCCAGCGCCGGCTGATACACGTCCTTGGAATGCTCGACCAGACCGTGCTCGCCGAAATACTCGCCGTGGTCGGACGTGATGACGATGACGCTGTTGCGATAGAGATTCAGCTCGCGCAGCCAGTCGAGCAGCACGCCGACCTGCTCGTCCAGGTTCGCCAGCGCCGTGTCGTACTGGTCGATCACCCCAGACACCAGCTCCGGCGGCGGCGGATCGACGCCCGCCAGGGTCGCCTCGATCAGCCGGTCGAGCAGCGCGCCGCCGTCCGGCGCGACCGGCCGATCCAGCAGTCCTTCGCGCGGCCGCGCGTTGTACGGCCGGTGCGCGTCGAGGTAATTCATGAACAGAAAAAACGCCTGATTGCGATTGCGTTCCAACCACGGGCGGACGGCCCGGTTCAGCGTCGTCGAGTCCGCCAGCGCGGCGTGATAGGTCTGAAACCCCTGGTTCAGTTGCGTCCACGGGCTCAGATAGGCCACGTTCGCGACGAACGCCCCGGTCGCGTATCCCTCGGCGAGCAGCGCCTCCGCCAGCGTCAGGTGCTCGAGTGCGAGCGGGCCGACGTTGTTCTGGGCGGGGTCCGCGACTTCGTAGCTATGCGCGCCGTGCTCGAAGGGATACAGCCCGGTGAACAGCGAAGCATGGGACGGGACGGTCCACGGCGCTGTGGACATGGCCCGAGCATAGCGCACCGCCTCCGCCGCGAACGCGTCGATGCGCGGAGTGGTTTGACGCGCGTAGCCGTACGCACCGAGGTGGTCGGCCCGAACCGTGTCGAGAACGATCACGATAACGTTCGGGCGGGGGTCGCGCGAACGGTCCGCCGCCTCGGGGGAGCATCCCGCGAGCGTTCCCGCGAGCAGGCACGCGGCCAGCGCCGCGCGGCGTCGCCGACTCGACCGGCGCGTACGTCTGGCTGCGCGCGGCACTTTCGGATCAGGGTTCTTCCGGCAAATCATGGCGATATTCTGCTGCCGCGGCGGATGAATGTCGATTCGGGCGCGGCATCCGCCGGCGCGGCTTCGAGCGCGCCGCAGCGACCGACGCGCGGAATCCGCGTGCGGCAGTAATCGCGCGTCGGAATTCGCTCAATCCACCCCGCCGAGCATGCCGATATCCCGTTCGCACGCGCAACGCGCCGGCAATGCGAGTGCGCCGCGGCCCCAAATCGGTCCCTGGCCCGGATCGGCCTTGGCGCCCATGTCTGACCGGGTCGTTCGCAAGACGAACCCGAATTGCATTCGTTCCAGGTGAAGCGGCTGATGGAGGCCGCTTCGACGCTCCCACACTCTGGAGGAGTCGTACATGACGACGCAGACCCTGAACACAACGAACATGACGCAGAACCAGTACGGCACGCCGGTCGGCACGACCATCCCGTTCGAGTCGATCAACGACTGCGGCGCGTACATCTGCAATTGGAGCGGTCACCTGCTGCGCGTTCCCGAAGATGGCGTGATCCCGGGTCGCTCGCCGGCCATCAACCTCGTCGGCCCGCAGCCGCTCACCGTCACCAAGATCAGCGACAACCCGTTCATCACGGTCACCAAGGCCAAGCTGGTCGCCTGCAACTTCGACCTGTCGGTGAACTTCTAAGCCGAACCACGACCGGCCGAATCCCGGTCGGCCTGTGAGCGTACTGCGGGCGCGATCGTCCACGAGGCGAGCGCGCCCGCGGGTCGTTCATCTCCGTCCGCCTGACGCGCCCACGCCGGCCTTGTACACTTCCGGCGTGGCTAGAAGCGTCCAATCGACCCCCCCTCCGCCCATCGTCGTTCTCTACGGCGACGAGGAGTTCGCGAAAGGCGAGCGCCTGCGCGAAACGCTCGATCGCGTGCTGCCGCCGCCGATCGACCGCGGCATGGCCCTGTGCGAATACGACGGCGAGAAATCGGAAGAACAAGGCGGCCCGTCGTTGGCGGCCGTGATGGACGACCTTCGAACCTTGCCGTTCCTGGCCGAACGCCGCGCGGTCATCGTCCGGCAGGCCGACAAATTCGTCTCGGCCTGGCGCGAGAAGCTCGAAGGCTATCTGTCGTCGCCAAGCCCGACCGGCGTGCTCATTCTCACCTGCCGGTCGTTTCCAAAGACCACCCGCCTGTATAAGTCCGCCAGCGCAGCCGGCGGAGAGATCATTGAGTGCCGCAAGCTGTCCGTCCGCGAACTCGCGCCATTCGTCATCGACAACGCCCGGCAGCGCGGAAAACGCCTCTCCCTGGGAGCGGCCGAGCGGTTGGCCGACCTGATCGGCGCGGACCAGGGCCTGCTGGCCGGCGAGGTCGAGAAGCTCGCACTTTATGTCGGCGATCGCGCCGAAATCACCGAGCAGGACGTGGCCGACCTGGTCGGGCTGACCCGCGAGGAACGCGTCTTCGCGGCCGTAGACGCGGCCGGCGCGGGTCGGCTGCGCGACGCGCTGACGCTGTGGGAAGAGGTGCTGGCCACCGATCCGGAAGCGGTCTTCAAGGCGCTGGGCGGCGTTCTGTTCGTCGTGCGGCGCTGGCTGACGGCCCATGAATTGCTGGATTCCGGCGAGTCGATCCGCGCCATCGCTCCGAAGGTCATGATGTGGGGCCGCGAACGCGATCTGGAAGCCATTCTGCGGCGAATTCCGCGCGACGCATGCCGGCGACTGCTCGCGCAAGTAGCCGACCTCGACGCACAAGCCAAGCTGGGCCTGCGGTCGATAGATACCGGCGTGGCGCTCGTGCTGGCGCGGCTCGCGGCGTCGGCCGCCTGATGCCGCGGCGCGAGCGCAACGTCCTCGCAAATTCCGGAGAGAGCGCATGGAGGCGCGCCGCATCATCGCCACGGGTCTGTTGCCCGCGCTGACTCTGGCCGCGGGCTGTCAGTGGCTCGCGCCGATCGACAAGCCGTCGATGCGAGCCGAATCGCCGCACGTGCCGCCTGCCGAGCCGTTGATCGTGCAGCCGACGCCGGTTACTTCCGAATCGACCCTGCCATCCGGCGATATCCCCGTCGCGGGCGCCGCATTACCGGACGTCGAGCGGTGGGCGATGCAGGTGCCGCGCCGCGACGAGATTCGTCGGCGCACCGCGCACGAGCAGAGCGGTTCGGGCGAAGAATCGATCCCGCACTCTGCCGCCGACGAGTACGCCGACGACGACGCGTCGTTCGCGGCCGGCGGCGTCCATCTCGCTGCCGAGGAATCTGGCGCTTCCCGCCCGCCGGCGGAGGCGCCAGCGTCTCCGCCTTCGCCGCCGAGTGGCCCTTCGCCAAACGCGCCGGACCGGCCGGCCGCGTCGCCGGCGCGGCTTACGATCCGCGCCGAGCCGGAGTCTCCGCCCCGAACAATCGTCGCGGATTCGGTCCCAAGAATGAACGCTCCGCAGGATTCGGCCGCCCCGCTCACCAGCGTGCGGGAGCTGCTGCGTCACCGCCCCAGCCCGGGCGAGACCGACGCGTTCGCCGACCAGCTCGATCACCGCGTGCTGAGCGCGCTGGCGGGCGATCTGGAAGCGGCGCGACGCCCCCTGCCGCTGGCGACCGCCGAGCAGCAGGCGATGGCGACGCACCTGGTCGAGTCGATTATCGCGATCCGATCGGGCGGCGGCGCCGACCCCGCGTCCGAAATCCGCGACGTGCTGCGCGAGCTGGACGGCCTCTACGAACAGCTCGCGCCGGCGGCGGAACTGAGCCTGCCGACGCTGGTCCTCTGCCGCTCCGTGCGCGGCTTCGGCGTCTACGAGTCGCTCGACAATCCGGTCTTCACCACCGGCGCGGGCATCGAGTTCGTGACCTATGCCGAAGTGCGCGACTTCGCGACCCGGCTGAACGACAACGGCGAGCACATTTCTCAGTTCGGCATGAAGACCACCGTGCTGACCAGCGACGGCGACATCGTGCTGGAAATCCAGGACGCCGACATTGTGGACCGCTGCCGCTCGCGTCGGCGGGACTGCTTCGTGCCGCGGCTGGTGCGTCTGCCGAGCGACCTCTCGGCCGGATCGTATGTAGTCAAGATTACGCTGATGGATAAAATCGGGGGAAAGGTTGCGGAAGCCCGCACGACGTTTCAGATCGCGACTCGGCCGTAGCACCGCGGCGGTCGCGCGGCCGGCCCTGCGAGCTCGAACGTGATCATTCCCCGCTTCGTGCGCCGCTGGTTTCGCGCCCCGTATGACGGGTTGCGGAGTCTCCACGCCGTCCAGGAAGGCGTGCTCTATCGTTGCGGGCAGCCCCGTCCGGAGCAGCTCGACGAGCTGATCACGCGTCTGGGACTGAAGACCGTCGTCGCGCTGCGCGGACAGCGCGACGAGGACGATTCAGACTCGTGGGAAGCGGACGAACGCGCCGTTTGCGAGCGCCGCGGCGTCGAGTTCGTCACCATCCCCTTCAATCACAAGAACCCGCCCACGCGCGACCAGGTCGATCGGTTCCTCAACCTGACGCGCGAGCCGACGCGATGCCCGGCGCTCGTGCACTGCCGCATCGGCCGGCAGCGCACCGGCTTGTTCTGCGCGCTCTTCCGCGTGCACGTGCAGGGCATGTCGCCCTCCGACGCGCTCGCGGAGATGGACCAGTACGGATTCGACAGCGGACACCGGCGGCACCAGCTCCTGCTGGAGGCGTTCCACCGGCTCTCGCGCTGATCGGCCTCAGGCAGCCGACTGCGCCGGCGGACTCTGACCGGCGGCGTCGCGCGGCGGCCAGAGCAGCGACGCAATCACCGAGACGGCCAGCAGGACGCCGATCACGCCCAGCGACAGTCCGATCGGCGCCTTGTAATCCTCGGGCAGGTCGTAGATCGCCTTCACCGCCGCCTGGTAGAACATCTTCCCGCCGATGAAGATCAGCACGCCCGCTAACCCGTACGTGAGGTAGTGGAACATCTTCATGAATCCGGCCAGCGCGAAGTAAAGGGCCCGCAGTCCGAGGATCGCAAAAACGTTCGACGTGTAGACGATGAATGTGTCCTGCGTGATGATGAGGATGGCCGGAATCGAGTCGATGGCGAAGATCACGTCGGTCGTCTCGACGAACACCAGCACGAGAAACATGGGCGTCGCCAACAATCGCCCGTCGACCCGCGTGAAGAACCTGTCGCCGTGATACTCGTTCGTCATCGGCACAAGGCGCCTGGCCAGGCGAACGACCGGATTGCGGTCGGGGTCGATCGACTTTCCTTTCGCCAGGATCATCTTCACGCCGGTGAAAATCAGGAACGCGGCGAACAGGTACAGCACCCACTCGAACCGCTCGATCAGCCAGACACCGCTGAAGATGAAGACGGCCCGGAACGCGAGCGCGCCGAGAATGCCGTAGAACAGCACCTTGTGCTGGAGATGCGACGGGACCGCGAAATACGCGAAGACCATCGCGAAGACGAAGACGTTGTCCACGCTGAGAGACTTCTCGACCAGGTAGCCGACCAGGAATTCCTTCGCGCGTTCTCCCCGTTCGCCGGCGTCGTACGGACCGAACCAGCCGAGCAGAATGCCCAGGTTGAACAGCAACGCCAGCGCGATCCAGACGACGCTCCACGTCAGCGCCTCCCGGAACCGAACTTCGTGCGCCTTGCGATGGAAGACGCCCAGGTCGAGCGCCAGCATCGCCAGAACGAATACGTTGAACGCGATCCACCACGCCAGTGGCTTGCCGAGTAACGGGTCCATGCAGTTAGATCTTCCTCAGGAATGCCGGTCTTGGCCTGATCTCGAACGCACAATCGCGCGCCGGCGGCATCAGTCGAAGTCGAACAGCTCGGTCCAGAATGACTTGCGCCTCCGCTTGTGCGCGGTTTGCGAATCGCCGGATCGCCCGTCGTAGCGCTCGTCGTCCCAGTCCCGTTCGCGCCGATCGTCGTCGTCGCGGTTGAACTCGCGCGCCACAAGCTTGTCGAGCTCGCCCCGGTCCAGCCAGACCCCGCGGCAACTCGAGCAATGGTCGATCTCGACGCCGCTGCGGGTCGAGACCGTCAGCGCGGCGTCGCACCGCGGACACCGCAGGACTCTCGCTGCCCCAGGAACTGCGGCCGCAGCGCCCCGCTCTGCGCCGCACCGGCTGCAGAACCGTGAAGTTGCCGCGCATTCAGCGCCGCACCGACTGCATTCGACACGCATCGTCATTCAACACTCCCCCTGCCGCATTCGGCAGATTCGCGAGCGCGTTCCCATCGACACCCTAAGACGCCGCGCGACGCGGTCCATCGTCGCCCGGACTTCGCCGCCGCAGATCGCGACGGCGCTCGATCTCCTCCTTCAGGCGGCGCGCTGCGCGGTCGGCCGCGAGGCTCACCGCGGCCTCAGCCGAGAGGTCCGTCGCCTCGACCCGCAGTTTTCCCCGCGGCGACAGATCGAGCTCGATGTGACAGCGCTTGTCGAGACCGCCGCGGTCGGCGTTGATGTCCACGATCCGGACGCGGACGCGCCGCAGGCGATCCGCGAAGCGGGTCAGAGCGAACTGAATGCGCCGCCGGGCCAGCTCGAGCTCGGCGGGGGGCAGATCCGCATTGCGGTCCTGAATGAGAATCGTCATGGTCCGTCTCCTTGCTTGTCGGGCGCGCCGTTTGAGTCCCGTCTCGAGAGTCCCGGACTGCGCACCGCGCTTCGTGGACTCTCCAGAGTATTGCGCGATTCGACCGCACAGACAAATAGATAAGAATGAGATGAAACATAGATATTTACGATGTATACTCGCCCGCCATGGAATGGCTGAATTACCACCATCTGCTGTACTTCTGGATGGTCGCCCGGTCGGGCGGCGTCGCGCCGGCGGCGCAGCGGCTGCGCCTGGCGCAGCCGACCGTCTCCGCCCAGGTCCGCCAGCTCGAGCGCCGCCTCGGTATACGCCTGTTCGAGAAGGCCGGGCGGCGGCTGGCGCTTACCGAAGCCGGGCGCCAGACCCTGCGCTATGCCGACGAGATCTTCACCCTCGGCCGCGAACTGCTCGATTCGCTGAGCGGGCGGCCCGCTCGCGGCGCGGTCCGGCTCGTGGTGGGCGTCGCCGACGCGTTGCCGAAGCTGATCGCACACCGCCTGATCGCGCCCGCGCTCGAACTCCCTGAGGCGATCCAGCTCGTCTGCGTCGAGGCGTCGCCGAACGATCTGCTCGCGCGGCTGTCGCTGAACGAGCTGGACGTGGTGCTGTCCGATGCCCCGATCGATCCGCACATCCGGGTGCGGGCCTTTAATCATCTTCTGGGCGAGTGCGGCGTGTCGTTCTTCGCGCCGCCGGAGCTGGCGCGACGCCTGCCTCGCCGGTTTCCGGCATGCCTCGACGGCGCTCCGCTGCTGCTGCCGACTCGCGACGCCGTGCTGCGTCGCGACGTCGAGCGCTGGTTCGAATCCGTCGGCGTGCGGCCGCGAATCTGCGGCGAATTCCAGGACAGCGCCCTGCTGAAGGTGTTCGGGCAGACCGGCTTGGGCGTGTTCGCCGCGCCGCGGGTGATAGAAGGCGACGTGCGGCGTGCCCACGGTTGCCGCGTGCTTGGGCGGACCGACGCGGTGCGCGAGCAGTTCTACGCCATCTCCATCGAGCGAAAGCTCCGTCACCCCGCGGTCGTGGCGATCACGAATGCCGCTCGGCAGAGCCTGTTTCGGGCGCGCGGCAAAGCCTAGTGTTGTGCCTCTATTGAAGACGCTGCGCATCCGGAACCGAGCCGCGACCGTCAGGGAGCGGGGAATCGGAGTTGGTAGCGTCCTGGGCAGACCACGTTCCCTGACGGTCGCGGCGTTCCCGAAACCGAGTCGCGACCGGGCCCGTCTCGCTCAGGTCGCGCCCACCAGAGCCGGCACGCGTGTCCAGAAGAACCACGCCGCCGGCGCAGACAGCATCGCCGAGTCCACGACGTCGAGGAAACCGCCCATTCCCGGAATGGCGTTGCCGCTGTCTTTTCGCGCCACGTCGCGCTTCAGCAACGACTCGGCCAGATCTCCGGCGATCGAGAACAGAGACATCGTGAAACCGAACGCGAGCAGTCCGACCGGACCGATCAGCGCGTCCGGAGCGCCCTCGAGCCAGCCGGCCGCTTTCAGCGCCGCGCCAATTCCCACCGCCGACCCCATCGCGACCAGGACGCCGCCCGCGAACCCTTCCCAGCTCTTGCTCGGACTGAGCCAGGGCACAGCCTTGTGCCGGCCGATCCACGTGCCGACAAAATACGCGCCGACATCGGTCATCTTCACGACGAACATGCTGAACACCAGCAGCACGGCGCCCAGCGGACCGCCGATCTCCATGCGCAGCTTGGTCATGAATCCGAACAGGCCGCCCGCGTAGAACACGATGAACAGCGTTGTGGCGAGGTTTACCAGTACGCGGTCCACTCCCCGCCGCATCGCCTGCGCCAGGAACGCCGCGCCCAGCGCGATCGCCATCCACGCCATGCCCCACGACTCGTCGTGAAGCGCCGCGGCCTCGCTCACGTTGAACGAGACGTACGGACCCAGAACCAGGCCGTACGCAAAAAAATAGGACTCGAACCGCAGCGGGCGGTGCCCGGTCTGAACGGCGAATCGCAGCAGTTCGCGCACCGCCAGCCCGGTGAGCGCCAACACCAGCCCCGTGCAGACCAGCCCGGTGCGAAGCCATTCGCCCTGATGCCCGGCCGAAAGCCATGCGTCCAGCGCCATCAGCAGGATGACGCCGACAGCTAGCGCGCTACCGAAGATGAGACGAAGTCGCATCGCCCACTCAGCCTGTGGAACCGCCGGATTCGCCGCCCGCAGCGCGGCCGTCCGGCGACACCGTCGGGACATCGCCGAAACGCCGCTGCCGCCCGGCATACGCCCGAATGGCCTCAACCAGGTGATCTTCCGAGAAGTCCGGCCACAACACTGGCGTCGCGTAGAACTCCGCGTAGCTCACCTGCCACAGCAGAAAGTTGCTGAGTCGCATCTCGCCGGCTGTGCGGATCACCAGGTCCGGGTCGGGCAGGCCGGCCGTGTCCAGCTCGGCCGCGATGGCGTCCTCGTCAATCGCCTCCGGCGACAGCGCGCCGGTCTGCACGCGCCGCGCCAGCCGCTGCACCGCGTCGCACAATTCGGCGCGCGAGCCGTAGTTCAGCGCCAGGCACAGCGTCAACCCGCGATTGCCGCGACTGAGAGACTCGGCCGCGTCCAGCTCGCGCACCACGTCCGGCGGCAGCCCCGCGCGGCGTCCGATCTGAACGATCCGCACGTTGTTGGCGAGCAGCTCGTCGCGGTTCTCGAAAAGGCTGCGCGCGTACAGCTCCATCAGGCCGGAAACCTCGCCGGCTGGGCGCTTCCAGTTCTCGATGCTGAAGCTGTAGAGCGTCAGGCACTGCACGCCGAGCTGCGAACAGCCTGAGATGGCTGCGCGGACCGCGCGCGTCGCGCTGCGATGACCGTCGATGCGCGGAAGGCCGCGCTGCTGCGCCCAGCGCCCGTTGCCGTCCATGATGATGGCGATGTGCCGCGGGACCGCCTCCGGCGGCAACCCGAGCCGCTCCCGAAGATTCGCTGCGCCCACCGAGGCGTTCACGCGATCCCCCTTTAGTCCCGATAGATTGTCTGCTCGCGGTCCGGACCGACGCTGATCATGCAAACCGGCGCCCCCAGCAGCGCACCGAGGCGCTCCACGTATCGCCGGGCCGCGTCGGGAAGCTCGTCATACTCCCGGCATCCGTCGATCGGTTGGCTCCAGCCGGGAAGCGACTCATACACAGGCTCAGCCTGCTCCAGAAGGTTCGTGTTGGCCGGAAACGTGCTCACAAGGCCGCCGGAGAGGCGATACCCCGTACACACCCGAATCTCGTCAAAACCGCTCAGCGTATCGAGATGCATCAGCGCCAGGTGCGTCGGACCGGTCAGCCGCGCGGAGTAGCCGGCCGCGACCGCGTCGAACCAGCCGCACCGCCGCGGCCGTCCGGTGGTGGTGCCGAACTCGCGGCCCGTCTCGCGAATCCGGTCGCCCGTGGCGTCGGTCAGCTCCGTCGGAAGCGGCCCTTCACCCACGCGCGTCGTGTACGCCTTCATCACGCCGACGACGCTTCGGAGCACCCGCGGCGACACGCCGGCGCCGCTCGCCACGCCGCCCACGCCCGAACTGGCGCTGGTCACGTACGGATATGTGCCGTGGTCGATGTCCAGCAGCGCGCCTTGCGCGCCCTCGAACAATACGCTTGCGCCGCGCGAGATCGCGTCTCCCAGCTCGATCGTCGTGTCGCATACGTGCGGGCGAAGCTGCTCCGCAAAGGCGAGGTACTCGTCGGTGATCGACCGCGCGTCGAGCGGCTCGCGAACGTCATATAGCGCGGCCAGGTACGCGTTCTTGTGCGCGATGATCTCGGACAGCCGGGCGCGGAATCGATCCACGTCATACAGCTCGCAGACGCGCACGCCCCAGCGCCGCGACACCTTGTCCGCATAACACGGCCCGACGCCCCGCGCCGTCGTGCCGATCTTGGCGCCCGGAAGCGCCGCGCGCTCCGCCAGAAGATCCTGCTGGCGGTGATACGGAAACAGCAGATGCGCGCGGTCGCTGATCCGGAGATGCGATGCGCCCAGCGACACGCCGCGCTGCCTCAGCGATTCCAGCTCGCCCAGAAGCACCGCCGGGTCGATCACCGCGCCGCCGGTGATCATGTTGCAGGCACGCGGACGCAGCACTCCGCTCGGAAGCTGGTGCAGCGCGAATCGGTCGCCGGCGACCACCACGGTGTGGCCGGCGTTGGGTCCGCCGCTGTAGCGAACTACGACGTCGAATCGCTCCACCAGGGCGTCCACGACCTTGCCCTTGCCCTCGTCGCCCCACTGGAGCCCGACCACGCACGTGTTGCCCAGATTCGCCTGCCGCATGCTCGTCTCGACCCTCGGCTCGCCGCAGAACGCCGCGCTGGCGTCGGCTTTTCCCCTGACTCGGTACGATCGGTTTGTAGCAGCGTTCGCTGGTCGGAGCAAATGCAGACGATGATCGTCTTGGCCCGCGCGGCGCCCGAAATCCGCGCGGCCGGCGCGCGTGGCCAACAGCGCGCGGTTCTTCGGGGGCGCCGGCGAAGTCCGGCGTGCATTCCCGATCGCACGAATGCCGCAGCCGATACGACGCGCCGCGTCAGTCGCCTCCGAACAGCGGCAATTGCACCGATCCGCCTCGGCCGCCGGCCGGCGCGCGCGCCGCCGCGTGCGTTGAGCCGCGGCATTCCTCCAGCGTCGAGCCGTCGCCGGACCGGTTCAGCCCGAATCGCGCCGCGGATTTCTCGAAGAGACTGTAGATCGTCTCCCAATACGCACCGACAGCCCGCATGCGCGAGCCGAATCGAGGATCGTTCAACCGTCCGCGCCGCCCGCCGCGGTGCAGCGCCTCGATACGCTCCGCGTGATGCGGCAGCGATCCGCGAACGCGTTCCAGAAATACCGGCGCGACGCTGCCCGGCAAACGCAACGGGAGCATTCCGGCCGACGACGCGCCGCACTCCGCAGCTCGCTCCAGAACGGCCGGGATCTGCCGGTCATTCAGGCCCGGCACGACCGGCGCGACCAGCACGCTCACCGGAATGCGGGCGTCCGAAAGCAGCTTCATCGCCGCAAAGCGTCGCGACGGCGGCGGCGCTCCGGGCTCCACTTTGCGTGCCATCGCGTCGTCGGAGAAGGGAATGCTGAAGTAGACGTGCATTCCGCCGCGGTGCTGGAATGCAGCGAGCAACTCGCGATCGCGGACGATGAGGTACGACTTCGTCACGATCGACACGCCGAATCCGCGCCGCAGGCACGTCTCCAGGCAGGCCCGCGTCAGACGAAAGACCGTCTCGAGCGGCTGGTAGCAATCGGTCACGCCCGAGAACGCGATCCGCTCGCCGGCCAGCCGGCGCGACCGCAGCTCCGCGTCGAGCGCTTCGGCGGCGTTGATCTTCACCACGATCCGCGAGTCGAAATCGGTGCCGGCGCCAAATCCGAGGTATTCGTGCGTCAGACGCGCATAACAATAGGCGCAGGCGTGCTGGCACCCGCGATACGGATTGACGCTGAATCGGAATGGGATGTCCGGGCTTTCGTTCTCGGCCAGGATTGTGCGGACGCGCTCCTCGAACACCTCAATGCGAACGTCCGGCGGCGGATCATCCAGATAGGCGACGTGCTCGCCGCAGTACGGATTCGGCGGATTGCTGATCGGGCGGATCATGCGCATCCTCGCGTTCGGCAACGCCGCGACACTGTCGCCGCCGGCGATCATGATATTCGGGTTTTGTTCGCATTTCCAGACTCGCGATTGGTCCGCCGTTGCGCCCGGTTCATACGCGCAGCGCCGGCCGGTCGCGAGCCCGCGCTGCACCGGAAGCGCGCTGTGCGCGCGCAAGTTCCACAAAATGCGGATCGCCGGACTTGACGACTCGAAAACCGGAGCTAATCTGCCCGCGCGCGGGCGGGGCGCACGGCCATCACGCACACGCTTCGAGGCGATTTCAGAAGTCGATCTCCAGGCAGTCACGCACGCACCGGCGTGCAGGAGGCAGCAGTCATGTTCGATCGAAACCGCGTGTTTGACGTTCGACGCGGCAAAGACGGGCGACTCGACGGGTTCCAGGAATCCGCGGAGCTCCCGGATGAGCCCGGCGCGTGGGTCGGCCTGACAGCCGCTCCGGCGCTCGACGCCGACGAAGCGGATGATGCGGCCGAGGACCACGATCGCTGGGGTCCGGCGGCGGACACGGCGAAGCGCTCGTTCGACGAGGACGAAGAAGAAGAGGAGTTCGATCCGGACGCTGACGATGGCGACGAATCGCTCGTCGAAGAGGAAGAGGATCTCGGCGAAGAATACGAGGACGACGACGACGCGGATGACGACGACTTCGACGACGACGAGGAGTTCGACGACGACGACGAGGAGTAGTGTGCAGTCCTTGACGAAACCGCGGCACTCCCGCGGCGCGACGGAGCCCGATCCGCTCGTCTGATATCCGAACCGCTCCCGGCGCGGTCCGTCGCAACCGGTTATCGTCGGCCCGGGCGAGTTCATGCGATCGGCGCGCCCGGTCGATGAACTGGCATGATGGGCACCGACCGCAGCTCCGCGGAATCCGCTCCGGACACCTCGAACGCAGGTACCGAGCTCGTGCCGGATCGGCGCGTACAGCCGGACCGCCGCGCCAGCGTCACGGATCGCCGAAGCGGGACGGATCGCCCCGCCGACGGCGATGTGTCGCAATATGATCGCCGCCGCGGTCCGGGCCGGCGTCGCACGGATTATCGACGCGACGCTGAAGAAGGCCACATGAACGAGGAACAGCTCGAGTTCCTCAAGGCCATCGACGAATACAAGCGGGTCAACAGCCGCCCGTTCCCCACCTGGACCGAGGTTCTCGACCTGGTTCTCTACCTGGGTTACCGGAAGGTCGCACCGATCGGCGAGTTCCGGCTGACGAAAACCTCGCTCGCGCCGCTCCGCCGCGAGGCGGCGTCACCGCGGGACCCCGCCTAGACGCTGCGTCACCCTCTGTCTCCATCTCTCCGTAGCGCGAGACTTGACAGCCCTGTCCCATCCCTCTAGGCTCACTCGTTCGTACACGGCGCGGTTGCTTCTCTGAGCGCCCAGCGCGATCTGCGGGAGCGGTGCGCGGCCCCAATCCCGAAGTGACCTTGCAGGAGCCGAACGTGCTTCCCGTTCATAAGAAAACAAAAATGCGCAAGCGCACGCGTCGCTCGCATCACGCATTGAGTCCCGTCGAGCTTTCTTCCTGTCCGCGGTGCGGAAACGCCCGCCTCTCGCATCGCGCCTGCGGCAATTGCGGCTTCGTCAACGCGCACACGCGCGTCTCGGTCGGTCAACCGGCGGAGTCCTGATCGTCATGCGACTGGCCGTCGACGCCATGGGCGGGGATCACGCGCCGCGCGAGATTGTGCGCGGCGTGAAGGAAGGACTCGACTTCCTCGGCCCCGACGACGAACTGCACCTCTACGGCCCGCCCGACGTGCTCGAGGCGGAATGCTCCGCCGTCAATCTGATCGACGCGCGCATCAAGCCCGTCCATTGCTCCCAGACCATCGGCATGGACGAAAGCCCCGTCGAGGCGCTTCGCCAGAAGCGCGACTCGACCATCGCCCGCATGGCCCAGGCGGCCGGTAAGGGCGAGGTCGAGGCCATCGTCTCCGCCGGCAACACCGGCGCATTCGTCGCCGCCTGCCAGTTGCGGATCAAGCCGATCGCCGGCGTTTCGCGCCCGGGCATCGCCGTGGTCGTGCCGACCTTTCACGGACCCGCCATCATCTGCGATGTGGGCGCGAACGTCGCCCCGAAGCCGCACCACCTGCACGAATACGCCTGCATGTGCCAGGTCTTCGCGCGCCTCATCCACAAGATCCAGGAGCCGCGAATCGGCATCGTCTCGATCGGCGAAGAGGACTCCAAGGGCAATCCGCTCGTCAAGGAAGCCCGCAACCTCATCAAGTCCGATCCGCTGCTGAACTTCGTCGGCAACGTCGAGGGCCGCGACATCTTCGCCGGCGCCGGAAACATCTTCATCTGCGATGGATTCGTCGGAAACGTGATCCTGAAACTGACCGAGGGTCTCGCCGAGGGGCTGTTCCGCACGATTCGCCGTGAAATCCAGCAGGCCGCGCCGGAGCTCATGCGCCAGTTCGAGCCGGTCGTCGAGACCATCTGGCGAAAGCACGACTTCGCCGAATACGGCGGCGCGCCCCTGCTCGGGATCAACAGCATCGCCATCATCTGCCACGGCCGCAGCGACTGCCGCGCCATTAAGAACGCGATCCGCGTCTCGACCGAGTTCCACCGCGCGAAGCTCAACGACGTCATCGCGCGCGAGGTAAGCCTCCACGGCAAGCACGAGGATGCCGCATGAAGCTCGACTGGCCGGTCGAGATCGCCGGCACAGGCGCGTGCATGCCCGAGCGAGTCGTCACCAACCACGACCTGTCGGCGCGTCTGGACACCAGCGACGAGTGGATCACGCAGCGCACCGGCATCGGCGCCCGGCGATACGTCGCGCCTGGGCAGACTACCCTTTCCATCGCATCCGACGCTTCCCGACAGGCGCTGCGATCCGCCGGGCTTTCTCCGGAAGACCTCGACCTCATCGTCGTAGGAACGGCGACGCCCGAGCACACCCTGCCCTCCACCGCCTGCGAGCTCCAAGCCGCGCTGGGCTGCGGCTGGATTCCCGCCTTCGACATCACGGCGGCGTGCTCCGGGTTCGTGTTCGGCCTGATCACCGCGTCGCAGTACATCACGTCCGGAATGGCCTCCTGCGCGTTGGTGGTCGGCGCCGAGACGCTCAGCCGCATCACCGACCAGGAAGACCGCGGCACGGTCATCCTTTTCGGCGACGGCGCCGGCGCAGCGATCGTCCGTCGCACGCGCAACCCGCAGCGCAGCCTGCTCGCCGCGCGCTTCGGCGCCGACGGAAGCCGCGCCCGGGCAATCTGGATTCCCGCCGGCGGAAGCGCCGATCCGGCGACGCCGCGCACGCTCAATGAACGTCTGCACTACATGCGGATGAACGGGCGCGAAGTGTACAAATTCGCGGTCAGCAAGATGCACGAGGAGGTCGACGCCACGCTCCGCGAAGCCGGCATCGGCATCGACCGCCTGCGCATGCTGATCCCGCATCAGTCCAACCTGCGCATCATCGAGTCCGCCTGCGAAAAGCTGAACCTCCCGCTCGATCGCGTCATGATCAACATCGACCGCTATGGAAACACCTCCGCCGCCTCCGTCCCCGTTGCGCTGCACGAGGCGATGGAGTCCGGCCGCATCAGCGCCGGCGACCACGTCTTGCTGGTCGCGTTCGGCGCGGGGCTTACCTGGGGTTCCGTCCTGCTTAGGATCTAATATGACTTCAACCGCCGCGATTTTCCCCGGTCAGGGCGCCCAGCTCGTCGGGATGGGTCAGGACGTCGCCGCGCGTTTCAGTGTCGCGGCCGAAGTGTTCGCCCGCGCGGACGCGCTGCTGGGCTTCCCCCTGTCGAAGCTGTGCTTCGACGGACCGGCCGAGCGATTGAATGCGACCGACATTCAGCAGCCTGCGATCTTCACCACCAGCGTGGCGCTGTTCCGCGCCGCGGTAGACGCGCGCCGCATCCGCGCCGACGAGTTCGGATGCATGGGCGGTCTGAGCCTGGGCGAGTACACCGCCCTGCACCTGGCCGGCGCGATGTCGTTCGATGACGCTCTGCGCCTTGTCCATCGCCGCGGACAGCTCATGCAGAACGCGGCGGAGTCGTCACGCGGCGGCATGGTCTCGCTGATGGGAATGGACGAGGCCAAAGTCGTCGAGCTGTGCCGCCACGTCGCGCACGCCGGCAACGTCCGCCCGGCCAACTTCAATTGCCCGGGGCAGATCGTCATCTCGGGCGACGCGATGGCCTGCGATGCCGCCGCCGCCGCGGCCGAGCAGTTCGGCGGAAAGGCCGTGCCGCTGAAGGTCGCCGGCGCGTTCCACAGCGCGCTGATGCAGCCGGCCGCCGACGGTCTGCGGGCGGTTCTGGAAGCGACCGACATCCGAACGCCGCAGGTGCGCGTGGTGCGAAACGTCGATGCGGAGTACCACGGCGATCCCGCGTCCATCCGGGATTCGCTCGTGCAGCAGGTGGTCAGTCCCGTTCGATGGCATGAATGCTGTCAGCGGATGATCCGAGACGGCTTCACCGAATTCTTCGAGATCGGCCCGAACCGCGTGCTCATGGGCCTGATGCGGAAGATCGACCGCGCGGCGCGCGTGAACACCTTGAACTCCGCGGCCGAGCTTCCGGTCCCGGCCGAGGCGACGGCGTAGCGGCTCGGCGCCAGGCCGAACAGCGGACAATCTGCGATCGCCCGCGACGCAGCGAGGATGCTTACGCTGCGTACAGCGAAAGCATGCTACGCGCCTACCCACGAACCCATCTTGCGAGTCGGCGGGTGCCCTGCCGACGGCTGTCCGCGTCGGCAGGTTCGATCGCACGGCGCGAAGCCTGACCGCGCGATTGCTGTGATTTGATTTGGAAAAAACGGAGAAGGGGGGATTCGAACCCCCGGTACCCGTAAGGGTACACTGGTTTTCGAAACCAGCCCGATCAGCCGCTCCGGCACCTCTCCAGCCCGGACCGCACTGGCGGCGACGCTCGCACGCCCGCGGCCCGACTCATTCGAATTCAAGAGTGTAGTGAACCGTCGCCGCCCCGTCCAGACGCCGCCGGCGGGGGTACTGGTGTCGATTGGCCGAAGACGTCCGCGCTGCGCGCGTCGGCGAGCGGTTTTCGCGGACCCCGCTCCCTTACGATCGCGGCTCGGATTCAAATGCGACCACTACCCGGCCTGTCGCTGCCGCGGGCACACCACGATTCACGCCGGTCTGCGAACTCCGGCCGCTCCCGGCGGAGACTCCAGCGCGCAACCCGCGCCGGCGGACATCCGGGGCTACACTGCGTCGATGCTGCCGGAGTCCGCCAGCGCCGCCTCCCCTCCGCGGCCGGAGCTTTCCATCGTCGTGCCGGCGTTCAACGAAGCCGGCGCGATCGCCGCGCTGTTCGCGGCGTACCGCGAGTTCGAAGCGCAGCAGGACATCGCCGCCGAGCTTGTGATCGTGGACGACGGCAGCACGGACGGCACGCGCGACGCGGCCAGCGTCGAGCGAGACGCCCTTCCCGACCCGGCCGCCCGAGAACGCGTCCGATTGCTCCGCAGCAGCCAGAATCGCGGCAAGGGCTTTGCGCTTCGTACCGGCGTGCTCGCGGCCCGCGGCGCGCAGATTCTGACGTGCGACGCCGATCTTTCGGCGCGATTCGATCAGGTTTCGCGCCTGGCGGCGCGGCTCGATGAGGGGGCCGACATCGCGATCGGATCGCGCGATCTTCCGGACTCGACGCTCGATCCGCCTCAGCCGGTCGTGCGGCGCTTCGCCGCATCGGCGTTTCGCGCGCTGCGCAGGCGGGTGCTGCTTCCGCGGATTCGCGACACGCAATGCGGGTTCAAGCTCTTCACGGCGGATGCGGCGAATGAGGTCTACTCGCGCTGCCGCGAGGACGGCTGGCTGACCGATTGTGAAGCGCTTGCGATCGCCGACGCGCTCGGGTTCTCCATTTCCGAGGTGGCGATTCGCTGGCGCGCCGCGGCGGTCTCGCGCGTCCGCGTGCTGCCGACCGCGCTGACCGCCCTGCCGACGCTGCTACGCATCCGGGGTCGATGGCGTCCGCGTCGCGCATCATCGCGCTAGCGTAGTGTTTCCTTGAGCGCGCTGCGTATCCGGAACCGAGCCGCGACCGTCAGGGAGCGGGGAATCGGACATGGCAGCGTCGCGCGCAGCCCCCGCTCCCTTGCGGTCGCGGCTCTGAAGGTTGCAGCATGTCCGAGGCGCGACAGCAGCGCCGCCGCGCGATCCGGTCACTGCGGCGCGACCCAGTCCGGGTTGACCAGGCTGGTCAGGATGTGATCTCGCCACGCGCCGCCGAGATACAGGTAGTCGCGCGCGTAGCCGTCTACGACGAATCCCAGCCGGCGCAGGACGCGACCACTGCGCTCATTGGTGGGTAGATAGCCGGCCATTAGACGGTGAAGATTGAGCGACTCGAACGCGAACCCGATCACGAGAACGAGCGCTTCGGACATCAGGCCGCGACCCTGCTCGTGCTCGTCCAATGCATAGCCGAGATAGGCGGCCTGAAGCGGTCCGCGAACGATTTCGGTCAGCGAAACGGTCCCGATGATGCGCAGCGGGTTGTGCTGCGGAAACAGGAAAAACCGCGCCGACTTGCCGTCGCGATACTCCGCGCGGTGAACCCCCAGACGATCCTGCCAGAAATGCTCGGTATAGAAGCCGGCCGCCGGCGTCGGCATTGTCGGCGTCAGATGTTCGCGATTGCGATGGTGGAAGTCCAGCACCGCGGCGATGTCGGATCGCTCGGCCATGCGGGCGACGACGCGCGGGCCGTCGAGTCGTGGCGATTCCTCGTGCACGTCCTGCTCCTAGCGCCGGCGTTCGACGCCTCTTCCGGCGAAGTCCCCTGGCTCGGTCGCGGCAACCCGGACCAGCAGCGGCGCAATGTACGCTCGTGTGAACGCCGGCACGACGGCCGTGCAATGCCCGCCCAGATGTCCGAGCCGCGTCCACGGCGGACGCCACGCCATCGATCGGACATTCGCCGGCGGTGCGATCGGACCGAGGAAGCCCGCGCAGGGGCCGAAGCGTCGGTCGGCTGCGCCGAGCACCGTCGTGAAGAACCCGAGCATCACGAAATCGAGCGGACTTCGCAGCAGGTGCATTGCACCGCGGCAGCGCGCCGCCGCCGCCGAGAGGTCTGCCCTGCGCGAGAACGCCGGGTGCAGGAAGACGACCGCATCGACTGACTCAGCGAGCGAGAGCTGCTCCAGCGCCTTCACCACAACCCAGCATCCGCCGGAAATCGCGACAACCTGCACGGGGCGGCCGGCGCCGCCCGCGAGCCGGGCGCGAATCAACGCGGCAAGCCGCGCCGCCGCGGACTCGTGATGCGCGGGGCTGGCCAGGTTCTTCGCGACGCGCAGGAGCGGGACTCCCGCATTCCACCCGAAGTTCACGATCGCGCCGCGCCAGCCGCCGCGAAGCAGCCCGGCCGCTACGCCGTGCTGCGCCAGGCTGGGCCCTTCGATTCCGCCGAGCAGGATGGTCGTTCCGCGCCGCCGGCGGCGCGGCGTGTCCCACCTTCGCTCGCGCTCGCGGAACACCGACAGGTGCGGCAACGCAAACAACGCGCCGATGATCGGGTCGAGCAGCGCGGCGATCGCGCCGAGCAGAGCCGCGCCGATCGATCCGAGACCAGCACGCGAGCCGACGTCGGCGGCGTGGCGTTGTGTGCGCGGCGACACGGCCATCGCGATCCTGTGCGATTCCCCGCGGATGCGCGGCATGCACGAGTATAAGCTGAAGCGACGCCGGACGCGGACGGGCGCTGCACGTCCACGATCGGCGTCGCGTTTGCAAGTCGGAAGAAGGAACGCGGCGCGGTGCGCGCAGGCTCGCCGCGATCCGAACTATTCGGTACGGCGCGCGAGCCGCTAGGCGCCGCGCACGTGAATCTCAGCGCGTCTGCGGACCAGGAGCATGCTCAGCGCCAGGCAGCTTGTCGCAGTCGCCGGCTCCGGCACCGGCGTAAGTACGAAGCCGCGCAGCTCGCCCTGATAGAAGCCGTTTCCGGCGATCCGCCCGGCGTCGTCGATGCCGACGGCGCTGAACAGTTGCCATTCCGGATCATTCACCGCTGCGTCCAGGTCGATCGCGTCTCCGCCGCGCCACAGCACGGCGCGTTGCAGATCGTCGCGGATGCTGCCGCCGACCACGTCGCCGTGCGCATTGAGCGCGCTGCTGTAGCTGCCGTAGTCGCCCGGAAGCGCATCCAGCTCGGTCAGCACACCACCCAACCACGTGGCTGCGGCGGAGCGATCCGGCTCGAACCGCTGGATTGTTCCGGCGACCTGTCCCGCATCGTTCACGCCGCTTGCGATTGCGTGAGCGTTCGCGCGCGATTCGAGCAACTGCGGCTGCTCGCCGGTCCAGAGCGTCGCATAGAGGTAGCCGTTGAGATTGGTCGTGCCGGCAACCTGTCCGGCTTCGTTGATATCGACGGCGCCGGCGGCGATGGCGCCCGCGGGAATCGGCAGGCCGCGCACGCCTCCGTCCCAGATCCACGGACGCTCGCCGGCCTGGGTGAAATCCGTGCCGACCACGACGCCCGAGTTATTGATGCCTTCGGCGCGGGAGTTCAAGGCGCCGGGCACGATGCCCAGTTCCTGCACGCTCGTGCCGTTCCACAGGTACGGCCTTTCGCCCTCAAGCGTGCCGTAGTAGCCCACCGCGTGCGACGCGTTGTTGGCATCGAACGCATACAGGCCGAGCGCGCCGGCCGGAAGCGGGATTTGCGTCGCGCCGCCGTCGATCCAGACTGCGCCGCGCTGCGATTCGAAGCGTGTATACAGACTTCCCGCGACCACGCCGTTGCCGCTCATGGCGACTGCGGTGGTTTCGTCCACGCCGGAAGGGACTTCCAACGCGGAGATCGTGTACGTCGGTCCTGCCCGTGCGATCGCGGCCGCAAGCACGGCCGAAATCGCCCATCGAACGCTCTCCATGGGTGACATCTCAGACTCCACTACGAAGAACAATGAAAGAATGAAAA
This sequence comes from uncultured Planctomycetales bacterium, assembly GCA_964553225.1. GTDB lineage: Bacteria > Planctomycetota > Phycisphaerae > UBA1845 > Fen-1342 > JABRWC01. The sequence goes on along the minus strand of CAZKJT010000002.1, from coordinate 383,477 downwards.
CCCAGCGCGGCGGATTTCCTGCGCGCACCGCCGCTGAAGAAAATGGTGCAGCTTCGCCAGATGTCCCACATGAAGTTTGTGCAAACCGGCGTGCGGCAGGCTCGATCGCGAACCGTCACATCGCTCAGCGGACCTGCTCGGCCACCCACATCATCGCCAGAACGCCGGCCGCGGCAGCGGCGACCATCGTCAAGATCGTGGTCGCGCTGATGCGGATCACGGGTCGGCCGGCGGGGCCGATGTCCATTTCGCCTTCCGGCAGGATTTCGCGGAACCGCTGGCGAGCAACGCCCTTGCCGTCGCGGGACGCTCCGCCGTCGGCGCTGCGTTCGATCGGAATGGCGTTGCGGGCGCTCTCCGGACGTTCGGCGAGCGAGCGCGCTCGCTCGAGCAGCTCACGGACTTCGGGCGGCGCCTGGTCCAGGGAATCGCAGGTTCGCTCCGCGCCGTCGTGATCGCGGAATCGGATCATAGTTCGCGTTCGGCCGTCGTCGAAGATTCTTGTGAAGGCGATCTGCGCGTCGGCGCCGAGTTCCGCGAGCTCTCGCTGCACCTGGTTGAGCATGTCCGGCGGCAGGTCGGCATCGCCGTCGAAGATCCGTCGCCCGGTCACGATGGAGATTTTCTGAGAACGTCTGCGATGAAACACGGGGAAACTCCCGCATGGCCGACTGCGGCTGCCGATCCGGCGCACGGGCAGGCGCCACAAGCCCCTTCGTTCGGCTCGGAATATCGGACGAATCAGCGTCGCAAAGGCGCCCACTGCAACATCGGCTCTCCGGCGTCTGCGCTGGAGGTGCGTGAGGGGCGATGCACGCGGCGCTCCCGGCAGCGACGCGACGTCGATGCCGCGACCCTGCCCGCTCAGCCATGGTGTGGCAGGCGCGCTGCCAGCGGCGCGGTTTTTTCATATCGCAGCAACAGGCGCTCGCCATGATTCGCCGGCAGGCGGTAACGCACGAAGCGATCCAGCCGCAGAGCGCAGCGCTCGGCGACAGCCGCCGCCCGCGGCGCCTCGTCGAGCTCAGCCGCGACGGACTTTGCGAACCAGCACGCCCCGCCGACGCGCACGAACCCACTCGAGAATTCGAGCAACTCCGGCAGCGGCGCGACCGCCCGCGCCACGAGCGCGTCGAATCGCTCGCGATGCTCCGGCACGTGCGCAAGCGCCTCAGCCCGACCCCAGACGCACGCGACGTTCGACAGCGCCAGCCCGGCCGCGATGCGCTCGACCGCGGCAACCTTTTTTCGGGTCGCGTCGACCAGCGTGAACCGCATCCGTGGACGGCAGCAGGCCAGCGGCAGACCGGGCACGCCGCCGCCGGTTCCCAGGTCGAGGACGTCGCACGCGGCTTCCGCATCGAGCGCAGTCAGAAGTGCGAGGCTGTCGCAGACGTGCAGCGCCCAGACGCTCGCCGAATCGCGGATTCCGGAAAGGTTGACGCGCGTGTTTTCGTCGAGAAGCCGCTCGACGAATCGGGCTAGCCGCCCGTGCGCGTCGTCGTCGATGTCGAAGCCGCACTGGCGGAGTTCGGCAGGCGTCATGGTTCCTCTGGCGGGCGCCGTCGTTTGCAGGTAGCCTGCCCGGCTCGACTTTCATGGTCTCTGAGCCGCACATGCATCGAAAGACGATCACACTCCTCGGCATTCAGGCCGGAAGCGGAGGGCGCGTCAAGGGCGCCGAAAGCGGTCCGCACTGGTTGCGCAAGCACGGGCTCGCGCAGCGACTGATCGAGCACGGGCACCTGGTCGAAGACCTGGGCGACATTCCCGGCGTGTACGAGACGCGGTATTCACTGGGTCGCGGCCGGGCGGTGAATTATCTGCACAACATCTTGCAGGTGAATCGCCACACGCACGCGTGCGTGCTGGGCACGCGCCGAAAAGCACCCGGGGATTTTCTGCTGGTCATCGGCGGGGATCACAGCCTGGCGATCGGAACGCTGGCGGGCCTGTCGGACGCGTGCGAGCGGCTGGGTATTCTCTGGATCGACGCACATGCGGACTTCAACACGCCGCTGTCGAGCCCGTCCGGCAACATCCACGGCATGAGCCTCGCGGTCGCATGCGGGCACGGGCTGCCGGACCTGCGTTCGATCGCCAGCCTCGATCCCATGGTGCGCGAGGAAGACGTGTGCCTGTTCGGATTCCGCGACGTCGATCCGGGCGAGAAGGCTGCGCTTCAGCGAAGCCGCGTGCAGGCGCTGAGCGCTGCCGAATGGCGCAGGGTCGGCATGGCCGCCGCGGCGCAACAGGCGGCCGCGTCACTCGCGCAACGTTGTGATCACATTCACTTGAGCTTTGACATCGACGTGCTGGATTCGGCCATCGTCCCGGGCACGGGCACGCCGGTTCCGGATGGGCTGACGCGTGACGAAGCGCTCGCGATGCTCACCGCGATCGGGCAAAGCGGTCATATCCGCTCGGCCGAGTTCGTCGAGTTCAATCCCCGTCTCGACACGGGCGGCCAGACCGGTGGGCTGATGCTCGACCTGATCGCGGCGCTGCTGTGCCCGGGCGGGCGGGCGACGTCCGCCGGCGGGTAACGACGGAGCGCGGGCGGCAGCCGATCGCCGCGGACTATGGCATTTCCGGCGTCTCGTCCGGCGACGGCTCGACCGCGATGAACGCATCAATCTGGGCCGGAAGGCTCTGCACGACGCCCGCGAAGACCTTCGCGGCGCGCTTCTGCTCGATCCACGCGACGCGCACGTACTGGCCGGTCTCGTCCGGCCTGTCGATGCGCAGCGTCACCGGCTCGCCGCTGCTCCGCGTCAGGACGACGACGTTTGGAGCGCTTTCGATCCACTCCTCGCTTAGGTCGGCGTCGCGATAAGCCAGGTAGCGCTGGGCGCGCCATCCGCGCAGCTCCGTAAGCAGGGATTCCACCCGGGCAGCGTCCAGCTTCACGCTGGGATCGAGCGCAAAGACCCACTCCGCACCCTGGCGCGACAGCTCGATCGACTGCTCGCCGCGCGTGATGCCGATAGACGTCACGTCGGACGGGTCGAACTCCAGCAGCGCATTGCGAATCAGCTCGGCCGAAAGCACGTCGAAGACGCTCGCGTCCAGCTCGAACACCAGCGGCTCGTCGTCCTTGCTGGCATACGCGACGCCGTCTCGCCGCGCGATGCGCAGCGTGTGTCGAGTCGGTGGAGGGGCCTCGGCCGCGGGCTGCGACGCAGCGTCGGACGGCTGCGAAGCGGCGTCGGATGGCTGCGAAGCGGCATCAGACGGCGCCGATGCCGGCGGAGGCGCGGCCGCGACAAATTCGATCATGATCTCCGGCTGGTCGAGCGCGAAGCGCTCCGGTTCGCCGCGGTCGACGACGGCCTTGGCGCGCAGCCGGGCCAGATCGAGCGCGAGCGCGGCGACACGGTCCGGGTCGTGCGGGAGATCTGCGGGCTCCGTCATCGTCCACACGCCGCCGGTGCGGCTCAGCTCGAACCGCGAACCTCCGCGCGCGACGGAGATCGACTCGATGCGCTCCGGAGCGACGTCGAACACGACGCGCGAGCGCAGCGTGATCGGCTGGATTGCCAGGCGGTCGGCCTGCGCAGCGGCGACGATCTGGATCGCGCCCTGGTTGGAGACGCGGACGTGCGTATTGCGACCGCTAGGCGTGTTGCTGCCGACGACGATCTCGATCGGCTCGACCTGTCCACTGGGCGTGATGCGCAGCACGGCGCGCGGCGAGGCGAAGCCGAAGCGCTCCTCGTCGGCGGGCGCCTCGACGAAGTCCACGGAGCGCAGCTCGGCGATCGCCTGGAGCAGGCTCTGCACCGCGCCGTCATCGAGGCTGGCGAGTTCGCCCTCGCCCGTCCAGCCGGCATCCGTCTTCCGAAGGGAGGCGGTCTGATCGCCGGAAACGAGCTCGAGCGCGCTGACTGCGTCGGGCTGAATCCGCGCGACGCGGTTGTCACGAAGCGTCTTCAGCGCCGCCGTGATTTCGTCGACGCGGGCCTTGTCGGCGCTGGCCACCCAGGGCTGGTTGACCTGCCGGACGTAGCGGAGCTTCTCCTCCATGTCGGCGAAGGTTCCGAACGCGATCGTGTACTCGTTCCGGACGGTCTCGGTGACCGGCTCGGCCGGCTGGCTGTCGACCGGCTGCGTCGAGGGAACCTCGCGCGTCTCCTCGGTGATGACGGTGGCGGTGAGCGCCGGCGATTCGAGTCCGAACGTGGCATACGAAGCCGGGGCGTCATCGATGTACTCCGTCACGCGCGTGCTGGCGACGGCGTTGACGATGGCGCGGACCTTTTCGGCGTCGGCATACGCGCGCGTCGGCGATTCGAGCACCCAGTCCTCGCCGGATCGCACGGCCTCGTATCGCACCCCCTCGTGCTCGACGACGACACGGGCGGCATCCTTGCGCGAGACCTTGAACAGCGACTTGGCGCGATAGTCGCTGACCTTCTTCTTCAGATCGAACGTGAAATCGCGCTGCACCAGGTACGTTCCGCCGGCGGCCCGCAAGTAGGTGTCGTTGCTGAGCGAGGCCTTCCGTCCGATTTCGACCTTGTATTCCTTGCCGGCCGTGTCGGTCATGGTGTACACGCCCAGCGGAGCGCTCAAGCCGGTGATCGCGTCGGCGGGAGCGCCGGCCGCTCCGGCTTCGTATCGCGTTCGGTATTGCAGCCCGACGAACGAGCCGATCAGACCATCGACCATGTAGCCTTCGGTCATGGCGTCGACCGGATGCTTCATGCGCCACACCCGGTTCTTGGTCGTGGGATCGACCTCATCGGTGCGGACGAATTCGATGGTCGGCTGATCCGGGCGGGTGATGGTCAGTTTTTCAACATCCTTCGTCTCGGGGCGCGGGTCCAGCATGTAGCGCAGCTCGGACTGCGGCTCGGTCGCTGGCTCGAGCGCGTCCGCGACGTCGCCGCCGCGGCCGGCGAAGTACCAGATCGCTCCCCCCGCGACGACGAGGACTGCGAGCAGGATCGTGGTGCGGAAATTCATCGCTCGTTACCTCCGACGAGTAAACCAGACGAGCGCGCCGGCGGCGAGCGCGAGCCCCGGCCAGATTCCGACGAAGAACACGCTCAGGAACGTGGCGACCGGTCCTTCCTTGAGCCGATCGAGGCGCGGGACGGCGCCGCGCTGCGGTCCGACCGAAATGCGATCGGCGTCGCCGGTGAGCCAATGCACGGCGTTCAGGAAGAGATCGGCGTTCCCGGGATAGGACTGCGCGAGCTGAAGCACGTTGCCGATCTGCACCAGGCTGGCGCTGTCGAGCACGGCGTCTGACGCGAACTGCTCGCTCGAAATCACGACAAGGCGTTGTCCCTTGTCGTTCGAAGCCGCAACCCCGACTGCGAACGGAGCGGCAACGTCGTCGTCATAGCGCTGCGTACCCTGCCGCTTCTCGAAGTCCTCCTCGGTCCGGGCGAGATCGCTGATGGCCCAGATGTCGTCGGAAGCCGGCGTCTCCGCGATCGTCTCCAGCGTGACGCCGGCGGGCCGCTGGGCCGGCGCGGCGAGGCGAAGCGGCGCAGCAGCCTGCAAGCCGACGGGCAAGGACTGAAGCGGGCGTCCGATGGCGTGCTCCGTGAAGCGAATGGCCTCGCTCGTCAGCACCAGCGGATTCCGGCTGGCCGGAACCCACACGCCCTCGCGCTGCGGATTGGGCGTAAACTCGACCGCGAGGTGCTTGCTGGAGACCTCGATGCCCCATTCGCTCTTAAGCTGTTCGGCGAAGGCGTATTCGGGCGCCATCGGGATCATCGGATTAGCGGGCGGCTGCCAGCCCACGAGGAAGATGGCCATGCCGGCGCCACGGGCTGCGTCGAGAATCTTCTGCTTCTGCTCGTCGGTGATGGGCGGCTCGCGCGGGGGCTGCATCGGGTTTGGGCTTTGCGGTTCGCGCGGCGGAAACACGACGTAGACCGTGCGCGCGGCGCCCTCCACTACGGGCGGATCCGGCTGCATCTGCACGTCCCATTCCGCGACCTGGAAGTTCTCCTTCTCGAGAATTCCGCCGAGCCGGCCGAAGGGAGCTTCGGGCGGCGGCGCCATCGGATTCATCTGCGAGAAATCGGGCGCGAGCAGCGCCGATCCGCCGTAGCGCGCGAAAACGATCGCAGTCTTGTCTTTCTGCGTCAATTGGAGGATGGCCGACGACACGGCCGCCTCGCCGGCGAATTCGCGCAAATCGCCGTCGGGCGGCGCGGGCGCGTTGCGATCGGCGCGGAACGGCAGGACGTCCTCCTGAGTGAGGACGCGCGCTTTTTCGTCGGTCTCGACCAGGATCGTCTGCCCGGCTTTGAGAGATTCGTAGAGCTGCTCGAGTTCGACCGGCTTAAGATCCTGGACGGAGGCCAGCTCGGCGTCGATCGCTTCAAGCAGCGTCTGGTATCGCGGCGCGCTTTCGAGGAAGAACGCGCGGGCATCCTCGGCCATCCACTCAAGCCCCTGCGCGTCCTGCGTCATCCACTGCACGGCGCTCTGCAATCCGGAGCGCGTGGTGTTGAGGGTGTCGCGGACGATGTCCAGCGCGGCGCCGTAGCGCGGAATCGCCTCGGTCTTGAGCGTCTCGACGTCGCCCAGGGCGGCCTGAATGTCGCCGACGGTCTGCCGCATGAGGCGTGCGATGATCGCCAGCTCGGGCACGCGATTCAGCCGCTGATCGGCGCGGACGAGATCTTCGACGCGGGCCAGTTCGGACTGCACCAGCTCCGAGACGCGCGCCCCGAGCTCGGGGAAACGCGCCAGCGATTCAGCGTGCGGCTTGGCCTCGTCGCGATAGGCCGGCTTGTCCGCCAGTCTCTTCAGCAGTTCGTCGACGCGCTCGGGCGATTGGCCGGGATCGAGCTGGAAGACGGCGACGCGGCCCCGGCCGGCGTTTTCATACAGGTCGAGCAGGTCGGCGACGAGCTGCTTGTGCTTCTCGGCGTGCGGACGGATTTCCTTGAGCGCGACGCTGAACAGGCTGGTGATGGTCACGTCGCGATCGAGCGAGCGCACCAGTTGAACGGTGCGCGGGCTGAGGCTGTTGACGCCAGCGCGCGTCATGTCGATCTGGCCGCCGAACCGGCCGGCCGCCCAGTTGACGATCGCCATGAGCACGACCGCGAGGACGACCGTGACGGCGACGTTTGCGCCATAGAGGATGCGGCGCGGGGCGGCGTTCAGGCTCTCGTTCATCGCCATCGTCGCGACTCCACCACTTTGACCGTCAGGAACACGAACAGACCGCTGAGCGACAGGAAGAAGACGACGCTCTCCAGCGTGACGAGGCCGCGATTGAACTGGTCGAGGTGGCGCACGACGTTGAGGCTCTGCACGATGTCGCGAAGCGTCCCTTCCGCGACGCGGACGATGAACGCGCCGAACCACACGAACAGCATCAAGGGCACCATCCCCAGCATCCACGCAACGATCTGGTTGCTCGTCAGGCTGCTCGTGAACAGCCCGAAGGCTGCGAACGCGACGCCGACCAGAAGCAGGCCGAGGTACGAGGAAAGCGAAGCCTGGATGTCCGGGTTGCCGAAGACGACCATGAGGATCAAGTAGATCAGGGTTCCGGACAACATGATCGCATAGAAGGCGACCGCCGCGAGATATTTCCCTAGCACGAGCTGACCGTCGGAGACGGCCGCGGTGATGAGCGTCTCGAACGTGCCGGCGCGATACTCCTCGGAAAGCGCCCGCATGGTGATGGCCGGAACGATGATCGCGAGCACGTACGGGGTGAAGTCGAACACGCTGCGGAGCGTGGCCGGCTGGCCCGGGGCGAAGCTGTTGGTCACCAGAACGATGACGCCGGTCAGCAGCAGGAACCCGGCGATGACGATGTAACCGATCGGCGAACAGAACAGCGCGAGCAGTTCGCGCCGCGTGATCGCCAGGGCGTTTCTCATGTCGGTTCCTCCGGCGGCCGGTCAGGCGGCCGCGTCGCGCGTGCCGGCGACGATCTTGACGAAAAAGTCCTCGAGCGACGCGATGTCGCGGCGCAGCTCGCGAAGCGCCCAGCCTTTGGTCGTGGCGAGCTTGAAAACGTCCTCTCGAAGGTCGCGCCCGGTCGTCACGGCGGCGCGCGTCCAGCCGTCCTGCGCGGTCGCCGCGACGCCGGCGACGCCCGGCAGCGCGCGGAGCGCAGCCGTCACATCGGATTCGGGCGCGCGGACCTCGACGATCAGCTTGGACTCGCCGGTGACGCGATGGCGAAGCTCGTCGGTGGTGCCGGACGCGACGATCGCCCCCTTGTTGATAATGACGAGCCGGCGACAGGTCGCTTCGACCTCGGGCAGGATGTGGCTCGAAAAAATGACGGTGTGCTCCTGGGCGAGTTCACGAATGAGCGTGCGCGTCTCGCGAATCTGAGAGGGATCGAGGCCGACGGTCGGCTCGTCCAGAATGAGCACGCGCGGATTGTGCAGCAGCGCGTCCGACAGGCCGACGCGCTGGCGATAGCCCTTCGACAGGTGCGCAATCGGCCGGTCGATGACGTCGCGAATCCAGCAGCGCTCGACCACGCGCCCGATCGCCGCGTGGCGCTGCGAGCGATCGAGCCCGCGCAGCCGCCCGCGAAAGTTCAGGTACTCGCGAACGCGCATCTCGGGATAGAGCGGAACCGACTCCGGCAGGTATCCGACGTTGCGGCGAACCTGCATCGACTCGGCGAAGACGTCATGCCCCGCCACGCGGGCCGTGCCCGACGTGGCCGGGTGGTAGCAGGTCAGGATGCGGATGGTCGTGGTCTTGCCGGCGCCGTTGGGGCCGAGGAATCCGACGATCTCGCCCTCATCGACGCGAAACGAGATCCCGCGAACAGCCGTAAACGCGCCATACTGTTTGAAAAGATTCTGAACTTCGATCATCGGCACCGTCTCCACTGCGACGTGCAGATTGGACGCCCGAGGCCGTCCGGACCGGCGAAATCCGGCACGCCGAGCGTGCCCGGGAAGCGATTCGCCTCGACCGCCTTGGAAACTCGCGAACCCGGAAGGAGCCCGGACCCGCCGCCGCGCTCGCGGCGGGCGGTCGCCGACGCTGGTGCATCCGACCGAGGCCGGCCTGCATCGCGCAGCACTCGACGACATTCGTTCAGGGCGCGAAATTGTATGAACGATCGCGCGGGTGTCAAGGTCGTCGCCGCGTGCGCACGGGGCGACGCCCGCGTCGTGCTGGCGATATGCTGACGAGCCGCACGGTCGCGGCGGTCGCTATCGACGCGGCGCGATGCGGCTCTCGCGGAGGCTGTTCTGATGAAATCCAAACCGTCCCGCGCCGCGGCGATCCCACAGCCGTACGCCGACCGCTTGCGGCGGGTTCGCGAATCGCTCGGCGCGCGAAAGCTCGACGGCTACCTCGTCGTCTCACGCATGGACCAGTTCTGGCTGACCGGCTTCACGGGCGAGGACGGCGCGGCGCTGATCACTCCCAGCCGCGTGACGCTGCTGACCGACGGCCGGTTCGACGAGACGGCCGACCGCGAAGCGCCCTGGGCGACCAAGGTCGTGCGCACGCAGCGTGGGCCGGACTCGATCGCCGCCCCGATTCTGCGACACAAGCTGCGGCGGGTCGGATTCGACCCGGGCGACATGAACGTGGCGCTCTACACCGCGCTGGCCCGGCTGATCCGTCCGGGCAAGCTGGCGCCGGTCTCGGGGATCGTGCGCGACTTGCGCGTCTGCAAGGACGCCGGCGAAGTGGAGGCGATCCGCCGCGCGATCCGCATCGCAGAGGACGCGTTCTCCGAGATCCGGCCGTTGGTGCGTCCGGGCATCAGCGAGTCCGACCTTTCGGCCCGGCTGAGCTTCGCCATGAAGCAGCGCGGCGCGTCGGGCGACGCGTTCAGCCCGATCGTCGCGTTCGGCGCGAACGGCTCGCTTCCGCACTACGAGACGGGCGACGCGCGGCTACGCGAGGGCGAAGGCGTCCTGGTGGACTGGGGATGCCGAGCCGGGTGGTACGTGAGCGACTTGACCCGCATGATCTGGCCAAGTAGCATCCCGCCCCGGCTTCGGGGAGCGTACGACGCGGTTGTCGCGGCTCATGACCGCGCGATCGAGGCGATCCGACCCGGAGTGAGCGCGGAATCGGTCGATCGCGTGGCGCGGGACGTGATCCGCAAAGCCGGATACGACAAGCAGTTCACACATTCACTGGGACACGGCATCGGTTTGGATGTGCACGAGGCCCCTCGCGTCGGAAAGCGCGCCGCAGACCCGCTGCGACCGGGGATGGTCGTCACGGTCGAGCCGGGAGTCTACTTGCCTGGCGTCGGCGGCGTTCGCGTCGAGGACGATGTGCTCGTCACCGAAACCGGCTTCGAGGTGCTCTCCTCCCTGCCGAACTGAGTCGCCGCGGAGAGCTGCTTTCGGGCGACTGAGGATCGGCGCAACCCTCGGGTAAAACCATGGATATCGAACAGATCAAGAGCCTGGTCGCGCTGATGGTTGAGAGCGACCTGAGCCGACTGGAAATTCGCGAAGGCGACATGCACGTCCTGCTGAAGAAGGGACAGCCGGTGATCATGTCGCCCGGCGCATCGTTCGCTCCGCCAGCCTACCAGGCCGCCCCCGCGAATCCGGCCGCCCCTGCCTATCATGCCGCGCCGGCGGCGGCGGCGCCGACCGGTGCGTCGGCCGCGGCAGCCCCTCCCGGCAATGAGCTGTTCATCCGCTCGCCGATGGTGGGCACTTATTACTCGTCTCCCGATCCCGAATCGCCGCCGTTCGTCAAGATCGGCGATCACGTCGAGCCGGACACGGTGGTCTGCCTGGTCGAGGCCATGAAGGTGTTCAATGAAATCAAAGCCGAGCAGCGCGGCGCCATTACGCGCGTGCTGGTCAGCAACGGGCAGGCCATCGAATACGATCAGCCGCTGTTCGCGATCTCCGGCTGAAGCTGCGCTGGAAGGGTGAATGTTCAATCGCATTCTGATCGCCAACCGGGGTGAGATCGCGCTGCGCGTGCTTCGCGCCTGCCGCGATCTCGGCGTGCAGGCGGTCGCGGTCTACAGCCGCGCCGATCGCGACGCCGAGTACCTCAATCTCGCGCACGAGACGATCTGCATCGGCGGCGAAGCGCCGTCGTCGAGCTACCTGAACGCGGCTGCGATTCTCTCCGCCGCCGAGATCACCGACGTCGAGGCGATCCACCCAGGCTACGGATTCCTGTCCGAGAATCCGACGTTCGCGCAGATGTGCCGCGACTGCAACATCGAGTTCATCGGTCCGAGCGTGGAATCGATGCAGCTCCTGGGCAACAAGGTGGCCGCCAAGAAGCTGTCGCGTAAGGCCAAGGTGCCGTGCACGCCTGGCAGCGACGGCCCGGTCGAGTCGGAGGAAGCGGCGGTCGAGCTGGCCGACTCCATCGGTTATCCCGTGATGATCAAGGCCGCCGCGGGCGGCGGCGGTCGCGGGATGCGGGCGGTGCACAACTCCGCGTCGCTGCGATCGCATTTCCGCAACGCCCGCGCCGAGGCCGAGAACGCCTTCAAGGACGGAACGCTGTACATCGAGAAGCTGGTCGAGCGCCCCCGCCACGTCGAAGTGCAACTGCTGGGCGACCCGGCCGGCAACGTTCTGCATCTGTGGGAGCGCGACTGCTCGCTCCAGCGGCGCAATCAGAAGCTGGTCGAAGAATCGCCTTCGCCGCACATCTCCGCGCGGACTCGACGGAAGATCTGCGAGGCGGCCGTTCGACTTGCAAAGATGGCCGGATATTACTCGGCCGGCACGTGCGAATTCCTGGTCGATGACCAGGAGAACTTCTACTTCATGGAAGTGAACACGCGCATCCAGGTCGAGCACCCGGTGACCGAACTCGTGACCGGCGTGGACCTGGTCCAGTGGCAGATTCGCATCGCCGCCGGAGAGCCGCTGAAGCTCAAACAGGAGCAGATCGAACAGCGCGGCGCGGCGATCGAGTGCCGCATCAACGCCGAGGCGCCCGACGAAGACTTCCGCCCCTGCCCGGGTCCGATTCACACGTTTCTGATGCCGGGGGGACCGGGGGTGCGCGTGGACACGCACGCCTATGCCGGCTACCGCGTCAGCCCCTACTACGATTCGATGATCGCCAAGCTGCTCGTCCATCGCGCCACACGGCAGGACGCGATCGTCGCGATGCGCCGCGCCCTCTTCGAATTCCAGATCGGCCCGATCAAGACGAGCATTCCGCTCCATCGTCAGGTCTTCGAGACCGGCGAATTCGTCCAGGGCAACGTGGACACCGGCTTCATCGAACGCACGTTCATGGCGCCCGGCGCCAAGTCTCTCAAATAGGCGCTCGTCGCTGCGGTTTGAGCAATCGCGCTCGGCGCGTTCTAATACGGCGCGCTGGCGGACGGCGCGATTCGCTCAGCCCCGTCATCGGTGCGGCCATGAAGATCCTCGTCGCTTGCGACCTGCCCGACTTCGCCCTCGATGAACTGCGCGGGCTGGCCACCGTGCTGAGCGTCGAGCCGGCGCTGACCGCCGAAACGCTGCCGGCACGGCTGGGCGACACCGCGATCCTCATCGTCGACAACTTGTTCGTGTCCGAAGAGGCCTTTGCGGCCGGCAAGTCGCTCCAGATGATCGTCCGAGCCGGAACAGACGTCTCGAACATACGCGTCGACGAAGCCAGCGCGATGGGCGTTTTCGTGCTTCACACGCCGTTTCGCGAAGCGGCCGCGATCGCCGAGTACATGCTGGCCGGAATGATGGTGCTCGATCGCGGACTCGCGCCCCGCGCCGCGGACGCTCCCCCGCGCGGCTCGCTCGGATTGTTCGGTCGATCTTTGGGGATCCTGCGCATGGATGAGACCGGGCGGGAACTCGCCTCCCGTGCGCTGTCGCTCGGGATGCGCGTCGCGTCGTGGAACCCGCGCGTGGCCCGCTGCTCGTGGAATCTGCCCGGCGTCGAGCTGTACGATTGGGCGCGCGACCTGGTCCGCCGCAGCGATTACCTGGCCGCTTTCGCACCATCCGATTCGCACGAAGACCTGTACATCGACGCCGAGCTGCTGGCGGACGTTCGCGACAACGCCTGCCTCGCCTTCGTCGGCAACGCCGGCGCGCTCGACGAAGTCGCCGTCGCCGATTGCGTGCAGAAGCGCGGCCTACGCGTCGCGCTGGACCTGTGGCCGCCGGAGGGCGCGAGCGAGACCTTCCGTTTCCGCTCGCCGCTGCTCGACTTGCCGGGCGTGATCTGCGGGGTCCGGCAGGCCAACCGCACGCAGCAGGCCCGCGAGGCGATCGCCGAGGCCGTCGTGCAACGCGTTCGCAGCTTCGTGGTCCAGGGACAGATCGTCGATTGCGTGAATCTGCTCGAACGAAGCGGCGCGACCTGGCAGCTCGTCCTGCGGCTGCGCGACGCGGTGGGCGTGATGGCCGGAGTGATGGACGCGGTGCGCGCCGACGGCATCAATGCGGAAGAGATCACCTGCCGTGTGTTCACCGGCGCCCGCGCTGCGTGGAGCGCCGTCGCGCTCAACGAGCGGCCCAGCACCGAAGCGCTCGAAGCTATTCGACGCCTCCCCGGCGTGCTACACTTGGAGCTTCGCGCCGTGGTGTAATGCGGACCGTCGCAGCCAGTGCGCGACGCCGGCCGACCGGCGCGGAAATTCCGCCGCCGCGGCAACCGCGTGCGACCATGCTGGTACAAGCCCCGGGAAGGCCCGTGCTCATGCGATTCAGTCCCATCCGGTTGGCCGCTCGACTCGCGGCGCTGGTCGCCGTCGTCTCGGCCTGCGCGGCCCAGCAGGACGCGTCCACGCCCGCCGAGCCGATCGAGCCGCCGGTGCGCCCGGAGGTCTCGTTCGCGCGCCCGGTGTACGGCGTGACGGACCCGGTTGTCCTCCGTCTAACGCTGATCAACGACACCCGCGACACCATCGAAATCGACGCCGGGCTGAGCGGCGAGTCCCAGGCGCTGCGCCTCTCCGACGAACTGCTGTATGGCACGCCGGAATCGCCCGCGCTGACGGTCGCGTACGAGGGCGAGTCGGCGCAGCCGCTGTTCGCGCCGCGGCCCACGGAGCCGCATCCCGCGCTTCCGCTCCAGATCGGACCCTACTCGACCGTCGGCGCGGCGATCGACCTGCGCGCCGTGTTTCCCGGGATTCGATACTCCGGCGCGTTCACGTTCCACTGGCGCCCATTCGGAGACGCGGGACCGTCCGCGTCAGCCTCCGTCCGGATCGAGCCGCGCAAACGCGCTGTCATCGTGACCGACTACGGCAAGCTCACCGTCGATCTCGCCTATGACACCGCGCCGCACAATGTCGAGAACTTCCTCTCCCTCGCCCGCCAGCGATTCTACGACGGCCTGACGTTTCACCGCATCATCCCGCAGTTCATCATTCAGGGCGGCTCGCCCGACGCATCCGCCGGCGGCGTTCGGCCGGACGGCGCCGTCGTGCCCGCCGAATTCAGCTCGACTGAGTTCATCGCCGGCACCGTCGCGATGGCCCGCAAACCGTCCGATCCCGACTCGGCCAGTTGCCAGTTCTTCGTGAGCCTCGGCCGAAACCCCGAACTCGATCGCCAGTACACCGTGATCGGGCACGCCCGCGACGACGAAAGCCTCATGGCGCTGAAGCAGATCGCCGCGCAGCCGACGGACGTCTCCGGGCGTCCGCTCCGCCCGGTGGTGATCCGGTTCGTCACGTTGGTCGACGCCGACCCGCCGCGGGTCGAACGCCTCCGCACCGCCCGTCCATAGCCCCCACCACGCCGCGTCCCCACCGGCGAAGCTGGCGTTGGACGCAGAGACCGGTTTCAGGATCGACAAGGCGTCCCCAGCAGATCCGCCAGCGTGACCGAGCAATCCGTTTCCACCCTTTACGCACAGCGGCGTCCTTGCGGCGGAGCTCGTTTCGTCGCGCGGAAAATTCCTCACTCCGGCCTGCCTCTGACGCAATATCCCCCGGAGTCGGCCAATTCCCCCCTGCCGTCCTGCCCGCGGACGCACCCGCGCCGCTCGATCCGCGTGGCACGCGAATTGCCCGCAACCTTCTCAGGAAAGGAGTGCGCTTCATGAAACGCGACGTCCTCGTCGCCGGTTTTGGCGGACAGGGAATCCTGCTCATGGGGCAGCTTCTGGCCGAGGCCGCCATGCGGCAGAACTACTACGCCACCTGGTTTCCGTCGTACGGACCGGAAATGCGCGGCGGAACGGCGAACTGCATTACGATGTATGCCGATGAAGAGATTGGCTCGCCCATCTCCGCGTCGTATGACGTGGTCGTAGTGATGAACCAGCCGTCGCTCGAGCGCTTCGCGCCGAGTGTGCGCCCGGGTGGCTTGCTGCTGATCAACGAGAGCCTCATCCCGATCCGATGCGAACGGGACGACATCGAGTGCCTTTACGTGCCGGCGAACCAATTGGCGCGCGAGCTGGGCAACGAGCGTTTCGCGAACGTCATCATGCTCGGCGCCTATCTGGCTCGAGCGCCTGAGCTTCGCGCCGACCTGGTGCAACGAACGATCGAATGCGTGCTCGGCGCCAAGAAGCCCGAGCTGGTCGAAAGCAATCTTCGCGCGCTGCGCGCCGGCATGCAGGCGGCGCAGCGCTCCTGCGTGGAGTGCCCATGAAGAATCATCGACCGACCCACGCTTCCCGCGGAAACGCCGCGCCCGCGCGACGCGGCGTGGCGAGTCCCGGCGAGCCGACACCCGCATCCCGGACCGCCGCCGCCGGCGCGACCGCCGAGAAGGCCCCGCCGTCGGACCTCGCCGCGGCGCGGGCCTGGCTGCTCGAAAACGTGCACGGCACCCACGTCCGCCACCTGCTCGAACGCGGACTGGAATATGCCGAGGCCATCCGCCGGGCCGGGCTGAGCACCGAAATGGTCGAAGGCGAAGACCTCTATCAGCTCCTCGCCGACGATCGGACGGCGTCCGCCCGCGCAGAGCTGCTTCACGAGCCGACGCTCTGACCGGGTGACGAACCTCCGGCGTCGTTCCTGCCGAGCCGCGCGCGGGAGCGAGCGGTCGATCCCAGCAGCCGCGGTTTCCATGCGCGAAGCGGCGTCCCGCCCGAACCGCGCGCGGGAGCGAGCGGGCAATTGCCTTAGCGCAGACTCACGCCCACCGTAAAACGCGCTCGAATCGACCGGCTGAGCGCCGGCCCCGCACGCCCGTGGAGCGCCGTCGCGATCAGCGATACGCGCCGTGCATGTACTCGTACAGCCCGCGGATCGTTTCCTGCTGCTCGGCCGCCTCGTCCTCGAGCACGTCGTGCACCGAGATCATGCCGACCACCCGATCGCCGTCAATCACCGGCAGGTGCCGGATGCGCCGCCGGCGCATGATCGATTCGCATTCGGAACGCGTCGTCTCGGGGGCGCAGCAGGTGACGCTGGTGGTCATCACCTCGCGGATCGGCGTCTGCGCCGGATCGCGCTGCGCCGCGACCACGCGGTTCAGCACGTCGCGCTCCGTGAAGATGCCGACCAGCCTTTCTCCGTGCGTGACGGCCAGCGCCCCGATGTGCCGCTCGTTCATCATCCGCGCGGCTTCCAGCACAGATGCATCGGGCGAGATCGTGGCGAGTAGCTGGTGCTTCTGTTCAAGAATGGTCTGGACGCTCGTCATGGCGCAACCTCGCTGGGCCGACATGCGGCCGGGAAAGGACGGGGGAGATTCCCCGTGCATCGGCCCGCCGAGGCGCGATCCCCAGGGCAGGGTCGATCGCTGCCTTTGATTTGATCCTGCCGCGTCCCGTCAGGTCAAGAAAAATCTGACAGAATTGAAACCGAGCGCGCGCACGCCGCCACACCCAAACGTGCGGCCGATCCGGCTTATGCCGCCGTCGTCGCGCTGCGACAGTTAGTCCGGGTCGCCGTTCTCATCGACCGCCCAGGCGCTCCACTGCGCCCGCCAGAGCTGCCCGTTGCTGTAGTAATACAACGCCAGGTCGCGCCGACGCTCGTAATCGGCCGGGTCGCCCGGCGTCGCCTCCGTGTCGAGGTACTCGTCCTGGATCGTGATGTTGCTCACGGCGCCCGTCTGGTAGTACGTGTACCGAACCGTCCGCAGAAGCACGTCGCCCTCGCCGCTCGTGTCGAACACCTCGTACGACAGCAGACGATTGTGCCGCGTCGGAAAGTCGAGCGTCTCGGGGTCCGCCGCAGCGCGCGCAGCAGAAGGAAGCGTCCCCAGCCTTGGCGCCACTCATGCTGTTTTCGTTCGTCTGGACGCAGTAATACGTGCGGCTGCGACGGCACCTCCCGCGGAGGCTACCACACATGGCCACAACGGCAACACAAGCCACTTGCTCCAGGGGCGCAGTGATCCGCTCGCCATCCAATAGCACCAGCCCCTAGAGAGCTGCGGCTCTAGCTTCCAACCCGACGTGAGGGAAGTGTAAGCAGTGTGCTGAGCTCGCGTGGGCATGTTCGCTGGAACAAGCACTGGGTCGACCCATTCGATTAATATCCCTCCGCGAGCAAGGACGATTGAACGGATTCTAGCCGAGTCCGTCCATGACGCAGATGTATACCGACTGATCACCATAATGCCGGATGATACCACCAATACAGTCACGCACATAACAAAGCCAATCGCCGGTACGAGTCGCCAGCGATGCACCGCGCGATTCGTACCTGTCTCGTGCGGTCCACTGTTGTTAGCGATTGTTGAAGTCAAAGGTGATCGTTTCCCCGTCGGTAGTAGTATATTGCACCTCGACGCGCCCATTCGACAACGGCGTATAGACACAAGTGCATATCTTGCTTGTCCGCATGAATGGGCCCGGCAGATGATAGGTTGTTCCAGGTCTGGAGTCATTCGAGATGATGTCGTCCATCACTTGTCGCTTGAGAAGCGTTTGTGTTCCGAATGCAGCCCCCACCGCCGCGCCTTTGTTGAGGACACACTCATACACGCCTGAAGTAACAGCGCCTCCAACGACCGCGCCGCCGACTCCGATCTGCGCCTTCCTGCTCCAATTCCAGGGCCACCACCGCGACTTCCATACCCCCCAGTCGCGCCACGACGTGCCGTTCGGATCGATGCGATGAGACGGCGATCCGCTAACGTACCCATACACATTCATCCCGCCCGCGATCCCGATCGGATCCCTCTGCACGAATCTTCCGATCGCCGGATCGTACCATCGCCAGCCCAGGTGCTGGAGCGTGACCGGCGGGAGGCTCGGATTCGCGCCGGTGCGCGAGAGCAAGCCGGATTCGTAGCCGTGCTGGCCGGCGTAGGCGTATCGCGGGAAGCCGTCCGGAAGCTCGCCGCCAACGACGGCCGACCAAATGGTCGCGTTCGCGTCGTTCGGGTCCGGCGCGCCCGTCAGCTCGACGACCTCCCCGAACGCCGTGTACGCCACCACCCGAACCAGCTCCTGCGCGTCGTCGCTCGTCGCCAGCGTCGAGCCGATCAGATCGCCATGGTAGTACGTCGGCTCGCCGCTGCCCGCGTCCTGCTGGCCGTACAAACCCAGGAAGTAGTTCGTGTACACGTCCACCGGGAAGGAATAGTCGTCTTCGGCGCCGGTCCGCGACAGCTCCGCGTCCCCCGTCGGCGACGCCCCGAGATAATCCGTCAACGCCACCGGATACTGAAGATCGAGCGGGTTGTTCGCGTCCGGCGGATACTCGTCCCACATGAAGGCGTAGTCGGCCGTCACGTACCGCGCCCGCGGATCGTCGTAGCGGAACTCCCGCACGCCGCCGTCGTCGCGCTGCGACAGCCAGTCCGGATCGCCGTTCTCATCGACCGCCCACGTGCTCCACTGCGCCCGCCAGAGCTGACCGTTGCTGTAGTAATACAGCGCCAGATCATGCCGACGCTCGTAATCGTTCGGATCGCCCGGCGTCGCCTCGCCGTCAATATACTCGTCCTGGATCGTCATGTTGCTCACGGCGCCCGTCGCGTCATCGGCGTGAATCAGTCCACTTTCATCGGCCCACTGATCGGAACAAGAAGTGTTGGAATGGATTTTGACAGATGGCTCGGAATCAGTCCATGTGTGGCTCCACATAGCAACAAAATTTAAACTCAAGCATATTATGTTGCTTCACCCACCTTGCGCAGCGAAGCTTCCTTTGCAAGCGATAGACTAGGAGATTCTGGTTATGCTTACGGTCGATGACTGATGATCGCTCGACAATGGCTCTAAGGGAGCGCCATACGCTGGCCATGGGCGCTTGGGTATTTTCCGGAACACCAAGCATTTCAAGCCATCGGGGCACACATAACTCGTGGTGATCCTTTAGACCCAAGTAGCATTTGATCTCTTGAGCGACGTCGTCCATCGCGATTCGGAGAATTGATGCTTGCTGCTCATGCGCCTCGGCGATCCATATCGCCAAGAGCGCCTTCAGCGGATCCCGCAACGCAACCTTATTGGCGATAGAATTCCCGCGATCTCCGACCAAGCGATCCACATCGACGCCGCAGAACACCGGACTGAATCGTCGCAGCACCTCAGTCATCGCCTTAATCATGGTGATTCTGCCATTTGAACAAATGTACTCTGAACGATGTACTCTACAGCGCGTCCACCGTAGAGCTAGAGGCCCATCGAGAAACAACTTGGACAGAGATCGTACCACACCTCTCCTAGGCGGTCATCCAGGGATTGTCCGGTTGTTACTTCGAGCGCGACGTTTGTTACCTCGTATGCCGTAGAAGCGACGAGGGTAACAACACACACCCTAGTGAATAGCTTTCCAACAGACGAGAGCGGGGGCTTGGGTCCATACCGATATTCTAAGGCGCGAAGCAGTTTATTGTAGTAAGGCAGGTTGTCACCGGGAATTACCTTTCCACCGGGCCGAAAGATCGATGAGAGCCCCTCTGCGTCGATTAATGCAAGCGGCGCGCTCTCCGCATAGAGATAA
This sequence comes from uncultured Planctomycetales bacterium, assembly GCA_964553225.1. Taxonomy (GTDB): domain Bacteria; phylum Planctomycetota; class Phycisphaerae; order UBA1845; family Fen-1342; genus JABRWC01. The sequence goes on along the minus strand of CAZKJT010000002.1, from coordinate 363,679 downwards.
ACATTGAATCCTGCAATTATCCCCGCCGGATCCCTCTGCACGAATCTTCCGATCGACGGATCATACCATCGCCAGCCCAGGTGCTGGAGCGTGACCGGCGGCAGGTTCGGGTTCGCGCCGGTGCGGGAGAGAAGTCCGGATTCGTATCCATGCTGGCCGGCGTAGGCGTAACGCGGGAAGCCCTCCGGAAGCGCGCCGCCGATCGAAGCGGTCCAAATCGTCATGTTCGCGTCGTTCGGGTCCGGCGTGCCGGTGAGCTCGACAACCTCCCCGAACGCCGTGTACGCCACCACCTGCACCAGCTCCTGCGCGTCGTCGCTCGTCGCCAGCGTCGAGCCGATCAGATCGCCATGGTAGTACGTCGGCTCGCCGCTGCCCGCGTCCTGCTGGCCGTACAAACCCAGGAAGTAGTTCGTGTACACGTCCACCGGGAAGGAATAGTCGTCTTCGGCGCCGGTCCGCGACAGCTCCGCGTCCCCCGTCGGCGACGCCCCGAGATAATCCGTCAACGCCACCGGATACTGAAGATCGAGCGGGTTGTTCGCGTCCGGCGGATACTCGTCCCACATGAAGGCGTAGTCGGCCGTCACGTACCGCGCCCGCGGATCGTCGTAGCGGAACTCCCGCACGCCGCCGTCGTCGCGCTGCGACAGCCAGTCCGGATCGCCGTTCTCATCGACCGCCCACGTGCTCCACTGCGCCCGCCAGAGCTGACCGTTGCTGTAGTAATACAGCGCCAGATCATGCCGACGCTCGTAATCGTTCGGATCGCCCGGCGTCGCCTCGCCGTCAATATACTCGTCCTGGATCGTCATGTTGCTCACGGCGCCCGTCTGGTAGTACGTGTACCGAACCGTCCGAAGAAGCACATCCCCCTCGCCGCTCGTGTCGAACACGATGCGAACTGGAGCGGCAAAGCCCTAAAGCATGTCACTTGCTCTTCATACGTCGTCGGTACTCGCGCTCGAATCGCCACGCGTTCCAGGATTCACACACACAAAGGACTCCGGCTGCCATTCCGCCAATCGTGCCGATGATGTTGGATGTCATTGCGGACGACTCAGAATGACGCCCGTCCTGTGTGAATCGGATGTGCTGTCCCTCGTGCGTACCCCCGAACACGAAGACGCCGACGAGCGAGAGCAGCGCGACGATTCCCGAAAAGAACGCAACGGTCATGGAATGGATCGCGGCATTTCGCCAGGGATCTTTTGAAGGAAGCTTGCGGTCAATAAACATAGATGCCTCCGTCGCAGTTCATCCAACCCCAAACCGGAACCGATCCGCCGATCAACCCCCAACCGGAGCCCTCATTGTCCTTTGCAACTTTGCCGACTCCGCCTTCCAACCCTTTGCCCTTGGTGATGATCGCGCCCCAGTCCGATCCTTCCTCGCCATACGTGAAGTACCAGCCCGGAAAGATACAGTAGAAGAAGAAGCCCTCATCAATTGTCCAACCTGCACCGATTCCAGCGCCAAGCCCGCCGCGAGCCGTTCCGCCACTGGCACCGACGTACCCGCCTCGTGGACGAACCCCACCACCACTGGTCGCGCCGAAGATCGCTCGCGCAAGCGGATCCCCGTCCGCTCGAATTGGCGGAGTCGGAGCGCACTTGTGGTGCCTGTAGTTCCAGTAGTCGTCCGTTGCGAGCCCTCGCGGGTCTACCCCGCTGGTCGGATTCTGCTCAGCGTAACGATAGACGTTCAAGCCTCCCGCCAAGCCAATCGGATCCCTCTGCACGAATCGTCCGATCGACGGATCATACCACCGCCAGCCCAGGTGCTGGAGCGTGACCGGCGGGAGGTTCGGGTTCGCGCCGGTGCGGCTGAGCAGGCCGGACTCGTAGCCATGCTGGCCGGCGTAGCCGTAACGCGGGAAGCCCGCCGGAAGCGCGCCGCCGATCGAAGCGGTCCAAATCGTCATGTTCGCGTCGTTCGGATCGTTTGCATCCGGCACGCCGGTGAGCTCCACATGCTCCCCGAACGCCGTGTACGCCACGGCCGCGACGCCGTCGACCGACTCCTGCCCGGGCGGGTCGTTCTCCAGTCGCGAAGTGATCATCGTCGAGCCGATCATGTCGCCATGATACACCGTCGCATCCCCGCTGGACGAGTCAATCTCGCCGTACAGCGACAGCATGTACTCCGTGTGCGAATCGAACGTCCACACCGGCGAACCCGGATTCCCGTTGAAATCCACCGCGCCATCCCCGCTCGGCCCGGCCGCCCGCAGAGGCTCGCATGCTTACGCTGAGTACAGCGAAAGCATGCCACCAGCCGAGTCGATTTCGCCATACAGCGACAGCATATACTCCGTGTGCGAATCGAACGTCCACACCGGCGACGCCGGATTCCCGTTGAAATCCACCGCGCCGTCCCCGCTCGGACCGGCCACGTAATCCGTCCACTGCGCCGGTCGACTGAGCTCGATCGCGCTTCGCACAGAACCCGCCGACGCGAACAGCCGTCGGCGGGGCACCCGGCCGCCTCAACGCGGTCATGCCTCTCTGAGAACCCGCCGACGCGAACAGCCGTCGGCGGGGCACCCGGCGACGCAAACAGCCCTCGGCGGGGCACCCGGCATGCGGAATGCCACTCGCCGCGGCACAACGGCTCGATCAGTGACGCCACCGGCCGCGCGTCAGCCGTCTAGGGTGATCGTTACGACGAATCCGAGATCCTGAACTTCGCTCTCGTCCAGGAAGGTGTTCGGACCCTTTGACTCCTCATGTTCGTAGAGCCGTATCCCGTCGTCCGCAACGATCCGCACCCACGCTTTCTCGCCCGCGGTAAGCGTGTACCGCGTGCTCCATTCGGCCCAGCCGGTCGCATCCGTCTGCACAACCGTCGGTCCGATTTCGCTGGACTCTTCGGATCGCCCCAGGCTGTCGAGCTTTTGAAATGTGATCGTGACGCTCTGCCCCGCCACTCCCCGAAACGGCTCACTGCTTCGTCGTACGAACACCCGCGCGAACACGTCCGCGGTGAACGGCCCCGGCACGATCTGCTCGGCCAGGTCCGGGCAGCCGGCGCTTCCCAGCAGAATCGCGCCGCACGTGAGCAGCCCCCCAAGTCGCCTCGATGTTGACATGTCTAGAATCCCCCAAAAAGTGTGAATCGCCACGCCGCGTTTTCGTGCGAAACGCGCCGCTTGGGGGAACCGACGCCTTTCCGGAGTGAACAGGAAATGGACCGCCCCGCGCGGCGGACGCGCGGCCCGTGCGTGCAGATTGTCCCCCTGTTCTGCATGATATTGTCGCGGGTGGCAGGAAAAAGCGGTCAAGAAGATATTCATTTCTTTTGGTCATTCGAAGGCATCCCGAAACCTGATCCGAACCGCGTCCAGGACGGATCGGGGGCGGCGCGCGATGGGAATCACTCGGGTTTCCCCGCTCCCTAACCAGCCCGCTGAAGATCTCACCCCCACGCGCGAGGTGCGGAGCTGTCGCCGGCGAGAACGCGGTTTGAAAACCCGCGCCACAGGTTCTTCAACGGACTGTTACGGCCGCGGCTCTGAACGCGCGAATCGCCACGACCGGCCTCGGGATAGCTTCCAATCACTGCGGCGCGGTCTTGCGGGCCGGCAACACCACCGACTTGTCCGTGGTCGGCTGGGACTTCAGCCAGCTCGTCCAGGACAGCCGGCCGAGCATGCCGTGCTCGCCCAGCGGCAGGTCGGGCACCTCTTCTCCGCGGAGCGTCACCTTCACGTCGAACTCGAACGGATCGTCGCAGTAGAAATGAACCAGCTCGGCCAGGTCGGCCGCGCCGGGGCTGTTGGGCAGAAAGTTGGTGTATTCGTCGAAGTGGACCGGGCCGACCTTCACGCGGAACTTGCCGCTGCAATCGAACAGCCGCTCGCCCAGCAGAAAATCCTGCCCCAGCGAGCATTTCGCCTGCCCCAGCACGTTCAGATCGCCAGGCTGGATGCGCAGCCAGCGGCCGACGCACGCCTCCACGTCGACCGGCAGGTCGTTGAAATAGTCGCTGAGCTGACCGACCAGGCCGGACGCCGATCGCGGGCGCTGCGACAGCAGCCCGGCATAGCGGAACAGCCGCACCGGGTGCACACGCAGGCCGCGGTCCACGTCGCGCGTGCCGAGGCCGAGCAGCCCGCGCACGACCACGGAGATCGCGTCGTCTCCCTCGCTGCGGAACTGGACGTAGTAGCGGTACTTCTTCCAGACGCGGTAGAGCAGGCCGTAGATGCGATGGTGAATCGTGTCAAGGAAGTCGCGAACGCGAATGTCCTCGTCCTGTTCAGGCAGGAGCGATTCGGTGAAGTGAGTCGGCAGAGGCGAATCGCTGCCGTAGAGGCCGAGGAACGTGGCCGTGACAAGCAACCGTCCCGAGCCGTTCGGGTCGTCGCGCCATTCGGCATCCGCGACGTCTCCCGGGGGGAATCCGAGACTGAGCGACGGACGAAGCCGCACGACCTCGCCGCGCGGCGAGCCGGTCTCGCCCAGGGGCGTCGCACCGGCCACGACGCGTTCGAGCAGATGCAACAACTGAAAGAAGTCAAAGTCGCGGCTGCGGCGCGTAGCCAGGCGCGCGAGCGGATGATTGGCGTCCCACGGTCGGGCGTCGGCGGCGGTCGCGTTTGATTCAGGCCGATGCACGCGCGACTCCGCTGTCAGAGAATGGGCTGCTGTCCCAGCCGTGCCGGCCATGGATAGACCTCGCCGTACTTCACACCTTTGACGGTGAGCTCTGTGAACGCGTTGATCGAAGCGTACAGCGCGAAGAACTCGTTCAACACGGTCGCAAAGAGGTACATGTCGCCTTCGCCGGCGAAGCTGTCCTCGTTGAGCAACAGGTGAATGATGGTGCCGCGAACGGGCGCGCCGCGCAGCAGGCGCTCGCCGTGCCTGGCATCGAGCGACTGGATGCCCTCGAGCCGCAACACGTTTTCGCGAGCGGCCTGCCGGTCGTAGAGCGCCTGGTAATTGTACAACTCGAGAATGCCGCGCAGCGCGTCGACGCTCATCAGCGAAAGGTAGTTTAGCGACAAGTGCGAAATCAGCCGCCAGTGCAGCCCCTTGCCCAGCGGCGGGCGCAGCGCGCGGCTGATGGGCGTGATGTTGCGGAAGCGCGCGAATTCGGGCGACGTGCTGGTGGCGACGCTGACGTCGCCGACCTTCAGGCGCGCGGCGAGATTGCGATTCGTGGCGGTAATCTCGACCGAAATCGTCTCGGTCGGCGGGATGACGAATTCCTGGTCGGCCGTCACGAACGAGATGTAGGTGTCGGTGCCCTCTCCGACGACGGCGTTGTAGAGCCGCGTCTGGTAGTAGACCGCGTTCTTGCCGACTCCGCCGAGGTGCTGAAACGCGTGCAGCGATGGATAGTCGCGGCGCTTGGCCTCGCCCTGAACCAGGCCGACCACCTTGTCGACGGAGTAGATTTCATAGTGCTCCGGCGGCTGGCCGGACGTGCTGGGGCGCACGCGGTGCTGCGTACGCGTGTGGTCTACGCGGATGCCGTCGGCGGCGTGGCGAAAGAGGTTCACCACCGGCGTGCAGAACAGGCGCAGCGAGTCCCGTTCGACGCGCAGCGACTCCTCCGGACGGCGCGAGAACGGCACGACGATTTCGAAGCGGTCGGAAGGCTCGATCTGTGCGAGGCGCTCCAGGCCCGTGAAGTCCAGGAAGAGGAACTTCGTCGGGCAAGTGAAGTACTCCTGGAGTAGGCGATAGCCGTCGAACGAATGGGACGGATACGGCAGAATCGACTCGTCCCGCGCGAAGCCGACCGGACGAATCGTCTTCGCGTCCATCCGCACGCTGCGATTCGAAGTCGGATTGCGAAGCTCGACCCACCTGGCATAGCGCAGCAGCCACAGATACAGGCTCGCCGCGCGAACCGACTCGTCGGCGAGAAAGAAGCGAACGCGCTTCAGCTTCACCGCCGACAGGCCGACCTTGCCGGCCGCCTTGATCGTGACGCGGAACTGCGCGTCCTGCGCCATGGGCGAATCGATCGCGGCCGCCGCGATCTCGATCGGCGCGGCGTCCACGTCGTAGCACGTTCGAAATCGACACGACGTGCCGTCCACCGGGATCGACTCGACCTCCGACCCGCGCGGAATCTGCACCACGCCCGTGAGCTGTTCCATCATCGGCTGAAACTGCTCGATCGCCGTGCTCGGCACCGGCCGCAGGTAGTGCGGCCAAAGCAGCGACATCATGGCCTGGAAGAGCTCGGGGATTTCGTCGTCGAGCTTCTGACGGACGCGGCCGGTGAGGAACGCAACGCCTTCGAGCAGGCGTTCGACGTCCGGGTCTGCGCCGGCGGATTCGAGCATGTGCGCGACGGCCGGGTGGGCGGTCGCGAACTCGCGGCCCATCTCGCGCAGGAACGCCAGCTCTTCCTGGTAATACGTATTGAACATCGGGCGATCCTCGGCCGAACCGGTTCGGTCGTTGCCGTCCGCGCTCGCTCGGCGGGCGGCGGCCTACTGTAGTGTCGCGGGTCCGGCTTGACCACGCGCGCCGCGGGCTCGCGCGGGTCAGCGGATCTTCAGCCGGCCCTGGTCGTCGGCATAGGTCTCGAAGCGCACCGTGTGCTTGCCGTCCTCGTCCTGGATCAGCCCGGAAATCTCGAATCGCAGCATCACGCCGCCGCGGTCATCCGGCGCGTGTCGGACGCGGACGGCGGAGAGCCGCGGCTCGTGACGCTCGATCGTGTGCCGGATCGACGCTTCGTAGCGGTTTACGGAATGCGGCATCGTGCCGCGCACCTCGGTGAGATGCGGCAGGCCGTAGCGCTCGTCGATGAGACAGTTGCCCTGCACGGTGTTGAGCAGGTTCTGCAAGTTGCGCATCACGGACTGGTACACCTCTGTGCTCGACACGTACATATGCCGCTGTCCCGGCGGGGCCGGGTTCCGGATGCGCTCGAGCAGTGTTTTCTGAATCGGCATGAACCCGCCCTTCGTCGAAACGTCGCGAACTCGCGCCGCGCGGATGTCGTCGCGGCGCACGCGCCGCAGTATGCTTGCGCCCGGCGGGCGGCGATCCGTCGACGCTGGATGCAGCGTCGGAATTCTACCGGGCCACCGCCTCGACGGGGCGCTTTTGCGCGCCCGGAATCGCCTCCGCGTCCGGTCGGCGCGAAGCCCGCCGCTGGAGGTTCTCCATGTCATTGGACGTCACGTACCTGGGTCATTCGGGTTTCCTGCTCGACGACGGGCAGCACGCGCTGGCGATCGACCCGTTTCTGACCGGCAATCCGCTCGCCCGGCACAAGCCGGCCGACGTCCGTTGCAGCGCGATCGCCCTGACGCACGGTCACGAGGACCACTTCGGCGACACGCTCGAAATCGCGCGCCGTAACCACGCGGTCGTCATCGCAAACTGGGAAATCACGCAATTCCTCTCCGAGAGCGGCGTCGCGAAGACTGAGCCGGGCAATCCCGGCGGACGCATCCAGACCTCGTTCGGATGGGTCGCGTTCACGCGGGCGCATCATTCGTCGTCGTACCAGGGACGCTACATGGGCGTCGCGTGCGGGCTGGTGGTGCACATGGGCGGCGTCACGCTCTATCACTGCGGCGACACCGATCTGTTCTCGGACATGAAGCTGATCGGCGAGCTGTATCGCCCGCGCGTGGCGTGCATTCCGATCGGCGACCGCTTCACGATGGGCCCGGAGCTGGGGGCTCGGGCGGCCGAGTGGATCGGCGCGGCGATCGCCATCCCGATCCACTACCGGACCTTCCCGCCGCTGCGGCAAACGATCGAAGGCTTCTCGCCGAAGGGCGTCGAGGTGCGCGAGCTGACTCCCGGCGGCTCGCTGCGCGTCGAGGCGTAACCGATCGAGCCCGCTCGAAAGTCGCCGCGCGCGGACCGCGTTTTCGCGTAGAATAGCGCTCGCTGTTGACCTGCAATCCTCCGGAAAGGCAGCAATCCATGAATCCCGAATCCGTCGCTTATCGCCGCGTCCGCGCGGCGCTCATCTCGATCCTCGCGGTCCTGTCGGCGCGCGCCTTCGCGGCCGACGTGCCGAACGAAACGGTGCGCTTCGAGATCGACCACCTGACCGCGCCGGGCCAGAGCGTGTTCGTGCTCGGCGATCGCCCGGAGCTCGGCGGCGGCGACATGACCCGCGCCGTCAAGCTCGTGCCCGGACAGGCTGCGGGCGGCAGCCTGCCGTGGTCGATCGACATCGCCCTACCGCAAGGCGTGAATTACGCCTACCAATTCGTCGTCCGCGCCGACGCGATTTCCCAGCTTTCCAACCCCGCGAACGGCTCGCCGATCACGAGCTCGGCTTCGGCGGCCACCAGCCCGCCCGATCCGCCGCGACGCGACCTCGTGATCTACTTCCCAGCCGCCCTGGGAGTCACCGCGGTCGACTTTCTGACCGATCAGGCCAGCGTGACGCGGCCGGTGCAGCCGCTGCCCGGCGAGCCGACCTTCGTATTCTCCGCGCTGTTCGATCAGCCCAGCGGCGTCGGCATCCGCGCGCAGTTTAATGCGATCGACATCGACACTCCGCTGCACAGCGTGCTGGCGCGGTCACGCTGGCACTACAACTATGTGCCCGTGCTCACCGGCTTCCCGCTCGACGACCTGGAGGTCTTCGCGCTGCCTACCACGTTGATTCCCGCCACGCGGACGGTCAACAACATCACCGGCCGCGGCGTGCAGGTTTACCTGCCGCGGCAATACAACGTGCACACGCTGCGGCGTTATCCGGTGCTCTACATGCACGACGGGCAGAACGTGTTCGGAGCGGGCGGACCGTTCGGCTCCTGGGGCGCCGAGGACGTGGCCGGCAGTCTCATCTCCGATGCGCAGATTCGCGAACTGATCATCGTCGCGATCGACAACTCCAGCCAGCGCCTGAACGAATACAACCCCGAATGGGGTTCGAACAACACCCAGAACGCGGCCTACAACCAGTTCATCGTGTCCGAGCTGAAGCCCCACGTCGATGCGCACTACCGCACGCTCCCGGGTCCGGACGACACCGGCGTGCTCGGGTCCAGCTTCGGCGGTGTGGCGTCGCTGGTGTTGGGGCTCGAGTTTCCGGAAGTGTTCGGGAACGTCGGCGCGATGTCCACGTCCTTCTGGGCGTCCACCACCGACGACCAGCTCGCCGACGGCGACTTGCCCATGTCCAGCACGCTCTATCTCGACGCCGGCGACGTGAGCGACGGGACGGCCGAGACCATCGCGGCCCGCGACGGCGTGCTGCGAACCGGGCGCGTGCTGCACGACACGCTGCACTTCACGATCGGCTACGGCCATGCCCACAACGAAGCGGCGTGGAACGCGCGTCTGCCGGGCGTGCTGCTGGCGCTGTTCCCGATCGAGGTGGAATCGAGCCAGATCGACCTGCCGGCGCCGATCGCGGGCGATGTGGACTCGGACTGCACGGTCGGATTGGCCGATCTCTCCGCCGTGCTTGAGGCGTTCGGTTCGTGCGCCGGCGAGCCGGCGTTCGATCCCGTGCTCGATCTCGACGCGGACGGCTGCATCGGGCTGGGCGACCTGTCCGCCCTGCTCACGAACTTCGGGCTGGCGTGCTGAGACGCGGGCGTCCTGCCGACACGGTGCTGTGAGGCTGGCTTCGAAACATCCTCCGCCTGCGCTGTGGGGCTACTTTCCAGCTAGCCTCCGGTGCTGTGAGGCTGGTTCTTAACCTGTCTTCAGCGCTGTGGGGCTGGTTTCCAACCAGCCTCCGCCGATCCTGCAACTCGCAATACCCTTGAATGGGTTCCGAAGTGCCCAAGCCCGCGGCAAAAGGCCCTTCTCAGTCCCGCGTCGTGGCCAGTGCCACGCGCTGCTCGAGCCGCGGAAGCTGCTCACGCATCGCGGCCGCCTGCGGCGAAGACGGATAGTGCTCGATCACGCGCCGCGCGATCTGAAGTGCAAGGTCATACTGATGCTCGCGCACCAGCGTGGAATACTCGGTTTCCAGTCGCTTTCGCGCCAGGATCTCGCCATTCTCCCGCAGCCGCGGCAGGTCGAGACGCAATTGCTGCGCTTCGACCGATTTCGGGTATTCCCGAATCAACTGATTGGCGAGGGTCATGGCGTCTTCCCACTGGCGATGATTCGCGCAATCCTGAACCTGCGCAAGCAGCCGTGCCCGGGTCGCGGCGTGCGCCTTCGAGCGTTCCTCGCTGTCGCGCTGCGCGAGCTCGCGCGCCCGGAGCGAATCCGGGTGCCGCTCAAGCAGCTCCTTGACCACTTCGGCAATGCGATCGTAGGCGCCAAGCATGCGCAGATCCTGAATCTGCCGTTCGGCGCTGGCGATGTCGTGCTCCTCCACCTGCGTTCGCATCTGCTCGATCTGCTGCTCGAGCGCGTCCCATTCCCGAAACATCGGGAACCGCTCGCGCGCCGACTGAACGCGGCGGCGGGCTTCGATCCAGTTATGCTCACGCAGCAGCAGCGGAACATCCGCCATGGTCGCAGAGAGCACGGCCCGGCCCTGCGCCTCCAGCCGCATGCGCCGCTGATCCTCGCTCAGCAGCGAAATGTCCCGCACCTCGCGCAGCAGCACCACCAGCTCATCCATCCGCTCCGAGCTTTCCACCGTCGGAACCTGCACCGCGATGCCCGGCGGCAGCGCCGCGGCCGCGAACGGCGATTCGACTGCGTCGCTCCGGCGCAGCGCGTCGAGGCGGCGAATCGCTTCCCCAAGCCCCCAGAGAAGCAGCGCCGCCGCCAGCCCGCCCACCAGCAGCGCGACGATCGAGGCGAAGTCCGGTGCGGGCGCGCCTTCGCCCGGTGGGTTCGCGAACACCTGGAGCACGCCCCACGTCAACGTCGCCAGCACCACGAACCAGCCGCCCACATCGAGCAGCAGCGCGATGAAGCGCGTCCGGTTGAATTCACTCTCGGCTTGCGGCGAAAAGTCCGTCATGTGCCTCTCTTTGATCGGCCATCCTCAATTATTTCGGACGTTCGGCAAAACGCAACCGGCGGACGCTGGCTACGACCCTGAAACCTGTGTCTCTGCCATTCCAGATCGGCCGCTCGGCGCCGCGGCGTCGCAGCTTTTCACCGCATGGGACACCCGGCGGGTGACTTACGGCGATTTTCGCGCCCCCGCGGAGTGTGGCGGCCGACCGTTCCGCCCCGCCTCGCCGGCGGTTCTTCGAGCGGCGTTCCGGCTCGTCTCGCGGTCGCCCATGGAACGATAACATAGTGGGTGTGCAATGTGTCCGGACGTGCGTCGGCGGGGCGTGGCGGTCCGCCTTGACCGCGGCGCGGTCCGGGACTATTCATGATGGTTTACCCTGGCGGCGCGCGAGCAGGGCCCGCGACGCCGGCGGTCCCCGACCCGATCGGGTCTCGTGAGAGCCATGACGACGAACGCTGCGTTGCCGAACGTCCCGAACCTGGGTTTTGTCGAAGCGCTTCTGGCCGATTTCCAGCGCGATCCGCACTCTGTTTCGGAGCCTTGGCGCGCCTACTTCGAATCGTTGCGCAATGGCGACGGGCTCGCGCCGGCGCGCCCCGGACCGTCCTTTCGCCCGCGCAGCATCTTCCACGGCGGCAACGGCCACAGCACCGGCGGTCTCGCCAACGGCGAGCTTCAGAAACACGACATGGAGGTCGAAGCCCGCCAAGACCGCGTGGACCAGCTCATCCGGTCGTACCGCGTTCGCGGGCATCGCATCGCGCAGCTCGATCCGCTGGGCCGCCCGCGCGAGGTTCATCCGGAGCTGGAGCCGAGATATCACGGATTCGATGACGCCGATCTCGATCGCCTCTTCTCCAGTCGGACGATTCCCGGCAAGAGCGTCCGCCCGCTGCGCGAGATTCTGTCTGTCCTGCGGAACACGTATTGCCGGTTCATCGGCGTGCAGTTCATGCACATCGACGATCTCGACGTGCGCCAGTGGCTCCAGGACAACATGGAGGGATCGGAGAACCGCATCCAGCTCGGCCGGCGCGAGCAGCTTCGAATCCTGACCCGCCTCACCGACGCGGTGATCTTCGAGGACTTCATCCAGAAGAAATACCAGGGCGCAAAGAGCTTCTCGCTCGAAGGCGGCGAGACGCTGATCCCCCTGCTCGACCTGGCGATCGAGCGAGCCGGCGGCATGGGCATCGACGAGATCGTCATCGGCATGGCCCACCGCGGGCGCCTGAACGTGCTCGCGAACATCCTGGGCAAGTCGCCCGGCGCGATCTTCCGCGAATTCGCCGACGTCGACGGAGAGCACCACTTCGGCCGCGGCGACGTGAAATATCACAAGGGCTATCACTGCGATTGGCAGACCAGCGGCGGGCAGACGGTGCACCTGGCGCTCTGCTTCAACCCGAGCCATCTCGAGTTCGTCAACCCGGTCGCGCTCGGACGATTGCGCGCCAAGCAGGACCGCCTGGGCGACACGGACCATCAGCGCGGCATCGCGATCCTGATCCACGGCGACGCCGCCTTCACCGGCGAAGGCATCGTGCAGGAGACGCTGAACCTGAGCGAGCTGCCGGCCTACCGCGTCGGCGGCACGCTGCACATCATCGTGAACAACCAGATCGGCTTCACGACCGGTCCGGAACAGGGCCGCTCCACCCTGTACGCCTCAGCCATCGGCAAGATGCTCCAGATCCCGATCTTCCACGTAAACGGCGAAGATCCCGAGAGCGTCGCTCAGGTGGTGCGACTGGCGCTGGATTTCCGCGCTCGGTTCCAGCGCGACTGCATCATCGACATGTTCTGCTTCCGCCGCCGCGGACATAACGAAGGCGACGAGCCGTCGTTCACGCAGCCCGAGATGTATAACGCGATCCGCCGGCGCAAGAGCGTCCGCGAGAGCTACCTCGATCACCTGGAGATACTCGGCGGCGTGACGCGCGAGCAGGCCGACGAGATCGCCGACACGCTGCGCAACCGGCTCGAGCAGGAACTCTCCGCCGCCACGCAGCCAAAGACCGCGCCGACGCGGAATGACCGCCCGAGCGTTCTCGGCGCCGTCTGGTCGCGCTACCGAGGCGGACCCGACGCCGCCACGCCGGAGCTCGACACCGGCGTCGATCGGGCCCGGCTCGCGGACCTGCTCGTCCGCATGTCCACGACGCCGGAAGGATTCCGCGTCCATCCGAAGCTGGCGAGATTCCTCGACGCGCGCCGCGCCATGGCGCACGGCGAGCGTCCGCTGGACTGGGCCTCGGGCGAGGCGCTCGCGCTCGCGACGCTCGCCACCGAGGGCGTGCGAGTCCGCATGACCGGCCAGGACGTCGAGCGCGGAACGTTCAGCCAGCGCCACGCCGTCCTGCACGACGTCGAGCGCGGCGCGTCCCATGCGGTGCTCCAGCACCTCGCGCCGGAACAGGCGCCCGTCGAGATCTGCAACAGCCCGCTCTCCGAAGCCGGCGTGATGGGCTTCGAGTACGGCTACAGCATCGCCTATCCCGACGCCCTCGTGCTGTGGGAGGCGCAATTCGGCGACTTCGCGAACTGCGCCCAGGTCATCATCGACCAGTTCATCACTTGCTCCGAGGACAAGTGGGGCAGCTTCAGCGGCCTCACGCTGCTGCTGCCGCACGGCTTCGAGGGTCAGGGACCGGAGCACTCCAGCGCTCGCCTGGAGCGATTCCTGCAACTCGCGGCCGAGGACAACATCCAGGTCTGCTATCCGACGACCCCCGCGCAATACTTCCACCTGCTGCGCCGGCAGGTCCACCGCCCGATCCGCAAGCCGCTGATCGTCATGACGCCCAAGAGCCTGCTGCGACTGCCGGAGGCGTCGTCGCCCCTGGAAGAATGCACGCACGGGCGCTTCCAGCGCGTCCTGGCCGACGCGTCCGTCACGCCGGAGCGCGTCTCGCGCGTGCTGCTCTGCTCCGGAAAGGTGTACTACGACCTCGCCGCCAAACGCAAAGAGCTCGGCCGCGACGACGTCGCGATCGTCCGCGTCGAGCAGCTTTATCCGCTTTCGGACGAGACGCTGGCGGCGGCGCTGCACGGCTATCCGGACGGTACGCGCATGATCTGGGTCCAGGAAGAGCCGGAGAACATGGGCGCGTGGCACTACCTGCGGGTCCGGTTCGGTGATACGCTCTTCCGCCGCTGGCCGTTCTGCTCGATCTTCCGCGTCGCGTCGGCCAGCACGGCCACCGGCTCGCATGCCAGTCACCATCTGGAGCAGCAGCGGCTGGTGAACATGGCGTTCGGAATGAGCGAGCGGCTGGACCGCGCGACCGATCGATACTGCTCGGGCCATCCGACGTGCTGTTCGGAATGCGCGTGTTGATCGGACCGGCCGGCGTCGCCGATCCGTCGGGACCGTCCCCGCACGAAGGGTTGCACTGCATATGGCGATTGAACTGAAGGTGCCTCAGGCCGGCGAGTCGATCACCGAAGTGCAGATCGGCGAATGGCTGGTCGCCGAGGGCGAGCACGTCAGCCGCGATCAGACCGTCGCCGAAATCGAGACCGACAAGGCTTCGATGGAGTTGCCCGCGCCGGCGGCCGGGCGGCTGACGCGCCAGATCAAACGCGCCGGCGAGTTCGCCAAGGTCGGCGAAACGATCGGCCTGATCGACGAATCTCCCGCGGGCGCTTCTGCGCCCACTCCGCCCGCCTCCAAGCCGCCGCCGAAAGCGGAAGCATCCCCTAAGCCCGCCCCGCCGCGCGACGGCGAGCCGGCCCACGTGATGCCCGCGGCCCGTCGAGCGCTGGCCGACGCCGACCTGCGCCCCGAAGAAGTCCCCGCATCCGGTCCCGGCGGCCGGCTCCTGAAGGAAGACGTGCAGCGTCACGTCGAATCGCTCGCCAGGTCCGCGGTCGAGACCCAGCCCGCCACGCAGGCGCCGCCCGCCCGCGCGGCCGCCGCGCGCAGCGAAGAAGTCGTTCCGATGACGATGCTGCGGCGCCGCATCGCCGAGCGTCTGGTGCAGAGCCAGCAGACCGCCGCGCTGCTCACGACCTTCAACGAAATCGACATGTCGGCCGTCATGCACGTCCGCAAGGAACGCGCCGACGCGTTCGAGAAGAAATTCGGCGTCAAGATCGGTTTCATGTCGTTCTTCGTGAAGGCCGCGATCGACGCACTGAAGCTCATCCCGCAGGTAAACGCCGAAATCCGCGGAACAGACATCGTCTACAAGAACTACTACGACATCGGCGTGGCCGTCAGCACCGACGTGGGCCTGGTCGTGCCGATTCTTCGCGATGCCGACCGCATGAGCTTCGCCGAGATCGAGATCGGAATCGCCGAACTGGCGCGGCGCGCCCGCGAACGCAAGCTCGCGCTCGAGGAGCTTCAGGGCGGCACCTTCACCATCAGCAACGGCGGCGTGTTCGGCTCGCTGATGAGCACGCCCATCGTGAACCCGCCGCAGGTCGGCATTCTCGGACTGCACGCCATCCAGGAACGCCCCGTCGCCCGTGACGGACAGATCGTCATTCGCCCGATGATGTACGTCGCGCTGACCTACGACCATCGCATCATCGACGGTCGCGAGTCGGTCACGTTCCTCAAGCGAATCAAGGACTGCGTCGAGGATCCCATCCGCATGCTGGTCGAGGTCTAACCGGACGCGCGCCGGCCCCGCTCGCACGCCGCGCCGCGCCGAACACCGCCGAACAGCCCTGTCACAGCCTCGTTTGGAGTTCGGGCGCGCTTTCGGTACACTCGAACCCGGCGGCGCGCGCCGGAATCCGACCCTTTCGCGGCCTCCGCGCCCCCTATCTGCCCGGAGAAATTCATGTGTACATTGCGTTTCAGCGCCCAGACCGCGTTGGGTCTGCTGGCGACCGCCGCGGCCGCGATGGCCGAGACGACGATTCAGGGCGAACGCCTCGATCCGTCGCAGTTTGGTCCACAGATCATCGAAGCCTGGGCCGCCGGCGTCGAGCGTGACGCCGCCATGCGCGCCGCGGCCGAGTCCACGCTCGGGCCCGCCGCACCTCGGCTCGGCGCGTGGACGATTCCCGCGCCGCGCGCCACGGAGCGACCCCACTCGGGCAGCCTCTACGCGGTGAATGAGCATGGCGCGCTGGAAATGGGCGTCCGGTTCGCGCAGCCCGCTGATGTTCTCGGCGCGTTTCTGGTCGGCCAGGGCGGCGAAGGCGTCCGGGCGACGTGCATTCGCGCGCACGGCTATCTCGACGGTTCGCACGTCGCGACGACCCCCTGGACCGTGGACCTGAGCGACCGCCCGCAATGGGTCAGCCTCGATCTGCTCGGCGTGGACCGCGTCGTTTTCGAGGCCGCCCCGGTTCTCGGAGGCGCTGCGTGGTTCGGGCTGGACGATCTGACCTACGCGATCGCCGGAGACTCCGACGCCGAGCCGATCGTGATCGACTTCGAAGACGCGAACTTCAAGCAGAAGCTAACCGGCACGGACTTCGCGGGCGTCTTCTGGGAAGAAGGAAGCGAAGGCTTCGTTGCGCCACCGATGATCGTGCCGGCCCCGGTCGAGCACGAATTGCCGCAGTCCGGCGAGCAGCCGGCCGAAGAAAGCGATATCGGAAGCTCCTCGCGCGGCGGCGGCGGAACGCCACCGACGCTTCAGAGCAGCTTCCAGGCGGTCATTCGCGGCGACGCGGGCTCGTTCAGCGCGCCGCCCGACACGTGCGGAGCGATCGGCCCGAACCACTTCGTAGTCACCGTGAACCGCAACATCGCCATCTATACGCGCGCCGGCGTCGAGTTGAGCAACATCACGCTCGGCGCGTTTCTGCCCGGCTCGAACGGCGATCCGCGCGTGCATTACGACCATCACAGCGACCGGTGGATCGTGCACGTGACCGACTTCGACACGCGCATCTACCTGGCCGTCTCGACCACCAACGACCCCACCGGAAGCTGGTTCAAGACCAGCTTTGTCGCCTCAACCGGCTCAGACTCCGGGTGCTTCCCCGACTACCCGACGCTCGGCGTAGACCAGAACGGCATCTATATCAGCGCCTACATGGTCGGTTGCGGCATGTCGATCTTCGCGCTCGACAAGGCGCCGCTGATCGCCGCTTCGCCCAGCCTGGGCACGGTCACCGCGTTTCGCGGACAGCCGTTCGAAGGCGCGATCCAGCCGGTCTACACGTACGGAACGCCGCCGGGCGAGTATTACATCTCGGCCAACGGCTCCAGCACGCTGCGCCTGCGCCGCGTCAATCCGCCGCTGACCGCCCCGACCCTGACCGATCTCGGAAACGTGAACGTCCCGAGCTACTCCGCACCGCCCGACGCGCCGGCGCTGGGCAGCGCGACGCCGCTCGACACCATCGACACGCGCATCATGAACGCCGTCTATCGCGACGGTTCCATCTACGCGGCGCATTGCATCGGCGTGAACGGACGCGCCGCGGCCCGCTGGTATCAGATTCAGGCTTCGCCGGTCGCTCTCGTGCAGTCCGGAACCGTCGATGACCCGTCGCTCTACTACTTCGACCCCTCGATCGCGGTGAACGTCAACGGCGACCTGGTGATGGGCTTCTCCGGTTCCAACGCGTCGCAGTATGCCGGCGCCTACTACACCGGACGATCCGCCGCCGACCCGGTCGGCGAGATGGCCCCCGTCGCGCTGCTGAAGGCCGGACAGGCGCCGCACAACATCATCGACGGCGTCGGCCGCAACCGCTGGGGCGATTACAGCCTCACCACCATCGACCCGGCCGACGACCTCACGTTCTGGACGATTCAGGAATATGTCGAGGCAACCGACATCTGGGGCACGTGGGTCGCCGAGCTGAGCGTCACGCTCCCGCCGCTCACCATTCTGCTGCCGGCCGGAACCCCGTCGCTCATCGCCCCCGGAGACAGCGCGACGTTCGACGTGCAGATTCTGTCCGGCGCGCAGTCCGTCGTTCCCGGTAGCGCTACCCTGCACTACCGCACGGACGGCGGCGCGTTCCAGACCACTCCGCTGGCGTCGCTCGGCGGAAACCAGTACCAGGCGACTCTACCCGCCGTGTTCTGCGACGATGTGCCGGAGTTTTACGTCAGCGCGCAGGGCGACGGCGGCGACACAGTCACCAATCCGGCTGACGCGCCGGCGGCCGTCTATTCGGCCGAGGTGGGCGCGGTGCAGATCGCGATCGCCGACAACTTCGAGACCGACCAGGGCTGGACGGTCGAAAACGTCGCCATCACCGGCGGCGCGTGGCAGCGCGGCGTGCCGGTCGGCGGCGGGGACCGGGGCGACCCGGCCGAGGATGCGGATGGCTCCGGGTCGTGCTACCTGACTGCGAACGTGGATGGCGACTCGGACGTGGACGGCGGTCCGACGCGCTTGCTTTCCCCCGTGATCGACATGTCGGCCACGGGCGAATGGCGCGTGTCCTACAGCCGCTGGTTCACGAACGACGATCAGGACGTCGATCGACTCGATGTGCACATTTCCAACAACGCCGGCGCGTCGTGGACGCTCGTCGAGTCGGTGCCGGGCGGCGCCGGCTGGGTGCCGCGCACCATCGACGTCGCCGACTTCGTCCCCCCCACCGCGCAGATGCGCGTGCGCTTCAGCGCCACGGATAACCCGAACAATTCCGTGACCGAGGCGGGGATCGACGCGTTCGAGGTTTCGGCGTTCCTCTGTGCCGATCCGCAGACCTGCCCGGAAGACCTCGACGGCGACGACGCGATCGGGCTGGGCGACCTGAGTCTGCTGCTCGAGAACTTCGGCGTCGGCAGCGGCGCGGGACCGGAAGACGGCGACCTCGACGGCGACGGAGACGTCGATCTGGCCGACCTGTCCGCCCTGCTCGAGCTGTTCGGGCTGCCCTGCCCATAACGGTCCGCGCGAGTCGGTCACACGGACGCGCGTTCGCGGCGCAACAATCACGCCCGCTGCCGGCCCCAGGAGGCCATGGCGGCGGGCGTGGGTCTATCTACGCGACCTGCCGCGCCGGCGACCCGGCCGCGGTGAGTTCTCAGAATTCCGGACGATCGGGCACGGTGTCGAAGATCGTGCCGATCCCTGCCACCTGCACGCGGGTGATGCTCACGTTCAGCAGTTCGGCCACGATGAACAGCGGCGCAAACACGTTGAACAGGATGCCCTGCACCGCGGTGACAATCAGCGCCTGGATCGCGATCAGAATCTGCCCCAGCACGAGCTGCGTGAACGCGACCAGCGCGACAATCGGCAGCACGAACGCGACGAACAGCGGACTGAACACGGTCACACGTGTCTGCTCGACCGCGCGGATCTTCCCGCCGCCACTGCCGTCCTCTTCGACCTCGGTGATCGGCAGAGCCTGGCCCGTGATGTCCTGCACGGTGGACACGATGGTCTGAAGCGCCGCCTGCAGATCAATCTCAACCGGAAACGAATCCGATACGTCGTCGTCCGCGTTATAGAACTCGACCGTCGCGGCCAGGCGCTGCGTGCTGACTTCGGTGTAGGTAATGTCCACAAAGCTGCCCCGCGGACCCTGGGCGCGCCTGGGCCTCCCGCTCTCGAACGTGATGAACGACTCGTCGCCGTTCGTCTGCCGGACGACGATCGCTTCGATCTCTTCGAGATTCCCATCACCGTCGCGCGTGCCGTACACGAAGAATCCGTCCCCGGGATCGTTGCGGCCGGCCATCAGCAGCGGGTTGGAAAAGTCGTTGTTGACGAACAGCCCGGCGTTCTCGCCAACGCCGAGCAGATCTCCCAGGTCCGGTCCGTTCGGGCATCCGCCCATCGGTCCGACGATCAGCGAGACGCACAGCAGCCCCGCCAGCCAGTCGTTCCGCAATTGCCGAACCGCCGCTCTATTCGTCGTGTGCATCGACTGTCCTCGCAGCATGGGTTACGGACGCGGTACGCGAAGCTGCGTGTGCAGCAGCCGCACGCCCGCGGCCTCGGTCGTAACGCTCGTCATCTCCGGTCCGATCGGCGGCAGCGCGCTCCGCGCCGCCGTCAACTCCTCCGGCGCCATTCCTTGCGTGAGCTGCGACGAAATCGCGAGCGCCGCCCACACCCCCGGACGCGTCAGCGAATAGGACTGAAGCATGGCGCGCTGCGCGGCCACGTCGAAAGCGGCCTCCAGCATCGCGCGCGAGTCGAAATACAGCCGCAGCCACGCGCGCTCCGGGTGCATCGCCCGCAGCCGCGCCACGTCGTCGCCGCGCGCCGACGGCGCGCTCGTCGAGCCGGGCGTCATCGCCTGCCGGACGGCGCCCGACGTTCCGCAGAAGAGCGTGTCGCCGCGGATCGTGACCAGCGTGTCGATGAGCGGAACGGCGAATTCTCGCTGCCCGTCGGTGTCCTGCTCGATCAGTATGCCCGGAAACGCCTCGACCGCGCGTGCCAGAACGCCCAGGATGCGATCCGAAGCGCCCACCTTCGCCGTCACCAGCATGCCCAGCGAATCCGGCGTGGGCGGCGTGCCCAGCGAGATGCGGAATTCCACCGGCGCGCCCAGTTCGTCGATCAGCTCCCGGCGCAGATTCACCGGTTGCGACGTGGCGCCCAGTTGAGCCGATTCCAGACTTCCGCGCATCGCGTCCGCCGCGGCTGGGTCGGACAGGCGCAGCATCGCCTCGAAACGGTCCAGCAACGCCGAGGGCGGCACACTCAGACGCGCCAGCAGCTCGCTGCCCGGCGTCCAACCTGCATCGAGCGGCTCGGCATCCGGCGGCGCGAGCAACGCACACAGACCTTCGCGCGGCTCGTCGGCCAGCAGCAGGAACTCGTATCGCTGCGCGGCTTCCGCGCTGCCCCAGTCCATCGTGCCGATCAGCCCGTCGATGCCCGACGCCCCGATCATCCGCAACGATTCTTCCGCGACCGGACCGCCGCGCGCGCGAAGCAGGCGCACGACCTCAGGTCCGCTGATCCAGACGCGCAATACGCCCGGCTGCCTGAACGCGGTCTGAAGCAACTCGTACGACGGCACGCCGCTCAGCTTCGCGCCCCCGCCATCCAGCGACAGCACGCGCTCCAGCAACGACGCATCGGTCGAGACCAGCAGCCGATCGCCCGCAAGGCACAGCGCCAGGCTCTCCGGGAGCATCTCGGCAGTCCAGAACGTCTCGAGCAACTCCTCCAGGATCGCCGCGCGCTCGGCGCCGCTCACGTTGGGAATGCTCGGATCGCCCAGGTCGATCGCCTCGTCCACCGGCGCGCTGGCCGCCGTCCGAGGCTTGCGCGTGAAATGCTCGATAACGGTCCCGCCTGCCGCGATCGACTCGTGCCGATCACTGACCTCGCGAAAACGTCCGATCGCCGCGGTGAAATACTGGCGAGCCAGCGGAACGTCGCGCAACCCGGCCACGACCGCAATCTGCGGCATGCGCGGCTCAGCGCCGTCGGGCGCGACCACGAACAGCGCCAGCGGCCCGCCGAGCGGACTCTTCAACGATTCGACCGGCGTCTGGAGTGCCGTCGCCGCGCGTTGCGCAAACGCGTCCAGCAACTGGCGGATCATGCCCATCTGCCCGATGCTCTGCCGCAAGTCCTTATCCGTGAGCGTCTTACTGATCGCCGACGAGTCAAACTGCCGAAGCAACTCGTCCATGTCGGTCACGGTTACCGCCGCCAGCGCGCTGGCTGGAACCCAGTCGGCCGCGTCCGGGGTGGTTGCCGCATTCGCCAGCGCGGCCCAGGAAAGCTGCGCGGCAAGCGCGAACGTCAGCACGCTACGAATCATGGCGACTGTGCTCCGGCGGCGGTCGAGCGCGCGCGGCAGGCGCCACGGTCGGCGTCCGAAGAATGCGCCGCGCACTTACCCGTATCGTAACCATGCCGTCGACCTGACGCGAACCGCGCCCGGTTTCCCGGCAATTGACAGCCAATCGACAGCGCGAGTGTGGACGGCGCACGTTGACGAGCGGTGCGTCGCCTCCTACCGTCGCGCCGCGCGGCGGCACACGATCCTCCGCGCGTCCTCCGGGAGTTCAGCCTCATGTCACTCATGGGCGGTACGGTCTCGTTTCAGCGGTTTCGCATCGCCGGCGAGTTCTTCGACGACGTCACCGAAAAGTTCATGAGCGCCGTGACGCGGCGCGCCTTCGGCCGCACACCGCCCGCGCCGGATGATTATCAGTTCGGCTGGATCGGCCCGCGTCACGTACTGGACACGGAAATCGACGCGCAGCAGGTGGCGTTCGGCGGGTTCGCCCTCCTGTCGTTGCGGCTGGACCGTCTCCGCGCGCCGTCCAACATCCTTCGCGCCTACGTGCAGATCGAAGAAGACGCCATCCGAAAGGCGTCCGGACGCGAGTTTCTGAGCACAGGCGAGCGCCGCAAGGCCCGTGAGGCCGCGCGGCTGCGCGTGGATGCCGAAGCGCGCGACGGCGCGTTCCGCCGCTCGTCCGCGTGCCCGGCGCTGATCGACCTGGCGTCGAAGGCGGTCTACCTGTCGGCGGCGTCCACGGCCGCGACCGATCGATTCGTGCTGCTGTTCAACGACACCTTCGGAGTGTCGCTCGAAGCGTGCGATCCGACACACCTGGCCGAAAAATGCCTGTCGGCGCAGCGAAACCTGCGCGCATTGGAGAATCTGCCGCGGTTTCACCTGGTCCGCGCGCCGCAGGACGCGGCGGAGGCCGCGCCGAGCTATCGCAAGGACCTGTCGTTCCTGGGCACGGAGTTTCTGACCTGGCTCTGGTTCCGCTGCGAATCGGCCGACGAGCCGCTGTCACTTCGCGCCGGCGACGACGTCACCGTCGCGATCGAGCGCTCGATGCGGCTCAAGTGCGACTTTGGATTGACCGGCGTGACGACGCTCTCCACCGACCTGCCGGCCTCGGCGCCGGAAGCCCGCGCAGCGCTACGGGCCGGCAAGCAGCCGCAGCGCGCGGGAATGACGATGGCCGGCGCTGCGGACGAATTCCGCTTCACGCTCGACGGACAGCGAATGTCGGTTTCCGGGCTCGCTTTGCCCGAACCGCCGGCCGACGCGGATCCGCGGGCCCGCGTCGAGCATCGCTTCGAGTCCATTACTGCGCTCGCTGGATTGCTGGACGCCTTGTTCGAAACGTTCATCTCGCTGCGCGTTTCGCGCGACTGGGCGAGCGAACAGCGGCGGATGGCTGCGTGGGCGGGCAGTGCGCCGAGCGACGCGCGGCGTCAGGCCGCCAGCGCCTGATGGAGCGCCCCAAACGGGGATGGACCGCGACACGTCCCAGAAAATCACGCTCATATGAGATCGGCGCGTCCGATTCCACGCGCTCGACGTTTCGCCGCGGGAATCGCCGGCGTGCCAAGCCGGTTCCTTGCTAGCATAGGAACCAGGCCGGACGGCGTCGCGCCGCAGCAGGCGCGGTCGCGCCGCCGAACGATCGTTCCGGCGTCCCCCGCCCGCGATGGTTGGCAGCCGGCGACCACCGCACGACTCCGTGCGCTGGCCGTCTCTGTCGCCGCGACGCGGCGAGCGCGCAGGCGGCGAGAGCCGTGAATCGGGAGTCGATGCGATGACAGGCTGGGCACCGTTGGTTTTCGTGTTGGCGCAGGTCGCCGCGGCGCAACTGGTTGCGAGTTCTGCGGAGCGGATCGACTCCGCGCCGTTCACCTACCAGGCACAACTGAGCCAGTCCGGTGCGCCCATCACCGGCGAACACGATATGCGGTTTACGCTGTGGCGCGATCCGGACAGCAGCGACCCGGCGTTGCGGGCCGCCACACCGCTCGAGTTGCAGCGCGTCGCCGTCGCCGCCGGAACCTTTACGGTCGAACTCGATTTCGGCGCGGCCGCGTTTGACGGCGATCCGCTCTGGCTGGCGATCGAACTTCGCCCGAGCGACGGCGCGCCGCAGTATCTGGCCCTCGCGCCCCGCCAGCGTCTGGCCGGCGCGCCCTACTCGCACGCCACGCGCGGCTTGCACGTCGATGAGCGCGGAAACATCGGCATCGGCACGCGCGACCCGGGCGCCGAGCTGAGCGTCGCGGGCGACATCGAGACGACCGGAAGCCTGCGGTTTGCGGACGGCAGCGAGCTGCGCAGCGCCGCCCAGGCGAACGTGGCGGGCGTCTATGACGCGGCCGACTTCGGCATCCGTCCGGGCGAGCCGAATCTGTCCCAGGCGCTGCGAGACTTGCTCATTCACGTTCACGACAGCGGCGGCGGCACGATCGTCTTCGGACCCGGCGTCTATCGATTAGACGAGCGCATCACGATCCCCAACAACAACGACGGCGATTATCGCCGGCCGGCGACGCAGAACCCGATCCGCATCACCGGGGCCGGCGCGCTGTTCAGCGGCCAGAACGGGGCGCCGATCGGCGGGACGATCCTGGAGCTGTGGTCGACCGGCCAGCTTGCGAAGATCCTGACCACCGGCGACGGCTTTCTCCAGATCGACAACGTGACGCTTCGCAGCGGCGTCGTGCCGGGCACGCCGTTCCTGCTGACGACGAACACCGCGCTGCTGATCCGCTCCTGCGCGTTCTTCGGCTCGACGCCGGCGCCGAACTGCCAGGAGGACGCGATCATCCTGGGCGGCACGACCAACGTGATCGGCAACAGCTTTCAGGCGCCGTTTCAGGGCTACGGCACGATCATCGAGGGCAACTACTTCGGGCAGATTCGGCGCGGCGTGTTCCTGCGGAGCTACGGCAACGCAGTGGTCATCCGCGACAACACCTGGTGGCGCACCAGCGGCGGACCGCAGGGGGACGACTCCGCGGTCGCGATCGAGTCGCTCGGGCACGATGTGTACGAGCAGAACGCGGGTTGCTTCATCAGCGGCAATCTGATCGAGTGCACGTTCTACAAGTACGCGATCAAGCTGGATCGGACCGTGCAGTTCGCGATGATCGGCAACAACTTCTACGACGCCGAGCACAGCCCGTACCTGCAAGCGTACTACGTGCTCGGGGCCAACTCGCGCTCCAACCTGATCATCGACGGCTTTCACGCCGAACTCGCCGCGCCGCGTCAGAGCGTCATCGACCTTTCGCCCGGTCGCGTGAATACACACCTGACGTCGCACCCGAACCAGATCTCCGCGCTGGGTGCCAGCAACCTGAAGCTGAATTACGGCTACACGCTCGGAATCGGCACAGACCCGCGACCGGAGCACCCGCTGCTCATCAAGGCCAATTCCTCGTTCGGCGCGAACTCGGCGATCGAGATCGAGGCCGGCGCGTCGATCGACGGATATGCCACCATCCGCTCCACCCCGGGATTTGGTCAGCTTCATGGAGGCGAGCTGCAACTCGGCGCGTGGGGAAGCTCGGACCGCGGAGCGCGTCTCGTCGGGCGAGACTCAACCGGGCAGGCGCGCGCGGCCGTGCACTGCAACGCGCAGTCGGGTCAGGTCAGCGTCGTCGGCCAACTTGCGCTGCTCCAGCCGGGCGGCGGCCTGCGCGTCGCGGAGGGCGCGAACGCCACGATGGGCCTGATTACGCTGAACGGCACCACCCCCGTCATCGTGCAGACGACCGCAGTCACTGCGAGCACCCGCATCTTCCTTACGGTCAACGACGCGACCGGAAGCTCCGTAGTTGGAACACCTTACGTTACGGAGCGGGTCGCCGGAGCGTCCTTCAGCATCGCGTCAACATCTTCCGGCGACGTTTCGAAGGTGGCGTGGTTCCTGATTCAGCCGGACTAGCAGGCTTGCGTCCCATCCGCGGGAATCGGGTCCGCTCGGCCGCACCCAACCTGGTAGCCTGCCTCAAGTTATCGGCCTATTATAACGCGGACGAGATGTCGTCATTTCGATCAAGATTGCGTTGTAATCGCGGGCGAAAGCGATTACGCTGAGTCCTCAGAGGGGACAGATTGCGTCGCGCTTTCTTGCGCGACGCGCTGAGCGGACGTGATTCTCGCGTCGGCGAATGCGTGGATACCCCTGACGCTCGAACGCGGTGCGCTGGAGAGGAGCGCAACCTGTTCGTGCGTCAGGTTCGGACCAGAGCTTTGCGTGGAAGCTCATGTCGGTTGCATTTCTTTGCCCCCAGGAGGAGTTCGAATGCGCAAGTTGCTTGGAATCGCGCTGGCTGCGGCCATCGCGCCGGCCGCGTTGGCCGTGGAAAACCTGTACACGTCCGGTCCGGGGCTAGGTGTCGCGATTACCGACGACGCCTACAACGGCACGCTCGGCTCGATGGCGATGACATCGCTGAACATCCCGAGCGTCGGCGCGGACACGATCGACAACGTCGTCGTCACGGTCGGCATGAACCACACGTGGGTCGGCGACCTCGTCATTAAGCTTGAAAGCCCGGCCGGAAGCGTCCTGACGCTGCTGAGCCGCCCCGGCCTCGTTGAGACCGCGGACGACGGCACCGGTTGCTGCGGCGACAGCTCGAACCTGGCCAACGACCAGTGGATCACGTACGACGACACCGCCGGCACGCCGGCCGAGTCGCTCGGCGCTGCGCAGCCCGGCTCGAACGACATCATCCCGAATGGCAGCTACAGCCCGAATATGGCGTTGGCCGGCCTGGACGGCCAGAACGCGGTCGGAACGTGGAAGCTGTACATCGGCGACAGCGCCGGTGGCGACACCGGTTCGATCGACTACTGGGCCATCCGCATCAGCACCGTGCCCGAGCCGACTTCGCTGGCTCTGGTCGCGCTGGGCGCGCTCGGCCTGATTCGCCGCCGCTAGTTCCCTACGCCGGACTCGCGCGGCAAGTGCACGTGCACACATCGCCGGATCGCGCAACGCGCGCGGTCCGGCGATTCTGTTTTTCCGGAGCTGAAGCTTCGTTGGGCGGTCGCGTGCACCGACCGAGATTCCGCTCAGCGAAAAGACCAGGACGTCCCCTGCGGTCCGTCGCGCAGCTCGACACCGGCCGCGGCGAGCTGATCGCGGATCTGATCCGACAGCGCGAAGTTCTTCGACTCGCGCGCCTGTCTGCGCAGATCGAGCAGCGCCGTCACAAGCGCCTCGCTGCGCCGGCGGTCGCCGGACGCGCCGGCTTCCTCGACGCCGCGCCATCGCAGTCCGAGCACCTCGCCCGCGGTCGCCCGCCACACCGCGTCCACGGCCCGAAGATCGGCCACGGTCGCGCTCGAATCTGCGCCGACCCACACCGGCGTCTGTCGCGTCCATTCGAACAGCACCGCCACGGCGGCCGCTGTGTTGAAGTCGTCGTTCATCGCTTCTGTGAATCGAGCGACCGCGTTGTTCAGAGCCGCGCGGAGGTCCGGTGATGCGCCGTCGATCTCGCGCCGCAGCCGATCGAGCGGGCAGCCGGCTCCGGCGTCGGATTCCGGGGAATGCGACGCGTCGCCCTCGCGCGCTCGACGCGCCTGCGTCGCCGCCGCGGCCGCGTCGCGGAGCCGCTTCGTGCCGCTCTCGGCGGCTTCGAGAGCGGACTGAGAGAAATCGAGCGTCTGGCGATAATGGCTGGTCAAGACAAAGTGTCGCACGACTTCGGGCAGGAAGGCGCGCGCCAGCAGGACGTTGCCGTCGCGGTCGCGCAGCGGCGATTCCGCATGGAACACGTCCTTGAGCGAGATCGCGTTGCCCAGGCTCTTGCCCATCTTTCGGCCGTTGAGCGTGACCATATTGTTGTGCAGCCAGTAGCGCGCAAAGGGCTTGCCGGTGAGCGCCTCGGCCTGCGCGATTTCGCACTCGTGATGCGGGAACTGGTTCTCGAGCCCGCCGCCGTGGATGTCGATGGTCTGCCCGAGATATTTCTGCGCCATGACGGAGCACTCGAGGTGCCAGCCGGGGAACCCTTCCCCCCACGGGCTGAGCCAGCGCATGATGTGCCCCGGTTCGGCGCGCTTCCACAGCGCGAAATCAGCCGGATCGCGTTTCTCGTCGTTGACCGCAACCCGCGCGCCGGCCTCCATGTCCTCTTGCTGGCGACCGCTGAGCTTGCCGTAGCGCGGAAAGCTTCTCACGGAGAAGTACACGGAGCCGTTCGCCTCGTAGGCGTGGCCGGCGCTGATCAGTCGCCGCGCGCATTCGATCTGTTCGGTGATGTGTCCCGTGGCGCGCGGCGCGATGTCCGGGCGCAGCACGTTCAGCGCGTCCATGTCGTCGTAGAAGCTGCGCGTGAAGGCTTCGGCGACGGCCATGGGGTGCAGCGAGCGGCGGCGCGCCTCGAGCACGAGCTTGTCCTGCCCGGCATCCTCGTCGTTGTCGGTCATGTGCCCGACGTCGGTGATGTTCTGGACGTACGTCACGTCGTATCCGCTGAACCGCAGCCACCGCAGCACAACGTCGAAGCTGATGTAGCTCTTGGCGTGCCCGAGGTGGCTGTGCCCGTAGACGGTCGGGCCGCAGACGTACATCGTCACGTGCGGCGGATTCAGCGGATTGAACGGCTCCAGCCGTCGCGTGAGCGTGTTATAGAGGGATAGCGCCATGGATGGCCCGCAATCGGGCGCGCCGCGCGGGGCGGAGCGCGAAGCAGAATCGACGCGTCGCCTTCAATTCGTGGCGATGACGCGTCCGTTCACGGAGACAATGACGCCGAAACTAGGCCCCTCGCCCACGAAGCGGAACCGGATCACGTCGCCGCAGTCGAAATCGTCTTCGGCGCTGACGCTGCCGGAATCGTCGGCGACGCTGTCGAACACGTCGTCGAATTGCTGCACGTCCGCAGTCGCGACGACCGCGATCGAGTCGCAGTCGAAGCTCAGCTCGAACACTTCGCCGGAATCGAGCAGTCCGGTCGGCGCGGTGTCGCCGCCGAACAGCGAGGAGAAGAAGTCATCCTCGTCGTCGTAGCGGACGTCGCCTTCGATCGGAAAGTCGGTATCGTTGACCACCTGCACCGTGACGCCGCCGAACAGCGACCCGCCCGGCGGACATCCGCCCGCACTCGCCAGCACCGCAATTCCCAGGATTACCCAGGAGACTCGTGTTCGTGGCATCGGCTTGCCCCTCGCTCGGTTGGACGCCCGCGCCCGGATTCGTAATACTGATCGCTGGCGGCGGCGCCGCGTCGTTCGGCGTCGGACGAATCGGCGAGTCTAGCGGCCTGACCGCGGCGCGACAACCGAACCGCCGCGACGCTTCGTTGGGACACGCGTGCATGGCGTTGATGGTCGGTGTATCCGGAGTTCGCGGCCTCATCGGGCAGACCCTTACCCCGCAGCTCGTGGTCGAATTCGCGCAGGCATTCGGCTCGCTGCTGGACGGCGGACGCGTCGCGCTGGGGCGCGACACGCGGCCGAGCGGCGCGATGTTCGCGTCCGCGGCAGCCGCCGGCCTCTGTTCGGTCGGCTGTGAAGTGGTGGACCTGGGCGTCGTCATGACGCCAAGCATCGGGCGAGCGATTACGCAGGGCGAGCTGTCGGGCGGCGTGATGATCACCGCCAGTCACAATCCGCCGCAGTGGAACGGCGTAAAGTTTCTGGACGATCGCGGGCTCGCGCCGACTCCCGAACGCGCCGCAGCGATCGCCGCGGCGCGCGACGAACGTCGCGTCGCGCTTCGCACATCCGGCTTTCGCCCCATCGCGACCGACGCGGGCGCCATCGCGCGGCATGTCCAGGCGGTGCTGGCTGCGGTGGAGGTGGATCTAGCCCCGTTACGCGGCACGCGCGTCGTGCTGGACAGCGTGAACGGCGCAGGTTGCTACGGCACGCCGGATCTGCTGGACGCGCTCGGCTGTGAGTGCGTGCATCTCCACGGCGAGCCGACCGGCGAGTTCGCGCACGTCCCCGAGCCGATCGCCGAGAATCTCACCGGCCTCTGCGAAGCGGTGCGCGAGCATCGCGCGGCGGTCGGCTTCGCGCAGGATCCCGACGCGGACCGCCTGGCGCTGGTGGACGAGCGCGGCGTCTACATCGGCGAGGAATATACGCTGGCGCTGGCGGTCGAGTCGGTCCTGTCGCGGCGTCCGGGGCCGGTCGCGGCGAATCTCAGCACGTCGCGCCTCGTGGATTCGATCGCGCAGCGTTACGGCGCGTGCGTGATCCGGACCGCCGTGGGCGAAGCGAACGTCGCGTCGGCGATGCTCGAGCGCGGCTGCGTGATCGGCGGCGAGGGCAACGGCGGCGTGATCGACCCGCGCATCACGTGGGTCCGCGACAGCCTGTCGGCGATCAGCCTGGTGCTGCAACTGCTCGCGGCGCGACGCGCTCCGCTCAGCGAAGTAGTCGCCTCGCTTCCGCCGATGGCCATGGTCAAGCAGAAATTCGAATGTGCGCGCGACCGGGCTTCCGCGGCGGCCGCCGCCGTCGCCGAGGCGTTCCGGGGCGAGCGCCTGAACACCCTCGACGGCACGCGCGTCGATTTCGCCGAAGGGTGGGTTCATCTGCGGGCGTCCAACACCGAGCCGATTGTGCGCATCATCGCCGAGGCGAGCGACGCAGCCGTCGCGATCGCGCTGATCGAGCGCGTTCGCGCGGCGGCGCGACTGTAGCGCGAGAGGAAAGCCGAACGTGAGCGACGAACGCGAATCGCAGCCCCGCCTGACGGACGCCGCGACCACGGTGCAGCAGCTCCGCGAGCTGGTCGCGAATTTCGTGCAGGAGCGGGAGTGGGAGCGCTTCCACGATCCGAAGAACCTGTCGATGGCGATCGCGATCGAGGCGGCCGAGCTAATGGAGCACTTTCAGTGGCTGCGCTCGGAGGAACTGCCGGGCGTCCTGGCGGACGATCGCGTACTGGGCGAGATTCGCGACGAGCTGGCCGACATCGCGTGCTTTGTGCTGGCGCTGTCGAACCGCCTGGGGCTGGATCTGGCGTCGGCGGTGCAGCAGAAGATGGTCAAGAACATCCGCAAGTACCCGGCGGACCGCTTCCGCGGCATCTACTACAAAGAGCGCCGCACCGGCGAGGGCCACGAGCCATGATTCAGGTGTGCGTGATTGGTCTGGGGCAGTTCGGCAGTCATCTGGCGCGGACGCTGGTGAAATATGGCTGCGAAGTCCTGGCGATCGATCTGAACGAACCCCGCGTCGACGCCATTCGCGACGACGTTCACCGCGCGATCATCGGCGACGTGCGCAGCTTTCAGATGCTGGACAGCGTGATTTCACAGACGGTGGACGAGGCCGTGATTTCGCTGGGCGACGCGAACATCGAGCCGAGCATCCTGTGCACGCTGCATCTGAAGAAGATCGGCGTCAAGCACATTCTCTCGACCGCGGCGAACGACGACCATGCGCAGATTCTGCGCGCGGTCGGAGCTTCGGAGATCATCTTTCCGGAGCGCGAGACCGCCGACCGGACCGCCCGGCGCGTGGCAAACCCGAACCTGCGCGACATGTTCTCGCTCGCGGACGAGTACCGGATTATGGAGGTCGAAGCTCCGCGAAAGATGCACAACCGGTCCCTGGCCGAGGCTGATCTCCGCAAGAAATTCGACCTGCTCGTGCTGGCCGTGCGCACGGCAAGCGAACGGAGGTTTCAGTTCCTTCCCAGCCCGACGCGCATCATTAAGCCGGACGAGGTGCTGATGGTGCTCGGGCGGGAGCTCGACCTGGTGCAATTCGCGGCGTGGGAATGAGGTTCCGTGCGCGGTTCGCTCGCGCGCCGGACGCGTCGCTGCCGGAATATGGGGAATTTGTTTTGACCCGCCGAATTGCGCGGGTAGGATCAATAATGGCATCGCTGTGATTCCGGTCCTGATCGACGGCAACAATCTGATGTACGCCGTCTGGGAGGCGGAACCGGAACGCCCGATGGGTCGAGCGTTGCTCTGCCGCACGCTCGGAGATTGGGCGAGGAAAACCGGCGCGTCCGTGCGTCTTGTCTTCGACGGCCCTCGCCCTCCTGCCGAGCTCGAAAAGCAGATCAGCGATCCCGGCGTCGAAGTGATCTACAGCGCGCGCGAATCGGCCGACGACATTCTCGTCTCGCTGATTCAGCGGGAATCCGCTCCCCGGCGACTGCGCGTAGTCAGTTCGGATCGCGCCATCGCGTCGGCCGCCCGCCGGCGAGACGCCCGAACCGTTCGCAGCGCGGATTTCTGGCGCAGGGTGCGCAGCGATCTGCAGCGCGAGCCATCGACGCCGCTCGATCCGCCGGAGAAGCACGGCGAACCTCCATCGCCGGCCGACCGCGAGCACTGGCTGCGCGAATGGGGCTTTGACAGCGAGCCTTGAATCGCCGGCGCGACGACCTCGACGGGCGTCGGCGCCGGACCGGAGGCACCCATGCACCCCGCCCTGCTGACAACGACCGGAATCGCCGATGCCGGCCTCGCGCCGGGTCCGGACCGGCGTCGCTGCCCGCGCGAGCCGGTGGCCGGCACGCTGTGGCTCATCGACACGCACACGTCCGTCATCGTTCGCGGCGTATGTCTCGATCGATCGGAACTGGGAGTACGCCTGCGAGTGCCGCTCGGATACGGCATCGGCGCGGAACAGCAGTACGAGCTCAGCTCGCACCTGCCGGGGCAGTCCACGCCGCCCGGGTTCGGCCTGACGATCAGCCGGCGGGCAACCGTGATCTGGTCACGCGTGCTGCCGGACCAGGACGGCCTGGAAATCGGTCTGGAACTGGTTTCGCGCCGGCTGGCGCGGGTGGCGGCCGGCGTTCCCGGCGAGCTCAGGTGGCCCGCAGCGCGCGTTTGAGGATTTTGCCCGTCGGGCCGCGCGGTAATTCGCGCTCGATTCGGATCGAGCGCGGCGCCTTGAAGCCCGCCAGCCGCTCGCGGCAGTAGTTTCGAAGCGTGAGTTCGTCCGCAGTCTCGCCGTCGCGCAGAATCACGAATGCGACCGGCGTCTCCCCACGGAGCGGGTCGGGCGCGCCGATCACCGCCGCCTCGAGCACCGCCGGATGTTCGGTGAGCACGTTCTCGATCTCACGCGGCGAGACGTTCTCGCCGCCCACGATGATCATCTCCTTCGCCCGGCCGGTGATGTGGATGAAGCCGGCTTCGTCCACGTAGCCGACGTCGCCGGTGTGCAGCGCGCCGTCTCGAAGCACCGCGGCCGTCTCCTCCGCGCGGCGGAAGTATCCCTGCATCACGCACGGTCCGCGCACGACCAGCTCTCCCGGCTCGCACGGCGGCAGCGTCGCGCCGCGCTCGTCCACCGCGACGACGCTGACTCCCGGCAAGGGACGCCCGACCGAGCCGGGACGGGCGGCCCACGGCGCGTTCAGCGACACGACCGGCGAGGTCTCGGTCAGCCCGTAGCCTTCGTGGATCGCCACGTCGAACGTCTCGTGAAACTGCGTCGCGGCCTGGCGGCTGAGCGGCTCGCCGCCGCTGATCGCAAGCCGCACCGACTCCAGCGCGCCGCGCTCGACCTGCTTCATGCGCGCCAGCGCCGCATACATGCTGGCCACCGCGACAAAGATTGAAACGCCCTTTTCCCGGATCGTGTCCACCACCGCAATCGGACTGAATCGCGGCAAGTACCACACCGTCGCGCCGAGCACCGCCGGCACGACCGTCAGCACGGTGAATCCGAAGCTGTGAAACTGTGGGATGACGCCGAACAGCACCTGGTCGGGCGTCATCCGGGCGTGCTCGATGCAGCCGCGCGCGTTGGAGACCAGGTTTTCAAAGCTCAGGCACACCCCTTTCGGCGTCGCCGACGTGCCGGACGTGTAGAGGATCGCGGCCGTATCGTGCCGCTGCGCGCTCGGAGCGGGTCTC
Organism: uncultured Planctomycetales bacterium; assembly: GCA_964553225.1. GTDB lineage: Bacteria > Planctomycetota > Phycisphaerae > UBA1845 > Fen-1342 > JABRWC01. Next base: position 330,311 of record CAZKJT010000002.1, on the reverse strand, counting down.
GTGCCGGCCGTCATGGTGCGGCTGTTGAGCAGCAGCGGCACGGCGCCGACAGCGGTGACGAGCGGTGCGAACATGTCCGTCGTCACAATGAGGTCGAGCTCGGCTTCGCGCGTCAGCGGGGCCAGCTCCCCTGGTTGGAGCAGAAAATTCAGCGGCACCACGACCTTTCCGGCGTACCAGCAGCCGAAGATGGCGGCGGCGCACGCCGCAGAGGTCGGCGCGAGCACGCCGACGCGCGGCGCGGTCGTCGCGCCCGCGATCTGATCGCCAAGCTGCGCGGCGACGGCCCGGAACGACGCGTAGTCGAGCTGGAGGCTCTGATCGCCGGCGAGCAGGCGTTGCGGCTGAGCGTCGACGTGTTGTTCGAAGGCGTCGAGAAGCGGGTGCATACGAATCTCGCTCGTGGGCGCACGGCAGCGCCGCGACGCGCTCCTGCGCGATTCCGCATCGCGTGCCGTGCCGGCCGCCGAAGGATTCTAAAAGAGACGGGCCGGCGGCCGTAGCTGAAGTGCTTCGTTTTCCGGCGTCACGCGGCCGGCTGCGTCAGCAGCGCCTCCACGAAGCTGCCGGGATCGAACGGCTCAACGTCGTCCATCGTTTCACCCAGCCCGACGAATTTGACGGGGATGTCGAGCTGGTCGCGGATGCCGATCACGATTCCACCCTTCGCGCTGCCGTCGAGCTTCGCCAGGAACAATCCGGTCACGCGGACGGCCTTGGCGAACATCACGGCCTGGTTCACCGCGTTCTGCCCGATCGTGGCGTCGAGCACGAGCAGCACCTCGTGCGGCGCCTCGGGCACGCGCTTCTGCACCACGCGCTGAATCTTCTCCAGCTCGCGCATCAGGTGTTCCTGCGTGTGCAGACGTCCGGCCGTGTCGATCAGGATCACGTCCACGCCGCGCGCGATGCCCGCATCGCACGCGTCATACGCGACAGCCGCGGGGTCGCTGCCGGCCTGGTGGCGGACGATCTCGACGCCCGCCCGTTTCGACCAGATTTCGAGCTGCTCGATCGCGGCCGCGCGAAACGTGTCGCACGCGCCGAGCAGCACGCGCTTGCCCTGCTTCTGGAGCAGGTTGCAGAGCTTGGCGACGCTGGTGGTCTTGCCCGAGCCGTTGATGCCGACGACGAAGATGACCGTCGGACCGCTGGGCGCGAAGCGAATGCCCCGATCGGACGCGGGCCATTTCGATGCAATGTGCTCCTTGAGAAACGGCAGTACGTCTTCCGCGACTTTGATCCGGCCGGACTTCCACGCGCCGCGCAGCAGCTCGAGCAGCGAAGCGACGGTCCTCGGACCGACGTCGGCCGCCATCATCGCGTCGCCCAGTTCCTCGAGGAGCTGCTCATCGACTCGGCGGCCCAGCGCGAGGACGCTGCGCAGCCCTGCCGCGAGAGCGTCGCGCGTCTTCTTCAGTCCTTTTCGAAAGGCGTCAAACAGGCCCATGGTCGTCTCTCGGCGAACCCGAATGCGAAGCGGCAGCCGCGGCGGCGCCGCACACTTCGCGGCGCAGCGCGTCGAGCACGCCGTTGACGAAGGCGGGCGAAGCGGCGTCGCCGAAGCGGGCGGCGAGATCGGCCGCCTCGCTCAGGATGACCGGCGGCGGCGTCTCGGTCTCGTGCAGCAGCTCGTACAGTCCGAGCCGCAGAATGTTGCGGTCCACCGGCGGCATGCGCGCGATCTTCCATTCGGCGGATTTCTCCTGGAGTCGGCGATCCAGGTCCGGCAGCGTGCCGGCCGCGCCGCGCACCAGCCGGACGGCGAACTGCACGGAGGACTCGTCCGCCGGCGGCTCGATTCCGGCGTCATGCTGCACTTGCGTGTCGCGCAGGAACGTGCCCAGCTCGGCGAGAAATGCGGCGCCGACCGCTTCGCTCACACAAAGCGCCTGAAGCGCCAGCACGCGGGCCTGTGACCGATGTCGGTGCGTCATGAAGCCCCGCACGCGGGCAGACGCGCCGCCCGGTCTCGCGTACGAAAGTCTCTCTGAGGGAGTTCTGCAACCAGCATCGCGATGAAGCGCCTATCCTCGGCCGGGCAGAAGCCGCAACAGGTTCGCCATTTCGATCGCGGCGAGCGCGGCATCGACGCCTTTGTTGCCGGCTTTGCATCCGGCGCGTTCGATCGCCTGTTCGAGCGAATCGGCCGTGATCACGCCGAACGTCACCGGCACGCCGGTTGACCAGGATGCCTGGGCGACGCCTTTGGCGCATTCGCCCGCGACGTAGTCGAAGTGCGGCGTCTGCCCGCGGATTATGCAGCCGACGCAGATGATGGCTGCGTGCTGCGCAGAAGCGGCCAGCTTCATGGCAGCCAGCGGGATTTCCCACGCGCCGGGCACCCACACGTGCGCGATCTGGGCCGGGTCTGCGCCGTGCCGCACCAGCGCGTCGATCGCCCCCTCGGCGAGCTTGCTCGTGATGAAGTCGTTGAAACGCGACGACACGATCGCGAACGATCGTCCCGAGGCGTCCAGCTTGGCGGAGATGGTCTGCGGCATTCGGGTGATCCAGGGGGCGCTTCCCGGCCGTTCGGGCCAAGCGACTGAAATCAGTCTATCGGCGCATGGGCGCTGGAGCAAACGGCGCGACTGCTCGCGTCGGCGGCAGACGGCTAGGATGTGCCATCGCTTCAATCGCTGAAGCGGAATACGCCGGCGCCATGACGCCGAACGTTCCCGGCTTCGGAGCACAACCCGCATGCCCCCCTGGATGTTCACCGTCGTGCTGCTCGTCGCTTCAAACATTTTCATGACGTTTGCGTGGTACTACCACCTGAAGGAGAAATCCTGGCCTCTGGCGACGGCGATCGTCGCGTCGTGGACGATGGCTTTCTTCGAGTATCTGCTGCAGGTTCCGGCGAACCGCTACGGGCACACGTCGCACGGCGGTCCGTTCACCGCCCCGCAGTTGAAGGTGATTCAGGAGTGCATCACGCTGATCGTGTTCGTCGGGTTTTCGATCTTCATACTGCGCGAGAAGTTGCGCGTGAACGACGTGGTCGCGTTCGCACTGATCTTCGCCGGAGTGGCAGTGTCGATGTCGGGCCGACGGGCGTAGGGCGCCGCGCCACCCCGCCGAGCACGCGCGGCCCGAGGGCCGCGCATCCGCCCGGGTTTAGTTATCAACCATTCGCCGTGGTGCGAGCGGCGTTCCCGCCGGGACGCGTTACAAACATCCGATGCCACGCCGCGCGAAGCGCGCTTTCGGCGGCGCGGCCCGGTCCGCTACAATGACGACAAGCTCGGGACTGTTTTTTCTTCGCGGCGCACGCCGCAGGAGCCGCGCGGATCGGCATTCTCGCGGCTCGGAACAGTTCGGAGCGATCTGCACATCACCGACGCGATTCCGCGCCGCGTGCATGGGAGGAAGAGAGCAATGCGACGTTTCTACCGGTTGACGGGCGCCGCCACGCTGGCGCTCGCCGTGACATGGACCATCGCCGCTCCGGGAAGCGGCGGGCTGACGCGCGGGCAGGCCGGCGTCGGTCGCAGCGCGACCACGCCGGTTTCGCACGGCGCGGTCGAGCAGATTCCCGGCCGGCTTCAGCTCAAGGGCGGTGACATCTCGATCGCCCGGCAGACGCTGGACGAATCGACGCAGATGCTCGCGGCGATCGCTGAAGCCAGCGAGCGGCACATCCTGATTCAGTTCGAGCAGGCGGTCACGCCCGCGCAACGCGCCGCGCTGGAAGCGGCCGGCGTGAAGCTCCAGGCGTATCTGAGCGACCACGCCTACTTCGCGGCCGTCTCGCACGCCGATCTCGATCCCATCGCGGCGACCGACGCCGCGCCGGTGTTCGCGGTCGAGCCGATCGACGCGGCCTGGAAGCAGCATCCGGACCTGCTGGCGGGCGAAATCTACGAGTGGATGGTCGTCGGTCTGCCGAAAGACATGATCGAGCGCGGATTCGATCCGGCGCAGCTCGACAATCCGCGGGTCGGCGTCTACATGCTGTTCCATGACGACGTGAGCCTCGACGGCGAAGGCGTCGCGATCCTGCGCTCGCACGGCGCGCACGTCCGCTCGCTGCTGCGCACCGTGAACGGCGCGGTGATCGAGCTGCCGTACTCGCAGATCGCCTCGCTGGCCGGCGAAGACGCGGTCCTGTGGATCGAACCGCCCCTGCCGAAGTTCACCGAGCTGAACGACAACAACCGCCAGCGCGTCGGCGCGAACATCGTGCAGGGCGCGCCCTACAATTTGACCGGAGCGGGCGTTTCGGTGCTCGTGTATGACGGCGGCTTCGCGGCCGCTTCGCATCCCGACTTCGGCGGTCGGCTGTTCGTCCGCGACTCGTCGGGTCTCTCGACGCACGCCAGCCACGTTTCCGGCACGGTGGGCGGATCGGGCCAGCAGAGCGGCGGCACGTTCAAGGGCATGGCCCCGGGGGTGACGATTCAGTCGTACGGCTTCGAGCAGGAAGGCGGCCTTCAGCAGGGCTTCCTGTATACCGACCCGGGCGACATCGAGGCCGACTACGGGCAGGCGATCAACACCTTCAGCGCCGACATCGCCAACAACTCGATCGGCACGAACACCGCCAGCAACGGCTTCCCCTGCGATTGGGAAGGCAACTACGGCATCACCGACACGGTCATCGACGCGATCGCGCGCGGCAGCCTCAGCGGCGAGCCGTTCCGCATCGTGTGGGCGGCCGGAAACGAGCGTAGCAGCGGTCGGTGCGGCTCGACCTACAACACCAGCGCGCCGCCGGCGAACGCCAAGAACCACATCACGATCGGCGCGATGAACTCGAACGACGACTCAGTCACCAGCTTCACGAGCTGGGGGCCGAGCGACGACGGCCGGATGCGGCCGGACATGTCGGCGCCGGGCTGTCAGTCGGGCGGCGACAACGGCGTGACAAGCTGCGACAGCGGCAGCAACTACACCGTGTTCTGCGGCACGTCGATGGCGTCGCCGACGGTCTGCGGTCTGGGCGCGCTGCTCATTCAGGACTATCGCCAGCAGTTCCCGGGCGAGCCGGACATGCGCGGCTCGACCATGAAGGCGATCTTCGCGAACACCGCGCTGGACATCGACGCGGTCGGTCCGGACTTCAAGACCGGCATGGGCTCGGTCCGCATCCAGCCGGCGGTCGATCTGCTGCGGGCCGGCAACTTCTTTGAGGGCGAAGTGGATCAGGGCGGCACGGTCGGCCTGGTGGTCATCGTAGGCCCCGGCGACACGCAGCTTCGCGTGACGCTGGCGTGGGACGATCCGCCCGGCACACCGGTGGTCAACCCGACGCTCGTGAACGACCTCGACCTGTCCGTGTTCGATCCGTCGAACACGCAGCGATTCCCGTGGACGCTGAACCCGGCTTCGCCGGCGACGCCGGCCGTGCAGAACGCGCCGAACCGCCGCGACAACATGGAGCAGCTCACGATCAATTCTCCGGCGCCGGGCGCCTATCGCATCGAAATCACCGGCTTCAATGTGCCGCAGGGTCCGCAGACGTTCTCGGTGGCGGCCAGCCCGCTGCTGGTGGCGTGCTCGGACGTCGGCATCGTTTCGCTGGACCGCAGCAAGTATCCGTGCGGCGGCGACGCGACGGTTCAGGTGGTCGATTGCGGCCTGAACACCAGCGATCTGGTGATCGACACCGTGGTCGTGAACGTCGCGTCGACTTCGGAAGGGGCCGGCGAGTCGCTGGTCCTGACCGAGACGGCGGCCGAGAGCGCCGCGTTCCGCGGCACGATCGCGCTCAGCCAGACCGACGCTCCGGGCGTGCTGCTGATCGCCCCGGACGACGTCGTCACCGCGACGTACATCGATGCGGACGACGGCCAGGGCAACTTCAACGTGAGCGTGACGGACACGGCCGACGTGGATTGCACCGCGCCGGTGATCTCGAACGTGGCGGCGATCAACGTCGAAGCGCGTTCGGCGGACATCACGTTCAACACCGATGAAGCCGCGCAGTCCCGCGTCTACTACGGCACGAGCTGCGGCTCGCTGATCTCGCAGGTGGACGGCACCGGCCTGAACACGTCTCATACGATCGCGCTGTCCGGTCTGACCGACGAAGTGACGTATTACTACGCGGTCGAGGCGGTCGACGCGGCCGGCAACCTCAGCTACGACGACAACGGCGGCTCCTGTTATAGCTTCACGACGCCGGACGTGCCGAACTTCTTCACCGAGGAGTTCACGGGCGACCGCGACCTGGACGGCTACACGATGACGTTCTCGCCGAACGGCTCGCCCGACTTCTACAGCGGCTGCATCGAGCAGGCCGAAGACCTGCCGACCAATCCGGCCGGCGGCACGACCGTCTCGTTGACCGACGACAGCTTCGCCACGGCGAATCTGACCGGCGGCCAGCAGGTGTTGCTCTACGGCAACGCGTACGGCACGCTGTACATCGGCAGCAACGGTTACGTCACGCTGGACTCGGGCGATACCGATTACACCGAGACGCTGGCGGACCACTTCGCCCGCCCGCGCGTCGCGGCGCTGTTCGACGACCTGAACCCGAGCACCGGCGGCACGGTGAGCTGGAAGCAGACCGCCGACCGCGTGGCGGTGACGTGGCAAAACGTGCCGGAGTACGGAACGTCCAACTCCAACACGTTCCAGATCGAGATGCATTTCAACGGCGACATCACCATCACGCACCTGACGGTCGCGGTGAGCGACTGCATCACCGGTCTGTCCGAGGGCGTCGGGCTGGATCCCGACTTCTTCGAGAGCGACCTGAGCGCGATGGGCAATTGCGGGCCGCGTCCGCCGATCGCCAACAACGGCTCGGCGAACATTCCCGCCAACGACCCCGCGATGATTACGCTGAGCGCGGTCGATGACGGGTTGCCCGGTCCGCTGAGCTACGTGATCGCGTCGCTGCCGTCGCACGGTTCGCTGAGCGATCCGGGCAACGGCGCGCCGATCAACGGCGTTCCGTACACGCTGGTCGGCGGAGGCAATGCGGTCGAGTACAACCCGGACGACTGGGACTTCTCGCCCGACAGCTTCCAGTTCAAGGCGAACGACGGCGGCTCCCCGCCGGAAGGCGGCGACTCGAACGTCGCCACCGTGCAGATCACGCTGATCGCGCCGCCGGCCGAGCTGGCCCGGAGCTTCCCGCTCGATACGAATCCGGGCTGGAGCACCGAAGGTCAGTGGGCGTTCGGCGTGCCGGCCGGACTGGGCTCGCGCGATCACGACCCGACCAGCGGAAAGACCGGCTCGAACGTGTATGGCTACAACCTGAACGGCGACTACACGAACAACATGCCGCGCTACAACCTCACGACCACGGCGATCGATTGCAGCGATCTGCTGAGCGTCGAACTGCGGTTCTGGCGTTGGCTGGGCGTGGAGACGATGCCGTTCGACCATGCCACGGTCGAGGCGTCGAGCGACGGCTCGAACTGGACCGTGCTCTGGGAAAACACCGACACCGTCTCGGACACGGCGTGGACGCAGATGACGTTCGACATCACGTCGATCGCGTCTGAAGAACCGACCGTCTACCTCCGCTGGAGCATGGGACCGACGGACAATTCGAACCGCTACCCAGGCTGGAACATCGACGATGTCGAGCTCTGGGGCGTCATCCGCACGCCGAATCCGATCGGCGACGTGGACGGCGACGGCGACGTCGATCTGGCCGACCTGTCCGAACTGCTCGAGTCGTTCGGGCTATGCGTGGGAGACGCCGGGTACAACCCCGACGCCGACCTCGACGACAGCGGCTGCGTGAACCTGGGCGACTTGTCGACTCTGCTCGAGAACTTCGGGCTCTAAGAGACCCGCAGCCTCTCAGCGGCGACGACTGAGTCGACCCGCATGAAACACCGGCCGGCGGCGCGCCACACGCGCGTCGTCGGCCGGCGCTCATTTGGGCTGCGGTCGCGCGCGCCGTTCTCCGCGCGGTACGTCCGCATTGCCCGCAGCGGTTTCAGAGTGGATACGGCGGCCCAGCCGAGCCGCGAGCGTGAGCGCGCGATCCGTTACCGCGGCTTGATCACAAAGGCGTTTAGGAACCCGCCCGAAGTCGTCCGCGTCGGCGCGTTCCCGGGCTACTCGCACTCCGCGTCGAAAGCGGTCAGCAGATACGACAGATCTGAAAGCGTGATCAGCCCATCGAAGTCAAAATCCGACCGGTGTCCGGGGCTTTCCGACCCGTACACCTCCAGCAGGGACTGTAGATCGTCTTCGTCAACTCGGCCGCTGTCGTCGAGGTCGGCGTCGCACGGTTCCTGAATCCAGGTGTTCAGCCATCCCGACCAGCAGTGAATGCGCCCGGCCTGCTGAGGCGTGAGCGACTCGTAGCAGCTCGCCGGAGCGTAGCTCATGTAATTCACGTAGTCGGTCGCGCCCCACGGATTGCCCGTGCACGAATCCGCGCCGCTCGGATCGCCGCACGCGAAGTTCACCGGCGTCGCGGCCGTGTCCGAGCAGCGATCGCCGGTGTTGTCCCGGTCGCCCGCGCCGGGAGACTCATAACAGACGCTGCAAGGCGGCACTTCGAGGACACCGTGATGCGTGTGCCACAGGCCCACGCAGTGGCCGATCTCATGCGTCAGGATCCCGCCGTCCGGATCAACCACGCTGCGATCCAGCACAATGCCGCCCTGGGCGGCGAGCGCCTCCTCCCACCAGGGAAACGTGCCGAACGAAGCGCCGCCATAGTCCACCACGTACACGTTCAACACGCGGTCGGGCGCAATCGCGTACTCGTCTTTCATCTGCACGATCTCACCCGGCGTGCACGCCAGGTACTTACCGCGGTTCACGAAGCGGTAGCGAACGTCAAACCGCACGCGCCACGGCTCAAAGTTCGCATTCATGCCGGCGATCATCGCCTCCACGTCGCCGGGCGTGACGTTGTTGCAGAACGTGCCCGCGTTGTTGCAGAACACGTGAATCCACATGCGGAAGACTTTGACGGGCGTCTGATCGGTGGGAATATGGCCGTCCCGGACGTGGGGCAAATCGCACGCGCCGTCCAACGGGCAATCGTCGCCACGAAAGCTCACCGGATCGCCCGCCGCGGCGCGCTGCTCCACGTAGTGCTCCCACGTCAGACAGCGATGTCCGCCGGACGGCGAGTCGGACTGCGCCGCCGACCCGACGGTCGGTCCGACGAGCGCGGCCGAGACGAACGCGGCACATCGCGCCGCACGCCGCTTTACGCGGCGGCGATCTCGGCTTTGCTCCGCTCTTTGCTCGTGTCGCTTCATGATCAACCTCCGGCATTCATGGACTGAAATCCAACAGCAGAGACGAAAGATCGCCCAGTTCAGTCGCGCGCGGGCCGAGCAGTCGAATACGAAGCACTGCGGGCCTTCCTGACTCGGCCGACCGAAGTTCACCCCGGCTGCGCCGACGATCAACTCTTCCCGTGAAACGTCTGAGTGTCCGCCGACGCGCCGGCCCCTGCGCGCCGACCCGCGCATGCTGGTCGGTGCGGGTGGATTCGATCGGCCCGAGCGACGCGTTTCTCCACTATAGCAGACTCGCGCCGTGATCCCGCGCAGGTTCGCGCGCGCCGCCGGGTGGGTTCGTTATTCTCCCGCCCCGGCGCAGGCGGGCGGCGCGGACCGCCGTCGCAGGCACTCTGGCGAGAGCGTTCCGCACGTACGCACCAGCCGGATGCGCGGGACGGTAGCGGACCCGGACCGGCTAGTGTGCCGCCGGCCGAACGCCGATGTCGTCGTCCGCGCGCCCGGCGAGATACTCGCGAAGCGCGGTCGGCGACCAGCTCGTAACGAGGTATCGATCGGTGAAAGTCCACGCCAGACCTGCGACCGGACCGAGCTGAAGATACCAGACGCCGTCTTCGTCGCGCTGGAGGATGGTCGGCTCAGGATTGCCGGCCGTCGCCGCGTGCTCGCGCAACGCATCGAGCCATGCGGCGCACACGCGCTCCAGCCCCTCGGCCGTCTCGCGACCGTCGCGGTCGATCTCGTACAGCGCGGTAAACATCAGCGGAATCCGCAGCGGGTGCGCCGGCACGTTGTGCAGGATCAGCGTGTCACCGAGCCGTGAAAGGAGCTGCTCCTGTGCGTCGAAGCCCAGCTTTTTCTGCACGTCTTTCCAGGTCCGCTCAGCCGCGCGAAGGTCTTCCTCGCCCTGCATGGCGTAGTAGCTGGCCACAACGCGACGAATGACGTCGGCGACGTTCACGCGAAACACCGCGTAGCGGGCGCGCTCCGGGATCGTCCTGGCCGCGACCGCGTCGCGGAAGCTCGGGTCGGCCAGCAGGCGCGTATCGGTCTCGCCGCCGCGGCGCAGGCTCGCCTGGCAGTAGAGGCCCGCCTCGCGAAACCCGATCGCCCAGTACATGTCGTCCACGTCGCCGCACGCCCACGATTCGAAGAACGCGGTGGCGCGGTTCCTCACCACCGGGTCCAGGTCGGACCGGATTCTTCCGATCGACGCGACGATTTCCACCACCGGCTCGTTTGGCGTTTCGGCCCGCGCCGCGCGCACCCACGGCTCAGCGCTCATCGCCGGTTGACGCCCCGCGGCGACTTCAACGATCTGCGGCCAGACGTCCTCGCCGAGCGTGAGCACAAAGGTGTCGCCCAGAACTCCCCACGCGACGCGACACCAGTCGGGCAGGCGGCGGTCGTACAGCTCCTGGTAGCTGTAGTCGCCGGCCGTCTTGCGCTCGAGTGTGGCCGGTCCGGCGTCGGTGAGCTCCTGGACCGCGCGATGAACGATCGCCAGGAACTCTTTCGGCTCGCCGCGGGTGTCGGCGACGAACGCCATCCGCAGACGATCCGCGCGAGTTCCGCCGCCGTCTGCACGCTTGGCTCGGGCCGAGGCGTCGATGCAGGTGAAGGCGAACGACGTGTCGCGCGCGTGGCTGATCAACTCGTAGATGCGCAGCGTGAGCTTGGCGCGCGCGTCGAGGTTCGCCCCGAGAACGCGGCGCAGCAGCTCCAGGAACGTCGCGCCCTCTTGACGTACACCGCCGCCGGCCGGTTCGTCCGGAAGCGGAATGCCCTTCCAGACCACCAGGCAATCGGCCGGAATCAGATCCAGCGGATCAAAGCGACCCGACGTTCGCGCCGGCCGGCTCGCCGCCATTGTGCTCGGCCGCGAAGCGGCTTCGGTGTCTACGCCGCTCTCTTGCGGTGGTCGCTGCGCGTCGTCGATCGTTCGGGATTGCGCGGATTCGCCCGGAGCGGCTGCGGAATGCGGAACGGTTTCGGGATTGCGCGGCGCGCGAAGCGCGGTCGCAGCGAGAACGAGGGCGAGCAGCAGAGATGCCGGCGTCAGCCAGGTAAACCGCGCGAGACCGGTGCTCCCGGCCATTCCAGTCACCTCCGCGACCAGCGACACGTCGCAATTCCATCCGGTCGTGCCGGACGGCTCGACGCCGTCATCCTCTCAACCGTGAGTGACGCGGCGGACGCGGGAAGATTCCGAGAGAAACCGTACGGATTCCATGATCCCGACGCGCCGGTGGCGTGGAAACGGCCCGCTCGTTCACTCGCGCGGCTCGGCACAGACGCCGCGCCATGCCGGATGCCGACCTAGGCCACCGAAACGCGGCGGCCGACCCGGCGCTTGTTGCGGATCGTCTTACGGCCCTTGCTGGTGCGCATCCTGGCTCGGAAACCGGACTTGCGCTTGCGCTTGATCTTGCTGATGCGATGCGGGTAGTGCATGAACGGTCTCCGTCGCTGTCGCGTACGCACGGGCGACAACTCTCGCCCGAGCCTCGTAGTTTGGCGAGCGGCAGGCCGGGCGTCAAGCCGACCGAGGCGACGTTGCGGCCGGCGATCCGTCTTCCTTGCGTGATGTGCGAGGTCGCGGGCCTCGACCGACCAGGCATTACCGCCCCTGCCCGCGGCTGATCGCGGTCAGCAATAGAAAACAGATCGCTGTCAGCGCCAGCACCCACGGCAGCGCCGCGACCATCTCGCCTCGCGTGTAGGCTGCATAGACCGCAATCGGCATCGTCACGCGCCCCGGCTGCCAGCCGAACACCATCAGCGTCGCGCCGAATTCACCCAGGGCCCGCGCGAAGCACAGCGCCGCGCCGGCCAGCAGACCATGTCCTGCCATCGGAACGCTCACGTGCCAAAAAGTCTGCAAGCGCGTTGCGCCGAGCAGAGCGGCCGTATCGAGCATGTCGCGATCGACGGCTCGGAACGCCGCCTTGGCCGGCAGATAGAGCAGCGGAAAGGAAACCACTGCGGAAGCCAGCACCGCCGCCTCGATCCGAAACAGCAGCGTGTATCCCAGCCAATCTCGAAGGAGCGCGCCAACCGGGCTGCGAGCGCCGAACAGCGCCACCATGCCATAGCCGACCACGGTCGGCGGCAGCACCAGCGGCAGCGTGAGCACCGTCTCCGCGATCCCCTGCCCGACGAAAGATCGCCGCGAAGTGCGCGCGGCGAGCGGGATCGCAGTCGCGGCCACGAGCGTGGTCGACGCGAACGCGATCAGAAGCGATAGCGAAAGCGGGTTCATGGGCGCGACGGCGCGCTGCCCGCGCTCGCCGGCGTGGCGGGGTTCGAACCGGGCGACGGCGTCGCGTCGGTGTCCTCTGGCGCGAGAAAGCCCTGGCCCAGCAGGATTTTTTGCGAAGCGTCGCCGCAGAGGTGGTCTACGAAATCCCCGGCGAAACGCGTGCGGCTCGAGCGCAGCACCGCCGCGACGCACTCGATCGGATCGTGCCAGCCCGGGTCGGCCACCGCCACGACCCGGACGCGATCGAGCGCGGCGCGCGCGTCGGTCGAGTACACCACGCCGGCATCCACGTCCGCCCCGCACACGTAGTCCAGCGCCTGCCGCACGTGCGAGGCGTAGAGGATGCGACTGCGGGTCGCGTCGGCGAGCCCGGCAGCCTCCAGCGCCTGAGCCGCGTAGTGCCCGGCCGGAACGGTCGTCGGCTCGCCGATCACGATTCGTCGGACGCGCGGATCAGCCAGATCGGACCAGCGGGTGAGGAAGCGATGCTCGACGCCGGAAGGTGTGATCAGCACAAGCTGATTGCGCGCGATCCCGCGCACAGAACCGGGCTTTAGCAGGCCGTCCTGGTCCAGTTCCGTGACCGGGGCGCGCGCGGCCGCGATGAATACGTCGAACTCCGCGCCGTGACGAATCTGCGCGAGCAACTGCCCGGTGGAACCATACGACAACTCGACCCGAACGCCGGTCGCGCTGCTGAAGTCCTGAACGAGAGCCGGCATTGCATCGCTGAGGCTCACCGCGGCGGCGACGCGAATTGCGTCGGTCGATCCGGCCGCTGCGTCGGCCGACTTCGGCGCGACCGCGGAGACGGTCAGCCAGGCGAGCAGCGCGGTCGCCCGCAGCGTCGCGCAACGCCGCGCGACGCGCGGCGATGCCGCCGCCGATCGCCGAAACGCCGGTCCGTCGACGGGCTTACGGTCGCTCCGGCCGACCCCGAGGTCAACGGCGGACTCGCCTGGCGGCAAACGGCGTTGGAGGAGAATCCTTCGTCCGAACGGCTTGTGATTCGCGCGGCGAATAATGTGCCTCCTCGAGCGGGGCGCGCTGACGGAATCGATCGACGCAGGACGTGCGAACCGCGCACGGCTCCTCGCGCCGCTACGCCCCGGGCGACGGCGCCTGCGCGGAAACCGGATCGCGGGCGATGCCGCTCTGCCCGTCCGGTGAGCGCGTTCGACGCGCGTGCCGGTGAATGAGCATCAGGTTTCGGATGTAGATGAGCAAGCCGAGCGATTGTCCGAGCAGGATGACCGGATCGCGGTCGAGCACGCCGTAGACCAGAAGCATCAGCCCGCCCAGCAGGCTGAGATACCAGAAGCCGACCGGCACGTGGCTTCGTCCGAGACGCTCCGAGGCGAACCACTGAAGCAGGAAACGGAACATGAAGACGCACTGGCCGGTGAGGCCAAAGATCACCAGAGGATCCTGGAGCTTTGCGGTCCACTCGCTCAGCATGGGTGAGATGGGACTCCGCGCGGGGGACGGTGCGCCGCAGCGCGTCACTTATTGCAGTAGTCGATGATCCGCGCGATTTCGGTGCGCAGGTCTCGGCGGTGGACGATGCGATCCACGTAGCCGTGCTCGAGCATGAACTCCGCACGCTGAAAGCCCTCGGGCAGCGTCGCCTTGATGGTGTTGGCGATCACACGCGGCCCAGCGAAGCCGATCAGCGCTCCCGGCTCCGCGAGCGTAACGTCGCCCAGGAACGCGAAGCTCGCCGCCACGCCGGCCGTGGTCGGGTCGCTCATCACAACGATGTACAGTCCGCCGGCCTCGTCCAGCCGCGCGATCGCGGCGCTGGTCTTGGCCATCTGCACCAGCGAGACCATGCCTTCCATCATGCGCGCCCCGCCGCTGCACGTCACGATCACCAGCGGCAATTCGTCCTTCACGGCCCGCTCCGCCGCGGCGGCCACCTTCTCGCCGACCACGGCGCCCATCGAGCCCATGATGAAGGTCGGGTCCATCGCGCCCAGGATGACCGGGCGTCCCTTGATGAAGCCCTTTCCGACGATAATCGCTTCCGAGGCGCCGCTGCGGGTCTTGGTGTCCTCCAGCCGCTCCTTGTAGTCGATTCGATCGTGGAATTCGAGCGGATCCGTCGACTCCAGGTCGGCAAGAAACTCCTCGAACGTGTCCGCATCATTGAGCTGCGCGACGCGCGTTCGAGCGCTGACGCGATAGTGATGATCGCACTCCGGGCAGACGTTCAGGTTTTCCTCCAGGATGCGGCGGTAGATCATCGCCGCGCACTTGTCGCAGCGAATCCACATTCCCTGCGGAATCTCCACGTTCTTCTTCGTCGTAGCCGGAGTCTCGGCCATGGGCATCCTCTGAATGATGGCGCTGTCCGCGCCGTCCGCCGACTCTCAACGCTCCGCGCCGGCGCTCGCATCCGCGGCGCGTCTCGGCGGCTCGCTTGGCTTCGTCGGGTCGAACTCGATCGCCTGCGGCGCGTCCGGCTGCTCCACCTGTTCCCAGACGCCGTCCGCCTCCGCCGGGGCGAACAGGCACTTCGTAAGCGCCAGCGCGAGCGGTCGCAGAACGACGCCGGCCGCGCCCCGCGCGCGCCGCACCGCGAGCCGCTCGAAGCCCTTTCGCAACCGCTGCGCAACGGCGTCCAGCGATTCGCCGTCGGGCGCCACGATGTTCAGCGGCGCTTCCTGGAGTTGCGCGCAAACGGACGGGAACCGGTGCGCGAGCTGCTCGCAAGTCAATCCGGTCCACAAGCCCAGGTTGGCCTCGATCAGCCACGGCTCGAGCCGCGCCGTCGCGCGGAGCGCGCGGGCCAGCGTTCGCGCGGTAAATGTCGACAGCTCGTCCGGACCGTGCAGCAACGGTCCAAGCTCGAACTGGCTGAGCTGCTGCGCCCACGAACCCAGCACTTGCGCCGCGTCCGGCGCGGGGGACACTTCGGCGCGGCCGAGCAGCCGTCCCGCTCGACGCCAGGGCGTCGGCGCACAGGGAATCAGCACGAGCTTCATACTGCGTTTTCCGAGTTGTCCAGGGCGGCCCGCCGGCCCAGTTCGCGAAACGCCAGCACTTCGGCGCGCGGATCGGCCGCCGAGAAGATCGCGCTGCCGATCACCAGCGTGTCAGCGCCGCAGGAGACCACCGACTCGATCGTCTCGCGGTTCACGCCTCCATCCACCTGGAGCCATTGCTCATCGCTCATCTGGCTCGCGAGCAGCTCGATCTTGTCCAGGCAGCGCTCGATCAACTGCTGCCCCCCGAAGCCCGGCCAGACCGTCATCACCAGCACGAGATCCACGTCGGCGATGATGTCCGCGACCGCTTCGGCCGGCGTGTCCGGATTCAGCGCCACGCCCACGCGCACCTCGAGTTCGCGAAGCTGATGAATCAGCTCCCTCGGCCGCTCGACCGCCTCGATGTGAAACGTGATCGAGCCGGCGCCGGATTCGACGAACGCGGGCGCGTAGCGCCCGGGATCGGCGACCATCAGGTGCGCGTCGAGCATCAGGTCGGTCGAGCGCGCGATCGCTTCGACGACCGGCACGCCGAACGAAAGGTTCGGCGCGAAGTGCCCGTCCATGATGTCGAGGTGCCACAGGTCGATTCCCGCTTCCTCGACCAGGGACATCTGCTCGGCCAGGCGCGCAAAGTCCGCGTTCAGCAGCGACGGTGCGATGCGAATCAGGCTGCCCGTGTTGCCGCCCGCTGCGTCAAGCGTCATCTATGATGTCCAGCGACGCGAACCGCCGCCCCTCCAGAAATTCCAGCGACGCGCCGCCGCCTGTGCTAATGTGCGAGACGCGGCTCGCCAGGCCGGCTTCTTCCACCGCCGCGGCGCTGTCGCCGCCGCCAATCACCGTCGTCGCGCCGCGGTCCGTCGCCGCGGCCAACTGCTTTGCGATCTCCCACGTGCCTTCGTGGAACGGACGCGTCTCGAACGCGCCCATCGGACCGTTCCAGACGATCGTGCCCGCGGACGCGATTTCGCGCCCGAATGCCGCCCGGCTCCTGGGACCGATGTCCAGCCCCATCGCGTCGGCGGGAACCTCGCTCTCCGACACGCTCGTCGCAACGCCTTCGCGAAGCTCAGCCGCCACAATGCAATCGTTCGGCAGCATCAGCTTCGCGCCCGCCTCGCCCAGCAACTGCGATGCGAGGTCGAGCTTGTCGCGCTCGCACAGGCTGCGTCCGACGCCGCGCCCTTGCGCCGCCCAGAACGTGAACATCATCGCCCCGCCGACCAGCACGCGGTCCACCCGCGACAGCAGGTTGCGAATGACGCCGATCTTGTCGCTCACCTTCGCGCCGCCCAGGATCGCAACGAACGGCCGTCGCGGGGACGAAAGCGCGTCCCCCAGGAATTTCAGCTCTTTCTCGACGAGCTGCCCGATCGCACGACGGCCCGGTCCCAGCGCGGCCGGCACGTCGTACATGCTGACATGCGGACGATGACACGTGCCGAACGCGTCGTTCACGTAAACGTCGGCCAGCGCACACAGACCGCGCGCGAACTCCTGCCGCTTAGCGTCCTGCTCGGGCGTCAGCTTTCCGTCCGGATTCTTGGCGGCCTTGTCGATGATCGTCTCGGCCTTGTTGAACCGCAGATTCTCGATGAGCAGCGTCTGCCCGTCGGTCAGCTTCCGCACCGCCTGCTCGACCGCCGGTCCGGTGATGGCCTCCACAAACTCGCACGGCCGCTTGGTCAGCTCGGCGATTCGCTTCGCCACAGGCCGCAGCGAGAGGGCACGGTCCTTCTCCGCTTCGCCGCTGGGGCGACCGAGATGGCTCATCAGCACGGCGCGCCCGCCGCGCGCGACAATGTCCTCCAGCGTGGGGAGGAACTGTCGAATCCGGCGGTCGTCGGCGATGTTCTGGTGCTCATCCAACGGGACGTTGAAATCCGCGCGGATCAGCACTCGCTGGCCGCGAACGTCCAGGCTGCGGGCGGCTTTCTTCGCCATGGGCAATCCCCCACAGGCCTTACGCACGAAGCCCATCCAGCTTCGGATGGGCTTCGTTTGCTGGGCCAGCAGGTATCGTAGGGCCGGGCGGCTCTAAATCAAACCGTCCTTGCGGGCCATGAACTTCGCCAGGTCGATCACCCGGTTCGAGTAGCCCCATTCATTATCGTACCACGCGACGACCTTGAAGAACCGGCTGTTGAGCTGAATGCCCGCGCCGGCGTCGTAAACGGCTGAAAGCGGACAGGTTATGAAATCTGAGCTGACGACCTCTTCTTCCGTGTAGCCCAGAATTCCCTTCAGGCGGCCTTCGGACGCGGCCCGCATCGACTTGTTGATCGCGTCGAGCGAAGTCTCCTTCGAAGTACGGACCGTCAGGTCCACCACCGACACGTCCGGCACCGGAACCCGGAACGACATGCCCGTAAGCTTGCCCTTCAGTGACGGGATGCACAGCGTGACCGCCTTGGCGGCGCCGGTGCTCGACGGAATGATGTTCTGATAACTACCACGCCCGCCGCGCCAATCCTTCCGGGATGGACCGTCCACCGAGGGCTGCGTCGCCGTCACTGCGTGAACGGTCGTCATCAACGCTTCTTCAATGCCGAATTCGTCGTGAATCACCTTCGCGACCGGAGCGAGGCAGTTGGTCGTGCAGCTCGCGTTCGAGACGATCGTGTCCGACTCTTTCTTGTAATTCTCCTCGTTCACACCCATAACAAACGTCGGGATGTCGGCATCTTTGGCCGGCGCGGAGATCACTACGCGCTTCGCGCCGCCGGTCAGGTGCTTGCCCGCGCCGTCCCGCGCCGTAAACAGCCCGGTCGATTCAATGACGTAGTCCGTCTTCAGGTCTTTCCACGGGAGCGCGGCCGGATCCTTCTCGTTGAACACGCGGATCTTCCTGCCGTCGATCTCAATCGCGCTTTCCGTGTGCGAGACGCGCCCCTTGTATCGTCCGTGCGTGCTGTCGTAGGAAAACAGGTACGCCAGCGCGTCCGCGGGCACGAGGTCGTTGACGCCGACAAATTCGATCTGGGGATCGTTGATCGCCGAACGCAGCACCAGCCGACCGATTCGGCCGAATCCGTTGACTCCGATTCGCAACGGCATGATCCGCACTCCTTTCGTACTCGAGCGCTCCGGCGCGTTCCGGAGCGACCCGGCGAGGTTCGCCTGGGCGAGGGAATTCTAGCATGGGGGTAGCGCCTGCACACGCACGCCGCGCGGGCGTTACGGCGCGCTGCCCTCCCGCTGGAGATGCTACGCCGACCGCGCCGTTCGGTTCACCGCGCCGGTCCGTACTCGATTCGTGCTGCGCGACCGACCCACGTTAGTGTATTGCCTCAGAAACAATGCGTGACGCCATTCAGGGTGGTACGGGCGTCCCGCCCGTGATTCTGGGGGATAAACGGGCGGGACGCCCGTACCACCCATGCTGACTAAGATGCGTCAATTGTAAGGCACTACACTGGATGGACGGCCTGAGCTGAAAGCGGGCGAGAGCCGCGCCCGACCCGCGCGTTCACTCGCCCGCACACTGCGCACCGAAGCGACCAAGCAGCTCCGACAGGTCCGCCAGGTCCACGTCGCCGTCGCCGTCCAGGTCGCCTTCGGCGAAACCCACGCCGCTAAGACCAAACGACGACAGGAGAATCGACAGGTCGCCCAGGCCCACCGCGCAGTCGCCGTCCACGTCGGCGGGATCGCATTCGGGCGTCGCGCATTCGTCCGTCCCGCACGCGCGCGTGACGTATGCGCCGTACACGCTCATCGCGAATAAGCGCGGTTGATCGCCGCCGACGGCCGAAATGCTCGATAGCGCGCTCGAAGCCGGAATCCCCTGCGAGAAGTCCGCGAACGTGACGCCCCGGTCATAGGACACGACCACGCGATACGTGTCCTGCTGCCTGACGTAGACGATCTCCGGATCGACCCCGTCGCACGCGACGCTTTCCACGTCAGCCGGATGTCTCATGTTCGTCCACGTCTGTCCGGCGTCGTCGGAACGATACAGCGCGCCCGTCCGCGTCGGCTTCGCGTCCACCAGGAACGCCAGGGACGGATCCACCGGCGACGTGACCAGCATGTCCACGCGCGCATCCGGCAGCAGACCGCTAGCGGACGGATTCCACGTCCATCCCCCGTCGGTGGATCGATAGACATGCGCGGTTTGCGGGAAGCCGTTCGTGTCCTGCACGCATGCGAGGATCACGTCGTCCGTGCCGTCGGCGACGTACTCGATGCTCCGCACGGACTCCAGCGATCCATCCGGCCCCGCGAACACCTTCGTCCACGTCTGCGTGACTTCGTCGCGACGCCAGATGAACGCCTCGCCGCCCTGAGACCCGAAATCCCGCCCGCCCACCAGGACGCGCCCGGGATGATGCTCGCTGGGACGGACGACGTACATCGTGAGGTCGAGCGCGGGCGTCGGATCGGGCCCGAGCGCGGTCCAGACGCCCGTGCCGGGGTCGCGTCGGATCACGCCCTCGGACAGCGCGACTGCGGTGTCCGGAACGGCATACAGCGTTCCGTCGCTGGTGTAGCGCACATCGCCGAACCGGACGCGCGGCAACTGATCCTCGCGATGCCAGCTCTTGCCGCTGTCGATCGTGCGGTAGACGCCGCCGTCGTTCAGACCCTCCACCGCGACGGCCATTTCATCGGCAATCAACGGATGAACGGCCACGCGCCATGCCGTAGGCAGCGCGAGGCCGAACACGCTGGGGTAGAACGACGCGCCGCCGTCGTCGCTTCGCCACACGCCGTCCAGTTCCAGGCCGACGCGCACGATCGATGCGTCGCCCTGCTGGAAGCGCGTGCAGAACACCTCGCGCCCCGCCGTGCCGCCGATCGAAAGGCTCCACGTCACGCCGTTGTCGAGCGATTCATTCAGGCCGCTGCGCGTCGAGACAAGAATGCGGTTCGGATTCGCCGGGTCGATCGTAATGTCGCGGATCGAGCTCGACGGCCACGACGCATTGCTCCGCAGGGTCCACGTGACGCCGTCGTCATCGCTCGAGTACACATGGGATCCGGAGATCGAGTTGCTGCCCCCGCCCACGAACAGCCGCGTGCCGTTGTGTTCAATGTCCGCCAGCGGACCGTTCGGCAGCCCGGCCGTGCGGTTCACCCACGTGGCGCCGGCGTCCGCCGAGACCCACACCTGTCCGAAGTTGAGGTCGCCGCCGAATGCCGCGTATACGCGATGGGTGTCGGCCGGGTGCAGCGCGATTCCGCGGCAGCCCATGTCGAGCGTGATCGGCGGCGTGCGCTCCGTCCAGTTCACGCCCGCGTTTGACGATCGCAGCACCAGCCGCGTTCGGTTCGACCCGCGGTTCGTCCCGGCCCAGACCACCATCGGGTTGGTCGGATCGATCGTCATCTCGACCGCGTTGTCCGAGGACGAAATGACGAGGTTCAACTGCGTGAACGTCACGCCCAGATCCGACGTCTTCCACGCCTGCTCCGACGTCGCGACATACGCCGATCCGTCCGGCGAAAACTCGACATCCCAGATCGATCGTCCGTGGAACGCCGTCACCGGCGTCCAGGACGCGCCGCCGCTCGTCGTTCGATACAGTATTCCGAACTCGCCGACCGGCTCGGCCATGCCCGCCAGTCCCACATCCGGATTCACCGCAGAAGCATCGACCACGCGAACGTCGCCGCCGAACGGTCCGACGTGCAGCCAGTATGGCGCGCAATCTTCGGCGGGCGGTTGAGCCTGGGAGTCGGTCGCCGCCGAGCCGATTGCGGCCGCGACCGCGAGCGCGCGAACGACTCGCTCCCCACAGAAGCGAAGTGCCCGAATCGTGCCGGGATCGAACCGATTCCAACCGATGGGGTGCATTCGCTTGACTGTAGCGAACCGCGCCTCGAATCAGAAATGTGAAATCCGCGCGAATCTCAGCGAATCCGGTCCAGCAGCTCCTTCAGACGATCGAGACTGATATTGTCGGTCCAGCCGAAGGCGGTGTCCTTGAACTGTTCCCAATGATGCTCGACAAACGTGCGCGAAGCGCCCCGCTGCAGGTCGTCCGGGTTTGCGGCCGCCCAGTCCAGAATCAGTTGGCGGAACGATCCGCCGGAAGCCAGTCGCGGGTCGTCCTCGGGATGGACGAGGAAGCTGCGCATGGTCGTCATCGTGTCGCCGCCGGTCGGGTGGGACGGATCCCAGTCTTTCGAGATCGCCGTCGCCATCTCCGACACGGCGCGGATCGCGAGGTTCGCTGCGAGCGTGTGGAAGTGCCGGTCGTGGTGGTCCTTGGCGAGCTGCGTGTGCGTCGGGTTGGTCGAGTTCGGACCCATCGCGGACTGCGCGTCGTCGATGATGTTCGCGATGATGCGGATCGCGCCGCCGAGAATCCACTTGATCGCGCGGATCAGCGCCCCGACAGTGTGATACATGCCCCACGCCAGGCCGCGCGACACCGGGTTGTCGAGCGCCTCGGTCTTCAGGTCCAGGTAGGTGGCGTAGATCCGGCCCCAGTTCTGGCTCAGGTCGGTGATGAGGATCAGCGTGATCCGCTCGCTCGACGTTGGCTCGCCGGGCTGGAATCCCTCCGACTCCTGCGCAGCCTCGCCCATCTCGAACAGGATGCTGGCGGCCGAGTCCAGCCCGCCGAAACATCCGGTCGTCAAGACCGACCGACCGCCCGGCCCCGTGCCGATCGGCACCCACGGATCGACCGCCTGAAGCGCGGCGTCGCCCGTCTCGCGCCCCAGCCGCCGCAGCGCCAGCTCGCAGTAATTGGAGTGCGCGTAGAAATCCTCGAGCGCGTGCAGCGCATTGCCCAGCCGCCGAAGCCCCACGTCGGACGCCCGGCCGGCGGTGATCGCCGCCAGCAGCTCGTCGTGCATGTACCCGTGCCCCGTGGGCCACCCGCCTCCGCCGGTGATGATGAATTTCTTGCGGGCCTGCGAATCGACGCCGAGCGCCGGGTGCGTTTCGGACGCACACTCGTCGTTAAACGCGGCGTCGATGTCGTCCGCGTCGGTCAGACCGAACGGATTGTCGATGTGCTCCTCGGAGCGATAGACGCCCAGGTTCGATCGCGTCACGTTAAACGTCGACGACATTCCGAACTTCATCTTCGCCATGATGCGGATCACCGACTTCAGCGCGTCGCGCGAGAAGCCGGTGTACCACGGGGCGCCGGGCGCTCGAACCAGAGCCGGGCAGATCGCCTGCGAGTGGTCGCGCTCCCAGTTGCCGAAGTAGATTCGCTTCAGCTCGTCTTCGCTGAACGGCGGGCTCGCAGCCGATGCGTTGAATCCGAGCCGCTCGATCTTCTCATGACCGAAGCCGCCGCCGTGGCCCTCGTTGGCGCCGAAATATTCGCGCTCGCCCTCCTGCTCGTCGGCGAAGATCGAGCGGATGTCGGCGTAGCGGCGAGCCGCCTCGCGGAACTCCTCATGCTCGACGGTCAGCTCGTGCGACTGCCGTCCGTCGAAATACCTCGCATAGGGCGTCGCGTCCTGCTGATCGAGCTTGAACAGCGACAGCGCGTGCGCGAACGCGGCGCCCTCGTCGAAGCGCGCGTCGCCGCCCACCTGGGAGTACTCGTTTCGCAGCAGGTGATCGACGTAGTGGCCGAATTCCTCGACCAGCGCGATCAGCAGCTTCCACGATTCATCGCGGTCCGCCAGGGCCCGCTCGGGAAACTCGCGCTCGACCTCCGCGCGACGACGACGCCTGTTGAACGCCGCAGCGTGCTCGCCCAATTCAGCCGGGTCGAGCAGATCGATCCGCAGGTTCTTCACGCGGCGTTTCAGCAGGTCCTGCCGAAGAGCCTCGAACGCCGAGTACGGCAGGTCCTGACCGAAGATCGTCAGCATCCACAGCCAGAAGTCTTTCTTCGGGAAAAAGCGCGCCAGGTTGCACAACTGCTCCCACGCGAATGTGCTCTCGAGCTGCCGCCGCCGCAGCGGCTCGTGCACGCGCACCACGTGCTCGGCGCCGGTCGCCAGCCCGTCCACCTGCCAGTCGCTCGGAATGTACACCACGCCCGGACGATCGCTGTCGTCGAACATGAAATTGTGGCCGTCGCGCGTCCGCTGCGTGCAGCCGACCTCGATTTCGATCGCCGCGTTTACCTGTGTCGGCGTCGACGTGTTCCAGTTGAATTCGCTCAGCGCCTGCCACGGCATTCCGTTCGCATCCGCCAGCGACTTGATCGACTCGCCGGTGCGCACCGTGTGGCACTCGATCTTCAGCACCCGTGTTTCCGCGTCGCGATGAAACCGGCGGAACATGTCCAGCTCCGGCCGCGGCCGGCCCGGCGACGGCGCGTCGCCCATCAGCGCGAACGCATAGGTGCGATCAAGACGCGCCCCGGCCCGCTCGCAGCGCAGCGCGCACACGCCCGGGTCCGCCTCCAGGATTTCGATGCGGCCGTCGGCGCGGGTCGTGTACGGAACCCACTGCCCGTTCGGCTGCCGCACCTCGACGCTTACGTTCGGCAGCGACACGCCGGTCTGATCCTCGACCAGCCGGAAAGCGATCCAAGTCTTGCGGATCGGCGGATCGACCGGGCGCGGCGGACCCTTGCGAGGCCGGCGCGGCGTCTCGACCCCGCGGACGGCCGGCCGAATCCGCAGCGGCGTCAGCACAAGCCGCCCCGCATCGAGCAGCGCCCGCAAAGCGTTCTCCCGCGCGCCGTCGGCGTACGGATCGAGCAGCAGCCGCGCGCCCGGGGAGAGCGCCACGCATCCGGGCGTGAGGGCGCGGCGGAGCAGCGCCGGCGACGGATCGGTCGCGAAGCGATTCGCGCACCCGGCGGAAAACTCCTCCGGACACGCAATCACGTAATCCGCATTCGCACCGCAAGGGCCGGATCCGCACGCCGACTCCGAGCACGACGCCGGCGCGTCGGTCCGTTCCAATGCCGCGGACTGCGCCCGCCATTCGCTCGACGATCGTCGCATCACATTCCCTCCAGCGATTCGGCACGGGCGGTGCAGCCGGCCGTGGCCGGATCCGCCGACAGGCAGGACCACTGCCCCGCCGCGCAGCGCAGCGCCGCATCTTCGCAGGCGGCTCGAATCGCGGCCTCGATGGCGTCGCGAACACCGGCGGGCGCGCCTTCTACTCGGGCGTTCACGAGCAGCTCGACCTGTCGGGGCGTCTCGCCCGCCATAGCTTCCACTTCCGGCGCGACGCTCGCGTCCACGAGACTCCCGCGCGCCAGCGCCGCGCCGTCCCGGCGAAGCAGCAGCTTGACGTGCGCGGGCGGCGCGCCGGCGATCGCCAGCCGGCTCTGTGCCTCCCGCAGCGCTCGCTCGGCGAGCAGCGCGCAGTCCATCGGCTCGTCGCCTTCGATCTTGAGCAGCGCGTGAACCCACGCCAGCCCGGGTTCGCTCTCCTCCGCAGCCGTCATCGCGGATTGTTGCGGCGTGCGCGGCGCGCGAATCGACGCCCCGGCGTCGAGCACGCGCTCCAGCGCGTCGAAGCCTTCGCCGGTTCGCGCGGAGACGGCCAGGATGCGCGCCGACGCGAAATTCCGCCGCGCGAGCAATTCCATTTCGGCGCGCTGCCGTTCGCTGAGCAGGTCGCACTTGTTGATCGCGATGACGCTGGCCTCATGCTGCTGCATGAGGAACAGGTTCATGACGCGCGCCGAAAGCGACGTCGCTTCGCCGCCCAGCGCCGCCCGCGCCCGCAGCGGATCGAGCAGCGCCGCGTACGGTGCGACTTCGAACCGGTCGGCGTAGAGCGCGCGCAGCGGTGCGATCACCTTCGCCACCAGGTCGGTGCAACTTCCCGCGGGCTCGGCGATGAGCACGTCCGGCGCGTCGCCGTCCGCCAACCGTCCCGCGGCCGCCAGCAGCGCGTCGAACTTGCAGGCGAAGCAGCCGCCCGGAAGCTCTTCGACCGGCAGGCCGTGCGCGCGATAGGTTTCGGTATCGACCAGCCCCTCGCCGAGATCGTTGGCGATGACGCCGACGCGCCGTCCTCGGGCCGCCATGCGCTGTGCCAGGCGCAGGATGGCCGTCGTCTTGCCGGCGCCGAGAAAGCCGCCGAGCGTCAGGAAGCGCGTGGGCATTTCAGAGCCTCGCGGCGCGCAGCCGCCGTCAGGGGCGTCGCGCGGTCGATCGGAAGTCCGCGTCGAACCAGAGCGACAGATTGGCGATGTCGTCGAAGTCCACGTGCCGCTTATAGATCAGCAGCGCGACGCCGGGCTGGCGCACGTCGCCGTCGATCCGATCGGACCAGTTGTCGATGCGGACGTATCCCAGTTGCGGGGCGCTGGAGAACGAGCGATAGCGCGGGTCGCCCTGGAGCATCATCAGGCGCAGCGGCTTGTCGAGCCGGAGAATCCGGACCGCCAGCGCCGCAGCCTGCTCGAGCGGTTCGGCGCCGAAGCTGGCGGGCAATTGCGGACAAAGCGCGTGGAGGAACGCCGCGCTCTCGGTGATCGTCAACTTCAGTTCGCCGACGTCATATGCAAAGCGAATCAGATCGACCGTATCCTGGCGCGCGACGTGCGCGCCGATCTTCGCGTTCGCGTCGGCGCGGTGCGCGCCGGCGTCCGGCTTGAAGACGCGCTTGTGCCACGCCTCGGACTCGTGCCGCGCCTGCGTCGGGAGCTTGCCCGCCGCCGCGACCGGCGCGAAATCGTTCTCGCCCACGCGGTAGACCACGTCCAGCCATGTCGTGCGAAACTCGATCATCGCATCGCCGCTTGTCATCGCGTGTGTCCTGCCTGTGTCGGCGCGCCGCGTCGCCCCGGCGCCGCTCCCGGGAAACGCCGCCGCCGCGAGCGCGCCCCGCAGGGCTATTGATAAGACCAGTAGTTCGTCACCTTGCGCTTCGCGCTCGAGCCGACCATGACGATCTCGTACTCCGCCAGGCCGTAGAACGCCGTCAGCAGCGGGTCGGCGCCCTTCGGAATTCGCCCCATGCCGCCGCCGAACCAGGTGCTTTCGCCTTCATGCGTGAACAGCATGTACGCTTCGTAGTTGTTCCAACCGATGCCGCTCGTGTTGTCGTACAGCTCGCCGACCTTCACCGGCGTATCGACCAGCGCGTAGCCCCGGTTGGGGTCCGGACCGGTGCAGCGCGTGCCGATGTCGCGGATGATCGCCGTCTTCGGCTTCCGCGCGTCGCAGTTCACGAACTTCGGCTGCGTGTCGCCCGGACAGCCGACCTGCTTCAGGATGCCGCGGATCAGCCGCACGATCGCCTGGCACTCGCCGCCCCACTTGGAGTGCTCGGCCAGCGGCCACGCACCGCCCTGGTTTCGCGTGTTCGACAGGTCGTACGCCGAAAAGTCCACCGCTTCGAGCTTGGCCTTTTCGTCCGGGTGGTCGTCGAGATACTTCTGGTCGCGCTTCGGCAGATGGTCGAATCCGAGCACATAGCCGGGGAACTTGCCGAACAGGAACTCGACGATGTCCACCGGGCGCCGCTTGCCGGCCGCCCAACTCTCGCCGACCCACTCGACCGCTTTGTCCATGCGGCGAAGCGTCACGCCGTCTTCCGGTTTGCCCTGCAGCTCGGGCTTGCCGATCGTCAGGTAGATCGTGTGCGGGCTGGACGTGCCGGCGTCATAGGTCTTCGCCTTGCACAACACCGTCCACTGGATCGAGAGCTTGTCGAGCTTCTTGACCACGTCCGGCAGCGCCGAGCCGGCCTCCAGCGTCACCGCCACCTTCCCATTCGTCAGTGTCGCCGGCGCCGTGAATGTCAGCGGCGCGCTGCCGCCATCGCCACGGACCTCCGCCGGGAAGGTCGGCGCGCCCTCAATCAACACGTCGAATGTGGCGATCAGCTTCACCTTCTGCTGTTTCGTGTGGCTGATCGGAAAGCTGTGGTCCGCGGTCCACTCGCGCTTATCCTTGTCCTCGTAGCGCGTTCCGGCTTTCCGCCAATCGGCCAGATGGTCGGTCAGCATCGCGTGGTCCGACAGAAACTGTACGCTGACGAGCTTGACCACCACCTTGGTCGCCGGTCCGCACGGCTCGCTCGGACGCTTCGGAGGCTTGGCAGGTCGAGGCTCCTCCACCGCGCCGCCCGCCGCGATGTACGCCTCGATCCACATCTTGCGATACTCGTAGTCGGCCGCCGACATGTTGAGCTTGCGCCGCGGCTCGCCGCGACGGTCCATCTCCTGCCAGACCGCCTCATTGGCGGCCGCGACGGCGTCGGGGTTCAGCGGGCGCTGGGCGCGAATGTTGCTCATATCGGCGTCTCACGCTCGAAGACCAGCATCTCGTCCAGCAGGTTCATCTTCGTCTCGCCGTCGATGTCGGTGCGCTTCAGCACGTCGCGCACCGCCGGGTCGCGATCAAGCTTCAGCCCGAACAGCAAGCGCAACTCGCAGAACAGCCGCAGATCGGCCTCGTTCACCAACGCGTATTGCTGCGCCGCCGCGACGCTCTCGCGCACGAAGCCTTCCACACGATCGTCCGCAATCTTGCATTGCGCCAGCGCCGCGGCATGCCGGCGGCGGAGCAGCGCGGCCGTTTCGCGGAAGAAGGACTGCTCCTTCTCCCCGGCGAACACGTGCATCTGGTCTGCGCGGATTTTCATGGCGCTACGCGCCTCCCGCCGCGAGAACCGCGGTCGCGACGCTCACCGCGCGCCCGCCGTTTTCGTAGAACAGCAGCGCTCCGTCGGCGCCGGCCTCTGCGGCCACCAGCCGGATCGGACCGAAGAACTCGCGAAGCTGTCCCTCGTCGCACGTCGGCAGGAACATGCGCAGCACGCGCGGATCGTAGTATCGGAACGAATACTCCGCGTTCGACTCGTCCCGAACCACGAACAGCGCGCGAAGGTGCGACAGGAGCGCCTCCGGCGCAGCGCTCGATATCAGCAAAACACCCGCCGATCGCCCGATCCACCGCCGCCACTCGGCCGTGTAATCCGATTCGAGATCGATCTCGACCAGGTGCGGCGACACATGCTGAAGGAACTTCGCCAGCGGGCCGTTCATCAGCGATCCGTGCCAGCGCGTCTTGTCCGAGCGGTCCTTCGCCGCCTCGACCAGCTCGAGCGCGCGGGCCGCGTCCACCACGCCGTAGACACGCTCGCCGCGTTGCGCCTTGGCGCGCAAAAGAGCCGCGAGCGGCGATGCGGTGTCGGTTTGTTTGGACGACGCGCTCATCTCACAACATTCCTGCTCATCAGCCATGTCGGGGCGATTGCCCGCCGAAGTCTTCCGCCCTCATCAACTCGTTTGCAACCTCGCGCCTGCTCCGCGCGCCGGCTCTAGCCCCGCATCCGCGGCGCCGCCGCTCACACCCCGTCGCAAGGCGGACAGCGCTCCACCAGGGGCGTGCCGTAGTGCGCGGCCGATGCGAAGCTGGCCTCGGCCGTCTGCGCTTGCGGCGGCGCGTCTTCGCTCTGCAAGGCCTCCGGAGGCGCCGCTTCGTCGGCCTGCTGCGCTTCGAACGACATCACGCCTTCACTGCCGCTGCCGGTCTGGTCGTCGATCTCAACCGTCGGACAGCCCATCGCGATCGGGTTCGCACCGCCGCACGCCTCGAACAACTGGTCGTTCTGTCGGCACGCCGGAAGGTTGTTGAACACGACCGTCGTGCTCGCCTTCGTGACCATGCCCGGACCGTGCGGCGGAATCGGCACCGGAATCGGGCAGTTGTGCATGTCCGCCATGCCGCCGATGGCCGAGAACGCCGAGGTCGCCGCCGCGGCCGCAGCCGACTTGATGCCTTCCGTATAGGCCGTATTCGCCGCCGGCTGCCCGCCGGGAACCGGCGAGGCCGCCGTCCACGTGGCGGTCAGCGAGACGTTGGTCAGCGCGAGCGTGACCACGCCCTGCACGGCCGGTCCGATGGCGGACGGATTGCCCTCGGCGGCTGCCTTGGCGGCCGCCTGCACCAGCCCGGACATGATGTTTGCGAGTTTCGGCCCGGCGCTGGCCGGCGTCAGCACGGGCGTGGTCATGAACGAGTTCATATCGTTCGAAACCGCCTCGACCGCGGCGCCGACGCTGGCCGGCAGCGCGCGCCAGGCCGGCATGAACCCGATGTCGATATCGGGGCTGCCGGGCCCGGGGCTCATCGGCGGACCGTGCGAAGTCGGGTCGTTTACTCGGGCGGCCAGGGGCATCGTCTGCTCGCTCGCGTATTCAGGGGCGTCGCCGCCCGTCGTCGGAGTCTGTCGCTCGAACGCGCCGTCAGCGCACGATCGTCCATTTCCCGTTGATCTTGCCGAAGTACAGCGGAATCTGGATCGGCGGCGATGCGCCGGGCTTCGTGCGGATCGGGTTTACAAACTCCGGCTCCGTGACCCATACGAGCCGGTTGCCCGACAGCGCGTGCAGCTCGAGCTCGTCCAGCTTCAGCGGCGCGATCTCCCAGCCCGGTTCGGACAGGAAGTAATCCAGGTAATCCCGCAGCTCGGAACGGGCCTGCTCGGTCGGCATGTGCAGCGACTTGCGTATGTCGATGCCCTTCCATTCCAGCAGGCCGGCCGCCGCGCCCGCGTCGCGCTGCGCCAGCGCAGCGTGCAGATCGCCGGTCAGACGCCGCAGTGCGCCGCGCTCGTCGTCATTCAGCACGACGGCCTGGGCCTTCTGCCAGAACTCGCCCGGAGGCGGCTCCGAGACCGCAAACGTCTGCGTCTGCTCGTGCGGGTAGCGCTCCTGGTCCTTGTCCTTCGGCGGCCACTGAATCTCGAGCAGCGGCGTGCCGCCGGACTCGCCCTTCTGCGACTGGAGCACCCGAAGTGCGAGCCGGGCTGGCGGAGCGCCGGCGGCGTCTTCCGGTCGATTGAGAACCAGTCTCAGCTCGTTCGAGCCGCCAAAGCACCAGGGATTGAGCGCTTCGGTCCGCCCGACGTGGCTCAGCGTGCCCAGCCCCACGACCGGCACGCCGTTGACGTAGACCTGCGCTTGCAGGCCGTCTTTGTCGATCTGAAGGACGTAGATCGCTGGCATCGATTCACTCGCCTCGTGTTCCGGCGACGCCGCCGCGCCGCGCTCCCCATCGTCGAACTTGGCTGCCGCACCGGGCTACTACGGCCGGTCTACGGCGTGAAGTACACCTTTTCCGGTCCCCACAACGTGTCCGGGTCGATCACCGTGAACGTCTCGGTGATTTCGCCGAGCCACCCGTCAGCGAGCTTCAGCTTGATGGAGAGCTTGATGCCGTCGAAATCAACCTTGAACTCGTCCAGGCCGAAGCCCCGGTCGTCCACGAACGGTTTTCCGCCGGCCGTCACCGCGCCGCCACCTTCGATCTCGATCGAGATTACCTTGTCGCCGATGACGTTCGCCTCGACGCCGATGGCGGCGCCGATCTTTCCGCCCACACCGCCGCTGGGCTGCGTCGGGTAGAGCGGCTGATCCGGCGAGTTGCGCTCCGCCGCGATCTCACACGTCACCCCGCCGCTGAGCTTCAGATACGCGCCGGCCTTGATGAGCCAGTCGATGGCCTTCTGAAGATACTTGCCCAGCCACGGAATCAGCTTGAGCTTCTTCGTCAGCCAGCTCGTTCCGAGTGTGATCTTGGCTTCGATGCCGTAGAGCGGATCGAACTTCGCCGCGATCTTGTAGCCGTAGTATGCGCGCCAGTCGGTGTATTCCTTCCATTGCGCCGTCACAGAGCCGCGGCCCTCGGCGATTTTCCACTCCCACTTTTCCGCCGCCAGCTCGACCGCGAACTCGATTCCCTTGATGATCGTGTACAGCCACTTGGCCGTCTTCTTCAGGTCGAGCGTGTAGTCCAGCTCGGTGCCGGGGTAGGCGTGCACGTCCAGCGCCTGGCTGTTGTTGCAGCATCGCGCGGATACGTGGTACTTCTTCGGCTGCTGCTTCGGAATCCACGGAAAGATAGCCGTGACCACCGGCGCGCTCGCGTCGAACGTCGTCGCCAGGCCGGTGCGGCTGCTTTCGTTCGTAATGGACCATTCCGGGTGCTTCGGGCCGCAGAGCAGTTGCACCTCCGCCGCCAGGTCGATGCGGTCCTTGCCGAACGAGCTGCCGGGAACGACCTCGAGCGTCATGTTGGCCGTGACGATGCGGGCCCCGCCCGATTTGTGCTCGCACTGCGCCGTGATCTTCAGCAGGGCGCACTTCAGGTCCGGCGGAACCACCGGCGGCACCGGCGGACGCCTTCGATCCGGCGGAGGCGGCGGCGGCGGCGCGTGCTGCGCCTCGATCTTCCAGCTCGGCCGGGTGCGCGGCTTCCCGCCCTTGCCGCGTTTGCCGGGCTTACCTGTGTCGGCCGGAATCGCGTCGTACGGGCCGTCCATCTGCCGGTCGGCCACGGTCGGCGCGGAGCCGCCGCTGTTGATCTTGACTTTCGTGCCGACGATCGTGACGCCCTGCTGGTCGATCACGATGAAGTTGCCGCCCACCTTCAGGGCGATCTTCTCCTTCATCTCGATCACCAGCTCTTTGGCGTTGATCTCGAACTTCTCCTTCACGAACAGGGCGTAATTCTGCTGGAGCCAGTGCAGCACGTCCTTGTCGATGCGGACGTTCTGCAGATCCTCGATCCACTGGTAATGGTCGAGCTTGTTGTGGAAATGCTCGCCCTTGTACGTCGTCCGGTAGTAGCTGCCGTACTTGTTTCCCTGGTCGTCCTCGCCGCCGATGAGCTCGTGCAGGCTGCCGCCGGCCGTGTGATAGTGCGTGCCCAGCACGCGCGTGTCCATGCGGCGCTGCGCGCGAATGAACAACTGCTCGTTCTGGTTCTTATCCTCGAAGCGAATCTCGTGAAACCGCTTGCTGTCCTCGGTCGAGTACGTCTTGATCGTGCTCTTGGTCTTCTCGTCCGGCAGCTTGTACGGCGGCATGTGCGTGCGGTTGTACACCCGCCCGGTGATCATCGGCCGGTCCGGATCGCCCTCCAGGTGATCGACGATCACCTCCTGCCCGACCCGCGGCAGAAACATCATGCCCCAGCCCGCGCCGGCCCAGCCCTGGCTCACGCGCACGAACATCGAGCTGTCTTCCGGCGGCTGCTCGTGATCCCAGTGGAACTGCACCTTTACGCGACCGTGCTCGTCCACATAAATCTCGTCCTCGTTGTCCTTTTGCTTCACGACCACCGCCGTCTGGCTGCCCTGCACCAGCGGACGCGGCGTGACGCGCGGCGCGCGGTACTGGACCGACTTCGGAATGCAGGTGACGCGCATCTCGAAGCGGTTCCCGCCGACGGGACTCTGCTCCTCCTCCGTGCTCTGCGTCTGCGTGCCCGACACGTTCAGCGCCGTGATGAGATAGTCGACGTTGTACGTCGGCTCGGAATGGTCCGTGAGCGTGAACCACGCGCCGCAAGCCAGGTGCCGCGCGTCCGACGACATGCGCACCACCCAGCGACTCGCCTGATGAGCTTCCAGCCGAATCCGCGCATCGGCCGGCTCCAGCCGGATCTGACCTTCCTTCGCGCCGTCCGGCATCTCGATCCGGCCGGCCGGATAGTCGTAGACGTTGAGCGCCGTGAACCGCGGCGCGTTCTGCGGGTCGGTCATCAGGTCCAGATCGGGCTTCAGGAATTCATAATCGTCGAGCGCGACCGAGCCGATCTCGGCGCTGGCGCGGGCCCGCAGCTCGTACACGCTGAAACGGTCGTGAACCAGCCCGCCCGGCTCGCGAAACGTCAGCACCGGGTCGTTCAGCGCCGCGGCGCCGTCGCCGCTGTCCGCCTGCTCGTTCTGCTGCGTCTCGCCCGCGGCGTAGACCTCGCCGACGTGCTTGTGCGCGTCCTTCACGTCGCCGAATACGATCTTGTAGTCCTCGGCGGAGTGCTCGAACCAGAAGTAGATCCCCTCGTCCTCGCACAGGCGCGTGAGAAAGTCGAGGTCCGACTCGCGGTATTGAACCACGTACTCGCGCGGCTTGAACGCCACGGTCAGCCGCGAAAGGTCGAATCGCTTCTCCTCGATGCCCGCGTCCTCGAGCACCTTCCGCAGAATGCCCGGAACGGTCATGTCCTCGCAGGTCGATTTCTGAAAGATGCGGCAGTTGAAACGGCGGCTCAGAAACCAGTGCTGCGGCACCACCTCGGCCACGTAGTACAGCGCGCGGCTGCCCTGCCCGCTGCGCTCGAACTGCCGGATGACGCCGTGCACGACCCGGACCGACCCTTCGCCTCGCATCTCCAGGTGGCAGCCTGCGCCGACCAGCGGGTCCAGCTCGATCGGCAGCCCGTCGGTGCTCAACTCGACACGATAGTGATAGGGTTCGTTCAGGCCCTCGCGTCCCTGAAACGAAACCACGCGAAGCGTCTCAGGTCCGAGATCCTGCTGTTGCCCACCCGCGCCCGCAACGCGGAATATGAAGTCGGCAACATTGCTTCCATACTCTGACGCGACCGGCATCGCTGGGCCTCCGCCACTAGTTGTCGTTGTCCTGGAACCGCCTCCGCGCTCGCCGACCGGCGTTGTCGCGTACTCGCGCCGCCGGCTACCGGGCCGATCCCTTCCCCGCGCGAACCATCGCCAGAATCGATTGACGGATCGGCGCCGAGAGCTGCGGCCACGCCTCGATCACCGCCGCCAGATCAGCCGGAACCTCGGACGCCCCAGGAGACGCCTCGCCACCAGCCCCCTCGCCTGCTGCGGGACCAGCCGGATTCCCCGGACGTGCCGGTTGCGGTCCGCGCCGAAGCGCGGCCGATAGCCGGGCTTGAAACTCGTCGTCCGACGTCGGTGAATCCGGAGCGGCAGCGCCGGACGGACGAGGCTGCGGCGCAGATTTGCCGCGCGCTCGCGCGTGCAGACGGTCCAGCGTCTGCTTCAGCCGGGCCTGAAAATCGTCCTCGGGCATCGCCGATCTCCGCCGCCCACCGCGGAACGTCACGGATTCGGTTGCGGGGTTCACAGGCAAGCTCCATGCCGCGCGCACCCTGCCGAAGCGTGCGGCCCCAACGGCACGGCCGACGCGGCGCTCTGAAACTGATACCGCCTGTTCGCGGATATCTTACACTGAAACGCGAAGCGGCGCTCCCGCATCGCACTGCCGCCTCGCGGCGTGCTTCTTAGAACGGAACTGCCGCTCACTCGTTTCTCAACGCGCCATTTCATAACGCTCACCTCCATCGCTCCAACGGTGACACGCGGAGAGAGACGCTGAGGATCGCCAAATCTGCGGGGAAAGCGCGCCGATTGCCCGCGACGCCGGTAATACGGGAACGTCAGGAGACTCGCGGACGATGGGGAGACGCCGTCACTTCGAACGCGGCTGAATCGCCGCCGCGCGACGCCGGAAAAAAATTGCGCCCCCACGGGGATTCGAACCCCGGTTCTCGGCTTGAAAAGCCGGTGTCCTAGGCCTCTAGACGATGGGGGCGTAGGGCGGGGGATCATAGTTGCGCTCCGCGCGAACGTCAACGTGAGCACCCCGCGGACCGACTGGGCACCCAACGGCTATCATGATTCCCCATGGCCGCCGGCCCCGCCCACCAGCCCGAGCTCTCCGTCGTGATCCCCGTCTTCAACGAGTCGGGCAACATTCCCGTTCTGCTCGATCGGCTTCGCACCGTTCTGACGAAGGTCGCCAGCGCGTACGAAATCGTCTTTGTCGACGACGGCAGCCGCGACGGCAGCGCCGACGTCCTCAAGCACGCCGCGTGCCTCGACCACGCCGTCCGCGTCGTTCAACTCTCGCGAAATTTCGGTCATCAGACGGCCGTCTTCGCCGGACTCGAACACGCGCGCGGGGCGGCCGTCCTCGTCATGGACGCCGACCTCCAGCATCCGCCCGAGCTGATTCCCGCGCTCGTGGACCGCTGGCGGCGCGGCAGCGAGATCGTGCAGACCGTTCGCCGCGAGCCGGCCGACGCCAACCCGCTCAAGCGCGCTGCGTCGCGCGGGTTCTATCGCGTGCTGTCGTCGCTCTCTCGCTTTCGGGTGACGCCCGGAGCGGCCGACTTCCGCCTCATGTCGCGCGCCGCGGTGGACGCGTTCCTGGCCTGCCGCGAACGCTGCCGCTTCAACCGCGGCCTGGTGCAGTGGATCGGATTCCGCTACGAGGAAGTGCCCTACGACGCCGCGCCACGCCACGCCGGGCGCTCGAAATACTCCTGGCGCGCCATGTTCCGACTCGCCGGCGACGCGATTTTCTCGTTTTCCACCTGGCCGCTGCGCCTGGCGGGGCTGGCCGGGCTGACCGTCTCGCTGCTCGCGATGGCCTACCTCGCGTTCGTGCTGTGGGCCCGCCTGTTCACCGCGCACGCGCTGCCGGGCTGGAGCTCGATCCTCGCCAGCGTACTGCTGATCGGCGGCGTGCAGTTGCTCGTCCTGTGGATTCTGGGCGAGTACGTCGGACGGCTGTACGAGGAAGTGAAGAACCGCCCCATCTACATCGTCCGGCCGCACGCACCCACCGAGCGCAAGAATCCGCCCCGCGCGGACGGCGAGCGCGATGCAACCTCACGCTGAACGCCGAACGCACTCAGCGCGGAGCGATCGCCCGAGGTGCTGTTGCAGGAACAGGAGGCGCCGTTGCCGGCGATGCGCGGCCGGCGCGCGCGGCGTCACTCCGCCGGGGACGCCGCATCGGCTTCGCGGGGCAACCCGGCTCGGTCGCGCCTGCTCTTCGCGCCGGAACGCATGCCCGCGTCCTCCCACAGCGGCCTGTCCTTCTCCACGTCGTACGCGCAGCCGCACTCCGGGCAACGGCCAACGACCGGGAGCCCCGTCACGTTATACGCGCAGTGCGTGCAAAGGCGTCCGTTCGCTTCGGCCGCGGCCCGACGTATCCAGGAAGTTCGCCAGAGATAGAGCGGGTTGATCACCAGCAGCGGCGTCAGCCCCAGCGCCAGCGGCACAAAGCGAAAGACCCCATGTCGCGGCAGACCCAGCGGCCCGCGCAGCAGTACCCACGCCGCCGCAACAGCCGCGAACGCACAGGTCAGCGCCAGCCACCAGAATACTCCGCGCCGCATCACCGGCGGCAGCGTGGACGACGTGAGCACGGGCGGGCGGGTCCGGCTCCACAACACGAGCGTGAGCGCGACCACCGCCACGCAGAGCGCGACGACCGCCACCCGGCCGGAAAGCCAAAACGCCAGCATGAACGCATGCTACGTGCGATCCAGCCGGTCTCGCAATCGTATCGCGGCGGCGGCGACGGTGCGACGCCGACCGGCCCGAAGCAGCCCGCGGGCGTGACGCAGCCGACTGGCGACATCGAGCGTCATCCGCCCCAGTTCTGGTTCCGCGCGCCGCGCAGTCGCGGGGATGACGGTGGCGGCGTAAAGCCGCTACGCGGAAAGAAACGACGAGAGACGGTTGGCGAGTCGTACGGGGTCTCGCGTCTGACATTCCCAAATGACGAGCACGCGCCAACCGCTGCGGCGCAGCGTCGCGACCGTATCTCGGTCGCGTTCGCAGTTGCGAGTCCTCTTCGCTCGCCAGAACGCCGCATTCGTAGTGGGCGTGCTGCGGCCGCGCTTGCAGGAGTGCAGGTGCCAGTAGCAGCCGTGGACGAGCACGATACGCCCGCGCGCGGACATCACAATGTCGGGCTTGCCGGGTAGATCGGCCCGATGGAGCGCGAAGCGACATCCGAGCCGATGCAGCATCGACCTCACGACTCGTTCGGGGGTTGTGTCCTTGCCGCGGATTGCGGCCATGCACTTACTGCGCTGGGCTCGGCTAAGCGTATCGGTCACCGCGCGGACCTCACCTGCCGCCGGACTTCTTGCCGAATTTCTTGGCCAAGAATTCGTAGACCTCCTGCTGCACGTCGCGGGGCTGGCGGCGAATGAGCGCCATCGCACTGATCGCGTCGCGCGACGTTGGCACTTTCAGATTCGCCTTGTCTTTGTTGTACCAGACGCAGACGGCGCGCAGGTTATGCTCTTCATCCGTTCCGCGCTGGCTGATTGGGGTCGTCTTCGCCCCAACGGGGCGGCGGAATGTAGCCACGGGTGGAGCGCAGCTCGGCGGCGGCCGAGCGGAGCGGAACCCGTGGAAGACGGATGTGTTTCCCGATCCTTCCCCGGAGGGGCAGAGGAAGCGCAACGGCGCGTGGCCGCTCAATCAAAGACGTAACGCTCGTCGAACTCGATTTCGTGCGCGCGGTGGAACCGCAGTAACTCTGTCTTGAAGTCCTCGTGCCTGTGATGTTCGTGCTGCCCGGCGATGTATTTCTTCACGACTTCCTCCTGCGACTTGCTGACCGAAAACGCGCTGTATCCTTCTTGCCATGCGAACGCGGCGAGTTTCGGGAACGTTTGATGAACCCAAAGCGAAGAGCGCGACTTCATAGTCTTGAGCAGGTTCGAGACCGACTCATCCGGCCGCCAACGAAGGTACAAGTGGACGTGGTCGGCGACGCCGCCGATGTCGTAGAGCACGCCGCGTTCGGCGCGGATGATGCCACCCAAGTAGGGAAGCAGGCGCTGCGCGATGTCGGCGCTGATCCACGGCTCGCGGTGTTTCGTGCTGAACACGACGTGCAGGAGAATCTGGGAGTAGGTGCCGGGCACGTCGGGCCTTTCGTTGGAGCGTGATTCTCCTCCGCCCCTGCCGGGGCGGGAAGAGGGGAGGGAAGACGCTCTCCACGGGCTCCGCGTCAGCGGGCTGCGCCGCGCCGCCGCTCCACCCGTGGCTACATCCCGACGCCCCGTTGGGGCGTTCGAGGCCGATCACAGTCCGGCTTCGCCGTCCTCGATCTGCATCGCGGATGCAAGCGCCAGCGCGTTGCGGAGAATACTGGTTCCGTACGTCCGAGCGAGCTGGAGCACTTCCCGCGCACCCTGCTCAGTCCAATCCGCATCGCGCATCAACGTTGCGATGATTGCTTCATCGGTGGCGTCGTCGCCGACGCTCGCGAAGATGGTTTCGTATTCGGAGAGAAGAACATCGGTCATCACGGCGGACATGGGCAAGTCTCCTCAGTTCGTGCGTTGGTCACCCGACTTGAAAGCGGTTCTCCCGGTGCCAGCGCAGGCACTCGGGATCGGGATAGAAGCGTGCGGGCGGGACGAGCTTCTGGCCGTGCCGCGCGGCGACAAGCTCGGCGGCGGCATGATCCCTCAGTTTGCGAACGCGCCCGCTGACGCACAGCGTGAGATCGTCCTCAATCGCAAGAAGCCCGCAGTCGAACAGACGGTCGAAGGTGGCTGACATACATACGCCATTCGTTGGATCGGCGCGGCGGTTCTCATTCACGTTCCACGGAATAATGTGCCCGGCAACCAAGCACTCGACGAGTGGCAGGCCCGTGACGCAGCAACGAGTGTTGTAGCTGCTGATGACGGCGTCGCGGAAGAACGCTTGCTGCAACCGTTGCTTCGCGGTGACGATTTTCTCCGACGGGCCTGTCGGAGCGGCCAGATGTGCGTCGGCCGGTGTCTGTGGCTCGCGCTCGCGTCGGAGGTTGTGGGCGCGGACGATGAGTCCGTTCCAGTCGGCATGGAACTCATTCCAGATAGCCTCATCGAGTTTGCTGCCGCGCGCCAAGCCAGAGATGTTGCGGGCCGCTAGTTGCGGGTCGAAGGCTCCGAAGTTGCCAAGTTTGCGAGCGACGGATGCGGGTGTGCGGTGGAGGAGCGCCGCGAGTTCTTTTACGCGAGGATCCGTCGCCTTCGTGCGCTGGAATGGGATACGGCAATACAACTCGAACGCGAGTATGAGTTGATCGCGCGTCCACGGTTGACCGTCGTTGGCAGGGCGCTCATTCATCGGGCTCCCTACGCCGCCATGCGAGCCGTCGCAACCGCGTAGGCGAAAAACTCGATGACGCGCGGCCCGTCGCCTTCCGGTTCCGCATCAAAGCGGAACGTCGTCGGGCAATCCCTCGCCTCTTTTGCGTCGAAGGGCGAAACACGAAATCGGTGCGACCCCACGCGCTCGATCGCTACGGTGTCGCCGGGCTTGATCCCGTGCTTCGCGAAGAACTCACCCACCCAACCACGCTTGCGAAAGAAGCGGCGCGGCTTGCCCGAGCCTTTCTCCGTTGGGATGTCGGTGTACACGGGGGACGAAGCCCCAGAACGTCGAGCCGAAGTAGCT
This sequence comes from uncultured Planctomycetales bacterium, assembly GCA_964553225.1. Taxonomy (GTDB): domain Bacteria; phylum Planctomycetota; class Phycisphaerae; order UBA1845; family Fen-1342; genus JABRWC01. Next base: position 290,993 of record CAZKJT010000002.1, on the reverse strand, counting down.
CGCCGGTCCCGTCGACCTCTGAGGACGCGCCGTAACAATCAGCAGGGAAGAAATCCGCGTGCCCCGTTAGGTACAAGTGATTTGCGCGAAGGTTTGCCGCATTCACGCAGATCAGTCGCTTGCGGTGTCCGGCTCGACCGCTCATTTGGTTGCTCCACCGGTTCGATCGGAATCGCAACGTGTCGCGCGCTGCTGCCCAAGTGGCTCCGGTCCGGGCCTCGGCCTCACGGCCCACTCTCATGCGAGTGCCCCCGCGCGCGTCGCGCGGGATCCTTCGCGGATCCGCCCGGCAGTCCGCTCAACCGTCCAGCAGCGCGTCCGACTCGTCCGTCTTTGGCCGGTATTTCTCGATCAGGGCGCGCAGCTTGGGCTGTTCGGGCTGAAGCTCGAGGCTTCGATGCCAGGATTCGACCGCTTCGTCCCGCAGCGAAACCTGCGAAGAATTGGACAGGTACTGCGTCATGCGAACCACGCCGAAGCCCGCATAGGCCTGGGCGCTGCCGCGATCGAGCGACATCGCCCGGCGATAGCACTCGGCCGCCTCGGCCAGCCGCTGCTCGCGCCACAGGCAATAGCCCAGCCGCTCCTGCGCGATCGCCAGGTTCGGCGCGAGCTGCGCCGCTTTCTCGAGCGTCGCGCGGGCCGTGCCGAACCGCTCCTGGTTGAGGTAGACCGTCGCGAGGTTCACCAGCACAACCGGCTGATTCACGTCGCACTCGAGCGAGCGCTTGTACGCGTTGATCGCCTCGTAATGAGCGCCGAGCGCGTCATGCGCCGCGCCCAGATTGCTCCACGCGTGCGCGTGGTTCGGCTCGATCGCCAGGGCCTCGCGATAGGCCTCCGTGGCGCGCTTCAGATCGCCCATTTCGTGACAGGTCGAAGCCAGCCGATAGCGCACGTCAAAATTCCCGGGCTGCAGAGCGCACGCGGCCGCATAGGCCCGCACGGCCTGCGCCGCGCGCTTCAACAGGCGATACACCTCGCCCAGCTCGAACATCGTCACGAAACTCTGCGGGTCGAGCCGCGCCGCGCTCTCCAACGAATCGGCCGCGTCCTCCAGCCGACCGGCCTGCTTGTAGGCCAGACCGAGCTGTTCGTGCGCGTCCGCAAGCTGCGGATCGAGCCGCACCGCCGCCTGGAACTCGGCCAGCGCCGCGGAAAGATTCTGTGCGGCCATGGCGCGCTCGCCCGCCTCCAGCCGCGCCGCCGCCTGCGGGCGATTCACCGCGGCGCAGCCGCCCGTCAGCGCCAGAAAGGCCCCCAGCAGCGCGATGTGCGTTTGACGTGCGATGTGCGAACTCGGCATAGGTACATCCCTGGAGACGGTCACGGCGACGGCATGGTTGCCGGGGCCGAAGCCGGCATTTCCGCGGCCGAAGGCGGCTCAACAGATTCGACCACGCTGCGCGCGAAATCGCGGACCAGTTCGTCGGGGTCGGAGGCGCTCAGCCGCGCCGCGATCGGCATGATCGCCTCGGTGCGGCGGGCGAGCAATCGCAGCGCCGCCATGCGAACCACCCAGTGGTCGTGCTGCACGCACTTTTCGGCGGCGGCATACATCTCCGCATCCAGCCCGGCGACGTGCAAGGCGTCCAGCGCGTCAACGCGCGACTCGGCCTGCCCCGATTCCAGCGCCGCGAGCAGCCCGGCGCGGAGTCGATCAGCCGGGACCGAAGTTGTGCGATAATCCAGCGCGCCGAGCGCGGCGCGCTGCGATTCTCCCAGAAGCGCCGCCATGGACTCGAGCGCGCGGCGCCGCAGCGCCGCGGACGGACCGCCGACGGCCGCTTCATACGCCGGCCAACTGCTGGACTGCGCGCCCGCCGGCAGCCGATGAAAGAACGCCGTCCGCGCGCTCTTGCCGCCGGGACCAGCCCGCCACGCGCCGTCTGATCCCTGAACCGGATCCAGCAGCGCCGCGACCGCCACGCGCTGAATCTGCTGCGGCGTGAGCCGAGAAGCCTTCCACAGCGGACCGATCTCCAGGTTCAGCGAAACACGTACGCTCTCTCCCGGGGCGAGGCTGCGCGCCCGATCGAGCGGAACCGTCATCAGATTGCTGAATTCCCGAACGCGGTCGCCTTCCAGGCGGACCGAGACGAGCAGAACGGGGTTCACCAGCGCGTCGGCGCCGAGCAGCACCGAAAACGACGCCTCGTTCGTGAGCTCGAAATCCACCCACCACGGCTCGCCGAACCGCACGCTTGCGGAGCGCGGGGCGATCTCGATGCGCAGGAAGCGGGCCGGATCGAGCGCGAAATCCAGCGAATCCCATGAGAATCGCGCGATACGATCCGCGGCCTGGTCGCTGCGCCACGGTCCCTCGCTACCGCCCTGCGGACCCAGCAGCTCCTCCCAGAACTCCCGCGCGAATCCCGTCAGCGGTTTCCGGCGAAGCTCGGCCAGAAGCCGCTCCGGCGCGCCCACGTCGCCCTCGTCCGTCAGCAGACGCGCCAGGCGATACGCTGCGAATGCGTCCGACGGCGCGATCGACGACAGCTCCGCGCGGGCCTCGTCGTGCAAGCCCAGTTCCGCCAGCGCCCACCCCAGCGCTCGCCGCCCGAGCGGGTTCTGCGGCTCGCGCGCGACAGCCGACTGCGCGAATTCCAGCGCCCGCTGCGGCTGCGGGTTCAGAATGCACAGGTACCACGCCGCCTGCGCCACTACGTCCGCTCCCCAGGCTTCCGTGTCTTCGATCGCCGCGGTGTTCGACTCCAGCTTCTGCCGAAAGCGCTGCGAAAGCTCGGCCGCACCGTGCCGCTCGTGCAGCCAGACCATGTACACCGCCCAATCGAACGGCAGCGATTCGCCTCGCGCCGCGCTTCGGCCCAGATCCAGCGCTCGGGGAAAGTCCCCCAGCGCCGCCGCGTTCGCCGAGAGCTGAAGCTGCATCGTGGCGGCCAGCCGCTCGCCTCCGCCGCCCGCGGCGCGCAGCCGCTCGGCGGCCGCGTACATTCGCCCGGCGTCTGCGACCAGCCCGCACGCGTCCAGATTCCGCCCGCACCGCCACAACAGGCCTTCGTCAGCCGGCCGAAGCTCGAGCGCCGGCAACAGCACCTCCAGGTCGCTCGCCGGGTCGTCCGTATCTCCGGCCGCCTCCGCTCGAAGCAGGATCGCCGGTGCGCAGCGGGGATCGAGCCGCAAGGCGGCCGCCAACTGACGCCCGGCCTGATCGCGGTCGAGCTGCTGGACCGCGGTCCGCGCCAGGCGTGCGTGCACGCGCGCCTTGCGCCGCGGGTCGGACTGGGCCGCGAGACAGGCGTGCAGCCACTCGATCTGGCGCTCCAGCGTGTTCGCATCGGCCGGACCGAGGTCGAGCCACGAATCGAGCGCGGCCATGCTGCCCGGGTCGGCTTGCACCAAGCGCTCGAGCCACTGCCGCGCCGCAGGTTCGTCGCCCGAGTGTGCGGCCATTTCGTGCAGCAGGGCGATCGCGGGCGTCGCGTCCGGCTGAAAGCGCAGCGCCGCCAACAGCAACGTCCGCACGCGCAGCGCGTCGGCCGCGGTCGAGGACGCGCCGCGGTTCAGTCCGTGGTCGCGGGCGAGGTCGATGAATTGCGCGGCGATCGGGTGCAGCGCGGGCGTCGGAGTCGCCGGCGCGGACGCCGCCTGCGCAACCGCCGGACGCGCGGTCAGCAGCGCGGCGAGCAGCGACGCGGCGAGCAGCCAGGCACGGGCATGCGGTTGGATCGTCGACGACACGCGGTGGGCTATCGCTTGGACTTGGCCTTGGATTCGCGCACCTTCCGTTTGGCGCGTCCTCGGGCTTTGCGGTGCTTGCTGCGGACTTTTCTTGTTTTCTTGTTCACTCGGTTTCCTCCGTGGGCGAGTCAATTCGCCCGTTCGAGCTTGGCCGACATCGAACCGCGCGACCGCTTCAGGCGGCGGTCGGCGCCGTATGCGTGAATCTGGTCGCGCTTCAACTCGGCGCGCTCCAGCACGGTCGTCTCGACGATCGCCCGTCCGGCGCCGTCCACTTCGCAGGCCAGCTTGAACGCGAACTCCTGCGAATGCTGGAAGAGCTTGCACAGCATTTCGACCACGTATTCGTACGTGTGGTCGTCGTCGTCCAGAAGCACGACGTGATAGAGCGGCGCTGTGCTCGGGCGCGCCGAAGCCGGCATCAGTGCGGTGCGGCCTGGGTCGTTCGTCATGGCCGGCGTTCTTTTCCGCAGGCGCCCGAAAGCGAAGGCCCGGACGCCATGTTATCGTCGGTTCCCGCGCGAACAAAACGACCTTCCCGTTCCGCCGTGGCACAGGCCCGATCCACCGGCGGATTCGCCAAGCCTCCCGATGCTTCAGCCCTTGTTCGCGTAGACGTCCATCACCTTCTTCAGCAGGACCAGCGCGTCCTTTCGCGGCCGCTGAAAGGCGTTTCGACCCATGATACTGCCGAAGCCGCCGCCGTCGCGGATGCCGCGCACTTCGTCCAGGATCGCCGATTCGTCCTTCGCGGCGCCGCCGGAGAAGATGACGATGCGCCGCCCGTCGAACGCGCTCTGGATGACGTGGCGGATACGCTCCGCCAGCGTCTTGACCGGGATCTGGTGCTTGTCGTAGACCTTCTTCGCCTCGGCCTGCTCGACGTGGTCGGTCGGCGGCTTGACCTTGATGATGTGCGCTCCGAGCTGCGCCGCGATCTGAGCGGCATAGCAGCACACGTCGATGCCGGTCTCGCCGTCCTTGCTCAGCCCCTCGCCGCGCGGGTAGCTCCACACCACCACGGCGAGCCCGGCGCCCTTGGCTTCTTCGGCGAGGCTGTTCAGTTGCTCGTATTGCGCCTGGGCGTTCGCAGAGCCGGGATAGATCGTGAATCCGATGGCGGCGCAGCCCAGCCGAAGGGCGTGATCGATCGACGCCGTGATGGCCTGCGTCGGGTTCTTCGTGCCGTAGAGCGATTCGTTGTTGTTCAGCTTCAGGATGAGCGGAATTTCGCCCGCGAACGTCCGCGCGCCGGCCTCGAGAAAGCCGAGCGGCGCGGCATACGCGTTGCATCCCGACTCGATCGCCAGCTCGAAGTGATAGTGCGGGTTGTATCCGGGCGGATTCGGCGCGAAGCTGCGCGCCGGACCGTGCTCGAATCCCTGATCGACCGGCAGAATGACGAATCGGCCTGTGTCCTTCAGCGTTCCCGAGCCGATGATCCGGCGCAGGTTCGCGAGCACGCCGGCGTTGTCCGACTCGTACCACGAAAGAATCTGCTTCACGCGGTCGGGCATCATGTCGTGGGTCTCCTTACCGAACGAGCGTGGACCAAGCGAACGGGCGACGGTCCCCCCGCAGCCAGGACTATCGTACCGTTTCCGGCATCGCCCTTACAGCGGGTCGCTCAGGCCCGTTCCGTCGGCCGCGCGCCCCCGCTACAATCCCCTCTCGACCGATCGAGACACGCACGCTGGGAGCCGACGGGCATGAGCGCGTTGACCGGGTTCGAACCGACACGGCTGATTCCGCCGGCAGACGCCGGCGACGACCGCTGGACGCTGAACTTCGGGCCGCAGCACCCCGCGACGCACACCACGCTCCAGCTCGTGCTCGAGCTCGAAGGCGAGACGGTCGTCGGCTGCGTACCGCACATCGGCTATCTGCACAGCGGCTTCGAGAAGCTGGGCGAGCATCTGAACTTCAACCAGTACGTGGTCGTCACGGACCGGATGAACTACATCTCGCCGATCGTCAACAACGTCGCCTGGCACCACGCGTGCGAAAAGCTCTTCGGCATCGAGCTGACCCCGCGCTGCAAGGCCCTGCGCACGATCGTCTGCGAACTGGGCCGGATTCAGGACCACCTGCTGTGCCTCGGTGCGGCCGCACTCGACCTCGGCGCGCTGACCGGCTTCCTGTACGGCTTCAACGAGCGCGAAGTCATCTATGACCTGCTCGAGGAGCTGTGCGGCGCCCGCTTCACGGTGAGCTACACGCGCGTCGGCGGCGTCATGCAGGACGCCCAGCCGCAATGGTTCGGCAAAGTGCTGCGCTTCATCCGGGAACAGCTCCCGCCGGCGCTGGCCGATTTCGAGGGCCTGCTGGTCCGCAACCGCATCTTCGTGGAGCGCTGCCGCGGCATCGGCGTCATCAGCCACGACGACGCGATCGACTGGTCAATCACCGGTCCGCCGGCCCGCGCCAGCGGCGTACGTCGCGACCTGCGCAAGGACGAACCCTATCTGTGCTTCGCCGACAACTGGGACGGCAAGGGCGCGCCGGCGGTCCAGTTCAAGGTGCCGATTTGCTACGACGGCGACGTGCTGGCGCGGTTCCTCGTGCGGCTCGAGGAAGTCAGGCAGTCGATGTCGATCATCGAGCAGGTCATCGCGCGCCTGCCCGAAGGACCGGTCAACGTCCTGGCCGACGCCAAGGCGACCCTGCCCGACAAACGCGAAATCTTCTTCTCGATCGAAGGACTGATCGCGCACTTCGAGAAAGTCATGACCAACCGCGGCGCGCGCCCGCCGATCGGCGAGGCCTACGGCGCCATCGAGAACCCCACCGGCGAACTCGGCTTCTACCTCGCCAGCGACGGCGGCAATTGCGCCTACCGCGCCCGCTGCCGACCGCCCAGCTTCATCAATTACCAGTGTTTCCCGCACCTCGTCATCGGGCACCAGATCAGCGACGTGGTCGCCATCCTCGGCAGCATGCAGGTCATCGCGGCCGAACTCGACCGATAGCGCAGCGAACGCGTGGCGCCGGACACCTTGCGTTGCCATGCTCGGGAGCCGCAACACCCGCCATTCGGGCGTCGCCACCGCATCGCGACGAAATCCCTGCGCGCCGGCACTCTCACGGCCCTTCGCCAGCCGGCTGCGTCTCCGCTGCCTCTTCTGTGTCGCCCACGTAGCCCAGCGATTGCAGCGCACGCAGAGCGGCCGGATCGAGCGGCCCGCTCGAAAACGGCTCGCGCTGATACGGCTGCCATGAATCGAGCAGCGCCTTCAGCTCGCGCGCGCGCTCCGGCCGCTGCGTGAAGAGATTGCGGCTCTCCTCCGGATCGTTCGCCAGGTTGTAGAGCTGATGCGCGTCGGCATGCTCGTCGTTGTGAATCAGCTTCCAATCGCCCTGAATCACCGCATACAGCAACCCGTCGCGCGGCCGCTGCTTGTGCAGGTTCGAATTCTGATCGAACTTGTTCAGCGCGTCGGCATAGGCCGGTCGCGGCGGCTCAGCCCGCCCCTCCAGCAACGGGCGAAGGCTGCGGCCAAACGTCGCTCCGGACGGCGCGATCCGCAGATAGTCCGTGACCGTCGGCAGAATGTCTGTGCAGCGAACCACCGGCGTCACGACCACGCCCGTCGCGGCGCCGGGAATCCGCATCAGCATCGGCACGTGAATCTGCTCCTCGTACAGCAGCCGATGAAACCACCAGTTGTGCTCGCCCAAACCCTCGCCGTGGTCGGCGATGACCACCACGATCGTGCGGTCGTATTCGCCCCGGGTCCGCAGGGCCGAAACGATGCGCCCGAACTGCGCGTCCACGTAGTGCACCTCGGCCGCATAGAGCGCGCGGAGCTGATCGGTCGGGCGCTGCCCGTCGGGGCGGAATTTCTCGATGAACTCGCGCGGCGGCAGAATCACCGCGTCGTGCGGATCCCAGTAGTGAATCCACGCGAAGAACGGTCCGCTGCCCTTCTCCAGCCACGCCAGGAACCGGTCCGTCGTCGCGTCGCTGCGACGCTGGTGCACGTTCGCGTCCCACGCCAGGTGCGAACCGCCCTGCTGCGACGTGATCACGTCGTCCGCGGCCACTGTCAGCCCGTTGTCCCACGTGTCGAAGCCACGCTCCAGACCGTAATACTCCGACACCGAGAACGCGCTGAGGAACGCCGCGGTCCGCCGCCCCTGCGTGCGCAGAATCGTCGCCAACGTCGGCACGCTCTCGTGCAGCCGGAACCCGCTCGCCGCGGCAATCACGCGCGCCTGGTGCTGATATGGGTTCAGCCCCGTCAGGATCGACGCGTGCGAAACGGGCGTCACCGACGCGGTCGAATAGGCGCGGTCGAACCGTACGCCCTCGCTCGCCAGCGCGTCGAAGTTCGGCGTAATCGGCTGCGGATAGCCGTAGCAGCCGAAGTGATCGCGCCGGGTGGTGTCGAGCGTCACCAGAAGCACGCTCGTCGCGCGGTCCTCGCTACCGCCGCGCACCGCGCCGCCCTCGCGCGAGCACCCGACGCCGATCGTCGAGACAGCGCCCAGCAGCGCCGCGCCGAGGGCCGCGAACAGAGCGGCTTTACTCCGCGCCGATGTGCCGGTCCTGTTCACGGATCGCTCCCCTGCCAAACCGGTCCGCGGATCGTCCCCGTTCGCGCGAACTCCTCCAGCCGCTCCTCGAAGTCCCGCCACGCTCGAGCCGGCGTCACGGCGTCCGGCAATCGTACCCACACCGCAAGAACATGCTGCGGCGCATTCGCGCCGATCGCCCGTTCGCCGAACTCCATCATGTCCGGAGCATACGCCGCCGCGATCTTCCCTCGCGGCTCCAATGCCATGAGCGCGCGGGCGAACTGCGCCGCCGCGCCGGCCGCCCGCCGCGCCGGCAGCCCGCTCCACAGCACCGCATTCAGCACCGTCGGCCGCTCGTCCAGAAAAAACGTCGGCGGCACAAATTTATCGTGACCCGGTGACGCCAGCCGCTCGTCCTGTGCGACTTCGCGCCGCGCCACCGTCGGTGAAATCAGTCCGTACTGATCGTAAACGTGCAGATCGGAATAATAGCCGGCCGCACCGATCCACGGCAGGACGACGGATGCCGCCTCTGAAGTGCCGCGCTCCTGCACGAATTGCCGCAGCCCCTCGCCAAGCAGACGCCAGTTTCCCGCCCGCTCGACCTGCCGCTGGAACGCTTCGATCTCGGTCGCGAACTGCGGTTCGTTGAATCGAAAGCGAAATCGCTCGAGCGTCGCCCGCGGCGTCATGTGAACGCCGAATCCCGGAAGCGCCGCCACAACCGCCGCGCTCACCCCCGCGGCGCACGCCAGCGCCGTGCCGATCGCACGTCTCCAGCGCGCCAGGTCTCCCAGCGCCCATCCCCACAGAAGCGCAAGCGGTGCCAGGGCCGGCAGCAGAAACCGGCCCATCGGCATGAAGTCGCCCGTGACGAGCACGCTGTAGGCCGCGAGGCCGAGCGCCAGCGCCGCGCACGTCAGCGCCGCCGCACGGCGCTCGCGCCGCAGAGCCGCTAGCAGCCCTGGAAGCAGCACTAACGGAACCCAGAACGTCAGCACGAACGACACGACGTAATGGACGCCGCGCACGAGCCGCGGACCGTCCAGTGCGCTCTTCGCCAGCACCGTGCTCGGAATCAGCGTGCCGAAGTAGCTCCACCGCCATCCGCTGTACACGGCGTACGTCAGCGCGAACACCGCGGCGGCTGCAATTACCTCGCGCAAGCCGCGCCCGCGACGCAATACCGCCCACAAGAGCGCGATCGTCAGCAGCACGACCGCCCACGCGGCGCCCTCGACGCGCAGCAGCGCCAGCAGCAGCAGGCAGACGCCGCCCAGCCGGCCGTCCGGACCGCCCGCCCGCAGCACCAGTCGATCGAGCGACAGATACAACGCGAGCGCGAACGGCATCGTCTCCAGCCCGCTCGTCGCCCACAGCGCGAACGGCGGCAACGCGGCCAGCAGCCCCGCGCCGGCGAGCGCCGCGACCGGCCCGCTGTCCCGCGCCAGCCGCGCGTAAACCATCCAGAGCAGGCAACCGCCGCAGAGCGCCGACAGCATCGGCATCACGACGGCTGGATCGAAGCCGGTCCCGATGACCGGCGCGGCGAGAACGGTCCACAGGAAATTGCTGTATCCCTCGACGGGCGGCTGCTCGGACGCGTTGTAGCGCAGGCCGATGCCCCGCGCCAGGTTCCGCGCATAGCGGAACGAGATGTACGCGTCGTCATTGACGTAGGCGAACCGCCAGACGTGGGCCGCATACGCCGCCAGCAGCGCCGCCGCGCCGATCGGCAGCCACGCCGGCGCGCCGGTTGGCTTCTGCGCGTGCGAGCTCGGGTTCGCGGCTGCCTGGCTCATGAGCGGGATCGCCACATGGCGAGACGATTGATCGGCGCGCCGGACACGCGGCTAGGCCCGCACAGGCTTCGGCGTGATCGACATGGATGCGCCGCCAGCGTCCGCGGCCTCTCCGGGCGCGCGAATCGGCGGCGCTTCGGGCGGCTCGATGAAGAACTCCGGCACGATTCCCGCCAGGCGCGAACGGAGCTGCGCGCGGTCCAGTTGGTCGGCTTCGCTCACGAGCGTGTCGATCGCCTCCGAGACGAACTCGTAGCGGACCGGGATCTTCGTCCAGATGCCGATCTTGGGATGCGAAGTCTGCGCGACGTCCTCGCCTTCGATCGAAAGCTCCTCGAAAAGCTTTTCCCCCGGTCGCACGCCGGTGAACTCGATCTGAATATCCTCGCCGGGTCGGAAGCCGGACAGCGTGATCAGGTCGCGCGCCAGATCGACGATTTTCACCGGCTCGCCCATGTCGAGTACGAAAATCTCGCCGCCCTGCCCCATCGACGCGGCCTGGAGAACGAGCTGCGCCGCTTCCGGAATCGTCATGAAGTAGCGCACCATGTCGGGGTGAGTCACGGTCACCGGCCCGCCGCGCGCGATCTGCTCCTTGAAGATCGGCACCACGCTGCCGCTGCTGCCCAGCACGTTGCCGAATCGGACCGTGACGAACTGCGTCTCGACCCGCTCGTTCAGGGCCTGGATGTACATCTCCGCCACGCGCTTGCTGCAGCCCATCACGCTGGTCGGGTTCACGGCCTTGTCGGTCGAGATCATCACGAACTTCTCGCAGCCGAAGCGCGCCGCCGCGTCGGCCACCGCGCGCGTCCCGCGCACGTTGTTCTTGATCGCCTCGCCCGGATTGTGTTCCATCATCGGCACGTGCTTGTGAGCGGCTGCGTGAAATACGGCCGTCGGCCGATGCGCTTCGAAGATCCGCGTCACGCGGCGATCGTCGCAGATGTCCGCGATGTACGGGATGAACTCGATCGCCGGAAACGTCCGGCGAAGCTCGCGGTCGATGTCGAACAGGTTTTGTTCGGCCTGCTCGACCAGCAGCAGCCGGCGCGGGTTGAACCGGGCGATCTGCCGGCACAGCTCCGAACCGATCGACCCGCCCGCGCCGGTCACCATGACCACCCGACCGTCCAGAAACCGGGCGATCTCGGCCGTGTCGAGCCGCACCGGGGCGCGCCCCAGCAGGTCGTGAATGTCCACGTCGCGAATCTGCTGCACATTCGCCCGGCCGGAGATCAGGTCCGACATCGCCGGAAGCGTCTTGAAACGCAGGTTCGTGCCTTGGCACAGCTCGACCACGCGACGAATCTGCTGCTGCTTGGCGCTGGGCATCGCGATGAGCAGCTCGTCGATCGCGTGGTCGGCGCAGACGCGCTTGATGTCGTCGATGGGACCGAGCACCTCGACGCCGTGAATGAGGGCGCCGCGCTTGCTGCGATCGTCGTCCAGAAAGCCCGCCACCCGATAGTCGAGCACCGGCTGACGAAGGATCTCTCGCACCACGTTTTCGCCCGCGTTGCCCGCCCCCAGAATCAGCAGCTTGGGCGCGGCGTCCTCGCGGATCGGCTGAATTTCCTCGTGGTAGAGCCGTACGGCGATCCGCGCGCTGCACACCAGAGCGATCGTCCCGGCGAAGTCGAGCAGCAGCACCGAATCGGGAAAATCGCGGCCCAGAAACGGATCGAAAGGAATGCCGAGCGCGTCGAAGTTCGCCACCGCGTAGTAGATGACGAAGATCCAGAAGAAGCTCAGCCACGCCGCCCACGTCACCTGCATGACGTCGCGCATGCTGACGTAGCGCCACGAGGCACGGTGCAGCCCCTTGGCCACGAACACCGCGAACTTGATCGCCACCACGAACGGCAGCAGCCGCAGGAAGAAAATCTGAAACCAGGAATCGAAGTTGCGGAAGTTGTACGCCAGCCCGAACGAGAGCAGCCAGCTCAGCGCGAACAAGACAACGTGCCCGATCAGCGACAGCAGAACGCGTCGCTCACGAGCCCAGGCGAACCATGGCGCTTTCGCGCGTTGAGTGTCCTGATCGTCGGCCATTGCTTTCGTCGCGTCGCCCCTGTTGCCGACTCCGAAGGGGAAGCGACGACGAATCCGGCTGGAAGCGCCGCCCGCCTTCCTGCGGCGGCGCACTTTACTTGAGGGCCGCCTCGATCGCAAAGGCGATCCGCACAGACCGTCGGGCCTCGGGTTTCTCGGCGCTCAACTTCTTGATCGCCTCGATCGTCAATCGGACGCGCGGAATGTCGCCCAGAACCCATGCGCAATAGGCCTGCAAAGCCTGCGCGTCGACAATGTGCGGATTCTCGTCGCCGACGCGGACGAACGATTGCATCTGCTTCTTGAGCATCTCTGGATCGCCGAAGTACGACGCGAGATCCACCGGCTGCGTGAAATACCCCGGGTTCCGTTCCACCACGTCGTACAGATACGCCGAAGCCGTCACGATCTGATTTCGTCGAAGCGCCGCATGAACCAGCAGCACGTCGGCAACGCTGCCGCCCTGGCGCTGCTGCCGAACCAGCTCCAGCGCCGAAACCGATCGGGCCAGCGCGTCGCTTTGAAGCTCCGCACCGGGCGTCGTCGAAATGCGGAAGAACCGCAGCGCTCGCTCCAGCGACATCGCCACGGAGTTCTGATTCCATTCATCCAGAAGCTCGACCGCCGACTTGACCGGCGCGGCGTCGGAAGTTGCGGACTCGTCCTCCTTCAGCGGCTCCAGCCCGAAAAGCTCGTGGAACGCGCTCGGCGACGGACGGTTCAGCGGATAGTTGATTCGCGCAGGACGGATTCGATCGGATTCCACGCCGAACAGCGGCACAGCATCGGAAACCGCCGTCGAGTATCCGGAGACCATCCCCAGATCGATCCGACTGTATCGTCCCGGCTGCTCAACCAGCGGACTGCGATGATTCCACGGATACGAACGTCCAACCGCCGCCGGGAGAACCTCCGCTGGCAGCGAGTAAGGCGCCGCATCCGGCGTCAGCCCGTACGATCCCAGGATCGGGCCGCCGCCGCCGCCAAAGCTGCGCTGGTCGATCTGCGAGACGCCCTCACGCGTCGCCCGTCCCCCCACCTCGCCGATTCGCTGCGACGGACCTTCGGACGGGCGGCTGCGCGCAGACGTCGTAAATTGGGCGAATGCAGGCGCCGAAATCGCGCACGAAACGACGAGCGGCAGAAAAATACGGTGTACACGCATGGCGAATCCGCTCCCCAACGGCTTCACACAGAGACCGCGATGCCGATGCTAGGACGCGTGGCCGTCCGATTTCCACTTCAGGTCTGAGAAAAACGCGGCGCCCCGCGAACTACCCGTTCGGCGCACCATTCCACCGCCGCCCACAGGCGAAACTATGCGATTCGATCGCCCGCCGTGCGCCGATTCCATCCAGCCCAAGCGTTGCGAAGCGCGCCGCACGCAATCTCTACGACAGAAATCGGTCCCGGTTCACCCGGGCGCCGGCGCGGCGGTGCGTAACGTCCGAAAAACGCGCTCCACGCGCGGCGTATCGATCGACGTAACTAATTGACTATTATAAAATTATGGATCGCAGCCTGGGCTCACGCCGTCTCGCGACGACTGGCCGAGCGATCGCGGCCGTGCGGCCGTCACGAGCTACAGCAGCTTCCGAAATGCGGCGACGACCCGCTCGACATCCGTATCCGTAATGCGGCAGTGGAACGGCAACGCCACGGTTCGCGCCGACAGCGCCTCAGTGACCGGGAAGTCGCCGGGCTTGAACCCGAACTTCTCGCGATAGAACGGCTGCAAGTGAATAGGTGTGAAGTAGTTGCTGCACTGAATACCGGCCGCCCGAAGCCCCTCGAGAATGCGATCCCGATCTGCTTGCGAGTAGCGATCGTCCAGCCGCACGACATAGACGAACCAGCTCATGCGAACGGATTCAGGCACGCGCATCAGCCGCACGCGCGGCTCGTCGCGCAGCCGCGCCGAGTATTGCTCCGCCACGTGCGAACGGCGGGCCAGAATCTCATCCAGCCGGCGCATCTGCACCAGCCCGAGCGCGCTCGCGATGTCCGTCAGGCGCGCGTTGAATCCCAACCGGGCGTGCTGAAGCCAGCCGGCATCCGGGTCGCGCCCTTGGTTCCGCATCGAGCGCACCAGGAACGCGATCCGATCGTCATTCGTCACGACCATGCCGCCTTCGCCGGTCGTGATCTGCTTGTTTGGATAGAAGCCGAACACGCCCGCTTCGCCCAGCGTCCCGGCCGGCCGACCGTGAATCGTCGCGCCCAGCGCTTCGCAGGAATCCTCGAGCAATCGCAGCTTGTGTCGCCGGGCGATCGCCTGCACTTTTTCCATGTCCGGCGCCGAGCCGAACACATCCACCGGCAGCAGCGCGCGAGTCCGCGGCGTTATCGCGGCTTCGATCTTCGACGCGTCGATCTGCCACGTATCCGGGTCGATGTCCACGAACACGGGGACCGCGTCCTCGAACAGGATGCTGTTGCTCGATGCGATGAACGAGAACGGCGTCGTGATGACCTCGTCGCCCGCGCTGATTTCCATCGCCCGCCAGCACAAATGCAGCGCGAACGTGCCGCTGCTCACCGCGACCGCGTGACGCACGCCCAATCGGGCGCGGAACGCGTCCTCGAACTCCGGGACCTTCGGCCCCAGGCTCAGGTGCGGCGTACGCAGCACAGCCACGACGGCTTCGATTTCGGCTTCGGTGATGTCTGGACCCGACAGGCTCAACATTTCGGTCAACGGTGGTTCCCCTGCTCCGATGCGTCGTCCCTTGGCGTCCGCGTCGCCGGCCCGCTCACGCAACCCGAATGTCCGCGGTATCATAGCTCAGGATGTCCGAGAATCCTCGCCAGCGACACTGGCTGCCCAACTTCCGTCGCACCTTCCGGCTGCTCAGTCCGCATCGCCGAACGTTGCTGCTGGGAATGATCGCCGCGCTGGGCGTAAGCGTGTCCTACGCATTCAGCATCTCCAGCGTGGTCCCGATCCTCAAGGTCATCTTCTCCGACCATGAGACCGTCCCCGATTGGCTCGATCGCGCCATCGCGGAGCGCCGCCTCGGCGTCACGCTTCCGGCCGACTCGCCCAACGACCCGTCCGGCCTTCTGATCCAATTCGTCCCGCTCGGCCGGCACGCGCCCCCGCCGCTGACGGCCGGCGAGCACGTGGTTTCGATCGACGGCCGGCCCGACGATTCGCACACGCTGATCCGGCGGCTCGCGGCGTACGACCGCGCCGAACCGGCGCGCCTCGTCGTCCGAGACTACGCCGGCCAGGAGCGAGAGGTTCATGCGTCGCTTCGACCGGCCGGCGCATGGCTCGCGTGGCTTCGCGAAGTCGCCGCCGCCCTGCCCGCGGCCCGCACTCCGGAGGGTCGCCTCGCGGCGCTCACGTTCGTCATGGCTGCGCTGATCGGCGTTTCGCTGATCGGCGGCGCATGCCGGCTTCTGAACGAGGGCCTCGTCGCCGCGGCCGTACAGCGATCCACGCACGATTTGCGCACACAGCTTTCCGAGCACGTGCTGCGGCTGCCGATGTCCTGGCATTCCGAACACCCGCCCGGCGACACGCTGGGCCGGTTCGCGACCGACGTGAACCGGGTGGAAATCGGCCTGGTCGAGCTCTTCGGCAAGGTGGTGCGCGAGCCGCTCAAGGCTATCGGCGTGCTGGCGATGACGCTGCTGATCGACTGGCGCCTGTTGTGCGTAGCGCTGGCGGGGTTGCCGATCGGCCTGATCGTGATGCGGTCGCTCGGGCGGATGATCAAGCTCTCCCAGCGGCGCGCGTCGGAGTCCTGGGGTGTTCTGCTCGACCACCTGGGCGAGCGGCTGGCGGGCATCCGCGTGGTCAAGGCCTTCGGCACGGAGACGACCGAACGCGATCGCTTCGAACGCGAGGATCGCAACCTAGCCGCGGCGCAGACGCGGATCGAGTTCGTCGAGGCGGCGACACACCCGGTCCTGGAAGTGCTCGCCATGCTGGCTGTCAGCGCGTTCGTGCTGTATGGCGGCAGCCGCGTGTTCTACGGCACGCTCGAACCGCACCTGTTTTTCGCGGCGATCGTGTGCCTCGGGGGCGTGTTCGATCCGATCCGCAAGCTCGGCAAGGTGAACAACCGGATTCAAGCGGCCGAGGCGTCCGCCAAACGGCTGTTCGAATTGCTCGACGCGCCGCCCGAACCGGCCAGCGACGCGCTGCCGGCGATCCCCCGACCGGAACGGTTCATCGAGTTCCGCGGCGTGCACTTCGCCTATCCCGGCGCGCCGCACCGCACGGTGCTCGAGGACGTGAACCTGCGGGTTCGTTGCGGCGAAGTCGTGGCGGTCGTCGGTCCGAACGGCTCCGGCAAGACCACGCTCATTTCGCTGCTGCTGCGGTTCCATGAGCCGACGCGCGGCGCGATCCTGTTCGACGGCAGGGACATTCGCTCGTTTTCGCTGGCGTCGCTTCGGGCGCGGATCGGGCTGGTCACGCAGGACGCCGTGATCTTCTCCGACTCTGTGCACGCCAACATCGCGTACGGCGCGGGCGACGGCGCGTCGCGCGACGCCGTTCGAGACGCGGCCGTACACGCCCACGTGGACGACTTCATCGGCACGTTGCGGAGCGGATCGGGCGACGCGCAGCGGCAGGGCTACGACGCGGAGATCACGGCGCGCTCGCTGTCGGGCGGACAGAAGCAGCGCATCGCGCTGGCCCGCGCGATCCTGCGCGATCCGTCCATCCTGGTGCTCGACGAGGCCACCAGCCAGGTGGACAGCGAATCCGAGCAGCGCATCCAGGCCGCGCTCGAGGAGGTGACGCGCGGCCGCTCGACGTTCATCATCGCCCACCGCTACAGCACAATCGCGCGGGCCGACCGGATCGTCGTGCTGCACGAGGGGCGGCTGATCGCGGACGGCGCGCACGCGGAGCTGCTGGAGCAGTCGCCGTTCTACGTCAGCCTGTGTGAGACGCAATTCGCGCCGACGCGGGGATGAACAACAACGCCCGTCGCGCGAGGCTGTCGCGCGGCGGGCGTTCGAATCACAGCGGTGGTCGATCCGTCGAACGCGCCGCGCCGTCCTCGCGTGCGGGTCCTCCGAGCGCGAACGCCTTGTCGACTACTGCAAGCTCGGGATATACACCGCGAAGCTGAAGTCCGCGTTGGCCAGCGAGTTCGTGATCGTCCGGATCTTGATCTGGATCAGCATCTCCTGATCGACCGGATCGATCTCCAGAATCTCGTAGTACGCGAACAGCAGCGACGGCAGACCCGGTCCGCCCGGCGGACCGTTCGCGTCCGTCTCGATCGAGATCAGCACCGCGAAGTCCTGCGGCGTCAGGTCGGCCAGCGTCATTCCCAGCACGTCTTCATCGACGCCCGACAGGTCGATCGGAATGTTGTAACGTCCCGTGCCGACGCGCACGTTCATCGTCCCCACGCCGATCGGGAACTTGATCCCGCGAAGCGAGTTCGTATCCGACAGGTCGCCGGTAGCCGGCACCGCCGCCAGCGCCACGGCGCCAGACGCGTCCTGACCCGGCGCGCCGTCATTGCCGGCCGGACCGCGACAATCGTTGATGTTCACGAACCCGTCGCCGTTCGAATCCTCGAGCGGGTCGGCCAGGCCGTTGCCGTTGATGTCCCAGCAACTGAACCCATCGTCGCCCGGCGCGCCGTCCGCGCCATCCGCGCCATCCGCGCCGTCCGCGCCGTTCGCGCCGTTCGCTCCGTCGCTGCCGTCTGCGCCATCCTGGCCGTCCGCCCCGTCCGCGCCGTCCGCGCCATTCTGGCCGTCATTGCCGTTCGCGCCGGCGTCGCCGCGGCAATCCAGCGCGTCGAACACGCCGTCGCCATTGATGTCCTCGTCGGCGTCGCCCGACCCGTTGCCGTTGAGATCCCAGCAGCTCAGGCCTGCCGGCCCGGGAACGCCGGGCGCGGGCTGTCCCGCCCCGCCGTCATTCGGGTCTCCGTTTTGATTCTGCTGCTCGTCGATCGCGGCGTTCACCGCGACAGAGGCGCCGAACCAGAGCGCGTCGAGCAAACCTGCCGTCGCCACGTCCTTGCAGTCGAGGCGAAGATCGAACGCGAGCATGGACGAGAAGCAGAAAAAGCCGAGAAGTCCGGAGGAGTGAAGTCTCATAATACCTTCTCCCATGTACTTCGGGGGTTACGCGGTGCAAGTCCTGTTTGCGTCGAGCCCCAGCTTCCCAGTTCGCAGCGGGAGAAGCTCCAGCAAATCGTAGGCGCGCGGTGTACAAAATTGCCAACCCGCATTAGATTCCTGCGAAACCGGCTGCGACGCAAGCTATGTAAGCGCAACAAGATACACGGAATGATTATCGGGCGAAGCGCCGCAATCGGTAGCCCTCACGCACACCGTAATAGCCGCCGCCCAATCGGTCCGTGAACGACTCGTCGTCGTACGACCACTCGCTCACATACGTTGTGTCTTCCAGAATCAGACCGTGCTCGACGCTGGGCCAGGTTGATCGACCCGCGTAGCTCTCCGACAGGTGCGTCAGCCGAAGCGTGGGATGAAGAAGCAGGTTCGGACCGCCCGTTGCAGTGAAGCTCGGCAACAGCACTGTGGCGCGCTCGGTTGCGGCGCAACCAAACGAAAGCGCTGTCAGCGCGAAGATGGGCGTGAGCCTCCTCATGCTGATCCTACGCGGCGTCTGGGGGCCGCGATCAAGCGGCAGCCGCTGTTTTCGCGGAAATCCGCGCGCAGACGCCCTCGGCAATCGTTATTGCCACTCGATCGTCGACGGCGGTTTGCTCGATATGTCGTAGGCGACGCGGTTGATTCCCGGAACCTCGTTCATGATGCGGCTGCTGATCGTCGCAAGCACTTCCTGATCGATGCGGACCCAGTCGGCCGTCATGAAGTCGGTCGTTTCGACCAGTCGCACGACGACGAGGTTCTGCCCTTCGAACGATCGACCGTCGCCCATGACGCCCACGCTCGAAACCGGAACCAGCACGGCGAACGCCTGCCCGATCTTGTGATACCAGCCGGCCGCGCGGATCTCCTCGATGACGATGTCGTCGGCCGCCCGCAGCAGGTCGAGCCGAAGCGGGGTGACCTCACCTGCGATTCGCACCGCGAGCCCCGGACCCGGAAACGGGTGCCGCCAGACCAGGTCTTCCGGCAGGCCGAGCGCCTCGCCGACCTGCCGCACCTCGTCCTTGAACAGGTTGCGCAACGGCTCGACCAGCTCGAACCCCAGTTCGGCCGGCAGACCGCCGACGTTGTGATGCGCCTTGATCATCGCCGACGTGCCGGCCGGTCCGTGTCCGGACTCGATCACGTCGGGGTAGATCGTGCCCTGGGCCAGGAATCGCGCGCCGTCGATGCGGCGCGCCTCCTCGCGGAACACCTCGATGAACTCGTGCCCGATGATGCGGCGCTTCTCCTGCGGGTCCGAAACCGCGCTGAGCCGTCGCAGGAAGCGGTCGCGCGCGTCGACTACGGTGAGGTTCATGCCGAAGTGGCCGCGGAAGGTCGCTTCGACCAACTCGCCCTCGTTCCGACGCAGCAACCCGTTGTCCACGAACACGCACACGAGTCGATCGGGCAGCGCGCGATGCACCAGCGCCGCCGTCACGCTGCTGTCCACTCCGCCGGACAGTCCGCACACCACGCGGTCGGCGCGTCCTACCCGCGCCCGGATCGCATCGACCGCGCTCTCGACCACGCCGGGTGTCCGCCACTGCCCGGCGCAGCCGCAGATTTCGTACACGAAGTTGCGCAGGAGCTGCGACCCGAGCGGAGTGTGCGTCACTTCCGGGTGAAACTGCACGCCGAAGAGCGGTCGGCTGCGATGACGCACGGCTGCAATCGGACAATTGTCGGTTGCGGCGAGACCGACGAAGTCGTCGCTGATCGACGACACGCGGTCACCGTGGCTCATCCACACCGAGGTTTCACGCGGCAGGTGCGCGAGGATGCCCTCGGCGCGATCGACGCGCAGCCGTACGCGGCCGAACTCGCGCTGCTGCGACGCATTCACGCAGCCGGACAGGTGCTGGCACAACGCCTGCATCCCGTAGCAGATTCCCAGGATCGGCACGCCCAGATCGAGAACGCCCGGATCGAACCGCGGCGCACCCGCGGAATAGACGCTGGACGGTCCGCCCGACAGAATGATGCCGCGAACGCCGCGGCGCTTCAGGTCGTCCGCCGAGACGCCCGGCGGAAACAGCTCGCAATAGACGTGATTCTCGCGCACGCGCCGCGCGATGAGCTGCGCCGTCTGACTCCCGAAATCGAGAATCGCGATCATCTCGTTCGACGCGGTCATCCACTTCCCTCGCCGTTCAGCGCCCCCGCGCGGCGACGCGGGCGCTCCGCACGCTATCGCTCGATCGTGATGCGCGGCGCCGCTCCCAGCGCCGACGGCGCTTCGGCCGGCGCGGCCCCGGCGTGGGCGCCCGTCGCGATCATCAGCAGGCTGAACGGCGTCACCAACCCGCCGACCGCGCCGGCTTCCTGCACCAGCGCGGCAGCCGCCAGCAGCAGGCAAGCCGCGCCGAGCAATTGATGCGGATCGGCCCGCCGTGCCCCGAACAGCAGCGCCGACACGGCCAGCGCCAGCAGCACGAGCACGACCTTGGAGATTCGCCGCACCAACGTCCACGTGTCGGCTCCGCCGGCGTTCATCGACCAGAACTCCCACGCGCCGGCTCGCGGCCGATCCGGCGCGATCGCCGGTTTCCACGTCTGCTCCAGCATGGTGCGCAGCGACGCCCACAGGCGGGTCGCCGCCGGCGCGACCGCGAGCGCTTTGCGATATTCGGACTGAAGGAGCGCGCCCGACGGACCATCGACGGAGAGCTGCCGCAACAGGATCGCGTCCGCGGTCTGCCCGGGCGGCAGCGAAAACTTCAACCCCGTCTGCGACAGCCGCGCGTCCTCGCCGTCCACCAGGAACCGCCAGGCCGGCGCCAACGGTCCTGCCGCCGGCAATTCCGGTCCTTCGTAGGCCGACAGCGCGATCGTCCCCTCGGGGGTCAGCGCGGCGTGATACGCCGGTCTCGTTCCGCCGGCCGCCAGCGCGCCGTCCGCGCGCGGCAGGCTGGGGGCGACTAGCGCCGGCAAGCCGACCAGTAGTGCCGCCACTCCGAGAACCGTCGCAACGACCGCGCCGACCGCGTGCCAGCCGCGACGCAAGTAATATGCCAGCATGCCCGGCAGCAGCACCCATGCGTACGAGGATGCCAGACCCGCGACGCACACGAACAGAACGCTCAGGAACCCGCTCGGACCGCCGAGCAGCGCGACCGTCGTCGCCCAGACCAGCAGAACGGCCGGAATCATCACGTCCGGTTGAACGAAACACTCCCGCGCGCCGGGGAAGAAACACACCAGCGCCGCAGCGGTCGCGCCGAAGGCGGGCGAATGCGCGCGGCTGCCGGCCATCGCGACGCCGATCAGCAAGAGCCCAAGCAGCACGGCGTTGACCAGCCGCGCCGCGGACAGGTCGGCCCGAGCGAGACTCGCCGGCGACAGCCACGCGGAGCGCTCGTCCCAGCGCAGCGGGCGGGCTTCGCCGCCGGCCAACACGGCCGGGGGAAGCGCGGCGACCGCGAGCTTGTGCGTCGTGTAGACGAGCGGAGCGCGCGAATCGAATCCAGGGGCGTCGCCGTACGGCAGTTTCATCTCGTCGCGCAGCGCGATCGCGCCGACGATTCCATCCCGCGACGCGTCCGACAGCGGCGCCGTGACAATGTTGCCGAACGCGACGATCACTCCGGCCGCCAGAAGAACGAGCGCTGCGCCGTCCGACAGGTTCGCCTCGCGCCGCGGAATGCGACCGGAAACCAGGATCATTCCGCCGCGCAAGGCGAACAGCGCGAGGCCAACCGTCAGCAGCCCGTACGCCCACGCCTGCGCGGTCCAGCCGAGTCGGTCTCCGGCGACGACGCGCGTTTCGTCGCGCATCAACAGCACCAGCGACAGCGCCGCCAGCATCAGCCCATCGAACGTGTACCGCGAGAGTAGCGGTCGGCTCTGTACCGACGCGATCAGCACGAACACGGCCGCGACCCACGCCATCGCCGTAGCCGAAAAGGCCGGGCGAATCATCTCGATCACGCTGACGGCGCCCGGTCCGGGTTGTGCCGGCGGCTCCGCGAGCGCCGTGGCGGAGAGCGAGACCAGGCTCACGAGCACGAACAGGCCGATGGCGCCGGCTTGACGCCGGGCACGTGAATCGGGACGCATGGAAGCACCTCCACTCGCAGCACGAGGATCGCGCGATTCCAAGCCGATCGCATCGTATCGCCGCGAGTGCGAACAGCAACTCGGGGCGGGGCGACGCACGGATCGGCGCGCATGACTGTTACAGGGGAATTCGGTCGGCGCTGCGGCAGCTTTTGAACGATTTCGCGCGATGCGACGCGCCGGGCCGACGCGACGATCGCGCGCCGAGCCGGTACATTCCGCGCATGTCTTCGCGCCCGCTCCGTCTGACGAAGCCACGCGTGTTCGCGTTGCTCATGTCGCTCTCCGCGCTCGCGATCGTGCTGCCGCCGCGCTGCACCGCATGGATGGACAGTGCGTTGCAGCCGTTGGGATGGCTGCAATGGGGCGCCGGCCGGCTGGCGCGGGCCGGCGCGTCGCTCGCGCCTGGGGAAGACGCGGCGACGGCCGAACTGGCGCGCCTCGCTGCCGAGAACGCGGCGCTGCGGCAACAGGGCATGATGCAACGACACCTGCTCGAGGAACTGGAACGTCGCCTGGAGGAGGTGACCGGTGTCCGGGACCAGCTTCGCGACGGCTCGGCGCAGATTCACGTCGCGGTCGTGCTGGGGTCGGACGCCAGCCCGCGTCGGCAGACGCTGCGAGTCGGTCGCGGCAGCGCGGATGGCGTCTCGACGGGCGACTGGGTTGCGGCGGGCGTCGCTCCGGGCGCAGCGGACGTCGCGGCGACCGGGCGTGAATTGCTTTCGCAGCGATGGCTGATCGGAGTGGTGGAGTCGGTCGGGCCGTTCTCGAGCCGGGTGCAACTGCTGACCGATCCGGGGTTCGGACCGCTGCGCGTCCGCGCGGCGCGGATGGACGGTCAGACCCTGGAGGTGTCCCGGCGTGAGTGCCTGCTGTACGGCGCCGGGAACCGATCGGTGATTCGTGATGCGCCGGAAAATTTTGTGTCCAATGGGTTTACAAACGTCCTGGTCGAGCTGACGTCGCCGGTCGCGATCGTTTTGCCCGCCGGGAGAATGGTCCGCGCCGATACGCTGCCGGAGTCCGCGCTGCACTTTGACATCTGGGTTGAGCCGTGGGGAGCGGCAACGGCTCTGGAGTATGTATACATCCTTTCCAGCGAGCGCGACGAATG
Organism: uncultured Planctomycetales bacterium; assembly: GCA_964553225.1. Lineage (GTDB taxonomy): Bacteria > Planctomycetota > Phycisphaerae > UBA1845 > Fen-1342 > JABRWC01. The sequence goes on along the minus strand of CAZKJT010000002.1, from coordinate 267,632 downwards.
ACGGCGAGCGGCGGCGCGAGCAGGGATTTCGTAGATGCCCGCCGGTTGGTGTGGCGCGCGGCGGGCTCGGCGTTTGCGCTCGATGTCGCGCGCCCCGCAACACTCGGTCCCGCGATGACGCGCCGGCTCGCTGCGGCGTCCGCGCGAGAGGGCCGAGGCCACATCGCGTCGGGAGGCGCTCGAACCGATGCGCCGCCGCGATCGTGCGCTAGGCATTTCTGAATCGGGCCTTGACGACGTTTTCCGGCGCGGTATCTTTGCTCGTCTCGGCATTTTGAGCCGGGGTAAGTGACTCACTGGGGCAAAGCGGGCAGCGCTATGGCAGGCGAGCGAATTCGTATCCGAATGGAAGCGTACGACCATCGTGCGTTGGACGCGTCGGCGGCCGAGATCGTCGAGCAGGCCAAGCGGACCAGCGCGCGCGTGCACGGACCGATCCCCCTGCCGACGCGGATTGAGCGATATACCGTGTTGCGCGGTCCGCACATTGACAAGAAGTCGCGCGAGCAGTTTGAGATGCGCACGCATAAGCGCGTGATCGACATCTTCGAGCCGACCGCCCGCACGGTTGAAGCCCTGAACCGCCTCGTGGTGCCGGCCGGCGTATTCGTGAAGATCAAGGCCTGAGCGAACCTCGTCGCTCGGGCCTTTGTGTTATTCGGGCGGCCGGGACCGGCCTCTCGGGGAGTGAAGTGGGATGATTCCCGCGATACTGGGTCGCAAAGTCGGAATGACGCAGGTGTTCGACGCTTCGGGCGAGCGCGTCCCGGTGACCGTCGTTCAGGCGGGTCCGTGCGTGATTCTCCAGGTGAAGTCGGCCGCCGGCCCCGACGGATATCACGCGATCCAGCTCGGCTTCGAGGACGCGAAGCCGCATCGCTCGACCATCCCCGAAATCGGCCACGCCCGCAAAGCCAAGACCCCGCCAAAGAAGTTCATCCGCGAGATTCGCCTGGCGACCCCGGCCGACGCCGCGGTCGGCGACACCGTCACGGTGGACGTCTTCAAGGACGCCAACGTCGCGTGGGTGGACGTGATCGGCATTACGAAGGGCAAAGGATTCCAGGGCGCGATGCGCCGCTGGGGATTCGGCGGACAGCCGGCGTCGCACGGCACGGAGCGCAAGCACCGTTCGCCGGGCAGCATCGGCGGGCGGGCGCAAAACCGCGGCCACAGCGGCGCGGTGAAGAAGGGCAAGAAGATGGCCGGGCACATGGGCGCTCGTCGCCGCACGTCCCCGTGCCTGAAGCTGGTGGATGTGGACACGTCCAAGAACCTGCTGCTGATCCGTGGGAGCGTCCCGGGCAGCAACGGCGGGTTCGTTCTGGTCCGCAAAGCGAAGACGCGGTCGTAGAAGGCGAAGCGCCATGCTGAGTGTGCCTGTATATAACGAATCCGGCGAGCAGATCGGCTCGGAGCAGATCGATCCGAAGCTGCTCGGCGGCGCCGTCAACGCCGCCCTGCTGAAGCAGGCCGCAGTGATGTATCACGCCAACCGCCGCCAGGGCACCGTCGCTCAAAAGACCCGTGCGGAAGTGCACGGCTCCAGCCGCAAGCTCTACAAGCAGAAGGGCACCGGTCGGGCGCGGATGGGCAATGCCCGCACGCCGGTTCGCCGCGGCGGCGGGCGGGCTTTTCCGCGGAAGCCGCGGGAGTTCCGCCAGGCGATGCCGCGGGCGATGCGGCGTCTGGCCCGCAACCAGGCGGTGCTGGCGAAGATCCGCGATCAGCAGGCCGCGATCGTGGATGGCCTGCGTTTCAGCGAGCCGAAGACCAAGCGCTTTTCGGCGATGCTGAAGGCTCTGAACGCCGACCGAGGCTGCGTGTTCGCCACCAGCGGCGTCGAACGGGCGCTGTACCTGAGCGGTCGCAACATTCCTCGTACGCAGATCACCGATGTCGCGTCGCTGAACGCGTACGACGTGCTGATGCGTCGCCGGCTGGTGTTCACGCGCGAAGCGTTCGCGGCGTTCTGCGCCGCGGCGAGCGCGGGCAAGACGGAGCAATAGGCGTCATGGACATCTACCAGACGATCGTTCGCCCGATCATCACCGAGAAGAGCACGCACCAGGTGCGTTTCCACTCGGACGAGCGCGGCGGCGCGTATCACTTCGAGGTGCACCCGGACGCGAGCAAGGCGCAGATTCGCGACGCGGTCGAGAAGATCTACGGCGTCAAGGTCACGAAGGTGAACACGCAGAACCGCCCGGGGCGGATGAAGCGCTTCCGGATGCACATGGGCACCACGCGGCACTGGAAGAAGGCGGTCGTCATCCTGGACTCGAACAGTCACATCGACTTGTTCTGAGGACATCGGAGAGGCAAACGGGCCGGTTCGCCGGCCTGCGGCAGCAAGGGATTCGGTCATGGGCGTGAAAATCTACAGGCGAACATCCGCCGGTCGGCGCAACGCCAGCGTGAACGACTACGCCGAGATTACGCACCGACACGAGAACCGTCCGGTGAAGTCGCTCACCGAGCCGCGCCGCAAGACCGGCGGCCGCAATCACCACGGTCGCATCACCGCCTGGCACCGCGGCGGCGGCAACAAGCGGATGTACCGCCGGATCGACTTCAAGCGGAACAAGGACGGCGTGGTCGGCGTGGTTCAGGAGATCCAGTACGACCCGAACCGCTCGTGCCACATCGGCCTGGTCGAGTACGCCGACAAGGAAAAGCGCTACATTCTCGCCCCGCTGGGACTGAAGGCGGGCGACAAGGTGGAGAGCGGCGCCCGGGTCGAGCCGCGCGTGGGCAACGCCATGCCGCTCGCGACGATTCCCGTCGGCATGGACGTTCACAACATCGAGATGACCGCCGGCCAGGGCGGCAAGATGGTGCGCACCGCCGGCGGCGTGGCGCGGCTGATGGCCCGCGACGGCGATTGGGCGACAATTCAGCTTCCTTCCGGCGAAATGCGCATGGTCCGAGCCGAATGCCGCGCGACCGTCGGCCAGCTCGGCAACCTCGATCACCAGAACATCAGCCTCGGCAAAGCGGGCAAATCGCGCTACTTGGGCCGGCGGCCGCACGTCCGCGGCAAGGCGATGAACCCGCACGCGCACCCGCTGGGCGGCGGCGAAGGCCGGAGCAACGGCGGTCGGCATCCGTGCTCGGCGTGGGGACGGCTGGCGAAGGGCGGGCGAACGCGCAATCCGCGTCGGGTTTCGAACCGGCTGATTCTGCGTCGCCGGATCACGAAGAGCTTCGGCGAAGCGAAGCTGCGTCGGCGCTGGTAGCCGAACATGAGTGGGAGCGATTGAATGTCGCGCAGCGTGAAGAAAGGCCCGTTCGTCGATCCGAACCTGTATGAGAAGGTCGTTCGGGCGCGCTCGTCCGGCTCGGGCATGCCAATCAAGACGTGGAGCCGTGCTTGCACGATCGTGCCGGAGTTCGTCGGACAGAACTTCGACGTGCACAACGGCAAGAATTTCATCCGCGTGTACGTGACCGAGGACATGGTCGGGCACAAGCTGGGCGAATTCGCGCCGACGCGCACGTTCCGGGCCCACACGGCCCGTGAAGTGAAGAAGTAGGAGCCGCCGCGATGAACTGGGAAGCGACGCATCGGTTCGCGCGGATCGCCCCGCGCAAGGCCCGCCTGCTGACGGACATGATCCGCGGCATGCCCGCCAACAACGCGGTCGAGACGCTTCGCTTCACGCACAAGCGGGCCGCGAAGCTGGTGGACCGCGTGCTGAAGTCGGCCATGGCGAACGCGAACGAGAACGAAGCCAACATGAACCAGCTGGTCGTGTCGGCGGCGTGGGTGGACGCCGGCCCGATCATCAAGCGCTGGCAGCCGAAGGACCGCGGCCGCGCGCACCCGATTCAGAAGAAGACGAGTCACATTCACGTGGTCGTCCGCGAGAGGTAATCGCCCGTGGGACAGAAGACGAATCCGATCGGGTTTCGCGTCGGCATCACCGAAGGGTGGAAATCGCGCTGGTACGCGCCCAAGAGCCACTTCGGCGCGTTCCTGGTCGAGGACGAGAAAATCCGCCGCTTCGTCGATGACGAGCTGAACAGCAAGCCGCCGTTCGCGGCCGTCGCAAAAGTGGAGATCGAGCGGACGCGCGACGAGGTAAAGGTGGTATTGCACACGGCGCGTCCGGGCGTGGTGATCGGCGCGAAGGGCGCCGAGGTGGACAAGCTCCGCGAGCGCCTGGAAGACCTGATCGAGCGCCGCGTCAACGTATCGATCGTCGAGATCAAGAATCCGGACGTGGACTCGCGCCTGATCGGGCAGTCGATCGGCGAGCAGCTGAAGAAGCGCGCCAGTTTCCGCCGCGTGATGAAGCAGAAGTGCGAGGCGGCGATGAACGCGGGCGCTCGCGGCATCAAGATCATCTGCTCGGGTCGGCTGGGCGGCGCGGAGATGGCCCGCACCGAGAAGCAGATGCTCGGCTCGATTCCGCTGCAGACGCTTCAGGCCGAGGTGGACTTCGCCGTGTCGTTCGCGGTCACGACCGTGGGGACGATCGGCATCAAGGTATGGGTGTACCGCGGCCCGTACGGCGAGAGCGAGGCCGCTCGGGCGGCTCTCGCGAGCGGCGACGGCGGACGGTATCGCCGGCGGATGCGTCGCTAGGCGCGATTTCGAGTTCAGGAGTTTCGCATGCCAGGGGCGATGCCCAAACGCGTGAAGTGGCGAAAGGCCCAGAAGGGCCGGATTCGCGGCAACGCCACGCGCGGCAATACGGTGTCGTACGGCGAGTACGGGATTCAGGCGCTCGAGGCCGGGCGCGTGAATTCGCGGCACATCGAGGCGGCCCGCGTCGCGGCGATGCACTTCCTGCAGCGCGAGGGGCGGGTGTTCATCCGCATCTTCCCGCACAAGCCCATCAGCAAGAAGCCGCTGGAGACGCGAATGGGCAAGGGCAAGGGCGAGCCGGACGTGTGGTCGGCGATCGTCAAGCCCGGGACCGTGATGTACGAAATCACCGGCGTGGGCGAGGACGTCGCGAAGGCGGCCTTCTCCCGCGCTGCGAACAAGCTTCCCGTGCGGTCGCGCTTCGTGGTGCGTCGGCACGGGCTGTAGGGTACGGCGATGAAGACCGAGCAGATTCGAGCGATGAAGACCGACGAGCTGCACAACGAGCTCGAGCGGCTGCGTCGTCACTACTTCGAGCTGCGCTCGCAGGCGGTGACCGAAAAGCTGGAGAACCCTGCGCAGCTTCGCTCGACGCGGCGCACCGTCGCGCGGCTGCTGACCGTGCTGCGGCAGCGCGGCGAGACAAACATCGAACAGCGTCAGCGCAGCCTGGAGACCAAGGCCGCTCGCAACCGGTAGCCGGTAGCCGGCCCGCAGCCCGAACGGAACGAACGAGATGAGAACGAACCCATGACCGAGCAGCAGTCCAGTGCCGTCGTGACTCCCGCGAAGACCCGCGAAGCGCGCCCGACGCGCGTCGGCGTGGTCACGTCCGACCGTTGCGAGAAGACCATCGCGGTGACGATCGAGTTCCGCTTCCGCCATTCCAAGTATGGCAAGTATCTGCGCCGCCGCACGCGACTGCAGGTGCACGACGAGAAGGACGAGGCCCGGCTCGGCGACCGCGTCGAGATCATGGAGTGCCGCCCGATCAGTCGCAGCAAGCGCTGGCGGCTCGTCCGGATCGTGGGACGGGCCCACGGCGGCCTCGCCACGGAGGCGGCCAAGTGATTACGCAATACACCTATCTCGACGTGGCGGACAACACCGGCGCCAAGCAGGTCATGTGCATCCAGGTGCTCAAGGGCGGTGCGGCCGGGCACGGCAAGCGACGTCTTCGCGTCGGCGACGTGGGCGACATCGCGATCTGCTCGGTCAAGTCGGCGCTGCCGTCGGCGGAGATCAAGAAGGGCGAGAAGGTCCGCTGCGTCATCGTGCGGACCAAGTACCCCACCCGCCGCAAAGACGGCAGCTACGTCCGCTTCGACAGCAACGCGGCCGTCATCATCGATCCCGAAGGCAATCCGAAGGGATCGCGCGTGTTCGGGGCGGTGGCGCGCGAGCTGCGCGAGCGGAATTTCACCAAGATCATCTCCCTCGCCGAGGAGGTGTGGTAACCATGTCCAGCCGGCTCCGCAAGGACGACATCGTCGAAGTGATCGCGGGCGACCAGAAGGGCGCGCGCGGCAAGGTGCTGTTCGTGGACAGCAAGAAGCAGCGCGTGCTGGTCGAAGGCGTGAATCTCGTCTTCCGTCACACGCGCCGCACGCGGCAGAACCAGCAGGCCGGGCGCGTTCAGAAGGAAGCCCCCCTGCCCTGGTCCAAGGTGATGCCGGTCGATCCGAAGACCGGTCGCCCGACACGCGTGCGATTCAAGGTGGAACGCGACTCGTCCGGCCGGATCGCGCTCAAGCAGCGACTGAGCACGTCGGGCTCGGTGTTGAGCGATCTGAAGCGCGCCCGCGGCGCATCCCCGGCGCCGACAGGAGGCTGATGCGATGATGCCGCGACTGCGAGAACGCTATCAGGCCGAGGTGCTGGACGCGCTCCGCAAGGAGACCGGACGCGACAACGTCATGTCGCTGCCGCGCGTCACGAAGATCGTGCTGAGCATGGGACTGGGCAAGGCCGTCCAGGAGTCGAGCGGCAAGGCCCGCGAGAACAAGCGCTTCGTCGAGGCGATCGAGAGCCTGGCGACCATCAGCGGCCAGCAGCCGCTCGTCACGCGCGCCCGCAAGAGCGTGTCGAACTTCAAAGTGCGCGAAGGCTGGCAGGTCGGCCTCAAGGTGACGCTGAGGGGCCAGCGGATGTTCGAGTTCCTCGACCGTCTGGTCTCGACCGCCATCCCCCGCGTGCGCGACTTCCGCGGACTCGATCCGTCGGCGTTCGACGGGCGCGGGAACTACAGCATGGGTCTGAGCGAGTACGGCGTGTTCCCGGAGATCAACCCGGACAAGGTCACCTTCCAGCAAGGCCTGAACATCACGATCTGCACCAGCGCCCGCAGCGACGCGGAAGCCCGGAAGCTGCTGAGCCTGCTGGGAATGCCGTTCCGGAACTAAGAGGCGAACCATGGCTCGAACGTGCCTGTGGGTCAAGAACGAGCGCAAGCCGAAGTACAAGGTGCGGGCGCACAACCGTTGCAAGCTCTGCGGGCGGCCGCGCGCCGTGTATCGCAAATTCGGCGTCTGCCGCATCTGCTTCCGCGATCTGGCGCTGCAGGGCCGCATTCCGGGCGTAAAGAAATCGAGCTGGTAGCCGCGTGCGGACGGCGGCGTAAGGAAACGTCATGAACGATTCGATCTCGGACATGCTGACACGGATTCGCAACGCGAACCGGATCGGCCGCACGCACGTCAACGTGAAGCGCAGCAAGGTGTGCGTGGGCGTGGCGGGCGTGCTGAAGTCGGAAGGATTCATCCGCGACTACGTGGAGATCCCCGACGAAACGCAGGGACAGATCCGCATCGAGCTGAAGTACGGCGAGAGCGGCGAGAAGGTGATTCAGAAGATCGACCGCGTGAGCAAGCCCGGCCGGCGCGTGTACGAGCCGGTCGAGCGCCTGCCGCGCGTTCTGGACGGGCTCGGCATCGCGGTCGTCTCCACCAGCCGCGGCGTGGTCAGCGATCGGCGGGCCCGGGCGATGAAGGTGGGCGGCGAAATCCTCTGCACGGTGTGGTGATCGCATGTCGCGAATCGGCAAAGCTCCCATTGCGCTTCCCAGCGGCGTCAAGATCGACATCGCCGGGCGAAAAGTGACCGTCACCGGACCGAAGGGTTCGTTGGCGCGGACCGTCGCGTCCGACGTCGCGGTCGCGCTGGACGGCCCTCGACTCGTCGTGACACGCGGCAACGATTCCAAGCAGTGTCGCGCCGACCACGGAACCACGCGGGCCCTGCTCGCCAACATGGTCCAGGGCGTGACGGTCGGCTATTCAATCAGCCTCGAGCTGTACGGCACCGGCTACAGCGCCAACGTCCAGGGCAGCAACCTTCTGTTGAACTGCGGCTTCATGGGGCGCGGCGTCGGCCGCCCCGCCCAGTACGTGCTGCCGATTCCCGACGGCGTCCAGGTGAAGGTCGAAGTTCCGGGCGCCCGTGGAAACAACGAGCCGTCCAAGTTCAGCATCAACGGAATCGACAAACAGACCGTTGGACAGTTCGCGGCCGAGATCCGCAAACTGCGCAAGGCCGAGCCGTATCTCGGCAAGGGCTTCCGGTACCGCGGCGAGCAGATTCGCCGCAAGGCCGGCAAGGTGTTCGCGGGCGGCAGTTGATCGCCGCGCGACGTTCGGAGCAGTCGGCATGAGCATGCAGGCGTTGAAACACATGCGGCAAGCGCGGCGCGTGCGCCGCGTTCAGAAGTCCGTTCGCGGCACTTCGGCGCGCCCGCGGCTCGCGGTCTCGCGCTCCAACCGCAACATCTACGTTCAGATCATCGACGACGTCGCCGGTCGCACGCTCTGCGCCGTCTCGTCGCAGCAGGAGTCGTCCGGGACCGGCGGCCAGGGCGGCAACTGCCGCGCCGCGGCCGCCGTCGGCAAGCTCATCGGCGAGCGGGCCCGGCAATTGGGAATCGAACTGGTGTGCTTCGACCGGCGTGGTCGGAAGTTCCACGGCCGGATCAAGGCGCTGGCGCAAGCGGCTCGCGAAGCCGGGCTGAAGTTCTAGGACGGGCAAACGTTTATGGCACAGATGTCGCGATCGCGTCGGGGCGGGGACGGGGACGATTCGCCGTTCGATGATGTGCTGGTGAAGCTCTATCGCTGCGCCTGCGTGGTGAAGGGCGGCCGGCGATTCTCGTTCGGCGCGCTGGTGGTCGTTGGGGACCGGCGCGGGCGCGTCGGTTTCGGCTACGGCAAGGCCAAGGAAGTGCCTCTCGCGGTCGAAAAAGGCGTCAAGCAGGCGAAGCGCAGCCTGCGCTCGATCTCGCTGCGCGGCGGGACGATTCCGCACCGCGTCGTGGGCCGTTACGGCTCGAGCCGGGTCATCATGATTCCCGCGGCCGAGGGAACCGGCGTCATCGCGTCGTCCTCGACGCGCGCCGTGCTCGAGCTCAGCGGCATCAAGGACATCCTCACGAAGGTATACGGATCGACCAGCCCGAAGAACCTGGTCAAGGCGGCGCTCAACGGGTTGCTCCAGCTTCGCTCGCGCGAGCAGGTCGAGCGCCTCCGCGGCGTGCGGCTTGGTCCGCCCCGTTCGGAAGAGGCCGCCGTGGGCGCGGCCGCCGGCGCCTGACACGACACGACGCCGGCGCCGCATGGGGCGCGTCCGGCTTTCAGCCCCACGGGGGATCTCGCACATGATGCTTCACGAAGTCACGCAGGCCGCCGGAGCGCACAAGCGGCGCAAGCGCGTCGGCCGCGGCGAGAGCAGCGGGCACGGCAAGACCTGCGGCCGCGGCGATAAGGGCATGCAGTCTCGCGCCGGCAACGGTCCGCATCCGCTGTTCATCGGCGGCGCGACGCCGCTGTACCGGCGTTCGCCGAAGCGCGGCTTCAGCAACTTCGAGTTTCGCACGGAATACACTCCGGTGAATCTGGACACGCTCGGCGAGCTGTTTTCGGATGGGGAGCGGGTCGATCCGGACGCGCTCCGCAAGGTCGGCCTGGTCGGGTCCGCGTCGGCGCTGGTGAAGGTGCTGGGGCGCGGAGCGCTGTCTCGAAAGCTCTCGCTGGAAGTGCACGCGATCAGCGCCGCGGCGCGCGCCGCGGTCGAATCCGCGGGCGGATCGGTGACGCTCATTGCGCGGCGCGACGCCGCCGCCCTGGCCAAGGCCAAACGCCGCACGGCCAAACAGCGCGCCAAGAGCGAGCGTCCATCGCGTCTGGCGAAGAAGAAGGCGGCTCGCACGAACTGAACCCTCGCTCGGGTTCGAACGGCTGATGTCGGCGGAGTGCCATGGTTCGCGCGTTCATCAACGTCTTTCGCATCGCAGACCTTCGCAAGAAGGTCTTGTTCACGCTCATGATGCTCGCGGTCTACCGGATCGGCTTCTATGTGCCGCTTCCGGGCGTTGACCAGGAGCGACTGGCGGGGCACTTCAGCGGCGGAGGCGGCGGCGGAGCCGGTGAGCAGGCGGCCGAGCTGTTCGCCATGTTCACCGGCGGCGACCTCGGACAGAGCACGCTGTTCGGCCTCGGCATCATGCCGTATATCAGCGCTTCGATCATCCTTCAGATTCTCACCACGGTCGTCCCCTCGCTCGAAAAAGTCGCACGAGAGGGCGAATCGGGCCGGCGAAAAATCAACGAGTTCACGCGCTACCTCACTGTGGTGCTCTGCCTGGTGCAATCGGCGTTCTGGCTGAACTACCTATCCCGCAGCGGTCTGGTCTATCCGGATTTCGTCGGCGGATACAGCTTCGGCATCATGGCCATCACGGGGCTGACGGCCGGCACGCTGATACTGATGTGGATCGGCGAACAGATCGACGAGTACGGCCTGGGCAACGGCATCAGCCTCATCATCATGGCCGGCATCGTGGCGCGGCTTCCGAACGTCGTTATCGACGTCTGGCAGGGACTGAACCTGCAGGGCACGACCTCGGGCGGCACGATGGGTCCGGAGAAGGTGCTGTTCCTGATCGTTTCGTTCGTGTGCGTGGTCGCGGGCGCGATCCTCATCACGCAGGCCCAGCGGCGCATCCCGATCCAGCAGGCCAAGCAGACGCGTGGCCGCCGCGTGGTGGGCGGCGCCCGGCACTACCTGCCGCTGAAGATCAATCACGGCGGCGTGATGCCGATCATCTTCGCCAGCTCGTTCCTGCTCCTGCCCGGCATGCTGCTGAACATGCTGGTGGGCGGACGGATCTGGCCGGAGGGGTTGTGGGCGTTCATCTACGACGAGCTTCAGCCCGGCCGCTTCCTGTATGAGGTGTCGTACATCGCGATGGTGTACGTGTTCGCCTATTTCTGGGTTTCGGTCCAGTTCCGCCCGAAGGAGCTGGCCAACAACCTGCGTGACATGGGCAGCTTCATTCCGGGGCTTCGTCCCGGCAAGCGCACCGCCGACTATCTCGAGTCGGTGATGGAGCGCATCACGTACGTCGGGGCCGGCTTCCTGTCGCTCATCGCGGTGATTCCGTCGATCGTCGCCGTCCAGCTCGAGATTCCGTTCCGGGTGTCGGCGTTCATCGGCGGCACTGGCCTTCTGATCTGCGTGAGCGTCGCGCTCGACCTCATCCAGCGCCTCGAAGCCAACCTGATCATGCGGAACTACGAAGGATTCCTCGGCGACGAGGGCGTGGGAAGGGTGAAAGGACGCATGTAGCGTGGCGGCGGTCCGGCTTGTCTTTCTTGGTCCACCAGGAAGCGGCAAGGGGACGCAGGCGCGCCGCGCGAGCGAGCGATTCGGCCTGATCGCGATATCCAGCGGCGAGGTGCTTCGCGGCGAGATTCGCCGAGCGACCGAGATCGGCCAGCAGGCACGGAGCTATGTCGAGAGCGGCGCGCTGGTGCCGGACGAGGTGATCACGGCCATGATGCTCGGCGCGATCGACTCGCTGCACGGCGCCGGGTTCGTGTTCGACGGGTTCCCGCGGACTGTTCCGCAGGCCGAAGCGCTGGAAGCGGGACTCGGAGAGCGGGGAGCGCCGCTGGATGCGGCGATCGACTTCCGCGTGGACGACGGGCAGATCATCGCCCGGCTCGCGGACCGACGCGTTTGCAAAGATTGCGGCGCGACGTATAATATGCGGTTCTTGCCGCCGCGCCGCGCGGACCGATGCGACGCCTGCGGCGGCGAGATCGAGCAGCGCAGCGACGACCGGGCGGATGTGATCGCCCGAAGGCTCGAAGCGTATCGGTCGCAGACCGCTCCGCTGATCGAGTTCTACTCGGACCGCTCGCAGTTGCGGTGCGTCGATGCCGATCGCAGCGCGGCCGAGGTCGAGTCGTCCGTCACGGCGATCGTCGAGGAGCTCGGTGCCGGCAGATGATTTCAGGCGGCCAGCGGATCGTCATCAAGAGCCAGCGTGAGATCGACCTGATGCGGTCGGCCGGCCGCCTGGTGCACTCGCTGCTCGACGAGCTCGGTCGGCTGGTCGCGCCCGGGGTGACGACGGCGGCGCTGAACGCGGTGGCGCAGAAGCGCATCGACGAGGCCAGCGCGACGGCGCTCTTCCTGGGCGTGCGGAATCCGCAAGCCCGTTTTCCGTTTCCGGCGTGCATCTGCGCGTCGGTGAACGACGCGGTGGTGCACGGCATCCCGGACGAGCGCCCGCTTCGCGAGGGCGACATCGTCAGCGTGGACGTCGGCGTGCGGCTGGAAGGCTATTGTGCGGATTCGGCTCGCACGTTCGCAGTGGGTTCGGTCGCACCGGCGACCCGCCGCCTGCTGGATGTAACGAGCGAGGCGCTGGACGTGGCGCTGTCCGAGATTCGCCCGGGCGTTCGCTGGAGCCAGATCGCCCGCAAGATGCAGAAGGCGGTCGAAGGCAGCGGCTTCGGCGTCGTGCGCGAGTTCGTCGGGCACGGCATCGGCCGGGAGATGCACGAGGAGCCGAAGGTTCCGAACTATGTCGATCGCGGCAGCCGCGGGACGGACTTCGAGCTGGCCGCGGGCATGACGCTGGCGATCGAGCCGATGGTCACGTCGGGCAAGCCGGACGTGGAGTATCTGGACCGCGACCGGTGGACCGTGGTGACGAAGGATCGGTCGCTGGCGGCGCACTTCGAGCACAGCGTGGCGGTGACGCCGCGGGGCGTTCTGGTGCTGACCGGAGGCGACAACTGACCGTGAGGGTGGTTCGATGAAAGTGCGCAGCAGCGTCAAGCGGATCTGCGAGAACTGCAAGATCGTCAAGCGTCGCGGTGTCGTGCGGGTGATCTGCACGAACCCGCGTCATAAGCAGCGTCAGGGCTAGCACAGCACGAAAGGCCGAGCATGGCACGTATCGCGGGCGTGGACCTGCCCAGTGACAAACGGATCGACGTGGCGCTGACGCGCATCTACGGCGTGGGCCGGCATCGGTCGGGCGAGATTCTCGGCAAGGCGCAGATCGACCCGAGCGTGCGCGCCGGCAAACTGACTGAAGACGAGATCAGCCGCATCGCGATCATCCTCGAGAAGGAATATGCCGTCGAAGGGCAGCTCCGCCGCCAGGTGGCCCAGTCCATCCAGCGGCTCAAGGACATCCGCTGCTATCGCGGCATTCGCCACATTCGCGGGCTGCCCGTCCGCGGACAGCGAACGCGAACCAACGCCCGGACCCGCAAGGGACCGCGCAAGACCGTGGCCGGCAAGAAGAGCGTCAAGGAAATGCGGTAAGCCATAGTTTCTGCTTGAGGAGCGATCCGCTTGGCAAAGGCAGCCGGAAAACGCCGAACGAAACGGAACGTCGCCCGGGGCATCGCCCATATCAAGGCGTCGTTCAACAACACCCACGTGACCATCACCGACGTGAACGGCGACGTGATCTGCTGGTCCAGCTCCGGGTCCGTCCCGCTGGGCGGCGGTGAAAAGAAATTCACCGGCGCTCGCAAGAGCACGCCGTTCGCGGCGCAGCGCGCCGCACAGCACGCCGCGGTCGAGGCCAAGAAGCACGGCCTGCTCGAAGTCGACGTCCGCGTCAGCGGCCCCGGCGCAGGTCGCGAATCGGCCATCACCGCGCTGCAGGCGGCCGGGCTGCGCATCCAGTCGATCGAAGACGTGACGCCGATTCCGCACAACGGCTGTCGTCCGCGCAAGAAGCGGAGGGTTTAGCACATGGGTCGCCTGCTCGGACCAGTCTGTCGCGTTTGCCGCCGTGAAGGCGTCAAGCTCATGTTCAAGGGCATCCGCTGCGAGACAGCCAAGTGCCCGATGGAGCGCGAGTATCGCAACAACCCGCCCGGCATGCACATGTGGCGCCGCGGCAAGTCGAGCGAGTACGGCGTTCGTCTGCGCGAGAAGCAGAAGGTGAAGCGCTACTACGGCCTGCTCGAGCGCCAGTTCCAGAAGGTCTTTGCTCTCGCCGAGCGATCCTACGACAACACCGGCGTCGAGCTGCTGCGGCTGCTGGAGCGACGACTCGACAACGTCGTCTTCAAGGGCGGGCTCGCAGGCTCGCGCCGCACCGCCCGTCAGGCCGTCGTGCACGGGCATATCCTGGTGAACGGCCGCCGCTGCGACCGTCCCAGCTTCATGGTCCGCGCGGGCGACAAGATCACCGTCTCGAAACGCGAAAAATCGCAGAAGTACGTCCGGGCGCAGATCGGCGAGGACACCGCCAAACCCGTGCAGGGATGGCTGCACGCCGACCTCGGCGCGGCCGAGGTCACTGTCATCGCCCTGCCCACCCGCGAGGACGTTCAGATCCCGGTGGAAGAGCAGTTGATCGTGGAATTCTGTTCGCGCTAGGCGCGACCGCGCATGCGCGGCGGTGTCGCGTCGCCAAGGACCGGCAAACGAGGGAACCATGCGAATTCGATGGCGCGGCCTGGAGCTTCCGACTCGCGTTGTACGGGACGAAACGGTCAGCAACGACGTCTACGGGCGATTCTCGATCGAGCCGTTCGAGCGCGGCTTCGGCACCACCGTCGGCAACAGCCTGCGGCGCATCCTGCTGTCGAGCCTGGAGGGCTCCGCGGTCACATTCGCGCGCATCGCCGGAGCGGACCACGAGTTCTGCTCGCTTCCGGGCATCCTGGAAGACGTGACCGACATCATCCTGAACATCAAGGCCATCGTGCTCGACGTCGACGGCGACGCTCCGCGGCGGCTGCGGATCGAGCGCCGCACGAAGGGCACGGTCCGCGCCGGCGACCTGGAATGCGAGACCGGCGTCGTCGTCCGCAATCGAGACCTGCTGCTGGCCACCATGACCGACGACGTACCCTTTTCGCTGGAACTGACCGCCGCCCGCGGGCGCGGATACGTCCCTGCGACCGAGCACTACTCCGAGAACATCGAGCTGGGCGTCATTCCGATCGACTCGCTCTTCTCGCCGGTCACGCGCGTTCGCTACCGCACCGAAGACACGCGCGTCGGCCAGAAGACCAACTACGACCGCCTCATGATGGAAGTGTGGACCAAGGGCACCCTGCTGCCTGAAGACGCCCTGGTCGAGGCGGCGAAGATTCTGCGCAAGCACCTGACGCCGTTCGTCCAATATTTCGAGCTGGGCGAGAAGACTGCCGCAGCCGAAGCGCCCGACGTCGTGCCGCAGCCGGTCGTCGACGACGAGCTGCGCCGCAAACTCGAGATGACAATCTCCGAGCTGGAACTGGGCGTCCGCGCCGGCAACTGCCTCGAGGCCGCCAAGATCGTCACCGTCGGCGAACTGATCCAGTACGACGAGAACGCGCTCATGCAGCTTCGCAGCTTCGGGCGCACCTCGCTGGCGGAGGTCAAGGCCAAACTGAGCGAGCTCGGGCTCGCCCTCGGCATGGGAACCCTGGTGCACACCGCGCCGGCCGTCGAAGGCGACGAGCCTTCGGCCTCGAGCAACTGAAACCGAACCGGGAGATCACACCATGCGACACGCCGTCGCGGGACGAAAGCTGGCGCGGACGAAGGAGCACCGTCTGGCCCTGCGCCGAAACCTGGTGCAGAGTCTGATCGAACATGGCCAGATCCGCACGACGCTCGTCAAAGCGCGCGAGGTCCGCGCGTTCGCCGAAAAGCTCGTCTCGCTGGCCGTCGCGGGCGACCTCGCCGCGCGGCAGCGCGCCATCAGCCTGCTGAATGACCGCTCAATCATTCCCAGGATCAACCAGAAAGACTACGACGCCATGAGCGACTCGAAGCGCGAGCGGGCGCTTCGCTCGCGCGCCGGTCGCCGCTATCGCGTCAGCACCACGCGCCCTGGCGTCAAGTGGACGGCGTCGACGGTGATTCACAAGCTCTTCGCCGAGGTCGGCCCGGCCATGAAGCGCCGCAACGAGGCCCGAAACTGCTCCGGCGGATACACGCGCATCATCAAGCTTGCCGAGCGCCGCCTGGGAGATGGCGGATTCGTCGCGATGCTCCAGCTCGTCGGCGAGAAGGATCCGCCGCGCCCGACCAACACCGGCAAGACCGAGCGCCGACGCAAGGCGCGCGTCCGCTACGCGGCCTATGCCGGAGAACTCCGCGCCCGCCGCGGCGCCCGGAAGTCGTCCGCCGCGCCGGCGGCCAGCGCGCCACCCGCTACGGCCGAGTAGGCGGATCCACGCATCCGCCGCGGGAGGCGCCCGCATGCCCGCGACAAGCGATTCCATTTTCACGCGGATCATTCGCGGGGAGATCCCCTGCCACCGCGTCTTCGAGAACGAGTTCGTGTTCGCGTTTCTCGATATCCACCCGCTCGCCGACGGACACACGCTCATCGTTCCCAAGCTCCAGGTCGAGCGGCTCGAGCAGCTGCCCGCCGATCACGCGGCCGAGGTCGCGCGTCAGTTCGCGCGGATCGCACGCGCCGTGCTCTCGGCGACCGGCGCCGACGGCTACAATCTGCTTCAGAACAACGGCAAAGCGGCAGGTCAGGAAGTGCCCCACGTGCACTTCCACATCATCCCGCGGCGGCACGGAGACGGGCTGGGCTACCGCTGGAACGCGAAAGACTCGGAGTCGGCGGCGTTGGCCGCGCTGGCCGAGCGAATTCGCGCACACGTTTGACGCCCGGGGCGTTGCCCACACCGCGAGTCGATCTATAATGCCGATCTTGATCGGGGACGTAGCTCAATTGGGAGAGCGCCGCGTTCGCAATGCGGAGGTTGCCGGTTCGATCCCGGTCGTCTCCATTCCCCGCTTTCGAGCCCTGCCGCCGAGTTTCGGTCGCCCGCGATCGCCGCGCAGCGACGACGCCTGCCCGCGCGGCGTCGCACGGCGCTGAACATGTCCGATCGCCCGGTTGACATTTTCCTCAGCGTCGCCGAGGACTCGGCCGATGTGCACGCGGCCGCCCTGATGCGCGCCGCCGCCGCGTCGTTTCCCGATTGGCGCTTCTTCGGACTCACCGGACCGCGCACCCGCGCGCTGGGCGCCGAAACGGTGGCCGACATGACCGCGCATGCCGCGATGCTGGCCGGCGCGGCATCGGTCGTAGGCAAGGCCTGGGCGGCGCTGCGGGCGGTCGATCGCGCGTGGAAAGTCCGACGCCCCACGGCCGCGCTGTTTCTGGATTCGCCGGCGCTTCACCTGCGCCTCGCGCGCCGCGCGCGCCGCCTCGGGATCCCGGTTGTGTACTACATCGCGCCACAGACTTGGGCGTCCCGGCCGGGGCGCAATCGCGAGATCGCCGCGTGCGTAGACCGCCTGGCGTGCATCCTCCCGTTTGAGGAACCCTACTTCCGGTCGCGCGGCATCGATGCGCGCTATGTCGGGCATCCCCTGTTCGAATCGCTTTCCCGGGAGCAGCCCGACCCGCAGGCGGTCTCACGACTGCGGAGCGGTGCGGGACCTCTGGTTGCCCTGCTGCCGGGCTCGCGACGCCACGTGATCGACACGGTGCTGCCGCTTCAGCTCGAAGTGCTTGCGCACCTGCGGACCGCGATCACTCCGCTGCGCGCCGCGGTCTCCGCGGTGGACGAAGCCCGCGCACAGCGCATTGCGCCGCACCTGCCCCAGGGCGCCGAGCGGCCGGAGATCGTCGTCGCCGACAACGCTTCGCTGCTGACCGCGGCCGATCTCGTGCTGGTCGCATCGGGCACGGCGACGCTGCACGTTGCGCACTACCGCAAGCCGATGGTCGTGCTTTACGAAATGGGCGGGCTGCTCGGACGGCTGGCGTCGCGCTTCGGGCACTGGGTCGTACGGACGCCGCACCTGTCGCTGGTGAACATCCTGGCCGGCGCGCGGGTCGTGCCGGAGTACATGCCGCACGTTCCCGACACGCACGGCGTCGCGCAGACCGCCGCCGCCCTGCTCCTGGACACGTCGCTGCGCGACTACACGACACGCCGGCTCGACGAACTGGTCGGTCCGCTCGAGTCGCCGCCCTACGGCCGCAGCGCGAGCGCAAACGTCTGCGAGCTGATCGCATCGGTGATCGCGGAACGCGGCGCGACGGCGCCCACGCGCTAGCAGTCCGTTGCAAAGCTTGTGGAGCGGGTCTTCAACCCGCGTTCCCGCCGGCGGCAGCGCCGCACCACGCGGGTGGGGGTGTGAGTTCTTCAGCGGGCTGCTGGAAGTCTGAACCGAAGACCCGCTGTCCAACGGAGTCTCGGCGCGTGAGCATCCGGTCCGCGCCGAATCCGCCGCGGCGCGAGGACGGAACTCCGGTCAGGGAGCGCGCGGCGCGCTGTGCGGCAGCGCGGGCTCGGTCGGCGGCGGCGTCCCGACCGCACTTTGCGCCTGAAGCCAGAATGGTTGTTCGAATGTAGCCGCGAACTCGTCCACGCGCCGACGCATGTCGGAGAGCGCGGGCGGCGGGGTCGGCGCCGAGGCGAGGTTCACCATCTCGAACGGGTCGGCGAGAAGATCGTATAGTTCCTCCGCATGGTTTCGCATGTAGCGAGAATACTTGTGCTGACGCGTCACGACGCCGAGCATCGGCTCGAACACGTGCCCGGTCTGCTTCTCGTTGAACAGCAGGTACAGTTGCTCGCGGGTCTGGGAAGCCGACCCGGTCAGCAGCGGCCAAAAGCTGACGCCGTCCACGTTCGTCGGCGTTGCGATTCCGGCGACTTCGGCCAGCGTCGGCAGCAGGTCGATCGTGCTGACCAGCGCCTCAATCGACTGGCCGGCGCGAAACCGCCCGGGCGCCCAGACGATCAGCGGCGTGCGGACCAGCTCGTCGTACAGGAACGGACCCTTGTCGTAGAGCTGGTGCTCGCCGCACAACCAGCCATTGTCGCTCAGAAACACGACGATCGTATTCTCGGCCAGCCCCCGCGCCGCGAGATGATCGAGCTGGCGGCCGACATTCATGTCGACGTTGCTGATCATGGCATAGTACTTCGCCACGCGGCGGCGCAGCTCCGCCATTCCCATGCTGCGAAACTCGGCATGCAGCGCGCTTTCTGACTGTTGCGGCGGCTTGGTGCGGAGATCGTCCGCCAGACTCGGCGGCAGTGCGATCTCGCTCGGGTCATAGTGCAGCCCGCGATCCGGTGGATCGATCAGCGGCTCGTGCGGCGCATAGTGCGCCATCCACAGGAAGAACGGGCGATCGTCGCCGCTCTCGACGAACTCGATCGCCAGGTCGGTCAGCACGTCGGTCAGGAATCCCTCGATTTGGTATTCCGCTCCATTCACGAGCAGCGTCGGCGCGCGGTATCGGTCCAGGCCGCGCGAACCGGCCACCGCGCGCGTCGCCCAGAAGTCGTCAAAGCCGCGCTGCGAGCTGGTGCGGGCGCCCAGGTGCCACTTGCCGATCATGCCGCAGCGATAGCCGGCGACCTGGAACAGCTCGCCCAGCGTCCACGCGTCCTCCGGCAGCGAGCTTTCGAGATTCGCGATCACCCCAAGACGATGTGGATAGCGCCCTGTGAGCGTCGCCGCGCGGCTGGGCGCGCACTGCGGCAGCGGCACGTACGCCTTGCGAAAATACGCCCCTTCCGCGGCCATCTGATCCAGTCGCGGCGTGCAGATCTGATCGTTGCCGTCTACGCCGAGCGTGCGCGGGGCCTGATCGTCGGTCACGATGACGATCACGTTCGGCCGCGCGCCGCCTGCGTGCGCAACCGCACAGAACAGACCGGCCAATACGCAAGCCAAAACGCTGGCGCGGCCGCCCGGCGTGGTCCGGATCGCGAACGCGCCGACGCGGTCGCATCGGACGCCGTCCCGAATAGCGGTTGATTGCTGCATGCAGCGATTATCCGCGACGGCGCGCGATCTCGCCAAGCGGACGCGGGGCCGCCGATGCACAAATTCGGGGCTGCGCACGCCGCCTTCGGAGCCATCCGACGCGCGCGCCCGCCGCTATACTTCGGGTTGATCGGCGTGCGAGCGGCGATGGGCCGAATCGACTGAGGAGACAGAGCTCATGGCACACCGCGATCCCTTTGCCGAGCGATTCAACCGGCTTCAGGAGCGCAAGCGGGACGAGCAGCGCGACGAGCAGACCACGGAGGCCGCGCCGGCGGCACAGCCGGCCCAGTCCGACCGCGTGGCGGGGCGGAACGACCCCTGTCCATGCGGGTCGGGGCGGAAGTACAAGAAATGCTGCGGAAAGGCCGGCGGCGTCGCTCGCTGACCGGACGGCGATCCTCCGGCGATCGCGATCCGGAGCGTGCCGCGGGCGGCGGAGGCTCGCGGGTCCGGGCTGACAATCGGTTGGCGACCTCCACGGGCGGCGGATACACTCGTATGCCCGCGGGAACGGGCAGCGACGACGTTCGCGCGGGCGAGCGGTTCGGCGTCGACGCAAAGCCAGCGGAAAGGGACGAGGGTCGATGGCGGAAGAGGTCGCGATCGAGACGTCGGACGAAAGCGAAGGCGGGGATCGCCGCGAACCCGCGCTGAACAAATATTTCAAGGCGTGCATCAAGATGCAGGTCTCCGACTTGCATTTGAAGGCCGACCGCCCGCCGTTCGTGCGCGTCAAAGGCGACCTTCGCCCGCTGACGGGCGGACCGCTCAGCGGCGAGCACATCCGAAGCGGCATCTTCGAGCTGCTGAACCCGGAGCAGCAGGCGCAATACGACCATAATGGCGCGATCGACTTCGCGTACGACGTCGGGCCCCAGGGCGACGCGGACCGCTTTCGCGTGAACGCCTTTCAGCAGCGCGGCAAGATGTCCGTCGCCGCGCGGCGCGTGAACCGCAACATCAAGAAGTTCGCCGAGCTGTACCTGCCGCCGACGCTTTCGAAGATCGCCGAATTCAACCAGGGGCTGGTCCTGCTCGCGGGCATCACAGGCTCCGGCAAGAGCACGACGATCGCGTCGATGATCGACTACGTGAATGAGCGCTTTCCGGTCCACATCGTCACCATCGAAGATCCGATCGAGTATCTGTTCCGCGACAAGAAAGCGGTCATCAATCAGCGCGAGATCGGCATCGACTGCGACAACTTTCACAGCGCGCTGAAGTACCTCATGCGCGAAGACCCCGACATCGTGCTGGTCGGCGAGATGCGCGACATCGAGACGTTCACCGCCGCGGTGCACGCGGCCGAAACCGGACACCTCGTCTTCGGCACGATCCACGCCTCCAGCGCAGCCCAGACGATCTCGCGCATTCTGGACCTGTTCCCGGAGAATGAGCGCCGCGCGATCCGCCAGGCGCTGGAGTTCAACCTGCGCGCGGTGATCTGCCAGAAGTTGATTCCGTCGGTGAAAGAGAACATCCCGGTCGTCCCGACGATCGAGGTGATGATCACGAATCCGTCCATCCGCAAGCTGATTCGCGAAGAGCGCGACAACGAGCTCATCAGCGTCATTCGCGCCTGCTACGACGACGGCATGATCGACTTCACGGAACACCTGCGGCAATTGGTCGAAGAGGGCTTCATCGACCACGAGACCGCGTACCAGGCTTCGCCCAACCCGGACGAGCTCAAGATGGCGCTGAAGGGAATTCGCGCCCGCACGGCTGCGATTCTGGGTTGATCGGTGCGACTCGCTCGACAGGAGACAGGATGCCGGAGCTGATTGGGACGACGCTGATCGCAGCGCTTCCCGGAACGACTTTCGTCAGCCCGGTCAAGCTCGCGGTGGCCGTGGCGCTGCTGGCGTGCTGGGCCGCGTTCGCGCAGTGGGTGGACAAGGACACCCTGCGCGTGAACACGTTCCGGCTGAACTGGAACCTCGCGTCGGTGCTGGTCGGGCTGGTGGGCGGGGCGCTGCTGCTGTTTCTGCCGATCTTCGTGGCGGCGGCCGCGGCGTTCGTCGTGGTGTTCGGATCGTTCGCGCTGGCCTACGTGATTCACCGCAACGCGCGCGTCGTCGAAGAAGATCGCGTGATGACCAGCGGGCACTTCAAACGCATCCTCGAAGGCAAGCGCGAACGCCGCAAGAAGCTCATCGAAGTGCGCGAAAACGTTCGCATATTCAATGCCAACAAGCAGCGCGTCTCCATCCCCGACGAGGAGCGCGAACGCGAGCAGTACGCCCGCGCGCAGGATCTGCTGTTCCGTTCGCTCTGGAGACGGGCCAGCCGGATCGAAGTCCTCCCCGGCGGACAGGTCACGAAAATCCGCGTCGACGTGGACGGCATCGTCACCGAAGACGAGCCCATGCAGCGGGCCGACGGCGATAACGTGCTGAACTTCGTCAAACGCGTCGCCGGCATGAACCTCGAGGAGCGTCGCAAGCCCCAGAAGGGCAAGTTCGTCTGCACGATCGGCGAACACCGCTACGAGCTGGTCGTCCGCACCGGCGGCTCCACCGCCGGCGAGAGCCTGTCCATTCGCGTGCTCGGCGCCGAGCGCGCCTTCAAGATCGCCGATCTCGGCTTCACCGAGAAACAGCTCGGCGTCGTCCGCGACCTGATGGGCCGCGACAACGGCCTCCTGCTGCTCAGCGCCCCGCCCGGCGCCGGTCTCACCACGACGGTCTACAGCTTCGCCCGCAGCCACGACGCCTTCCTCGAAAACATCCAGATGCTCGAATACGAGCACGAAATGGACGTCGACAACATCACGCAAAAGCTGCACGAGACCGGCGAAGACCAGACCTACACCGCCAACCTGCAGCGCATCGCGCGAAGCGACCCCGACGTCATCGTCATCCCGGAAGTGCGCGAGCCGCAGGCCGCCGCCGTCGCGTCCCAGGCGGCCGCCAAGAAGCAGACGGTCTACGCCGCCATTCAGGCCGGCGACCTCTTCGACGCCGCGCAAAAGTGGATGGCGATGGTCGGCGACCCGGCTCTGGTCGCCAAGTCGCTGCTGGCCATCGTGAACCAGAGGCTGGTACGCAAGCTTTGCCCGACCTGCAAGACGCCCTACAAGCCCGACGCCGCCACCCTCCAGAAAATCAACATGCCGCCCGACCGCCTGCTGTACAAACCGCCCGAGCAACTGCTCGACAAGCGCGGAAATCCGATCATCTGCCAGAATTGCCAGGGAACCGGATACGTCGGTCGCACCGCCGTGCTGACGATTCTGCCGATCGACGACGATCTGCGGGCCGTCATCGAGCGGAAAGCCAGCGCCGCCGAACTGCGCACCGCAGCGTCCAAGAAGCCCGGCATTTCGCTCCAGCAGCAGGCTCTCTATAAGGTGTTCGAGGGCGTCACCAGCATCGACGAAGTCGTTCGCGTAACGCGACCGGCGCAGCAAACCCGCCCCTCGGCTGCCGCTCCGGCCGCCGCCGCCAAGGCATAGCCCCAGGAGACGTCATGGTCCTGAACCTGATCATCCTCGCGCTCGTGCTCGCCTCGACGTTCATGCAGTCCGGCTTCGGCTTCTACACGGCCGTGCTCAATCTGTTCTGCTCGATCTTCGCGGTCACGATCGCGCTGGGGTTCTACGTTCCGGTAAACGACTTGTTGAGCGGGCAGTTGGGCGTGCCCACGTCCTATTCCGATCCGGTCGCGATCATCGTGCTGTTCCTGGCGTCGTTCGCAGTGCTTCGCACGCTGGCCGACAACTACATCCGCCGCCCGGTGAACGTGCATCCGTACGTGGACGTGGCCGGAAGCATCGCCTGCGGCTTCGTTTCCTCGCAGCTCACGATGGGCATCATGGCGATCTGCCTGCTGATGCTGCCGCTCGGCGGCACCGTGCTTCAGTTCTCGCGATTCGCGCGAACCAGCGACAACGACCAGACCAACGCCTTCAAGCCGGAATTCGAACGACACGGCCTGTGGCTGGCCAGCGACGCCATGACGCTGGCGGTCTTCAACGCCGTCGGCGGAGGAAGCCTGCGAGGCTCGACGCGCTTTTTGGAGGTCTACCCCGACTTCCTCGACGCGATCTGGTACTCGACCAACACCGTTCAGCCCGAGGCCGGCGTCAGCCCCCGTCGCGAGAAACGCGTCGACGGATTCAAGGACGGACTCGCCGCCGGCGACTGGTGGGTAGTCAAGCCGCCGCTCGAGGGGCGCTATCGTCGCACGGTGCCCAGCGAGCAGGAACGCCAGCCGGCCTACAAAGTCGAGCAGTACAAGCCCGCTCCCGACATGCAGATCATCGGCATCGACCTCACGATCGGCGGAAGCGCAGCGGACAAATCCCGCACCAGCACCGTGCACCTGTTCCGCCCGACGCAGCTCCGGCTGGTCGGCAAGGTTGGCGACAAGGTCGTGCAGGCGGTGCCTTGCGCGCTCGAAGGCGCCGACAAGCGGCTCGAAGGCGCGCTGCGCCTGGTCGACCTCGACAACAACTTCGAACTCACTGGCGGAACAGACGCGCCGATTCGAGCGTATTTCGAGGTTCCGACCGGCTTCGCGCCGGACTTCGTCGAGTATCGCCGGCACGCACGCGCGTCCCTTTCCCGAACTCCGGCCGAGACCGCCCCGACCGGTTCCATCCGGGTGAAGCGGGCCGGCGGTGGCGACGACGACGATGGCGAAAGCTCCGGTCGGCGGACGTTCGGCAGCGTGCTGACCGGCAACAGCGGCTCGCACGAGCAATTGCCCATCCCTATCTCGCTGTCGTCGCTGCGCCGCGCCTCGAACGTCAAGTTGACCGGAGATCGGATGTCCGCGGGCAGGTTGTTCGGCGCGGTGTCGCGCTTCGCGCCCGATCGCGAGAACCCGCCGGCGGCCGGTTTCGCCGTTCCGGCCAACCACTCGATCGTTCACATTCGCTACAAGCCGAAGGAAGCCCGCACGGTCGTCGGCGACGTGTTCAACTACGTCGCGAAGCTCAACCAATACTTCGCGGTGGACGACACCGGCGAACGCTGGCCGATGTCCGGCTACTACGCCGTCGTCACGCGCGGCCAGGATCAGTACATCGAGTTGTTCCTCAACGGACCGGCCGACGATCCGCTCGATCCGGCCTTCAAGGGCATGCTGGACTTCAAAGACCTCAAGGGCAGCGAGCTGGACCGCGACGACACCGAAATCTGCCTGATGTTCATCGTCAAGTACGGTCGGACGATCCTGCGGATCGAAAACCAGACAAACGACGGCGGCGACGTGAAAATCCAGGTTCCCTGACCGCGCTCGATCGACGGACATAGAGCGAAGGTCCGATCATCTCCGCGTCCGCGCGCCTCCGCGAGCGTTCGCCTTGAATCGAGCGCCGGGCGAGCGTATGCTCCGGGGCCGGAATCGAACTTCGCCCGCGCGCGTTGCGTACGCGTGATCGATACCGGCTCGTGTGCGATCGTCGCGGTTCCGCCGTGCGAATCGCTCACAGCCGATCCACAAGCCCCGGCGGCGTCGCGCGTCGCTCCAGGTTCGGAGGTTCACCATGGCAGGTCCCGGAAGCTGGTTCAAAGGCGAGAGCTACGATCCCGACCCCAAGCTCCACGTCTGGTTCGACGGGCAGGTCGTCCCGGTTGGCGAAGCCAAGGTGAGCGTGTTCGACCACGGCCTGCTCTACGGCGACGGCGTGTTCGAAGGCATCCGCAGCTACAACGGGCGCATCTTCGAGCGCGAAGCCCATCTCCGACGCCTCGTGAACTCTGCCAAAGCGATCAAGCTCGATCTTCCCTTCAGCTACGAGCAGCTCGATCGCTCGCTCGACGAAGCCCTGGACGCAAACGGCCTGCTGAAGGGCGACCGCGACGCATACATCCGCATGGTCGTAACGCGCGGAGTGGGCGTCCTCGGCATCTCGCCGCTGCGCACGTCTCATCCGATCGTGTACGTGATCGCATCGACGATCCAGATGTATTCCGACGAGATGTACCAGAAGGGCATGCCCGTCATTATCAGTTCCGTGACGCGCAACCACGTCAACGCGATGCCCCCGCGCATCAAATCGCTGAACTATCTCAACAACATCCTCGGCAAGCTCGAAGCGCACGCCGCCAACGCCGGCGAAGCGATCATGCTCAACCACCTGGGATACGTCGCCGAAGCCACGGGAGACAACGTCTTCATCGTGCGCGACGGCCAGTTGCAGACGCCCCCGTCCTCCGCGGGCATCCTCGAAGGCATCACCCGCGCCTCGGTCATCCGACTGGCGCGCGACGGCGGAATCGAAACGGTCGAAAAGAACCTGGAACGCTTCGACCTGTACGTCGCCGACGAAATGTTCCTGACCGGCACCGGCGCCCAGGTCATTCCCGTGAACTCGGTCGACGGGCGCGCGGTCGGCAACGGCGTAGTCGGCCCGGTTACGAAACACCTGATCGAAGCGTACGGGAACCTGGTTCGGGCCACGCCGACGGAGAAATCGGCGGCCGAGCGCCGCGTCGCCGCGCCAAGCCGCGGCTAGCTCGGCATAGCGCCCCCGGATTCGACGGGGCTCTGACTTGTCCACCGACTGTGTGACGAGTTGTGTGCCGTTTGCACCACAGACCACTCGCGCTGCGCACGTTCGGGCCTCGCCGGCCCTGATGGCACGTCCCCGTAGGCACTTGCCGTTTCCTGCGGCCCAGAGGGCCGTTCGCCGCGCCGATGCGCGCGGCCTCGCCTTTGCTCTCGATCACACGCCGCCGACACTCGCTCGCCGGGCGTCGCCCGAATTCGGAGCGGGTACTCCCTACGCGGCGTGAGGACTTGCCGTTGAATACCTACCAGAGCATTTTTGAGTATCTGCCCGACGCTCTGCTGATTGTGGGCGACGGCGGGAACATCGAGTGGATCAACAAGCAGGCCGTGTCGCTCTTTGGGTACCAGCCGGCGGAAATCGTCGGTCGTCCAATCGAAACGCTGATTCCGGAGCGCTTCCGTCAGGGACACGTCGACTTTCGCGAGCGATACGGCACGGATCCGAAACCGCGCCCGATGGGCGCCGGGCTGGCGCTGTTCGCCCTTCGCCGGGACGGCAGCGAGTTTCCGGTCGACATCATGATCAGCCCCGCGCTCCAGTTGAGCCAGCGCTCCACCCTGTGCGTGGTGCGCGACTGCACCGAACGCCGACGCGCGGAGGATCGGTTCCGAGCGCTGCTCGAGTCCGCGCCGGACGCGATGGTCATTGTGAACGAAGCCGGGAAGATCGACCTGGTCAATTCGCAGGCCGAGCGAATCTTCGGCTACTCGCGGCAGGAGCTGCTCGGACGCCCGGTTGAGATGCTCATGCCGGAGAGGTTTCGTGGCAAGCACCCCGATCACCGTTCCGCGTTCTTTCGCGCCCCGACGCCGCGGCCGATGGGCGCCGGGATCGAACTCTACGGCCTTCGCAGCGACGGGACTGAGTTTCCGGTGGAAATCAGCCTCAGCCCGCTCCAGACCGACGATGGCGTCTTGATCTACAGCGCGATTCGGGACATCAGCGAACGCAAGCGCGCCGAACAGGTCTTGCATTCACTTCACGAGAAAGAGCTGATGCTGAAGGAGATTCACCACCGCGTGAAGAACAATCTCGCGGTGATCTCCAGCCTGTTCTACCTGGAATCCGGCGATACCAGCGACGAGCGAACGCTGCGCATCCTGCGGGATAGTCGCAACCGTTTGCGCTGCATGGCGCTCGTGCACGAGTCTCTCTACGGCGCCGCCGATCTCGCCGCGATCGACTTCGGCGCCTATGCTCAGGATCTCAGCGAACAGCTCGTTCGGAGCTGCAACCCCGCATCCCGGCAAATACGCCTCGCCGTTGAAGTCGAGAGCCTGCGCATCGGAATCGATCACGCCATCCCGTGCGGACTGATCCTCAACGAGCTCGTCACCAACGCACTGACGCACGCCTTCCAGGACCGGCCCGGCGGCCAGCTTCGCATACGCCTGCGTCAGGAAGCCCGGAATACGTGCGTAATGACCGTGGAAGATGACGGCGTCGGAATCCCGGACTCCGTTCAGTTCCGAACGGCGCGAAGCCTCGGCTTGCGGCTGGTCCGCGCCCTGACCGGACAGATCGACGGCGAGTTCGAGATTGTCCGCTCCGAGCCCGGAACCCGCGCGAACCTCCGTTTCAAGGTGACGGCATGAATCTCGCTCCGTCGAATCCGTCGTCCGAATCGTTCGCCCCGAGAATCCTCATCGTCGAGGATGAGGCGATCATCGCCGAAGAAATCCTGGAGCGCCTCGAACGGCTCCGCTACGACGTCGTCGGCATTGCCGACACGGCCGTCGCGGCGATCGACGCGGCCCGATCCGCCCGGCCCGACCTCGTTCTCATGGACATCCGACTCAAAGGCGCTCGAGACGGAATCGACGCGGCCGAGGAAATCCGCCGGACCTGCGACGTCCCGGTCGTCTACCTCACGGCACACTCTGAACCGCACACGTTGCGGCGCGCCCGCGCGACCGCGCCGTACGGCTACCTGCTCAAGCCGATCCACGAGCGCGAGCTGGAAGCGATGATCGAAACCGTCATCGAGCGCCATAAGCTGGAGTCGCAGCTTCGCGCGAGCGAGCTGCGCTATTCGGCGACGCTCTCGAGCATCGCCGACGGCGTCCTTGCGACCGATTCGGCCGGGCGCGTGACGTTCCTGAATCCGGTCGCCGAGTCGCTGACCGGCTGGAACGCGGGCGACGCGCATCTGCGCCCCGGGGACGAAGTGCTGGCCGTCGTGTACGAACGCACACGCGAACCCATGGAGAGCCCGATCCGACGCGCGATGCAGTCGCGCGCCGCGATACGTCTCGAGCCAGGCGCCATGCTCGTAGCGCGGGATGGATCCACCGTCCCGATCGACGACAGCGCCGCGCCGATCGTCGATTCGTTCGGAAACGTCATCGGCGCGGTCGTCGCGTTCCACGACGTACGCGAGCGACGCCATGCCGAGGAAGCGCTCCGCAAGACCGAAGCCGAATTGCAGCAGGCTCAGAAGCTCGAGTCCGTCGGACAGCTCGCCGGAGGCGTCGCCCACGACTTCAATAACTTCCTGACCGCGGTGAACGGCTACTGCGAGCTGCTACAGCGATCTGGAACGCTGGACGAGCCGAACACGCGCTATGTCCAGCGCATCCTCGAGTCGAGCGAGCGCGCCGCGGCCCTGATCCGCCAGCTCATGACGTTCAGCCGAAAGCAACCGACGCACGCGGTCGTGATCTCGCCCAACGACGCGCTCCAGAGCGTCCGGGGTCTGCTGCGCCGGCTGATCCGCGCGAACATCCGGCTGGATGTTCGCTGTGCGCCGGATGCGCCGTCGATCGTGATCGATCCCACGCAGTTCGAACAGATTCTGATGAATCTTGTCGCAAACGCGCGAGACGCCATGCCGGCCGGCGGCGAGATCGTGATGGCGACTGAAGGCGTCACAATCCGCGACGAACCCTCTCAACCCGGCGGCCCCCCGCCGGGCGAGTACCTGCTGCTGCGCGTTCGGGATACTGGCACGGGCATGGACGAACAGACGCGACGGCACATCTTCGAGCCCTTCTTCACCACGAAGGATCCCGGCAAGGGCACCGGACTAGGACTGGCCACCGTCTACTCCATCGTCCAGCAGTGCGGCGGCGCGATCCGGGTCACCAGCGAACCCGGCGTCGGAAGCGAGTTCTCCCTTTACTTTCCGCGAGCGGCGAGCGGCGTCTTGCCGGACGCGCAGCGCCTGCCCGCCGATTCGAGCGGCGACGAACGCATCCTCGTCGTCGACGACGATGATATGGTGCTTCAGGTCGTCGCCGCATCGCTGGCTCGCTTCGGTTACCGCATCTCCGCCGCGGCCGGTGTGGCGGAGGCGCTGGCACTGTTCGAGCGCGAAGCTGACGGCTTCCACCTGCTCATAACAGACATGAACATGCCCGATCGCGGCGGGTGGGAACTGGCCCGCGCAGTGCGGCAACGCTCACCCGATCTTCCCGTGCTCTTTCTGTCCGGCGCGTTCCGTGAAGACTCGCGCGAATCGCTGTCGCGGTTCCCGCGCTCCGGATTCCTGCTCAAGCCGTGCTCGTCGGACCAGTTGGCGAGAGAGGCCCGACGCCTGCTGGAGCAGGCCAGGCCTCGCCCGGACGGCACGCCATGACGCTGAACCTGACACGAGCCTTCGAGCAGATTCGCGAACACTGGTCGCCGCACATCGCGGCCGAGTTGAACGGCCAGCAAGTCAAGCTGGTGAAGTTCCGCGGCCCCTTCGTCTGGCACAAGCACGAGCACGAAGACGAGCTGTTCCTCGTGCATCGCGGGCGATTCGTGATGGAATTCCGCGATCGCTCGGTGCCGCTGGGTCCCGGAGACTTGCTGGTCGTACCGCGCGGCGTCGAGCACCGTCCCGTCGCCGACGAAGAGGTCGAGTGCATCCTCTTCGAGCCGGCGGGAACGCTGAATACCGGCGACGTCGAGGACGAGCGCACCGTCTACCAGCCGCAGCGACTCTAGTCTCGTGCCTCAGAAATACTGTGCCATCCAAAGCCGCGACCGTGAGGGAGCGGGGACGGCCCGAAACTCCGCCAACTCCTATTCCCCGCTCTTTGACGGTCGCGGCTCGGATCCGTGAACCGGCGACTTCAATGAGGCGCTACACCGGCCGACACGCTCTCCCTGCCGCCGCCGTCTACAATCCTCGAAAGATGTCCCGCAACGGAAAAGTCATCCTGGCCATGTCCGGCGGCGTCGATTCCTCGGTCGCGGCCGCGCTGCTGAAAGAGCAGGGCTACGACGTCGTCGGCGTGTTCCTGCGCGTCGGGTCGCACGCCGCGGCCGAGCCCTCGCTGGCCTGCGCCGTGGAGAATAGCGCGCCGGCGACGCCGCCGCAGTCGCCCCGCCGCCTGCGGCACGGCTGCTGCTCCTCGACCGACGCCGCCGACGCCCGCGCGGTGGCCGGGCGACTCGGACTGCCGTTCTACGCGCTCAACTTCGAGCAGGACTTCGACCGCATCATCGACTACTTCGTGGACGAGTACGCGCGCGGGCGCACGCCCAACCCCTGCGTGCAGTGCAACATCCGGGTGAAGTTCGGGCGGCTGCTGCGGTATGCCGATGCGATGGACGCCGCGTTCGTCGCGACCGGTCACTACGCACGACGGCTGGTTGAAGGTCCTTCCGCGGCGCTGGCCCGGGCACGAAATCTCGCGAAGGACCAGTCCTATGTGCTGTTCGGGATCGGACGCAGCGACCTGCCGCGCTGCCTGTTTCCGCTGGGCGATTTTACGGACAAGCACGAGGTCCGGCGGCTCGCGTCCAAACTCGCCCTGCGCGTACACGACAAGCCCGACAGCCAGGAAATCTGCTTCGTGCCGAACAACGACTATCGCGGGCTGCTTCGGTCGCGCCGACCGGATGCGCTCCGCGAGGGCGAGCTGCGCGATGGCAGCGGCCGCGTGCTGACGACCCACCGCGGCGTGGCGACGTTCACGATCGGGCAGCGCCGCGGGCTGGGATTGGCGACCGGCGAGCCCCTGTACGTGACGCGCCTGGACGTGCTCAACAACGCGGTGACGGTCGGACCGCGGTCGGAGCTGCTCTCGCGCGAGTTATTCGCCGACGGGATGAACTGGCTGTGCGACCCCCCGAGGGAACCGACGCGCATTCGCGCGAAGATCCGGCACACGCACGAGCCGGCCGCCGCAACGCTCTGCGTCTCGCCGGACGGCGCCGTGTCGGCCCGCTTCGACGAGCCGCAACTCGCGATCACCCCGGGGCAGGCGGCGGTCTTCTATGACGACGCCGACCGCGTGCTGGGCGGCGGCTGGATCCGCGATCGCGACGCGCACCACCATCCATCCTGATTTCGTGCAACCTCGCAACCGAACGCTCTAGCGGGGACCAGTCTCCGACCGGTCACTCCACCTCGTGTCCTCGGGGGACCGGTCTCCGACCGGTCTTTCCGTCCAGAGTTCCGGGAACCCCAGTGCTCGCGGAACCACCCTCACGCTCGCGGCTCGGGAGGGACGCCACCGCCGGACGAGAGCCGCATCAGGGCTTCCGGGGCCCCGGCTCGCCCTTGTCGGCCGGCGGCGCGCCCTGGTCGCGAATCTGCGTGAGCACTTGCAGAATCTGCCCGAGCGTCTGGTTGCTCTTCTGCATCTCGACGATGAGCGCGTTGCGCTGCGCGCCGGAATCCGGCACTTGCGCCACGGCCTGCGGAGCGAACACCGATGCGTACAACATCGCGCCCGCAAGCGCCCCCGCCAGAAGCGGCGCCCAGCGCGCGAACCTCAACCGACCGGTGATATTCTCATTCATGGAAGGCTCCGAGAGTGAAAGATGCGATCGCGCCGCGCCTCGCTCTGGCGGGCTCGCGGCCCGACCCGCCGCGGGCGACTCGCACAGTGCATTCGGCGAAGCACGACGAGCCGGTGAACGCATGCGCCCGGCTACTTCCGTGAAGCCTCGCCCGGCGGCGTCAGCAGCCGGACATGCAGCTCGCGGAGCTGTGCGTCGTCCACGACGTTCGGGGCTTCGGTCAGCGGACAGAAGCCCTCCTGCGTTTTGGGGAAGCTGAACGTATCCAGCAGGCTGTCGAGCCCGCACAGCAGCATGATCATGCGGTCAACGCCCATTGCGAAGCCGCCGTGCGGCGGCGGGCCGTGCCGCAGCGCCTTCAGGAGAAAGCCGAACTTGCGTTCCGCTTCCTCGCGCGTCAGGCTGAGCAGGTCGAAAATCTTGCTCTGCACGTCCGCCCGGTGAATCCGGATGCTTCCGCCGGCCAGCTCGACGCCGTTCACCACCACGTCGTAAGCCTTGGCCCGCGCCTTCAGCGGCTCGGTCTCCAGAAGCGGAATGTCCTCGTCCAGCGGCGCAGTGAACGGATGGTGCACCGCGTAGTACCGGCCGTCGTCTGCGTGATACTCCAGCAGCGGGAAATCCATCACCCACAGGAAATTCCACAACCCCGGCGGAATCAGTTTCAACCGCCGGGCCAGCTCCTCGCGCAGCCGCGCCAGGAACTTGCAGACGTTGTCGGCGCTGTCGGCCGCGAAGAAAATCGCGTCGCCTGGCGCGGCGCCGGTGGCCTGGCACAGTTCGCCGGTCCGTTCCGCGTCGAAGAACTTCGCCACCCCCGTCTTGAACGTCGGCCGTCCGCCGTCGCCCGCTTCGACCTTCACGTACGGAAGTCCGCCCGCGCCGATCCCGCGCAGGATCGCCTGGAGACTGTTGTCGGCCTTCTCAATGTCGCTCTGCGAAAGCGATCCGCCGCCCGGCGCGCGGATGCAACGCACGCAGCCGCCCTTGGCGACCGCGTCGGTGAATATGCGAAACTCGGTCTTCGCCGCGATTGGCGACACATCGCGGATGCGCAGGTCGTAGCGCGTGTCGGGCCGGTCGATGCCGTACTCCGCCATCGCCTGCGAATATGGCATGCGCGCCAGCGGCAGCTTGATCTCGTGCCCGAGAATCTCCTTCCAGACGCGCGCCAGATACCCCTCCGCCACAGCGAGCACGTCGTCGAGCTGCACGAACGACATTTCGACGTCGAGCTGCGTGAACTCGGGCTGGCGGTCCTTGCGGCTGTCCTCGTCGCGAAAACAGCGCACGATCTGAAAGTACTTGTCGAAACCGCTCATCATCAGGAGCTGCTTGAAGAGCTGCGGCGACTGCGGCAACGCGTAGAACATGCCGGCCTGCTTGCGGCTCGGCACCAGGAAATCGCGCGCGCCCTCCGGCGTGCTTCGCGTCAGGAACGGCGTCTCGATCTCGTAGAATCCCTGCCCGTCGAAGTAGTCGCGAATCAGCTTCACCGCGCGATGCCGCGTGATGAGCGATTGCTGCATCACCGGACGCCGCAGATCGAGGAAGCGGTATTCCAGTCGCAGCTCGTCATTGACGTTGACCTCGTCCTCGACCGGGAACCGCGGCGTCTCCGACGAGCTCAGCAGATCGATCTCGCGAACCTCGATCTCGACTTCGCCGGTCGCCAGCGCCGGGTTCACCATCCCTTCCGGCCGCGCCCCAACCGCGCCGCGCACCGCGATGCAGTACTCGCTGCGCAGCTTTCCGGCCGTCTCGTGCGCCGCCGGGTCGCTTTCTGGGTTGAACCGGAGCTGAACGATGCCCGTGCGGTCGCGCAGGTCGATGAACACCATGCCGCCGTGATCGCGGCGCGTCTGAACCCACCCGCACAGCAGCACGGTTCTTCCGATGTCTTTGGCCGTTACCTGGCCGCAATAGGACGTTCGCTTGTTATAGGGAAGCGGCACCGAAGAGACTCCTCGAATCCGACGCAAGTCCGGAAACGAGGATCGTATCGCGTCGCGCGGCCGGGCGTCAAAGCGGATCGCTCGCGCGGTGTGGTCGCGTTTGAATTCGAGCCGCGACCGTAAGGAAGCGGGGTCCGCGAAAACCGCTCGCCGACGCGCGCAGCGCGGAAGTGTTCGGCCAATCGATTCCAGCACCGCCCGCGCGGCTCACGGCGCGAGGTCGATGCAAAAACAAGCGACCGCGCGACTCCCTCCGGCAGCGCCGGTCGGTCGCGCGGTCTCGCGGGTGATGGGCCGAACATCGGCCGGTTGACGGCCGGCAAACTCGCCGCTCCGGCGATTGGCGGCGCTCAGGGAGACATCCTCGCGGTCGCTGCCAGCGATTCGCCGCCTTCGGGCGCGGGCTCAGAGTTCGCGACGCGCAGCTCGCTGATTTCCACCGTCACATCCGTCGCATCGCGATCCGCCCAGATGCGGCAGATCGTCCGGCGCGTCGATCCGGGAAGTATCGGCCCGCGCCACTGTCCCTCGTCGATGCTGAACGGCGTCGCCGCATACGCGCGCGACTCCCCGATCGGATTGCCTTCCGCGTCAATGAGCAGCAGGTTCATCGCCAGCAGCGTGACCGTCTCCGTGCCGCGATTCTCAACCTCGAGAATCGCAAGCCGCTCTCCACGCTTGCTCTCGCGCGGGCTGAACTTCACCGCGACGTTCAGCGACTCGCGATACTCGGCCGCGCGCCGATCGTTCAACGCGTCGGCAATCACGTTCGGCAGCCGCTCGCTCCAATCGGGAAGCGATTGCACGATCGTGCTTCCGATGTCGAACGCGTTTCCGACGCGGTTGTCTACGATGTACAGGCCATACGCCGCCAGGCCCGACGCGCAAACGACCCCGGTAATGAGCAGTCCGAATACCCCGGACGCGATCGCGGTGAAGAATCCGCCGCGCTTCACGACAACCGCCGCCGGACCACCCTGCATGCCCGCGTTCATGAAAGTTCTCCTCAATCCACCCGGTTGAGCAATGGCTGCGTCGCCCGGAACCGCTTCTGAACCGCTCGGCCGCCGATCGGCGGCTCGCGGCGAGTCGCGAGAACGCCGCCGCCGCGCCAGGGTATTCGACCGCAGACGCGCGATATTCCGCCGAGTCTTGAGATTCGGCGGCTCCGGACGCCGCGGCCGCGACACACCGTCTTGATACGGCCCCGATAGAATGCACGGGACGCTCATCAGGAGGTCTGGTGAATATGTGGATCGGCCGTGCACGCAGAGTTGTCTCGCAAATCACTATGTCAATTGGACTTGCGCTCCTGTCTGGCTGCATGCCTCCCGCACCCGTCCCGGTGCCGACGCGTGACGCGCTCATCTCCGCGCTCGACGCCGTCATCTTCGACCCGAACACCAACTGCGAAGAGCTGCGCGACCTGTTCGGCCTCGACGATCTCGAAGTGCTCGAAACGCCGGCCGGACTGGGCCTGCCGTACGAGGGATATCTCGTTCCCGTTGACGGCGACCGGCAACTCGCGGTCTGGAGCATTCCGGCCGAAGACGCGCGCGGCATCGTCGTGCTCGCAGCCGGATCGTCCGGAACTCGCCCGTGCTATCTGTTTGTTCCCAGCGTTCTGAACCGGCTCGGGTGGTCGGTGGTGATGTACGACTACCCGGGATTCGGCGAGAGCACAGGCCAGCCGCACATCGACGAGCTCGGGCGCGACCTGCAACGCATCGTCGACGACACACTTCAGCGTTTCGCGGCCGACAGCGTGGTTCTGTTCGGAATCTCGCTCGGCGCCGTGCCCTCGATGGAAGTCGCGGTCGAGAACCCCGACACCGTCGCGGCGTTGATCCTCGATTCTCCGCTCGCGCTCGGCGAGCAGATCCGAAAACTCCAGCGCGTGTTCCAGGAAAACACCGAGCAGGTTGTGTCGCTGCTGGATCGACGGCTGCGTGCGGAAGAGCTTGCGGTCAACCTGCAGGCCCCGCTGCTCGTGCTGGCCGGCGATGAGGACGAAGTCACGGGCTACGAGTCCGCCACGCTGATCTACGAGCGCGCCGCCGGGCCGGCTACACTCATTACCTTCCGCGGCGCCGGGCACGCCCGCGGCGTGTTTGACGACGAGGAGGGTTATCGCAACGTCATCTCGCGCTTTCTTGCGGACCTTCCGACGGCGCCGTAGACGACTCGGCCGACGTCCGGCACGCGGTCCGATCGACTCAGCGGATGCGCGCCGCGGTCGGCGAGCTTGATCCTGCGAGCCCGAACGGCCGCGACCGAGCCGGCCGGCTCGGGAGTGTCCCAATCCGATCACTCCGACATCTGCGAAGCGGCACGGCCACGCCTGAAGGTCGCGGCGCTAACGAAGCCGCGACACCCACCTCCGCAATTGCCGGTACGACGATGGCCTCACGGTCGCGACATCGCGTACCAGAACGCGGCCGCGCCCAGCAGTCCGACGACGCCCATAGCCAGCCCCGCGATGCTGCGCAAATCGGCTCGGCGCACGTTCGGATCGAGCAGGTTGAGCGCGCCCCACAGAGTCGCGAGCGCGGACGGAACGACGATCGGAAACAGCACCAGGCCCACCCCGCCCAGGACGAGCGCGCCCAGGGCGCGCCGCTCGCCGCGGATCGTATCCAGAGACTCGGCTGAATCCATCGTGAACGGCGTCGAGCACTTCGAGCAGCGGTCCGAGTCCACCGCGTTGGACGTCCGGCATCGCGGACATTCGATCGTTGAGGTCCCATCCGGGCGGCGCACTAGCTTGGGCGCCTGCGATCCGCTGGCGGCGAACGCATGCACCGGCGACGGTGCGGCGTCGGCGTCGTCCAGCAATTGCGCTGGCGGCGGATGACCACGACGCCCGCGCAGCACCGGAACGACAAATCGCGCCGCACAACTCGGGCAGTGCGCGGAGTAGCCGCACATGCCCGTATGCGCTTCCAGCAAGACCTGGCAACGCGGGCAAGGAAAATTGAACAACCGCCGCGCGCCCAGGCTCGGCCCGAGCGCCCGCGCTCGCGCCGCAGGCCCCGGATCCGGCACGCGAAGCAGGCTCGTACAGTAGGGGCACTCGACCTCGCGCCCGATCCACAGCCGGCGCACGCGCAAGGTGCGATCGCATCGAATGCACGTCAGCTCGAAGAACGACGGAATTGTGTCCGCGGCGTCGATCATCGGGCCGCTCCAGCGCCGGCGCGCGCTCGGGCCTGCACGGAACGCGTCACGTCGGAAGTGTACGACAGCCGGTCGTGCTCGAAAACGCCGACCCGACAGCGCAAAACGCAACGACCCGCGCCGCGCGTCCTGGCGGACGCGGAGCACGGGTCGTCGCGATGGAGGACGTTCGGCCTACAGCTTGCCGCCGAGCAGCTCCACGAGCATCGAAAGGTCCGACAGGTCGACGACGCCGTCTCCGTCGAGATCGGACGCGCTGCCGCCGGCGTTGTGCCGCCCGTAATCGGCCAGCAGCATTTCCAGGTCGTAATCGTCCAGCACGCCGTCGCCGGATACGTCACCTTCGACGTAGCCTGCTCCGCCGCCGCCGCCGGCGCCGCCGCCGCCAGCATTGTTGCCCGAACCACCACCCGAGCCGCCGGCGCTGCCACCGCCCTGTTGCCCGGAACCGCCCGAACCGCCGCTGGCGCCGCCGGAAGACCCGCCCGAGCCGCCGCCGGACGCGCTGGAGCCGCCGCCCGAAGCGGTCGAACCGCCGCCGGACGACTGATTCCCGGAGCCGCCCGAGGCGGGAGACTGCGAATCGTCATTGTCTTGCGGGCGAATCGGGTTTTCCGTCGCGCCCGAGCCGCCATCCAGACTCGAACCCCCGCCTTCGACCAGGTTCGATCCGCCGGAGTTTTCCAGCTCCGCGTCCGCCGCCTGCGGACATCCGGCGATCAGCATCGCCGACATGCTGCAAACCGCTGCCGAAACCGCGAAACGGCGCATGCCGCGGAAGCGGCTGCGCGATCCCTTCGTCGGCCGGCTTCCCAGGACGCTCGAGTACTCCGAACCGGCAGGATTGGCGCGCGTGCGAACGAGATTCATGGATGGTCGCCTCCGAGTGCGAACGCTCACAGCCGCCGACCGCTCCCCAACGACCGGACCGGGTGAGCACGGGAAATGTCGTCCCCTCCCCCACTTCTAGGCGCGCGGTTCTGCGGCAGTCAAAAAAGTCCGAAATCCCGCTTCTCGTGGCCGCTGAACCGGGCGTCTCCAGCCGCGTATTTCGACTATGAATGAGCGAATGAACGCTCCCGTCGCCAATCCTGCCCCGAGAATTCACGCGACAAAGCCGGTTTCTCGGACGTTCGGTCGGCGTGCGCTGGTCGCGATCGTCACCGCGTCCACCGTCATCGCCTGGCTGGCCGCGCTCTTCACAGCCGCCTGGCCCTTGCAGCTTCGCACGACCGACGTCGCGTTCATCGCGGTAGGTTGGTCGGCGCTGCTGCTCCGCACGTTCGATTTTCATTTCGGCGTCGCGCTGCTCTGCGGCGCCGCGTGGCTCCGGCTGCGAAGACTGCGGCGGAACGCGCTCGCCTGGCTGCTGCTGGGGATCGCGTGCCTGATGGCGTCCGGCCTGCCGCGCTGGCCGCGCGAACCTGCGCCGATCGTTGGCACGCCGCTGCGTGTCCTGAGCGCGAACCTCCTGGCGTTCAACGGCGAGACGGAAGACCTGGTGGCCGAAGTCGTCGACGCCGCTGCGGATGTCGTGCTGCTCCAGGAATTCACCCCGGCGTGGCAGGCTGCCTTTCGCCGCGCCCTCGATGCGACGCACCCGCATCGCTTCGAATTGCCCCGCCCGGACACGTTCGGAAACGCCGTGTTTTCGCGCCGCCCGTTTGTCGAGCCGCCGCGGGCGGTCCTGCTGGCTGACTCCGGCACGCCGCACATCCGCTGCGCGATCGAGCTCGACGGCCGATCGCTGGCGGTCTATTGCGTGCACATCTCGCCGCCGATCTCTCCGCGCTACGTGACGACGCAGCGCCTGGAAATCGCCGAGCTGCTGGACGCGATCGCGTCCGAGCCGCTGCCGGTCGTCGTTGGCGGCGATTTCAACTTCACGCCCTCGAGCGCGTTCGCGGCGCTCTTCGGACGAGCCGGACTGCGCGAGGCGCACCGCGTGGCCGGCTTCGGACGCGGCGCGACCTGGCCGGTTCGCGGCCGGGCGCGCTTCCTGCCCGGGATCCGCCTGGATCATCTATTTCTTTCGCCGCAGCTCACCGCCGCATCGGCCGTCACGGGAGTCGGCGCGGGTTCCGACCATCGCCCGGTGATCGCGGAGATCGGCTGGCGGGCCGCGGCGGGCGAGTGAGCTCGCGGCGCTGCGAACGCCATGGGGAACGCGCGCCTCGCCGGCCTGCGCTTGCCAAAGCCGCGCCGTTTCGTGAGCATGCCAGCCAACCCGAAGCGAGCCCGCTTGCATGTGCGGAATTGTCGGTGGAATCGGCGCGTCTGCTCTCCCCTGCCTCGACGACGGCGGCCTCGCCCTCGACCGGGCGATCGACTGCATGCATCACCGCGGCCCGGACGGCGCGGGCCGCTTCGTCGCCGACGACGCGCGCAGCTTCCTCGGCCACCGACGTCTGAGCATCATCGATCTCGACGGCGGCGCGCAACCGATCCGCAACGAGCGCGGCGACGCACTGCTCTGTTACAACGGCGAGATCTACAACTTCCGCGAGCTTCAGCAGCGCGTCCGAGGCAGCGGACACACGCTCCGCACCGAGTCCGACGGCGAGCCGGCGCTGCATCTCTACGAGGACGACCCGAGCGGCTTCGAGGGGCGTCTGAGCGGCATGTTCGGCCTGGCGGTCCTCGACACGCAGCGGCGTCGCCTGACGCTCGTGCGCGACCGCCTCGGAATCAAGCCGCTTTATTACTATGTGGACGGCGCGCGTCTCTACTTCGCATCGGAACTGAAATCGCTGCTTGCCCTGATGCCCGCGCCGCCGCCGGTCAGCCGCGCGGCGCTGCGCGCCTATCTGCGCTGGAAGTACATCCCCGCGCCCGACACTGTCTATGACTCGGTCTTCGAGCTTCCGCCGGGACATCGGCTCGTCGCCGACATCGACGGCGCGCGCGTGCGGTTCGCCGTGACGCCGTATTGGCGCGTTCAGTACCGCGCGGTCACGTCCCTGGACGAGCGCGACGCCGTCGCCGAGCTGGACGCGCGGCTGCGGGCCGCGGTTCGATCGCATCTCGAATCCGACGTCGAGGTGGGGGCGTTGCTGAGCGGCGGCGTGGATTCGTCGCTCGTCGTGGCGATCGCAGCGCAGCTTCAGCCGACACCGATCCGCACCTTCAGTGTCGGATTCCGCGAACCCGGCTTCGACCAGTTGCCCGAGGCACGGCAGTTGGCGCAGCATTGCCGCACGAGTCATTATGAGGAGCTGGTCGATCTCGATCCGATCGCGGCTGCCGAACCGCTTGCGCGCTGCTATGACCAGCCGTTCGGCGACTCGTCCGCGCTAGCGTGCTACGCGGTGTGCCGAAGCGCCGCCCGGCGCGTCAAGGTCGCGCTGACCGGCGACGGCGGCGACGAGACCTTCGCCGGCTACCAGCGTTATGCCGCCCTGTTTGCGGACACTGCGCGGCCGTCCGCGTTGGCGCGCGGCGCGAATACGGCGTTGTTCGGCGCGGGCGCTGTGCTGTTCTCGCCCGAGGCGAAGTTTCTGCGTCGCGCGCGGGCCGCGCGGCACAGGCCGGCAGAGGCATACGAAGACGCCGAGCGAACATGCAGCGAATGGCTCATCGACCGGCTGATCGGGCGCGCCGGCGGCGGCGAGCCGCGGGACGGGCGCGAGGCGCTCCGTGCAGAGCTGTGCGCTTCGCAGCTCTCCACGCTCGACCTCGTGCAGACGCTCGACGCGCGGACCTATCTGCCCGGCGACATTTTGCGCAAGGTGGACGGCGCGAGCATGGCCTGGTCTCTCGAATGCCGCGTGCCGCTGCTGGACGCGTCCATCGTCGAATTCAGCGCGTCGCTGCCGCCGGCGCTGCGCCGGAAGAACAACGTCGCGAAGTTCCTGCTCAAGAAAGTCGCCGAAAAGTACGTTCCGCTCGAGCTCATTTACCGCAAGAAACGAGGCTTCCGAGTGCCGATCCGCCGTTGGCTAAAAGGCGATCTGCTCGACCGCATCCGTCCCGAGCTGCTGTCGGGCGAGGCGGTGCGGCGGGGAATCCTCTCCGCGAACGGCGTGCGCTGGGTGCTCGCGGCGCAGCGCCGCCCGTGGATGAACCTGTCAAGCTGCCTGTGGTGCCTATGGATGCTCGAGCAGTGGGCGCGCCTCGCGCCCGGCGACGCGGCTCGCTGACGCCGCGAACGCGCGTCGCTACCATGACCGCCCATGCAAGCAGCCGCGGCGCCGATTCCGATGTTCGCAGGATGCAAGCCGATCATCGGCATGATCCACGCGCTCGCGCTGCCCGGCACGCCGCGCTCCCGCACGCCCCTGCCGGAAATCGCGCGCCACGCGGCCGGCGAAGCCGCACTGCTCCGCGACGCCGGCGTGGACGCGCTGCTCATCGAAAACATGCACGACGCGCCGTATCTCAACGGCGCCGTCGGACCGGAAATCGTCGCCGCGATGACCGCGGTCGGCCTGGCGGTCCGGCAGGCGGCCCCGCTGCCGCTGGGGGTGCAGGTTCTCGCGGCCGCCAACCGCGAAGCGCTGGCCGTCGCGCTCGCCTGCGGCGCCGAGTTCGTGCGGGTCGAGAACTTCGTGTACTCGCACGTCGCCGACGAAGGGCTGATGCCGGTCGCTCAAGCCGGCCCGCTGCTGCGCTATCGCCGCGAGATCGGCGCGGAGCACATCGCGGTCTTCGCAGACATCAAGAAGAAACACGCTTCGCACGCGATCACGGCCGATGTTTCGCTCGCCGACACGGCCCACGCGGCTCGATTCTTCGGCGCAGACGCGCTCGTGGTCACCGGGCGATTCACCGGCGATCCGGCCGACGCCGAGGACGCCCGCGCGGCTCGCGCTGGCGCCGGCGCGCCGATCGTGGCCGGATCCGGAACGACTCCGGCGAATCTGGCGCAGCTCTGGGAAGCGTTCGACGGCTTCATCGTCGGCTCGTCATTGAAAGCCGGCGGAGTGTGGTCGAACCCGATCGACGCGAAGCGTCTTGAGGAATTCATGCGGGAAGTCCGTCGCCTGCGCAACGGTTGAGCGCAACCGGAGGAACTGTTTGTGCCGATCGAATCGAAGAACGCGCGCGGCCGACTGAAGCTCATCTGCGGCAGCATGTTCGCCGGCAAGACCAAGCGGCTCATCGCCGACCTGCGCGCCGCGGCGGAGAGCGGACGCCGCACGATCGCGGTCAAGCACGCGCTCGACGCGCGCTATCACCCCGGCGACCTGGCGACGCACGACGGGCAGACCTTCCCGGCCGAGCCGGCCGCCACCGCGGAAGACATCGAGCGGCTGGCCGAGCGCGCCGACGTCCTCGGCATCGACGAAGGGCACTTCTTCGGGCGGGCGCTGACGGGCGTGGTGGAATCGCTCAAGGCTCGCGGGCGGTCAATCCTCGTCGTCGGGCTCGATTTCGACGCGTGGGGGCGACCGTTCCCGCCGTTTCCCGAGCTGAAGGAGCTGGCCGACGAGATCGTGCTGCTTCGGTCGCCGTGCACGAAGTGTGGCCGTCCGGCGCCTCATTCGCAGCGGATGAAGCCGGTGACGGACGAGTTCATGGTGGGC
This sequence comes from uncultured Planctomycetales bacterium, assembly GCA_964553225.1. Lineage (GTDB taxonomy): Bacteria > Planctomycetota > Phycisphaerae > UBA1845 > Fen-1342 > JABRWC01. Next base: position 225,062 of record CAZKJT010000002.1, on the reverse strand, counting down.
GGGCTGAACGACTACGAACCGCGCTGCGCGGCGTGCTTCGAGCCGCTGCCGCCGCCGGCGCCGGAGTATTGAGCGCTTAGCGCCGCGCGGCTCCCTGGCAAATCAGGCGACGCGATCAAACAGCGGCCGAATCTCGGCGCTGATTTCGTCAGCGAAGGCTTGAAGGCCGGTTCGCTGGCGCGCGTTGCAGCGATTCAGATCGAGCGCCGCCGCAATCTCAGGAAGCACGTCGATTTCCCGCTCATTCTGTCGCGGGCATTGCAAGTAAAGCTCGTGAAGTGCTTCCTTCGGCGAACCGACCGCCGCAAGGGACGGCACAACCGCGTCGCGCGAAAGCCGCAGTGCGTCGCGTACCGCCACGGGATCATCCAACAGCCATGCTTCGTTGTGCGGAATCGCCTCGCCCAGTGCGGTCGGAATCGGCGCGCGACTGGCCCGGTCCGTTTCGCGTCCCGCCTTCAGTTCTGTTAGTCGTTCATGATTCCTGGAACGGTCGGCGTCAACCACCGCGACGACACCGTCTTGCCCGTTCGCCCGCGCGCTCCGCAGCGCGAAGAGCAGCTTCCGGCCGTAGCCCCTCGCCGTTCGCCCGTCGCCGTTCGTGCCACCGTCATGGTTGAGACGAGCCCATGCGCGCGACTCGTGTTCGAACTGAGCGTGCAGCAACGCACTCAGCAGCTTCGGCAGCACGGCCGCGTCACGCGGACCGTCGCCGACCAACAGTAGCCGCGGGACGCGCAGCGGCATCAGCCCGGCTCCTGCACGAGCTTGTCTTCGCCCTCGTTGAACCAGACTTCGCCAAGCTTGAACTCGTCCAGGAAGTGCTTGAGCCGCTCCCGATTCACAGGCTCGGCGGTGCGCGAGCCGTCGTCCTGCCGACGGAAGACCAGTACCTGGTCCTCGTCGATGTTCACGTGATCGAGCAGGTAGGGCGAATGCGTGCTCAGAATCACCTGCGTCTTCGACGCGCCCAACTCGCCGGTGGTCAGCGCGCGGAGCAGCTTCATGATCTCGGCCAGCCGACGCGGGTGCACTCCGTTCTCCGGCTCCTCCAGCAGCAGGATGGACGGCGGAGTCGGATGATGCGCGAGCGCCACAAAATAGAGCAGAATGCGCACGCCGGCGGAGACGCGGTCTCCCGGGATTGTGAGTCCCCCGGACGTCCGAAAGTCTAAGTCCCGCTCTTTAGCGCTTGGGATGCCCACCAGCAGGTCGCTAAATCCAGGCACCAATCGCCGCATCGTCGCGACAATCGTGTCGAATTTCTCTCGATCGCGACGGAGCAGGTACTCCATGAACGATGGGAGGTTGTCGCCGAGCGCTCCCAGCCGCGGGAATCCCGAATCGCCGGCATCCCACCCGGAGCGGAGCGTCGGCCCCCCCATCGGCAGCGCAGTCTTCTGGAGCACCAACGTATTGCGGGGCCTCGATGTCTCAGTTATCACTGAGATGAGATTTCTGGATTGCTTGTACTTAGTACCGCCGTCAGGCGACCGCGTTAGGCTGACCTTCACTCCACGGAACACCGCCGCGATGGAAATGGCGTATTTGACTTCACGGCGCCAGTGATACAACTCGTCCAATGGCTGTTCGGGCCGGCCGAAGAGCAACTCCACCGCCAAGAGAAACGCGCTCTTGCCCGTATCGTTCTCGCCGATCAGCACGGTCAGCGGCCGAAGCGGAACCTTTACGTCGCGTAGGCAGAGAAAATTCTGTATCTCGATGTGTTCCAGCACGCGGACACCTCCGCACGGCAGACTCGTAACTCCGTCCTATGCTTCGCGAAGCTGCCCCCGGCGTCAAGCGCCGTCGTCCCCGCTCCAACACCGTCGTGGCGCGAGGCGTCGCCGCTCCGCTTACCACGGCTGCTGCGACACCGTCAACCGTCCGCCCGGCAAGCTCGCCAGAAACTGCTTGCCGTACGCCTTGCGCGTGACGCGCGGATCGAGCAGCACCACCACGCCGCGGTCGTTGCGCGTGCGGATCAGCCGCCCGAAGCCCTGCCGCAGCTTCAGGATCGCCTCGGGAAGCTGATACTCGACGAACGGATTCCGCCCGCGGCGGCGCATCAGCTCGATCTTCGCTTCCACCATCGGCCGATCGGGCACCGCGAACGGCAGTTTCGTGATGATGACGTTCGAGAGCGCCTCGCCCGGAACGTCCACGCCCTGCCAGAACGTATCCGTCCCGAAAATCGCTGCGCGCGGCGTTGTGCGGAAGACTTCCAGCATCTTCGAACGCGGCAGGCTCTCGCCCTGCACGAGGATCGTATACCCGTCCGCTTCGAGCCCCTGGCGCACGAGCTGCGCCGCGCGCCCGAGCTGGTCATAGTTGGTGAACAGGACGAACGCGCGGCCCTCCGTCCGCCGGACGTGGTACACAATCGCCCGAGCGGACGATTCCAGAAACGCCGACGAATTCGATGGATCGGGCATGCCGGCCTCGACCACGATCTCCACCTGCGAATCGAAATCGAACGGCGAACCCAATCGCAGCACCTCGGCCGGCGGCTCGCCCATGCGCCCGAGCAGAAACTTGAACCCGTCGTCGTCCGCGGCGGCCAGCGTGGCGCTAGTCAGCACGACCGTCGGCACGCGATCGAACAGCAGCGCGCGGAGCATCGGACCGGTCTCCAACGGCGCCCCGCACAGCGCCGTCCGACGCGAACGCTTGTCGTCCACCTCGATCCAGTACACGAAGTCCTCGTGCCGTTGCGCAAGCAGCGACGCGAGAGACTCGGCGCTCTCCTTGCAACGCTCGATGAACGCGCCCAGCTCGTGCTGGTCTTCCGCGCGCGGCAGGCGCAGCTTCAGCGGCACGAGCGATTCAGCCGCCGCCAGCAGCGCCGGCGAGAGCGGATTCTCCACGACGTCCGGACGATTCAATCGACCGTTGCTGCGGCCGCGCGTCCGCTGATAGTTGTGCAGCTCGTGAAAGAACTCCGTGCAGGCGCGCTGCGCCGCGATCACGGCCTGCCGTTGCGCCTCGTCGCCGATCGTCGCCAGGTATCCCTTGCCAGTGCGGTCGTTGAATAGTCCGCTCAATAGGTACTGCACCTGCGCTTCGGTGAGCGTCCGGCCGAAATGGTCCGCCGCGACCGCGTCGAGCATGTGCGCCTCGTCCACGATGACGGCGTCATAATCGGGCAGCACGTTGGCGCCCGCCGCACGCAGCGCCAGATCGGACACCAGCAGCGCGTGATTCACCACCAGCAGCCCGGCCCGCTCCGCGCGGCGGCGCGACCGTTGAAAAAAGCAAGGCTCGTACGTCGGGCATCGCCGTCCCAGGCAGTTGCCGTGCTCGCTGCGCACTTTCTCCCACACGTCGAGCGGCGGCGGTTCGGAAAGGTCGCTCAACGACCCGTCCGCCGTCTCGTAGGCCCAGTCCTCGATGCGGTGCAGCACCTCGAGCTGGGCGCGATGCGGAAACAGCGACTTCTGCTTCTCGGAGGCCATCTTCAGCCGCCGCAGCCCGACGTAGTTCGAGCGGCCCTTCACCAGCTCGAACGCGAACTCGACGCCCAGCGCGGACCGCAGCAGCGGCAGGTCGCGCTCGACGAGCTGTTCCTGCAGCGCGATCGTATGCGTGCTCACCACCACGCGACGGCCCGGCTCGCGAACGATCCGCTCGACCGCCGGCAGCAGATAGGCGAACGTCTTGCCGACGCCTGTGCCCGCCTCCACCACCAGGTGCCGGCCGGCCTCCAGCGCGGCGGAAACCGCCTCCGCCATCGCGCTCTGCTGCGGGCGCAGCTCGAATTCCGCCAGTCCCGCCGAGAGCGGTCCACCGGGCGCCAGCCACGCGGCAACGGACAAGTCCGACCCCTCAGCTCTTGGCGAGTTGCGAAGCGAAGTCCCAGCAGAACGTGGCCGCGGCCACGATGCCGATGAATACGACCATGGTGCCGAAGATCGTCACGAACGTCTGACCGCTGATCCAGCCGTCGCGCATGGTGGCGATGATGTGCGGACGGGCCAGCACGAGCATGGCGACGATCGTTGCGGACGAAGTCAGCAGAACGGAGATCGAGTGCAGATAGCTGTAGACCCAGACCAGGCGTCCCACCTGCCGCTCCTGCCCGTCCGGCATGCGGATGAAGTGCCCGCGGACAAAGTACGTCGAGCTTCGCGAGCCGTCGGCGGCGGTCACGATGCGGCGCTCGCCGTTGTGCGCGTCGCCACCGAGAACCGCGTAGGAGACGGTGTACGCCAGGAAGTTCAACAGCCCGATCGCGATGACGTTGATGCACAGCCGGTTTCGGCGGCGACGCGGCAGTCGATCCACCGGGCACGGCGGACCGGCAGCCTCCCGCGTCGCGGGCTCGAGCTCGATTTCGATCGGCTTTTCCGCGGCAGAGCGCATCGGAACCTCATCCGCGAGCCGTCAGGACGCGCCCGCGCGCGTCGGGGCGATCACGCCTTCGACCGGCGACGAGGCGGACGCGTAGAGCTTCTTCGGAATGCGCCCGGCGCCGAAAGCCAGACGCCCCGCTTCGATCGCGTGCCGCATGGCGCTCGCCATCCGCACCGGATCGACCGCGCCGGCGATGCCCGTGTTCAATAGCACGCCGTCTGCCCCCAGTTCCATCGCGATCGCCACGTCGCTGGCCGTGCCGACGCCGGCGTCCACGATCACCGGATACTTCGCATCCTGCTGGCGAAGCTGCTCCAGCACGATGCGGATATTGTTGGGATTCAGCACGCCCTGCCCGCTGCCGATCGGCGAGCCGAGCGGCATCACGCTGGCCGCGCCGGCCGCCTGAAGCCGCTGCGCCAGGATTGGATCGTCGTTCGAATACGCCAGGACGATGAACCCTTCCGCCACGAGCGTCTTCGTCGCGGCCAGCGTGTCGATCGGGTCGGGCAGCAGCGTACGCCGGTCCCCGAGCACTTCCAGCTTCACCCATCGCGCGCCGGGATTGCCCATGCCCTCGAGCAGCTCGCGGCCCAGCCGCGCGGCGCGGACCGCGTCTTCGGCGCTGAAGCATCCGGCAGTGTTCGGAAGGATCGTGTATTTCGACGTGTCCAGCGCGTCCAGAAGGCTGCGCCCGCGCTGATCGAACAGCCGCTCGCGGCGCACGGCGACCGTGACGACCTCGCAACCCGAGGCGTCGAGCGCGGCGCGCATCAAGTCGTAGTCCGGCTCGCCGCCGCGCTGGTACTTTCCGGTGCCGACGAAGAGGCGCGAGCGAAAGCGGAAGCCTGCCAGCTCGAGCACGTCGGGGTTCATCAGCCGCCCCCCACCAGGGTCACAATTTCAACGCGATCGCCGTCTCGGATCAGGCGCTGTTCAAAGCTCGCGCGGCGGACCAGCTCTTCGTTGACCTCGACCGCGACGCGCAGCGGCTCGAGCTCGTGGCGGCGGAGCAACTCCGCAACCGTCAGCGGTTCGTTGAGGTTCCGCGACTCGCCGTTGAGTACGATCTGCACGACGGCCTCCGGCGGAGGATTATACGGGCACTGCGGCCTCGCCGGTCATCGCCCGTGCAGCAGTGACAGCGCTTCGGCGCGGGTCTTGTCGGAGCTCTGCATCACGCCGCGCAGCGCGGACGTGACCATGACCGCGCCGGGCTTCTTCACGCCGCGGCACGTCATGCACGTGTGCACGGCCTCCATCACCACCGCGCAGCCCTCGACGTGCACGCGATCGTTCAGCAGGTCGGCGATCTGCGAAGTCAGCCGCTCCTGCACCTGCGGGCGGTGTGCGAAATCGTCCACGATCCGCGCCAGCTTCGACAATCCGACGATCTTCCCGCCGGGGATGTAGGCGATGTGCGCGCGGCCCTCGAACGGCATCAGGTGGTGTTCGCACATGCTGTGAAAGGGAATGTCGCGCAACACGACCATCTCGTGATGGTCCTCGTTGAACATCGTCTCGAGATGGCGCTCCGGGCTGCGGTGCATGCCGTCGAACAGTTCGGCGTACATGCGCGCCACGCGCGCCGGCGTCTCTCTCAGCCCGTCGCGCTGCGGGTCTTCGCCGATCGCCGCCAGGATTTCCGACACCGCGCGCTCGATCCGCGCCAGGTCGATCGGCGCATTCGCGGGATTGGAGTTCGCCATGCTCGTACGCCCTTTTCTCGCCCCCGCGCCGCCGCCCGCCTACTTGCCGCGCCGCAGATAGTCGATCAGCAGCCGCACGCCCCAGCCCGTGGCGCGCTCGTCGTCGTCCGTCGCAGTCCCGGCGATGTCCAGGTGCGCCCACGGCACCGAATCGTCCACGAACTCCTTCAGGAACATGCCGCCCACGATCGGGTGCGCGTGACGCTTGTTCGACGAGTTCTTGATGTCCGAATCGCGCCCGCGAATCAGCTCGCGATACTCGTCCCACAGCGGCAGGCGCCAGACGCGCTCGTCGGTCCGCCGACCGCACTCCTCCAGCGCCGCCGACAATTCGTCGTTGTTGCTCATCAGGCCCGCCGCCGCGCGCCCGAGCGCCACCAGCACGCCGCCCGTCAGCGTCGCCAGGTCGATGATCGTCGTCGCCTTGCTGTGCTTCTGCGCATACCACAACGCGTCGCCCAGCACCAGCCGGCCTTCCGCGTCCGTGTTGGTCACCTCGACCGTCTTGCCGCTCGCCATCCGCAGAATGTCGCTCGGGCGATAGGCCCTCTCCGATATCGCGTTCTCGGCCGCGGCGATGATGCCCGTCAGGTTGCACTTCAGCTTCAGCGAGGCGGCCGCAGCGAGCACGCCCATTACCGTAACGCCGCCGCACTTGTCGAACTTCATCGTCTCCATGCCCTGCGCCGGCTTGATGCTGTAGCCGCCGGTGTCGAACGTGACGGCCTTTCCCACCAGGGCGATGTTCGTCCGCGCTCGGGCCGCGCCGCGATGCTCCAGCACGATCATGCACGGCGCGTGCGCCGCTCCGCCGCCGACCGCCAGCAGTCCGCCCATGTTCATCGAAGCGGCGCGCTTGGCGTCGATCACCGTGAGCCGGAGCTTGTATCGCCCAGCCAGCCGACGCGCCTCCTCCGCCAGGTTGCGCGGGCTCATCAGGTTTGGCGGCCGGTGCGACACTTCGCGCACGTAGTTCACCGCGTCCGCCACCTTCAGTGCGTCCCGGATGTGGTCCATCTTGCCGACGATGTACGCCGGATCGCTGCTGCGCAGCGTGATCTTGATCTTCGCCAGCCCGTTCTCGTCCGGCTTGCGCAGCTCGGTGAAGCGGAACCCCGCGTGCGCCATCGCGGCTGCCCAACTCGAAACCGGTCGCTCCACCAGACCGCCCAGAAGGCCGTCGATCCACAGCGTCGCTGAACGAATCTTCTGGTCGATCAACCACCGCGCGGCCGCCGACGCGGCGCGACGGATCACGCCCAGATCGACTTTCTTCGCCTCCCCCAGGCCCACCAGCACCACGCGCCGTGGCGCGCTGCCGCGCGTCGTGTGCCCGATCGAGCCCGGTTCCGACCCCACGGCCTGGAGGTCAATCAGCTCCGATGCGGCGCCGCCCGAAATCTCGTCCACCTTCGCCAGCATCTGCATCGCCGGTTTCGGACGCGTCGCCAGCGGGACAATTAATGTGTCCTGGATCGCCGGGACCGTCCCCGGCGAGAACTCGAATCGAACCCCGTTCATGTCTCTCGCTTTCGTGGCTGACGATCGAGCCGGCAGACCGACGCCGGCGACAATTCGAGATGGCGCGCCGCCCGCACGGTCCAGCTCCGCCGTCGGGAGACTACCACGGCCGCGCACCGCGGCAAAGCCGCGCCGCGCGAATGCGACACGCCGCTCGGACGAGCCTCGCACACCGTCTCGCTCACGCCCCCGACGCCGCCGCCGCTTCGAGCGCCGCCAGCGCCTCGTCCGGACTGTCGCACAGGCGCTCCGCGCCGCACGCGAGAAGATCCTCGCGCGATCGAAATCCCCACGTCACGCTGAGGCTGCGCGCGCCGGCCCGCCGAGCGGTCTCAACGTCCACCGGCGTGTCGCCCACCATCCAGGTCTGCTCGCCCGACGCGCCTGCGACTGCCATCATCGCCACCAACCGCGCCGGATCGGGCTTGCGTGGAAACGCCGGTTCAAAACCATGGACCTGCTCGAACACCGCTTCCTGCCAGAATGCCCGCACAATTCGCACCGTCATGTCGTGCGGCTTGTTCGACAGCACGCCCAGCCGCGCGCCGCGGCCGTGCAGCGCCCGTACGAGCCCGTCCACGCCCGAGTACGGCGCCGTGTGCCGCAGCAACGCCGTTCGATAGCGGGCGCGGACCAGCTCCGTGAGGCGATTCACAAGCCATTCCGGCTCGCCGGCACACGCCTTTCGGCACAGCGCGGGCACGCCTTCACCCACCATGTAGCGATAGTCCTGAACGCGACGCGGCTCGCGCCCGAGCAACTCGAGGCAATCGTTCGTCGCCTCGGCAATGTCGCGAAGCGAGTCCACCAACGTTCCGTCGAGATCGAACACCACCAGCACCGACAACCCTCCACAGCCCTCGCCCCGCGGTGCTCCCGGCGCCGCTCCCATCCGCAACCGCTTTGCCCGCAGGCATCTGCAACCGGCGCGTGTCGTGAATGGTATACTGTGTGACGGGCGGTCGAAGCACTGCACGGCGAACCCGCCGGGAGGCGATCCCATGCGACACGACGCACTCATCCGCACGGCCCTGATCCTGGGCGCGCTGTGGCTCGCGCCGCGGCACGCCCCGGCTCAGAACGATGAAGACGGCGGTTCCGGATACAGCGCCATCCTCGACAACATCGACCTGCTGATCGACAACTACGGGCGCTTCCTCGCACGGCAATACAGCCTCAACGAGGAGCAGGACGCCTTCACGCGCGAAATGCTGCGCGAGCGCGCCCACCAGTTCCTCGATCAGCACGAGACCGAAGTCCGCTCGCTCGTGGATCGCATGTTCTCCGTGCGAACCGGCGCCGACATGGCCCCCGAGGAGCTCATCGACTGGGGCAAGCGCGCCATGCCGCTCTACGAAGAGGCGAAGAAGCTCATCATCCAGGGCAACGACGACTGGCGGCAGATCCTCACCGACGAGCAGAAGGCCACGCACGACGAAGTGCTCAAGCACATGTACGAGAGCTTCGAAACCACCGAGCAGCAGCTCGACGCCATCGTCACCGGCAACATGACCGTCGAGGAGTTCCGCAACCCGCGGCGCTTCGGTCGTGGCGCCTCGGCCCGCAATCGCCGCCCGCCGCAGCGCGCCTCCGTCGCCCCCACCCAGCAGGACGAGATGCCTCCGCCCGAACCGGGCGACGCGCCCCCGCCCGAACCGCCCCAGGTCGTGCCGATGGGCGACGGCGAGCAACCGCCCGCCGCGCCGCCAGGTGAAATCGCGCCGCCCCGCTCCCGCGGCCGTGGCGGCGATGGTGACCCAGCATCCGACCCGGCGCTCCGTCGAGAGGACCGCCGCCCAAACAGCCGCGGGGATTCAGACGAAAACGGCGGACGCGCCGGGCGGGGCGACGACGACGGCCACGACGGGCGGCGCATGCCGCGGCACGAAGGCCGATCGCCCGTGACTCGCAACACCGAGGAATTCGCCGGGCGCTGGCAGCAGTACGTGGACGAGTTCATTCAGCGCTACGGCCTCAATGACGAGCAGTCGCAGCAGGCTCGATCCATCCTGGCCGATTGCCAGGCGCAGGCCGATCGCCACGTCCGCGGACACAAAGCGCAGATCGAGCGGATCGACGCGCGCCTCGCGGAGCTGCGCGGCAACCGCGAGAAGGACGCGTCGAAGGAGACGAGCGAGCTCAACGCGCAGAAAGCCAAAATGATCGAACCGATCGACCAGATTTTCGAGCGCTCGCTGAAGCCGCGCCTCGAGCGCCTGCCGTCGCGCGCTCAACGACGAGCGGCCGAAGCGGCCGACGCCGCCAAGCGCCGCCCGAGTGCCGCGAGCAGCCGCCCCGTGAAGAAGGACGAGCCGTAGCGGGCGTGCGCGCAATGCGCGGAAGTTGCGGGCGCTTGATTTCCGCGGGGTTATCAGACGACAATCCGACCCGGACGATCCGGGCCCGCGCGTCCACTTAATTCGCCCGCGCGACCGACCGATCAAACCACGCAGGGCGGTCTCGCGGCGCCGATCCGGGCGACCGATCCGACGGCCGCGCGCCGCGCAAAGGAGTTCCGAATGCGACAGCTTTTCCATCGCGCCCGTCTCTGGTTCTACGGCGCAGCCGCCGGCGGCAGCGTGCTCGTCCTCGAGGGCTGCGATCCGAACGTGCGCGACACCGTCCTCGGCGGAGTCGAAGGCGCGACGACCTCGCTGTTCAGCACGCTGATCATGGCCTTCTTCGAGTCGCTTGCGGCGGAAGAAGACGACGCGGTCACCACCGTGAAGGTGCTGATCGAGACCGCTTCGACGTACTTCGCCTGAGTGTGACCCGCGGCGACTCCTCGGCCGCGGCAAACCCGGTTCATCGTGCCGTCGCTCGCAGCGGACAGCTTGTTCGCGCGGGCGGCGGCATTGCGCGCCACGACGAGCGCCACGCCGCGTCGCCTGACGAACGCTGCCTCGCGTCACTTCGCACGCTACCATATCCGCCGCACACACGGTCGGATGCGCGTCTTCGCGAGGCGACGCCATGAAGCCGCTGCTGATCCTTCCGCCGGCGCCGCAGCGCTGGCAGTCGCTCGATGATCTCCTGGCCGACGAATCTCCGAACTGGCGCGACGACCTTCGCCGGCGCCTGTGCGAGGGCGTCGCCGATGCGACCGACGCCGTGTCCGTCGTGCGCGACGGCGGGCGCATGCTCGCCGCGGCCGTCGTCCGCCGCCGCGGGTCGATCGGCTTCCTTTCCCAGATGTTCACGCGCGCGGCGCACCGCGGACAGGGCATGATGCGCGCCACGGTTCAGTCGCTGCTGAGCTGGTTTGACATGACGGGCGGACGTGAGCTGCTCACGGTCGCGCCGGCGGCCGGCGCGGCCGCGCTCGAGTCGCTCGGTTTCGCGCGGCATCACGCGCACACGACCGCCGACGGGAACGTGCGAATCGCGATGCGCCGAATCCGCGCACACTCCGCAGCGCCCTCCTCGTCGGAGGAACCGACCGTTCGCCCCGCGGTGGACGCAGACCTGCCGTGGATCGTGGCGCTCCTCCAGCGTCGTCCGGCCGAGAATCCGGCCGTCTCGATGGACGAGAGCGCCGTTGCGGCGCCGGAGACGGCACTCGGGTTGCTGAGCGAGCAGGCGCGCGGCGCCGGACGGGTGCTGGTCGCAGCGGATGGCGGCGGTGTATCCGGAGTCGGCTCGATCGCGACCGATCGCAGCGGAACGCGCACGTTTGCAGTCGTCCTGCCCTATGTGGATGAGCCCGCGCCCCTGCGTCCGGCGCTGGTCGAGCTGGCCCGAACACTTGGTTATGAGACGGTCGACTTCCCGTTCAACACGGCCCAGCCGTAGCGCCGGCATCGAAGAGACCGGTCGGGAGACCGGTCCCCCGAATAAAGGGGGCGACGAGCCCCTGCGTATAATCGTCGGAATCGACGCACGTCCAGCTTCGGGCGGCGCGAGCCGATACGATCGCGTCCGCGTCTGTCCGGCGTCAGACCTGTGTCCTCGTGACAGGAACCTGTATGGAATCGTCGTTGGAGTCTCTCCGGCAGCGGCTCGACGCGCTCGACGAGCAGCTCGTCCGGGCGTTGTCGAATCGCCAGGAGCTTGTGGCGGAGGTAGCCGGGCTGAAGGCGGCCGGGCTGAATTTTCTGCGCGACAAGGACCGCGAGGAGCGGCTGCTGGCGCGCGTCAGCGATCTGGGCGCCGCGTGCGGTCTCGACGGTTACTTCGTCACGCGCCTGTTCCGCGAGATTCTCGACCATTCGGTCCGGCGGCAGACGCAGCGGCTGGTGGCGTCGCAGAACCCCGAGGCGTCCGCCAAGCCGTCGCTGGTGATCGCCTACCAGGGCGTGGAGGGCGCCTACAGCCACCTCGCTGCGCAGAAGCATTTTGGGCCGCGCGGCGGCGAGATTCGCTATGCCGGGCACGATTCGTTTCAAGACATGCTCGCCGCCGTGCGCGACGGCGAGGCCGACTACGCCATGCTTCCGATCGAGAACACCACCGCCGGCTCGATCAACACGGCCTATGACCTGCTCGCCAACACGAACCTCGCCCTGATCGGCGAGGAGGTGCAACGCGTCGATCACTGCCTGCTGGCCATCGCGCAGACGCCGCTGACGCGAATTCGCCGCGTCTATTCGCATCCGCAGGCGCTCGAGCAGTGCAGCGATTTCCTGCGTTCGCTGCGGCACGTGCACGTGGAGGCGTTTAACGACACCGCCAAGGCCGCCCGGCGGCTGCGCGACGAACAGGACCTGTCCGACGCCGCCATCGCCAGCGAAGAGGCCGCGCAGCTCTACGGGCTGCACGTGCTGAAGCGCGGCATCGCCAATCAGAAGGACAACTTCACGCGCTTCGTCGTGGTCGCGCGCCAGCCGATGCGGTTCGACCTGCGGATCACGTGCAAGACCTCGGTCGTCTTTGCGACGCGCGACGAGGAGGGCGCGCTGCTGCGCGGGCTGAACGTGCTGCACGCCCACCGGCTCAACATGACCAAACTCGAATCGCGACCGCGACCGAACATGCCGTGGGAGTACCTGTTCTACGTCGATTTCGAGGGCAACCTGGCCGACCCCAACGTCGAGCAGGCGCTGCGCGAGCTGGCCGCCCAGACCAGCTTTCTCAAGGTGCTCGGGTCCTACCCCGCCCGCACCACGCGCGACGCGCGCCCGGCCGAACCGCGCCCGGCGACGGCGTCCGTGACGGCGGTCGAGCCGGCACGAGCCGCCCCGGCGAGCGATCTCGCCGCGCTCGAGAAGAAGCCCTACAAGCTCGTCTCCCGCGCGCAGCGGGTGGAGAACACGAGCATCCGCGTCGGCAGCGTGACGATCGGCGGCGGGCGGCCGGTGCTGATCGCCGGACCGTGCTCGGTCGAGAGTCGCGAGCAGGTGTTCGAGTGCGCGCGCGTCGTGAAAGAGGCCGGCGGCGAGCTGCTGCGCGGCGGATGCTTCAAGCCGCGCACCAGTCCGTATGCGTTTCAAGGCCTGGGCTACGAGGGTCTCGACCTGCTGTGCGAGGCCGGCGAGGCGTACGGCCTGCCGGTCGTGACAGAGGTGATGCATCCGTCCGACGTGGAGCCGGTGGCCCGCAAGGCCGACGTGCTCCAGATCGGCGCTCGGAACATGCAGAATTTCTCGCTGCTGAAGGAGATCGGGCGGGTGGATCGCCCGGTCGTGTTGAAGCGCGGCCTGATGGCGTCGATCGATGAATGGCTTGGAGCGGCCGAATACATCCTCGCGCACGGGAATCAGCAGGTGATCCTGTGCGAGCGCGGCATTCGCACGTTCGAGACCGCCACGCGCAACACGCTGGACCTCAGTTCCGTTCCGGTGGCGCGCGAACTGACGCATCTGCCGATCATCGTCGATCCGTCGCACGCATGCGGCACCTGGCGCTGGGTTCCGGCGATGAGCCGCGCGTCGCTGGCGGTTGGCGCCGACGGCATCATGGTCGAGATTCACCCGAACCCGGAAAAGGCGCTTTCGGACGGGCCGCAGGCGCTGACGTTCGAGCGCTTTGCTGAACTCGTGCGCGGGCTGCGCGGATAGCCCGCTGCGGTCGGCCACGGAGCGAACACGAAAACGTCGGCCACGGAGGGCCGACGCTACTGGATCGCCAGGCGCGGATGCAGTGCCTCGTTAAGAACCCAACGCGTTTCGATCCGAGACACGACCGCACGAACGCAACGTGCCCTGAACCGAGCCGCGACCGTAAGGGAGCGGGGAATTCTCGCGATCGAGATCGTTCCGGATTCCCCGCTTCATTACGGTCGCGGCTCCGAAAGCGCGCTCCGAGAACGCGCTCCGAGAACGCGCTCCGATGCGACCGGTATCGGGAATGGTTCTAGGCGCCCGCCGCCTTGCGCAGCTCGTCGGCCTTGTTCGTCTTTTCCCACGAAAACGTCGGCAGCTCGCGGCCGAAGTGCCCGTTGCGGGCCGTCTCGCGGTAGATCGGGCGGCGCAGGTCGAGATACTCGATGATGCCGCGCGGCGTCAGCGGGAACGCGTCGCGGATGAGCTTGGCGATCTTGTCTTCGTCGAGCTTCGCCGTGCCTTCCGTCGTTACGTGAACGCTGGTCGGCTCGGCCACGCCGATCGCGTATGAAACCTGCACTTCGCAAATGTCCGCCAGCTGCGCCGCGACCACGTTCTTGGCGATGTGGCGGCACATGTAGGCGGCGGAGCGGTCCACCTTCGTCGGGTCTTTTCCGCTGAACGCGCCGCCGCCGTGCCGCCCGCGGCCGCCGTAGGTGTCCACGATGATCTTGCGCCCGGTCAGGCCGCAATCGCCGTGCGGGCCGCCGATCTCGAAGCGGCCGGTCGGGTTCACGTGAACTTTGACGTTGTTGTTCCACCACTCGCCCATCACCGGGCGGAAAATGTGCTCCACCACCTGCTTCTTCAGCTCCGCCTGGCGCTCGTTCCAGCTCTTGTCGTGCTGTGTGCTGAGGACGAGCGTATCGACCCGAACGGGCTTGGCGCCTTCGTACTCGACAGTCACCTGGCTTTTCGCGTCCGGCCGCAGACCGGGGATGATGCCGTCGCGGCGGACGAACACCTGCTGCTCGACCAGGCGATGCGCCAGGCGGATCGGCAGCGGCATGAGCTCGGGCGTCTCGGTGCAGGCGAATCCGAACATCATGCCCTGGTCACCGGCGCCTTCGCGATCGACGCCCATGGCGATGTCGGGCGACTGTTTTTTGATTGAAGTCAGCACGGCGCAGGATTCGTAATCGAACGCCATGTCGCCGGAGACGTAGCCGATCTCCCGGATCACGTCGCGAACGACTTCGGGAATCTCGACATACGCCTTGGTCGTCACCTCGCCGGAGACGACGGCCATGCCGGTGGAGACCATCGTCTCGCACGCCACGCGCGAGAACTTGTCCTGCTCCAGCATCGCGTCGAGAACGGCGTCCGAAATCTGGTCGGCGACCTTGTCGGGATGTCCCATGCTGACAGATTCCGACGTGAACAGATACCGCCGCGGGCTGCCGGTGCTGGCCAAGGTTCAACTCCTTCGCAGGGGACACGGGGCGTGCTCAGCCCCCTCGGAAAACGCCCAAACTCGCAGTCTATCCGCCGGGCAGACGCTCCTCAAGCGACGCTACGCATGGGCCCCGCCCGGGCGGGACGCAGCCCGACGGCGCGACGCCATCCCAGAACGCTTTCCGCGTCGGCGACCATGAGGGAGCGGGAATTCAGGGACCGCTTTCGGACGCGCGCGGCTCGGATCAGAATCAGGGTTCTGCGAGAGCTCTCAGCGTCCCACACGACGTGAACACGCCACCCGTCGCCCGGGAACGACACGACCCGCTGCGGTTCGCGACGGCCCGAAAAACCGGACTTCAGCCGGTCGCTACCAGCCGAAGTGCGCGAAGGCCTTATTCGCGTCGGCCATGCGATGCACGTTCTCGCGCGTCTGCATGGCGTCGCCTTCGCGGCGGAACGCGGCCATCAGCTCGTCGGCCAGGCGATCGGACATCGGTCGCCCGCCCTTGCCGCGTGAAGCTTCGAGAATCCATCGAATCGCGAGAGACTGACGCCGCTTCGGGCCGACCTGCATGGGCACCTGGTAGTTCGCGCCGCCGACGCGGCGGGAGCGGACCTCGACGTCGGGCTTGACGTTGTCCACCGCGGTCTCGAACACCTCGATCTCGGGCACGTCCTTGACCTTGCTCTTGATGCGGTCCATCGCGTCGTAAAAGACGCGCTGCGCGACGGCTTTCTTGCCGTCCCACATCAGGCAGTTCACAAAGCGCGCCGCCAGGCGGCTGTTGAACCGGGGATCGGGGCGAAGCTGCTTTTCGGAGGCCGTGAACGTCTTTTTCGCCATGGAGCACCTGACGCCGTTGCGTCGATTGCGACCCGCGGATCCCGGACGCGCCGGGACCACCGCGGATCGGGGATTCCGGTTACTTCTTGCGGCGCTTCACGCCGTACTTGCTGCGGCTGCGGTTTCGCCCCTTGCCTTCCTTGTCGTTCTGTACGCCGGCGCAGTCCAGCGATCCGCGAACGATGTGATAGCGCACGCCGGGCAGATCGCGCACGCGACCGCCGCGCACCAGGACGATCGAGTGCTCCTGGAGGTTGTGATCGATGCCGGGGATATACGCCGTGACTTCGCGGCCGTTCGTCAGCCGCACACGCGCGACTTTCCGCAGAGCGGAATTCGGCTTCTTGGGCGTCTGGGTCTTCACCAGAAGACAGACGCCGCGGCGCTGCGGGCATTGATCCAGGTCGCGCACTTTCGACTTGGCCACCACGGGCCGGCGCGGCCTCCGGATAAGCTGGTTCATCGTCGGCATGGGTCATCCCGGTTCATCGTCGCTCGGGCGCGCCGCTGCGGCGCTCGCCCTTTGACGAGCCGCGTAGTATAGCCCCCCGTGTCCGGAGAGCAAGCGGCCCGCGAGCGGCTGTTGATGAAGCGGAGCGAAATCCATGCATTTCCGTACTGCCGGCGCGGCTTCGGCGGCGGCGCGAAACGGCTCGCTTCTTGAAACCAGATGAGCACGGCGTACCGGCACTCGCGCCGCCCGGACCAATAGGCACGCGGGGCGCCGATCCGTTCGCCGTACCGTCGGCGAAGCCCGTGAATCCGCTGCGGCGTCAGGCCGCGCAGGTGCGCGACGCGACGAACACGGTATGTTCCGATAATCGCACCGCCGGAGACCTTGAAGTGAACGAGGTCCCCGACGAACACGGATCCGAACGGCGCGCGGCGCGTCCGCGACAGGCGCGACTCGATTCGCTTGCGCCCGGCGAGAATCTGTCGCGCCAGCGCCGCGCTGACGATCGCGATGTGTTCCGTCACGGCCGATCTCAACCGGCTAGCTCGGACTCAAGAATGCCGTTGCGCGTGAACTGCGAATATGGAGCACTCACGCGCGCGGCTTGGCTGGGACGCCGCGTTCTGGCTGAGACCGAGCCAGCCCAGGAACGCTTCGAACGATCATTCCTCAGAGATCGGCCGGCGTCATCACCGGGAATCGCCGGGATTTCGTTTGGGGTGCGATCGTCGCGCAGGGGACCGCGGCTGGGCACGAGCGTACGCCGCGTCGCGGTGCGCCGCACGAAACGCTCGGAGATCAGTGCGCGGCGCGCTCCGGCGAGCCGTTCGGGTTGACCTTGAGCATCCAGACTTCGTTGCCGGACGGATTGAAGCGAACCTCGGACATGTATGCCTGCATCAGCATGAGTCCCCGACCGCTGGGGCGTTCGAGGTTTTCATCGGCGGTGGGATCGGGAACGTCTTCGAGTCGAAATCCATCGCCTTCGTCGCGGACCATGAGCACGGTGCGTTCGTCGCTGACGAAGTAGCGGATCACGATCCGCTTGGAGGCGTCGCTGCCGTTTCCGTGCTTGATCGCGTTGGTCAGCGCCTCTTCGAGCGCGAGCTTGATCGCGAAGGTGGTCTCCGGGCTGTAGCGATGCCGCTCGAGCGCGGTCAGCACCCGGTCCTCGGAGTACTTGACGGCGCGCAAGTCGTTGGGGGTGACCAACTCGGTGAGATCGGAATCGCGGATTCCGAACCCGGCGGGAACGCTCATCCCCGCTCTCCACGGCAGGCCGATCCGCTGGAATCGGCGGTCACGAAGGCTTGAACCCGCTTAACGCCTGCTCGGCGGTGTCGTGAATGTCGAACACGCGATTCAGCCGGGTGATCTTGAACACTTCGAAGATCTGGCGATTGATGTCCGACAGGCGAAGCTCTCCGCTGCGCTCCTTCACCTTCTTGTTGAGCGTGATCAACATGCCGAGCGCGGCGCTGGAAAGATGATCGACGTTCCGGAAGTTCAACAGCAAGCGAATCCCGGGCTGCGCGTCCACGATGCGGTCCAGCTCTTCTCCGATTTCCTGGATCGAGAGCTCCTCCAGGATCTTCCGGTCGGCGAACTCGACCACGGACACGCCGTCCTGGCGCTTGATACGAAGATGCGTCGAGGGCTGTTCCATACCCGCGGTCTCCTGCAAAGACCCTGCCGGCGGCCGATTCGCCGACGAGCCGCGATCGCCGATCCCAGATATGTTGGATGAAGAGTTCACAGTGGCATTCTTGGTTTGGCGCTGAAAACTGTCAAGCCACCCCGCCATCGCGCGCCGGCGATCGGAGCGGGGTAGAACCCGGGACCGGGCGGAATCGGGCGCGTCCTGCCCATTCCGCGACTCCGGCCGCGCGTTTACACTCTTCGCATCGGTCCTTCGGCTCCGTGAATGAGTATAGGCGAACCGGGCGCAGGAGTTGCCGTCGAGAGCGCGGCCGCTGCGCCGCGAGCGGGAGATTGGATGTCGGTCAGTTCCGTTCAGCGATTCTACCGCTATCACGCCCTGGTTTACGACCACACACGGTGGATGATTCTGCACGGGCGCCGCCGCGCCGTGCGCGAGCTGAACCTGAAGCCCGACGCCCGGTTGCTGGAGATCGGCTGCGGCACCGGGCTGAACTTCCGATTCGCTCAGGAGCAGCTCGATCCGCGGCGCAGCCGCCTGGTCGGAGTCGATTTTTCGGCGGACATGCTGCGCGTCGCCGAGGCGCGCGTGCACGACCGCGGCTGGCGAAACGTCGAGCTGGTGAACGCGGATGCGACCACGCTCGATCTCGGCGAGCAGTTCGACGGCGTGTTTTTCGCGTACAGCCTCACGATGATCCCGGACTACCGGGCCGCGCTGCAACGCGGGCGCGAGCACCTTCGCCCGGGCGGGCGGCTGGTCGTGCTCGACTTCGGGGCGTTTCAGCACTGGGGGCCGCTCGCTCCGGTCATGCGAGCATGGCTGCGGGCCAACCACGTCGAAACGACGCGTCCGTACCTCGATGCTGCCCGCGAGATTTTCCCGGAACTCCGCGTCATCCACTGGATGGGTGGGTACAATTTCACCGCCGTCGGCGAACGAAGGTCCTGACCGGATGCTCCACCAGGTTTTGAATATGCCGCCCCGCCGCAATCGGTCACTCACCGAGCGGATGGTGTTCCACGGCATCGTCTTCAACATGTCCTGGGAAGACCCGGAGATGGACCGTCGGGCGTTCCGGCTCGAACCCGACCGCGACACGGTCATCTCGATCAGCTCCGCCGGCTGCAATCCGCTCAATTTCCTGTGTCACAGCCCGCGCCGCGTCCTGTGCGTCGATGGCAACCCGGCCCAGAACGCCGTTCTCGAAATCAAGCTCGCCGCGATTCAGACGCTCGATTACGACGATTTCTTCGCGATTTTCTCCGCGCAGGACCCGGGGCGCGTCACGCGGCTCTATCGTCGATTCCTGCGGGCGAACATCTCCGAGACCTCCCAGCGGTTCTGGGATCGCAATCTGTGGCAGCTCGCGCGAAACCTGTACGACTACGGGCGGATGGGGCTGTTCTGCCGCATTCTGCGCGGGGTGCTGACCGCGATCGGCATTCCGGCGCGCCGGCGCGAGGAGTTCTTTGAGCTGCGCAGCCTGCCGGAGCAGGCCGAGTATTACAACCGCTACGTCGCGCCCAAGCTCTGGGGACCGGTCGCAAAGGCGCTCACGAACTTCCGGCCGTTCATGTACCTCGCGGGCGTTCATCCGCAGCAGTTCACGCTGGTGGACCGCCGGCACGACATGTACGAATACGTGAAGGAGCGGGTCGAGTACGCGCTCACCCGCGTGCCAATCTACGACAACTACTTCCTGAGCGTCGCCGTCACCGGCCGAATGCGCGGGCAGCGCGTGCCGCCCTATCTGCTGGAGCACAATTTCGTGACGCTCCGGCGCAACCTGGATCGCGTGCTGGTGGTCAACGGCTGGCTCGGACCGTTCCTCGACACGCAGCCGCCCGGCTCGATCAACCGCTTCAACTTGCTCGACATCTTCGACTGGATGTCGCCGGAAATCTTCGAGGCGACGCTGCGAAGCGTCCTGCGGGCCGCCGCGCCGGATTCCGTGCTGATCTACCGCTCGGGCAGCTACAGCCTCGAGCCGCCTCCGAATATCCGGCGATACCTCGTGCCGCACACGGAACTGGCGCGCGAGCTGCTCGCGATCGATCGCTCGGCGACGTATGGCAGTTTCTACGTCTATACGCTGAAGGACGGCACCGCCTGGCTGAGCGATGCCCGGTCCAGACTTCCGCAAAGCGCGGATTCCGCCGCCGTCTCCACCTACCCGAACAGCTCGCAGCCGCTCGCCGGAATCTCGATTCCCACGACGTGACCGACCGACACGGTCCGATCGAGATCGCGCCCGGCGGACGTCGCCCCTCCGTCGGATCCGCAACAACGGCCTATCCGTTCGGGTTGAACCCACCTCGGGCGCCCACGCACACGACCGCTTCGGCCCCGACCACGCCGCGAAGGTCGGCCAGCAGTTCCCCGCTCAGATCGACTCCGCCCGGGCGACGCGCCCGCACGGTCGCGAGCAGCCCCTCCTGCGTCGGAATCTGGAGGAACACGGGGCACCGGCCGGGATGCCGGCTGAGCGTCTGTTGAAGCGACTCGATCTCGACCGTGCGCGGCCGCAGCCGCACGAGCAGACGCCGCGTCAGCTCTCTGGGCGCCTGCGCGCGGGGGATGATGCGCTTCACGCGCACGCTCGCCGGTTCCCGGCGGCGACTCACGGTTCCCTCGATGAAGAGCACGGCATCGGGGACGAGCAGCTCGGCGGCGTCTTCGATCTGCTCCGGAAACGCGGTCACTTCGACCGAGCCGCTGAAGTCCTCGATCGCGACGATGAGCATCTTCCGGCCGGCGCCGGGACCGCTGCGGATCGGCATGGTGCGGACTTTGGTGATGATTCCTCCGAGGAGGACGGTGTCGCCGTCGCGCGCCGCGGCGATCTCCGCGGCATCGGTGGACGCGAGCGAGCGCACCAGCCGCTCATGCTGCGTCAGCGGGTGGCGCGTGATGTAGAAGCCGAGCGTTTCCTTCTCAAACGCGAGCATCTCGGCGTCGGTCCATTCCGCGGCGCCGATCCGCGGGCGGATCGCCGCGACCGGAGCCGACCCGAGCGCGGCGAACATGTCGAGCTGTCCCGACCTCCGGTCTCGCTGCGCCTCCTGACCGTGGGCGATGGCCTGCTCGCACGCTTCGGCCATCGCGCGGCGCATCGAGCCGGTCGAATCGAACGCGCCGGCCTTGATGAGCGCTTCGATGGCGGCCTTGTTCACGGCGCCCAGCTCGACCCGTTCGCAGAAATCGAACAGGTCGACGAATCGCCCCTTTTCGCGTCGGGCGTCCAGGATGGCCTGCACCGCCTTATGCCCGATGCCGCTGATCGCGCCCAACCCGAAGCGGATTGCGCCGCGGGCCGCGCCATGAGCGACGCGCTGCCCGGCGCGGGCCGCGTCGTACACGACCGTGAACGCTTCGTCGCTCTCGGACACGTCCGGCGGCTTGATCGGGATGCCGACCGAGCCGTCCGGCTGGCGTACGCGGCGGCACTCGTCGATGTACTGCGCGATCTTGTCGGTGTTGTCGCTCTCGTAGGTCAGCATCGCGGCCATGTACTCGACGGGGTAATACGTCTTGAGGTATGCCGTCTGGAGGGCGACGAGGGCATAGCCCGCGGAGTGGGCCTTGTTGAAGGCGTAGCCGCCGAACTTGAGGATGTCGGCGAAGATCTGCTCGGCCGTCTCGCGCGGGACGCCGCGCTCGGCGGCGCCGTCGATGAACGGGCCGCGCTCGGCGTCGATCATCTTTTCTTTTTTCTTGCTGATGGCCTTCGCCAGTCGGAACGCGCGGCGCAGCGGAACGCCACCCAGGCGCGCGACGAGGCGCGAGACCTGCTCCTGGTAGACCATGATGCCGTACGTCTCGGCGAGCACTTCGGTCATGATGGGGTGCGGGGTGCTCCAGGCCTTGCCGTGCTTGCGGGCGACGTACTCGTCGATGTACTCGATCGGACCCGGGCGAAACAGCGCGTTGGCGGCGATCAGGTCCTCGATGCGGTTGGGCTTCATCTTGATGAGCACGTCGCGCATGCCGCTCGATTCGAACTGGAACACGCCGCTGGTCTCGCCGCGCGCCAGCAGTTCGTACACCTTCGGGTCGGATAGGTCGAGCTTCTCCAGGTCGAGGCGGACGCCGAAGTTCCGCTCGACCATCCTCCGCGCGAGGTCGATCTGCGACAGCGTCTTCAGTCCGAGGAAGTCCATCTTCAGCAGGCCGACCTTCTCGACCGTGGGCCCTTCAAACTGCGTGACCAGTTCGCTCGAGTCCGACGCGCGATAGAGCGGAACGAGCGTGTCGAGCGGGGCGTCGGCGATCACCACGCCGGCGGCGTGCACGGACGCGTGCCGCGCCAGCCCCTCGATCCGCCGGCCGATGTCGAGCACTTTGCGGAAGCGATCCTCGTCGTGGTAGATGCGCTTCAGCTCCGGCTCGCGCGCCAGCGCCGCGTCGATCGTCATCTTCAGCTCTTCGGGCACGAGCTTGGCGACGCGGTCGGCGTCGGCCAGCGGCACGTCGAGGGCGCGGCAGATGTCGCGGATCGCGGCGCGGGCCTTGAGCCGCCCGAAGGTGATGATCTGCGCGACCTGTCCGTATTTCTCACGCACGTAGCGGATCACCTGCTCGCGTCGCTGCTGGCACAGATCGACGTCGATGTCGGGCATCTCGTCGCGTTCGGGGTCCATGAATCGCTCGAAGTACAGCCCGTATCGAATCGGGTCCACCGCGCTGATCTCGAGGCAGTATCCGACGACCGTGCTGCATCCGCTGCCGCGAGCAACCGCCGGGATGCCCTGCTCGTGGGCATAGCGGACAAAGTCCCAGACGATCAGGAAATATCCCGAGAATCCCTTGCTCGAAATGACGTTCAGCTCGTAGTCGATCCGCTCGCGAAGCTCCTCGCTGACCTTGCCGTAGCGCCGCCGGGCGCCGAGCTCGACCAGCTCGCGCAGGTAGTCGTCGGCCGACTTGCCCGACGGCGTGCGAAACACCGGCGCGTAGCGCCGGTTGAAGTCCAGCTCCAGGTTGCACATTTCGGCGACGCGCAGCGTGTTTTCGAGCGCTTCCGGATAGTGCGGCAGCGCGGCGGACATCTCCTCCGGACTCTTGAGATAGAACTCGCCGGACGGGAACTTCAGCCGGTCCTCGTCCTGCACGCGCGAGCGCGTCGAGATGCAGCAGAGCACATCGTGCGCCTCGACGTCGTCGCGCGTCAGGTAATGCACGTCGTTGGTCGCGATCGTCGCGACGCCGATCTTCTTCGCCAGCTCGACCAGCTCCGGGTTCAGCGTGCGCTGCTCGGGCATGCCGTGGTCCTGAAGCTCGATGAAGAAGCGGTCGGGGCCGAAGATTTCCAGGTACGTCTCCGCGGCGCGGCGCGCCGCGGCCGAATCGGCCACCGTCAGGGTGGTCGGGATTTCTCCGCCGATGCACGTGCTGGTGCAGAGGAGCCCGGCGGAGAACTGGCGCAGCGCTTCCTTGTCGATGCGCGGCTTGCGGTAGAAGCCCTCCAGATAGCCGATGCTCGATAGCTTCAGCAGGTTCTGATATCCCTCCAGATTCATCGCCAGCAGGAGCTGGTGGTAGGCGCCCTCTTTGAGGCCGCGCGCTTCCTTGTCGCGCCGGTCGCCCGGCGCCAGGTACAGCTCGCAGCCGATGATCGGCTTGACGCCGGCCGCGACCGCAGCCGAATAGAACTCGATCGCGCCGAACAGATTGCCGTGATCGGTGATCGCGATCGCGGGCATGTTCATCTTCCGCGCGAGCTGGGCCATGTCGCGCGTACGGCATGCGCCGTCGAGCAGCGAATACTCCGTGTGGCAATGCAGGTGCACGAAACGCGGCGCGGCGCGTGCTTCGTCCGTCATTCGATGAGCCTCTCGCCGGGATAGAACTTCGCGGGCGATGCTATGCGCAGGGCGCGGCTCGGGCAACTCGCCGCCACGCCGCCGACGATTTGAGCGTCAGGAATGGGCGGCGAATCTTCCACGTGCGGCTTCAGGACGCGTTCGAACGCGCGCGCCGTCGGACTGCGGGGCGCAAAATGCGGGACGCGGAGCGCTTTGCCGCGCCCTCCCGCTTCATCAGTGCCTCCGCGATGCGCACGATCTCATTCGCCGTGTCGCCCTTGGGCCGGCGGCCGAGCGCCCGCCACTCCTCCCCGCGAATGAGCACTTCGACCGACGATCGCGCCGCGCCGATCGCGGCAGGCGTGTTGAGAACGATTGCGTCGAGCTGTTTGTTCTTCAGCTTCGCCTCGGCTCGAGCGCGCGGCGAGACGTCTTCCAACGCGAATCCGATGACGCGCTGCCCCGCCCGCCGGGTGAGCGACAGACGCTGGAGCACATCGACCGTCGGCCGCAGCCGCAGGACGAGGTCGCCGCGGCGCTTCTTGCGCTTGACGCGGGACGGCGCGCTCGGCGTGTAATCCGCGACCGCCGCGGCCATGATGAGCACGTCGCACCGCGGCCAGTGCCGCTCGCACGCGACGAGCAAGTCCGCCGCGGAAACGATCGGCACACACCGCACGTTGGACGGCGGCGGCAGCGACACCGGCCCGTGGATGAGCGTGACGCGGTGACGTCGGTCGGCGGCCGCGGCAGCGAGCGCGAAGCCCATCGTGCCGGACGACTCGTTGGTGAGGTAGCGGACCGGATCGACGTATTCGCGCGTGGGTCCGGCGGTGATGAGGAATCGCAGCGGTTTCACGCGGCGTACGATAGGCGAGCGGCGGGCATTCTCAAGATCAACGGCGACGTCATACCCCGTCGAGCTGCCAATAGCCGCGGCAAGCCGCATCGCGCGTCAGACGGTCCTGCATCTTCATCGCCAGCTCGCTTGGCAGATCGACGATGCGCGGGCTGGCGACGCCGCCGCGACCGGCGGCGGTCGCGATACGCAGGCTGGCAAGCCCGGAGCGGCGCTGAAACGGCGTCTGGGTGGCGTCCACGGACTGCACCTTGGCGCGCGGCAGAATCCAGACGCGGCGGGTCCAGACGCCCGCCCGCGCTAACACGAATTCGCCCAGCTCGGCGTAGCCGATCGCGTGATAGCGCGCCAGCGCGGCCAGCCACGCCACGCCCAGAATCGGCGGCGACAGCGCCAGCAGCCACGTCTTCCAGGCCAGCGCGGCCGCGATCAGGAGCCCGAGGCCCAGCGCGGCGTAGCGAACAAATCCGCGCTGGATCGCGCGGCGGCTCACTTTCTGCCAGCGCACGCTCTCAAGGTCTTCGAGGCTGTACATCCTTCGCATCAGCTCCGGCGTGCGACCGATCGGAATGATCGGGCAGAGCGGCGTCGTCCCGACCAGGTCGCGCGTCAGGACGGATCCGGCGTTCTCGGCGAATACGGTCTCATAGCCCAGCAGCCGGCGCGGCAGCGGAGCTTCAATCCTCACGACTTGCGTGCGCTCGATCGGAATCGTCGTCTCCAACTGCGTAAACAACCCGAAGCGCCGTCGAAGGCGGTCGCCGCTGCGTCGCAGCACGAATCCGTGGTACGTGATTACGCTGATCGCCATCGACGCGATCCAGCCGGCCAGCATCAGCACGATGACCGCCGCGGCGATCCAGATCGCCGCGGAGCGCGGCTCTGAGCCGGACAGCGCCGGAAGCCGCGCCAGCAACGGAGCGAACGACCGCTCGCTGACATCGCCGAACGTGTACCAAAGTCCTGCGACGCCGCCCAGGATCACGCCCGCGCGGTTTTCTGTCGCGCCCAGCAGCAGCAGTTCCGACGTGCGCGTGCGCCAAAGCGGATCGCTCGGCGGCTCAGGCGTCGGCTGCGTGTCGCCCGTCGGTCGCGCCGTCCCGACGTCGACCGCAGCCGCAGGCGACCGCAGGAGATCAGCCTTGAGACGCCGCGCCTCCGCTTCGGTGACGACCGAAAGCCGCGCCTCCGGCTCGACTCCCCCGGCCGTCTCGATCTCGACATCCACCACGCCCAGAATCCGGTGCAGCACGCCGCGCTTCAGGTCGATGTTCTGAATCCGGTCGATCGGAATCGTGCGGTGCTGGCGGACGATGATGCCTGTGCGAAGGACCAGGCAGTCGCGCGTCACGCCGTATCGCAGCGACAGGTATCGGATCGCGGCCCCGGAGGCGCCGAACACAGCGATCGCCGCAAGCGCCCATTCGTGCCAGTCCACGCCGCCCTTGCCGAAGTACCGCAGCAGAAGCACGATGACTATGAAGTACGCCAGCGATCCCAGCCGCCGCAGAAGCTCGACCAGGATCGTGGCCGGGTTCAGGCGGCGCAGTTCCGACCTCGGCGATTCGAGCCGCGT
The DNA here is from genome assembly GCA_964553225.1 of uncultured Planctomycetales bacterium. Classification (GTDB taxonomy): domain Bacteria; phylum Planctomycetota; class Phycisphaerae; order UBA1845; family Fen-1342; genus JABRWC01. The sequence goes on along the minus strand of CAZKJT010000002.1, from coordinate 198,840 downwards.
CGGAGCAGCGGCGTCGATCGGCGGCGAACCAACCGGCTCGGGCGACTCACCCACTGCGATCCCCGCTTGACAGAAGTTGCTCGCGCAGCGCCTCCGCATCCGCCGCGCGGATCCCGGGAATGACCGCGACGGCCGTGATTGTTCCGGCCGTAAACAAGCTGAGCCGAGCCAGCCCGAACGCGCGGTGGATCGGACCCGACTCGATATCGACGTGCTGGATGCGCGGCCGCGGAATGGTGCGGCGCATCTTCCAGAGCACGCCGTAGCAGATGACGACGTCGTGCGGGCGCACGGCGTATCGCCAGGCGCGGTGCTTCAGCGGCGGCATGATGACGGCCAGCGCCAGCCAGGGAATGCCGACGACGGCAGACACGCCGCCGAGCGGGATGAACGCGTTCGTATACCGCCCGAACCAAGTCAGCTCGAGCACGAGCGTGATGGCTGTCACGACCAGCGCTTCCAGCACGTCGCCGAGCAGCCAGATCGTGCGCACCTGCGGTTCGAGGCGATGCATCTGGAGTGGCTCGACGGGCGAGCCGGGCGGCGCGTCAGCGCGGCTCGACGGATCGCCCGCGTCTTCATCCGACGTTGGCCGATGGAGCGGCTGCTGAGGCGCCGGCGCTGGAGTATTCGTGGGTTCGGGCACGCAAAGGCTCCCGTGCAACTCGCAGCCGACGGCGGCGCGAGCAACTTGTGCGAGAGTGTACCGCGAGCGACGCGCGAACGAACCCGTGGATGTCGCGGACGCGCTGGCGCCCGGGGGAGCGCGGCGCGCCCACTCCATGCGGCGGGGCGCGCTCGCGCGTCGGACGATGCCGGAGCCGGAGAAATTCGGCGGGCGACGATTCGGATTTTGCTTGACCATCTCCGACACCTGTAGTAGACTTCCTCCGACAGCGGTAGGAGATCGCGCGGCGCATCGACGCCGGGCATCGTCCGGGGATTTCCCGCGGCGTGCATCGCGGCTTTGCCGCCGTCACGGAGTTGTTCGCGCATGTCCGCACGCGACCAGGAACTTGGAAGAGCCGAGCTAGAAGTGCTGAAGACCCTTTGGCAACACGGACCCGCGACCGTTCGGCAGGTGCTGGAGCACATGCAGGCGGCCGGTCGGCGCGTGGCGTATACGACCGTGCAGACGTTCCTGACGCGCCTGGAGCAGAAGGGATTCGTCGCCTGCGACAAGCGCGAACTGGCGCACGTGTTCCGGGCGAAGGTGCGGCGCGACCAGGTGATTCGCTCGCGACTTCGCGACCTGCTCGACGAGCTGTACGACGGAGCGGCCGGCCCGCTGGTGCTTCAGCTCCTGCAGCACCACCGGCTGACGCCGCAGGAAGTCGACGAACTTCACGAGTTGATTGAACGGCTCGATCCACAACCGCCGTCTAGTGATTGATTGCGCTCCGACCGAACCGGTCGCCCCGGGGAGCGGTCCATGCCCTATCTCGATACGGTTCTCAACGTCCTCTGGAACAACGCACTCACGGGTGTGCCCGTGGGACTCGCAGTCGCCGCACTGTGCCGATGGTCGCCGCTTCGCCCGGCCACCCGTCACGTGCTGTGGGTCGGCGTGCTGCTGTGGCTGATCGCGCCGCCGATCGCGCCGCCGGCGCCGAGTTGGCTGTCGCGGCCGGGGGCGGTCGTGCCGAGCAAGTCGGCGGAGCCCGCCCCAGTCCCGTCCGTGCCTCCGGCTCAGCCGGCCCGACGCGTCGCGCCGACGCTCGCGACGCCGCTGCTGGCGATGCGCGCGCCGGAGATCGCATCGGAGCCTTGCTCTGCATCAACCGCGATTGCGGCTGTGCCTCCGCTCCGCCCGGGGACGTCGCGCGCTTTCGTCGCGCCGCGCGTCGCAAGCGCCGCCGCGACTCCGCGCGAAGCGGTCGCGCTGCCGCGCGCCGAGCAGTCGCCTCGCGGGACTGACCCGTTCCGATCGGATCGGCGCTACGAGACGCCCGAATCACCCGCGCCGACCGTGTTTCCGGTCCGCCCGCGGGACTTCTCCGCGCCGACGCAACCTGCGACCGTCGCGCCGCCGAATCCGCCCTTGCTGGAATGGATCCGCTCGGCCCGCAGGTCCATCGAATCCGCGCTCGAACGCCTGCCGTGGCGCGGGCTGGCGGCGACCTGGGTCGGCGTGGCCGCCCTGCTCGTGATCGGGCGTGCGGCGGCCGCTCTCAGCGGGCGTGCCCGCTGGGGGCGAGGCGTCGCGGCGCCGGTCTGGGTCCGGCGGATGGTGAGCGACGCGGGGCGGGCGTTCGGTTTGCGTCGGACGCCGGAGACGCGTTTTGTCGATGCGCCCGTATCGCCGCTGATCACGTGCGGGTGGCGGCCGCGGCTGATTCTGCCGCTTCGCCTGTGGCGCGAGCTGGATGCGCGGGGACGCCGGGCAGTGGTTTACCACGAGCTGGCCCATCTCAAGCGGCGCGATCACTGGGTGCGCTGGCTTCAAGTGACGGTGGATTGCCTCTTCTGGTGGCATCCGCTGGCGTGGGTGGCGTCGCGCCGCGTCGCGGAAGAAGCGGAGACTTGCTGCGACCGCTGGGTGACGTGGCTGCTGCCGTGCAGTCGCCGCGTCTATGCCGAAGCACTGATCGCCGCCGGCGCAGGCGTGGGCGCGCGCCCCCACGCCGGGCTGGCGATGTCTGAGTTTTCCACAAGAAGGATCGCAAGGAGAATCACCATGATCATGACGCAATCTCATCGACCGGGCCTGACGCTGGCCGGCGCGTGCCTGGCTGCGACGATCGGGTTCGCCGGCTGGCTGGCGACGCCGGTTCTGGCGGACAAGCCCACGGCGACCGAACAGCCCGCGCCGGTGGCAGTCGCCGGCGCAGCACGCACGACGCCTGCCCCGACAGCGCCGCGGGCGAGGCCGCCGGCTCGGTCGAGCGCGTTTGGTGGGCAGACTCCGGCCGCAGCCGTTCCGCCTACGCCGCCGACCCCGCCCATGTCGCCAGCCTTGCCGGCACGCGCCGTGACGCCGACGCCCCCGATCCCGCCGGCGCCGCCGGCGCCGGCTGTGATCGCGGGCGGCAGCGATCCGATCTGGATCGTCGGGCACGGGCACGGTTCGCCGCCCGACCGAGACAGCGCGAGCCTCGAGCGACGCCTCGAAGCGTTGCAGCAAGAGCTTCACCGCCTGGCGGAAGAAGTACGGGGCATCCAGTCCCCGCGCCCGTTTACGGTCATTCGCCCTGGTCAACCCGGGATGTTTGATGCTCACTCGCACGGTCCTCCCGCGCAACTGTCGCCCGGCAAGCTCGACGCCATGTGGCAACTGATGGCTCGCGAGGATGTGCCGGTGCGCGTTTCGATGGGGGACGGCACAATCGACGTACATGGCGACGAACACGAACAGCGCATCGTCGCCGCGTTCATGGCGATGATCGCGCCCGATTGCGAGGCGCGCGGCTACCGTCTGCCGCCCGAGAAGCTCGAAGCCCTGTACACGCTGATGTCGCGCGACGACGTGCCGCTCTACGTGTCGCAGGACGGCGAGCAGATCACGATTCATGCCACGCCGGCCCAGCATGAGATCCTCGGCGCGTTTCTGGCGCTGCTCGAAGGCGCGCGGACGAGCGCCGCGCCGCGGCCGGCCGCAGCGATCGCCACGACCGTCGCGCCGGACCGCGCGGCGCGCGAACGCGCGCTGGCCGATCGCAATCGCGCCGCCTTCCAGGCCGCGCGCGAGGCGTTCCGCACGAGGCGCGATCAGTCCCGCGAGTTGTCGCAACTGCTGCGCCGGCAGGCATCCGCCGCTGCCCAGGAGGCGGCCAGCGTCGAACGTTCGCTCGAAGGGCTGGCGCGACGCGCTGAGCAGGACGCGCGGCGTGCCGCGACGGCCGGTGGCGACGGCGCCGCCGCGGAAGCCACGACCGCAGCGGTGGAAGCCATGACGGAGCAGCTCGAAGTCCAGCTCGAAGCGCTCGAACAGCGGATTGAGGAGCTGGAGCGCCGCGCCGAGGAGCTGGATGAGCAGACCGAGCGCGCCTCCGACGAACTGGAAGCGGCCATCGAAAGCTGGACCGAGCGCGGCGAGCTCGCCATCGCCAATCTCGACGAGCTGCCGGAGTTGGCGGAGCTGCTGCAAGGCTTCGCCGAGATGCCGGACGACGCGGAGGCGTGGATCGACATCGACGACCTCGATTCGCTCGCGTATATCGACGTTCCCGCAGACGAAGCCGACGCGCCGTCGCCCTGCGAAACCACGACGCCCAAGCCCTGAGCGCCCGCGACGCGCTGTCCGTCCCGAAAGATCAGATTCCCGAAACCGGCCGAACCAGCCGCGGCGCGAACTCGAGGCGGTGTACGCTCGCCGCTCGGAGATGCCGCGCGCCGCGCTCGGTCCGGTCCGGCGGTCCCGACGCGCCGCCACTCGCTCTTCGAGGATCACGCATGGCCCGACTTTCGACGATGCCCACCGGTCTGCTACTCGCGGCGTGGACGCTTTGCGTCGCGTCGCCGGCCGGCGAATCATCCGGCCGAGCCGACGCGGCCCGCTCGCTCGCGACGGCGACGGGGTTTCTGCAACGCGGCATGAACGACCTGGCCGTGGCCGAGTATCGCCGCTTTCTGGAAGCCGCGCCCGACGATCCGCAGGCGACGAACGCCCGCTACGGGCTCGCCGTCGCGCTCCATCGCCTCAACGATTGTGACGGCGCGGCGCGCGAAGCGGCCCGCGTCGTGCGCGAACCGGGATTCGGCTTCGTCGCCGAAGCGTTGTGGATTCTCGCTTCCTGCACGAAGGATGCGACAAACGGCGACTCTGCCCTGACCGCGACGCGCGTGCTGCTGGAGCGCTTTCCGGATCACGATCTCGCGGATGACGCCGCGGCGCTTCAGATCGAGCTGCTCTTCTCCCGCGGCGAACGGAAGTCGTTCCATCGCGCAGCCGAGTCGTTCGTCGAGCGCTTTCCCGACGCGCCGCAGCGGGAACGCGTCGAGTACCTGCGCGCAATTCCTGCCGACGGCACACCGTCGGCGGACGCCGCGTCCCGACTGGCCGAATTCGTCGAGCGATATCCACAAAGCCCCTACCGCGGACACGCCTGGTTGCTGCTCGGCCGCCTCCGCGCGGATGGCGGCGATGCGACCGCCGCTCGCGCGGCATACGAGCACGCCATCGCGACGCTGGAGGGAGGCGACGACGCGCAGCGCCTCGCGGAGGCGCTCGCGGCCCTCGCGGCGCTGCTGGCTTCGCAGGGCGACTGGAACGCCGCAGCCGCGCCGGTCGATCGCATTCTCCGCGATTTTGAGCAGCACCCGGTCGCCGCAACGGCGCGCCTGGTGCGAGCGCGGATGCACCTGGAACAAGGCGACCTCGAACCCGCGCAGCGCCTGCTCGCCCAGCTGGCGGAGCGCGACGAGCCGCAGGCCGAAGACGCGGCGTACTGGCTTGCGAGATGCACCCGACGGCTGGGGCGCGACTGCGACGCCGCGACGCGCCTTGCCACGGATCGGAAGCGTTTCGCCCGCGGGCGACTTCGCGTCGAGCTCGCCATCGAGCACGCCGCGGCGTTGCGGGCCTGCGGAAACGCGGGCGTCGCGGCCGAGGTGCTGGCGGAGGTGGCTGACGAACTGCCCGGACACGCGCTGGAGCCGGACGCGCTGCTTCTGATTGCCGTGTGCGAACACGATCGGAAGCGATACGAGTCGAGCCTGAAGGCATGCGCCGCGGCGATCGCGCGCTTCGGCGACCATCGCGTAGCCGTCGAAGCGGAATACCTGAACGCGGAAAATCTGCTGGCGCTCGAGCGTCTGGACGACGCGGCCGCCGCGTTCCAAGCGTTTCGCGCACGTCATTCGGAGCACGATCGCGCCGACGATGCGGCCGCTCGTCTGGGCGCGGTGCTCACGCGGCTCGGCCGCACGGACGAAGCTGCGGCGGCGCTCGCATCGACGCCGCTCGACCGGGTCGATGCGGCTCTGGCGGCCGACGCGGCCGCGGCGCAGGCCGAAGTGCATCTCGCTCGCGGCGAGTGGGAACGGGCGGAATCGCTGCTGCTCGCCCGGCTCGATGCGGGCGGCGAAGCCGATCGCACGGCGACGCTGCTTCGGCTCGCATACGCGCAACGACGCCGCGGCGACGACCGAGCGGCGGAGCAGTCCCTGACGAGCGCGATCGAATCCAGCGCGGCGTCGGACGCGCTGCCGACGGCGCTGTTCGAGCGCGCCCAGGCGCGGCTGGCGCTGAACGATGCGGACGCCGCGCGGGCGGACCTCGAACGCGTGGTGACCGCGTTTCCGGAGGCGCAGCAGACGGGCGCAGCGCTGCTGCAACTATCCGGCATCGCTCTCTCCGCCGGGCGCGCCGCGGCAGCGATCGAGCTGGGAGAGGCGGCGCTGAACAAGGTCCGGGAATCGGGCGAACGCCACGCCGCGCTGCTCTATGTGGCGGGGGCGCGGCGGGCCCTGAGCGACTTCGAAGGCGCCGAGCAGGCATTTGACGCGGCTCTGGAGCTCGCGCCGGACGACGCGGCGGCCCGGGCCGGTCGCGGAGCGTGCCGAGTTCGCCTGGAGCGCTTCGCGGCGGCGCTGGAGGACATCGACGCCTCGCTGGCGCGAACCGACACTGGATTCTCCGCTGATGCGCGCGACGCGCTTCGATATGACCGCGCGACCTGCCTGCGCGCGCTGAACCGCACGGAAGACCATCACGCGGCGCTGCGCGACCTGTGCGCGGAAGACGTCGCGCTGCCGCTCCGCGCCTACGCCGCGGCCGAACTGGCCGAGCTGGAGGCGGCGGCCGGCCGGCATGCGGAAGTGATCCGCCTTCTGTCGCCCATTACGACCGGGGCGCCGGATGGCGGCGACGTGCCGGAGACGCTGCTGGAAGGCGTGCGCTATCGGCTCGCCGCGGCGCAACTGGCGACGGAAGACTGGACTGCGGCCGGGGCAAGTTTTGCGGCGTTCGCCGAGCTTCACCCGAACAGCGCGCACGCGCTCTCGGCGTGCTTCTTCGCGGGCGATGCGATGTTCAGAGCCGGCAGTCGCGGCGCTGCCGTCGCCTGGCTGGAGCGCGCCGCCGGCGGCCCGGCGGACGCGCCGTATACCGGTGCGGCGGCGCTGCGGCTCGGCGAATGCCTGGCAGGCGAGCAGCGCTGGGCCGAAAGCGAGCGCGTCTACGCTGCGTATCTCGATCGACATCGCACCGGCGAGCGCCGCCGCGAGGCCAGCTTTGGCCTCGGCTGGGCGCGCGAGCAGAGCGGGCGGCACGCAGAGGCGATGACCGCGTATCAGGAAGCGGCCGCCGGACCGCGCGACGCGCTCGGCGCGCGAGCGCAGTTTCAGATCGGACAGTGCCTCTTCGCGCTGAGCCGCTTTGAAGAAGCGGTCGCGGAACTGGTCAAGGTGGACATTCTCTTCAGCAGCCCGGAATGGGCGGCCGCGGCGCTTTACGAAGCCGGACGATGTTTCGAGCGCCAGGCGCGAACCGCGGAAGCGCGCCGGCAATTCGAGGAAGTCGTTCGCCGCTTTGGCGCGACGGAATGGGCGAAGCTGGCGGCCGCAGCACTGGAAGGGCAGCGCACAGCGCCGCCGCCCGGCGGCTGACCGCGCCGGGGGCAAGCCCCATCGCGTCCGATCGTCTCGCCGTTGAGCGAAGGAGCATTCGAATGTCCGAACTACTTGCCGTTTCGAGCGCCGCGTGGCCGCTTGGCGCGTCCGCTCTGCTGGGCCAGACCCCCGCCGCGGGCAGCGCGACGGTGACATCGGTCTGGGATCTGCTCGTCAAGGGCGGTCCGCTGATGGTTCCGATCATCGTGGCGTCCCTGATTTCGCTCGCCGTGTTCGTGGAGCGATCGATCGTGCTGCGTCGGCGGTCGGTCATTCCGCCGAACTTCGTCGCGTCGCTGGTCGACAGCCTGCGCGCGACCGGCGGCTCGACCCAGTCCGCGCTCGACCTCTGCCGGCGCAGCTCCTCGCCCATCGCGGAGATTCTCGCGTCCGCGATCCGATGTCTGGACATGCCGATCGACCACATCGAGCGGCGCGTGATCGAGTGCGGACGTCGCGAAGTCCGCCGGCTGCGGCGTGGGTTGCGTTCGCTCTCCGTCATCGCGTCCGTCGCGACGCTGCTCGGGTTGCTGGGCACGATCGTCGGGATGATCCGCGCCTTTCAGACCGTCGCAGCCAGCGGCGAGGCCCTTGGACGGACGGAGCTGCTCGCGCAGGGCATCTATGAAGCGCTCATCACGACCGGGGCCGGGCTGGTCGTCGCGATCCCGGCGATCCTGGCCTATCACTGGCTGGCGGCGCGCGCCGAGAGCCTGACCAGCGAGTTCGATCGCATCGCAACCGAGTTCATCGACGAGTTCGCCGGCGGACGAGCGCGAGCGTCGTCCGCGCCCGGCCGCAACGGCGACGCGAAGCGCGGCGCTGCGCCGCCGGCGGCGGAGCCGGACATCGAGCTCGCGCCCGCGGAAGCCTGACCACGCCGGTTCGCCGAACGCCGCGCGATCGAGCGCGCCGCTTCGACCGAAGGAGAACGCTGTGCTGCTGACGGACGAGTCCCTGATCGACGAAGGCCCGGGGCTGGACATGACGCCCGTGCTGGACGCCGTGTTTAACCTGCTGATCTTTTTCCTGGTCGCCACCACGTTTCAGCAGGCCGAACGGGAAATGCAGATCGCGCTGCCGCACGCCGTCTCGGGTGCGCCGATCAGCGCCATGCTGCGCGAGATCGTCGTGAACGTGGACGAGACCGGCGACATGATCGTCAGCGGCGCGCGGATCGAAGCCGATGAACTGGATCGGATGATCCGCGACGCGGTGGCGCAGAACCCCGAGCAGAAGGTGACCGTCCGCGGCGATCGGCGGACCGCGTACGCCGGCGTCGTTCGCGTGCTCGACCTGTGCAAGAGCGCAGGCATTCAACAGCCCTACCTCGACACGGTGATCGGTCCGTGAAGACCTCCACCACGCCGCAATCTTCGCGCGCGCGACGCCTCCGTCGCCTCGCCCAGCTCGGCGGCGGCGGCGCAGCGGCGATGCTGCTGGTCGCGGCCGCCGCGACGTGGCTCGGAACGCGCGCACACTTCACCGACGGCGAGTTCATCCGCGTGGACGCCGCGGACGCGCGCGTCCGCGAAGTGCTGTGGACGCCCCCCGAGCGACTCGCGCTGCCGGCATCGGACAGCGCCGAGCAGTATGAGCCGCGGATCGCGTGGGACGGGCAGACCGTGTACTTCACGCGCGGGCGCGCGGGCGGCGCGGCCGACATCTACGTCGCGCAGCGTTTGCCGGGCGGCTGGACCGATCCGACGCCGATCCTGGAAATCAACACCGACCTGGACGAGCTCGGGCCGCACCCCGCGCCCGACGGACAATCGCTGTATTTCTACAGCGATCGCGAAGGCGGCTTCGGCGGATACGACTTGTGGGTTACGCATCGCGGCGAGTCTTGCTGGCTGCCGCCGCAGAACCTCGGATCGGCCGTCAACTCTCCGTACAACGACTACGGACCGGCCGTCGCGCCCGACGGGCTGACGCTTTTCTTTGCTTCGAATCGCCCGCCGGAAGGCGTCGCCGCCGTCGCGTCCGACGATCGCTGGTTTGCGACGCTGCGCGAAGAGCTTCAACACCGCACGTATGATCTCTATGCCGCGCCGCTATCCGCGGCGGGCCCGCACGCAGCGACGCCCATCGCTGCGCTGAACACGCCCCACAACGACGGCGCGCCGTGCGTCAGCCCGGCCGGCGATTTCCTGTACTTCGCGTCCGATCGGCCTGGTGGGGAGGGGCGATTCGATCTGTATCGGGCGAGGAACCTGCGCGACAGATTCGCGCCCGCCGAAAACCTCGGACCCCAAGTCAATACCGAGGCCAGCGAGCTGGACCCCGGACTCAGCCAGCTCGGATTCGCGCTCTACTTCAGCTCCGACCGTTCGAACGACGAATCGGACCGCGCCGCCGCGTCGATGAGCGCGTCGGGCGCGCGGGTCGCGTCCAGCGCTGCGGTCGCCGCGACCAACCCGTCCCGCGCGGCCTCGATCGCCACTTCGACGCCCGTCCGCCGCCCGTATCGACTGTACCAGTCCAACGCGCGCGAGGTCTATTCCGAGCGAATCTCGCGCGAGGTCGATCTGCTCGCGCTGCTTCAGAGCCTGCTGCCGTGGCTTCTCGCGGTTCTGGCGCTGCTGATTCTCTATGCGCTGGTCGGCGACCTGCGCGATCGACGCCTGAACCTCCTGGCGCGATGCGCGCTCGGTTCGCTCGCCGCGCACGCGCTGCTCATGCTGCTCCTTGCGTTCTGGCGCGTCCACGCAGAGATGACGCGCGATCGGCCCGCTCCCATCCGCGTGGCGCTCGTTTCGGCCGCCAACAGTTCGTCGCTGCACGCGCAGGTGCGCGGCGACTGGTCGCAGGCGCCATCGCTCGCGCCGGAGCGGGTCGAGCCGGCCGAATGGAGCGAACCGGTCGCGGCGCCCGTCTCGGCCACTCCGTTTGAGCCGTCGCTGCCGCCGCCGACCTTATCGTCGAGCGTCATGCCTTCCCTGACGACTCCGGAGCCGATCACGCCGCCGGCGCCCGCGCCGCTTCCGAACCCGATCGACGCCCCGGCCATGCCTCGGCGGAGTCTCGCCGTCGAACTCGAACTACCGGCCGTGAGCGAATCCGAATCGACGCCACCCTCGGAGCCGCCGGCAGCGCCTTCGCCGGAAGACGTTCCGCTCGCTCGAGCCGAGCCGACGTTTGCAGACGTGCCGATGCAGGTCGCGCCGATGCAGACCCCCGCGACCGAACTTCCGCCGCTGCCGGGAGCGCCCGGACGGGCCGCGCCGGCGCGAATCGACAGCGAGCCGGCCACGGCGGCACTGCCGATCCCGGCGCCTTCGGGGTGGGACGCTGTGGAGGCGACCGCCGCGCCGACCGTCGATTTCGCGCTTCCGCAACCGCCGGAAACGAGCGTGTTTTCGCAGGATTCGCCGCGGCCCGGCCCCGAATCCGACGCGTCGCCGACGCCGCAATTCACACAGTCCGTGCCGCGGTTTGAGCCTGCCTCGCACGCGCCCGGCGCGCCGCCGCCGCATCGCCCGCAGGAGGAGGCGCTCGACGTGGCTGCGCCGGCGTGGACGCCGCGCGCCGAATCGCTCGCATTGGACGGGATTGAGCCGGACTATTCGCCGCCCGCGCTGGCGAGCTCGTCGGCCGCGGCGATCGAGGCCGCACCGCTCGCGTCCGTCGCGGCGATCGAGCTGGCGTTGCCCGAAGCGCCCGCGCCGCGCTGGACGCTTCGCGGCATGGCGACCGACGCGCGAGACGGAAGCGCGTTGTCGGGGACCGAGGTCCGCTTGGAGACACCCGATGGCGAACCGCAGGTCGTCCGAACGGACGGCGACGGGCGCTTCGAGGCCGCCTTCAGCGCACGGCCCACCGAGCTGGTCGCGACGGCCGCCCTGGAGGGTTTCGTGCCCGCGAGTGTCGCGCTGCGCGGACGGCAGTTGCCGGGGCGTTCCGGATCGCTGGATTTCGCGCTTCAACCGCTCGAGCGCGATCGCATCCTGGTCGAGGTGTCGCCGCGTCTGCATCATCTGGGCAACAACCTCTTCGAGGGGCGGGTCAACAGCCGGTTCGAGATGCCGTCTGAGGGGCGCGCCTATCGGATCGAGTTCTTGGTCCGCGAGGAGCAGCTCGCCGGCTCGCCAGGCGAAGCCGTGCTGACGTTGCTGGCACGGGGCGTGCAGTGCGAGCACCCGGTGCGCATCAACGGGCACGCGCTGGCGGCTGGGCTGCCGACGTCGCCGGAATCGGGCGAGTTCGGCGAGGTCGAGATCGGGCTATCGCCCGAGCTGCTGATCGCGGGAGTGAACACGCTCGACATCCGCAGCCGGTCGTGCTGGGGCGACATCGACGATTTCGAGTTCATCAACGTGCAGATTCGGATCGCGCGGTAGCGTAGTGCCGCAGAAATGCCGCGACATTCAGAGCCGCAACTGCGAGGGAGCGGGGTGGCCAGAAGCCGCGCCAACGCCCATTCCCCGCTCCCTGACGGTCGCGGCTCGGTTCCGGACACGCAGTGTTCTCAGTGAAGCGCGACCGTAGCGCGGCGGCGCGCAGTCCAGTCTGCGCGGCGGCCCGATTCAGAACTGGAAGTAGATAAACGCCTGCTGCTCCTGCGGCCAGAACCAGATCAGGCCAGAGACCGTGACGGCAAGCACGAGCCACTGCGCGAGCTTCGGGATGCGATCGAGCAGCCCGGCGAGGCTGCCGATGCGGAACGAGATGAAATGGATCACCGCGAAGGCGGTCATGACGCCGATGACGTAGAACGGGTTCACATTGCCGAGTCCCAGACCGGCTACGCTGAAGTCGAAATCGAACAGCACGTACTTGCGCACGCAGTAGATGAGATCCTCGGCATTGTGCACGCGGAAGAGAACCCAACCGAGAAACACGAAGTATTGGCAGACGATCCACGCGACCACGGCGCGCAGCGCGACGGCAAGCCCGGCGCGCTTCGGAGCGTCCTTGCCCGGCGTGCCGGCGGCGATGTTCAGCAGGCGCTCGAGGGACAGCAGCAGCCCCTGGTAGACGCCCCAGGCGACGAAGTTCCAGCCGGCGCCGTGCCATAGCCCGCCCAGCCCCATGGTGAGCATCAGGTTTCGATACGTCAGGAACGTGCCGAAGCGGTTCCCGCCCAGCGGGATATAGAGGTAGTCGCGCAGCCAGTAGGACAGCGACATGTGCCAGCGGCGCCAGAAATCCGTAATGGTGCGCGCGAAATACGGGAAATTGAAGTTCAGCAGGATGTCGAAACCGAGCATGCGTCCGGCGCCGCGCGCCATGTCGGTGTAGCCCGAGAAGTCGCAATAAATCTGGATGCCGAACGCCAGTGTTCCGAGCACGATGAGCACGCTGGGCAGGCCCTGCGGGTCATCAAACACATGATTCGCCAGCGGCGCGACGTTGTCGGCCACCAGCACCTTTTTCACCAGCCCCACCAGCATCAGGTTCAGACCGGAACGCAGATTGTCCGCGCGCAGGTGCACGATTTCGTAGAGTTGAGGCAGGAACTGCGTGCTGCGCAGGATCGGACCGGCGACAAGCTGCGGAAAGAACGCGACGTAGAGCGCGAAGCGAATGAACGACCGCTCGGCCGGCAGCGCCCGGCGAAACACGTCGATCGTGTAGCTCATCGACTGAAACGTGTAGAACGAAATCCCGACGGGCAGCGTGATGTGCGCATAGGGCAGCAGGCTCGCCCCGCCGAACGCGGCGCTGACCTGGTTCACCGAGTCGATGAAGAAGTTGAAGTACTTGAAGATCGCCAGCACGCCCAGGTTCGTGGCCACGCTGACGACCAGCCACACCCGGCGCGCCCGCGACGTGCGGCTTCGCTCCATCGCCAGACCGATCAGGTAGTCGTTCACAGTCGAGTACAGCAACAGAACCAGGAAGATCGGATTCCACCACATGTAGAAGATCCAGCTCGCGATCAGCAGCAGGATCATCTGCAGCATGTGGGTCCGCGCCAGCACCATCGCCGCCAGCACGGAGATCATCAGCACCGCGAATTCGAGGGTCTGGAAGAGCATGGCTCAGCCGCCCCCTGCCGCGCGAATGCCCGACAGAACACGCCCCAGCTCCGCCGACCAGCGCCGCCGGCCGTCCTCGAACGGATGCACGGCGTCGGAGAATTCGCCCGCCGGCATGAAACTCGAGTGATCGACGAAGGTCGCGCCGCCCGCCTCGCTGACGCTCCGGGCCGACGCAATCGTCGCGCTCAACAGGTCCGAACCGATACGGGCGGCGAGTTCCGGATGCAGCGGCGTCAGTACGACCGCCACCGGCGCGCCGCCGCGGCGAGCGCGCGCGATGACCGCCGCGAGCGTCTCGATTCCGGTGCGGCGCTGCTCGGGCGCGACATGGCGGAGGCTCGTTTCGTATTGCTCGATGTTGCGCTGCAGCGCTTCCGGACCGACGCGCTGCCGCCGGACCCACGGATCCTTGAAGTTGGTTGCGTACTCTTCGTAGCGAAGGTCCGGCCGCGCCACCTCGCGAACGTACGAATCGAACGCGCCGAGCGGGAGCGAACGAAAACGCAGCAACTGCGCGACGCGCGAACTGTCCAGAACACGCCGCTCCTCAGAGGTCAGAACCGCAGCCAGGTCGGCGCGATCGCTCTCGCTCAAAAAATCCCACCACGCCGCCAGGTTCAGGCGCGCTTCGGGGATCGCGCCGGCTGCAGCCAGCGACGGCAGATCGACGAACAGTCCGATCGCGCCGGGCCTGGCCGCGACGGCGGCCGGAAGCACGAGCAACCATTGGCGCGGTGTCGCCCCCGTCCAGGCGAGATTGAACGACGCCGCGCCGCCGGCCGCGGCATCCAGCTCCTGCGCGTCGACGCCTTCGAGCAGCACGCTCGATCCGAGCAGCAGGATCGGACGGGAATCTCCGCCCGCCTGCTTCAGCAGGAATCGCTGGATCTCCACCATGCGGTTCATCGCCGGCGGCATCAGGCGCCACTGCCCGACGATCAGAATTGCGGCGCACAGATAGAGCGTGAATCCGACGGCGACCGCCAGCGGCACGCTCCACAGTCGCGCCAGGTTCGTCAGGTTCTCGCGGCGACTCAAAGCGGAGCACCTCGGACACGCCGTTCCCCATTGCCGCGGCATTCAGTCCGGCGGCTGAGCCCGGCGCGGGACGGGCAACCGGCGTTGCGCCGGCGTGCCCGCGGTTTCATCGGCGGAACGAAGCGAGAAAGCTTATCGCGCGCCGAGCCGGCGCGAAAGCCGCGCGGCGACGATCTCGCCTTTCCGCCGCGCCGCTTTCGGGTACACTTCCGCTCGACCCCGGCCGGGCGATGCATCGCCCGGATCCTTGGGATTCCCAGTCCAACTTTCTGGAGGACCGCATGGTCGCCAAGACGTTCGGTTCGATGACGGGCATGGTTCGAGTGGTCGGCGCAGGCGCGCTGGCCGGTTTGAGCCTCTTCGCGCTGGGCTGTCCGCAGGGCGGCTTGCTGACCTGCGGCGTCCAGGCCGCCAATTTCGCCTCCGCGTTCAGCCGCGCGCAGACGGCGGCCAACGACTGCAACCTCGAGCCGCCGTGCACGGATTTCTGCGAAGCGCTGGCGGACGCCGAAACGGCGCTCTCGAACCTGAGCAGCCAGGATTGCTTCAGCGAGCAGTTCCCGGAGCTGGCAGGCCAGCTCCAGCAGTACCAGGATCAGCTCGACATGCTCGGCGACGACGCTTTCGCGGCGCTCGGCTGCGAATAGCCGCCGCGCCGCCTGGCAGCCCGTTGAAGATCTCATCCCGACGCGCGCGGTGCAGAGCTGCCGCCGGCGAGAATGCGGGATTAGAGCCCGCGCCACAAGGTCTTCAACGGACTGCTAAGCAGCCATCGCGCCGGCGGCGCATCGTCCGCCGCGCGCATCGGACCAGCCCGCGCGCTTCCGAACGCGGAAGCGCGCGGCGCTGTCGTCGGGGTTCGCCGTCTGCACGGCGACCCGTCGGGAATGCTCGCAGCTTCGTTGCAGCCGCAATCCTGAAATCAATCGACTGACGGGAGAGCGTGACATGGCGTCTGCCGACGACGCGCAGATCGAACGGCAGGTGAGCGAGTTCCGCGAAGATTTTCTGCGGCTGCGCGCCGAGATCGGCAAGATGATCGTCGGCCACGGCGACGTGGTGGACGGCGTGCTGACGTGCCTGTTCGCGGGTGGGCACCTGCTGCTCGAAGGCGTGCCGGGGCTGGGAAAGACACTGCTGATCCGCACGCTGGCCGAGGCGCTCAACCTCCGGTTTTCCCGGGTTCAGTTCACTCCCGACCTGATGCCGGCCGACATCATCGGCACGAACATCATCTCGGAAGATCCTCACACCGGCCGGCGCGGGTTCGAGTTTCAGCGCGGTCCGCTGTTCGCGCAGATCGTACTGGCGGACGAGATCAACCGCGCCACGCCCAAGACGCAGTCCGCGTTGCTCGAGGCCATGCAGGAGCGATCCGTCACCAGCGCGGGCGTGATGCACCGCCTCGAAGAGCCCTTCTTCGTGATGGCGACGCAGAACCCGATCGAGCAGGAAGGCACCTACCCGCTGCCGGAAGCCCAGCTCGACCGCTTCTTTTTCAAGCTGCTGGTCGGATACTCGGACCGCGAGGAGCTGAAGACGATCCTCGACCGAACGACCACCGGCTATCTCCCGCAGATCGAGCAGGTGCTCGACGCGCCGCGGATTCTCGGTCACCAGGCGCTGGCGCGGCGCGTGGTCATCGCGCCGCACGTGCAGGACTTCGCCATCCGCCTGGTCCTTGCCACGCACCCCCAGGGCGCGTTCGCGACCGAAATGGTCAACAAGTACGTGCGCTGGGGCGCCAGCCCGCGCGGTGCGCAGGCCCTCGCGCTCGCCGCCAAGATTCACGCCCTTCTCGATGCGCGTTACAACGTCAGCTTCGACGACGTGCGGAAGGCGGCGATGCCCGCGCTGCGCCATCGACTGCTGCTCAACTTCGAGGGCGAGGCCCAGTCGCTCAGCACCGACGAAGTCCTGGCCGACATTCTCGACAAGTCCCCCACCGCAGCCGCCGCGTGACGACGCCCGGACCGGCGCGGCGGTTGCCCGCCCGCCCGCGACCTGCGAGAGTAGAGGCGATCCCTGAATCCCCGGGGAGACCGGTCTCTGACCGGTCTCGGTCTTGCGGGGGACCGGTCTCTGACCGGTCTTGGGGGGACCGGTCTCTGACCGGTCTTGGGGGGACCGGTCTCTGACCGGTCTGGGAGGACCAGTCTCTGATCGGTCCTCTCTGCGGCATGCATGGGCCTTGCCGGCGCCTCAGGAGTCCGTCCGCGCCCGGCGCGCGGCTGGGAATTCGGGATAGCGGTGTCCGATGCTCCGCGAACTGCTTGACGCAGCCACCCTCGAAGACTTTCTCGGCGGACTCGCGCTGCTAGCCGGCGCGCGGCTGGCCGTCTACGACGCCGCCGGCGAGCTCGTCGCACAGACGCCGCCGGTCTCGCGCGCGGCCCGCGTCCTCGGAATAACCTTGGAGCGGCTGCCGCGCCCGCTCGATCTGCGGGCGCTGCCGGCCGACGCGCCGCCGGCCGAGATCGGCCTCGTCCGCGACGGTCCGCTGTGGTACGTCGTCGCCCCGATCCGGGCAGACGATCGCACAGCCGGCTACGTGGCGCTCGGCGAGCAGCGCGACCCGGCTGCGTCTCCGCCGGCCTGCCCCGACGGGGCGGTCGTATCCAGCGACGCGGAGTGGCTGGCGCTCTGGCTGGCGTTGCCGGCGCTGGACCGATCCGCGGGCTCGCCCGCGATTGCGACGGCGAGATGGGCGTCACGCGTCCTGTCGTATTGGCTTCGCCGCGAAGCGCAGCTCGACTCGGCCGGCGCGGAGTTGGCGCTGGTTGGCGATATCGGTTCGCTGCTGGTCGGCGAGCATCGCGTGCAGACGGTGCTCGACCGGATCGTGGCCGAAACGGCGCGAGTGATGAAGTGCCCCTACGCCAGCCTGCGCTTGTATGATCCCCGCACGGACGAGCTCCAGATCGCCGCCGCCTACAACCTCTCGGCCGACTATCGGCACATTCCGCGCATCCGCCGTTCGGAGAATCCGATCGACGCGGAGGCGCTTCAGGGACGCACAATCTACATCGAGGACGCGCAGACCGATCCGCGCTTCCAGTTTCGCGAAGAAGCCCGCCGCATGAACCTGGTGAGCGGACTGACGACCGGCATGATGCACCAGGGTCGCCCTGTCGGCGTGCTGCGCATCTACTCCGACCGCCGGCAGCGCTTCCGAGCCGGACAGCGCCACTTGCTGCGCGCCGTGGCTTCCCAGGCCGCCATCTCGATCGTCAACGCTCGCCTGCTCGAAGAGCGGCTGCGCGCCCTGGCGCTCGAGCGGCAGCTCGCGCTCGCCGGGGAAGTGCAGAAGCGCCTCATGCGGGTCGCGCCGCCGCCGATGTCCACGCTCCGCACCGCGGTCGTGTTCGAGCCCAGCTCGCACGTGGGCGGCGATTTTTGCGATTTGCTGACGCTGCCCGATGGCCGGCTGCTCGCCGCGATCGGGGATGTGGCCGGACACGGCCTGGCGGCCGCGCTGTTGACCGCTTCGGTGCGCGGCGCGCTACGCGGCGCGGTGCGAAACGAATGCGACTTGCCGCGCATTCTCACCTTGTTGAACGAACACGTCTTTCAGGAGACGTCCAGCTCCGAGTTTGTGACGCTGGCGCTGGCCGCGGTGGACGCGCGTTCGCGGCGTCTGACCTGTTGCAGCGCCGGGCACGAGCCGCTGCTGCTGGCGCGCCGCGGACGGGTCGAGGCGATCGACGACGCCGGACTGGTGCTCGGCGTCGATCCGCATCAGAACTACGCCAGCCGTGAATTCGAGCTGCTCGGCGGCGATTTCCTGCTGTGGTGCACGGACGGCGTGGTCGAGGCGCTGAACTTCCAGGCGGAGGCGTTCGGGCGACAGCGATTGCGCGACGCGCTGCTGGCGTATTCGTCTCTGGAGCCCGACCAGGCCCTGCGAAACATCCGCTGGGACGTGCGGCGCTTCGTCGGCCTGGCCGAGCAAACCGACGATCTCACCATGCTTGCGATGCAGGTGCTCGAACCGGCTCCTCCCGGCATCCCGCCAGTCGGCACTTCGTCCGTTTAGCGCCGCTTCGGAGGTGTCGTCGCGTCTGAACGGCGGGAATGAACCGCTCGCGCACGCTCGCGGCCCGGCCGGGACGGCGGAAACTCGCGCCATTTGCCTGCCGCCCGCTGCGCGGCTATAATGATAGTGTGCACTAACATAATAGGCGCAGGAGACGCACCCCCGTGGCCCGGCCGAACCGCAGCGAAGAGAAGCGAACGCAGATCCTGCCGAAGCTCGCGCGGGCCTTCGTCACGCTCGGCTATCGCCGCGCGGCGACCGCCGAGCTGGCGCGGCTGTGCGGCGTGCGCGAAGTCACGCTGTATCGACTCTGGCCGGACAAGAGGTCCATGTTCATCGCCGCGATCGCCTACGTGTACGCGCTGTCGGAGGCGACCTGGCGCCGGCTCGAGCAGCCCGACGACGGCGACCTGCGCACCACCGCCGAGCGCGTCCTGCACTATGAGTCGTCGCACCACGGCGAATTCAGCCACTATCGCCTGGTGTTCGCCGGACTCAGCGAGTCCGACGACCCGGAGATCCGCGCCGCGCTGGGGTCCATGTTCCGCAGATTCGTCGCGTTCCTTCGCGAGCGCGTCGCCGAGCACCGCGCGGCGCGCGGCGTCTCGACCGGCGACGCCCGTCACCGCGAGGACGCCGAACGCGTCGCCTGGGCCTTCATCGGCCTGGGCACTGTCTCGAACATTGCACGCGAACTCGGGCTTCTTGCCGGCCGATCGCGGCAGCGCCTGATCGGGGCCATCGGCGAACGCTTGCTGAACGCCCCGCCGACGGCGCTGCCTGCCAAGCCGGCACGAACGAGCCGACTCGCCACAGGGAGAAAGCGATGAAGCTCAGCGTGAATTGGAGTGTCCGTCTGGTCGCCGGCGCGTGCGTCGCGGCGCTCGCGAGCGGTTGTCAACAACGCACGGCCGACGAGATCGCCGCGGAAGCGACGTTCCGCGAATCCGGGCGACAGTCGGCGATCCGCGTCTATCCCGCCTTCATCCGCGACGGCAAGCAAGGACGGCATGATGACGCGGCGGCGCAGGCGCTCGCCGCGGCGCTGCGTGCCGATGGCTTCGAGGGCGCGCGCGCCTGCGATGAGCATGCGCCGCTGGCCGCGACGCCGCACTTCAACCAGGCCGCGCTGTACCGAGAGAACCGCGAGGGATTCCGAGCGTACCTCGCGCAGCATCCGACCGACGAGCCGTACGCGCTGCTGCCCGAGGTGCTGGTGGACGGGCGCGATCGGCCGATCGGGATTCACGCGTACCTGCTGGACCGCGCCGGTGTGCAGGCCGGTGGAACGCTGCTGAATTCGCACCATGACGTTTTTCACGAGCATGATCCGCAGACCGTCGATGCGGCCATCGCGGTTCTCATCGCGGCGCTTCGCGAAGAGTGGAAGCGCGAGGAGGTTGCGCCATGAGCGCTCAACCGACTCTCGGACGAAGTCCGGCCGGGTGGGACTCGGCTCGCGTCTGGTTGAGCCGCGGCTCGCTCGCGCTTCTGGTGCTATGGTGCGGGTTCTGGCTGTGGTTCGCGATCTCGGTCGTGTCATCCGAGCCGCGCATCGCGTGGCAGCCGGTCGCGTTTGTGCTGAGCGTTCTGGCGCTCACGTTCGCCGCGTGTGTTTTTCCACGAACGGGCGGCGTCTTGCTGATCGCGGCCGGGATGTGGGCGTCGTATTACTATGACAACAGCGGCGCCCGGGCGCTGCTGGCGGCGCCGGCGATCGTGCTCGGCGCGCTGCGGGCGGTCGGAGGCGGCGGCGGCTCCGGAAAATCAACGCGATGATCTCCGGTGGTCGCGTCGCACGACGCGGCGTGCGCGGCGCCGCAAGCCGTTGCGGCCCACCCATTTGCGGACGTGCGCGGCGCCGTCCGAGATTCGCGCGGATGGCGTGCCGCGCCGGGATTGCCGACATTCGCGCGCCGGCGAAGCTATAATGACGAGCAACGGCAATCGGTCAGCCTCTGCGTTGTGCGACAGAGAGAACACGTTTGCGCGGACCGATACGCTGGACCTCGGGAGGCCGCGGCAGTTCGCAACTCTGACGAAGGCGTCTGATGAGCGCCCGGTCGGAGCCGACGGCGGCGACCCACCTTGCATGAGGCGTCCAGCAAACATCTCTCACCGGCAACCGCGGAGGTTGGTCCGTAGCCGTTGCGATGGGCGATCCCCGGACGCGTGACGCGTCGGATCGCCCTTTCGCATTTCTTTTGCGAAGTCCGGCAGCACGGACCTTCCCGCCCCGGGTACCATTCCATCTCTATGGACTTCCGCAGCTTCGCGATTTTCGTGGCGCTCGGACTCGCGAGCCGCGCCGCCGCTCAGGCCGACCCGAACGGCGCCGCACAGTCCATCGACGCGTGCGGCGTGTTGTCGCGCTCCGGAAACTGCGTGGTGTTCGAAGGCGCGGGCGGAACGTGGTATATCCCCGACACCGGCAACTTCGAAGTCGGCGACGCCGTGCGCGTCACCGGCCTGGCAGACCCGGGCTGTGTCACCATCTGCACCCTCGCCGACGGCTGCATTCGCGGCGCGGTTGTCTACGACCCCGTGACCCTGCCCTGCGGCACGCCCCTGCCGAACTTCCCGGCCGATATCTGCACCGGCGTCGCCGGCAGCCTGGCCGGCCTGGCTGTGACAGGATTGTGGCTCTCGCGACACCGATCGCGGCGCTGAGCCGCGACGCCACGCGCGCTCAAGCCGGCCGACAGAGCGCTTCGAACGCGCGCCGGTACCGCTCCGCGGTCTGCGCGATCACGTCAGCCGGAATCGGCGGCGGCGGGTACGTCTTGGGCCAGCTCAGGCTGTTCAGGAAGTCCCGAAGAAACTGTTTATCGTAGCTGGGCGGGTTCTCACCCGGACGCCAGCTCTCGGCCGGCCAATATCGCGACGAGTCGGGCGTGAGCACCTCATCGACCAGCAGCAGCTCCGCCGGTTCGCCCTCTGCCCGCGCCTGCGGCGAGATTCGTAAGCCGAATTCGAATTTCGTATCCGCCAGCAGCACGCCCCGCGCCGCGGCATGAGCGGCCGCCTCCTCATAGAGCGCCAGCGTCCGTTCGCGAGCGCGCCGCATCAACTCGCCCCCGTCGACAAATCGAGAAACGGCCGGCGTGCGACCGTCAGACCGGCAGCGTTCCAGGAAGTCGTCCGCGATGCGGCAGCACTCGTCAAACGTGACCGGCTCATCGTGTCCGGACGCCGACTTTGTGCTGGGCGTGAAGATCGGCTGATCGAACCGCTCCGCCAGGCGCAATCCACGCGGCAGGCTCACGCCGCTGACGCATCCGCTCTCGCGATACTCCTTCCACCCGCCTCCCACCAGATAACCGCGTGCCACGCATTCGATCGGCAGGACGGACGCCTTGACGCAGATCATCGCGCGTCCGGCCAGCCACGCGGCGGCCGGCTCGAACCCGGCCGGCGGGCGGTCTTCGGAGACGACATCAAGCAGGTGGTGCGGCGCCGCGCTGCGCAGGTGCTCGAGCCAGAACTGCGTCAGCCGCGTGAGCAGTGCGCCTTTGCCGGGCACCGGCTCGTTCATGACCACGTCGAACGCCGAGATGCGGTCCGACGCGACCAGCATCAGGCGGTCGCCCAGGTCGTACACGTCGCGCACTTTTCCGCGCGCGATCGGTTGCGGAAGGCGCGTCGCGGCGGGTTCCGCGCGGCGTGGGATGTCCATGAATGCTCCTGCGGTGGCGCGCGACGGCGCTCGCGGAGCATTGTACGTTCGGGCGTGCAGCACGCGCCGGCCACGGCGGCGACCGGCGATCAGTACGGCCCGCAGCCGCCGCCCAGCCGCTTCGATGCGGTGGCGTCGAGGGTGTCGCCCGGACCGCGCGAGAGCGGCTGTCCGAACCGCACGCCGACCGGCAGGTCCGAGCCGGGCGCGGGCGTGAGCTGGTCGAGCCAGTATGCGTCGTCGTCGCGTCGGCAGAAGAAGAACCGCCCGCTATTCCGCGGATTCTTCGCGCGGTGATAGCGGAAGTAGATGTGTGACTCGTCGACGCCCACCACTTCGAGCTTGCCGCTTTCGTGCGACATGGCAAACCGCGCCCGGCCGGCCAGCCCGGACACGCGCCGCACCGCCTCCGAGAAGAGCTTCCATCCGCGCACGATCGGCACTTCGAAGGGCTCATTTCCCTCGGTCGGGCGGCCCTGGAACAGGTAGTACGGCGGCACGCCGATGAACGACAGCTTGCGGTAAAGCTGCTCGAGCACGTCGGTGTCGTCGTTCACGCCGCGGATGAGCGGGCATTGGTTGGCTGCGACGACGCCGCAATCGAGATAGCGCGCCAGACCCGCGACCGCCTCGTCGGTCAGCTCGCGCGGGTGATCAAAGTGCGCCATCAGGTAGATGCGCTTGTTAGGCTGCGAATTCTCGCACAACGCGTCGCGCAGCTCGGCGTCGTTCTGAATCCGGAACGGATCGAACGCCGGCATCTTGCTGCCCAGCCGGATGATCCCGACGTGCGGAATGGCTCGCAGCCCCTGGAGAATCTCGCGCAGACGCCGCGCGCTCATGATCAGCGGATCGCCGCCCGTCAGGAGCACGTTCGTGACTTCCGGATGGCTGCGGATGTACTCCAGCCCTTCGGTCACGTCCTTGGACACTTCCTCGTTGTCGTCCATGAACAGCCGCTTGCGGAAGCAGTAGCGGCAGTACGCGCCGCACACCTCGTTGCACAGCAGCAGCACCGTGTCGCGATACTTGTGCTGCACGCCGGGCGCGACCGTCACGGCCGCTTCGTTGCTGGCGTCGAGCCGGCCCCAGTCGTTCAGCTCCTCGACGCGCGGGATGATGAGCTGGCGGATCGGATCGTTCGGATCGCTCCAGTCGATCAGACCAAGGTAGTAATCGTTGGCCCGGAAGACGTACTTCTCGGAGACGCGCAGCAGCGCTTCGCGCTGCGCCGGGGGAATGTCGGCTACGTCCGCGACGGAACGGACGTACTTCACCCGGCGGAGCGCTTCGCCGGACGCCGGATTGCCGTTTCGGTGAGCCTGTGGCAGCGGGGTCGTCGCCATGGCAGTTCTCCCGACGGCGCTTCCGACCGCGAGGACGCGGTTGCGCCGAATCAATCGAATGGTCACGCTCAAGAACCCGGCGCGGATGTCCGCCCGCGTCGGAGCGATTCACGGCGATGCGCGAAGATGCGTGGGATTCGCACTGCTCGCGCCGCCGGGGGCTGCACGCGCTCGCCGAGTCGGCCCGTGCGCGGCTCCTGCGATCCGCAGGGGGAATGTCCGGCGAACCGGGTCAATCCCTATCTGACAGTAGACGCGCAGACTCAGATTGCAACCGCGATTCCGAAAGTTTTTTTGGAAGGATCGTGCGGTCCGAGCGGGCCGGCGCCGTCGCGCCGCGCCTACTTTGCGGCTTCGCGCCGAAAGATCGCGACCACGTCGTCGATCGGAACCACGAACAGCCGATTGTCGCCCTCGAAGTCCACCGGAATCGCGTTCTTCGGATTGAACAGCACCCGGTCGTACTGCCGGATCGGGTAGTCCTCGTCTCGCAGAACGAGCTGCGACACGCTCACCACGCGACCGGTAATCGTCGGGATCTCGATATTGCCCGGCAGCGCAATGCCGCCCTTGGTGGTTTTCTTGTCCTCGTCCTTGCGGATCAAGACCCGCTTGCCGACCGGCTCGACGACTTCGAGGGCCTGACGCGCGCCTGCCTGACTCATGCGGTTCCTCGCGTATACTTTCGCTGGATTCTACGCCGGAGCACCGCGAGTTGTCGCGACTCGCGCCCCGGCTGGGAGATTCCCGGTGGATCGCGCGCAGCTCCAACACCTGCTCGAAGCCGTCGCCGCCGGACGCCTTGCGCCCGCCGACGGACTGGAGCGACTGGCGCGACTGCCCTTCGAATCGCTCCCCTTCGCCTGCGTCGATCATCATCGCGCCCTGCGATGCGGCTTCCCCGAGGTCGTCTTCGGGCAGGGCAAGACGCCCGAGCAGTTTGCGCAGATTTTCGAGCGGATCGCGCACGCGGGAGCCGGCGTGCTGGCGACGCGCGTCGCGCCCGAAGCGGCCGCACGCACGCGCCAGGCGCTGCCCGCGGCCGACTACGACCCGCTGTCGCGAACGCTGGTCCTGCGGGCCGCTGCGCATTCTGCGGATGCCGGGCGCGTGGCGGTGTGCGCCGCCGGCACGGCCGACCTGCCCGTGGCGGAGGAGGCACGTCGCACTGCGGACATTCTGGGCGCACGCGTCGAGACGTTCTACGACGTCGGCGTCGCAGGCATTCACCGCCTGCTCTCCCAGTCCGACCGGCTGCGGACCGCGCACGCGATCGTCGTCGCCGCGGGGATGGAAGGCGCGCTTCCCAGCGTCGTCGGCGGCTTGGTCTCCGTTCCGGTGATCGCCGTACCCACCAGCATCGGCTACGGCGCGAGCTTCGGCGGGCTGGCCGCCCTGCTCGGCATGCTGAACAGTTGCGCGGCCAATGTTTCGGTCGTGAACATCGACAACGGCTTTGGCGCGGGCTATCAGGCCGCCCTCATCGCGCGGCTGGCGTCCGGCTCGCCTTCGCCGGACCACGGCACGACTCCGAGGCAGGCCCATGAGCGACCCTGACCCCGTAGCGACGCCCGCGATCGAGACGACGCCGCCGCGACGTCCGGCGCGCTCCGATCGCTCGCACAAAGGCGATTTCGGCCGGGTGCTGCTGATCGCCGGCAGCCGCGGAATGAGCGGCGCCGCCACGCTTGCCGCGCTGGGAGCGCTGCGCAGCGGCGCGGGGCTGGTCCGGGTGGCCGCGCCGGCGACCGCGGCGGGCCTGGTCGCGACGGGCGAACCGTCGCTGATGACGCTGCCGCTTCCGGAAGACGCGGATGGGCAGATCGACGATGCGTGCTGGAGCGCGCTGGAGGAGTCGCTACGCTGGTGCGACGTGGCGGCTGCCGGTCCTGGACTGGGGCAATCGTCCGGGGTGGCGCGCGTCGTGGATCGCCTCTGCGACGGATTCGCCGGACCGCTTGTGCTCGACGCCGACGCACTGAACGCGCTCGCCGCCGGCAATGCCGCCGCGCTGCTGCGCAGAGCTCGCGAATCCACCGTGCTCACGCCGCATCCGGGAGAGATCGCTCGGCTGTGCCGCACGCTGAATCTCTCGGGCGAGCCAGGCGGCGACGACGACGCGCGACGGCGATGCGCACAGTCCGCATGCGCGAAGACCGGCGCGATCGTCGTGCTCAAGGGACACCGGACTGTGGTCGCGAGCCGTTCGCGCTGCTTCGTGAACTCCACCGGGAATCCCGGCATGGCCGCCGGCGGGATGGGCGACGTGCTGACCGGCGCGGTGGCTGCGCTCATCGCGCAGCGCCTGAACGCATTCGACGCCGCAGCGCTGGCCGTCTTCGCGCACGGCCTCGCGGCCGATCGGCTCTCCCGGCGGATCGCAGCGTGTGGCTATCTGGCGCGCGAAGTGGCCGACGAGCTTCCCGCGGCCTTGCAGGAGTGCGACCGAGCGCCGATCGGATTCTCGCGTTGAAGGGCCGAGCGCTGCGGATAGACGGTATGAACCAGAATACGCGGACCCACGTCGCCGATCGCGGACATCTGCTCACCGAGCAGCCTCATCCCGACTCGAACCAGCTCGACGCGGTCCCGCTCGATCAGGCGTTTGACCTGATGAACGCCGAGGACGCGCGCATCGCCGCCGCCGTGGCCGACGCCAAGCCCGAAATCCTCGCCGCCGTGCGACTGGTCGCCGACGCTCTCGCCGCCGGCGGGCGACTCTTCTACGTGGGCGCGGGCACGAGCGGGCGATTGGGCGTGCTCGATGCGGCCGAGTGTCCGCCGACGTTCCTCGTGGACGCGGAGCTTGTGCAGGGAATCATCGCGGGCGGCGACGCGGCCCTTCGGCGCAGCGTCGAGCAGGCCGAGGACGACCCGACGGCCGGCGAGCGCGCCATCGAGGAGCGCGGCATCGGCGCGCAAGACGTCGTGTTCGGCATCACGGCCGGCGGGACGACGCCGTTCGTGCACGGAGCGCTGTCGGCCGGCCGGCGGCGCGGCGCGAAGACCGTGCTGCTCGCCTGCGTCCCTCGAGACCAGGCCGGCGACGACGCCGACGTGTCGATTCGCGTACTGACCGGTCCGGAAGTGCTGACCGGCTCGACCCGTCTGAAAGCCGGCATCGCCACAAAGATGGTGCTGAACGTGGTGAGTACGCTGAGCATGACGCGGCTCGGAAAAGTCTACGGCAACCGCATGGTGGACGTGAACGCGCTGGGCTGCTCGAAGCTGATCGATCGTGCGATTCGCACGCTCGCGCAGCTTTCCGGGTTGAGACGCGAGGAGGCCGTCGCCTTGCTCGAACGGGCGGACTGGCGCGTCAAGACCGCGGTTGTCATGGCGCGGCGGAGCTGCTCGCGCGAACTGGCGCTGGCGCTGCTGGAAGCGCACGGCGGGCACGTGCGGGCGGCGCTCGCGGCGACGGAGTAGCGGCGCGTGCGCGTGGTTCTGCTGACGACTGATCTGCGGCCCGGAGGCGCGCCCCTGCGGCTGGCGCGGCTGGCCCGCCTGCTCGCGGCCCGCGATGTGACGGTGCACGTCGGATGCCTTTCCACGCGCGGCCCGGTCTCCGACGCGCTCGAAGCCGACGGCATCGCGACGTTCGCCTGCGACGCGCGCGACCGGTTTGACCTTGCTGCGATCCCGCGCCTGGGACGAGCGCTCGCCGCGATTCGTCCGGACCTCGTGCACGCGACGCTCACGCATGCGAACGTCGCCGCCCGCGCGACCGGCTGGGCGCTGCGAATCCCGGTCATCGGCTCGACCGCGACGATCGAGCAGGAGCGTTCGACGCATCGCGTGCTCGAGCGCAACACCATCTCGCTCGACGCGGCACACCTGGTCAATTCCCGCGCCGTCCGCGATCACGTGTGCGAGGCGTTCGGCGCTCCGCCGGAACGCGTGTACGTCGTGCCGCCCCTGGTGCGGACGGACGCGGCGCAGGCCGATCGCAACGTGGCCCGCGCGCGCCTCGGCGTCCGAAGCGACGCATTCGTGCTGGGATGGATGGGCCGCTTCGACCCCGCCAAACGGTCGCAGCAGGTCGTGGCCTGCCTGGCGAAACCGGGCTGCGAAGACGCGCTGGCGCTGCTCGTCGGCGATGGGCCGCTGCGCGACTCCGCGATCGCGATGGCGGAATACCTCGGCGTGCGGGACCGCGCGACCTTTCCGGGCTGGCTCGATCGACCGTGGGAGCTGCTCGCGGCCGCCGACGTCCTACTGCTCCCGTCGCTGACCGAGGGGATGCCGAACGCGGCGCTCGAAGCGCTTTCTGCCGGCATTCCCGTGATCGGCAGCGACATTCCCGCGCTGCGCGAACTGGCGGAAGACGGCGCACCGGTCCTGCTCGCGCCGCAGGCGACTGCCGAATCGCTGTCGCGTTGCGTCGAATCGCTGCGACAAGTCCCGGCCGAGCTGGCGGCCCGCGGGGCGCGGGCGCGGCGCTGGGCGGCCGCCCGGCTGGACTCGGGACAGGCGGCGGACGCGACGCTGGACGTCTACGAGCAGGTGCTGAGAGCGCGGCTCACCCGTCGGAGTCGCCGCGACTCCTCCGCAGGGACTTGGTCGCCCCCTGGCGACGTTTCTCGCTGAGCCGCCGCTCGCGCGAGCCGCGCGTGGGCGTCGTCGCGCGACGCGGGCGCGGCGTGCGCGACACTGCCTCGAGCAGCTCCAGAAGGCGTTGCTCGGCGGCGCGGCGATTGTCGAGCTGAGTGCGCGCCGCTTGCGCGACGATCCGCAGCCGCCCGTCGCGCGCCAGCCGCGAGGCATATCGGGCCGCGATGCGAGCCTTGACGGCATCGCCCATCGCAGCGCAGGACTGGAAGTCGAAGTAGAGCGTGGCGCGCGTGTTGAGCTTGTTGACGTTCTGCCCGCCCGCGCCCGAGGAACGGTCGAAGCGATGCTCGATCCACGGCATCAGTGCGGCGATGTCGGGAACGGCTCCGCCCACGCGACGATTCCCCGATCCGCTGGGCGGCGACGGCGCCCGCTCAGCACAGGGCGATATAGGATGCGACAAAATACACCGCTACGCGGATGCGCTGCGGCGTCCATACGAACGCGAACATCTTCCCGCCTCCCGAGGCGATGCGCGACGGCGTTGCGTCGCAGAACCGAGCCGGTCAAGGCTTGTGATCCGCCCGTCTCGCACTGAACTCTAGGACGATCGGGCACGCCGTTTCCAGCACAGCCGAGCGTTCGCCGTAGCGCCGCGACCGACCGATAAAGCCCGACCGATCCGCCTCGAAGAAGCCTCAGTGCGCCGACGGATGCTTGATGCGGTGAACCAGCGTCTGCGCGGAGACCTTGATCCCGCGGACGCGGCCCATGAGCGCTTCCCGGTTCGGCGCATATTCCATCGCGGTGTCGAGAAACACGAGCCCCTGCTCGACCAGGTCGGCCAGCGAGCTCGTGAAGTCGTGCATTCCGCTCTGCTTGCTGCCCTGAATGATGGCCGGCAGATCCGAGTCGCCGCCCTCGCGAATCTTCTCCACCACGATCGGCTCGCCCAGGAGCACCTCGGTCGCCGGGACGCGCCCGATTTTCGGATCGATCGACGGCACCAGACGCTGCGCCGTGATGGCCTTTGTCGTGTTCGCGATCGCGCTGCGCACGAATTCGTGCTGCTCGCGCGGGAAGAACTCGAGCATGCGCGTCAGCGACTGCATTGTGTCGGCCGTGTGAAGCGTGCCGAACACCAGGTGCCCGGTTTCGGCCGCCTGCAGCGCGGCGAGCACGGTCTCTTTATCGCGCAGCTCGCCAACGAAGATCACGTCCGGGTCCTCGCGAACGGCAGCCCGCAGCCCGTCCGAGAACGCCGTCAGGTCGAGGCCGATCTCGCGCTGGCTGACGATGGACTTCTTCGGCTGGAAGACATACTCGACCGGGTCTTCAATGCTGATGATGTGCTCGTTGCGGGTCTCGTTGATGTGATCGATCATCGCGGCCATCGTGGTGCTCTTGCCGCACCCGGTCACGCCGCACACCAGCACGATGCCCTCATTGGTCTCCGCCGCGAGCTTCTCGTAAATCGGCGGCAGATGCAGTTCGGTGAATCGCGGAATGATTGCCTTTACGCGGCGAACGGCGGCGTGCATCCGCCCGCCCGCCCGCAGAACGTTGATGCGGAAGCGGTCGCCGTCGGGCAAATGGAACGCGAAGTCGAGCGAGCCGCGCTCCTCGTAGATCGGGTATCGCGCCATCGGCAGGATCTCGCGCATGAGCCTGTCGATCGCGTCCGAATCCACCGGAAACGCCGAAATGTCGGTCCTGCGGAGATCGCCGGCCACACGGTACACCGGCGGCAGCCCGCTCTTGAGATGCAGGTCGCTGGCCTCGAGCTTCTTCATCGCCTCGAGCAGCGGAATGATCGACGTTGGCAAGCCATGCATGAGCGGCGTCCTCCCCCGTTCAGCCGCGAGCCGCGAACCGCGCCGCTGCGACCGCCGGCGACGCGAATCCGCGTCATTTTCGCTTCATCAATTCATTGTAATCTTCGTAGGCCATGTCGGCCGCGTGCTTGCGCAGCTCGGACGCGGCCTTCTCCGGCAGAGACTTGTACGCTGTTTCTTTGTAGTACTTGCCGACCGCGGCCTCCTCGCTGGTCGTGAAGCTGGTCTTGATCGGCCAGCTCCGCGGATTCATCAGCTCCGACAGGATCGCGGGCGAGCGGACCGCCAGCGCCTTGTACATTCCGCTCGAGAATGCCCGCGTCCAGGCCTGCTCGGCCCGCAGCAGGTTGGTGAGGTTACCGCCGCCCTTGCCGGTCACGAGAAAATTCCGCATCGTGTCCAACACGCCCGGGTTCTTCGTCAGCATCATGTAGAAGTGACTCAGCTTGTCGCCTTCGGCGCCGACCTGGCGGAGATCCTTCAGAAGCTGGTGGACGTGCATTTCCATGACCACGAACGCGCGGAGCATGTCCACCACGACGTCCGCGAGCCGCTCGAACGACTTCTCGTTGGCGACGTGCGTCTCCAGAAACACTTCCGGCGCCGCCGCCCGAAGCCGCGACCAGACCCGGCCGAACGCGGAATCCGCCGTCTCGGACTGCGCCTCCTGCGCCGCCGCCTGCGCCGTCTCGACCTTTCGGTCGCGCTCGCGCAGCATCGCTTCCATCTGCTGCCGGAGACGTTCGTTCTCCTCGCGCAGCGCGTTGATCTGGGAAAGCTGCTCGGTGGCCTGATCGCCCATCAACTGCCTCGACGTCTTGAGCTTGTCGAACTTCAGATTCGCCTGCTCCGTCTCGCTGATCTGCAGGCGAAGCTTGGATTCTAGTTCACTGAGATTCGACAGCAACTGGGCGCGTTCGTCCTGAAGCTCCTTGATGCGCTTCTGCTGAAGCGCGAGCGACTCCATCGCCTGCTTGTGATCGTCCTGTTCGCGGCGCAGCGCCGCCTCGGCGCCGCGCAGCTTGTCCACTTCCGCCGCGAGCTTCAGCTCCAGGCTGGCCTTCTGACGCATCGCGTCCTGCGCGCCGCCGAGCTGCACCGCCTGCGCCGGCGCGGCGCTGCTGCGCGCCTCCGTCCGCGCCGGCCAGAGCCTGCGCGACTCCTCGACCCACTTCGCGCGCTCCGGCGCTTCGATCCTGCCGCAAGCCGCGCCGGCCGCCCGGACGGCCGGCTCACGGTCCGGCGCGGCAAAACGCTGCGATTCGAGCGCCGCTCGCGAGAGCAGCGCCAGCCGATCGGGGTCCAGCGGCAAGGTCCACGCGACGCTCATCCCACGCCTCCCAGGCCGGCGTTCGATGCCGGCGTCCGGTCCGTCACTTCAGGGCCGCGCGCACCGCCGCAGCCGGCGCGCTGCGCCCGAACAGATGGTCATCGAGAGTCGCCAGAAGTCCGCGCAGCTCGAGCAGCGGCAGCAACAGACCGTCGGCGCGCGGCGCGGTGTCCGAGCGAACCGCGCAATAACTGAAGCCCGCTTCGCTGGTGGTCATGCGAAGTCCCCACGTGAGGATCGCGTGCCACAGCGCCGGCGGAAACGCATCGAGCCGCGCCGCGTTTCGCGCAGAACGTTCATCGAGCAGGTTGCGCCGAGACCAGAACGCCGTAGGCGAATCCTCCTCGCAGCGCTCGCCCAGCCACGTCCGAACCCGCGCGTCGCGCTGCTCCTGCGGCAGCGGCTCGCACACTCGGCGCACTTCATCCCGCTGCTGGGCGAACGCGTCACGCCATGCGGCGGACCGCCGCTCGTCGTGCGAGAGCAGGCATTCCAGCGCGAGCACGCCCAACGCATGCAGATCGACCGCTTCCGCGAAGCGCGGAAACCAGGTGCACGCGCAGCCGTCGAGCTGCGCCGATGGCTTGATCGCGTCCTTCGCCCCGGTGATGCGGCCACGGAACGGCAAGCCCTCGCCATCGTCGGGGTTTCGCTCCGCCTGCGGCGCGAACACGCCCTGCCAGCCGCGCCCCTCGATGTGAAACACGTCGGCCGGCGAGAACAACCGCCACGCGACGCCAAGCTCCTCGACCAGCACCAACACATGAAGTCGATCGCCTTCCAGCTTCGCCGACTTCACGAACATCGCCGCAGGACGCGGCGTGCCGAAGTGTCGGGCCGCTTCGATCACGTCCGGCGCGAGCAGCCCGGGCGCGGTGAACGCCGGTGGAAACGACACCGGCGCGCCCTCGAGCGGCTCGGCCGGGCACGCCGGGTGCAGCCCGACTTTTCGCAGGATCGGCGCAAGCCCCCACGCGGACGCCGGAACCGCCGCCGGCCGACCCCAGCTCACGCGAACGGTCTCGTCGTTCCACGCCAGGTGCGGCCGGCCGATCTGCGACCACGCGCGATCGAGCTGTTCCAGCGCGCCGGCCACCAGGCCCAGCTTCAGGCGCGCGATCTCCAGCAGTTCGCGCCCGTCGGTCTCGCCGACCAGCAATCGCGCCGGGCCGTAGCGCTCCAGCGCCTCAGCCCCCGCGACGCGAAACGGACGCAGCGCCTCCGGACCGGCATCGGAGAGGGCGGCCGGCGAAGCGGCGCCGATGATCCGCGCGGCTTCGAGCAAGTTCCACACGCCCAGCGGCGCGACGCCGAGCGGCGCCGCGGTGACGCTCAGCAGCGCCAGCCGGTCGGCCGCATAGGCATAGCCGCCACCCTGCGGGTGGCAGCGCTGGCGCTCGGCGCAATCGACGCAGGCGTGCGCGCGCGCCAGCGCGGCGCGGCGAGCCGGGTCGGACTCGCGCGCCGCCTCGGCCAGCGCCACGACGCCGCCCTGATCGAGAATGAGCTGATCGAGCGAATGCGCGTCGATCTCGCCGATGCGTCCGCCCGCGCCGCCGTACAGCCGCGCATTCGCGTCGCCCGGCGTCGCCGCGTCGGTGCACAGCCACTCGATCGGCAGCGTCGCGCTCGCCAGCGGCGAGAGTCGCTCGATCCACTCCTTCCCCAGCGCGATCAGCTCCTCCCCGTTCAGCGGAGATCGCGCGAAGAACGCCACGCGGCGCTTGCGGCAATACAGAAGCGGTCCGAACGTGCGATCCGGACCGGTGAGCGTGCGCAGCAGCGCGGACTGCGCGTCTTGCGGGTCGGAGCTGCGCGTCGCCGGACGCGAACGGAATGCGCGAACGACGGCGGTCGCGGGAACTTCCCGCGCCGCCGTAGCGGACGCGCCGTCGCTCAGCAGCGTCAGCTCGACCGGCGCGACCGGATCGCCGTTCGTGTCGCAGAGCGCCGCCAGGCAGAATCGCAGCGCCGACAGCCGCTGGTCCACGTCGGTGACGATCTCGACGGCGACGGACGACTGCTCGGGATCCGGCCCGTAGAGGCGCAGCGTCTCGCCCGCATGAATGGGAAGCGGCACGAATCGTCCGGATGCGGCGCTCATGCGGGGCAAGTATACGCGCTGGATCGCCGGCGCGGGTTTCGCGCTCAACCGACGGCGATGTCGCCGGTGAAGATCGCGCTGGGCATCACCTCGCACTCCGCCCAGCAGCCCGGGCAGTTGTCCACCCAGGCGCGGCTTTCCCGCGCCGAGGCGTTGTGCCAGACCGCGTCGAACGAATCCGTCAGCAGGTTTCCGACGGTCTCGGTGTTGAACTGGCAGACGGGAACGCTTCCGTCCGGCAGCAGACGGACATGGCTTCGCAGCGCGACGCAACGCGGGCGCGGGCGGGCGTCTGCCTGACCGCCGATGCGGGCCTTCAGTCCGCGCAGGTAGTACCGCTTGCCGCGGCGCAGCAGCGGGTCGCGATACTCGCCGACGCGGCGAAGCTCGTCCTCGACGAAGCCGGCCACGTCGGCCCCATCCAGCGCCGGGTGCAGCGGATAACCGTCGGGCACGATCAGGTGCTCAGCCTTCGTGCCGCGCAGCTTCGCGCCGTACATGGCGCTGTCCGCGTAGGCCAGCACCGAGTGCACTTCGACGCCCAGGCGCCCGAACTCCTCCCGCAGGCCGGCGTTATCGAGCAGAGACTGCGGCGAAATGACCGTGTGATTGACACTGACCTCGATGCGCCAGCGCGACCGCAGCTCCGCCAGCCGCCGGACGGACGCCCGCGCGGTCTCGAACAGCACTTCGTCGCCGCGGCTGCGGTCGTGCTCGGTCTGAAGCCCGTCGAAGCTGACCATGAAACGCAGGATGCGCGGGTGGCTGAAGCGGGTCGCAAATTCGACGATGCGGTCGGGAAAGGAGCCGTTGGTCGTGATGTGAAGGACCGACGGCCTGGATTGCGCCAGCACCGCTTCGGCGATTTCGAGCAGGTCCGTCCGCAGGAACGGCTCGCCGCCGGTCAGGCGGACCACATCGAGACGTCCGATCCGCCCGAACACCACCGCCACCTGCTCCGGCGTCATCTCCGCGCCGGGCCGCACGCGCCAGGAGTCGCACATCGGACAGCGCGCGTTGCAGCGGTAGCAGACCAGGTACGTGCACCAGCTCGGGCGCGGCACTCGGCCGAGCCGGTTGCTGAGGATCGACAGCGCCAGGGAAAAGGGTCTCATGCGACGTTGGTGGTCACGACGGATTCGTCTTCGGATCCGGCCAGCTCGTCCAGGAATCGCTCGATCGATTCGACCGCTTCGCGCCGCCCGTCGCGCTGGTTTTCCCGCATGTTCTCCCGGAACTCGGGCACGCGCGCCAAGAACTGCTGAATGGTCGCGTCGGTCAGGCGGAACTGCGACGCCTGCATGCCGATTCCCAGCCGCTGAAGCCCCATGGCGTTCACGCGCTGCTCGACGCAATCCTCCGGCATCACCAGCATCGGTTTGCAGAAGTGCAGCGCCTCGCCCACGAGCTGATTGCCAGCGGTGCTGATGACCGCGTGGCAGCTCGCCAGGTCGGACAGAAACGGGCGATTGCCCAGCGCGCGGAAATCGAGCGAGCCGTCCGTTCCGCGGCGGTCGGTGCCATAGACGCGGACCGGCCGACCGGCGCAGCGCAGCGCGTGCTCGATGCGCGGCGAGAACAGGTGCATGCCCTTGTTGAAGTAGGCCAGCAGGTGATCGCCGTCTTCGGCAGCATAGTCGTGCACCTCGTGCCGCAGGAGCGTTCCGACGACGCGCACGCCCGCGCGGCGCGGCGGAGCGTCGAAGAAGCTGGACACGAGCACTCGTTCCGGTTGACCCATCAGCGTGCGATAGACCCATGCGTCGCGCAGCGAAATCACGCGGTCGATCCAGCGCATGCGCGGGCGGCAGTACACCATGATGCCGAAGTGGTCGAACCCGATGCGAGGAACCCGCAGCCGCGCCGCGGCGCGGTGCGTCCAGGGTTCCGCGTCGGAGATCGCGACGCTCGGGCGGAAGTCGGCCAGCGTGTCCACGACCGTCTGGAAGCCGACGCCGCGCGTCAGCAGGTCGAGCAACGCCGGCGCGTTGTCGCGAAATGTCAGGAAATTCGAGCGCGTGCCGTTGCGACGGTACGAATAGCCGAGCGTCGGAATGCGGACAATCGGGAAATGTCCCGCCATCGCGTCGTACGCGTCGCCGCCCGCGAGGATCAGCAGCTCGTGACGGCGCGACAGCTCTCCCAGGACGGCCAGCGCCCGTGTGGCGTGCCCGCGCCCGTAACCATGCACGCCGTACGCGATCCGCAAGAGGCTGCCTCCTGTTCCCTGCGGATCATATCACAACAGACGCTCGTTTGAATTGCGTGAATGCCGGCCGTCCCGTCAACGCGGCGCGCTCCGCGCTGCGAACTCGGCGTGCAGCGCGGCGCGGAACGCGTCATCCACTTCGCGCCGTCCGGCAAAGCCCGCGTCCCACTCGTGCCAGTGTGTGATCTGCGTCTCGCCCAGCTTCCAGCACAGGCAAACCCAGCGACCTTCGTATCGAGCCGGGAAATCCACCAGGCCGACTTCCCAGTCTTTCATCTCGCAGCCTACGCGCGAGAGCTCCGACGAAAGCTCGTTCAGACGCTCGATCTGCTCCGAGAGGCGCGCCTGCACCTCGTCCAGCTCCGCGCCGCCGGTCTGCGTCGCGGACAGCTCGGCGCGGCGCTCGCGGAGCCGGTTGAACGCCGCGTAGCAACCGCGAACGTCGCGCATCACCGGCGCCACGTACACCAGCGCGCGGTTCGCCGACTCGACCGTGAAACCGCGCGGCCGAGCCGTCGCGCCGGCCGCCTGCGCTATGGAAGCGCTGTTCTCCATGGGTTGATTCGCTCCGGCCGGAAAGCTCGCCCAGGTCCGGCCCCCGCCCTTCGTGGGTATTGTAGCGGATCGCGCGCGGGAATGCGTCAGGGCGCGGCGCCGACCGCGTTCAGAATGACGCTGGAGCAGAAGCAGCCGGTCAACGCCCCGCAGACGATCAAGCTGGTCCAGCCGCGCCAGTTGCCGCGCCGCTGCGAAACCAGGCTCACGATCGCGCACACGGCGCCGACCAGCGTGAAGAACGTCAGTCCCATGGTCAGGGACTGTACGGCGCCGTCGCGCGCGATCTGCTCGTTCAGCCGCCGCAGCTCCTCGTTCGTCGGCGTGGCGCTGGCCGGGCGGATGTCGCTCGAAGCCACGAGCAGGAACACCCGCACCACGACGCACAGCAGCAGCGACAGCGTGATTCCGGTTGCGATCAGGGCGAAAGTGCCATAGCGGCGCGCCGCCGCGAGCCGCGGGTCGGTCGCGCCGCCCACGTGCAGCAGCGGCGGCCGGTCCGGCGACTCTTCCGCTTCGCCGTCTGCGGAGTGCGTCACGGGGCGGGCGCGCGGCGGGCCGACCGGCTCGATCGTCGAGGAGAGCGGAACGGTCACGACCGCGGAGCAATAGGGACATTGCGCGGCGCGCTGCGCGAACTCGTCATCGACCTCGATCGGCTGCGAACAGGCGGGGCAGTGAAACTGGATCGCCATGCGGCTCGATTCGACGTCATGCGGGGCGCGGCCCGGCTCATCCGGGGACGGTTCAAGCCCGGACCCGCGCCGGACGACCGACCCCGATTCATTCATATCGCAAAGATTCGACCGGGTCGAGACGGCTGGCCTTGTACGCCGGGTACAGGCCGCTCACCACGCCGACGATCGTCGTGGTGGTGAGCGCGGTGATGATGATCTTGGCGGTGATTTCGGTCGCGAACATGCCCTGCAGAACCTTGTCCAGCAGGTCGGCGAACATCATCCCCAGCAGCAGCCCGAAGCCGCCGCCCAGCATGCTGATGATGAGCGATTCGACCAGGAACTGAAGCAGGATGTCGCTGCGCCGCGCGCCCACGGCGATGCGCACGCCGATCTCGCGCGTCCGCTCGGTCACCGAAACCATCATGATGTTCATGATGCCGATGCCGCCCACCAGCAGGCTGATGCCGGCGATGCTGTAGAACACGACTCGAAAGATCACCGCGAACTGGTTCACCTGCTCGATCGTCTCCTCGAGCGTATCCACCTCGAAGTCGTCCGGCTGGCCCACGCGAACGCGGTGCGACTCGCGCATGTGTTTTTCGATCTGCTTCTTGATCGCGTCGAAATCCGAGCCTTCCTGCACCTGTACAGTCAGCACGTCCAGCCACGGCCGGCTGAAGAATCGCTTCAGACCCGCGCGGATCGGAATGTAGACGCACTTGTCTGCATTGATGAAGCCGATATTGCCGCGCTGCTCCATCACCCCGATCACGCGGTACGCCGTGTTCCGGACCTTGACTGTCTGCCCGACCGGGTCCATTCCGCCGAACAGGTGCTCGGCTACCGACGCGCCCAGGCACACCACCAGCGACATCTCGTCGTCCGAGTCGCTCCGGGACAGCGCGCGTCCGCGGTCCGCCTGGTAGTCGTTCATCGCAAAATACGCATCCGACGTCGCGATCACGGTGAAGTCGTCGGACTTCTGGAAGTACTTGACCGTCGCGCTGCCCACAGCCTGCGGAGCGATCGACAGGATCTGCGTCTCCATCTCCCGCAGCAGCAGCTCCTGGTCCTCGATCACCAGCGTCTGCGCCCGGCCAACCGGACGCCCTTCGATGCGGGCCGTCGCCGGCTGAATGAAGATCAGGTTCGATCCCAGCGAACGGAAGTTCGTCAGCACGCGGTTGGTCGCGCCCTCGAGGATGGCCATGCAAGCCACCACCGAGCCTACGCCGATCAGCACGCCGACGGTCGCAAGCAGCGAACGAAGGAAATGCGCTTCAAGGCTTCGCAGCGCCGTCAGCGCGAGTCGGAAATAGAACATGCCTGATTTCTATGGCCGCGGGCGGCGCCTCGCAAGCGG
The DNA here is from genome assembly GCA_964553225.1 of uncultured Planctomycetales bacterium. GTDB lineage: Bacteria > Planctomycetota > Phycisphaerae > UBA1845 > Fen-1342 > JABRWC01. The sequence continues at coordinate 160,579 of CAZKJT010000002.1, read as the reverse complement.
GCGCCTTCGTGCCGCGCTACGGGGTCCGGCGACGCGCCAGAAGACCGGCCAGGCTCAGTCCGGCCAGGCTCGCGAAACCCACGGTCGGGCACAGCCCGGCCGCCGAACCGCCGGCGTCCGGAAACGCCGCCGGCCCGGTCGGATCATCGCGCTCCGAGAGCATCGCGGTGACGATCTTCTGTGCGGGGGCGCTGCCCAGCGTCTGGCTGAACACGTCCGTCACGGCGTCCGACGGCGTACCGATGATCGCCGCGACGCCGACGTCGCCCTCCAGGCTGTCCGCCTGCACCTCGAGCGTCACGCGCAACGTGGTCGGCTCGCCGACCGTCGCGGAGAAGAGGTAGTCGATCGTCACGTCCGGCAGGATCAGCAGCCGGAACACTGGCAGGTTCGGATCGAGATTCGACAGGTCGGTGAAGACCAGGCTCTCCAGCGGAAAGTCGCCCGACTCGCCCACTGTGACCCCGCCGCCGGCGGCGCCCATCAGCGAGACTTCGCCCGCGAAACGCTCGACCGGCTCGCCCTGCCCGTCGATCTGCTCGACGCGCAGGGTCAGAAACACGCGCGCCCCGCTCAGATCGCGCGACGCATCCGACGACACGATCGCGAGCGCTCCGTCGATGAACAGCCGTCCGGTCAGCTCCAGCACGTCGCCTTCGGCCGTGTTCTCGATCTCACCCGCCGAAAACAGGATGCCGCGCGTCTCGACCAGTGTCGCCTCGCCTTCGTAACGCACGTCCGGAGACAGGCTGTTCAGCGAAAGGTTGATCGCAAATTCTTCAGGGTTCGGCTGATCCAGGTCGCGCGGATCCGCGAACTGCGCCGCGACGGCTGCGGCGGCGGGCTCGTCGGTCTGTTCGCTTACGAACGTCGCGACGACCTGAAGCGGAAGCTCCGACTGCGTAGTCGGAAATGCGTCCGAAGCGCGCGTCCGATCGCCGGCCAAGCCGTTCCGCAGTTCCTGAATAAACGCCTCGGCCGTCGCAGTGATCGACGTGATCTCGGCGTCCGTCGCCTGGACGGACAGCGCCACGAACAGGGCCGACGCCAAGCGGCCGGCTGGGGTCAGAGCGCGCATAATCACTCCCGCAGAATGGGGTTGGCCCAGCGCACGTCGGGTCTGCAACGGACCCGCGAACCGCGCTGAAGCATAGCGCCGGAAATGACATAGGACAAGCGCCACGCTTCTCCAAGCGGCTCCTCACGCGGTCGAGCGACGCGGTCCGCCTGCTCGACCGTCGATCGAATCGTCGCGCCGCCCCCTCCCGGGGTCAGCAGAATTCCGCATTGCCGGAAGCCCGGGGGCTGATAAGATTCTGCGGGATTCGTCGCGGGAGTCCCCTGGCGGGTGCAAATCTCCGCCGTGCGGGCGGCGCCGGCCGCGCGATGCTCGGCGACGATGCGGCGTGGCCGACATCCGAAGTTCGGTTTCATCCCGTACAGAAGGCGCGTCGATCGCTCGTCGCGAGCGAACTGTCCCCGGAGCTCACAACCTGTCGTGTCAGCGGCCCCAGCCGCTAGGGTCGCACGGTGCGCGATTGCCGTGCGGCCCGCTTTGTCTGCGCACCCATCGGCGTCCGTGCCGGCCGGCGGCGAAATGGGAAAAGCACGCGGGCGCGACGAGCGGAACTCGCCGCGCCCGCATCGGGATGCCGAGCGTGCCTTGTCGCGCGATTCACTCTGGCGAGCGGGGCGCGCGAGCGGGCGTCAGGCCCCGCTTCCGAACTGGCCGAGCAGCTCGGACAGGTCGGCCAGCGTCACGCAGTTGTCGCCGTCCAGGTCGGCCGCGGCGTTGTAGCCGGCGTCGCCCTGGCACAGGCCGTACGATTCCAGCAGACCGGACAGGTCTGCCAGATCCACATCGCAGTCGCCGTCCAGGTCGGCGGAATAGTTCGGCGCGAGCGTGACGACGGCCGCGGCGCTCGTGACGCTTCCGCACGGGCCGGTGCACACCACGTCGTAGCTGCCGACGTTGCTGGGGCCCATCCCGAACACGTAGTAGACGCTCGTGTTGGCGCCCGGGATATTGACCAAGTCCTTGCGCCACTGATACGTGATCGGTTCGTCACCGGCGACGGTGACGTCCATGAAGATGTCGCCGCCTTCGCACACCTCGCCGCCCTCGGGCTGCTCGGCGATCGTGACTTCGGCCAGCGTCAGGTCGCAGAACCCGAAGGCGTTTCCGTCCAGATGCGGGAGAATCGCCTCGTTGATCGTGCGGGAGTGGAACTCCATGCGCACATTCGCCAGCCCGCCGGAGCACAGGTGGCAGTAGCTCATGATCGTGCCGTTCAGCCCGACCGAGCAGTCGCCAAACGCGCATCCGTCCACCGGCGGATCCATGTCGTGCGTGTGGGGGGCGCCGACGATGTGCCCGAGTTCGTGTGCGACGACCATCAGATCCCAGTTTTGCGGGCTGTTGTTCTGAATCGGGTAAGGAAAGGAGCCGCCCAGGTTCGCCGAAAGGCCGTAGTCGAATTCCGGATAGCACAGGCCCGGCAAGTACGCCACGCCGCCGCCCAGCCCCCGGCCCGATAGATAGTGCGCGGTGTGCCGCGCAATGCCCGTTTCGTTGAGGTTCCAGTAGTCCTGGAACTGGTAGAGCTGGCTGATCGTGTCGCCCTGGTCCCACGGATCGGAGCCGGCGCTGCCCGACCAGATGCGCAGGAACGTGATCCGCAGGCGGAGGTTCAGGTCGCGGGTGAAAATCTCCGACACGGCCCCGAGCAACTGCCCGGCGTAGTTCGTCGCGGGCGTCGTCCCGCCGAGCAACTGCCGATACTCGACGTCGGTGTCAATCGCCACGTCGGCCCGACGGCATGGGATAGCTCCGCGCGGCCCGTCCAGCGCCTGCTTCTGGAGAATCGCGCTCGAATCGAGCAGCGCCGGAAGTTGATCGGCGAAACACGTGAAGTCCGTCGAAATCGCGCCGTCCGGCGCCTCGTCCAGCCGGTACACCGCCGGCGCGCGGCTCGCGTTCATCGGTCCGCTGGACACGACGTACGTCAGGCCGTCCAGCGTGATGATCCCGTCCAGCCGCCCCGGCAAAACGCTCAGGTACACCGAGGACGACGCGTCTCCGATGACGGTCCCGCTGAACGTCGCGATCTCGGGCACGGGAAGACGAACCTCGCCCCGGTCCGTCATCTCCACGATGATCGCGTCCGGCGCGAAGATTTCGAACCGATCCAGCGAGAGGTTTGCCCGCGCGGTTTGCGAGAGCGGGAATCCGACCACCTGCGCGTGTTCGGCGCGGGAGAGCGCCGCGAGTTCGTCCGCGTTGACCTGGAGCACGACCCCGAAAGGCGCCGACGCATTCACATCGACCCGGACCGGAGACGCAATCGTCGCCGCCGGCGACGATGCCAGCGCGGGCAGGGTCAGCAGGCCGGCCAATCCCACAGCAACATGCCGCGGGTGTGTAAGCAAATTCGCAAAAGACGACATGGTTCACCTCGAACGAGAACAGTGGAAAGTGGGCGCAGCGGCCCCGGCGATGGGACCGCGAGAATCCCCCATCAGACAACGCGCCAGTATAGTTGGGAAATTCCCGCGCGCAAAAAAAAAGCGCGACCGAATGCTCGCCGCAACGATCGCGCCGCGCGGATTGTCGCCTTCTGACCCCGTCGCTACAGTAGCCCGCCACGCGGCGTGGAACCTAAAACGCTCGCCCGGGAGATCCGCATGTCGTCGACCGCGTCCATTCACGCAAAGGCCGTCGCCCTGGGCAAGCAGGCGGTCCGCATGACCGCCCTGGCGGGCTCCGGACATCCTTCCAGCGCGCTCTCGCTGGCGCACGTCGTGGTCGAACTGATGTACCGCGAAATGCGCTGGAATCCGGCCGACCCTCAGCAGCTCGGCGCCGATCGGCTCGTGCTCTCCGAGGGGCACGCCGTGCCCATCGTTTACGCGGCCCACGCCGACCTCGGCGGCGCGGTCGGCAATCCCCGCAAAGGCCCGCTTCAGAAACTCGCGATCGCCGACACCGACGCGCTGCGCGAGCTGAACAGCGTCCTGGACGGACATCCGAATCCGGCCGAAGGCTTCCCGTTCTTCGACGCCGCCACCGGAAGCCTCGGAATGGGCCTGAGCGTCGCGGCCGGCCTGGCGCTGGCGGCGCGACTTCAGAATTCGCCGCGGCGCGTGTTCACTGTCATTGGCGACGGCGAATCGCGCGAGGGGCAGATCTGGGAAGCGGCCGACTTCATCGTCGATCACAAGCTCCACAGCGTCTGCGCGATCTTCAACTGCAACAACCAGGGCCAGGCAGGCAACGTCTCGCCCCAGCAATCCGGCGAACGGCTCGCGGCCAAACTCGAGGCGTTCGGCTGGGCGGTGCGAACCGTCGACGGACACGAACCTGAGCAGCTTCGCGGTGCGCTGTCGGCATCGGGCGGCGCTGACAAACCGCTCGCGATCGTCGCACGCACCGTCAAGGGCTGGGGCATTCCCGCGCTGCAACAAGGCAACTGGCACGGAAAGCCGCTCGGAAAGAGCGACCTCGGCGCCGCCGACCAGGCTCTCGACAACACGCTCCTGCGACTGACCGGCAGCGCTCGCGATCACACCCCGCTCCCGCCGCCGCAGCCGGCGCCCGCCTTCACCGCGGCGCGGACCGCGACCGACCCGCGTGAAGCGTCCTGGCCGACGTTCGCCGAAGCGATGGAGCGCGCCGGCCTGGGCAAGGCGCTCGCCCAGAAGAGCCTGGCGACGCGGCGCTGCTACGGCGCGGCGCTGCGCGTCGCCGGAGACCTGTTGCCGCAGGTCGTCGCGCTGGACGCCGACGTGAGCAACTCGACTTTCGCCGAAATATTCGCCAAGGCGCATCCGGATCGCTTCTTCGAGTGCAAGATCGCCGAGCAGAACATGGTGTCGGCCGCGGTCGGACTGGCCGCCGGCGGATTCATCCCTTTCGTGAATTCGTTCGCGAAGTTCCTGTCGCGCGCCTACGACCAGGTCGAGCTGGCCAACATCACGCGCGCGAACGTCAAGCTTGTCGGCTCACACTCCGGGATTTCGCTCGCGGCCGACGGACCGTCGCAGATGGGCCTGCTGGACATGGCCTTCTTCCGCGCGTTCACGACCGTGCCCGACGACAGCCGCGAGCAGCCGTCCGGCTGGCTGTTTCAGCCCTCCGACGCGGTCAGCGCCTATCAATGCACGCGGCTGATGACCCGCATTCACGGCATGTGCTACATGCGAACGCACCGGCCGGACGTGCCTCTGCTCTACGACGAGAAAACGCCGTTCGAGCCGGGCGGGTTTCAGACGCTGGCAACCGGCGAAGACCTGGCGCTGATCGCATCCGGCTACATGGTTCACGTCGCGCGCCAGGCGATCGAACTGCTGGAAAAGCAGCGCGTTCGCGTGGCGCTGATCGACGCGTACTGCCTGCCGATCCGCGCCGAAGCCCTGCGCGACGCGCTCGCGCGCTCCGGCCGGCGGGCGCTGGTGGTCGAGGACAACTACGGCGGAGGCGTTGGGTCGGCCGTGGCGGAAATCGCGGCCGCCGGCGGAGGCATTCGTGTCGAGACGATGGGGTGCAACCGCATTCCGAAGTCCGCCCTGACGCCCGAGGACATCCTGTCGTATTGCGGGCTGTCTCCGCAGGCGATCGCCGACCACGCGCTGGCGCTGCTCCGCGCGCCGTAGCGGCCGTCCGCCGAAGGATCGGCCGGAGCGGGCGGGACGCCCGCGCTCCCCAATTCTTCGGGGGACCGGTCTCCTGACCGGTCTTTCGTCTTCCCATGGGGGACCGGTCTCCTGACCGGTCTTTCCTTTCCCGGTCGCGGATCGGTTTCCAATTTGTCAGAAGCCGGCACGAACGAGGGTTTATCCGATTGAAGTGAACGATCGTGGCTACGGGTGATGCAAGGGTCGCGGGTCCGAGCGAAATCCGGGAACGGACACGCCCATTGACTCCGCAGCGCGAAGGCGCGCGGAAACCGGCGCCGGAGCGGTTTCGAAATCGCCGACGCGTCTGGACGGTGGAATTGGACCGGTCGCTCACGCTCGCGGCTCGGCTGGGACGCCGCGCTAATGCGGAAGCTGCCGCTCTCGCCGCGGCTCGCTCTACTTGAACTGAGTGTACGGAACCGCGCGCTGACCGTCCCATTTCGCGCCCAGCACGCCGCTCATATCGCTACGGATGAACGCACCGCGGAACAGTTTCAACGCCGCCCAATCCAGCTCGCCTGGCGGGACGGCCGTCGCGAAGTCCGCATTCACCACATGATACTCCTGCACCCAGTCGTGCTGCCCGCCGGCGGAAGACTGCTCCATCCGCGCATAGGACGGGAACCACACCTTTCCGAATTGCGCCGGCGTAAACTCGCCCTTCAGCGTCCACTTCGTGTCGTATGCCATCTCGGAAATCTCGTACGACAGGATCGACGGTCCCTTCGCAGGGTCGATCACAAACTCCCCTACACCCAGCGACCTGTCGCCGTCGTTCGTCGGCCGTCGCAGGAGGCATTGAACCCGCACAAGATCGCCTTCGACCGTTCGCTCGATCAGCCGGAAGTCCTGCGCATATTGCTCGGCGCCGGAAACGCCGATCGTTCGCGCCAGCGGAAGCCCCAATTGCCGGACGTCGAACACATGGGTGTGCAGCCGGTCGGGATCGGACATCGACCACTTCAGAATTCGATGGTCGCGCTCGACGGTCAGCACGCGCTCGCCGTCCCAGATGTTTCGAGCAAGAAACTCGGGCGTCATGCCGAGCCTTTGATACAGCGCATCCCATCCGGAATCGGAGATCACGTCCAGCCGGAACCGCGCGCCGTTGAACAGTCCGACGTGCTCGCGCTCGATGACGCGGTCGCCGGGAAGCAAACGAACGCGGCGGAACTCGACGCGCCCCTGAGGAATGCGGTCCAGGTGAGCCACGGCCGCGCCCAGCTCGGCCAGTCCGTCGGCCGGGCGCGCAGTCTCCTTGCCCTCCAGTCCCGCCAACACGCTCCAGGCCATAAGAATCGTCGCATAGGACATCTCAATCTCCTGTGATCATGCGTTCAGCCGCATCCACTGAATCGGATCGCCGTGCGAGCCGGCCCGGGCACGACTCTCGGCGCGGAGCATCACGGCCCCGTGTCCGGACAGTCGATCGTCCCTTTCGCGGTAATCTGGCTGTAGTGTACAACTTCATCGTTGACGCACTTGCCCATACCCTGATCCCACAAACAGAGGTACGTTGTCCCGCAAATCACGTCCTGGTTGACGCACTGGGTGTCATTCTCGGTGGATCGGCAGGATGGCAAGACGTGCGACAGCGTCTCGCGCTGCCCATTGCAGGCGCCGGGCAGAATGACCAGCGTGCACGGCACGTGAGGCCCCCCGCCGCACAACTCAGACGATTCGGGGTCGGCCTCCGTCTGCGGACACGTCGAGCGCTCCGCAGTCGTCGCCGTCATCGCGAACAGGGAGCAGATCAGCGTGAATGCAACGGAATGTTGCATGTTTGTCTCCACCGGCGACGTTACGGACACGCGGAGAAGCGGAGAAGCGGAGAAGCGGAGAAGCGGAGAAGCGTACCTCGGCCCCGCCTAGCCCGGACATCGACCACTCTTGAGTATGTCCGCGCCGAGCCGTGCAGGCAAAGCGACGGAACTGCTTTTTTCGGAATTTTGTTCCCTCGGCACCGCTCACGAAGCCGCTTTCTCGCAACGGCCGGGCGCGGCGGTGACCGCGGACGTGCACCAATACGGAACCGCACACCGCGCCGGATCGCCGCGCCTTCTACGCTCAGTCCGCGATCCGTCCGAATGCCATGGAAGCGCATTGTGGCCGGGTGCCCTGCCGACGGCCGGGTGCCCTGCCGACGGCTGTTCGCCGGGTGCCCTGCCGACGGCTGTTCGCGTCGGCAGGTTCTTAGAGTCGCGCCGTGACTCGCTCGGTTTCAATGAAGCCGTTGCGCGTGACCTGCGAAAGACGACCGCTCGCTCGAGTTCGCGGCTCGGCCGGGACGCCGAATCATGAATGATGCCGCCCTGTGCCCGGGCGACTGCTCTTCGCGCGGATTCCAATCGACGGGCTCTCCAGAACCTGCCGACGCGAACAGCCGTCGGCAGGGCACCCGGCCGAGCAGCGGTCTCTTTCTCCCAGCAGCCAGGATTGCCTCTGCCCGACGCTTCTCGGCGTCCACAGAGGGCCAACGCGCCGGGACAGAGCCGGCCGGGCTGAGTCGTGGCGGTGGTCGCGAACGTGCGCCGGCCACGTGGACCAATCCGTGCCGGATCGCAACCCGCGCTTCACCCGTTTGGGCCCTCGCTCGGCTGTCTTCGGAGTGTCAAGAAGTTCGGCCCTCACCGCGATGTCTTCCGCGGGAAGTCGTGTGAATCTCCGCTGGCGATAGCCCCGCCAGCTTGGTTATCATGCACGTTCTGTCGCGTCTGCCTCTCATCGGACCTTCTCGGAGCTTGTGCGATGAACACACGCCCCCGATCGAACTTTGCCTCCGTCGCCTGCCTATCCATGTCGATCGCACTCGCGACCGCGGCGCTCGCGAACAACTGCGGCCAGCCCGGCGTCGATCTGGCCGTCGGCGAAATCTCCGCGGCGACAAGCTACGGCGCAACCGGCGACATCGCCGCGTATGCCCTCGGCGCTGAGCTGGCGAACGCCGGCAGCGCCGACGCGAGCTGGGTGTTCTCCACGCCGAATCACCCAGTCTTCACATCGAACCTCTACCGCATCGCGACCGTCGACGGCGCGAGCCGCATCGAGCAAATCGGCATGAGCTGGGTCTATCACGAGTTCTTCCCGCTCGAGCTCGCCGACCTGTGCGACGCGTGCGACCCGGTCGGCAGCGGCCAGGCCGTCGGCCCCGGCTGCACCACGCCCACGTCGGCCTCCTTGGCCGGCACGCAATCCCGCCTCGGCCCGCGGCGGCAGGTCAACGCGCACACCGGCGCCTTCCCTTATCCGCCCGCGAATCCCGCCTTTGGCGGCAGCCTCGCACGCCGGCTTCAGGTGCATACGGAAGACTTCAGCGCGGCCACCTATCCCGGTGCGAGCTTCTTCGCCGAGGTGCAGATCGTCTCCGCCGACGACGCCGCAAACGCCCATCAACAGAACAACGCCTCTTATCGCAGGGCAATCATCTCGTCCGGCGGGAGCTGGTCGCTGAGCTTTCCCGGCCCGACGGTCGTCGGCGTTTCCGTCCTCGACGCGTGGCAGGCGACCGACCCGCGGGTTCAGATTCACGCCCTCGACGTGGACGACGACGGCCAGCTGCTTGTCGGCGCATCGGCGACGGAGATCAGCCCGGGCGTCTGGGCGTATGAATACGCGATCCAGAATCTCACGTGCGATCGCAGCGTCGGCAGCGTATCGATCCCGCTGCCGCCCAACGCCGCTGCCAGCGAAATCGGGTTTCACGATGTGGATTATCACAGCGGCGACGGCCTCGGGGACGTGACCTTTTCCGGCGCGGACTGGGACGCGAGCGCATCGCCCGGCGCGGTCGTCTGGGCGACCGAGACGTTTGACGAAAACCCGAACGCCAACGCGCTGCGCTGGGGCACGCTGTACAACTTCCGTTTCGTCTGCAATCGCCCGCCGCGCGACGGCGTCATGTCGCTCGGCCTGTTCAAGCCCGGCGACGCGCCCGCGGTACTCGCCCAGGCGCCGGTCCCCGGCTCCTGCGCGGGCGACCTCGACGAAGATGGCGCGATCGGCCTGCCGGATCTGTCCATCCTGCTCGAGCACTTCGGCCTTGACGCCGATCCGCTCGAAGGCGATCTCGACGGCGACGGAACGGTCGGCCTGGGCGACCTGTCCGCCCTGCTCGAGGGCTTCGGCGCCGGCTGCCCCTGAGCCGCAACCCGCATTCTGGTCGGCCCCGGTGCCGGGATGAGCGAAATCGCGGTCTGCGTCGGACTGCTCGTCGGCGGACGTAGTTCGCGCATGGGGCGCGACAAGGCCCTGATCGAGTTCTCCGGCGCGCCGATGGCCGCGCACGTCGCGGCCGCGCTGTCCGCGCACAGTCGGGAGCGTTTTCTGCTCGGCGTCTCTCCGGGGCCGCGACTCGATTCCCTCTCTCGCGTGATGCCCGGCGCTCCGTGGAACTTCCTGCCCGACGCGACGGGCCTGGCCGGACCGATGGCGGGCATCCTGGCCGGCCTTCGCGCCCGCCCGGACGCGCGCTGGCTGATCGCCGCGTGCGACCAGCCCCATCTCACGCGCGACGCATTGCGGTGGCTGCTCGATGCCGCCGAAGCCGCCGAAGCCCGCGCGCTCTTCGTGCGGGACGAGGCGGCGCACATCCAACCGCTGCCGGGCGTCTTTGGGCCGGACCTGTTGCCATTCGCTGAATCGCTGGTCGTCTCGGGACGACGCGCCCCGCGCGAACTTGCAGCCGTGCCGGGGGCGCACATCCTGCCGATCCCGCACGCTCACCGCGCGGGCTGGACGAGCGTGGACACGCCGCACGATCTCGCGTCGCTGGGCGGCTAGACCCGTGGCGTGGCGGCGCACGGCGCGCGCCTTCGCCCATGCCGGCAGCGGTTTCGCGCGCGGCCCGCGTTTTGCCGCCAACCGTGCCAACCTGACACGCTGCGGGGGGTCGCCACGCCCCGCGGGACCCGCAAATTCGGCGATTCTCGGCCGTGTTCGGCGATCCACCGCACTGGCGCGCATTTTGCCATCCTGTTTTCCAGTACCGCGACGAGCCGTCGCGAGGCCGGGCGGACGCCCGGTCCGGTGCACGAAAGGAGCAAGCCATGCTGACGCTGAGACGTTCGTTTCCCCTGGCGCCGACCGCGGGCGTCGCGCGCGACTTTCAGCACATGATGGAACACATGTTCAACCTCATGGACACGCGCCCGGATTTGCGGACCGGCGGCGTACCGGCCGTGAACGTGTGGGAAGACTCCGGCTCGCTCTTCGCCGAGGCCGAAGTGCCTGGCTTCAAGATGGAAGACCTCGAGATTCTGGTCGCCGGCAATGAGCTGAACATCAAGGGCCGGCGCGAGACGCATCTCGAGAGCGGCGCCTACGTGCATCGTCAGGAGCGAACCTCTGTCTCGTTCGCGCGCGTGATTCCGCTGCCGGTCGACGTGGACGCCGACCGCGTGCAGGCCACGCTGAAGGACGGCGTGCTGCGAATCGAAATGCCCAAGGCCGAGCAGGCCCGTGCGCGGCGCATCGCCGTTCGGTCCGAGTGACCGGACGCCGCGCTTCCCACGCGCGCCACGAGTGCGCGCGAGACACCAGAAGCCCCAACGGCCGCTCCGCGGCCACCGCGCTCGACGCGGAATAAGGAGAACTGCCATGTCGACCACGCTGGAGAAGGTGCAAGCCGACGCGGTCAGCCCGGAGCAGACGCGATGCGGGCTGTGCTTCGCGCCAAACGTGGACATCGTCGAGCTGGACGACCGCTACGAGCTGCTGGCGGATGTACCCGGCGCGACGGCAGACAGCATCGAAATCGACTACGAACGCGGTCTGCTGACCCTCCGCGCGCACATCGAGCCGCGCGGACCGAAGGACGGCGCCGCCTGGCTGCTGCGCGAATTCGGCGTCGGCGATTTCCATCGTGCTTTTCAGATCGGCGAGGGCATCGATGCCTCCGGCATTCGTGCGAGCGTCAACGCCGGTGTCCTGAAGCTGCACCTGCCGAAGTCCCCGGCCGCCCGAACGCGACGGATTCAGGTGTCGGCCACGAACTGATTGCCGACCGGCACAAGCGCCCGGACCGCGCGACGATGCGCTCGCGCGGCCCGGGCCTCGCCGTTCCGCCCCCTCTCCGGCAAAGCGCCTTCTTTCCCACCGACCTGAGACGCGCGCGGCGCGGGTTGACGATCAGGCGCTTCGCGCCCGGACACGCTCGCCGAGCCAAAGTCGCCGAGTGCCTGAATCGGGGCTGGATACGTGTCCATTCGCCGAAGGTTGGTCCCCGCGCCCGGCGCTCCCTTGACGAGCCGGTTCGTCTGACGAGAATACGCGTGTCGCCGGTTCTCGCAGGATGTCCGTCGGCGCGGCGGACGCGGAATCAGGCGACGAGATCTATCGTAGGAGTGAGTTCATGGAAACCGATGGTGGTCTGCTTAGCGGTCTTCTCGGTGCGGGCGGTGCGGTTGCGGTTCTGGTCGTTGGCGGCCTGATCGCGCTGTTCTGGTTCCTGTTCCGCGGCAACAACTAGGCCGACGACGCCGGCTGCAACTGCTCCGACGCACCCCGCCGGACCGCTTCGGCGGCATCCGGGGGTGCGTCGAGTTCAATTCTCGATTCGGTTCTGAACTCGCACGTACCTGGGCAGCGACTGCTTCGGCAGCCGCAATCACCGAGCAGGAGGCTCACCGTGTCGCTATTCGACAATCTCTCGCAGGTTGGACTTGGCTTCGTTCCCGGCGTCGTGGCCGCGTTTATCGCGATGCTTGCGTTCTTTGGCTACTTCCTGCGTTGATCCGGTCGAGCGGCGAGTTCGCCGGCGATCGCCGCCAGCAGGACTGGCTTGAAATGACGGCGGCCGACCGGAGCGTTTCCGCTTCGATCGGCCGTCGCGTCGATTTCGTCGCTCGTGATGCCGGAGATTGGGCGGTCGTTCGCGGCCGCCGCTAGCGAGAACGGTGGTTCTGCTACGCAACCGAGGCCGAGACGAACTGCCGTTGAAGTCCGGCGACCAGATCCTGTGCCGCCTGCTCCGGCGTAAAGTCGCTTCGCCAGCCGAACTCCTCGCGAATGCGCGTGTTGTCGCCGCACAGGCACGCGATGCCCGGCTCGCCGCTCGGGGCCGACTCGACGAACCGGACGGATCGGCCGGAATGTCGCGCGATGGCTTCGACGATCTCTCGCACCGTCCGCGTCTGGCCCGAGGCGATGTTGTAAATCTCGTTCGGCTGACCTTCCTCCAGCACGTCCGTGTAGCCTTGCACGGCGTCCTGAATGTGCATCACGTCGCGCCGCGCGCCCAGGTCCGGCAGTTCCATCGCCTGCCCGTCGATCGCCGCGCCGCCGGTCACCAGTCGCTTCGCCACCGACGCGAAGAAGAACCCGTCCGCCTGACCGTCGCCGATGTAGTGAAACGGCCGCGCGATCGACAGGTTCAGATGGTAATTCAGGAAGTACGTGTGCGCGATCGCCTCCGCCGCGGCCTTCAGCGACCCGAACGTGCTGATCGGCGCGGGCGGCGTCGCTTCGCGGATCGGAACGCCGTCTGCTCCGGAATTGCCGTACACCTCGCAAGCGCTGACCAGCACGACGCGGCTACGCGGCACGATTCGTCGCACGGCGTCGAGCACGTTCGCCCACGCCGTCACGATGCCCTGATACGCATTCAGCGGCTCCGCGGCCGCGGCCGAAGGCAGCGACGCGCCCGCCAGATGAATGACGCCGTCGGGCTTCACGCCGCCGATGGCCCGCGCTACGTCGATCGGATCGGAAACGTCGCAGACCAGCGCTCGCCCGATCTGCTTTTCGAACGCGAGTTTCCGGGCGCGGTTGCGGACACCGGCGACCACGTCATATCCGCGTCGCCGGAGGAACTTCACCAGGTGTCGCCCGGTGAACCCCTCGGCGCCAGTAACGAATAGCGTCTTCACGATCTTCCTCCAACGGGGTGAGGCCCGGCGACTCCAGGCTCGCCAAGCCGAGGCGACGCTCCGTGCTGCGTGCGCTCCGCCAACCTCGCAGGCTGTATCGGCACTGCCACGACGTTCGTTTCGTAAGCGGCTGCGCGGCCGATAAGAGCGCGGCCGGACGCCAGCCGGCAGCCCGCGGCTTGAGCAGCGCTGCCGAGCGCTCTATCCTGCATCGCCGAACCGAAACCGATCGCGAGGAATCCGAATGTCGTACGACAAGATGGTCCGGGACGCGGAACAGGCGATGCAGAAGGCGGTCGAGTTCCTGAAGCAGGAGCTCCGCGGGGTGCGCTCCGGGCGTGCATCGGCCGGCCTGGTGGACGGGATTCGCGTCGAAGTTGCCGCCTACGGATCGGTCATGGGCATGAAGGAGCTCGCGACCGTCGCCGTCGCGGAAGCGAACACGATCGTGATCAAGCCGTTCGATCCCGGAACGCTCAAGGACATCGCCCGGGCGATCGAAAAGAGCGACCTGGGAATCAACCCGCAGAACGACGGCAAGATGATTCGCCTGCCGGTGCCGCCGCTGTCCACCGAACGCCGCAACCAGCTCGCGTCCCAGGTGAGCAAGCTCGGCGAAGCACAGAAGGTCTCGATCCGCAACGTGCGCCGCGACGCGAACAAGGCGCTCAAAGACGCCGAGAAGGCCAAGCAGATCACCGAGGACCAGACCAAGACCGGAGAGAAGAAGATTCAGGATTTCACGGACAAGTACACGAGCCAGATCGACCAGTTGCTGACCGAGAAGACCAAGGAAATCATGGAAGCGTAGCCGCGCACAAGCCGCACCGGCCGCACCACAATCGATCAAGTCGGCGCGCCGCGAGGTCTGCGAAATGGACGTTACGTTCTCACAGTGGACCGAGCGGCTCAGGGCTCAAGCCGACTACCTCAAGGCGCTCGGGGAATTCAAAGTCAAGCTCGCTGAAGCGCAACTGAAGAATGCCGAGGAATCGAATCAGCGAACCCTGGCGCTTGCGAGGCAAGTGCTCATCGTTCAGCTTCAGAAGGATTTGCGAGCGCTCGAACGAGCGAGCGAGTCGACCCGCAAGGAGATCGAGCGTCGGGAAGCGCGGGCGCGCGCGGTGCGCAAGCTGCTGCGGGGGCGCAGGATCAGCCCGGCCGAGTTCTCCTCGGCGCGCGGCAACTTCGCAATGTTGATCAGTCAGGCGGTGCTCGAGACCGGAGACGCGCTCTACCAAGTCGCCGTCGGCGATGCGGAGCGCGCTGCGACCAACTTCGTGTCGATTCGCGACACGCGCGAGCCGGCGACCGCCCCCGCCGATTGCGACAACGCGGTCGAACTGCTCTATTGGACCCTGGAGCGCACCCAGGAATACATCGCGCGCGGCGGAAGCGATGCGCAACGCGCAATCCTCAAGGTATGTCTGGCGATCGATGACACGGCCGCCGCGTACATCGCGGCCGCAGCGTCGGCCCGCGACGCCATGAAGAAGAACGTGTACGACGCATGGAAATTCGATGCGATGCTCGCGGCAGGCGCGAAAGGCGCCGGCGCAAACATCGTTACCGCGGGAACGAAGAACTGACGCGGTCGCACACCCGAGCGCACTGCGCGTGCGCGACCGGTCGGCCGCGAACGCGCTTGTGTCTCGCTCTGCCGCCCTACTCCGGCAGGTGCTTCAGCGCCGCCTGGGCCTTCTCCGCCTGTTCGGTGCCCGGGAACACCTCGATCACTTTGTTGTAGTAGCGCCGCGCGACGCGGTAGTTCTTGTTGGTTTCCATCGATCGCGCGATCGTCAGCCACTGGTCGGCTCGCTCGATCGGCTCCGACGGCTTCTCATTCGCCCGCGCCGATTCGCCCGCGCTTTCGCCTGCCGCCGGCGTCCCAGACAACGGGCGCCGCGAGCCCGCGAGCCGTCCCTTCGGACCGGAGTACGGCTCCGCCAGCGCGTCGGCGATCGCTTCCTGCAACGCCTCGCCGCGCGGATGCGCCGCGGTCACCACGCCGTCCCGCCCAACGACGAACATCGCCGGGATCGACTTGATCCCGTTCTTGACGGCCAGCTCCGCCTTCCAGAACTTGCCGTCGGCGATGTGATACCACGGGATGCCACGCTGCTCGATGAACTGCTTGCACGCGCCGATGCTGCGATCCAGCGAAATGCCGATCATCTGCAAGCCCTGCTCGTGATACTCGGCGTAGGCCTTCCGCACGTTGGGAAGCTCGCCGATGCACGGGCCGCACCACGTCGCCCAGAAGTCCACCACCACCACGTCGCCGCGAAAATCGCTCAGCGAGAATTCCTCGCCCGTGAGCAGCTCTTTGGCACGAAAATCCGGGAACTCGGCGCCGATCTGCGGTTGCCCCGCGACGGAGATCGCCGTCCCGAAGCATGAACACGCGAGTGCGAGCGCCGACCAAACCGGGAATCGCTGCGACATGCACGGACCTCCCACCCTCGACCCAACGTCCAAAAGCTTTGTCCCGAAGAACAGTTTACACACCTCTGCGCCGAAATCGCGAAGAACCGATACTACAGCCCGGGGTTATCAGACACGCTGGTACGCCTCTCCGATCCGCCCGCTCACGGCCGCTCCATCGCGCTTGCGGCTGGTTGTGACGCCGGCTTGCGCCGGGGCGATTCGCCGGCGTCGAGCCATCGCCGAAGGACCTGCTCGGCCGGCTTGCCGCGTGGCGTGTAGTTGAAGTCCTCGTCGCCGCCGGCGTCCGGCGTCCATTCCCACCAGATCACGCCCGCCAGGCCCGGCGCGCCGTCCCAGGCGCGCAGAAAGCCCTCATAGAGGCGGCGCTGCTCTTCGTGCCCGGCCGGCGTCGCCTCCATGTTCTGATAGTAGTTCCACGGCGCGGTGGAGGCTCCTTCCTGGCTGCACCAGCCGACCTCCGTGAGGATAAGCGGCTTGCCCACCTGGTTCCGCCATCCCAGGATTTCGTCGCGAATCGGCGCCCACGCCGCGGCGATCTTCTCCACACTGGGGCCTTTCTCGTCCGCGAGCGTGTAGTAGCTCGTCATGCCGATCACATCCAGGCGATCCCAGAACTTCACCGGCCGGTAGTGGTCCCAGTTGGCCGAGTAGCCCAGCTTTCCGGGGAACAGCGAGCGCGCCAGTTGGATGTTCTCCAGCCATTCGTCGAGCTGTTTCTCGGTGCTGACGAGCTCGGACCCGACCATGAGCGTTTCGGCGCCGGATTCTCGCGCCACATCGCAGAAGTAGCGCAGAAACTCGCGGTATTGCTCCCACCACTCGCCCCAGTCCGGGGGCTCGATCACGCCGCGCCACTCGCTGCCGCGCGGATGCGACAGCAGCACCGTCGGCATGAGGATGACCTCCAGGCCCAGCTCCCGCGCGCTGCGCACAATCTGCACGAACTCCGCCTTGTGCGGCGTCTTCCGAGCGTCGATCACGATCGACTGCGAGCGTGCGTGCTCCATGTAGCCGGCCGGGCTGAGCAGCACCGTGTTCGCGCCCAGGTCATAGATTTCGCGGATCAGCCGCGGATAGACCTCCAGCGGGTTGGTTCCGTTCGAGATCTGCATCGCCACGCCGCGAATCGACGTCGTCCCGCGCCGGCCGCCGTCGTTCGGCGCGCCGGCCTCGGCGGGCTGGAGCGCGCCCGGCCGCGCGAAGAGCGCAATGGCGATGAACGCCGCGAGTGAGACCGATCCGATCCAGGTGAGCTTTCGCACGGTGCGTGGTTCCGATCCTTTCTGGGATACCTCAGCGATCGTGTCGGTCGCCGAATGCGGCATTATCGCGAGGGCGCGGCGCCGTTCAAGAACTCGCATGCGCCGCCGCTTGCCGCGCGGACCGCTTCAGCTATAGTGACGCGCAACGGGGCGAAGACGCCCGCCGCGCAATTCGGATGAATCGGCCGGCGCTCCCGTCAGGAGACCCTCGCAATGAAGCGCAGAGCGTTGAAGATCGTCACGCTCGCCGCAATGGGCGGCGTGCTCTTTCAGCTCAGCAGTTGTGCCCTCATCATCGGGCAGCTTTTTCTGCAGAACGCCGTCACGACGGTCCTCAGCGCGATCGTGAGCGGTCTGCTCGGCAACACCGACGCAATGAACGACACCGGCAACGGCGGCTGAATTGCCCGGCGGCGCACGCCGGTGAGGCCGCCCCGCACTCGGGGCGCGTCGTGGGGGATTACTTTCGAAATCTCTACCGCGCGGTGGTGACGGTCGCGATCGGACTGCGCATCACCCTGCGGTACGCGTTCGCCAGCACGGTCACGCGGCAGTACCCGGACGCGCCCCCGACGCTTCAGCCGCGCTTCCGCGGATTCCATTTCTTCGAGATCGAGAAGTGCATCGCGTGCGACATGTGCGCGAAGGCTTGCCCGGTCGATTGCATCTACATTGAAAAAAGCGGTCCGCGAAAGATCGACAAGGCGACCGGCATCGCCCGCGGCGGCGCGCTCGACCGGTTCGCGATCGATTTCTCGAAGTGCATGTTCTGCGCTCTGTGCATCGAGCCTTGTCCAACCGACTGCATTCACATGGGCGACGTGCACGACATGTCCGCCTTTGACCGTCGCAGCATGGTGGTCGAGTACACCGACCTCGCGCGCCAGGGCCTCCAGACGCCGCAGCCGCTCTGGATGAATCGAGGCGACCTGCCGCCGTGGGCCGCCCATGCGCGCAAAAAATGGATCGACCGGGGCGAGCCGCTTCGCGAGGAAATGCTCAAGGCCCTGGTCGAAACGCAGGTCGCCAAGCCTGCCAAGCCCGCACCGAAGTCGGACTCGCCAAAGCCGACCTCCCAGGAGCCCGCAGTATGACGCCCGCGCTGGCGGCGACCACGACAAGCACCCCGGCGGAGCTGCTGGGCGGACTGACGCTGTTCGCGGCCGGTGGCGTGCTGATGGCGCTAGGCGCGCTGCTGATCGGCGCGCTGGTGCGGCGGAAGCTGCCGCACCGCGTCAAGAGCGCAACGTACGAGTGCGGCGAAGTCGCCGTCGGCTCGGGCTGGATTCAGTTCGACCTCCGGTTCTACGTCGTCGCGCTGGTCTTCATCATCTTCGACGTGGAAGTGGCGCTGTTCTACCCGTGGGCGGTCGTCTTTCGAGAGGCCGGGCTGGTCGGCCTGTGGGACATGCTGTTCTTCTTCGGCGTGCTGGTCGTGGGCTTTGTCTACCTCTGGCGCTTCGGCTATCTCGACTGGGTCCGCACCACCAGCGGACAACCCGCATCGACCACACCCGACATGCCCCGTTCGGCGACGCGGGGAACGCCATGAGCTGGATCGAGAACCGCTTCGAGGACGGGCTCATCATCACCAGCCTCGACTGGTTTGTGAACTGGGCCCGCGCCAGCAGCATCTGGCCGATGACCTTCGGCATCGCCTGCTGCGCGATCGAGATGATGGCCACCGGCGCCAGCCGCTGGGACCTCGACCGCTTCGGCGCCGGAGCGTTCCGCGCCACGCCGCGACAGTCCGACCTGATGATTGTCGCCGGCACCGTCACGTACAAGATGGCCGAGCGCGTTCGACGTCTTTACAACCAGATGCCCGAGCCGAAATACGTCATGGCGATGGGCGCCTGCACGATCGGCGGCGGCCCCTACTTCAAGCACGGCTATCACGTCGTCAAAGGCATCGACCTGGTCGTTCCGGTAGACGTGTACGTGCCCGGCTGCCCGCCGCGCCCCGAAGCGCTGATCGAGGGGCTGCTTCGGCTTCAGGACAAAATCCGCAATCAGACCTTCGCGCGCCCGGCGAACTAGCCGGCGGGTCCAGCGAAACGACGCATCGCTGCGCCGCGTCCACAGCGCGTGTCGTTCGGTCCGGCGCAGTCGCGCAGGCCTTCGCCGGACACGCCGCGCGTTCTACGAACCGTCCTCGCCGACCCGACCGCATCCGTTCGCTTGACGCACCGCGCTGATGCCTTAGGCTGGCCCGCCCGGTCGCGGACCGCGCCGGGGACGAATCGGAGCCGGTCATGACGAGTCCGCACGATCCTTCGCACGCGCACCGCGGCCCCCGTCCCAGCGAACAGCTCGCGGACGGCTGGCAGCATCACTTCAAACCGCTCGAACCGCTGGACGTCCTGAAGCCGAAGTCGTTCAGCGAAATGCTCGACCACATGTCGCGCACCTCGTTCGGCGGCCGCAATCTGGGCGAGGCGGCCGAAGTCGTCCACGCGATGGTCAGCGATCCGAAGTGCTTGGTGGTGCTCACGCTGTCCGGAGCGATGACCATCGCCAAGATGGGCCTGCTCATCGCGGAGATGATCGACCAGAAGATGGTGCACGCGGTCGTCAGCACCGGCGCGCTGATGTGCCACGGCCTGATCGAGCAGACGGGGCATACGCACTTTCGCCATGATCCGAGCTGGGACGACGAGAAGCTCTACGAAGCCGGCTATTGCCGGGTGTACGACACGCTCGAGCTGGAATCAAACCTCGACCACGCCGACGAGATCATCCGCCCGATTCTGGGCGAGCTTGCGAAACGCGAGGACGGCTTCGGCAGCCACGAATTCAACGAGACCCTGGGCCGGCACCTGCTCCGCCAGCACGCCGGGCGCGGCATCCTGCAATCGGCCGCGACGCACGGCGTGCCGGTGTACGTGCCCGCGTTCACAGACAGCGAGCTGGGCATCGACACATTCACGTACAACGTGATCGCGCGGGATGAGAAGCGCGCCCTGCTGAACTACGACGGCCTGCGCGACATGGACGACTATTACCAGCGCTGCATGAAGTCCGAGCGGCTCGGAATCCTGACGATCGGCGGAGGCGTTCCGCGCAACTGGGCGCAGCAGGTCGGCCCGCTCGCCGATCTGATGCACCGTCGCAGCGGCGGTCGCTACGGCGGGCTGCTCCGGTTTCAGTACGCGGTGCGCATCTGCCCCGAGCCGACGCATTGGGGCGGGCTCAGCGGCTGCACCTATTCCGAAGGCATCTCGTGGGGCAAGTTCGTTCCGCCCGAAGAGGGCGGAAAGTTTGCCGAGGTCTACTGCGACGCGACCATCGCGTGGCCGATCCTCGTGCGGGCGGTGCTCGAACGGCTCGGTCGAACATGAGCGGCGACCGTCGGCACTAGGGAGGCCCGCAATGTCCCCGGGATGGGCCGGCGCGTGCCGTCTATCGCTGGTCGCCGACAATCGCCAGGATTTCGCAGACTTCGCGCCCTATGTCCCCGCAACCTCAGATCGTGGCACGATCGCTTTTCAGGCGACGATGCGCGGCGGCGACAGCCGCGTGTTCATTCACGACGGCCGCGCCGTCCAGCCGCTGCACATTTCGGGCGATTCGTCGCCCGGACCGGTCGCGAGCCATCCCGACCTCACGGACGCCGGCGATTGCAGCTTCTACGCGTCCGAAGGAACCGGCAGCGCCGCCTGGCTCGTGCGCGGAGACCGCGCGCAGCGGCTTGCGCTCGGCGCCGGGCCGGCCGGACCCACCATGAACGCGCAGGCCGCAGTCGCGTTCCGCGCTGACGGCAGCGCCGCCTGCCCCGGCGATGGCCGCGGCGGCAGCGGGCTGTACCTCGCACAGGGCGGGCTCGTGCGGCGCGTCGCACACACCAGCGACGGATTCGTCGCGTTCTACGGGCTTCCCGTGGTCAACGCCGCAGGCGCGGTCGTGTTCCGCGCCGACCGAAGCGACCGCTCGTCGGGCATCTTCGTCTGGCAGGACGGCCGGACGCGCCCGGTCGCGGACAGTGGCGATCGGTTCTCGACGTTCGGATACTTCCCGACGATGAACGACGCCGGCACGATTGTGTTCGTCGCGTCGCTGCGCGACGGCGGATCCGCAGTTTTTCTGGATCACGACGGCGTCGTGTCGGAGGTGTTCCGAAGCGGCGACGCCTTCGAGACCATTCGCGGCGCTTTGCTGGACGGCGTCGGCCGGATCGTCTGCTTCGCGACTCCGCGCGGCCGCAGCCTGAGCGTCCTGAGCGGGCCGGATCCCGATCGGGACGTGCTGCTGGCGCTCGGCACGCCGATTTCTCCGCGCTTGCTGGACGAGGCCGCCGGCGCGGCGCTCGGCATCGGACCGGGCGGCGGCGACGCGGCGGCGCTGGACGACCTGGCTCTGAATCCGGTCTCGATCAATGAGGCGGGGCAGTTCACGGTCCGTGTCCGGCTGCGCGACGGACGGCAGGCGATTCTTCGCGCAGTTCGCGTCGGCGCGAGCGGTCCGACGTAGAGCGGGCACCGTCGCGGGGCGACGTCTGGGCGTCCGTGGTACCATGGCTTCCGCGATGATGACGTTTTCCATCCAGTCGGGATCCAACGGCAACGCGATCTACGTGGAGTGCGACGGGGTCCGTCTGCTGTTCGATGCGGGCGTCAGCGCGCGTGTCATCCGCGACCGCATGACCGGTTGTGGACGGAACGTGCGCGACCTCACGGCGCTGATTCTTTCGCACGACCACGCCGACCACGTCCGCGGGGCTGGCGCGCTGAACCGCATGTTCGGAACGCCGATCTACCTGACGCCGGGCACGCACCGGGCGGCGTCGACCGCTCTCGGTCGGGTTTCGCACGTGTCGTACTTCTTCGCGGGGCAGACCTTGGAGTTCGCCGGCGGTCAGGTGCGCGTTCAGACGATTCCGACGCCGCACGACGCGGCCGATGGCGTGATCTTCGTCGTGGAGGGCGCCGGCAAGCGTCTGGGGATTTTTACGGACGTCGGACATCCGTTCGGGGCGCTGCGGGACGCGCTGGGAAGCGTGGACGCGGCGTACCTGGAGAGCAACTACGACCCGGACATGCTGGAAACGGGCAACTATCCGCCGGAGCTGAAGGCCCGCATCCGCGGCGCGGGCGGGCACATCTCGAACGACGAGGCCGCGGCGATGCTGGCCGCCGTGCCGCGGCGGCATGCGTGGATCGCTTTGGCGCACCTCAGCGCTCAGAACAACCGACCCGAGATTGCCCTGCGCGCGCATCGGAAGCAGCTGGGGGAGACGTTTCCGCTGCTGGTGGCCGGGCGGGCGGGTCCGTCGCCGGTGATGCGGCTTTGACGCCGGTGCGCGCCGGCCCTCGGAAGCCGGAGAAGAATCCGTTCGCCCGCGGACGCCCGAAGCGGTCGCAACGATCCGCCGGGCGTCACGTGGCCCAGGACGGCGAGCGCTTCTCGATGAACGCGTGCATCCCCTCGCGCGCGTCGGAGCAACTGAAGCACAAGCCGAACTGTCGCGTCTCTTCGTCGCTCAGTATGGCGCGCTTGATTCGGATGATGGCGTGCGGCGCGCCGGGCTTGAGCATGGCAAACCAACGCAGAAGCGCAGCGTCGAGATCTTCTGCGGTTGGGACCACTTCGTCGGCCAGTCCGATCTTTTCGGCCTGCTCGGCCGAGATCGGCTCTCCCGAGTAGAGCATGCGCAGCGCCCACCCCATCGGGACGAGCCGCGGCAGGCGCTTCGTTCCACCCCAACCGGGGATCAGACCGAGGCGGCATTCGGGCAGACCGATCTTCGCTCCGGCGGACATGATGCGGAAGCTGCACGCCAGCGCCAGCTCGCACCCTCCGCCGAGCGCGTGTCCGTTCAGCGCGGCGAATGTGACCTGCGGCAGCGTCTCGACCGAATCGAACACGTTTCGACCGTGCTTGCTCAGCGCGTAGCCCTGGTCCTCGTTCATGGGCGACATTTCCTTGATGTCGGCCCCGGCGACGAAGACCTTTCCCGCACCGCGAAAGACGACATAGCGGACCGACGCGTCTTCGCGCAGCTTGTTCACGATCGTGCCAAGCTCGCCGAGAACGCGCGAGCTGAAGACGGCCGGGCCCTTGTCGGCCACGAACCGGATCGTCGCGACATCGGCTTCGCGCGTGAATTCGACGCTCGTGACGGGTGCGGCGGCGTCAGTGGGCATAGGAATAGAACCCCTTTCCGGATTTCTTTCCGAGCAGACCGGCCCGCACCATGGTGCGAAGCAGCGGGTTCGGACGATATCGGTCTTCACCCAGGTCGCGATGGAGCACTTCGAGGATGTTCAGGCACACGTCGAGACCGACCAGGTCCGCCAGCGCCAGCGGTCCCATCGGGTGATTGCAGCCAAGCTTCATCACCTCGTCGATCGTAGGCGCGTCGGCCACGCCGTCCGCCAGCGCGCCGACCGCCTCGTTGATCATGGGCATCAGCACGCGGTTGCTGACGAATCCGGGGTGGTCCTTCACGCGCAGAGGGGTCTTGCCGAGCCGCTTCGCCAGGCTCATCGTGAACTCGACCACCGGCTCGCCCGTCTGAAGCCCGACCACGACCTCGACTAGGCTCATCAACGGCACGGGGTTGAAGAAGTGCATGCCGATGAACTGGGCCGGCCGGCCGCTGGCGGCGGCAAGCTCGCTGATCGAGATGCTGCTCGTGTTGCTGGCGAAGATGACGTCCGTGGGCATCAGCGCGTGCAGCTCCTTCCAAAGGGAGCGCTTCACCGACACGTCTTCGAACACGGCCTCGACGGCCAGGTCGGCGCTCTTGGCGTCGGACAAGGATGCCGGGCGCAGCCGCGTCTTGGTCGCGTTGCCGGCTGCAGCGTCGAGCTTGCCCTTGCTGACGAACTTGTCGATCGATTTTTCGATCTGAATCAAGGCGTGATCGACCGCGCCTGGCTTCGGATCGTGAGCGAGGACGTTGAAACCGGACTGGGCGAAGGTCTGAGCGATGCCCGCGCCCATCGTTCCGGCCCCGAATACCGCGACTGTCTTGATCTCGGTGCGTAGGTTCATGGCATTCACCTGCTGGCGGCGGGGAACCTGTCCGCCGACGCGCGCCAGGCGCGCCGAGACGGTTCGCCCCCCCCCGCGATCTGAGAGACGATGCGCTCCTCCGCCCCGGCCTGCGGACCGTGAACCGCCGCGACGCGGCCGAGGCGAGAACTCACACGCAGGATCGTATCCGCCGCCGCGGCGTCGCGCCAACCTCCGCAGCGCGCGGCGGCGGGCCATGCGAGGAGCGCGCGTTCGCCGACCGCGATCCGAACGCCGCGCACACCCATGCAGCGCGCGCGAGCAGCCCGACTTTGGCCGATCGCGCCCGCAGTTCTTTCGCTCGAGGCCAACAGAACGAACTCGCTCAGACGCGCTCGACCGCCATCGCGACAGCGTTGCCTCCGCCGAGGCACATGGCTGCAACGCCACGTTTGCCGCCGCGATGGGCGAGCGCGTGCAGCAGCGTGACCAGTACGCGCGTTCCGCTGGCGCCGAGCGGGTGGCCCAGAGCGATCGCGCCGCCATGCACGTTGAGCTTCTCGCTGTCGAGTTCGAGGCCCTTCTGCACAGCGACCATCTCCGCCGCGAACGCCTCATTGATGTCCCAAAGATCGACTTGCGACAGCGACCAGCCGGCCTTCTCGCAGACCCTGCGGCAGGCGCTGATCGGCGTCAGGAACACGTCGTGCGGATGCGCTCCGGTGGTGGTGTGCGCGACGATGCGCGCCAGCGGCTTCAGGCCGTGCCGCGAGACGGCCGCTTCGCTGGCGATCACGGTCATCGCCGCGCCGTCCGAGAGCTGAGACGAGTTGCCGGCCGTGATGGTTCCGCCGGACTTGAACACCGGGCGCAGCATGCCGAGCGAATCGGCGGTCGCTTCGGCGCGGATGCCCTCGTCCGCGACGACCGGCTCCTTGCCGGGACGCGGCTCAATCGGCACGAGTTCGCGCGCGAACAGGCCCGCGGCTGCCGCCTTGGCGGCGCGTTGGTGGCTTCGCGCGCTGAATTCGTCCTGTGCGGCGCGGGTGCAGCCGCATTTCTCGGCCGTCGCTTCGCCCAGGGCGCCCATGATGACGTTGTCATAGATGTTGATGAGGCCGTCGAATTCGAGACTGTCGACGAACGTGCAATTGCCGAACTTCTGCCCGCCGCGCATTTCGCGGACGAAGAATGGCGCCTGGCTCATCGACTCGATGCCGCCGGCCAGGATGGCGTGGGCGTCGCCGCAGCGGATCATCTGATCGGCATACATGACCGATTGCAGGCCGCTGCCACAGACTTTGTTCACTGTGCAGCACGAGATCGTGTCGGGCAGCCCGGCCGCCAGCGCCACCTGCCGGGCCGGATTCTGCCCTGCGCCGGTTTGCAGCACCATGCCGATCTGCACGTCGTCGACCGCTTCGAGCGGAACGCCGGCGTCGTGGAGCGTGGCCCGCGCGACCTGCGCGCCGACCTGGGCCGCGGTCAGCCGCGACAGCCCGCCGAGAAAACGACCGATCGGGCTGCGGCGCGCAGCCACGATGAATGAGGAAGTTGCCATGGGATTCAGCCTCGTCGGATCCAATCGGGGTCGGACAACAGCGCGCGGGCGATCGTCAACCGCTGGATCTCGCTGGTGCCTTCATACAGTTCGGTGATCTTGGCGTCGCGCAGGTAACGCTCGACCGGATAATCGCAGACGTAACCGTAGCCGCCGAACACCTGCACCGCCGCCGCGGTGACACGGCTCGACAACTCGCTCGCGAACAGCTTCGCCATGCCGGCCTCAGTCGCGAACGGCCGGCCGGACTGCTTCAGCCACGCGCCGCGGCGCGTCAGCAATCGCGCCGCCGCGATGCCGGTGGCCATATCGGCCAGCTTCCACTGGATCGCCTGAAAGTCGGCGATCGGGCGGTCGAACTGGCGACGCGTCTTTGCGTAGGCGATGCTCGATTCCATCGCGGCCTGGCTGATGCCGACCGCCTGTGCCGCCACTCCCAAGCGCCCGCCGTCGAGCGTGCTGAGGGCGACCCGCAGCCCGCGACCGCGCTCGCCGAGCTGATTCTCGACCGGCACGACGCAGTCTTCAAACACCAGTTCGCCGGTGCTGCTGGCACGGATGCCGAGCTTCTTCTCGACTTTCCCGACGCGCCAGCCCGGCATGTCGCGATCCACGATGAACGCGGTCAGGCGGCGCTTCGGATCGTCCGGGTCGGAGACGGCCAGCAGGACGCACACATGCGACTCGCACGCGTTCGTCACGAAGCATTTCGTGCCGGTGATGTGCCAGCCGTCGCTGCGCAGCTCCGCCCGGCAGCGCGCGGCGCCGGCGTCGCTTCCGCTGCCCGGCTCCGTGAGCGAAAAGCAGCCGATCCACTCGCCGGCCGAGAGCTTCGGCAGATATTTCTGCTTCTGCGCGGCCGAGCCGTGCGACAGGATCGGATCGACGCACAGCGAATGATGCGCGGAGACGAGGATGCCGGTCGCGCCGCACGCCTGCGAAAGGAGCTCCACCGCGCTGACGTACGTCAGCGTGTCGAGCCCCGCGCCGCCGAACTCCGGCGGGACATACAGGCCGAACAAGCCCATCGCGCCGAGCTGGCCGATCAGGCCTTCTTCGAAACGACCCTCGTGGTCGCGCCGCTCCGCGTGCGGCGCGACGGCCGTCCGGCAAAAGTCGCTCAGCGCTTCCAGCAGTTCGCGCTGTTCCTGCGATAGCTCGAAGTCCACGCTGGCACCCCGGCGTCGCTCGCGGCAGCCCCGAGCAACGCGAGCTCGACCCCTCAATCGCCTTTCAGCAGTTCGCGGGCGATGATGATCCTCTGAATCTGGCTGCTGCCCTCGCCGATCTCGCAAAGCTTGGCGTCGCGCATGTAGCGCTCGACCGGAATCTCGCGCGTGTAGCCGTATCCGCCGTGAATCTGAATCGCGTCCAGGCATACGCGCGTCGCCATCTCGCTGGCGAACAGCTTCGCCGCCGACGCCTTCAGACGGTCCGAAACGCCCTGGTCTAGAGAAACGGCCGCATCGTGCACCAGCAGCCGGGCGGCCTCGATGCTGGTCGCCATGTCCGCCAGCATGAACTGCACCGCCTGATGCCCGGACAGCGGCTGGCCGAACGCGTGCCGCTGACCGGCGTAGGCGATCGATTCCTCCAGCGCGCCGCGCGCCAGACCGACTGACAGCGCCCCGATGCCCACGCGCCCGCGCTCAAGAACCTTCAACGCATCGACGTAGCCTTGCCCTTCCTTGCCCAACAGCGCTTCCGGACCCACGTACACGTTGTCCAGATTCAGCGTCACCGTGTCGCTGGCGCGCATGCCCAGCTTGTCTTCCTTGTGTCCGACCGCGAAGCCCTCGGCCGACCGCTCCACCAGAAACGCCGAAATCCCCTTCGGGCCGGCCGCAGCGTCCGTCACGGCCGTGATGACGTAGATCGACGCGCGCTTGCCGTTCGTGATGAATTGCTTGTGTCCCGTGATCCGCCAGCCCTTGCCGTCGCGGACCGCGCGGGTGGTCATGGCGGCCGCGTCCGATCCGCAGCCCGGCTCGGTCAGCCCCCACGCACCGACGAACTCGCCGCTGGTCATCTTGGGGAAGTAGCGGCGCTTCTGCTCCTCCGTCGCGCCCGCGACCATCATGTGCGAGAGGCACAGGCCGTTGTGCGCCGCCAGGAACAGCGCGACGGCGCCGTCCTGCCGGGCGATCTCCTCCATGATGACCGCGTTCGCCAGATATCCGAGGCCCGCGCCGCCGTACTCCGGCGAGACCATCGGGCCCAGCAGGCCGATCTCGGCCATGTGCTTCACGAGCTCGTCCGGGAACCACTGCTCCTGATCCCAGGTACGGGCGAACGGGCGGATCTCGCGTGCGGCGAAGTCGCGCACCACGTCGCGGAGGGCGACGATGTCCTCGGGAAGCTCAAAGTTCATCTGCATTCCTGTCTGCGGAGCCCGGCTCGGCCGCCGTGCGGCGCCGCGCCAAGCCGATCTATGGTAGTGCGACTTCCGCGTGATTTGAAGCGGACGGCGGCGCGCGGCGGCGCGCGTCCCGCGCAAAAAAAAGAGAAGGCGACGCACGAGGCGTCGCCCTCCCCGGGGGTAGCGCATTTCGCGGTCAGCGCATCGGCCGGCAGGCCGTCACGCCGGGCGCAGCGCCCTTAGTTGCAATCCGTGCCGAATTCCTCGAGCAGGGCCGACAGGTCGCCCAGCCCGTTCGTGCCGTCGCCGTCGATGTCGGCGTTGGCGTCGTAGCAGGCGTCCGCGCTGGTGCAGCCGAAGTTCTCGAGCAGGTCGGACAGGTCGGCCAGGCCGACGATGCAGTCGCCGTCGAGGTCGCCGTCTTCGCAACCCGGATTCGGGCAGCCGGGCGGGGCGATGATGTCGAGGTCGGCCTGATCGACGATGCCGTCGCCGTTCACGTCGCCGCCGCAGTAGCCGACGCCCATCATGCCGAGGTTGCCCTGGGCGATGGCCAGGTCGGCCGCGTCGACGTCGCCGTCGAGGTCCACGTCGCCGAGCGTCGAATCGAGGATGTTCTCGACGATATCGATCACATCGTTCACGTCGATCACGAGGTCGCCGTTCATGTCGGCGCTGAGGTCGATGTTCTGGGCCTGATCCAGGTCGCTCCAGTCGCCGTAGTTGGCGATGACGTAGTCGATGTCGTCGCAATCAACCACGCCGTCGTGCCCGTTCGGGAAGGCGCCCGGGTACGGCGTGCCGCCCGCGACGTCGCCGCGCGAATCGCCCGCGTCATAAGAACCCGTGATCAGCGTCGTGCCGAAGTAATTCGCGTTGCCGAAAAGGTCGAGCGACTCGATATCGACCTGCGTGAAGCCGGCCGCGCGATCCAGCGTCGCGACCGTCCCGCGCAGCGCCGTGGTCAGGACCAGGCCGTCGGCCCAGTAACGCGCGTCCTTGCTGTTCAGGTTGCCGTCGCCGTCGAAGTCGCCGATGATTTCCGGGCTGACCGGATTGCCCGAGGTCGAGACGTTGTTCGGGTCGGTGGCGTAGACGGCCGGGTCGTCGATGGCCTTCAGCAGGCCGCGGGTGTCGTCGATGTCGCGGTCGCCGTCGCCGTCGAAATCGCCTGCCAGCTTGTTGCGGCTGTTGAGCGTGGCCTCGCCGTTGAGGCTGCCGCCGGTCGGGTTGAGCGGGTTGTCGATGAAGTAGTTGTAGTAGTCGCCGTCGCTGCTGCCGTCCTGGTAGCGGTTGCTCGGGTAGTCGGCGCCGGTCGGATTGGCCTTGCGGTCCGGCACGCGGCCGGCGTTGCCGAACGCCGGCGTGTCGCCGCCGATGCCGAGTCCGTTATTCGCGCGGATGAACTCCTTCAACTGCACGTTCTCGGCCTGGTCGCTGAACAGCTCGCCGTCGGCCAGGCTCTGGGCGCAGTCGAGACCGCCCAGGAGGAAGTACGTGATGGCCAGCTCATAACCGGGCGGGAACGTGCCGATGTCGTTCGGGTCGAGCGGATTGTTCGGCTCCTCGAACGCCGCGACGCTGTCGAGGATGTTGCGGAGGTAGTCCGCTGCCGCCTGGTTGTCGACGTACGTGGCGCTGTTCGGGTCGGTGTCGAACACGTCGCCGCGGCTGCTGAACGTCTCGGGACCGCCGAGCGTATAGCCGCTGTCCGGATCGCAGTTGTCCAGCACGCTGTCGATCGTGGGACGGACCGGCGTCGTTCCGCCAAGGTTGTCGAAGATCACGTTCAGAATCTCGTAGCGGTTCTCCGACGCGTCCTGAGCCGCGCGGCTGCCGCCGCCGAGCCCCGTGTAGCCGATCGAGAGCTTGTGATTCTGAACCGCGTTCTCGATCACGCCCGAACCGCCGGAGTTGCTGGCCTGGTTGCCCGGGCCAAGGTCGCTGGCGTTCGACGAGCTGGAGAAGCCGCGCAGATTTTCGCCGCGGCCCCGGCTCGGATCGATTCCGAGCGAGTTCATCATGCCGTTGCGCGTGCCGGAACCCGAGTCGCGCGTGGCGGCGATCAGGTTCTCGCCGTTGCTGCGGCGGCCGGTCACGAAGTGGTGCTGCAAGTCGCGAACGCTGATGTCTTCGATGCCCGTGCCGTTATTGGCGATGATCGCGATGGGCACGAACGCGACCGGCCAGTCATAGACGGTGTCTTCATCGGGCGCGTCGAGGTCGGTGTTCAGCGAGAGCGCGCCGCGTGTGAGCGACTCGAGCTTGTTCGTGAAGCCGACGTCGTAGGACGTGACGTCATAGTCGCCGTAGCCCGGATCGCCAGGATTCGAGTCCCAGTTGCCACCGCCCGCAAGGACGGTCTCGGTGCGCACGGCCCAGAGCGTCGGCACGTCGAGGACCGCCAGGTCGATCGAGCTCGGCGCGACCGGCGAGCCGCCGCTGACCGGCGGGGCGCACAGCGTCTGAACGCCGCCCGCGTTGAAGTTGTAGAACAGCGTGCGGTTGATCGCGCCGAAGTCGGTCGGCGTGCCGGCCGGGATCGTGCTCAGGAGCTGGTAATCGACGAACTCGCCCAGCCCGCGGACCGAACCGACGCCGCGGTACTGGACCAGCCACCACGAGCGGCCATCTCCGGTCTCGTCGACGGTGCAGGTGGTCTGGTTGAAGTTCTCGGCGAGCTGGTCGGCCGGGAAGGTGATGCCGCAGATCAGGGGGTTGGCGCAGCGGCCGTCGCCGTCGATGTCAGACCAGTCGTTGGTCGAGCGACGGCCGGTGTTGAAGAAGAAGTCCGCGAACAGCGTGGCGCCGCTGATGTTGACTTCCCCGCCGTCGAGATTGACGGTCTGGGCGGCCGCCGGAGCGCACAGCGCGAGTGCTGTGGCTGTCAGCAGGCCGGATCCGAACAGGAATCGCTTCACAGTGTGCCCTCCAAGAAGAATGAACGGTTTCCAGGAACTTCAGCTCTCAGATTGCCGCTCGGACTGCCGAAGGTCGTGGGACATCCGACGCCCGATTGATTCGCAGCTTCGTCGCGCGGCGGCGTCACGGGCGCGCACCTTCCACCGCGACGGGGCTTGCCCGCTTTCCGGAAGCCGCGCGTTGACCATCGAACGGACGAAGCGTACAGCAGCGGCGCAAAGACGCCGTTACTGGTTTTCCCAATCCAGCTTAACTTCGCTTTTTCCGTTGAGCGAATAGTAGCGATCGCCCCACTCGCGTTTGTCGAGCGTGTCCTTGATTCGCTTGCGATCGACGCTGCCGTCGGTGTAGAGGAAATTGGCCGTGCCGCCGAAGTCGTCGTCGCCGCCGGGATGGTGCCGACCGACCGCGTTCAGCTCCGTGAAGTCCGCGCCGCCTTCGATGACACCCACCTTCTCGAACAGCAGCTTCATCGGCAGCAGGCCGTAGTTGTCGTCGCCGGGCGTGCCGTAGTAGAAGAAGCCCGACGAGTTCAGCGGCGCGCCGTACTCGTTCGTCGAGCTTTCCTCATGATAGAACGGGTTGATCGGCCGGTGCGACTTGACCTTGAGTTCGCTGTCGGTGTTGCCGGTCGCGATGGCCGGCAGTGAGTCCAGGTATTCCGTCGCCAGCACCACGCGACGACTGTTGTTGATCTTCGACTCGCTGGTCCATTGATTGACGCGCGGGCCGGGGTTGTTCGCCTGTCCCACCACGAACTTGTTGCGAGGCATGACGGCGGCATTCGCCGCGAATGCCATTCGCAACGCCTGCCGGTCCTCCACGCGACCGCCGGTATTGTCAAAGGTCGCGGGACGCGTGTTGCCCTTGTCGTCGATCTGCGGCCACGTGTCCGTCCAGGCGACCGGGTCCGGTCCCGGATTCGTCCTCGGCATGCCATTGCCTTCCATGCTGGGACACGCGAAGGACTTGTCGTCCACCTCGCCCCGGCCGTAGAGCGCGTAGGACCAATGCACGTAGCCGAACTGAGACGCGTCGTTGGGCTGGTTGAACGGGTCGGCGTCGCCGTTGGCCGAAGTCGCGTACATGTACGCGGCGGGGTAGACGCCGCGCTGATTCGCCAGGTAGACCGCCACAGCCGCTGCGACCTGCCGCATGTTGGTCGCGCACTGAACCGCCTTGGCCTGGTCGCGCGCTCTCTGAAGACTCGGCAGAAGAATGGAGATCAACAAGGCGATAATCGCCACGACGACCAGCAACTCGATCAATGTGAACCCCCGGCGGTTCACCGAAGCCTGGAATCGCTGCATTCGCTACTCCCCAGTAGATGCGCAATTCACACGTCGCTACCCGGCGCACTCTCCGCTTCGGTAGCCAGTATCCGCGCCAATTCCCCGCGTCGGAGAGTAGACCCCCTCGATAAGTGCGTGGTTACGCTCTCGCTTTGGCTGCGCCAATTCGGCGCTAAGAATTCGCAAACTCCTTTGCGCACTGTCAGGCTAACTTGGTGTGAAGCGCGCAGCGCTACGCGCCCGCCACGACGCGGCCTGCGCCGCGCCGCCAAAAGTCGATGCCCGCCGCGAGCGTCTGTGGAAAAGAGGTGCGCGACGTGCTTTCAGTCCCGCCTACGGCGCGCCCGCGCGAGGCGCGAAGATCGACAGCGATGCCGCGCCAAGCACGCCGGCCTCGTCGGTCCCGAACGGAGCGCGAAGCACCGCCACCGCTGAGCCGGCGAACCGCGCCGCGACCGCGTCGACCCACGACGGCTGATGATCGATCGCCCCGCCGCCGAGCGCGACGACGCGCACCCCGTGACCGACCGCGAGATGCTCGACGGCAACGCCCAGGAGCCGCACTACGCGCGTGTCACGCGCATCCGCGCCCGCGTCGCCGCGCAGCGCCTCGCGCAGCGCTCCTTCCAGCAAGCGCGGCGCGCCGATTTGCAAGCTGCCTTCGGCCGGACCTGCACCGCCAGAAGCGTCGACCGGAACCGACACGGGCAGGTCGCACAGCGACAGCGCCGCGCCGCGCTGCACTGCGCCGCCGTGCACCAGTCCCGCGCCGATTCCGGTGCCGACCGAGACATACGCAAATCGTGCGTCCGGGCGATCGAGCGCGTTCCACTGCGCCCACGCGGCCGCGTCGACATCGGTCTCAAGCCATACGGGGCGTTGCAGCGCCGTTCCGAACAGATCGTGAAGGTCCACACCGATCAGCCTCGGCAGATGGTTCGAGCGCAGCATGACGCCGGAGCTTCGGTCCCAGATGCCGGGCAGCGCCACCGCGGCCGCGTCGCGCGGCGCAGCGCGCCCGCGTAGCAGCCCCGTAGACAATTGCGACAGCACGTCGGCCAATTCAGTCGGCTCGCCTTGTGGCGGCGTCGCGCGTCGCTGCGCCGCCAGAATCCCGCCTGTCGGCGCGATGAGCGCGCCCCGACAGGTTCCGCCGCCGATGTCGAATGCCAGGATGGGTGCGTCGTCTGCGCGCATTCGCCGCCGTTCGGACCGCTTTCGCGCCGCGAGATTCCGGACCGCGCGTCCGCGCGGCGTGTTCGCCTCGACCGTATCGGACCCGGGCGCCCCCAGCAAGCTCACGCCGGGTTCTCCGTGCGACTTGGAGAATTTGCGGGAGATGGTCGAGACTTGCGCCTACGTATAATGGCGGCGGTTGATGTCGAAGGGTGTTCGACGCTTCTGCCACGTTCAATTCCGGCCGGCTCGGGCGTCGTCCCGACGGCGATCGATGAGGAGTGCGAGGCTATGGTGCGCTGGGCAGTCGTACCGATCGCGATGGTGATCTTCATGACCGGGGCCGCATGTCCGGAGGGCGGCGGGCTGCTCGATCCGAACGCGATGATGAACGGCGAGGGAGGTGGCGACCTGGACGTGCCGGGCGGCGGCGGCGAAGTTCCCGGCGGAAACGGTGGCGGCGGCAATGGCGGCGGCGGAGGCAATGGCGGCGGGAATGGCGGCGATGCCGGCGGGAACGGCGGCGATGCCGGCGGGAACGGCGACGGTGGAAACGGCGGCGGGAATGGCGGCGGGAACGGTGACGGTGGAAACGGCGGCGGGAATGGCGGCGGGAACACCGACCCGGTGTTCGGCGGCGCGGATGAGTATGCGTTCATCGAAGCGATGACGCTTGCCGCGCGGGAGACGCGGAGCGCCGGCTCGCAGGAAGTCGTCCGCGCGATCTACTACGTCTTCAGCGGCGCGAACTATACCGGCGTGCTCACGTTCGCCGGGACGATGCAGCTCGACGCGAACCAGAGCGTCGTGGGCTACGTGGCGCAACCCGCGGATCACCTGGTCGTGCTCGGGCCGTCGGGGCAGTCCGACTACTACTACTCGGCCTTCGACGGCGATCCGAACAGCCTCAGCGGCTTCAGCGACACGCACACGAACTTCGCGTTCCGCGTCGTCACGAGCGACTACGACCTCGAGATCCAGAGCCAGGCGATGGGCGGCAGTTTCGAGCGGCGATATGCCGGAACGGTGGCGCTGCCGCGCGGAATGGCGACGGTCGACGTGATCGACGCCGGCGGCGACCGCTTCGATCCGGACGCGCCGGACCTCGCGGGCGCATCCAGCCTGACCGGCACGGTTCAGTCGGCCGGCGGCACGGTGCAGGTGCTGGAGGCGTTCGATTCGCGGATCATCAACACCGTGCATCAGGTAAAGATCGCCGTAAACTCCACCGGGCAGCGCGGGAAAGCGAACTACGCCTTCGCGGACGTCTACTTCCAGCAGGTGGAACGCGGCGGGTTCCTGACGGAGCCGGACTTCTGGTTCGCCGAAGGATCGCTGACGCGCGACGGCGTCCAGATCGGCGTCTGCAAGTTCGACGGGGCGTTCATCCAGGGCGCGACCAGCCCGAACCGGGTCGTCGAGCTGGTCAACGGGCAGAAGATCGGCATGTAGCGCAACCGTTTCGCGGCAGCCACATCGGCCTTCGTCGCGTCATCCACCGAGGCGAAGGCCGACGCGCTGCCGGACGCCGCGCTATCGCTCGATCGGACGAGGCGCCTCGAGATCGGTGTCGAAGTACGGCATCGTGACGAAGTACGCCGTGTCGATGCCGAGCTTGCGCACCTCGGCGTCCTCGGCGCCTTCTTCGGTCGTCTCGATCGGCTGCCGCGAGCAGAGAACCTGCCGCCCTTCGCGCTCCGCCGGCCAGACGCGGGCATCGTTCTCCGGATGATCCACCGCGATGAGCTTCTGATACAGCGTCACGCTCGGTTCGAGCACCGGCACTTCCGGAAACGCGCGCAGCGTCAACTGTTCGACGCGCAGGTACAGCACGTGCGTCGCGTCCAGTTCGCGGCCGATCTTCTGGATGCTCCACGATCGCACGTCGATTCCCGATCGGTGCAGCGAAGCCAAGCGTTCGAGCGGAATGATCTCGACCGTGGACTTGCGCTCGAAGAACGTCTGCCGCACGCGCTGATGCAGCCCCTGGATGAACAGCGGGTGATCGAACTCCGGCCGGACCGGATCGACGAAGAGCGCCAAGCGGCTGTTCGGCGGAAACTTGTACTCCGCCTTCTGCACGTGCGGCGGCGAAAAGTAGTACGCCAGCGGCGCGAACGCCTGGCACCCGCCGACGAGCGGCGCAAGCAGCAGCACCGCGGTCAGCGCCGGGCGCGCCGGGCTACTGCACCTTGACCTTGTGGCTGTAGAACTTGCGAGCGAGGTCATCGGCGAATGCTTCCATGGCGGCCTTGCGGATCGCGCGGTCGTCGGCGCCCCACTGGCCGGGCGAGTCGGGCGGATACGCGGTTTCGAGGTTGGTGCGGAACGCCGGCGGCGAATCCGGATAGCCCGTGTCATACACCTTGATATTGGCCGCAATGTGCCCGCGATACAGGTGCGTGCTCTCCGGCTCTCGCGTAGTGTAGAGCGTGAGCTCGATCATGATGACCCGATCCGCGCCGAGCCGCGCGCCGAGCCGTCCGGGCGGGATGCGGTCCCAGTCCGGATCGCGCCGCTGCATTTCCACCACGCCCCGGTTCGGAAGCACGGAAATGCCGCGCACGTTGGTCCGCAGCGGCGCCGCGACGTGCTCCGAAAGCTCCAGTTGAACGAACGGATACTCGAACAGCGTGTCGCGGTCCGCCCAGACGAGAATGCAGACCTTCTTGTCTTCGAGGTAGGGATACTCGGCCGGAATCGACCGCGTCGGCTCGGGCGCCCACATGAGCCACGGCGCGGCCATTGCCTTGCAGCCGATGCACGCGACCGCCAGGGCCGCGACGATCGCTGCCCCGCCGATCCGCGCAGCGCGAAATCCGCGCCCGACCGCGTTTCGCCTTTCAGTCGTCCCGTGCGTCCGCATGAATCGGACGATACACTGCACGACGCGCTTTGTACACGCGAGCGCGCAACGCCCCGGCTGCGCGGCAGATGCGTCCGCCGCCGGCGACTCGCGTTCGGCTGCGCGTCTTCGCGGGGCGCGTGCGGCCTCAGAGCAACCACGGCGACTGGAGTGGGCGCATGATCCCTCGTCGAAGCAGCATTGCAGTGCGATCCACCAGGTTCGCGGCGCGCCCGCGGTCCGTCTCGCGTCGAGCGCTGGCAGGCGTGCTGGCGATGCTTGCCGCGACGCCGGCGAGTGCGACGTTCCACCTGATGCAGATCGAGCGCGTCGTGGGCGGCGTCGGCGGAGATCCCGCCGCACACGCGATCCAGCTCCGCATGCGCTCGTCGCACCAGGGCGAGCTCGAGCCGTCGCGTCTCGTGTCCTACGATGCGAACGGCGTGAACCCGATCGTCCTGTTTGACTTCGTAAGCTCCGTGCCGGCCGACGAAACGGGTTCGACGGTCCTCGTCATCAGCGAGGACATGGCGGACCATCTCGATCCCGAGATCGAACCGGACTTCGTGATGGCGCGCGCGATCCCGCGCGATCGGCTCACCGCCGGCAGCCTGACATTCGAAACGGACGACGGCACCACGATCGTCGCGCGGTTGAGCTGGGGCGGCAGTGCGTACGACGGGCCGGACGACGTCAGCAGCTTCAACGACGACAACGACAGCGCCGGCGCGCCGCTGACCGGACCGCTGCAAACCACGGGCACGCGCGGATATGTGATCGAGCTGGCCGCGGGAAGCCGTACCAGCTCCAACGCGACCGACTACACGGTGTTGACCCGCGACGTGACGCTGACCAACAACGCCGGCGAGAGCGCGACGATCGTGCAGTGCGCCGGGGCGGATGCGGATGGCGACGACGACGGACTATGCGACGCGTTCGACGCCTGCCCGGACCGCGCCGATGACGGCGATGACCGCGACGGCGACGGCGTCGGCGATGCCTGCGACGAGTGCCCGGACGACGCCGACAAGACCGAGCCGGGCGACTGCGGCTGCGGAAACGCGGACACGGACGCGGACGACGACGGCGTCTCGGACTGTCTCGACGATCCGAATGAGCCGGACGACGAGATGCCGGCCGTCGCGCCGCTCTGCGGGTTCGGGCTGGCGCCGACCGTTGCGGCGATGCTGCTTGCGCGCCTTGCGCACGGCGCGGCGCGGCAGGCACGGACCGGCCGGGCTATTGTCCGTCGGGAACGCGCCGGATAGATTTCCCGCCGTCTTCGAGGGCGGCGATGTCGATTCCCTTTAGGTCGCAGCGAACGACAGTGTCGTCGCTGTTCCGGCAGGTCGCAGCGGAATTGCCGGACGAGCCGGTCACCATCGAGCGACTGCTCGCCATGGTCGGCGAGCAGGGCCTGCTGAGCGTCTGCATCCTCGCGACCGTGCCGTTCCTGCTGCCCATCTCGATCCCCGGAACCAGCGTTCCGTTCGGACTCATCGTGATTCTGATCGGGGTCGGCATCGCGCTGAAACGCGTGCCGTGGATGCCGCAGTTCGTGCTCCGCCGATCGTTGCCCGGGCGACGCATGGCCGCGGTCCTGGAGAGCGCGGCGCGGCTGTTCGTCCGGATCGAACGCTGGGTTCATCCGCGCTGGACATGGGTGGTCGACGGCGGACCGGCGCAGCGCATGAACGGCCTGGCGTTGGTCGCGTCGGGATTCCTGCTGCTGCTGCCGATCCCGATTCCGGGCACGAACACGCCTCCGGCATGGGCGACGCTGTTGCTGGCGATGGCGCTGCTCGAGCGCGACGGAATTTTCGCGATCGCCGGATACGTCGTGATGTTGCTGACGATCGCGTTATTCACGGCGCTCGCCGTCGCCGCGTGGACGTTCGGGACGGAAGCGCTGTCGTGGTTGCCCTGGACGTGAATCCGACGCCCTGACGCGAAGAGCGACCCGCCGTGGGCCGGTCCATTCAGACGTCGGCCGAAATCGCCAGCATCGTCAGATCGTCCATTTCGCCGCCCAGCCGGCGCAGCACGCCGTGCCGGCTGTCGGCCAGCTCGAACGCGGCCCGGCAGCCCTGCCGGCGCAGCGCCTGGCACCACGGCGAGCGCGTGATCCACTCATCCGGATGCGCATCGCCCCGCGACGATCCGGCTTCCGCCTCGTTGCCGACGCCCTCGACGCCGTCGGTCGCGTCACACAGCGCGAAGCGCCACGCGGACTCGAGCACGTGGCGGAGCGTCATGCCGGCGCTGGGCAGCCCGCCGAACTCGCGCCGCAGCGCGGCTGGAGTGGACGAAGCCATCGCCGCGGACGGCGTCCGAACGCATCCGGGCGCAACGCGGGCTACGCATTCCAGCCCGTCGGTATAGATCACGAGATCGTCGCCGGCGCTCAAGTGAAACGGGATCGCCTCGAACTCGGCCGCCGGGTCGATTCCCAGCAGCATGCCCGACGCGCGCAGCGTCTCGACGCGCCCATTCCGCCGGCGAAGCAGAGGGTACGGCGCGCCCGCCCGAGCGAAGACGCCCGATCGCGTGCGCGTATCGAGCACCGCATACACCGCAGACAGAAAATCGCAATCGAAGTGCCCAGCCGCGCCGACCTCCGCGTTCAGACGTTGCATCACCAGGTCGGGCTTCAACCCGCAATCCTGTCGCGCGGTAGTGCAGCCCTGAATGGCGCGCTTGGCGAAGAGGCTGAGCAGCGCCGCCGGCAGGCCGTGTCCGACGGCGTCCGCGACGAACACGCCGACGTGATGCTCGTCGAGACGTCGAACCTCGTACAGGTCGCCGGAGACCAGATCTACCGGGCGGTGAACGACGCTCAGCGTGAGTCCGTGCAACCTGGGCAGCGTCTGCGGGGCCAGTCGGCGCTGAATGCGGCTGGCCATGCGGAGCTGCCGCTCGAAGCGCTGAAACACCGTTGCAACGTCCGCTTCGCGCGCAGTCCGGGCCGCGCCGCTCTGCCCAGCCGGGCGCGCGGCCGGGGACCGCGCCGCGCCGCCGGCCGCGCCTGGGACGCGATCGGTGAAGCAGCTTCGCGAGGTCGCCGGGGCGTGGATCATCGGCGAGCGACATCGTCGAGCAGCGCCGCCGATCGGCAGGCTGGGCGCATTCCGGTCTTCCGGCGGCACCACGACCAGTGCGTCGGCAGACGCGCTGGAGGCGAAAGACTGTTCGGTCAACAGCGAAAAGCTGGCGGTGGCGTTGAGTTCGCGCAGCGCGCCCGTCAGCTCATCCGGGACCGTTGGGGTGGTCAGCAGCACGCGAACGTGAGGAGGACTCATAGCGCGGCCCGATCGGTTCGAGTCGGCTCTGCCCGGCGTCGATCGAACACTGAGCGGAGCCGTATCCGATCCATCGGACGTTTCGCGGCCGGACTGCGTTACGAGCGAGAAATTCGCCGCGCAAAGAATCGCGATGCGCGACGGAAATGCGTCAACCAGCCGGCGAAAGAGCGGCGGTCGGTCGGCTCGGGATTGCCACATTGTGCGAAGTTGCGATCACAGACGCGGTTCGGGCGTCGGCCGCCGGTCGAGACGAACGCGGAGCCGCCATGGCGTCAGGTCGCGGTGCCTTCCCGCGCTTCGAACGTCATGATCGCCTGGTGCAGATCTTGCGGCGTGCTCGCGGCGTCTACCGCGTTGCGGAAGGGTTCCATGTTCATCAGGCGGCTGATTTTTGCCAGCGCCTGAATGTGCGGGCCGGTCTGATCCGGGGGGCTGACCAGCAGCACGACGAAGGTTACCGGACGCCCGTCGAGACTCTGAAAGTCAATCGGATCGGCCGGCTTGCCGCATGCGATGACGAGCTGCCGGCAGCCTTCGCTCTTGCCATGCGGAATCGCGAGGCCGTATCCGATTCCTGTCGTGCGCTCGCTCTCGCGCCGCAACACCGCATCGAGCACGGAGTCGCGATTCGCCACGCTGCCGCCGGCCGCCACCAGGTCAACCAGCGCGGTGATCACGGAAGTCTTGTCGTCGCCGGGAATCGGAATGAGGATCCGGTCCGGCGAGAGCACTTTCGAAAGCTGCATCCGTTGGCCTTCCGATTCGGTTTCGAACCCGCGTGTATACCCGCATGAGCGTCATCGCCGCAAGCCCGCCGAGCGCGCGTCGCGATCGGCTAGGGCGCCGGCGCCGACGCACCGCAGCCCGGACCCAGCAGGATCGCGTTCGCCAACATCCGCGACGTGCCCTTCCACGCACCGCGAAAATTCGGCCGGTGAGCGAAGAGAATGAGCTGTCCGCTGCCGACACGCTCCACCGTGACGTACGCGCTGTCTGCCAGGCGCTCCGCCGCCTCCGGCCAGAGCAGTCCGCTCAGGCGAAGGCGATCACGCGAGGCGAACCGTGCCGGCGTCTGCACCGGCGGCTTGGCCAAGAGCACGCGCGGCCCTTGCACGAAGACGGCCGCCGCCGACTCCGACGGAAGCCCCGCGCCAAACGCAACCCAATGGGTCGAGTCGAGATCGGCCCGCGCGATCACGCCGTTCGGCGCGAAACGGCGGCGATACCGGTCCAGTTCGACGCCCTCCAGGCTCGATTCCGGTCGCTCGGCGGCCGGGAAGTTCGGCGGAGCTTCCGACGGATTGTCCCAGAGATCGTCCACGTACGCCGGGCGGCTGCCCGCGGCGCGCTCCAGCGCCACCGCGGTCTCGTATTCGAGCAGGTCGTCGAGAACGTCTTCGCGCCGACGCACCGCGCTGACGCCGCCCTCGGCGGCAAACGACCCGACCGCGTCCCCGATCGCGATCAGCGTGCCGCCGGACTCCATCCACGACTTGAGCGCGTCGGCGGAGAATGCATTGCCCGCGCCCGGCGCCAGAACAATCGCGTTGTACGCCCGCAGATCGACCCAGCCCCCGGCCGGAATCAGCGAAACCGACACGCCCAGCTCGCGATCCAGCAGGTGCCAGGTCTCGCCCAGCGCGTTCTCGTCGAGACTGTCGCCTACCGGCATCGCCACGCGCGGGCGCGTCAGCAGCGTAAACTCGCCGCCACCCAGGTCGGGCGTGTCATCCGGGCTTCGCGCGGTTGACGCGGTATGCACGACGACTCCCTCCGCCGCCACCGCGCGCAGCAGCCCGGCGAGAGTCTCGTCATTCTCGAGTCTTCGCATCAGCAGGCTGCCCCGGCCGAATCGTCGCCCGGCCGCGACGAACGACTGCTGCGCGACACGGACCCGCGCGCCGCCCTGCAGCAAAGTCGCCAGCGCGGGCAGCACGGCGTCGCTCGCCCCGTCGATCACGTACGCATAGGCCCCGCTGCCTTCGTCGAAACGGCCGGTCTCCGCGACGGCCGGGACGTACGGCGCAAGACCGGCGCTGACGTCGTCTCCCGACCAGTACGCATCCACTCCCATCGCCAGCGGCGGCGCCCAGCCCGTAACGTCGTAGATGCGCGATTCGCCACGGACTTCGAGATCGCGCCGCTCGTCGCGCAGGAACTCCGGCGACATGCGCGGGTCGAAGTCGAGCAGCGCGCTCACCAGCGCTGCGCGCGGCTGCTGACGACGAACAACCAGCGTCCCAGCCGGAAACTCGCGCCGCTCGTGCCGATCGCGGAACGCGCCCACCAGCGCCGCCGCCGAGAACGGCTGCTGCGCCACGAAAGCCTCGACCCCCTGCTCGTGGATCAGGTCGATCATCGCCTGACGCCGCGCGCCATTCTCCGACGGCGGGAGCAGAAACGTGCGGGCAGCCGACGCCGGCGCCGCGGAAAGACCGGCGCGCTTCTGCGTCAGGTAGTCCTTCAGCACGTCCGCGCGCCGGTCGCGCAGCGTGCGAAGATTGGCCAGCGTCGCCACAAGCTGATGATGCACGGCTTCGTGATAGGTGAGCACGCGTCCGGTGCTCTGGCGGATCGCGTGTCCGCCGATGCCGGCTTGCTCATAGAGCATGCCGATCGCGCCGTGATAGCTGGCCCACGCGTCCGAATAGCCCGGATACCAGAAATCGGCCCATTCGCGCGTGTAATAGCTCCAGCCGTACGCGTCGAACGCCCGGCCGGAATCGTCCGCAAACGTCTTCCACCAGTTCCGGATGAGCGGCGCGAGGTTCGGATTGAACGGCTCGCGGGCCGGATTGCTCATGAACGTGCTATCCGGCCACATCTCGTGTGAATCGACGAACAACTGGGGGTTCCACTCCGCCACGACCTTCCACCGGGCGCGTGTCTCCGGCTGCGTGCCATACACCCAGTCCCGGTTGAGATCGAAGAAGTAGTGGTTCGTGCGACCCGACGGCCACCGGCCGGTGTGCGGCAGCGCGGACATGTCCAGCGACGGCGTGTACCCTCGGAATTCGTCCATCTGCCGGATGAAGCGGTCGCGCCCATCCGGGTTCTGGAGCGGATCGATGACGACGACCAGATTCGCAAGCAGGCTTCGCGCCTCTTCGTCGTCGAACGCCAGCAGGCGATACGCGACGCCGATCGCCGCGTCCGATCCCGAGGTTTCGTCGCCGTGGATGCCGTACGCCAGCCACGCGATCGCCGGCAGCCCGCGCACGAAATCGTCGTCGCGGGTTCCGTCCGGCAGAAGCCGTGGATCCGCGAGCTTGCCGACGTCTTCGCGAATGCTTTCGAGCTTCTCACGATTCTCGCGCGACGTGAGGATCGCGTAGAACAGCCGGCGTCCCTCGTGCGTGCGCCCATACTCGCGCAGTTCGAGCAGCCCCTTTTCAGCCCACGCCGCGAAGCAGCGCTCGATCTCCGCGTGGCTCGCGGGACGATCTCCGAGCTCGTAGCCGAGCAACTGCGCCGGGCTGGGAACCCCGGGATCGGGCTGCGACGCCGGCCACATCGTTATCTTGTAGCGAAAGTCCGGCGGAAGCCACGCCGGCGACGTCTCGGCGACCTGCGCGGCCGCCGCGCCGCACGCCAGCGACGCCAGCAGCACGAACGCGCGCCGCGCAATCCAGGCAGCCGCGGAACCTCGCCTGATCTGCAACCCAACCATGCAACCTCTCCGACCCTGAGCGGCGGCGCGCCCCGCGCACCGCCCGACGCCAAAGCGGAGCATGGTACCCCGCTGGCAGCGCGTCTTGAACCACGACCGGGCCGAATCGTTGTCGGGCGACAGGTCGGTTGATATATTTCCGTGCTCTCGCGCCGGCGGAACGACGCTCGCGGCGCGCGGGAACGAGT
Source organism: uncultured Planctomycetales bacterium (assembly GCA_964553225.1). Classification (GTDB taxonomy): domain Bacteria; phylum Planctomycetota; class Phycisphaerae; order UBA1845; family Fen-1342; genus JABRWC01. The sequence goes on along the minus strand of CAZKJT010000002.1, from coordinate 117,056 downwards.
TTCGATGCCGTCCAAGCCAAAATCCGACGTAGAACGCAACAGCACGTTCTGGGCGCACTTCCACCCCGCCGCGGCGATGCGGGAAGCGCTGCGCGATGGCTACCGCCTCGCCGACCTGCGCGGCGACGTTCTGGCCGGACTCGTGGTCGGCGTCATCGCGCTGCCGCTTTCGATGGCGCTGGCGATCGCCTCCGGCGTCCCGCCGCAGCACGGGCTGTACACCGCGATTGTCGGCGGCGCGGTGATCGCCGCGCTCGGCGGCTCGCGGGTGCAGATCTCCGGCCCCACCGCCGCGTTCGTCGTGATCCTGGTGCCGGTCGCGAACGAATTCGGCATCGGCGGGCTCGGAATGGCCACCATGATGGCCGGCGTGATCCTCGTGCTGATGGGCGTCTCCGGATTCGGTCGGCTAATCGAGTTCATCCCCTACCCGGTCACGAGCGGCTTCACGGCCGGCATCGCGGTGGTGATCGCGACCATCCAGCTCAAAGACTTCTTCGGCCTCACGATCGAGGAGATGCCTGAGCATTACATCGATCGCGTTCGGGCGCTCGCCGGCGCGTGGCGCACCGTCCACTGGCCGGACCTGGCGATCGGCGCCGGGACGCTGGCGCTGCTGATCGTCTGGCCGCGCATCACCCGCACCGTGCCAGCGCCCATCGTCGCGCTCGGTTCGGCGACCGCGCTCGGCGCGGCCCTGAGCGCGTGGGTTCCGGGATTCTCGATCGAGACCATCGCCAGCCGATTCGGCGGAGTGCCGCAGTCGCTGCCGGCGCCGACGCTGCCGTGGCTGGCGCGCGCGCCCGACGGATCGCTCGTGCAGTGGGTGGATCTGGTCGGACCGGCGTTCGCGATCTCGATGCTCGGCGCGATCGAATCGCTGCTGTCGGCCGTGGTCGCCGACGGCATGACCGGCCGCAAGCACAACCCGGATGCCGAGCTCCTCGCGCAGGGCGTCGGAAATCTCGCCGTGCCGTTCTTCGGCGGCTTCGCCGCAACCGGCGCGATCGCGCGGACGGCCACGAATATCCGAAACGGCGGACGCTCGCCGATCGCCGCGATCGTCCACGCGCTGTTCATCCTGGCCGCGATGGCGTCGCTCGCGCCGCTGCTGAAGCTGCTGCCGATGAGCGCGCTGGCGGCGATGCTGCTGGTCGTGGCATGGAACATGAGCGAAATCCGGCATGCCTGGCGCGTGGTGCGCGTCGCGCCGCCCAGCGACGTGGTCGTGCTGGGAACCTGCTTCGGGCTGACGGTTGTGTTCGACATGGTCATCGCAGTCGGCGTCGGCGTCGTGCTGGCCGCGCTGCTCTTCATGCGCCGCATGGCGGACCTCGCCAGCTTCCGCTGGCGCGACGCCGAGGCTGCCGGTCTCGCCACTTCGCTGCCCAAGGGCGTGCTGCTGTACGAGATCGGCGGACCGCTTTTCTTCGGCGCCGCGACCAAGGCCGTCGGTGCGCTGCGAACCGTCCGCAGCGACATTCACGCGGTCATTCTCGATATGCGCGCCGTCCCGGTCATGGACGCCACCGGGCTCGTAAACCTCGAATCGGCGCTCGGCGCGCTGCACGCCGCGCGCATCTTCGTCTTCATCGCCGGGGTGCAGGACCAGCCCCTGCACCTGATGGCGCGGGCGGGATGGCGACACCGCCCGTGGCTGATCGTGTGGCGCTCGTTCGACGATGCGATTCACATGGCCCGGACGCTGGCGCCGTCCGATTTTGCTTCGCTCAGCACGAAACCGCATTCCGAGACGCGTCCGCACGCCGCGGCGCATCCGTAAACTCAAGCTGCCGCGCGTCCGGCCGCGCCCAGTCGCGCGCCATTCTGCCAGCCCGGAAGATGGGCCATAATCCCAATGTGCCTCCGACCCGGATGGCTTCGGCGCTTCGCCGATCCGCCACCGCCGGCGACTTGTGCCCGCGAGCCGCCGCTCGCCGCACGGACTTCGCGCTATGCGTCCTAACGAGCTGCTGGGACCACGCTCGTACGCGATCGCCCTCATGGGCGCGATCCTGGCCGCGGCCGCGATGCGCTTGCCCGCGCTCGGACAGCGCGTCTTCCACGGCGACGAAGCGGTGCACGCCTTCAAGCTGGCGGAGCTGCTCGACTCTGGGCGATACGTGTACGATCCCTTTGAGTTTCACGGGCCGACGCTCTACTACTTCACGCTGCCGGTCGTCGCCGTGCTCGGACTGACCGACCTCGCCTCGCTCCGCGAAGCGCCGCTGCGGCTCGTGCCGGCCCTGTTCGGAATCGCCGGCGTGGCGCTCCTGCCGCTGCTGCGCGACGGCATTGGGCGCGGCGCGTGCGCCGCGGCCGCGTGGCTCATGGCGCTGTCTCCCCTGCTCAGCTATTACAGCCGCTACTACGTCCAGGAAACCCTTCTGTCGGTCTTCGTGCTGGGAGCGATCGCGACCGCGTGGCGCTGGCGGCAATCCGGACGCGTCGGCTGGATTCTCGCGGCCGGGTTCTGCGCCGGCAGCGCGCATGCTTCGAAAGAGACGTTCGTGATTGCGGCCGGCTGTGCGGCGGCAGCGCTGCTCGCGACGCGGCTTCTGGCACGCCTGCCGCGCGACGCGACGCTCGGACCGATGGCCGAGACCGGCGCTCCGTCCGGCGCGGGCGGGCGCGCGATGCGCGCTCCGCGCGGCTGGCACGTCTTGGCGGGAATCGCCGCGGCCGCGCTCGTCTCGGTCACCTGGCACACCGGGTTATTCACGAACCTGAACGGCGCGCTCGACGCGGTGCGCGCGTTGGGGCACTACCTTGAACGCGCCGGTGGGCAGGGCGCGGCCGGCCCGCACGACCAGCCCTGGCACTACTACGTGCTGCTGCTCACCTACTGGCGCGTCGGTCCGGGACCGGTGTGGAGCGAAGCGCTCACGCTCGCGCTGGCGGTGGCCGGGGTCGTGGCGATCGCGCGGGCGCGAGTCCGAAGCGTGCGCATCCCGTCCGGCGACGATGCGGACCGGCGCTCGGCGTTGGCGCTCTGGATTGCCGCGTATTCCACGCTGATGCTGATCGCCTACAGCGCTATCCCGTACAAGACGCCGTGGTGCGCAGTGCAATTCATGCAGCCGCTGGCGATCGTCGCCGGAATCGGCTCGGCGCGGCTCATCGCGCGCGCGTCGTCGATCCCGCTTCGCGCGATCGCAGTCTGCGGACTCTGCGCGGGCGCGGCCCAGCTTGCGCGGCAGGCGTGGTACTCGAACTTCCGATTCGCATCCGACCGGCGCAACCCCTACGTCTACGCGCATCCGGTCGGAGACGTTCGCGACGCAGCCCGCTGGGTCGAGCGGGTCGCGGCGGTCGGCGGAGATCGGCGCGTCGTGGTCCAGGTGTTTCACGAGAACTGCTGGCCGCTGCCGTGGTATCTGCGACACACGCCGAATGTCGGATACTGGGACCGCCCGACCCCAATGCCGTACGCGGACGTCGTCGTAGCCGATGAGCGCTTCGCCGGCGAGCTCGGGATCGCGGAGGATCGCGAATGGCGCGTAAACTTCTACGGGCTGAGGCCCGGTGAGCGTCTGCTGGTTTTCGTGCGGACCGACCTGTACGACGCGTTCGCGCGATCCATGCGGTCGGCGTCGCAGCCCGGACCTTAGAAGCGATCGCGAAGCCTGAACCGAGCCGCGACCGTGAGGGAGCGGGGGTGGCGCGCGCTCGGAATCACTCGGATTTCCCCGGCTCACTGAACGGTCGCGGCTCGGAGTGCGCGCTCCGTCTCGACGACGCTCGGGATAGTCTTCCGTCGTCGCGCGGCGAAGGGATGTTCCGCATGGACGCTGGCCACCGCACCGATCGAGCCGCATCGCCGCTGCACCGCTTCCGCCACGACGCCATGGCGTGCACGTGGGGCCTGGTGGTTCAGCACGCCAGACGGCAGTACGCCGAGCAGGTCGCGCGGGTCGTGTTTGACGAGATCGACCGACTCGAGCGCGAGCTGAGCCGATTCCGCTCCGACAGCGACGTGGCGCGGATCAACGCGCTTCCGCCCGGTCAACGTCTCCGCGTCGGCGCGGACGTCTTCGAGTGCCTGCGGATCGCCGAACGCGCGAACGTCGTCACGCGCGGCGCGTTCGACGTGACGCTCGGCGCACTCCTGCCGAAGCCGTCGGACGCGCGACGCGAACGACAGCTCGCCGGCGACCCGCCGCCCTTCGGACAGCGGAGCCTGGCGCTCGACCCGGCGTCGAAGTCGGTGTCCGTGCGAATCGCCGGACTGAGCGTGGACCTCGGCGGAATCGGCAAGGGCTTCGCGATCGACCGAGCTGTCGAGCTGCTCCGCGAATGGGGCATCTCGGCCGCCATGCTCGATTCCGGGCAAAGCTCGGCCTACGCGATCGGCGTGCCGCTGCTCGCGATTCCCGGCCAAGACGCAGCCTGGCGAATCGAGATCCGCGACCCCGCGGATGCGAACCGGTCGCTGGGCGTGCTGCGCCTGCAAGACCAGGCCGTCAGTGGGTCCGGCGCGGCGTTGCACGGCCGGCACATTCTCGACCCGCGATCCGGCAATCCGGCCGTCGGAGCTGTGGCGGCCTGGGCGATGGCGGGCTCCGCGGCGATGGCGGACGCGCTGTCGACGGCCCTGATGGTCCTGTCCCGGGCGGACGCCGACGCGACCATCGCGGGCGTGCCGGATGCGTCGGGCCTACAGCTTTGGGACGACGGTCACCATCGGACGTTTGCCGCTCAGGGGTGCGGCTTCGCGACCGTGGCGGCCGGCGGTATATCGCTGCGCGACGGGCCGACGAGCGGGCTCGGTTCGGCCGGGGGTGATAACGTGTAGGCAATCGTGCCGCGCGTGCGGAAGTCGCCTGCTCGACGCTGGTCAAACGCCCATGCGGCAGATATACTTGGGTGCGAAGGGACAGGTCGGATTCGATTCCGAAAGTCGTGCATCGCACCATCTGAACGAGCGTTCGCCTCGAAGCGATGAACGGCACTTCACGGAACGGCACCGCAATTCAGGGAGTCTCTCATGCGCGCCCGCTTCATTCGGCAACGCGGTTTCACGCTCATCGAGCTTCTGGTCGTAGTCGCGATCATCGCCCTGCTGATCTCGATTCTGCTGCCGTCGCTTCAGAAGGCGAAGAACCAAGCCAAGACGACCAAGTGCCTCGCGAACGTGAAGGGGCTGAACACTGCCACCCAGGCGTATCTGGTCGAATGGAACGACGAGTATCCATTCCTTTCAAAGAAGAGCGGAAGCTGGGTCGGCATCTGCTCGTGGTCCTACGGCGGGAAGGCGACAGACAAGTTCTGGCGCGATGAGTACAACCCGCCCAACCTGTTCTACTACGAGACGAACGAGAAGCCGATCAACGCGTATCTCATCAGCGCCGACCTGGGTCCGTTCGATCCCGTGGACGTGCTTCAGTGCCCGGACGACCAGGGCTCGTACCAGCGCGTCTACAGCGACAGCCCGTGGGAGCAGGAGCCGATCCGGGCATACGACGACATCGGCACCAGTTACCACTACAACCTGCACGGCTTCACCGACCTGAACAATTTCGACAGCGGCAAGCCGGTCAAGAGCTGGCGCGACGCGCACAAGGCACTCTACCGCGAGGGGCTCGCCGGCTTCGCGGCCCGCTACGCGATCTATTTCGAAGACCCTGTGGACTGGGCCATCAATGAGCGCGTGCAGGTCCAGGGCAACCACAAGCAGTTCAGCTATCACACGCTCGGCTTCATGGACGGGCACGCGGAAAACCTGCTCGCCGACACGCGGAAATGGTGCGGCGAAGGCTGGACGCTGCTCAACCCGAACTGGCTGACGTACCCCGATTACACTCCGAAGGTGCGTTACACGGAAGGCTCTGAGAAAAACTGCCAGGACTAGAACTCCGCTCGTGAGCCACTCTCGAACGGGCGCCGCGCGACGCCGGCGCCCGTCGTCGTCTCGTACGCGTCGCTTCGTGAGCCTGTTCCGGTGAACAAATACGCGGCCGCCGTGATCGTCCTGCTCTGCCTAGGGGCTGCCGGCATCCTTCTGTTTCGACAGCAGTCGCCGCCGACGCTTCCGAATTCGGCGGAATCCGCAACGGAGTGGATCTGCGAGACCTGCCACAACGTGACGTTGCTCACTCCGCAACAACTGATGGAATGGGTTCGCAAACCAGGCAAGGCACGCCGCGAGGCCGGCACGAGCACGAAGCAGTCCGTCTTTATGTGCGACAAGTGCCAGACATACACGATCACCCGCGGGCAACGCTGTTCGAAGCACCCGGACGAGCTTTATCCCCGCGTGCTCGCCAGCGGCGAGTTCGGGTTCTGCCCCCAGTGCGAAAAGCCTTAGCCACGGAGGCCGGGCGTCGCGCGAGCCGGCGATCCCGCCTCGCGGCATCACGCCCCGAACCGCCCGGTCTGCCCGGGGGTTGCCCCTGGGCATTTCCGGATTTGCTTGACCCCCCGCGCTGTGAGGGTAAGATAATTTCGATTAGGGCCGCCGTGTCGTGTCGAGCCGCGTCCGGCTTCTCGGTGCTGTCCAATGCCGCATCGCCCGATTCACTCCAGTAGTAGCGGACGATGCGCATCGGCGTTCACGCTGATTGAACTGCTCGTCGTCGTCGCCATCATCGCCCTGCTCATCGCGATCCTGCTGCCCGCGCTGCGAAGCGCTCGCGAACAGGGCCGCCGCACCAAGTGCCTCGCGAACCTGCGCGCCGTGAGCGGCGCCATGTCCGTCTACACCACCGAGCACAACGACTGGGTGCCTTACGAGAAGCGAAACTGGCCCAAGACCGGCATGCCGACGGGATTTCCGCTCAGTGCGTTCTATTTCGGCGGGCATCCCGGCCGACCGAGGCCGCACCCCGGCATCTCGGCGTACACGTTCGAGCTGGACTATCTGCGCGACACGTTCGACGGCCGTCCGTTGAATCCGATCCTGTTCTCCGGCGACCTCTACCCTTGGCTCGAAACGCCGGCCGACGCCGGAACGCGCGAATTCGAAGAGCGCCGCCGCCCGTTCACGCTCTTCGAGTGCCCGTCCGATCTCGGCACGTACCAGAGCGGCGATGCGACCCAGGACGACCTGACCATGGTCCCCTCGCACTACCTGCATGGATCGAGCTATTCGTACAACTACCATTTCGTCTGGCTCTGGGCGGCCGGCAGCGGCTTGGCCGGAAGCCAGCCAAAGTACAACCGACCCGCTGAGGATCGCATGGCCTATCTTCAGCGCGCCAACCGCTTCCTCGCACGGCAACGCGACTACAACGTCTCGCGATTCGTGCTCATCTGGGAAGACGCGCTGGACGGCTCCATGTCCAACAGCACCGACCGCGTCGGCTGGCATCGTGAGATGAACCGGCACAACCTCCTGTTCCTCGACGGACACGCCGCCTACACCTTCACCGAAACCTCCAAGGGCAACGCCGGACCGGGATGGAAGACGGCCGCCGGCGCGTGGTACTACGACGAGAACGACCCCGACTACCGCTATCGCGACCTGCCCTGAACGACCTCCGCCACGCTCCCCTCCCGCTTGCTCGCAACGATTCTTTTTGCCCGCCGACGCTCCGCTTGCTACGCTGGGCCGCAGCGCCCCGCAACGACCGGTCGATCGCGGAGCGACAACCATCTCGCGAGGCTTCGCCATGCCGAATTACCAGCCGATCGAACCGAAGCCCGAGCCGGCCGAGCAGGAGGCGATCTATCTCGGTCACGTCGGCGAGATCGAGCGACAGCTTCGCGCCATCCTGGCGCTCGACGGCCTCGACCGCTTTCACGAGACCGGCGCCCTTCCGCGCGCGTTCTTCGAGCACTTCGACGCGTTCCTCGCCGAGTATGACCGCCTGATCGACTTCGTCCTGAAATTCTCCGGCGACGACCAGCGCATTCAGTGCAGAAAGGGCTGCTGCAACTGCTGCATCGACCTCGTGCGCGGCATGACCACGCCCGAGACGATCCGCATCTATCACTACGTGCGGAACTGGCCCGACGTGCGCGATCTGTTTGAATACCACAAGGAGTCCGCCGAGCTGTTCGTGAACATCCTGATGCAGAAGGCCAGGTCGCCGGCCGACCTTCAGGGCGACGAGGGCGAGAACCGCATCGCCGAATCGCACATGCTCTACAACATGCTCAACCGCCGATGCGGATTTCTCGATCCCAACGACGGCTCGTGCAGGATTCACCCCGTCCGCCCGCTCGCGTGCCGCTACTTCTTCAGCATCGACCCGCCGGAAACCTGCTCGCCCGAACACGACAAGTATCTCAAGCGCCTCACGCGCACCGTGCACCTGCCGGCCGACGTGCACGTCCTGCTGCGCGAGATCGACCGCAAGTTCGGCTTCCGCCCGCTGAACTATCTCTCAGGCGCGTTCTGCCAGTTCGCGGCCGAGGTGATGCGGACCAAGCCCATTCGCGTGCTGGACGACGCGGCGCCCGCTTGACCGAGCCGCGCCCCCCCAGCCGCGCCGCGCGCGCCCGCCGCCGCCGCCGCGCCCGGCCCCCAGCCACTCGCGGCGAATCGCCGCGCGATCAGGAGACTCCGATGATCCTCGTGCACAAGCTAACGCCCATTCTGAACGTGTCCGACGTCCCGGCCAGCATCGCCTGGTTTCGCCGACTCGGGTGGACATGCGGCTTCGCGTGGAACGACGGCGGCATGATCGATGGAGCGGCCGACCGCAATGAGCACGGGCCGGCCGGCTTCGCGGGCGTGTGCTGCGGCGAAGCCGAGACGTTTCTCTGTCGCGACGGACAAGGCGCGCGCGGCGGCCCGCTCCCGCGACACGCGGGCGACGACGACACAGGCGGCGTGTGGATGAGTTGGTGGCTCGGATCGCCGGCCGACGTCGACGCGCTGCATGCGCTGGCCGTGAAGCACGATTGTCACGTGGCGCGCCCGCCGGAAGACGAGCCCTGGCACGTGCGCGAATTCCACCTCGTGCACCCCGACGGGCACCCCGACGGGCACACGTTTCGCGTATCCGCCGCGCTCGGTGGCGAGCACGGCTGAGCGGAAACGCGTCTTACACGCCCGGCCGCGCCATCCGCACCGCGTGAATCAGCGCTCGCGCCTTGTTCAACGTCTCCTGATACTCGCGGTACGGTATCGAGTCGGCCACGATCCCAGCGCCGGCCTGGATGTAGCCCTTTCCTCCGGTCATCACGATCGTGCGGATGGCGATGCACAGGTCCGCGTCGCCCAGCACGCTGAAATAGCCGATCGCCCCAGCGTACACGCCGCGTCGCGCAGGCTCCAGCTCCTCGATCAGTTCCATCGCGCGGACCTTCGGCGCCCCGCTGACCGTGCCCGCCGGAAACGTCGCGCGGAACAGATCGAACGCGTCCGCGTCGCGCCGCAGCCAGCCCTCGACCGTCGAAACCAGGTGCATGACCTTGCTGTGCCGCTCGATCTGCATCACGTCGCGCACGCGCACCTGGCCGTATTCGCATACGCGCCCGAGGTCGTTCCGACCCAGGTCCACCAGCATCACGTGCTCGGCCCGCTCCTTCGGGTCGGCCAGCAACTCGGCCGCCAGCGCCGAGTCCTCCGTTTCGTCACGCCCACGGCGCCGCGTGCCGGCCAGCGGACGCGTGACCGCCTTGCGCCCCACCAGGGTGACCAGCGACTCCGGCGAAGAGCCGGCGATGTGCATCTCGCCCAGCCGCAGGTAATACATGTAGGGCGACGGGTTGGTCCGCCGCAGCGCCCGGTAAATCTCCAGCGGCGACGACTTCAGCGCGAACTCGAACCGCTGCGACAGCACGATCTGGAACACGTCGCCCGCAAGGATGAATTCCTGCGCGCGCCGCACCATGCTCTCGAACTGCTCCCGGGTCACGTTCGCCGTCAGACCGTCCAGCGAATCGTCCGGCGAAGGCGGCGGCGGCGGGTCGCTCGCGCGCCGCGTTTGCTCCGCTGCTTCGGCGGCCGCGCGGATTTCGTCGAAGCGCTGCGCGTGTCCGGCCGGTTGATAGAGCAACACGTGCAACACGCGCTCGAAGTGGTCGAAGCAGATCACCTCCTGCGGAAACAGGAAATGCGCGTCGTCCTCCTCGGACGTAGCCGCGTGCCGCTGCGGCAGGCGCTCGCACCAGCGCGCCGCGTCATAGCCGAGGTATCCGACCGCTCCGCCGCAGAACGGCGCGACCGGCGGCGCGCCCTCCTCAAGCTGAAGCAGCCCGCGCAGCATCGCCAGAGGATCGCCCTGCGCTTCGTGCGTCTGCCCGGCGACGGTCCAGCGCACGCGCTGCCCCGACGCGATGAACACGCCGCGCGGCTTCGCGCCGATGAACGAGTAGCGCCCCTGCTGCCCGCTCGATTCCAGCGATTCGTACAGAAACGCCGACGACTCGCCGCCGTACAGCCGCTCGAAGAGGCGGATCGGCTCGACGCGGGACGCCAGCCGGCGGCACCAGCACGAGACCCGCGGCAGCGCGGGCAGACTCATCGCGGCACCGGGTGTCCGCGCCGCACCGCCGCCGCGATCGCCCGCAGCTCCTCCATCATCTCGTCGAACGCGTCGTAGCGCAGCGCCTGCGCGCCGTCGCACAGCGCGACGCGCGGGTCGCCGTGCGTCTCGACCATCACGCCGTCCGCGCCCGCCGCGATCGCCGCCCGCGCCAGCGGCAGCACCAGGTCCGCCCGACCGGCGGCGTGGCTCGGATCGACGATCACCGGAAGGTGCGTGATGCGCTTCAGCTCGGGAACGATGCTGAGATCGAGCGTGAAGCGCGTGTGCTCGGCGAATGTGCGGATGCCGCGCTCGCACAGAATCACGTTGCGGTTGCCCTCCGACATGACGTACTCGGCCGCCAGGAGGAACTCCTCGAGCGTCGCGGCGATGCCGCGCTTCAGCAGCACCGGGTTGTCGCACTGCCCGGCGCGCCGCAGCAGCGGGTAGTTCTGCATGTTTCGCGCGCCGATCTGAATGACATCCACGTGCTCGGCGACCAGGTCCAGATCGTCCGTGCTGAGTGCTTCGGAGACGATCGGCATGCCAGTTTCGCGCCGCGCTTCGGTCAGAATCCGCAAACCCTCCGGCCCCATGCCCTGAAACGAGTACGGGCTGGTGCGCGGCTTGTAGGCGCCGCCGCGGAGAAGCTGCGCCCCGCGCCGCTTCAGCTCGCGCGCCGCCGACAGCGTCTGCTCACGCGATTCGACCGAGCACGGCCCGGCGATCACCACGATGTCCGAGCCGCCGATCGCCGCGCCTCCCACGCGAACGATCGTGTCCTCCGGCTTCATCTCGCGATTGGTCAGCTTGTACGGCTTGGTGACGCGAATGACCTCGATCACGCCAGGCAGCGTCATCAGGCTCGCCGGATCGACCGGCCCGGTGTTGCCGGTGATGCCGATCGCTGTGCGAACCTTGCCTGGAATCGGATGCGGCGTCAGCCCGAGCGCCGCGATCGCGTCGCAAACGCGCTCGATCGCGTCGGGTCCGGCGTCGGTTTTCATCACCACGAGCATGCGCACGTCCTCTCTGCAACGGCCGGATAACAGCACGGCGCATCGCGCCGAAGCCGGGCGCTCAGCCGCCCTCGCGCGTCGCCGCCTTGAGCGTAGCGACCAGCGCCGACAAATCTTCTCCCGACGAGATCGCGTCCACCAGCCGGCTGCCGACCACCACCCCGTCCGCCAACCCGCGCAGCGCGCGAATCTGCTCGGGCGTCGAGATTCCGAATCCTACCGCCACCGGCGCTCGGGCCGCCGCCCGAACCCGGCTGAGAAACGCGCCCAGACCGTCCGACAGCGCCGCCCGCGCGCCGGTCGTGCCGAGCACGCTCACCGCGTACACGAATCCGCCGCTCCGCGCGCCGATCGCCGCCAGCCGCGCGTCCGTGCTCGTCGGCGCCGCCAGGAAGATCAGCTCACGCCCGCCGCGACGCGACGCCTCGAGCCAGTCGTCCGACTCTTCCACCGGAAGGTCGGGCACAATCAGCCCGTCCACGCCGGCGGAGCTCATGCGCGCCAGGAGCCGATCGCGCCCGAACGCCAGGAGCGGGTTCAGATAGGACATAAACACGATCGGCTGCGGAAGACGCGCGCTCTCGACCGCTTCGAGCGCCGACTCGATCCCCGCGCCGCCGGCCAGCGCGATCTGCGACGCGCGCTGAATCGTCGGACCGTCGGCGATCGGGTCGCTGAACGGAATGCCGATCTCGATCAGGTCCGCGCCGGCGCGCGCGACGTCGCGCAGTGCGTTCGCAAATTCGCCCTGCGTCGGGAACCCGGCCGGCAGGTACGGAAGCAGCGCCAGCTCGCGCCGCGCGCGGAGCCGCTCAAACGTCGCCGCGATCCTCATGCCAGCCCCTCCACGATCTCCAGGTCCTTGTCGCCGCGCCCGGACAGATTGACCACCAGGATTTCGTCGCGGCGCATCGCCGGCGCGATCCGGGACGCCTCGGCCAGGGCGTGCGCCGTCTCGAGCGCCGGGATGATCCCTTCCGTCGCGCACAGCAGCTTCATCGCTTCCAGCGCCGCGTCGTCGGTCGCCGCGGTGTACGTCACGCGCCCGCAATCGCGCAGGTAGGAGTGCTCCGGACCCACGCCCGGATAGTCCAGGCCGGCCGAGATCGAATGCGTGCCGAGCACCTGCCCGCACGAATCCTGCATGAGGTAGCTGTTCGCGCCGTGCAGCACGCCCGGACGGCCTGCGCTCAGCGGAGCGGCGTGCTCGCCGGTGTTCAGCCCGCGCCCGCCCGCCTCGACGCCGATCAGGCGGACGGTCGCGTCGGGGACGAACTCGTGAAAAATCCCGATCGCGTTCGATCCGCCGCCGACGCAGGCCACGACGGCGTCCGGCGCGCGACCTTCGCGCCGCAGAAGCTGCGCGCGGGTCTCGCGCCCGATGACCGCCTGAAAATCCCGCACCATGCGCGGAAATGGATGCGGACCGACCACCGAGCCGACCACGTAGTGAGTCGTCTCGACGTTCGTCACCCAGTCGCGCATGGCCTCGTTGATCGCGTCCTTCAACGTGCGGCTGCCGGATTCCACCGGCACGACGCGCGCCCCGAGCAGCTTCATCCGCAGCGCGTTCATGCGCTGCCGGCGGATGTCCTCGCTGCCCATGTACACGCAGCATTCGAGACCCAGCCACGCGCAAGCGGTCGCCGTCGCAACCCCGTGCTGTCCCGCGCCGGTCTCGGCGATCACGCGACGCTTGCCCATCCGCCGCGTCAGCAGCGCCTGGCCGATGGCGTTGTTGATCTTGTGCGCGCCGGTGTGCGCCAGGTCTTCGCGCTTCAGGAAAACGCGCGCCCCGCCGAGCCGCTCCGACAGGCGCCGCGCGAAAAACAGCGGCGTCGGCCGCCCGACGAACTCGCCCAGCGCCGAGTCCAGCTCGCTCGCAAACGTCGAATCGCCCGCCGCGTCGCGATACGCCGCGTCGAGCTGCTCGAGCGCGTGCATCAGCGTCTCCGGCACGAATCGCCCGCCGTAGGCGCCGAAATAGCCGCGCACGTCCGGCGTGTCAGACCCCATCCGCGCTCCTCGCCTGCCTGATGAACTCGCGCACTTTCGCCGCGTCCTTGCGCCCGATCGAGCGCTCCACGCCCGACGACACGTCCACCCCGAACGGGCGCGCGATTCGGATCGCCTCTGCTACGTTCTCCGGATTCAGCCCGCCGGAAACGAACAGGTTCGGCGCCAGCCCGCGCGCGATTCGCCAATCGAATATCCGCCCGCTGCCCGCTCCGGGATCGAGCATCCAGGCCGCCACATCGTATCCGGCGATTCGCGCCCGCACGTCTTCCGCGCGATCGCCCTCCCGGACCGAAAAGCGCTTGATTACCTTGCTTCGCAACCGCGCGCACAGCTCCGGCGACTCGTCGCCGTGAAGCTGGACCGCGTCGAGATTCGCGAACTCCGCCACGCGATCGATCTCCTCCGGATCGGCGTCGACGAACACGCCCACCGCGCTCACCAGCGGAGGGAGCGACTCGACGATCCGCGCCGCGGCGTCCGGACCGATCTGCCGCGGCGACGACGCGAAGACGAACCCGATCGCGTCGGCCCCGGCCTGCGCCGCGTCGAGCGCGTCACCCAGGTTGGTGATGCCGCAGATTTTCACGCGCGTCATGACGCGCCCTCCGGATTCGGCGCAGGCGAGCCGACGCCGCCGGATTGCATCCACGCGCGGCCGGACTCCATGATCTCAGCGAATCGCCGCCGATCGCCGCCGCGCACGGCCTGCGTGAGCTGCGTCAACTCCGCGCTCAGCACGTCGTACAGCTCCGGCGTGAACGGGTTCAGCCTCTGAATGTCGAAGTACAGATCGGGGTTCTCCGCGACGACCGTTCCGGTCGTGCTCATCTGCGAATGAAACGTCGTGCTGCCGACGCCCGCGACCTGCGCGAATGTGCGCCCGCTGCGCGACAGCACGCGCGCGAACAGCACGTTCAGCAGATGCGAAAGCCCGAGCACCGCCGACATGATGCGGTCGTGCTCCTCGAGAGACAGATCGACGAGCGTCGCGGCCGTGCCGCGGAAGAACGCGCGAACGCGCTCGGTCGCTTCCGCGTCGCCGCAGTCGCACACGCAGATCACCTTGTCCGAAAGCGTGCGTGCGCTGGGACCGAACATCGGGTGAATGCTGGTAAGCCGCGCGCCGCCTGCGCGCGCCGCACCGATCGCGTCGCGCAGATGTCCCTTCAGGCTGGCGATGTCGCACACCACGCCCGCGAACCGCGCGCCCGCCAATGCCGCGATGGACTCGGGAACGACCGCCAGCGGCGTCGCGATGAACGCGACCGACGCGCCGTCGATCGCCGCCGGAAGTCCGCCGTCGTGTTCGCGAACCTGCCGCACGCCGGCGGGCGGCGCGCCTTCCGAATCCGGCTCGGCGACAGCCTCGATCGCGTCCACCACGCGCACCGCGTGCCCCTGGTTCGACAAGAAATCGGCCAGCCAGCGCCCCATGCGGCCGCGGCCGCCGACGATCGCGATCGCCTCGGTCGGTCCGGTGTAGCCGGCATAGTGCAGGCGTTCCTGCTCCGACCGCGACTCGGCGATGAGCTGAAGCATGACCGCGCGGGCCAGCGAATCCGGCACGCCGACCAGCCGCGCGTTCTGCTCCGCGCGTTCGAGCACATGGCGCTCGACGTCCCAGTCGCGCAGCGCGAGCCCGGATCGCCGCTTGCTCGCCCCGATGTCGGCCGCGACGCGAAGCCGAGCACCGATCAAACGGAGAATCTCCCCGTCGATCTCGCGAATGCGCACTCGAAGTTGCTCCAGCGTGCTCATGCGTCCCTTCCCAGAAGGGATTCGAGCCGCGCGCCCGGGCGCGGGTCGGTCACGAGCGCCTCGCCGATCAGCGCCGCATCGAAGCCCGCGTCTTCGAGTCGCCGCACGTCCGCGCGGGTCGCGATGCCCGATTCGGCTACGCTCAGCACGCCGCTCGGAATCCGTGCGCGGAGCCTCAGGCACGTTTCGAGCGAGACCTTGAACGTCCGCAGGTCGCGGTTATTCACGCCGATCAGCGTGGCGCCCGCGGCGATCGCGCGGTCCAGTTCCGCTTCGTCGTGAACCTCGACCAGTGCGGCCAGGCCCAGCTCAGCCGCCAGCCGGCGCAGATCGGATAACACCGTGTCGGTCAGAATCGCCGCGATCAGCAGGATCGCGTCGGCGCCGATCGCTCGCGCCTCAAACACCTGGTACGGTTCGATCGTGAAGTCTTTCCGCAACACCGGCAGCGCGGTGGCCTCCCGCGCCTGCCGAAGGTCGTCCTCGCTGCCGCCGAAGAAATCGCGATCGGTCAGAACCGACAGCGCCGCCGCGCCAGATCGCGCATAGTTCCCGGCCAGCTCGACGGGGTCGAGCGACTCGCACAGCGGTCCGCGCGACGGCGATCGTCGCTTGATCTCGCAGATGGCCGACAGCCCTGGCGCCGCCAGCGCCGCGGCAAAATCGCGCCTCTCGGCCGGTAGCGCGGCGCGAAGCGACGACAGCGGAAACACGCGCGATCGCTCCAGGACTTCTTCTCGCTTGCGGGCCACGATGCGCTCGAGAATTGTCACGCCGCGTCCTCCGCGGATGCTCGTACAAGCGCTCGCAGCTTCTCCATCGCCGCGCCGCTGTCGATCGCGGCCGCGGCCCGCGCCACGCCGTCGCCCAGCGTGGCGGCAACGCCGGCGACGTAGATCGTCGCGGCCGCGTTCAGCAGCACGATGTCGCGCCGCGGCCCGATTTCGCCCGACAGCACGCTCGACAGGGTCGTCGCATTCTGCGTCGGGTCCGCTCCGCCAATCGCGTCGAGCCCGGCTCGGGCCAGCCCGAATTCTTCGGGCGTGATGGAATACGTCTCGACCTTGCCGTCGCGAAGCTCGCTTACGGTGGTTCGCCCCGAGAGGCTGATTTCGTCCAGGCCGTCCTCGCCGTGCACGACCAGGGCATGCGTGGAACCCAGCCGACCGAGCACCTCGGCGATGCGATGCGTCCAGCGGCGATCATAGATGCCGATGACGTGTCGCCGCGCGCCGGCGGGGTTCGTGAGCGGACCGATCATGTTGAAGATCGTCCGGACTCCCAGCTCCGTCCGCGGCCCCATCAGCGCCCGCATGCCCGGGTGATACAGCGGCGCGTACAGGAAGCCGATGCCGAGCTCGCGAATGCAGCGCGCGGTGCGCTCCGGCGGCGCGTCGACGCAGACGCCAAGCTCGCGCAGCACGTCCGCACTGCCGCAGCGGCTGGAGATCGCGCGGTTGCCGTGCTTGGCGACGCGACAACCGGCCGCCGCAGCCACGAACGCCGCGGTCGTGGAAATGTTGAACGTGTTCAGCCCGTCGCCGCCGGTGCCGACTGGATCGACCAGGGCGTCGGCGTCGACCGGGATCGCGACCGCACCGCGCCGCATGGCGCGCGCGAACCCGGCGATCTCGTCCACGGTTTCGCCCTTGAGACGCAGGCCAAACAGGATCGCCGCAACCTGCGCAGGAGTCGCGACGCCTGCGAGCAGCGCGTCTGCGACCCCTTCCGCTTGCGCAGAAGTCAGGGCGCCGTGGTCGGCCAGCACGCGAATGGCCGTTCGAACTGGTTCGGACGCATCCACGCTCGCAGCACTCCGCGTCGTCGGTCCCGCGCCGGACGGAGCCTCAACAAAAAACCCCGGGACGATCTTGTCCAGGGGTCGGTTACGTGTCGCTTCGTTACCGGACTGTGCGCGAACACCCGCCGCCTGGCGTCAAAGCCGGCGCCAATCGCAACCGCCCGGCCGATCGTGCGTGTTCGTCATCGTCTCGATGATCGTAGAGTTCGCGCCCGCGTGCGTCAACGCCGCGATTCGCCCGACCGCAGGCTCCGAGCGTGGATCGCCGTTTGACGAGCGGCGCGCCGAAACCTCTAGTCCCGCGACGCGTCAGGCTCGACGGTCACGTCGTCGTATTGGTTCTCCAGAACCTGGAGCATGCGACGCCGCGCCTGCTCGTAGGTCAGTCCGTAAAACTTCGGCGCCACCGCCGCAGACGTCGGGCGGCCCAGCTCGTCCAGCCGAGCCAGCGTGCTGCACCAGTGATCGCCCTCGGCCGACACCACGAGCTCGTAGCGCACCGCGTCCTCGCCCTCGCTCGTGCCGCGAACAACCTCGCGCGTCATGACGTTTCCCTCGTCGAGGACGGGGTCGATGCCCCCGGCTGGGCGGACGCGATCTCGGTGATCAGGCGCGCCGAGCGACCCCAGGTGAAATAGCACCACGCCCATTGCACCAGAACGAGCAGCCGGTTCTGGAATTCGATCAGAAAGGCCACGTGCACAAACAGCCAAAGCAGCCAGGCCGGAAAACCGGAAAACTTCAGACGCCCGATCTCCGCGACCGCCGCGGCCCGCCCGATGGTGGCCATGCTCCCGCGATCGACGTATCGAAACGGCGGCAGCTTCCGCCCGGAGAGTCGTGCCCGAATGTGTTGCGCCACGTACCGCCCCTGCTGCATCGCCACCGGCGCGATTCCTGGCAATGGCTTGCCGTCCGGGCCGGGAAAGCTCGCCAGGTCGCCGATCACGTAGACGTCTTCCCGCCCGAAGACCGTGCAGTCCTCGCGCACCAGCACTCGCCCGGCTCGATCCACCTCGCAGCCGGCCGCCGCGGCGAGCGCCTGCCCGAGCGGGTTTGCACGGATTCCGGCGCCCCAGAGCACAGTCCGCGTGCGGATTGTGGAGGCGTCTTCGCCGCACCGCAGCGTCACGCCCTCGCCGTTCACGTCAATAACCTGGGTCCGCGTGCGAACCTCGACTCCCAGGCGCACCAGCGATCGGATCGCCTTTTCGGACAGCTCTGCCGCGTACGCGGACAGAATGCGATCGCCCGCCTCGACCAGAAGGATGCGCGCGTCGGCCGGATTGATCCGCCGGAACTCGCGCCGCAGCGTATAGCGCGCGATCTCCGCCAGCGCGCCGGCCAGCTCCACGCCCGTCGGTCCTCCGCCGACCACCACGAATGTCAACCACGACGCCGAGAATCCGCCGACCGGCTCCCGCTCGGCCGCCTCGAACGCGGTCAGCACCATGCGGCGCATGCGGGTGGCGTCCTCGATGGACTTCAGGCCCGGCGCGTGCGCCTCCCACTGCGGGTTGCCAAAGTAATGGTTCGCCGCCCCGGCCGCGACGATCAGCGAATCGAACGGCAGCGTGCCGTCGCGCAGCTGCACGCGCCGATCGGGCAGGTCGAATCCGGCCACTTCGGCCAGCAGCGCCTGGGCGTTCCGCTGTCGTTTGAGCGTAGCGCGCAGCGGATAGGCGATGTTCGCCGGTGAGAGCCCGCCGGTCGCGACCTGGTACAGGAGCGGCTGAAAGAGGTGGAAGTTTCGTCGATCGACGAGTGTAACTTCAACGGGGGCGGACTTTAGCGTCTTCGCGGCGTACAGTCCGCCGAACCCGCCGCCGACGATGACGACGCGGTGATTCATTCGTCCGCCTTGCATGCGCATCGAGCTTCGGCCCTCCGCTCGCGGCCGCCCCGGCGGAAGGTCCGGCTCGGACGAGCCCTTAACAGCCTGTTGAAGAGCTCGCACCCACGCGCGTGGAGCAGGGCTGTTGCCGGCGAAAACGCGGGTTGGACACCCGCGCCACGTTCTTCAACGGGCTGCTACGCGGAGCGTAGTGACGCGGTGACGGTCCGTCGAGTATCGGACGCCCGCCGAATGACTCCCCTGTGCCACATCATTTGACGACTTCCAACACGACGCGCGTTATAATTTACTCAGGAGGCGAGAAGGCCCGCACAGCCGACTTCATCACGTCCGCGGGCGCTCGGGCGAGCCAACATGACCCATCGATTCCAAACGTTCTATTTCACGGTCTTTCTCTGCGCCGGCGCGCCGGCGCTCATCTACCAGGTCGTGTGGCAGCGCCTGCTGAAGATGTACTTCGGCGTCGATGTCTATTCGACGTCGATCATCGTCGGCGCGTTCATGCTCGGCCTCGGCGTGGGAGCGCTGCTGGGCGGGCGGCTCGCGGACCGCGCCCGGCGTCCATCGACGATTTACGCGCTGGTCGAGACCTTGCTCGGCATGTTTGGCTTCGTCAGCGTGGCGCTGTTCAGCGCAGTCGGGCGCGAATTCGCCGGCGCGTCGATCGGCGTCCTGGCAGTCGTCACGTTCTCCATGCTGCTCATTCCGACTACGCTCATGGGGCTCACGCTTCCGCTCATGTGCCGGATCATCACGCAGCGCGACTCCGTTATCGGACACCGAATCGCGACGCTCTACGCCGTGAACACGCTCGGCGCCGCCGTCGGAGCGATCCTCTCCGCCTACCTGCTGATCGGCCTCCTCGGACTGGAGGGCGCCGCGCGGGCCGCGTCGCTGGTCAACGTCGCGCTCGGAATCCTCGTGTTCGCGATCGCCTCGCGGCGGACGACGCCGCCCGAGCCGTCCGCGGAACGCGCCGCGCCGCTGCCGCAACCGCAGCTCGGCTACACCGAGGTTCTGATCCTCTCGGCGCTGTCGGGCGCGGTCGCGCTGGGCTACGAAGTGGCCTGGTATCGCGTTCTCGGCATCGTGCTGAAAGGCACGGTTTATGTGTTCGGGACGGTGCTGTTCTTCTACCTCGTCGGAATCGCTATCGGCTCGCTGGCGGCTCAGCGGCGAATCGACCAGCCCGGCAGCGCCCGGCGTTTCGCCCTTTCGCAACTGGCGATCGGGGCATGGTCGCTGGGCGTGTTCACTGTGCTCGGGCACCTCAGCTGGCTCCCGGGCCTGCGGCACCTGCTGTCGGCCTCGACGTTTACCGGTCTGCACCCCGCGCCGGAGCTATTCGCCGGCGAAATCAGCGTAGTCTCGCTCTACTCCGCGTTCGACATGGTGTTCTGGAGCGTCCTCATCCTCCTGGTTCCCACGACGGCGATGGGCTACGGATTCCCGAACCTGATTCGCGAGGCCAGCCGATCGGTCTCCGTGCTGGGGCGCAGCGTCGGCACGGTCTACTTCGCCAACATTGTCGGAGCGACGCTCGGCAGCATCGCGGTCGGATTCTTCGGACTGGAGATTCTCGGCGTCGGGCAGGTGCTGGCCGTGCTGACGACGGCCGGCTGCGCGATCGCGTTGTACGTGTTCGTTCGATTGCAGGTCGCGCGGCAGGCGAGCCGCCCGGTCGCCTGGGCCGGCGCGGCGATCGCCGTCGCCGCGATCAACGTAGCATTGTTCCCGCCGCCGGAGCAGATCATGCGTGCGATCCACTTCGCCGACCAGCCCGGCGTGGACTTCGTCGTCTCGCAGAGCCGCAGCGGCGTCGCCGCGCTGCGGCGACAGAGCGAGATCATCGCCTTTCCGCAGGAAAAGCAGGTGCTCGGCCACTGGCGGCTGCTCATCGACGGCGCCACGCACGGCGACCTGGGCGACGATCTCGACCAAATCCCGCCGGAAGAACTGCTCGACCTGGCGCTCGACGCCCATCCGTCGCCGCGCCGCGTCCTCAGCATCGGGCTGGGAGACGGCGTCATGTGCGCCGCTGCCGTCGCGCACCCGCGCGTCGAGAGCGTCACCATCATCGAGTTGAACGGCTCCCTGCGCGACGTCCTCGAGCAAACCGCGTGCGGCCGGCTGATCTTCAGCTCGCCGAAGACGCGCTACGTCGTGGATGACGGACGCCGCTGGCTGCTGGCGAACCGCGGCGAGCGGTTTGACGTGGTCACCATGTGGCCGCTGCACGCCGCCCACGCCTATTACGGCATGCTCTATTCGCGGGAGTTCCTCGCCCAGATTCGCCAGCAGCTCGATCCGCCGGGCATGCTCTACACCAAGTCGGCCGACGCCTTCTCGACCGCGCGCACCATCGCGCAGAGCTTCCCGTTCGTGCTTCGGTTCGACGCCGGCGTCTACGTCGCGTGCGTCGAGATGCTGCGGTTCCCGTCGGACCTCGTGCAGCGAGAGCGAACCGGAATCCTGGCGCGGCTGCAGGCCGACCGCGAAACCATCCTCGAGCAGACGCACGGTTGCGCGCTCAACACCGACCTGACGCCCAACAGCGAGTACTTTGTCACCTACCGCCACGCGCGCTTCCTGGGCACCTGGGGCCGCGATCGCAACGTCTACCGCTTCAGCGAGCAGCAATGGCGCGATTCGGTCGATTCGATGCAGTTCGGCGGCCCGGCCACTCAGCCGCTCGGAGACTGACCCGCACGCCGCGACGCAGGACTGGGGAGCCCGGCGTCGCGGCGCTCGGCGCACCTTGCCGTGGCTTGATATCCGGTCCGGTTGTCCGATACTTAAGAGCTTCGCCGCGCTGCCTCGTCGGGTGAGTCGCGCGGCGTCGCTCGACGGACAGCCATGGCTCAAACCGCGTTCATCCTGATCCTCTGCAACGAAGAGTCCAACGGGCGAATCCTTCAAGACGAATTGCGCTCGCGGTACGGACACTCCTGCCGCGTGGCCACCAGTCTGAACGACGCGATCGAGTCCATCCACGAACGAACGCCCGACGTCGTGGTCGCCTCGCACGAGATCGGCGCGACGTCCGTGTTTGAACCGCTGACCTCGGTTCTCGAACGCCTGACCGGCGACGCATCGCTGCTCATCATCGGCAAGCCCGACCGCGGACGCACGTCGGCGCGCATCGCGACCGAATACCTGGCGGAACCGCGCGACGTGCGCGAACTGGTCGATCCGATCGCGCGGGCCGCCGAGCGGGCCGCGGCGCGCAAGCAGGACCGGCTCATGCGCGAATCGCTCGCGCAGCAGGGTTCAGAGCCGATCCCCGGACTGGTCGGGGCGTCGCCCGCGATCCTCCGCATCGCCGAGCGCATCCGCAAAGCGGGCCGCAACAAACTCACCGTGCTCATCGTGGGCGAAACCGGCACCGGCAAGGAGCTGATCGCGCGGGCGATCCACGAGCACTCGCCCCGTTCGCGCAAGGCCTTTCTGCCGCTCAACTGCGCCGGAATCAGCGAGACGCTGATCGAGAGCACGCTCTTCGGACACGTGCGCGGCGCGTTCACCGGCGCCGATCGCGACAACCCGGGCTACTTCGTGCAGGCCGACGGCGGCACGCTCTTCCTCGATGAGATCGGAGACATGCCGATGCGCATGCAGCCCAAGCTGCTGCGCGCCTTGCAGGAACGCGAGATCACCCCCGTCGGATCGACCGAGCTGCGCCGCGTGGACGTCCGCGTCATCGCTGCGACAAACGCCGACCTGCGGCAGCGCATCGACGCGCGCGAGTTTCGCGAAGACCTGCTGTACCGCCTCAACGGCTATGTCATTCACGTCCCGCCGCTGCGCGAGCGGCGACAGGACATTCCCCTGCTCGCGATGCACGCGCTCGCCGACGCGCGCCGCGAGCACGGCATCGCAACTCCGGGCATCTCCAGCGAGGCGATGAGCCTGCTCACCCGGCACCACTGGCCCGGCAACGTCCGCGAGCTCATCAACGTCATCACCGCCGTCGCCACCGACGTCGAATCGCGTCAGATCGAGGCCGACGATCTGCCCGACGAGATTCGCGGCAACAACGCGATCGTGCCGGCCTCGCTCACGTCGCTCGACGGCCTGACGATGGAGCAGGTCGAGCGCCTGATGATCGAGCGCGCGCTCCAGCTCTCCGCCGGCAACCGAGAGCAGGCCGCCAAGATGCTCAAGATCGGCACGCGCACGCTGTATCGCAAAATCCGCGAGTTCGACCTGTAGCGCCCGTGCGTGTCACGAGGACACCGGTCGCCCGGCCAGCGTCTCGCCGATCGCGATCGCGCCCTGCCAAAGGAAGAACCCCAGCGTCAGCAACAGCGCCGCATTCGCGACGATGCCGTTTCGAAACTCCGCCGGGAGCCAGCTCGGGCGATTGTTCATCACCAGCAGCGCGACCGCCAGCATCGGCAGAAACATCGCCCCCACAATCGCATAGGTGAGCTGCACAACCTCGAACGGACGCCACAGCAGAACGAGCGGCGGAACCGCCAGGAATGCGAGATGCGCCCGATACGTCCGGGTGCTGGTCAGATCGACCGGACCGCGCGCGCGGCCGCGCTCGCCCCGACCGGCCGCGCGCACCATGTCCGCGAGCAGGTACGGCGCGCCCTGCCACACGCCGAGCAGACTGGTGAACACCGCGCCCCACGCGCCCAGCAGGAACGCGTACTTCATCACGGCGCCGAGTTCCGACGCCAATCGATCCGACAGCACGATCAGCAGCGACGCGCCGCTTCCGGCAAGCTCCGGCGTTCCGGCCGCAATCACGATCATCGCCACGCCGAACAGCGCCGTGACCGAATAGGCGACGGCTAGATCGATCCGGCAGCCGCGCACGGTCGCGTCGCCGGCGGCGCGGTTTTCGCGAATCCAGTACCCGTACGAGAGCAACGTCACCGTGCCGCCCACGCCGCCGATCAATCCGATCGTCCAGCGCAGCGCCTCGCCGCGCAGCGACCACGGACTGGACCAGCGCAACGCCGACAGATCGAGCTGAGGCGCCATCGCCGCGGCGCACGCGATGGTCGTCACGCACATCAGGCCGATCGCCGCGCCCATGGCGCGCTCGAACGCGCGAAAGCCGCCGCGCTGCACAATCAGCCAGCCGGCCAGCGCGTGCGCCGCGCCCCACCAGCGCTTGTCGGCGCTCGGATCGCCGGTAAGCGGCACGAGCGCGAGCGCCGCGACGCCGCATGCGCTCGCAAGCGTGCCCGCGACCGCGAACGACCAGATCAGCAGGTATGGGACGAAAATCCAATGCGCCCGCAGACGCCGCGTCGCGGCCTCGAGCAGCGTCTCGCCCGATCCGACCTGCCAGCGCGCCAGCCCCTCGTTCAGCACCCACTTCAGCGCCGCGCCAAGCACGAGGGCCCAAACCAGGGACAATCCGAACCGCGAGCCGGCCAGCGCCGACGTCGCCAAGTCGCCGGCGCCCACGCCGGTCGCGGCGATCAGCATGCCGGGCACAAGGCGGCGCAGCCAGCCGCCGGCTGGTGACGCCGTCTCAGGCATCCGGACTGGAGAGCTCTTTAAGAACTTCGGCGCGACACTTGCGCAGCGTTACGCCCAGATCGTGCAGAACGGACTGGGCCGTGCTGCCCTCCTCGCGAAGCAGGCCGAGCAGGAGATGCTCGCTG
The DNA here is from genome assembly GCA_964553225.1 of uncultured Planctomycetales bacterium. Taxonomy (GTDB): domain Bacteria; phylum Planctomycetota; class Phycisphaerae; order UBA1845; family Fen-1342; genus JABRWC01. Next base: position 92,559 of record CAZKJT010000002.1, on the reverse strand, counting down.
CCGATCTCCTTGGCTTCGAGTTGCGTGGCCTCGTCGATGGCGAGCGCGACGACGTTGCGGTAATGCGGAGAGCCGGGCAGCCGCCCGAACACCCACGTGTCCTCCTTGGCCCGCTGCATCAGCTCGTCGACTTTGTTGCGCGCCGACGCTTCGCTCACGCCCAGGCGGGCGAGCACCCGCGCGCCGACGCCCTGGTTGTGACGCAGAATCGCCAGGAGGATGTGTTCCGTGCCGACGTAATCCAACTCGAACTCGCGCGCGATCTCCTGCGCGACTTTGCGCACGATCTCGTCGGCGACGCTGTTCATTCGCGGGTAGGACATGGACTGCACCTCAGGACGCCGGACGTTATATCCGACTGCGCGCGGCCGGACAAGATTGCCGCCGGCCGCATCCGCACACCGGCGCCGCTCCAAAGAGCGGCCCGTCATGACGCGGACAGCCCCTCGAACACGCGCGAACCGATTCGCACGACCGTGGCGCCCTCCTCCACCGCGACCGCGAAATCGCCGCTCATGCCCATCGACAATTGGTCGAAGTCCGCAGGCGCAGCGCCGCGGCGACGAGCGTCCTCCAGTGCCGCGCGTAGACGCGCAAAGTGCGGCCGGGCGGTCTCGGGGTCATCCGAGTACGGCGCCATCGTCATCAGCCCGGCCAGTTTCACGTGCGGCGCGCGGTCCGCAGCCGAGAGCAGCTCGTCGAGCGCCGCGACCGGCGCCCCGGTCTTCGCGCTCTCGCCGGCGACGTTCAGCTCGAGGAAGCCCTGCACGAGCGTGCTCGCGGCGCTTGCTGCGCGCTCCAGCTCCGCGAGGAGGCGAACGGAGTCGATCGAATGCACGTGTCGGCACTCGGACAGCAGCGACCTGACCTTGTTGCGCTGCAGGTGTCCGATCATGTGCCAGGTGGGCGGCGGCGCGGCTTCCCGAGCCAGGGACGCGGCGCGCGCGACCAGTTGCTGCACGCGGTTCTCGCCGAAATCCGAAACGCCGCAATCGAGCAGCGCGGGAAGCCAGCGCGGATTCGCGTACTTGGTCACAACCACGAGCCGGACGCTTGCGGCGGAGCGTCCGTTGCGTGCTGCCGCCGCCGCGATTTCGTCGCGAATGCTCCGCAGATTGGCGGAGAGCCGCTGTCGCTGCTCGTCGGTGGGCGTCGCGCTCGATGGCAGGCTGCACATGTCTGTTCCGGCGTCGTCGGCAACGGCGGCCGGCGCGCGATAGTACGCTGAGCGGCGCGATTCTATACTGTGCCCGTGAACTTCGACACGCTCACCACGTTGTTTCAGCGCCTGTCGGCCGGCAACTACGGCTTGATCCAGGTGCTGATCGAACTGGTGCTGATCGGCATCAGCATCAACTGGTGCGCCGACGTGCTGCATGGCACGCGCGGCACGCGCCTGCTGCGCGGCGTGATGGTCATTCTGATCGCGGCCACGCTCGTCGTCCGCCTGCTTTCGGCACAGTTCGGCTGGGAACGGCTCGAGCTGCTCTATCGATACTTCGTAACCGGCCTGGCCTTCATCGCGCTGGTCGCGTTTCAGCCCGAGTTGCGTCGCGCGCTGATTCGCGCCGGGGAAATGCCGTTCTTCCGGCGGTCGGCGCCGCGCGACAAGGTGATCTCCGCCCTGGTCGAGACGGCCGGGTATCTGTCTCGCAACAAGTACGGCGGGCTGATCGCCGTGCAGCGCGACGTGGGTCTGGGCGCCTGGGCCGAAGCCGGAACGCCGCTGCACGCGGAAGTCTCCGCCAATCTCCTCAAGACGATCTTTTTTCCGAACTCGGCGCTGCACGACCTCGGCGTAATCCTGCGCGGCAACCGGGTCGTCGCGGCCGGGTGCCAGTTCCCGGTCGCCGAAAGCGGCGAAGTGGACGCGTCGCTCGGAAGCCGCCACCGCGCCGCGGTCGGTCTCAGTGCCGAGTCCGACGCGCTTGTGCTGGTCGTTTCCGAAGAGACCGGCACGATCTCGATCGCCGAAGGTGGACGGCTGGCGCGATACCTCTCGCTCGACGACCTGGAAGGCGAACTGGAATCGCGGCTCGGCGGTCCACCGTCGCGTCCGTCGGTCTGGTCCGGTCGGGGCATGGCGCTGGACTTCCGACGCCTGGCCCGGCGTCTGCTCGTCATCACTCCGCTCACGCTGCTGGTGTGGTACATGGCCGATCTGGCCAGCCTGACCTCGAGCGAAGGCGTTCCGTTCGAGCTGCGCGTGACGCACGACCCGGCGCTGGCGGTCGACGTGACGGAGCCGCCGACGCCGCTCGTGTTCCGGCTCGATGTGCGCGGCTCGGCCCGCGACGTCAGCTCGCTCCGTTCGCTGACGTTCGACCGCGCGCTGCCGGTCGAATGGCGCTTGCCCTCGAATTACCAGCGCGGCGCGGTCGAGCTGACCGAAGAGCAGTTGCTCGAAATCTTCTCGCAGATCGAGCCGATCCGAACGCGCGGAGTCGTCGTGGACAAAGTCAACCCGCGCAAACTCGCGCTGTCGATCGACGACGTCGTCACGGTTCCGCTGCCCGTGCGCATCGGCACCGGCGACGTGAGCGTCAGCGAAATGCGCGTCGATCCGCCCGAGGTCGACGTCTCGCTGCGCCGCTCGGAGCTCGACCGTCTGCCCGACGAGCAGCGATTCGTCACCGTCGACCTGTCCGGCCGGCTCTCCGGACTCGCGACGCGCGAGACTCGCAAGTTCGATGACGTGATCGTTTCCGGCAACGTCGGGGGGTTCACCGCCAAGCGCATCGAGCCGTCCGCCGTGGACGTTTCGGTCCGGGCGGAGGGACGACAGGCGACCCGCCGCATCGAGGGCGTGCCGGTCGCGCTGGAAGGCAGCCCGCAGATCTGGCAGCTCTATACCGCTGAATTCCAGGACCAGAATGAGTGGCTCATCCAGCTCGAAGTGGCCGGCGAGCCGCTGGCGGTCGAGAAGGTTCGCCCGCAGGACGTCCGCGCGTTCGTGCGCGCGACAGCCGAAGACGCCGTCTCCAACGACGACTTCCGCACCGCCGAAGTCACGGTCATCCTGCCGCCCGGAATCGCCCTGAACGGTCCGCCGCCCATCGTCCACTTCAGGCTCGCGGCGCGAAACGGGGGCGGGCCGTGAACGACGTCGCGCCGCGGCGGATCGCCAAGCCGGCGATCCCGAGAATCGTCCACCTCGATGCGGACCTGATCGCCATCGACAAGCCGCCCGGCGTGCTTTCGACAGGCGGGCGCGCATTCGAGGTCTCCGCGCCGCAACTGCTCCGCGGCCGATTCGGTCTGGCCGAGGATGAGCCGTTCCGGGTGGTGCAACGGCTCGACAAGGAAACGAGCGGCGTGCTGATCTTCGCGCGAACCCTCGAAGCGCAGCGCCGCCTCGTGCGCCAGTGGGAGGACCGCGCCGTCGAGAAGGTCTATCTCGCGCTCGTGTCCGGATATGTCGCCGGAGACGGCGAGATCGACCTGCCGCTCGACCTCGAGAAAGTAGGCGACAAGGTGCGTGTCGCGCGGCGTCGCGGAAAAACCGCGCTCACGCGATACCGCGTGCTCGAACATCTGCCCGGAAACACGCTGCTCGAGTGCCGGCCCGTAACCGGGCGGACGCATCAGATTCGCGTCCACCTGGCCGCCATCGGGCACCCGCTCACAGTCGATCCGACGTACGGCGGCGGCGAGGCCCTGCTTCTGTCGCATTACAAGCATCGTTATCACCTGAATCGTCGCGGAGAGGAGCGACCGCTCATTTCGCGCGTCACGCTGCACGCCTTCCAGCTCGCCTTCGATCACCCGAGCACCGGACAGCGCCTGAGGCTCGAAGCGCCTCTGCCCAAGGACTATCGCGCGGCGCTGACGCAGTTGCGGCGACTCGCGCAGAAGGCCTGACGCGCCGCTCGCGCGCCGCCTCCCGAGGGCGACGCGCCGCGCCGCAGCCGATATCATCCCCGAAGGGAGAAGTGCTCGACGCGCCCGCATCCGATGCGGCGCGCACGGATTGTCGCGCCGCCGGCGCATTCGCGAGGGATCCATCGCGTGAGCCTCCAGGATTCGGTGCGCAGCGCGCGGCAGCGGCTCGACCAGCACACACGCGAGATTATCGCCTGGCACTTCGACCCGCAGACCGGCTGTCCGTTCTGGCTGGAGTTCGCGGAACGGCTCGGCTGGGATCCGCGCCAGCACGTCCGCAGCTACGACGACCTCGACCGGTTCCCGCCGTTTCGAGACGAGTGGCTTCGCGGCGGCCCCGTCCGCCGCTGGACGCCGCGCGGCCTCGCCGGGCGGCCGGTGTACGTGTTCGAAACCGGCGGCAGCACCGGCGTGCCGAAGACGCGCGTTAACATCGACGATTTCCGCATCGACTACGAGCAGTTCAGCGAGACGCTGGACGACGCCTACTTCCCGCGCGGCTCCGACTGGCTCATGCTCGGACCGTCTGGCCCGCGCCGACTGCGGCTCGCCGTCGAGCACCTCGCCCAGCACCGCGACGGCATTTGCTTCTGCATCGATCTCGATCCGCGCTGGGTCGTTCAGCTCACGCGCAGCGGGCGGCTCCGTGAGATGCACGAATACAAGGACCACGTGATCTCGCAGGCGCTCACCGTCCTCCGCGCTCATCCGAACGTGCGCTGCCTGTTCGCCACCCCCAAACTCCTCGAAGCCCTGTGCGAAAAGGTGTCGCTCCGCGCCGTCGGAATCACCGGCGTGTTCTGCGGAGGCACCAGCATGACGCCGCAGTTCCACCGATTCGCCCGCGAAGAGCTGCTCGAGAACGGACCGCCGCGCGCCGGCGTCCGCCCCGCGATCGAATTCTGCCCGACCTACGGCAACACCCTCATGGGACTCGCCGTGCACAAGCCGTTCGATCCGGCCGACAACTACGACGTGATCTACCACCCGCCGGTTCCGAGAGCCGTCATCGAAGTGGTGGACCCGGCGACCACCGCCGGCGACGAGTCCGTCGCCCGTGGACTTCCCGGAAGCTCCGCCGACGACGCCACGCGCCACCGCGTGGTCGAGTATGGACAGTGGGGACGCGTGCGGCTCACGACGCTGACGCGAGAGTTCTTCATGCCGCGCTTCCTCGAACGCGACGAAGCCCAGCGCACCCCCCCGTGCGATCGTTATCCGTGGGATGGCGTCGCCAACGTCCGCCCGTTCAGCGGCTTCGCCACGCCGATCGTCGAAGGCGTCTACTAAGCGATCACCGGTTCAATGAAGCGATTCCACCGCGCGGCGAGCGCGAGCGAACGGCGGAAGAAGCCCCCGCTCCATCCGGATCGCGGCGCGGCTGGAGCACGGCTCGGGGTCGCGCGGACTCGCTGCACCGCGGTTGGCGCCGGTCGCAACGACGCCGGCATCACGAATTCAGGCCGAACGCCGAAACAGCTCGAACGCGTTCTGGCCGCAGACCCGCTCGAACTGCTTGCCCGGCAGCGTCGCGCGAAGCTGCTCGCACAGAGCGCGGATCGCATCGCCGTGGGCCGCGCCGCCGGACGTGGCGTCGCTGCCGAAGAGCACGCGATCGGCGCCGAGCGCTTGCACGGCATAGAGCACTTCCTCGCTGCTGGCGTGCGAGCAGCAGATGCGCGCCGCGGACTTGGCTCGCTCCTTGGCGCGCCGCACCGCGTCCACGCACTCCAGCCAGTTCGGGTCCGGACCGCAGCGCGTCAGAATCAGCGCCGCGCGCGGATTCTCCGACGCGATCGCCTGGAACTCGCGCGGGCCGGCGCCCGCGGACGCGCCCACGATGACGAGCGCCGGCAGCGCCGTCTGTTCCAGCGTGCGCAGCTCCGCCTCGAGCAGGTCCGACCGGAGCGGATACTGGTTCAGTTGCGGCGCGAGCACCACGCCGGCGAACGCCTCCGTGAACAGCGCCCCGGCCATCGCGACCGGGTGATGATCCAGCTTGCCCGGACGCGCCCAGTACAACGGCGTCATCGCCGGATCGGATTCACACGCGCGAAGCGTCGCGACGTTCGCGTCCGTCTCCTCGGTGTCGTCGCGGGCCGCGTCGAAATTGGACACCATCAGTCGATCCACGCCCGCGTCGCGACGATAAGCCTGAAGCTCGTCGCGCGAAACGCGCCGAGAGGCGGACGCGCCGATGTGCCCGTGAATGTCGATCATCATGACCGCGACTCCGTCCGACACGCGCGCGAATGCGCGCATCACCCGCGCGCTGCTGCTGGTATCGGCCGGAGCGGTCCGCCCGCAACACCGCCGCGCAGGCCTTGCGCAGCCGCCGCGCCACAGCTCGCCCGGTTCCGCGCCGCGGGCGTTGCGAAGCGCGCAATTCGTGCGTAGAACGTCCATCGCGCGGCCGCAGCGGACGCCCGACGCGCGGCGTCTGGCGACGGTCCGCAGGTCCAACGGGTGAACCGATGCGTTTCAGCCAGATCGCCTCGACCATCTGCGAATCCCCGACGCTGCGCCTGAACCAGGTCGCGGCCCGGCTCCGCGCCGCGGGCGAGCCCGTCATCCACCTGGGCGGCGGCGAACCGGTGACGCTCGCGCCGCCCGAAGCCGTCCGCGCCGCCGTGGACTACGTCTCGACCGGCGCGGTTCGATATGCGCCGGCGGCCGGCCTGCCGGAAATGCGGGCGGCGATCGCGGCCGATCACGCCCGCGTCTACGGCGTTCATCCCGATCCGGCGCACGTCATTGCGACCGGCGGCGCGAAGCAGGCCATCATGCTCGCGATGTATGCCCTGATCGATCCCGGCGACGAAGTGCTTTTTCCCTGCCCCTATTGGGTGAGCTATCCCGAAATGGTCAAGCTCGCGGGCGGCGTGCCGAAGCCGATTGTCCCGGCCGACCCGCAGTTTCACGTCACCGCGGCCGAGATCGAAGCGCAGCTCACCCCGCGCACCCGCATGCTGCTCATCAACAGCCCCAACAACCCCTGCGGCGCGCTCCTCGCGGAGCACCTGATCCGCGACATCGTCAGCCTGTGCGAGCAGCGCGGCATCTGGCTCGTCATGGACGATATCTACCACCAACTGGTCTTTGACGGCCGATCCGCGCCCAACCCCTATGCCACGGCCGCGGCGATCGACGATTCGCGGCTGATCGTGGTGAACGGCGTCTCAAAAACCTACGCGATGACCGGTTTTCGTCTGGGCTGGGCGGTTGCGGCGCGCGAGCTGGTCGGCGTCATGGCGAGCATCCAGGGTCAGCAGACGTCCGGGCCGTCGTCCGTTTCGCAGCACGCGGCCATCGGCGCGTTGCGCGGCGCGCAGGACGGCGTGCGGCAGCTCGCGGAATCTCTTCAGCGCAACCGCGGCGTGATGATGGAGTGCCTGGCGCGCATCCCGAAGGCGCGATGCACGCCCCCAGACGGCACGTTCTATTGCTTCCCCGACTTCAGCGCGTATGAGCCGGACTCGGTGAAGCTTTCCAACCTGCTTCTTGAGCACGCCCGCGTCGTTTCCGTGCCCGGCCGCGACTTTGGAGTCGAGGGGCGCCTGCGCCTCAGCACGTGCGGCTCGACCGACGATATCGTCGAAGGCGTGGACCGCATCCGCTGGTTCCTCGATCCAGCGGGCCCGAACACTCGGCCCGCAGGCGCGACCACGCTTCGCAAGCCGGCCTGAAACCGCCGGCGCTTCCCGCATGAGCGGCTTCCATGTCGCGGCGCCATATCGTCCGAGCCGCGCGCCGGAGCGAGCGCGACGTTCGCGCCGCCCTGGAGACCGCGCGATTGAGGAAGCCGGTCGCAAGAATGATGCGGGTCTCAGGCCGGCGGGTCAGCCGACGCGCCGACCGACTCCGGCTCGCTCCGCGCTGCCGCGCGGCCGGCGCGCTGTTCCCCGCGCCGGTCAGCCCACAGGTAGATCGCCAGGATGGATACGCCGCCGACCAGCAGCATGTCGGCGACATTGAAGACCCACGGCCACAGTTCGCGTCCGCCGAAGAACCGGGTGGGTATCTTGATGAAGTCGCGGACGAAGCCGACCTGGCGCGGCACTTCGCGGCGTTCCAGGCGCAGCCCGCCCTCGTGCGGTGGGAATTCTTCGAGCGCAAAGCCGCGTTCGGTGGCGCCGGCGACCTGCAGGTAAATCTGCCCGCGCGGCGACGCCACCGGCCGCTCGAGCAGCCGCACGAACGCCCGGTCGTACATGTTGCCGAGCGCTCCCGCCAGTACGGCCCCGAGCGCGACGTGCAGCAGTCGATGCCGCCGCGGACTGTGCAGGAACATCCAGCCGACCAGCACGAGCGCGATCGCCGAAGCGACCAAAAAGAGCGTCGTCTGCCCTCCGCCGACGCCGAACAGCGCGCCGGGATTGAGCATCGTCTGGAACTCCAGCACATGCGGCACGATCACCCAGCGTCCGCCCTGCCGCAGCGTGTCAAAGGCCCAGTGTTTTGACCAGAGATCCAGCGAGAGACCGATGGCGGCGATGCAGACGAAGCGCAACCACGATCCGGCGTCGGTGACCGCGCGCCCGTCGGGCGCATCGACATCGTGCGACCGCGCGACGCCCGGGTCGGCCGGCGGCTCCGCCGAGGCGTCGCCGGATGGTGAAGTCGGCGAAGAGGACAAAGGCTAGAACCTGCGCTTGTTGAGTTTTTCCTGTTCGAGGACGTAGTCGTAGCAATACTTCGTCCAGGGCTGGGCGCTGAGCCGCGCCTTGCCGATCGCCTTGCCGGTCGCCTGGCACACGCCGTACGTGCCCTTCTGAATCCGATGCAGCGCCTCGTCGATTTCGCGCAGCAGCGCCCGTTCGCTCTCGATCAGGCCCAGCGTGAATTCCTGCTCGTAGTTGTCGGTGCCGAGATCGGCCATGTGAATCGGCATGCTCGACAGGTTGCCCGACGATTCCTGCCGGTTGCGGTTGAGCGCTTCGTTGCTCATGGTGTGCACGTCGCCGACGAGCTGGGCGCGCTTCTCCAGCAGGGCGCGCCGAAACTGCGCCAGGTCGGACGCCGACAGACCGCTGCTTTGCGGCGTGATCGTTGCGTCGGGTTCGCGCGGTGCGGCGACGCGTGGCGCGATGGCGCGCGCCGGTAGCGAGTTTCGCTTGGGCAGCGCCGAGCGCCGCGTGCTCGACGAAGCCAGGCGAGTCGTCTTCTTCGCGCCCGTGGGCGGGCGGGCGGCGCTCTTCCGCGCCGTTGCGGACGACGACTTCGCGCGTCCCGGCTTCGCGGGCGCGGGGCGTTTCGTCTTGCTCGCCTTCGGTTTCGACGCTTTCTTCGCCAACTTCTCGCTCCACCGGAGCCGAGGCAACGCAAATACTTACGAGTAAGAAGGTTACGCCAATCGCGTCCGTTGGCGCAAGCGAGGGATGATAGACCAGTCCGCTGATGGTGTCAAACCAAACCCGGGGTAGTGGCGCCTACGCGAGCGATGCCCCGGCCCCCGGAGCGGTCACAAACAGCATCGCCGCCTTGGGAAACTCGGACGCGCTCCACCGATCCAGCGCCGCAGCGATGCGCGCCGCGGCGGCGTCGTCGGCCAGCGCGACCACGCAGCCGCCGAACCCGCCCCCGGTCAGCCGCGCGCCGTGCACGCCGGGCACTTCGCACACGCGGCGCACGAGCCGGTCAGCCGGCGGGCACGACGCCTCGAAGTCGTCCCGAAGCGACGCGTGCGACTCGATCATCAGCCGACCCATCGTCGCGACGTCGCCCTGGCCCATTGCGGCGGCGAATGCTTGCGTGCGTCGGTTCTCGGACGCGACGTGCGCCGCCCGAGCGGCGGCGACCGGATCCATCTGCTGCGCGTGCGCCCGCACGGTCTCGACGCTGACGTCACGCAGCGCGCGCACATCGCGCTGGATGGTCGCAAAGTAGGCGACAGCTGCCTCGCACTCCGCGCGCCGCCGGGCGTAGTGCCCGGACGTCAGATCGCGCCGCACTCCGCTGTGAATCAGCACGAACCGAGGCCGGCCTGAGCCCCACGCGATGTGCCGCGGCTCCATCTTGCGGCAATCCAGAAGCATGGCGCTGCCGGCGCGCGACAGCAGCGATGCTGCGAAGTCCATCGCGCCGCACGGCACGCCCGCGAACTCGTGCTCCGCCTCCCGGCATAAGTCGATCGCTTCCAGCGATTCCAGCGGCTCGCCGCACACCTGCGCCAGCGCCAGCAGCGTCGCCACGCACAACGCGGCCGAGCTGGAAACGCCCGCCGACGGCGGAACGTCGCTGGCGATCCGCAGGTCGGCGCCTTCCAGCCGCGCGCCACGCCGAGCCAGCAGCGCGGCCACGCCCGCGCAGTACGCCGTCCACGGCGGACAGCCGGATTCGCGCCATGCATTCAGCGGCCATTCGGCGACGCCCGCGAACTCGCGCGAACACACGCGAACCCGTCCGTCGCTTCGCGGAGCCGCCGCGACCCACGTTGCCTGTTCAATCGCGATGGGAAGCACGAAGCCGTCGTTGTAGTCGGTGTGCTCGCCGATGAGGTTGATGCGGCCGGGGGCTCGTGCGATCGCCGCGCAGTCCCGCTGAAAGTCCTCGGCGAAGCTCGCCCGCAGTTGCTCCAGCCGGGCGTGATCTGAAGGGTTCACCATTCGGTGGGTCGTACTGGGCGCGATCAGTGACTGTGTAACGCGCGATGGCGCTGTTCACACGGCGCCACGTGCCCACTAACTTCCGGCGCTCGCAGCCGCGCCACGCTCGCGGCCGGAGCGCGCGACGGCGGCGGCGTCAGCCCGCGCGGTTCACGGCGCTGGGCGCCGGCCGATGCACGCTGGCCGGCTTGCTCGTCGTTGTCTGTTCTTCGCCGCTGTCCGGAATCAGCAACGGGCGGAAGAGGCTTTCGAGAAGGTCAACAAACAGATTCAGCCGAATCCCGGCGTTCAGCGCGTCGAAGAACGAACCGAGCAGCGCATCGGCCCATCGCACCGTGAACTTCGGCTCCTGCGCGTCCGGATCCGCGACGGTCTGCGAGCGATCATCGGACTTGTTGACGATGTTCGGCAGGTTCGAGCCGGAGACGGAAGTTCCGCTGCTTGATCCGCCGGAGGGGAACACGTCGTCGATATTGATGCCGAACTGCTCCAGCAGCGCCAGCACCTCGGGCGTGATGTTCGACGGAATCCCGCTGCCGCCGTCTGTACCGGAACCGCCCGTTCCCCCGCCCAGCAGGCCGCCCAACGCGCCGCCCACATCCGAGCCGAGGATGTCGCCCAGCAAACCATCGAACAGACCGCCGCTCGAACCGCCGCTCGAGCTGCCTGAGCCGCCCGTGGTTCCGCCGCCGCTCACCGGCGCTTCGCCGTCGCCGCGCTGATACGCCAGCCGCGCCGCGGCCAGCTCGCGGTGCCGCGCCAACGCACCCTGCACCACCTGTCCCGGGGCGCGTTCCGCGACTGCGCCGGCGCTCACATTCTGGCTGGGGTCCCGGTCGGCGAGCGACTCTGAACCGGTCGATGACGATTGCGCCACGGCGACGGAGGCGATCACGGTAGCCGAGAACAACAGTCCGATGAATCGCGTCATGTAGAGTCCTCTTTGCGGAAGCGCCGCCGCTTGTGCCGGCGCACCCGCTTGATGGCATTATACTCCCTTTCGTCAAATGCTGCGTCAACCTGCCGCAATCGCCGTCGCCGCCTCGCGCCGGTCGCGAAAACCGCGCCCGCTACACGCGCAGCGGTTCTTATCAGTCCTTTTCGCCGCGGTTGCGGCGCTTGCGCCGGGTTGTGAGCGACCCGACGATCCTCGCGCGCCGAAATATCTGCCCGACGCGCAGACCGTCATCGCGATCGTTGGACCGTCTCAGCCCGACCCTGCCTGGCCCGCGGTGCGCAACGCCTTCTCGCGCAGCATCGCCGCGATTCCGCCCCATCGCGTGCGCGCGGTGATGCCCCAGAGCGACTCGGCGGCGGAGCGCGCCAGGTGCCTTCAGCTCGTCGCCGACAGCCGCGCCGCAGCCGTGTGCCTGTGGGGCGAGACGACGCTCTACGACCCTGACCCGCTCGCATCGCTCGCGGCGCGCGGCGTCGTCGTCGTGACGATCGGACCGGAGCGCGTCGCGGCCAGCGTTTTCGGCACGGTGCAGGTGACCTGGGGTCAGGCGGCCGAGCTGCTGGCCGCGTCGCTGCCGCAGATCGCGCCGCAGAGCCGCAGCGCCATCCTGCTGCACGAAAACGACCAATCGCCTGACGGTTCGCAGCGTTATGCGCGGTTTCGTGCGGCCTTTTCGCAACAACGCGCCGTGCAACTGCTCGCTTCGGCCGCCTTGACCGGTGATCACGAAGCCGACCAGCGCGAAATCCTCGAAACGCTGAACCGCTTTCCCAATGCGGGCGTGGTCATCAGCCTGACCGCGCGACCGTGGCTGCATGCCGGCCGCAATCCCCTCGCCGAACGCGCGAATCGCTTCGCGATCGTGGGCTGTTCACCCGCGCTCTGGCCGACGATCGCGGCCGGGCGGCTGGTCGCGGTGGGTCCGATTGACGGGGAGATCGGGCGCGCCGCGGCCGAGCTGGTGCTGGCGGGACTGACGCGCAGTGAACCGGTCGGGCAGAAGCGCGTAGTGCGGTGCGAGCTGGTGTCGGGCGAAACGCTGGCCGATTTTCGCCAGCGGTACGACGACGCGGGCGGCGAACCGACCGCGAGCGCCCCGCGCACTCCGCTCAAGCTCCCGCCCTGACTGTAGCGCGTCCCGGTCGGCTATTCCGATGGGCTGGGGCACTCCGCATCGGCCGAGCCTCCCGTCTGGCTCGCGAGCGCATCGTGCAGGATTTTCAGGCCGCGATCGATTTCTTCGGCGGTCACGTCCAGCACCGGTCGGAATCGGAGCGACCGCTCGCCGCTCGCCAGGGCCAGCATCTGCGCATCCCACAGCGCGCGTCTCAGCGCGTTCCGCTGGTTCGTATCGGGCAGGTCGAATGCGCACATGAGGCCCCGCCCCCGCACCGCCGTCACGCAGGAAAAGCGCTCCGCCAGACGATGCAGCCCGTCGAGCAGGTGCTCGCCCATTTCGGCCGCGTGATCGACCAGGTTTTCGTCGCGGATGATCCGCAGGTATTGCGTGCTGCGAACCATGTCGGTCAGGTTGCCGCCCCAGGTCGAATTGATCCGCGACGGCACTTTGAAAACGCCGTCCACCTCGTCGAGCCGCGGGCTGGCCATGATGCCGCAGATCTGCATCTTCTTGCCGAAGCAGAGAATGTCTGGCAGCACGCCGAAGTGCTCGCAGGCCCACATGCGCCCGGTGATGCCGACGCCGGCCTGCACCTCGTCGAAGATCAGGATCGCTTCCCGCTCGTCCGCGACCCGACGGAGCTGCTGCAGAAACTCGCCGCGGAAGTGGTTGTCGCCGCCTTCTCCCTGAATGGTCTCGATGAGAATGCAGGCAATGTCGTGCCCGCGCTCGGCGAATGCGGCGTCGATTTGCTCGAGCGCGCGGCGTTCGCGCTCGATCACGTCCTGCGTGCGGCGCGGCTCCGGAAGCCCGAAATCGATGTACGGCGTGTCGACGCGCGGCCAATCGAACTTCGGAAAGTACATCGTTTTCACAGGGTCGGTGTTGGTCACGCTGAGCGTGTAGCCGGACCGGCCATGGAACGCCTGGCGGAAGTGCAGCACCTGTCGGCCGATCTCGCCCCGTCCGGCGGCAATGTTCTTACGCACCTTCCAGTCGAACGCGGCTTTCATGGCGTTCTCGACCGCCAGCGCGCCGCCGTCGATGAAGAAAAAGTGCGACAGACCCGGCAAGCCGGCGACGCGGTCGAGCGTCTGGACGAAGTCGGCATAGTAGCGCGTGTAGACGTCCGAGTTGGCGACCTTCATCGAGGCCGACGCGAGCAGGTTCGCGAGGAACTCCGGCTCGCGCATCCGCGGATGGTTGTAGCGGATCGGCTGCGAGGCGAAGAACGCGTAAAAGTCGATGAATTCCTGCGCCGAGAGCGCGTCGTAGAGGTACACGTCGTGACTCGCCTGCGGGTCGAGCACGATGTGGAACCCGTCTACCAGAATGCGGCTCTTGAGAATCTCGAGCGCCCGTTCAGGCGACATTTCCGGAGCGGCTTGCAGGGTCGTCATAAGAATTCACCTCTTCCGACTGATCCTATCGGTTCGGGACGCGGCGATGCAACCGTCGTGGCGTGCGGCGCGAATCTTGCTGCGGCCGGGGCAACCCGGTCGGCGTAGAATACCGTGTCCGAAAGATCCGGCAGCGCGGCGGAGATCGCGCAGCGCGGGCACGACGGACGAACAGCAGGAGGCGAACCTGTGCGCCCACGTTCGGCATCACGCCTGGGTTGGTTGAGCGGAATCTGCGCCGCGCTGGCGCTGATCGCGCTCGGAGTACCGGACCGCGTACTGACGCACATCGCCTACGCCGCGCAGCGCGGACGGCTTCAGGCTTCGAGCGAGGAGCTTGCTCGCCTGGAGGACGTGTCGCGCGCGTTCCGACTGGTGGCGCAGGTTGCGCGCCCGGGCGTCGTGCAGATACGGGTCGAAGGCAGCGACGTCGACCGGGAGGAGCTCGAGCGCGCCCAGCAGGAATACAACGAAACCGCGCGGCGCATCCAGGAACTCGAACGTCGCATGCAGGACGACGGCCGCGACGCGGTGGACACCGATGAACTGTTCGAGCTGATCCGCACGCTGCGTGAACTCGAAGCGAAGCGCGACAACCTGCTCGAGCGACTCCAGTCCGCCGCCGGCAGCGGCATCATCTGGGACGAGCGCGGCCACATCCTCACGAACAACCACGTCGTCGAAGGCCGGAGCGTCATCCGCGTCACGCTCGACGACGGGCGCGAGGGCGACGCCACGCTCGTCGGCGCCGACGCGAAGACCGACCTGGCGGTGATTCGCGCCGATCTCGGCGAAGTGCACCCCCTGCCGTTCGGAGATTCCGACAAGATGGAGGTCGGCGACTGGGTCATCGCGGTCGGCGCGCCGTTCGGCCTGACGCACACGGTTACGCACGGAATCATCTCCGCCAAGGGCCGCACGAACATCAACGCGCCCGGCCGCCAGATTCTCTATCAGGATTTCCTCCAGACCGACGCCTCCATCAATCCGGGCAACTCCGGCGGACCGCTGCTCAACCTGCGCGCCGAGGTCGTCGGCGTGAACACCGCCATCGCCACGCACGGCGACACCGGCAACGCCGGCGTCGCCTTCACAATTCCCTCGAATATGGCCGCCCGGATCGCGCGGCAGCTCATCGAAAGCGGCTCGGTCGCACGCGGCTGGCTTGGCGTGCAACTGGCCGAGCTGGACGCGCGCGACATCGACCTGTTCCGCCTGGGGAAGCGCGGCGGCGTCATGGTCGATGTCGTGTATGAGGGCGGCGCTGCGCACAACGCCGGCATGGCTTGCGAGGACGTGATCCTGAAGGTCAACGGCGTGCCGGTCGACGCGATCGACCCGCTGCGGGCCGTCATCGCCGACGCCGCGCCGGGCGAACGCGTGCGGATCGACTTCAGCCGCGACGGCGCCGAGCATTCCATCGAGCTGCCGCTCGACCGCCAACCCGACGACGTGAACGCCTGGGTCCGGGCCGCGGACGCGGTCCGCAGCCGCACCGCCCCGCCGCTTCCGCTCGAGCTTCGCACGCTTCGTACCGCCGAAGCGGAGCAGCTTGCCGAGCTCTGGGAATATCCCGACCTCCGCGGCGTGCTCGTCCTGGCTACCGGGTCGTCCGGCGGACGCCTCGAAATCGCGCGTTCTGAAGTGCTCGTGGGCGTAGACGGGCGGCCGATCCGTTCCGTGGCCGATCTCCAGTCGGCCATAGCCGGCGCGGGCGTTGGAAAGTCCTTGGCGCTCGACGTGGTCAGCCCCGACGGGCGCAAACGGACCGTGGAATTCCGTCCGTAGAACCGGTTCAGCGGCTTCGGCTGTTCATTCGGTTCGCGGAACGTTACGATAGCCTCATTCGTCGCGACGGAGTGGGGGAACTCCCGATGCCGGCGTCGCAACATCCCCGCCTGCAAATTGCCCTGCTCGGCCACCCCTTCCGCGCTTCCGTCGCGCCTGGAGATCGCGCTTCATGAACATCGAAACGTCCACGCAAGACCAGGTCGATCTTCCGCATTCCGCCAGCACGCAATCCCTGCCGCACGCCGCAGTGCGTTTCGCCGGAGACTCCGGCGACGGAATGCAGCTCGCCGGCACGCAGTTCACGAACACCTCGGCCGTCTTCGGCAACGACGTCGCGACGCTGCCCGACTTCCCCGCCGAGATCCGCGCGCCCGCCGGCACGCTCGCGGGCGTCTCCGGGTTTCAGATCAACTTCAGCAGCCACCGAATCCACACGCCGGGCGACAAGGTGGATGCGCTCATCGCCATGAACCCGGCCGCCCTGCGCGTCAACGTCGCGGACCTGCTCGACGGCGGGCTGCTCATCGTCAACAGCGACGAGTTCTCCCAGACCAACCTGACCCGCGCGAAATTTGACTCGAATCCGCTCGATTCAGGCTCCGATCTCTATCGCCGATTCCGCGTTTACAAGGTGCCCATCACTACCCACACGCTGGAGGCCGTTAAGAGCACCGGCCTGGGCACGAAGGACGCCGGCCGATGTCGAAATTTCTACGCGCTCGGCCTGGTCTTCTGGCTCTATGACCGTCCGCTCGACACCACGCTCCAGTGGATCGAAAGCAAGTTCGCCAAGCAGCCCGCCGTAGCCGAGGCCAATACGCTCGCGCTGCGGGCCGGCTTCAACTTTGGCGAGACGGCCGAGCTGTTCCCCGTGCGCTACAAGGTGGACCGGGCACGACTCGCACCCGGACGCTATCGCAACGTCACCGGAAATCAGGCCGCCGCGCTCGGACTCATCACCGCCGCGCGTCTCGCCGGAAAGCCGCTGTTCTACGGCTCCTATCCCATCACGCCCGCCAGCGACATCCTGCACGAGCTCTCGCTCTACAAGCAGTTCGACGTCCGAACCTTTCAGGCCGAGGACGAGATCGCGGCCGCCTGCGCGACGATCGGCGCCTCGTTCGCCGGGCTGCTCGCCGCGACGGGCACCAGCGGACCGGGCGTGGCGCTGAAACAGGAGGCGATCGGGCTGGCGGTCATGACCGAGCTTCCGCTGGTCATCGTGAATGTTCAGCGCGGCGGACCCAGCACCGGCTTGCCCACGAAGACGGAGCAGGCCGACCTCTGGCAGGCCGCTCTCGGGCGAAACGGCGAATGTCCGGTTCCCGTCCTCGCGGCGCAATCCCCGGGGGACTGCTTCTGGGCGGCGATCGACGCCGCCCGCGTCGCGATTCGCTACATGACGCCGGTTATCCTGCTCAGCGACGGCTACCTCGCCAACGGGTCCGAACCCTGGGCGATCCCGCGACTCACCGACCTCCAGCCGATCCCTGTCTCGCACGAACCATTCGGCACGCCGTTCGAGCCGTACGCGCGGAATGCCGACGGTTCCCGGCCGTGGGTCATTCCGGGGCAGCGCGGGTTGGAGCACCGCGTCGGCGGGCTGGAGAAGGCCGACCGCACCGGGCACGTGAGCTATGACCCGGACAACCACGAGCGCATGGTGCACCTGCGGCAGCAGAAGGTCGAGAAGGTCATCGAAAGCCTGCCCGAGCCGGAGCTGTTCGGCGACGCATCGGGCGAGCTGCTGCTGGTGACCTGGGGCGGAACGTACGGCACGGTGCGGACGGCGGTCGAACAGGCCCGAGAGCGGAAACTGTCGGTCTCGCACCTGCATTTGCGCTGGCTGGTTCCGATGCACGAGTCGATCAGCCCGATCCTGAAGGGCTTCCGGCGCGTCCTGACGTGCGAGCTGAACTTGGGGCAACTGGCGTATGTGCTTCGGGCGCGCTTCCTGGCGGACGTGCACGCGCATTGCAAGGTCAAAGGCCGCCCGTTCATGGTCTCAGAGATTACGACCGCGATCGAGCAGCACCTGGGAGGTAAGCACTCATGAGCACGACGCCCCGCGCCGCATCGCCGAAGGACTACCGCAGCGACCAGGAAGTCCGCTGGTGCCCGGGCTGCGGCGACTATGCCATTCTCAGCCAGATGCAAAAGGTCTTCGCCGACGTCGGCATCGACAAGTCGCGGGCCGTGTTCGTGTCCGGCATCGGCTGCTCCAGCCGGTTCCCCTATTACATGGAAACGTACGGCTTCCACGGCATCCACGGGCGGGCCGCCGCGATCGCCACCGGCGTGCGGCTGGCGAACCCCGACCTTGACGTCTGGGTCATCACCGGTGACGGCGACGGCCTCAGCATCGGCGGCAATCACACCTTGCACACCATCCGCCGGAACGTCGGGCTGAAGATCATCCTGTTCAACAACCGCATCTACGGGCTGACCAAGGGCCAGTACTCGCCGACCAGCGAGCTGGGCAAGAAGACCAAGAGCACCCCGCACGGTTCGGTCGACTACCCGATGCATCCGATCTCCGTCGCGATCGGCGCCGAGGTCACCTTCGTCGCGCGCACCGTGGACGTGGACGTGAAGCACCTTCAGCACGTCCTTCGCCGCGCCGCCGAGCACAAGGGCACCGCGTTCGTCGAGGTATACCAGGACTGCAACGTCTACAACCACATGGCGTTCGAGTATGCCTCCGATCGGCACACGAAGGACGATCACATCGTCTACCTGGAGCACGGCAAGCCGATGATGTTCGGCAAGAATCGCGACAAGGGCATCCGTCTGAACGGCACTTCGCCCGAAATCGTCCCGGTCGGCGAGGGCGGCGTCGCCCCCGACGACCTGCTCATTCACGACGAACGCGCTCCGGAGCCGACGCTGGCATACCTGCTCTCGCGAATGCGTTTCCCCGAATTTCCCGAGCCGGTCGGCGTGTTCCGGGCCGTCACGCGCCCGTCGTACGAGGAGATGGTCCTGGGGCAGATTCAGACCGCCGTCGCCAAGCACGGAAAGGGCGACCTCGACGCGCTCTTCAGCTCCGGCGACACCTGGGAAGTGAAGTGACCGCGACCGCCGCCGCCTGAGCCGTGCGGCGCGCTCACGAGCCGGCGGACTTGTACAGCGCCTTGAGCGTTTGCACCTGCCCGGCGTGATACACGTCGTGCATCGCGATGCCGCGGATCAGACGCAGGTTGCTCACCTTGCGACCCTCCGCAGTCGAGATCACGTGGGCGGGGTTCATCGTCTCCACCGCGATACGGAGCTGGGCGTGCTGCTGGTCCAGCAGGCGGATGTGCCCGCGCCAGTCGGCCTCGGAAACGTCCGCATCGATCGCAAACCAGTTGCTTCCCTTGATCGGAAAGCCGCCCCGTTCGCCGCCGGATAGCCTGCGGCGCACCGCGTACTTCCAATACGCCGCATGAACCACGATCTCCGCGACGCTGTGCCGCGAGGGCGCGGGGCGCCATGCGGCCTGCTGCGCGCTCATGCCGCGCAGGGCGCCCTTCAGCGTCGCGCCGTGCCACGCCTGGCGCGAGTACGACTCGTCCAGCAGCGCGACGAGGCTGTTCAGCAGAACCTGGGATTCAGCAGCCGATCTGGGCGCGGACCGCATGGAATCGCTCTCCGGACTCGAGCACCGGCCGGTGCGAGACTCGCGCCGGCGACGTTGCGAAAGTGTAGCGGCAGAGGGAAGTCCGGCGTCAATGTCCGCCGAAGGCATGCGGAATCACGCGGACGCTCGGCGACACGCACGCGACGAGCGCTTCCGGGCTGTCACCGGTCGGCTCGCCGAGCTGCTCAGGTGGTAGAGACTGGTTCAGGCACTCGATCAGCGAAGCGGCCGACTCGCGATCCAGCGGGAGATCGCCGAGCTGACGCGCGACCGCGAGCATGAACATCTGGTCCACCCGCGGATCGTCGTCGAGCACGTCGAGGTGGATCGAAACGTCCTCTCCCGCCGGCAGCCGCGCGAAGCGCGTGCCATCGTCGAACTCGTGCACGCGCCACGTCACGCAGCCGCAATCGGGACTCCACGCGCGAAGCACGACCACCGCATACGCATCCTCGGCCGAGCACGATCTGAACCGCTCGACCTGCTTGCCCGGCTCGGGCATGGGCGCGTGCCGCGCAAGCACGACCGGAACGCCGTCGAGCGACGAGAGGGCAGGTCGTCGCGACGCCGGTGGCCAAATCATCACCAGGGCGAGCACTGCGGCGGCGGTCAGCGGAATCGTCGCGCGAAGCCACGCCGGCAGGCGGACGCCGGAGACGGATGCACGACCGTGAGCGGATGTCCCCAGGCCGTGCCCGAGAAAAAGCTGCGCCTCGCCCAACTGCTGAAGCAGGTTCTGGATCGATCGGTCGTTCAAGGACGCTCCTTCGGCGGCGACGCCAACGCCCCGCCCTCTTCTTATTCGTCGATACCGCCCAAACGCTCGATCACTTCCGCGCGAAACCCCTTCGCGGCCAGGCAGCGGCGCAGCCAGGCCAGCACCGCCTGCTTGCGGGCGTTCACGCTGCTCGGCGCAAGTCCAAGCTCCGTCGCGACTTCACGCTCGCTCCGCCCGTCCGCGACGCCCGCGACGATGGCCTGGTCGATCGAGTCCAGGCGTTTGGCGTCCACGCCGGTGCGAACGCACTCCCGCAGCGCCTCGAGCATTTCGGCATGAGCGACGACGTCCGCGTGATCGGTCACGACGGACTGTGACGCCGCGGGATGGGGCCATGCCGCCTGCCGCGAGCGGTCGAGAAAGCGCAACCAGATGCGATGGGCGACGGCGTACGCGAGCGTCGAGATCGCGGCCCTGCCTGGGTCGTATCGCCGCTCGGCAAGAATGCGCCAGAGTTCGGCCCAGCACTGCTGCGCGAGCTCGTCGGCCAGCTCCGGGTTTCGCGGCGCGCGGCGCTGAAACAGGCGCAGCAGCCCGGGCGCGAAACGCGCGTGCGCGGACTCGTAGAGGGCGCGCAGGGCAGGTTCAACGGCGCCCGCGGGCAGAGGGGCATCGGGTTCGTTCTCGGGCGATCGCGGCACAAGCGAGAAAGTAGGCGCAGCGCGTTCCCGACGCAAAGTCCTGCGATTCGCTGGAGCGTCAGACCGAGGTCAGATGAGGCAGCAACAGCGTCGCAAGACCCAGCACGAGGAAAAACCCGCACATGTCCGTGACGGTGGTCAGCAGTGGACCGGACGCCAGCGCCGGATCGAATTTCATGCGGCGCAGCAGCAGCGGAAGCGTGCCGCCGATGGACACCGCCACGATCGTGTTCACGCACAGCGCCGTGCCGACCACGAATCCGAGCACAGCGTTGCCCTTCCAGGCCCACCCCACGGCCGCGATCAGGATTCCCAGCGCGATCCCGTTGATCAGGCCGACACTGACCTCGCGCAACCATACGCGCCAGACGTCCACCGGCTTGATCAGTCCCAGCGCCAATTCGCGCATGCTGACGGCGATGGCCTGGTTTCCGGAGCAGCCGCTCATGTCCGAAATGATCGGCAGAAAGACGGCCAGCGCGATCACGGCGCTCAGCGTGTCCTGGAACACTGCGATCACGCTGGCCGCCAGGATGTTCAGGAGGATGTTCGCGCTCAGCCACGAAAGCCGCCGGCGCGAGCGCGTCAACAGCGGCATGGTGCGCAGCTCCTCGCCGCCGACGATGCCCTGGTGCTTGAGATGATCCAGTTCGGACCGCTGCGTGATCGCGCCCTGCACCGCGCTGCGGCGGACCACGCCGAGCAGCCGCTTCTGCTCGTCCAGCACCGGCATCGCCAGGAACGGATGGCGCTGGAACAGGTCGTCGAGCAGGTCGAGCGGCGCGCCGACCGGCACGTGAAGCGGGTCGGCGGTCATGAGCGATTTCAGCGACGCGCCCGCCGCGGCGAACAGCAGCCGGCGAACCGGCAGCACGCCGGTCAGCCGCCCGTCCTCGGAGACGACGTACAGATACTGCACGTCGTAATTCGCATAGCGCCGGGCGTTGAGCTTCAAGTCGTCGATCACGTCGCGCGCACGGTCCGTCTCGCGGAACGCGAGATACTCCTTGGCCATCAGGCCGCCCGCGCTCGACGCGTCGTATCGCCCCAGTTCGACCGCCTGGCGCGCGTCCTCGGGCGGCAGAAGCTCGATCAGCTCGCTCCGCACCGGGCTCCGCATGGCGCGCAGCAGGTCCGCGCGAACGTCGCTGGGAAGCGCAGCGAGGACGGCCGCCGCCAGTTCCCGCGAAGTCTGCTCGAGCAGCGCCACCGCCTGGGCTGCGGGCAGGTCGGCCACCACGGCCGCGCTGTGCGCGGGATCCAGCTCGCCCAGCAGCCGCTCGGTGTGCGCGTCGGTGAGCTCCGCGATCGCGCGCGCGGCCTCGCCCGGACCGAGCAACTCGACGTAGTCGCGAATCGAATCGGCGTCGCCGATTTCGATCAGCTCCGCCAGTCGCTCCCAGGGTCGGTTCGTGGTTTCCAGCACGCGATCCCCCCAATCCGACGCGCCGCTCCGCCCGGAGGGCGGGTGGCGCCCGGTCCCGGCGGCTCGCTCGCGGGCGATCTGTCAGGCGGGCAGCACGCGCGCCGCGCGGATCACCGGCGGGTGCTTCGGCTTGGATTTCTCGCCCATTCCCGGGCTGTTGATCGTCTCGACCGACGCGACGCGCTCGACCACGTCGGCGCCTTCGACCACGCGTCCGAACACGCAGTAACCCCAGCCGTCCTGACCCGGATGATCGAGGAAACGATTGTCGGCGACGTTGATGAAGAACTGCGAGGTGGCGCTGTGCGGATCGCTGGTGCGCGCCATGGCAATCGTATGTTTGAGGTTTCTCAGACCGTTGGCGGCCTCGTTGGCGACGGGCGCGAGAAGTCCGTCGCGCTTGAGCGCGTCCGACGCCGTATAGCCGCCGCCCTGAATCATGAACGAGCTGATCACCCGATGGAAGATCAGCCCGTCATAGAAACCGGACTCAACATAGCGCAGGAAGTTTGCGACCGTCTGGGGCGCGGCCGCCGCGTCGAGCTCGAGCACGATGCGGCCCCAGTCCTGGTCTGCCTGCGAGACTTGCATTTCGATCCGCGGATTGTCTGTCACGATGGAATCTCCCCGTTCGGTCGGCCCGTCGATGTGCCGTGGATTTCGTCGGATTATCGCGACAGAACGCGGTCTCTGCAAACGCGGGCGGCGCCCCGGCGACCGCGGCCTACGCGCTCGGCTTGCCTGCCAGATGAGCAAACAGCTCATCCGGCAACGCGGTCGGGCGACCATCGCGTCCGACCAGCACCAGCGTGGATTCCGCCTCGGTCAGCAGCTTGTCGTCTCGCCGCAGCTCGTATGCGTGGTCCACTCGAAACCGTGTCAGGCGCTTCGTGATCGTCGTCAGCGTCAGCACCTGGTCATATCGGGCCGGCGCGCGATAGCGGCATTCGAACTTCGCCACCACGTAGAACAGCCCGCGCTCCTCCATCTCGGCGTAGCTCACTCCGCTGAGCCGCAGCAGCTCCGTGCGGCCGATCTCGAAGTAGACGAAGTACGCCGCGTGGTGCAGGTACCCCATCGCGTCGGTCTCGGCATAGCGAACGCGAATCGAGACGTCGCATCGGTCCGGCGCGGCCGTCATGCGGGTCCCCGCGACGGCGTCGAGCAGAGCGCCGCGCTCATGCCCCTTCCGCCGGCGGAAGCGTCTTGTGCGCGCCGTCGCACCATGGCAGCGTGGCGCTCTGTCCGCACTGGCAGATCGCCTTGCGACCCGCCGCCGGAACCTCGCAGACGATCGGCGTGCAGCCGGTCTGCATGCGGCTGTGCGCGCCATCGCAATACGGCAACTTCTCCGACCACCCGCACTGGCAGTACGCCTTCGTGCCGGCCGTCTCCTCGATCTTGATAGGATGCCGGCCTCGCCGTGGATCCGCCATAACGCTCTCCGATGGGCGCGGCCGCGCTACGCGCCCGGCTCGCACGCGGGCATTATAGTGACTTCCACGCGTGAGCCAGTCCGCGCGAGCGGAAGGCCGGGCAGACTGCTGGAGAAAGCTGAGCGGTGCACGAAGACGGCTTCACCCGGCGATACGCGGAGATCCGGCCGCGCGCTGCGCTGCTCAGCAGCCGAGGCGCGCGGGCGGTCGCTCGGTCGCTGGCGCTGCGCGCCGCCGGCACGTTTCGGGCGATGCCCGCTACGACGCCGCTGCGATGCCACTACCTGCACTACGTCTACGACGATCAGGTGTCGGCGTTTCGCACCCTCCTGCGCCGCCTGTCGGACAGGTTTCGCTTCGTACCGACGCAAGCCGTGCTCGAAGCGATCCGCGGCGAAGCGCCCACCGGTCGCACTGCGCACCTGTCGTTCGACGACGGCTTCGACAACGTGTATCGCAACGCGTTCCCGGTCCTCCTGGAGCTGCGCATCCCGTGCATAACGTTCCTGCCCTCGAGCCTGGTCGGCGCCAGCGATGAAATCATCCGCGACGCGTGGTGGGCGACCTACACGCGCCGACCGACGCGCCTCCTGACCTGGAAGCAGGCGCGCGAGATGGCGGACGCCGGGCACGAGTTCGGCAGCCATACCGCCTCGCACGCGCGACTCTCGCAGCTCTCCGGCGACCGAAAGCGCCTGTACGACGAGATCGTCGGCTCGAAGAAGCGGATCGAGGACGAATTGAGCCGCCCCTGCCGCTTCCTGGCGTGGCCGTTCGGAACTCCGCGCGACATCGACGACGCGTCGCGCGAGATGATCCGCGCCGCCGGTTACGAAGGGTGCTTCAGCGCGGTCCGTGGGCACGTCTCGCCCGGACGAACCGATCCGCTGTCGATTCCGCGGCACCATTTCGAGCCGCAGTGGCCGTGGTCGCACGTTCGTTACTTCGCGGCCGGCGGCGGCGAGGCGGGCTGATTCATGCGGGTGGTGATCCTGACCGGGCAGCGCTTCGGGCCGGCCAGCCTGTGCCTGCCGCTGCTGTCTCAGCAGTCGGGTGTGCAGGTGTGCGCCGTCGTGTTCAACGAGCGGCGTCGCGTGAGCCGCTGGAAGCGGCTGAAGCGCGACCTGAAGAAGGTGTGGCGGATCGGTCCGCTGGGGGCGTGGGTCGGGCTGCGGATGCGCCCGTGGTACGCTTTTCCGGAGGCGGAAGACCTGTTCGCCGTCGCGCAGCGCCTGGGCGTGCCAGTCCGCACGACGCCGTTGATCCAGAGCGACGCGACGCGACGGATGTTCCGCGAGGCCGACGCCGATCTCGGGCTGTCGCTCGGCAACGGCTACATTCATCCGACGGTCTTCAGCATCCCACGGCTCGGCATGCTGAATGTGCACGGCGAGATTCTGCCGGACTATCAAGGCGCGGCCAGCGTGATCTGGCCGATCTACGAAGGCCGCGCCGAGACCGGATTCACCATTCACCGCATCGACGACCGCATCGACACGGGACCGATCGTGTACCAGGAGCGGTTTCCGATCCTGTTTCGCGACACGCTCGAAGCCACGGTCCGCGCGAGCGTCGCCGAGACCAATCGTCGCGTGCCGCCCGCTGTCGCGCGCGTCGTGGCGAATTTCAGCCGGTTCGCAGCCGGACAAAGCGTCCAGACCGGCGGAAAGTCCTATACGACGCCGACCTGGGGCCAGTATCGACAGATGCTGCGGAATCACGCGCGGCTATGGGCCGCCGCGCGCCCATCGTCGCCGTAAACATCCCTGGGCACGGTCTCTGGTGCGCTGCCGCGCGGCAGCTGGGCTAATGCTGCGCGCCTCGCGGCGTTTGGAACCCTGAGCGCATCCGCGCGAGTCCAAGCCGGATTCGACGGCACGGCGCGAGGGAGTCTCGCCCATGTGGAATCTGTCTGCTCGCGTTCGGTCGGCTCCGGGCATTCGCGCCGCGGCCTTGCTGGGCGGATTCGCGGCGTTGCTCCTGGCGTCGCCGGCGCTCGCCCAGTTTCAACCCGACCTCACCATCACGCGCATCGACATCAGCCCGACCAATCCCGCGCCTGGACAGACCGTCTTCGTGACGGTCACGGCGCGGAACGTCGGCACGGGCACGCCGCTCGAGGAGACGTGGATGCGGTTGTGGATCGACGCGATTCCGATGGACCTCTCCTGTCCGTCCGACCAGTCGCAGTTTCTTGAGATCGCGTTTCCGCCGAACAGCGATCGCCTGTTCAATTTCGAAGTGGTCTATCCCGAGGTGGGTTCATACATCCTGCATGCCTGGGTGGACGGCTGCCAGAACCTCGTCGAAGAATCGGACGAGAGCAACAACCAGCTCAGCCGCACGGTGAATGTTGCGCTGGGCGATCTCGTGATCGACCGAGTCGCGCCGTCCATCGACGACCCGACCCCGGGACAGCCGTTCTACGTCGACGTCGAGGTCCGGAACGCCGGCCCGGACGTCCTGGGCTCGGTCTGGTACTGCGGTCTGCGCGTCGGCAGCGCCGAACCACAGGCGTGCAACGAGCTCGCCTTCTCCGCCGGACCGTTCGGCACAGGCTTTCCGTCGGGCGCGACGCAAACCGTCACGCTCGGTCCGCTTCTGTTGGAGACGGCCGGGCAATACGTCGCGTGGGGTTGGGTCGATTGCCAGAACAACGTGCCTGAATCCAACAACTTCAACAACACGCGCTCCGGCGTGCTCAACGTGGGGCAGCCGGACCTGCGGATCGAGAGCATTGCGAGCAGCGTCCCCACGCCCACGCAGAACCAGCCGTTCGACGTGACCGTGGCGGTGCGCAACGTCGGCAGCAGCCCCGCGTCCGGCTTCCGCTTGAGCATCGCGCCGGACTCGCCGGACGCGCCGGAAGACGGCTGCGCGCTGACGGACTTCGTCTATGTACAGGACTCCGTTCCGCCGGAAGGTCTCGTTTCGCGCACGTTCTCCGTCACGTATTCCGAAGCGCGTGCCCATCGGCTCTGGGCCTGGGCGGATTCGTGCGGCGAGGTTGTCGCTGAACCGCGCGAAGACAACAACCTCGCCAGCCGAGACATCAGCGTCGCCAGCGACAGCGGCGTCAATGCGGCCGACCTGCTCGTCGAACGGATTCAAACGACCATCGTCGCCGATCCGATCTGGGGCGACGTGGTCTACTTCGACGTGACCGTCCGAAACGCCGGAAGCTATCCGGCCGGCGCGTTCCGCGTGGGAGACTTCAACCCCGCGGCATTTCCCGGAGCCTATCCGTCAGCGTACGTCACGATCGGCTCGCCCGGACCAACCCAGGGCGGATCGTCGGTCGCGGTCGCGTCGTGGCCAAGCTGCGAGACCCGCACGCGCGGGGTCGCGTCGCTGGCGCCGGGCGCGAGCACGTCGGTGCAGTTCTGGCGCGTCTACGCGACGGCCGGCGAGTACGAATTCGGCGCCTACGCGGATGCTTGCGGCGAGCAAAGCGGGGACGTGTACGAGCGCAGCGAGACCAACAACGGGCTGACGATCCGATTCACCGCGCCCGGTTGCGACGCCGACCGCGACCGCGACGGCGTCTGCGACGCCGACGATCTCTGTCCGGACGTGCCCGACCCGCTGAACAACGACACGGACAGCGACGGCGACGGCGACGCGTGCGACGACGACGATGACAACGACGGCGTGCCCGACGCCCAGGACTGCGCGCCGCGCGATCGGCGCGCCTATCCGGGCGCGGCCGAGAACTGCCGCGACGCCATCGACAACGATTGCGACGGACTGATCGACGAAGGCGCGACGCGCTTCTACCGCGACGCGGACGGCGACGGATACGGCGATGCCGCCCATCCGTACATCGACTGCGCCGCGCCGCGCGGCTACGTCGCCCGCGCCGACGATTGCGACGACGCCGACGCCGGCGTGCACCCGGGCGCGAACGGTCCGTGCGACGACGGCCGCGACAACGATTGCGACGGCGTCGTGGACAACGAGCTGCCCGTCTGGGGCCGTGACAACGACGGCGACGGCTTCACCGACGCCTCCGACGAGATCGCCGACAACGACGGCATCTGCGATGGGCAGCCCGCGGGATACTCGCTCGCCAGCGCCGTGCCCGATCCGGACGACGAGGACTTCCAGGTGCCCGAACCGGTGGTCGCTTCGCCCGACGAGCTGTCACTGAGCGCCCCGCGCAGCGGACGCATCACGCCGGCCACCATCGTTCTGCAGCGCAACGGTCCCCAGCCGTACGACTTCGCAGTGACCACGGACAGCATCCCGCCGTGGCTCGTGGTCACGCCGCGCGCCGGCCAGGCTGTTGGCGGAATGGCGGAGCTGTCGCTCGCGCCGAGCGCGGCCGGCCTGCCGCTCGATTCGATTCACGCGGCCGAGCTGGAGGTCACGATTAATGGGCGCGCCGCGTTCGACGTGCCGGTCACGCTGCGCGTGCGCCTGCCGATCCTTCGAGTGCGCCACGACGGCCAGGGCGGCGGACTGGCCTGGGCCGAGTACAACCCGGACCCGAACGATCCGTTCGGCGACGAAGTCCGGACGGAGCTGTTCAACACGACCGAGGGCATCCTCGAGGGCGAGATCTACGTGCCGGAGAACCGCTCGGTCTTCCTTCGGACGTATACTGAGGGCGATTGCAGCGTTCTGGTCGGCGTGTATGACGAATCCGGCACGCGGATCAATGATCCGAACTGGATCTACTACGAGCCGAATGAGCCGTGCCACGGCTGCGACGTCACGCCGGTGTGGGTGCGGATGAACGGCGATCGCGAGGTGACGGTGAGCTACTCGCTCAGCGGCAACGCCTGCACGGCCTGCGCGCCGATCGCGCTGACGGTCGCCGGCTGGATGTCCTTCGCGTCGCGGCCGCGACGCCGCGGCGGCGAGCGAAAATCCGCGGCGAACAGGTAGGCCTGGTTTGAAGGCCCGTGGCGTGCCGGCGCATTCCTCAGCGAGAGCGCGCCTTTCGCGAATTGTCCTCTGCCATGGGGGACCGGTCTCTGACCGGTCTTTCCCTTCCCATGGGGGACCGGTCTCTGACCGGTCTTTCCCTTC
Organism: uncultured Planctomycetales bacterium; assembly: GCA_964553225.1. Classification (GTDB taxonomy): domain Bacteria; phylum Planctomycetota; class Phycisphaerae; order UBA1845; family Fen-1342; genus JABRWC01. Next base: position 63,866 of record CAZKJT010000002.1, on the reverse strand, counting down.
GGGGCAGCTCTATCCCCTCGCGACCGGTCTTCTCCTTCCCATGGGGGACCGGTCTCTGACCGGTCTTTCCCTCCGGGGCAGGTCTATCCCTTAGCGACCGGTCTTTCCTTTCCCATGGGGGACCGGTCTCCGACCGGTCTTTCCCTCCGGGGCAGGTCTATCCCCTCGCGACCGGTCTTTCCTTTCCCATGGGGGACCGGTCTCCGACCGGTCTTTCCCTCCGGGGCAGGTCTATCCCCTCGCGACCGGTCTTTCCTTTCCCATGGGGGACCGGTCTCCGACCGGTCTTTCCCTTCGGAGCAGCCGGGTAGCCTGCCGACGGCTGTTCACGTCAGCAGGTTCTCTGAGTCGCGCCGTGACTATCTCGGTTTCAACAAAGCCGTTGCGTTTGAACTGCGGAAGACGGCCGCTCGCTCGAGTTCGCGGCTCGGCACGGCACCCGGCTGAAGACGCGGACGCGCGCCGCAGCGTGCTCACGCGGAGCATCGCGAAAGCATGCCACCCAACGCCGCGAACTAAGCGGCGTTGCATGCCACCCCCCGGCGTCAGACCATCACGCCCGCACGCGCCCCCTGCGCGTTGGTCCGAAGTGGATGAACGGCATTCCGCATGCCGCATGGCGCGAGTGCGAAGTGGATCGGCGGCGTTCCGCACGGCGCGGCTCGGGACGCAGACTTGTGTCTCGGCTGCGTGCGCCGAAGTCCCCGCTCCCTCACGGTCGCGGCTCGGTCAGACACGCGCACGCTCGCCTTGGAGCGCACGCGCGGGGGGCGGACAAGCGTAGTCGCGCGCGGCGCGGACGATAACAGCCGCGCGAAGTGCGGACGGAAACAGTCGCGCGCCCTCTCTGGTGGGCTTACTCCCGCCGGCGCACCAATCGCGCCGAACCCCAGTCCACGTGATCGCACTGCTGTCCGTCGATGGTCGCATCGGCCCGCAGTTCGAGCACGCGCGCCCCTTGAAGCTCCACCGAAATCTCGGCCGGCTCGCTGAACGGCGTCAGCACGTCGCTGGTGAACACTTCGCGCCCGTCCAGCCGCACGCTCAGCGTCACCGATCCGCCGCAGCTCTTGCGAGAAGCGTCCACGCCGGCGGTCGCTTCGAATCGCGCATAGCCGTCCGGAATGTCGTAGCGAATGACGGAGGGCGCGTGCGTCCCCAGTCCGCGCGCGTGCTGGAGCGCTCCCAGCTCGATCGGATCGCCGGTCACGGAGCGATCGACGCGGAACTCGCCCCAGCCCTGCTCGACCTTGGTGGGGTCGAGAAAGCTGAGATAGAGAACGCCGTTCTGGTCGAGCGATTCGGGCGTTCGCCGCTCGAACGCCTCGCCCGGCTCGCGGACGCGCCACAGCAGGAACGGCGCGTCGCGCACCTGGAGATACGACCCCGCGGGATGAATCAGCTCGGCGAACTCCGGCGCGTTGTAGAGTTTCGTCGCCAGCGCGTTGTGATCGCGATCGGTGATGACGAACCGCGCCCGGAAGTGCTCGCGGATGTCGGTCAGCTCGATGTGCAGCTTCTCGTCGCGCGGTTTGCCGGCCGCGTCCTTCATCGTGACCACCGCGTCGGCCGGGACCTTTCCTCGCGACACCGCCACGTAGCGCTCCCACAGGTCCGGACGTCGCTCGTGCGTGAATTTCGGATCCAGCCCCACGATGTAGTAGTTGTGCGTGTTGTAGTAAAAGTAGAGCGGAAAGATGTCCCAGTCGTCCGTGAAGACCACGTCGCCGGGCTGCGAGCGCTGCTTCAGCGCCGACATCACGTCGCGGATCGCGGGCAGATCGTAATGACAACGCGTGTCGCCGCGAACCTGCTCCAGTCGCGGCAGCGCCGCCAGCGCCGTGCCACTCAGCGCGCCGGCCGCAACCACCGCCGTCCCGGCGGCGCGAAGCGAGACTCGCCGAACGGCCGCGGGCGCGCGGGTTGCCGAATCCACCAGCACCCACGCCAGGCTAAGCCCGGCCGCGACGGCAAACTCCCAGTGCGTGAACACTTCGCGCAGCGCGCTCGTTCGGACAGCCGCATAGACCAATGCGCCGCACGCTGCCGCGACATAGAGATAGAACGCCGCCCGCAGGGCCCGCGGCCAGAAGCCCTCGGATTGGACGAATCCGCGGCGACGCCACCGCTCGAACCGGATCAGCAGCGGCGCGGCGATGTACGCGGAGCTGAGCAGGCTGAAGACCGGCCAGTATTCGATGAAGCGCCGCGCCTTGAGCGTGAGCACGAGAAAAGCGAAGTTCAGCAGCAGCAGCGTCATCTCGCGCGAATCGAACGTCGGCCCGAACCGGACGCGGGCCGCCAGCGACACCGCCCAGACGCCCAGCAGCGGACCGGCGAACGTGGACGCGAACCACCACACGCCCTCGTACGACTTCCATTCCGAGCCGACGGTAATATCCGGCGTCAACCCCGTGCCGAACACCTGCAATCGCAGGAATTCGCCCATGCCGCCGAAGTACGGATACGTGACCACGCCGACCGTCCACGCCAGAGCGGTCGCCAGAATGGACTTCCACGGCAGCTCGCGCGCCCCGGCCGGTCCGATGATCGACGCAAGCGCGAAGCATCCGATCAGCAAGGGCGTATAGAGCACGGCGCCGAGATAGAGGTGCGTGAACGCGACGGTCGCGATCGCGGCCCACAGCCAGCGCCCGCGAAACAGCAGCAACAGAATCAGCAGCAGGAAGCAGAGTGAGGGGCTGATCGCCCGAACCAGCGCCTGGCGGAAGAAGAACTGCGTCGGCGACAGCAGCAGCAGCGTCAGCCACAGCCAGCGCCACGGCACGCTCGCCGTCCGCAGCAGCAGATTCAGCAGGACCAGCGACAGGCCGAACGTCGCGCAAGTCGCCCAGCGCCCGCCGGCCAGCGCGTCGCCCGTCAGGTGCTCGGAGAGCTTCACGAACGGCAGGAGAAACACGTGAAAGCCGTAATGGTGACTGACGAACTCGTCGCCCGCATCGCGAAAGTAGGCGAACTGGAGCCATGGAAACGTTCGCGTCAGACCGATCTCCGGCAACAGCGCCGCCATCCGGATGTGATAGAAGGAGTCATGCCCCGGAACGCCGATCTCCGCGCCGCCCCGCTCTCCGTACAGCGAGTGCATGAGCAAAACGCCCGCGACCAGAAGAATGAGCGACTCGCACACGATGCGCCAGGCGGAATCGATCGCGGTGGGCACGCTCGCGGCAGGGGAAGGCGTGTTCCCGTCCGGCGTCGGGACGGATCGACCGCGCTCGCGGACGGCGGCTTCCGGGGCGTGCACGGGCACTCCTTCGAGAACGCGGGGCGGTGGAAGCGGAGCGAGCATGAGACACGACCCGCCCCCCGGAAGCATCCGTGAGGCGGGTCGCACCGTCAACGACGCCCCCCATTCGCGGGATCAGCCGTTCGCGTTTCCGTTCGAGTTGCCGTTCATGTTGCCGTTGCCGCACGAATCCGGATCGTCCGAGCAATCCAAAGTGAGCATGCCGCTCAGCGCGCCGCCGACCTGCACCGAATCGCCGACGTCCACCTGAGGGAAGCCAACCGGCCAAGTGCCGTCTTCGCTGTCGAGTTCAATCTCGCCACGACCGCGGCTGTCGGTGCGAATCTGCCCGACGACGACGCCGTCCACGATCACGTCGAGCGTCCGATCGGCCGGCGCGTCGTCCACGCGGCATCGGAAACGCTCGCAGCCGTCGGGCAGGAGCCGATACTCGGCCTCGCCTTCACCGTCGCCCGCGAAATCGGAGCGAACACGGAACGAACCATCCGGACACGGTCCGCCGCCGTTTTCATTTCCATTGTCGCCATTCACGTTGGCGTTGTCGTTTGCGTTCGAGTTGCCGCCGTTGTCATTCCCGTTGTCGGCGTTCACATTCCCGTTGTCGTTGACATTCGCGTTACCGCCGTTGGCGTTGGCATTGTCGTCTCCGGCGTTCGAGTTGTTGTCCTTCTGGTGCACGCCTCCGGCCGCGCCGACCGTCTGAACGCCGATCAGTCCGCCCTGCTGCGGCGCGCGCGGCAGGTTCTGAGCCGCTTCTGCTTTGCCGTCCTCGGTGAGCGCGCCGTCCATCACGCAGCCCGACATCAGCGACATCGCGATGCCGACCACGAGCCCCCACGTCAACCTGGTCATTTATCCCTCCCGTTCTGCGAATTGCGCTCCGGCGCTCAGGACGACCGCTGCGCCGTGCGCACCGTGCCACGGGCGGTCCAGCGATTCGCCGACCATCGCGCAGACGCTCGGCCCCCGACCGCCCATCGCTGTGGCTATTCGCGGCCGGCGAAGGGACGCAAGATTCGCCCCCCGTTTGCAGCAGAGCGCGCCATGCCGTCGCCCGATACGAAACGTGCGAATGCTTTTCGCGATAAGTGTCTGAAAGGGAGGACTTTAGTCACGCCGCGGTCCGAGACTCACCCGCGCGGCTCACGAGCGAGGACGCGACCGGTCGCCGTACATCCACGCCCCGGCGAGCGTGGGGCGGCGGGCGCCTGTCACTTGAGGGAGCGTGATGCGCAATCCATCCTGACACAGCAGACCTAGGATCGCGATCTCCGCCGCTTCGCGAGCGCTCGGGTCGATCCCGACGTCCGCGACGGATCGAACCGGACCGGCGATCAATCGCTGCAACTCCGTCAGCAGCACGCGGTGACGCGTCCCGCCGCCCGCGCAGAGCACCCGATCGGAGCGCGGCGCGCGAGCGATCGCCTCCGCAATGCACGACGCCACCGCGAACACCACGCTACGCAGCAGGTCGGCCGTTTCGGCGGGCGGAGCGCCGTCGAGCATCGACGCGTCGTCATCGCCTGAGCCAAGCGAGCGTCGCGCCAGCGTCTGCCGGGCGAGGCGCGCCGTCAGCGCGTCCGCGAACGCGGGAAGCACTCGGCCGCGCGACGCGACGCCGCCGTCTTCGTCAAAGCGCGCGCCGAGCCACCGCCGCGCGGCTGCATCGAGCAGGCGGTTGCACACGCACAGATCGCCGGCGGCGATGCGCGTCGCGTCGCGTTCCGGGTCGTCGCCGGCGGGCGGCAGCCAGGTGAAGTTCGCGAAGCCGCCGAGGTTCAGGACGCAGCGCGCTTCGCCCGGATCGCGAAACAACACGTAGTCCGCCAGCGGCGTGATCGGCGCGCCCTGACCGCCGGCGGCCAGGTCGGCCGCGCGCAGGTCGTAGACCACCGGCGCGCCGAACTCGGCCGCGACGACCGCGGGCGCGGCGAGCTGCCAACTGAGCGGCGGACTATGGAAGACGGTCTGGCCGTGCATCGCGATCAGGTCGGGCGCGAGGCCGGCGCGGTCGAGCAGCGCGCGAATCGCCGCATTGTGCAGCAGCGCCGCATCGCGGGCGATCCCGGCGATTTGTTCGGCGGTCCGCGGCGATCCGGTCGAGAATCGTTCGAGCGGTTCGGCCAGTTCGCCGAGCGGGATGGAATGGAATGCGAGCAATTCCGCGCGAAGGCTGAGGCCGACGCCCGAGGCGCGGACGAGGGCGACATCCACCGCGTCGAGACTGGTGCCGGTCATGCATCCGACCGCGTGGCGGACCCTCATGACCGGATCGTGGCGCGCGGGATCGGCGCGGTCAACCCGCGGGCGACGGGGGCATCGCGCGCGCCTGACGAAACCGCGATAAGATGGGAGAATGGCGCTCGCGGCGGCGCTCCGTCGCCGGCAGCGCTGAGGAAGGAACCGGAATGCACCGCACACCGTTGTATGAATACCACCGCGAGGCGGGAGCGCGGCTGGTCGAATTTGCCGGCTGGGAAATGCCGCTCAGCTACACCGGAATCGTCGAGGAGCACCACCAGACGCGCCGGCACGCCACGTTCTTCGACGTCTCGCACATGGGCCGCGTCCACTTCTCCGGCCCCGACGCCGGCGCCCTGCTCGAGCGCTTGAACACGCGGAAGATCGGCGACATGAGCGTCGGCCAGTCGCGCTACAGCCACATGTGCCGCGACGACGGCGGAATCCTCGATGACGTGATCGTCTCGCGCATGGACGATCGATGGCTGGTGGTCTGCAACGCATCGAACCGGGAAAAGCTGCTGGGCTGGTGGGCCGAGCGCAAGCGCGGGTTCAACGTCGAGATCGCCGACCTCACCTTCGACACCGCCATGATCGCCGTGCAGGGACCGGAAGCGCTCGACACGCTCGCGTCGATCCTGCCGCTGCCGGTGAAAGACCTGAAGCGCTATCACTTCCGCAGCGGGCGGGTGCTCGGCGCGGAATACTTCATCGCCCGCAGCGGATACACCGGCGAAGACGGGCTCGAGATCGTCGTGCCGGCGTCGTTCGCCCGGGCCGCGCTGCAGATGATGCTGAACAAGTCGGCCGACTCGGGCCGCCCGATCCGCCCGGCCGGCCTCGGAGCGCGGGATACGCTGCGCACCGAGGCGTCGATGCCACTCTACGGGCATGAACTCACGGAAGCGTGGGATCCCATCACCGCCGGACAGAGCTGGGTCGTAGCGCTCGACAAGGACTTCATCGGCAAAGACGTGCTGGCGCGCGTTCAAGCCGAGAAGCCGCGGAAGATGCTGGTCGGGCTCGAGGTGTCGAGCAAGCGTACGCCCCGCCAGGGCGCGGAGATCGTCTCGGACGGCTCGCAGATCGGCGTCATCACCAGCGGCGTGACCAGCCCGACGCTTGGCAAGGTGATCGCGATGGGCTTCGTGCCGCCGTCGCACGCGGAGGTCGGATCCCGGGTGCAGATCGACCTGAAGTCCAGCGTGCTCGACGCGCGCGTCGTAGCCATGCCATTTTACAAGAAGCCCAGGGCATAGAACCGCTCGGTCCGCGGGGCGAGTTGCCCGCGTCGGCGCAGTCGCAGTACAATCCGGCCCGACGCCGCAGCAGCGCGGTCGCGCGGCGTGCCGGCTTGCTTCAGGAGATTCCTCGATGCCCGTCCCGAATGATCGGCGTTACGCGCAGACTCACGAATGGTTCAAGGTCGAGGGCGACGCCGTCACCGTCGGGATCACACAGTTCGCGGCCGACGAGCTCACCGACATCACGTACGTCGAGCTTCCGGAGGCCGGGTCCTCGGTGGATTCCGGCAAGACGTTTGGCGAGATCGAATCGGTGAAGGCGACGAGCGACCTCTACTCGGCCGTCAGCGGCAAAGTGACTGCGATCAATCCGCAGCTCCGCGACCAGCCCGAGCTGGTCAACAACGACCCGTTCCACGGCGGCTGGATGATCAAGCTGCAATGCTCCGATCGTTCCCCGCTCGACAAGCTCATGGACGGGCCGGCCTACGACAAAATGATCGCCGCCAAGTCGTAAGGCTCCGCCGGACATCCGACTCGCCGCCGCCCCGGCGGCATCCGAATTCGACCGACCGGTGAACCCAGGCGAACGAAACGCCGAGCGGGCGCGCGGCTCGATCTCCGCTCCTGAAACGTTCAAGCCCCCGATCTCGTCTCTCCCGGGCTCGCCCCGGCCGGCGTTCGCGAGCGCCGATGTCGCCCTCTATAATCCACGGTTTCCGAGCGAAACGCGGTGCGGACTCGGCCGCCCGCCGCTTGAAAGCAATCAACGCCCGCGCTGCGAAGCGGGAACATCAGCAGAGGTTCGGCATGCCCACGGCGACCCAGGAGCTCGATTCCATCCTCCAGCCTTCCGACACGTTCGCGCGCCGCCACATCGGCCCGCAGGAAGCGGACATCCGGCCCATGCTGGCCGCGATCGGATGCGGCTCGATCGAAGAGTTGATCGCGCAGACCATCCCCGCCGGCATCCGCCTGCGCCGTCCGCTGAAGCTCGGTCCGCCGCGCGGCGAGCACGAGCTGCTCGCCGAGCTGCGCGCGATCGCGGCGCAGAACCGCCCGCTGCGCTCGCTGATCGGCATGGGCTACTCCGGAACCATCACCCCGCCGGTGATCCTGCGGAATATTCTCGAAAACCCCGGCTGGTATACGCAGTACACGCCCTACCAGGCCGAGATCGCGCAAGGCCGCCTCGAAGCCTTGCTCAACTTCCAGACGCTCGTCACCGACCTCACCGGCCTGCCGCTCGCGAACGCGTCTCTGCTGGACGAGGCCACCGCGGCCGCCGAAGCGATGACGATGTGCCACCGCATCGACCGCGGGCGACGGCACACGTTCTTTGTCGCCGCCGATTGCCATCCCCAGACGCTCGCCGTCGTGCAGACCCGCGCCCGCCCGCTCGGAATTCGCGTGCTGGTGGGCGACGCGACGCGGATCGGGCTCGACGACGCCGATCTCTTCGGCGTGCTGCTGCAGTATCCGAACACGGACGGGCTGGCGCGCGACGACGCCGACCTGATCGCCCGCGCGAAAGCGGCCGACGTGCGCGTGGTCGTCGCCACCGACCTCCTGGCACTGATGCTGCTGCGTCCGCCGGGCGAGATCGGCGCGGACATCTGCGTCGGCTCGGCGCAACGGTTCGGCGTGCCGATGAGCTACGGCGGACCGCACGCGGCGTTCATGTCCACGCGGGACGAGTTCGCGCGACAGATGCCCGGTCGGCTGATCGGCGTCTCGAAAGACGCGCACGGCAACCCGGCTTTGCGGCTGGCGGTGCAGACGCGCGAGCAGCACATCCGCCGCGAGAAGGCCACCAGCAACATCTGCACCGCGCAGGTGCTGCTGGCGATCATGGCCGGGATGTACGCGGTGTATCACGGCCCGAAGGGACTGCGGCGCATCGCGGAGCGGGCGCGCGCGTTCACTGGAATGCTGGCGGAGGGCCTGCGTCGGCTCGGGCACGACGTTCGTCCCGGTCCGCGCTTCGACACCATCCGCGTAACGCCCCGCGGCGAAGAAGGCGGCACTCCCGATGCGAAAACACTGCGCGAGCTGTCCGAGCAGCGCGGACTGAACTTCCGCTATTTCGTCGGCGGCGACGTGGGCGTGTCGCTGGACGAGCTGAGCGACGTGCGCGAGCTGAAGACCATCCTCAGCGCGTTCGCACAAGGCCGGGACGTCGCGGCCGATCCGACCGAGCTGCTGGAGGCGGCGCGCCCGCACATCGAATATCCGCCGGCGCTGCGCCGCACGAGCGCGTGCCTGACGCATCCGGTATTCAACTCGCATCACAGCGAACACGAGATGCTGCGATACATCTTCAAGCTCCAGGGCCGCGACCTGTCGCTGACCACGTCCATGATCCCGCTCGGCTCGTGCACGATGAAGCTGAACGGCACGTCCGAGATGATCCCGGTAACGTGGCACGAATTCGCGAATCTGCATCCGTTCGCACCCGTGTCGCAGACGGCCGGCTATCGGCGGCTGTTCGACGACCTCGAATCATGGCTGGCCGAGATCACCGGAATGTCGTCCGTCTCGCTTCAGCCGAACGCCGGCGCGCAGGGCGAGTATGCCGGCCTGCTGGTGATTCGCGCCTATCACGAGCACCGCGGCGCGGCGGCGCGCGACGTTTGCCTGATCCCGGTGTCGGCGCATGGCACGAACCCGGCCAGCGCGGTCATGGTCGGCTACCAGGTCGTGCCGGTGGCGTGCGATGCGCTGGGCAACATCGATCTAGCCGATCTTCGCGGCAAGGCCGAGCAGCATCGCCAGCGGCTCGCGGCGATGATGGTGACCTATCCTTCGACTCACGGAGTGTTCGAGGAAGGCGTCGCCGAAGCGTGCCGCATCGTTCACGAGCACGGCGGGCAGGTGTATCTGGACGGCGCGAACATGAACGCGCAGGTCGGTCTGTGCCGCCCGGGCGACATCGGCGCCGACGTGTGCCACCTGAACCTTCACAAGACGTTCTGCATTCCGCACGGCGGCGGCGGTCCGGGCATGGGACCGATCGCGGTCGCGTCGCATCTCGCGCCGTTCCTGCCGGGTCATCCGGTCATCCACTGCGGCGGCGAGCGCGCCATCGGGCCGGTCTCGGCGGCGCCGTGGGGCAGCGCGGCGATCCTCCCGATTCCGTGGGTGTACATCGCGCTGATGGGCGCCGACGGTCTCCGGCACGCCACCGAGGTCGCCATCCTCAGCGCGAATTACATGGCCGCGCGGCTGAAGGATCACTACAGAATCGTCTATACCGGCAAGACCGGTCGCGTGGCGCACGAGTTCATCCTCGACTTGCGCGAGTTCAAGAAGAGCGCAGGAATCGAGCCGGAAGACGTGGCCAAGCGCCTGATCGACTACGGCTTCCATGCGCCGACCATGTCCTGGCCGGTCGCGGGGACGCTTATGATCGAGCCGACCGAGAGCGAGCCGCGGCACGAGCTGGATCGACTGTGCGACGCGCTCATCGCGATCCGCGCGGAAATCCGCGCGATCGAATCCGGCGCGCTAACGCGCGAAGACAACCCGCTGGTTCACGCGCCCCACACCGCGGCCGCGGTGATGGCCGACGATTGGCCGCACGCCTACTCGCGCGAGCAGGCTGCGTATCCGGCGGCGTGGGTGCGCGAGCACAAATTCTGGCCGCCGGTGGGACGCGTGGACAACGTGCATGGCGACCGCAATCTGTTCTGCACGTGCCCGCCGGTGGAAACGCTCGAGGCGGTCGCATCGCATTAACCGCCAGCCGGGGTCGCCCTGTTGATTCGTCGCCGAGTTGGTTCTAATGCTCGATCTGTCAGGCAGGCGCGCCGCACGAACACGGCGGACGGCGCGCGGAACTCACCGCACGGGAGTGTTTCATGTTCCGAAGCTCGTTGAGATGGGCGCTCGCGATCGGACTGCTTTCGTCGCTGGCGTCGGCCTGGGCCGACGAGGCGGGTCGCTTCGAATACCAGGAAAAAACGCTCCCGAACGGGATGCGGATCGTCACGATGGAGGACTTCTCGTGCCCCGTCGTGGCCGTCCAGTTGTGGTACCACGTCGGCTCGAAGGACGAGCATCCGGAGCGCCAGGGCTTCGCGCACATGTTCGAACACATGATGTTCCGCGGAACCGACCGGCTCGGACCGACCGATCATTTCGACAACATCCGCCGGGTCGGCGGAGACTGCAACGCCTACACGAGCATGGACCAGACGGTCTATGTGCAGACGCTGCCGGCCGATCAGCTTGAAATGGCGCTCTGGCTCGAAGCGGAGCGCATGTCGTTCCTGAAGATCGACCAGGAGGCGTTCGACACCGAGCGGAAGGTGGTCGAGGAGGAGCGGCGGCTGGGCCTGAACCGCCCGTACGGCACGCTCTTCGAGAAGGTGCTCGGCTCGCTGTTCGAAAAGCATCCGTACCGCTGGTCCACGATCGGGCAGATTCCGCACCTGCGGGCCGCGAGCGTGCCGGAACTGCGGCAGTTCTGGACCACGTACTACGTGCCGAACAACGCCACGCTGGTGGTGGTCGGCGCCGTCAAGCACGAGCAGGTGCAGGAAATGGCCGAACGAATGTTCGGCTGGATTCCGCGCTATGACGATCCGCCGCGCGTCCGCATCGAGGAGCCGCTGCCCGGCGCGCCGAAGGAAATCACGATCAAGGAAGACAACGCCCCTGCCCCGCTGGTGGGCGTGCTCTATCGAACCGTGCCGATGAAGCACGAGGACAGCGTCGCGCTGTCGATGCTCGGCGACATTCTGGCCGGCGGCGAAAGCAGCCGCATCTACCGCGACCTGGTCAAGGACCGCGGACTTGCCGCGATGGCGGCCGGCGGCTCGTTCTCGATGGAGCAGGACGGGCTGCTGGGCGTCGGCGCCGTGCTTCCGCCGATGGGCGGCGACGCCGACGCGGTGCTCGCGGCGATCGACGAGCACGTGGCGCGCGCCCGCAACGAGCTTGTCACACCCGAAGAACTGGAGAAGGCGCGCAACGGAATGCTTCGATCCATGGTGACCCAGAAGCTCACCGTGGAAAGCAAGGCCGGCGCGCTCGGCTCGGCGGCCGTGCTCGAGGGCGACGCGGCGCGCGTCAATCATCCGCTCGAAGCGCTTCGCCGGATCACGGCCGAAGACCTGCAGCGCGTCGCGCAGCAGTACCTGACGCCCGAGCGGCTTTATCGCGGCAAGGTCGAACGAAACCTGATGGGCACGCTAGGCGGAATGCTGGGCTTTGCGAAGAACGAGGAAGAGGCGCCCGTCACCGCGGCGCCGGAGACCGATCCGCCGCCGCCTGGGCGACCCGGTCTGGTACGTCCGGAGGGCTATCCGACCGCCCCGCCGTCGGCGCCGCTTCAGCGCCCTGACGCGACGATTCGCTACGACTCGGAGAAGCTTCCGAACGGCCTGGAAGTGCTGGTGGTCGAGAATCACGAACTGCCGTTCGTCAGCGTTCAGCTCGGTCTGCGGAACGGCGCGTGGACCGAATCGAAAACCGGCGTCGCGAACATGGCGATGCAGATGCTGACGCGCGGGACCGAGAACTACTCCGAAGCCGACCTGTGGACCGAACTCGACACCTACGCGATCTCGCTGAACGGCTCGGCCGACATGGACAACGCGACCGTGTTCGGAAGCTGCCTGACGGAGCACACCGACCGGGCGATGAAGCTTCTGGCGGAAGTGGTCCTGCGCCCGACGTTCCCCGAGAAGGAGTTCGAGACGCTTCGGCGACAGGCGCTGACCGGACTGGCCATCTCGTCGAAGGAGCCGTCGTACATCGCCGAGCGCGAGCTTCGCCGCCGGCTGTACGGCGACCATCCCTACTCGCGAACGCCGCTGGGCGAGTACGGCGACGTCGAGGCGCTCGAGCCGGCCGACCTGAGCGCGTGGTGGAAGGCGTTCGGGCGACCCGACGGTGCGACGCTGATCTTCTCCGGCGACATCGACAAGGCTGCCGCCGTCGAGCTCGCGAAGCGTCATCTGGGCGACTGGAAGAACGAAGGAGAAGCGCCGCGTCCGCAGCTCGCGGACATGCCGCCCGCCGGTCCGACGCAGATTTTCCTGGTGGATTTCCCCGGAGTGCAGAGCCAGATTCGCGTCGGACAGCGCAGCGGCACGCGGAAAGACCCGGGATATTTCACGAGCCGCGTCGTCGGCGGGTACTTCGGCGGCGCATTCAACAGCCGCCTGAACGAGACCATTCGTGTGGAGCGCGGCCTGACCTACGGAGCGCGCGGCGGCTGGTCGGCGCAGCGCCTGGCCGGACAATTCGTCGTGAGCACGTTCAGCAAGACCGAATCCACCGCCGCGGCGCTGACCGCCATCTTCGAGGAGCTGGCGCGTCTTCGGGACGAGCCGCCGACCCCGAAGGAACTGACCGACACCGTGTCGTACATCGTGGGCAGCTTCGCGGGCGATCGCGAAACGCCGCAGTCAGTCGCCGGCGACCTGTGGCTGACGCGATCGCAGGATCTCGGCGACGACTATCTCACGCGCATGCTCGAAACCGTGTCGCACACCAGCGCGGACGAATGCACGAAGTTCGTCGCCGAGGCGGTCGATCCGGCGAAGCTGGTCGTCGTCGTCGTCGGACCCGCGCAGACGCTCGCCGAATCGCTCAAGCAGTTCGGACCGGTGACGGTTGTTTCGAATGGCGACGGCGAGGACGAGATCGAGGACGAATAGCGAATCGGCGGGGGCCAGCGCCGCGGCCGCAAGCGGCGGCGCTGCATCGAACGGACAGGCGGCGGCGGGATTTGAACCCGCGAATGACGGTTTTGCAAACCGTTCCCTTAGGCCACTTGGGTACGCCGCCAGGCGAGCCGAGCCGTCGCTCCATCGCGACGATGTCAGGCTGAGTCGAGCCATTATCGCCGCGGACCGGCCGCACGCAAGCCGGCTGCCCGACTCGTCCCGTCGCGGCGCGCACAGGAGTGATCGCCATGGAGACCATCGTCAGCGGACGCGCGCCGGAGCCGGTCGGACCCTATCCGCACGCCAAGCGCGTGGGCAATCTGCTGTTCCTGTCGGGGTTGGGTCCGCGCGAGCGCGGGACCAGCCGCATCCCCGGCGTCGAGCTGGACGCGTCCGGGCGAGTCGTTTCGTATGACATCGAAGCGCAGTGCCGATCGGTCTTCGCGAACGTGCGGACCGTCCTGGAAGACGCCGGCGCGTCCTGGTCGAACATCGTGGACGTGACCACGTTTCTGACGAACATGGACGACTTCGCGGCGTACAACCGCGTCTATGCCGAGCACTTCGCCGGGCCGGGCAAGCCGAATCCGACGCGAACGACCGTCGAAGTCTCGCGCCTGCCGACGCCGATCGCGATCGAGCTGAAAGTGCTCGCCGCCCTGCCGTAGCCGCCGGCGATCGACTACTTGCCCACGCAGATCACGTGCCCGCGCGTGCGGAAGATCATGCGCCCCTGCGAGATCGCCGGCGTGGACATGCAGATTTCGCCCAGGGCGGGCTGGGCGATCGGCTTGAACTCGCGCCCGGCCTCGAGCACGTGCACGTCGCCCTCTTCGCTGGTGGAGTACACCTTGCCGTCCCCGGCGACGCCGGAGGCGGTGAATCCCGCTCCGCTGCTGGTCAGGCGCTGGCGGAAGAGCTGTTCGCCGCTCTTCTCGTCAAACGCGGTGACGATCCCGTTGTCGGCGCAGAAGTACGCCACGCCGCGGTAGATGAGCGGAGTCTGCATGTAGTTCCCGCGGGCGCTCTTCCACCACGCAACGGCATCGCTCGATGCGTCTTTCGGCGGCAGCTCGACCGCGCCGCGCGCCGCGGCGCTGACCACGAAGATCGGCTTGAGCGGATCGGTGTCGCGGATCGGCTGATGGTTGCTGGTGAGGAAGACGCGTCCCTCGCTCACGACCGGCGTCGGCACCGGGATCCCACCCCCGCCCGACATCCGCCAGAGCTCGCGTCCGTCGGACAGCGCCACCGCGCCGATGTGCTTGCAGCCGTTCATCAGCACCTGCCAGCCGTCCGGCGCGCGCAGCGCGGTGGGCGTGCACCATCCGGGCACGTCGTCGCGCGGGACGCGCCAGAGTTCGCGTCCGTCCTTGGCGTCGAACGCCGCGAGAAACGGCTTGTCCTTCACGTCGCATTGCACGACAACGCGGTCCTCCACCAGGATCGGCGAGCTGGCGAAGCCCCACTCGAGTTCCGGCGCGTTGTGCGGCCCCACGTCCAGCGCGCCGAGATCGGCCGTCCAGAGCGGCTCTCCCTCCATGGAGAACGCGTACAGCCCTTCCGATCCGAACAGCGCCACGACCCGCCGTCCGTCGGTCGCCGGCGTGCCGTTGCAGTGTGTCGCCTTCGTGTGCCGCTTGAATCGCGGCACGCCCTGGCGGCAGACCCGCTCCCAGCGCGGCGCGCCGGTCGCCTTGTCGAGGCAGATCAGCTTCCAGGCATGCTCGACCATGTCGTCGGCCGAGTCCCCCGCGCCGTACAGACCGACCTTCAGCTCGCTCTCGCCGCCGGCGGGCACGGCGCTCGTCACGAACACGGCGTCGCCCCAGACGATCGGCGACGAGTGCGCCAGTCCGGCGACGGGCGTCTTCCACGCGATGTGCTCGCCGGTCTCGACGCTCCATTCCAGCGGCAACGCGCTGCCCTCGGAAATCCCGCTCGCGGCGATGCCGCGGAACTGAGGCCAGTCCAGGCCCGGCCGCGGCTCGTCGGCGGGCGCGGCGGCCGAGAGCGTGGCGAGCGAAAGGAACGCGCATGCGGAGCGAAGCATCACGGCGGACTCCTTTGTGAAGTTCGTAGTCAGGCTACCCGAAGCGTCCGCCCGGGACTACGCACGCTTCTTCGCCGGCGCGAGCCTCAAGCCGGCGGCCTGCGTCCCCAGCGATCCGCGCCAAATGTCCGAACCGGTGTACCATGACGGTTCGCCCCGGAATAGCGGCGGCGAGAGTCCTTCGAGGCGCCCATGTCGAGTGACCTGCTGGCCCTGATCGAGCGCTTTGCCGGCCGACGCGTGCTCGTGGTCGGCGACTTCATGCTGGATCGCTACGTTTTCGGCGACGCCGAGCGGATCAGCCCCGAGGCGCCCGTGCCCGTCCTGCGCGTCATCGAACGGCAGGATCGCGTTGGCGGGGCCGGGTCGGTCGCCGTCAACGTCGCCGCGCTCGACGCGCACGTGACCTGCATCGGCTGGGTCGGACGAGACGCGTTCGGCGATCGCGTCGAGCAATCGCTGAAGTCGGCCGGCGCGGATACCAGCGGACTGCTGCGCACGCCAGACCGCCCCACCATCACGAAGACGCGGCTGGTCGGACTGGCTGAACATCGACACCGCCAGCAGCTCCTGCGTGTGGACGACGAGGACGTCCGCCCGGTTTCGGACGACGACGCGCAGCGATTGATCGAGCGCATCGATCAGGCCCTGCCCCACTGCGACGTCGTCTGCCTGGAAGACTATGCCAAGGGACTTCTCACGCCGCACGTGTGCGCGACGCTGATTGAATCGGCTCGCCGACGCAGCAAGCCCGTTCTGGTCGATCCGGCCCGGTCCGGCTCGTGGGACAAATATCGCGGCGCGACGCTCGCCACGCCAAACCGGGCCGAGCTGGAGGCCGGCTGCGGGCGACGAATCCCGGACGGCGAGCTGGAGGCGGCCGCCTGCGCGCTGGCCAAGCGGCTCGATTTCGAGGCGCTGGTCGTGACGCTGGGGCGCGAAGGCGCGCTGCTCGGTCGTCCGGACGGCGCCGCGCTGCGCTTTCCGACGCGGGCCCGCGCGGTGTACGACAACACCGGCGCTGGCGACGCGGTTCTGGCGGCGATGGCCGTAGCTCTGGCGGCGGGCGGCGCGCTCGAAGAGGCGGTGCAACTGGCGAACCTTGCCGGCGGCCTGGAGGTGAGCAAGTTCGGCTGTGTTCCGATTCCACGCGCCGAGCTGATCGACGAGCTGCACGCGCGCGGCGACAACGTGCAGCGCAAGCTCCGCACGCCGACGCAGGTCCGCGAGGAACTGGACGCGCGGCGTCGCCGCGGCGAGACGATCGTCTTCACGAACGGCTGCTTCGACCTGCTTCATCCCGGGCATGTGGCCCTGCTGGGGCAGGCCAAGGCGTGCGGCAGCGTGCTGGTGGTGGGCGTGAACAGCGATTCTTCGGTCCGCGCGCAGGGCAAGGGCGATGGGCGTCCGGTGCGCGACGAGCGATCGCGCGTTCAGATGCTGGCGGCGCTGGAGGCCGTGGATTTTGTCGTGCTGTTCGACGAGCCGTCGGTGCTGCCGCTGGTGCAGGCGCTCTCGCCCGACGTGCTGGTCAAGGGCGGCGAATACCGCTCGCACCCGACCGGCGTCGTCGGACGGGAGTGGGTCGAGTCTCGCGGCGGGCGGGTGGTGACGGTGGAGATGCTGGAAGGATTCAGCACGACGCGCGAGCTGTCGCGGATTCGCGCGCTCGCGGAGCGATAGCGGCGGATGCGGCGCTCGAGCGGCTCAAGGCTCGCCGGCCTCCTGCACGTCGTCCAGCAGGGCGAAACCGCCGGGAGAGCCGAATCCGCTGGCGACCGGTCGCCCGAACTCCTGCACCCAGTAGATGCCGAAGTCGCCGCCGGTTCGCACCGCCACGCCGAGCTCCGTGAACCGGGCATCCAGAATGTTCTGTCGATGACCGGGGCTGTTCATCCAGTCTTCGACGGCCCGCTCGGGCGTGGGCTGCCCTCCGGCGAGGTTCTCGCCGATGACCAGAAAATCGTAACCGAATTCGTCGGCCCGGTCGGCCAGCGTCGAGCCGGTGACCGGGTTCACGTGGTCGAAGAAGTCGAACTCGATCAGCTCGCAGGCGTACTGCGTCGCCTGGCGCTCGAGCGGCTCGCTGTACCGCACGGGCGCGATGCCGAAGGCGATGCGCTGCTCGTTCACGAGTTCGAGAACGCGAGCGCGCCACTCGTCCGCAGTCGCGGGTTCGTCGCATCCGGGAAATCGTCGCGCGAATTCGTCGGGGTCGTTGATCGCCAGATTGCCGGCGATGCCCGGCTGGTCCGATCCCAGAGCGCCGTCGGCGGGGCAACCTCCGGCGGCCAGCAGAAATGCGGTCCCGAGCATCGCAAGTCCGGCCAGCCGCGAGTGCGGCATCGCAACACCTCCTGGGGCGCTCGCGCGGGGCGGTCCAACTGCCTCATTGTAGGCGCGGCAGGCAACCCCTTGATACGACTTCAAGGCCGTCCCATACTTACGTTGCCGAGGGGACTGCGGCCGCCAGCCGCCGCAAAGGAGATTTCCGAATGAGCCGTCCGAAGCCGCTCGCCTGGGCCGCCATGGCGATGGGAACCATCGCCACCGCGGCATTGCTGAATTCCGGGTGCACCGGAGCGCCCGGCGGGCTGGTGGGCGGCACGTTCAACCAGGCCCCACGTCCGATCATCCGTTTCGACCGCGATCGGGGAGTCGCTCCGCTCACGATTCAGTTCAATTCCGACCGCAGCTCGGACGACGGCCTGATCGTCGGCCGCGCGTGGGATTTCGGTGACGGCGGCACCAGCAGCGAGATCGCGCCGCGACACACGTTCGCGGAGATCGGCGAGTATACGGTGCGGCTCACAATCCTGGACGAAGACGGCCTGAGCGCTTCCACGACCGCGACCATCGTGGTGACCGACGGTCCGGTCGCCATAATCGACGTGGACCGCACCACCGCCGAGAACGCCCCAGCCACGTTCAAATTCGACGCCTCGGCTTCGTTCGACCCGGACGGAGAAGTGGTCGAGTTCGAGTGGGACTTCGACGACGGCTCGCGCGAGACCGAACCGACGCTGGACCACCGTTTCGCCCGGCCGGGGACCTATCTCGTCCGCCTGACCGTGACGGATGACGCCGGCGTAACGGGAGAGGAGACGCAGTTGATCGCCGTCGGCATTCCGGAGCCGGCGATCGAAGTCGTCATGCCCGACGAGCGGGTCAAGTCGCTGTTCCTTTCGACCGAGTCGCCGCTGTGGGTGCGCGCGACCTATGCCGTCGACTCCACGGCCAAGTTCTTCGTGAGCGCCGGGATCGATGCAGACCGCGACGTGTGCGATGCGCAGGCATTCGTGTTCAATCTCGGGACCGGCGGCGAGGCCGGACGCGCCCTCGGGCACCTGGACCGCGTTCGCGGCGCCCAGTTCCTGCCCGGCGACGACGAGCTTCTGACCGTCGGTGAGGACTCGAGAATCGTCGTCAGCGACTTCGCCGCATCGGAGGTCGTGAACGAATTCGACGAGACCGACCCCATCACCAGCCTGAAACTCGCGGCCAGCGGCGCCGCCTTCGCGTACAGCAATATCACGGGCGCCGTGCGCGTCGCCGACGCCGAAACCGGCGACGTAATCCGAACCTTCACCGGTCACACCGGCCGGGCGAACGCGGTGGACATCACGCCTGGCGCCAGCCGTGTACTGAGCGGCGGCGACGATGACCGCGCGATCCTGTGGGCGGTCGATTCCGGCGAGATTCTGCGCGACTTCGACCACGGCGCAAACGTCAACGCGGTCGCGATCAACCCGGCCGACGCCACCCTCGTCGCTTCCGCAGGCGACGACGGCGTCATTCGCCTGTGGAACGTGGAAGGCGGCGAGCTGCTGGCTGAGTTCATCGGGCACGACGGTCCGGTGAACGCGCTGGCGTTCACGCGCAACGGACTGGGCCTGATCAGCGGCGGCAGCGACGCCACCGTACGCATCTGGAACACGCTGCTCGGCAGCCAGATCGCTTCTCTGACCGGTCATACCGGCGCCGTCCTCGCGGTCGGCATTTCGCCCAATGGCCAGCAGATCGTCAGCGGATCATCCGATTCGACCGCCCGGATCTGGGACAGTGGCACCGGCGAGCTCATCTACGATGTGCAGCCGTGCGAATCTCCGATTCGATCGGTCGCGTTCTCGTCGGACGGTCGCCTGTGCGCGCTCGGCGTCGCCGCCCGCACCGGCATCCGCCTGGACACCGCCCCGCCGAACGGGAACGACCTGAACCTGACCGTGCCGGCCCCGCTCCAACTGTCCGACGTCGAGCTGCGCGCGGACATCGTGAACGAATACTTCGTCTGGGCCGAAATCGACACGGAGGAAGGCGACCCGGTCCGCGACTATGCCGACGTGGTGCTGACGGTGTTCGAGCCGTTCCCGACCACGTTCGACCCTGCGGCCCTGCCCGAGCGCATCTCGACCGATGATCAGTTTGACGTGATTCTGCCCGAGTCCGTGTCGCGCCAAGTCATCAATCTGGGCCCGGTAGCAATCGGCGACCTCATCGACGTGAAGTACCTCACGAATCCGGGCTATCTGCCGACGCTGTCGATTTCAAGCAGCAGCAGCCTGATGTTCCTCGACCCGGCCGGCGAAGTCGTCGCGTGGTACACGCAGCGGTTCGACGATCCGTTCACCCTGGGCGATGAGACGATCAACGTGCCGATCTCGCAGTCGTCCCGACTCGTGATCGCGGAAGACCTCGAAAACCTGTTCGTCGTCGCCGACGGCGGGGTGAGCCTGCGATTCGACATCCGCCGCGGGTTCCAGGGCGAGGTCACGCCCGTCCCGCAGCGCGTGCTCATCCGCTACGACGGCGCTGCCGGCGTTCGCGTCGGCAACCACCCGGTCGTCGACCTGCCTCCGTTCGACAGCCTCTCCATCTTCAGCGGTGCCGGCGTGCTCGCAGGCTGGGACGATGCGGACAAGGAAGCGTTCAAGGCCGCCGTGCTGACCCGGCTCGATGACGTGTTCGGCGACTACAACGTCGAGTTCTTCACGTCCGATGACCCGAACAGCCAGCCCGAATACCCTTACATGACGATCTACTTCGGCGACGCGTCGGGTCTGGGAGTGGTGCTCGCCGCCGACCCGTCCGATCCGCGAAACCCGGTGCTCACCGGCAACGGCATCGTGTTTTCGGCTGGCATCGTCGGAATGTTCCCGCCCAGTCCGGCGCAGTTCGGCGCCCGCGTGGGAACGGTCATGTCCCACACGGTCGGGCTGCTGCTCGGCCTGCGCCCGACGGTGGCCGTGAACAACGCCATGAGTCGCGCGGACGTCATGCGCGAGGACTCCCCCTTCAGCGTGGGACAGACGAACAAGGTGTTCCAGGTTTCCGCGCCGGGCACCGGCCAGCAGGTGGACGGATTGCCCACCATCGGAATGCAGAACGCTCCGAAATATCTCGAGCAGGTGGTCGGACTCAGTCCGTAATCCCCTGCGCCAAGTCATCGCAATGGTGTACGCGCGCCCGCGGCCCCTGTCGCGGGCGCGTCTCTTTTCAGGTCCGGCCTGCACGTCGAAGACCGCGGACGCGCAGCGCCACGCCGACACGGCAAGTATCCGAATCTTGCTGGGGATCGGGTGCTGGCTAGGCGAAGCGCCCGACGGCCCGACCGCCGCGAGGCGAAATCCGGCCGCACGGCAATTCCACCTGCTCGAAAGAAAGGTCGGGCGCCAGAATCAGGCGCTGTCGCGCGTCACCACTTGAAGCGATTCTCGCTCGCCCCGTCCGGTCAGCGGATAGTCCTTGCGGAGCGGGTGACACGTAAACCAGTCCGGGCACAGAATTCGGCGCAGGTCCGGATGCCCGGTGAATGTGACGCCGAACAGGTCGTACACCTCACGCTCGGTCCAGTTCGCGCCGCGCCAGACGCTCGTGACGCTGGGCACGGCCGGGTTCGGGTCGTTGACGTACACCTTCAGCCACAGCCGGTGATTGTGCGTCAGGCTGAGCAGCGAATACGTCACGCCGAAACGATCCACGGCGTCCGGGAAGTTCAGATAGTCCACGCAGGTCACATCGCTCAACTGCTCGAAGCGCGTCCGCGGATCGCCCTTCAGAAACCGGCATACCTCGACCAGCCGATCCGCCGGCACACGCACCGCGATCTGCCCGCTATCGCGCCCGTCCGCGTACGTCATCAGTGGCCGCGGCGACAGCGCAATGTCGGGAAACTGAGATTCGAGCGCTTTTAGTGCGTCCTGTATCGCCATCGAGCCGGTCCTCTTCGTCCGCTGCGTCGCGCTGCTAGTTCGAGTGATTGAATCCCGGCCCGAGGCTCGCCATTTGCGGCGGCTGAATCGCGAGCTGCAGCCCTCGCCCGCGCTCCGCGCTCGGGCGCACGCCGTCGTTCAGCACGATCTGCTGAATGGCCATCAACCCTTCGAGCACGGTCTCCGGGCGCGGCGGGCAACCCGGCAGGTAGACGTCGACCGGAACGTACTGATCGATCCCCTGGACGACTGCGTAGGTGTCGAACACGCCGCCCGAGCTGGCACACGCCCCCATCGAAACCACCCACTTCGGCTCGGCCATCTGCATGTACACCCTCTGAAGCACCGGCAGCATCTTCACCACTACGCGCCCGGCCACGATCATGAGATCGGCCTGGCGCGGGCTGAAGCTCGGCCGCTCCGAACCGAACCGGGCGATGTCATACCGGCTCGCAGCGGTGGCCATGAACTCGATGCCGCAGCACGCCGTGGCGAACGGCAGCGGCCAGAGGCTGTGCTTGCGGCACCAGTTGATGCCGTGCTTCTTGATCATCTCGACGGCGTAGTCCAGCCGCGTCAGCGAGTATCCGCCATCGACGTTCGGCGTCGTCTGCGCATCCGTCAATCCCACCGGAAGACCCCCTTGCGCCATTCGTAGATGAATCCGACCGTCAGCAGCACGAAGAAGAATCCGATCGAACCCGCCAGGAACGCCGGCCCGTAGCCGGCCGACTCCATCGCCGCCGCCCAGGCGGCGTGCTCGCTGCCCTCTGCGGCGCGCAGCCGCGGAAACAGCACGGCCCATGGGTAGAGGAAGATGATCTCGACGTCGAACACGAGGAAAAGGACCGCGACCAGGTAAAAGCGCACATTGAAACGACGCCGCGCGTCCCCCAGCGGGTCCACGCCCGACTCGTACGCCATCGCCTTGACGCGCCCGTCGCGGTTGGGGCCGATCAGGTGCGTCAGAATCAGGATCGCCGTCACAAGCACAACGACGACGACGAGGAGAATCGCAAGTACGTCGTATCCGCTGCCTTCCATGGGCGGTAATCGCTCCCGATTGCGTCGCTTCGCCGAGAAACTCGCGGCGCACGAATGTACAGCAGCGCCGCGCCGCTCGCAAACCCGGCGACGCCGGCGGTCGCCGCGCTCGCGCACGATCGGCGCCAGGACTCGGTCTCCTGTCCGCGCCCGCCTGCGAGGCGGCGCCCCGTCGCCCAATTCTAGATTTTCTTGACAACCGGCGCGACTGAGATTAGGCTTTTGTTTGGTGTCGCCAATCAAGGAGAATGCCCATGCAGGCCGTTCAGCAGGAACTCATGACTCCCAAGGAAGCCGCACGCTGGTTCCGTCGGTCCGTCTGCTGGCTCCGCCGGCGGACAGACATCGTTCGGCTGGGCGGGCCCCACGGCCAACCGCTCTTCCACGTGCAGGCCTGCCGCGCGTACGTCTTCGGCAAACTCTGCGGACTCGACGGCGACGCACTGCGGCAAACGCAGCTTTCCGCCCTCGCGGCCGCCTGCGGCATGTCGGCCGAACGCAGTGGCGCGACGCCGATCGACGTGACGCCGGCGCCACAAGCTGCGTGACCGCCGGGTGAATCAGCGGCCGACGTTTGCGATCTCCGAGGCTCGTAGACGCGGCCGCTGAACACCCCGCGGCGCGTTTGCGCTGCTTCGGCGAGCAAAAGATCGACACCGTGCACGTCCGCGCGAATTAGCGGACCACGGCCCGAATGACGTTCGTTGCGCGTCCGATCTTCGCGGCATCGTCCCGCGCGGCGAAACACTCTGGATTGGCGCTTCCCCGGCGGAATATACTTTCTCGTCGGAGAGACGGCGGCGCTGCGGCGTCGCGCGTACTTTCCGCATGCGAATCTCGCTCTCGTACGCAAAGCGATCCCTGGGAGGGTTCCGCGGATGTCGATTTCTCGCTGGCTGGTGCTGTTCGGGGTGGGCGTCTGCCTGCTTGCAACCGGAGGATGCCCAAGCGCCACTACTGGCGACGCGGCGAACGGCAACGGATCGTCGCAGGACGGCGGCAACGACGGCGGCGATGGCGGCAATGACGACGGAGGCAATAACGACGGCGGCGGCGGATCGATCGACGACGGCGGCGGCGGATCGGACACGCCGGGCGGCCGCCCGAGTCCCGACGGGGTCGGCATCGGCGACCTGGCCGACGGCGGCAGCGGTGGGACCGGTGACGGCGGCGGCGCGGGAGGCGGCGGCAACGGCGGAGACGGCAGCGGCGTCGGCAATGACGGCGGATCCGGCGGCTCTGGCGGAAGCGGTTCGGGCGGCAACGATGACCCGGGCGATGACGATCCTCAGGCGACGATGTTCGCCGGAAAGATCGAACGAACGACGATCGAGCTACTGAATCCCGACCCGAACAACCCGGAGCCCGGTAATCCGCGGTCACGGGATTTCGATCTGGGACAAGGGTTCGACCTGACCGGCTTCCCGGTTGAGCTGCTGGTGCCGGGCTATTCGGACTCGCCGGACTTCACGCTGACCATCGTGCAAGCCGGCGAGACACAGACCGTGCAGCAGACCTTTGGTTCGCGGCAGGTCACCGTGGTGGCGACTGTGGTCTCGGCACAATATGCATCAAACGCAGCGGCGCTTGAAATCGCGCTCGACTATGATGCGACGCAGGGGCAGCTCAGCCAGCGTGGAGACGGCGTCTGCGAGATTGCGCTGACGCTCTCTCCGGACGGGCGGTCGATCGACTATGCCGGCAGAACGCGGTACGACGTCGAATTGGTTGTGACGGGCGGTCCCCGGATCCCGACGGTCTACGACGTCACGCTGGAAGGGTCGCTTTCGCGGCAGTAGCGGCGCGGGTCTTCGGTGTGCGCTGTCCGGCGCGCGATTGGACGATATCCGGAAAAGAACGCAGCCCGGCGGGATGATCCCTGCCGGGCTGCGTTGCGTATATCAAGCAACAGTGGACAAGCCGGGCGGCGAATTGCTTCGCCGCGCCCCGTCCGGCGAGCCGGACGGTCGATGATGCGCTGACCTGAACCGCGCCGGACGAATCCGGCGGGCCTAGGTTATCCCCTAGAAAGGAGGTGATCCAGCCGCAGGTTCCCCTACGGCTACCTTGTTACGACTTAGTCCCAGTCACCGGTCTCACCGTCGGCCTCCGTCTCCTTGCGGTTAACTAAGAGGACTTCGGGTGCTCCCAGCTTCCATGACTTGACGGGCGGTGTGTACAAGGCTCAGGAACATATTCACCGCGCCGTAGCTGATGCGCGATTACTAGCGATTCCAACTTCATGGAGGCGAATTGCAGCCTCCAATCCGAACTGGGGCTGCTTTTTTGGGATTTGCTCCACCTCGCGGTCTTGCTTCCCATTGTAGCAGCCATTGTAGCACGTGTGCATCCCTGGACATAAAGGCCACGATGACTTGACGTCATCCCCACCTTCCTCCGGCTTAACGCCGGCAGTCCCGCTAGAGTTCCCGGCTTTACCCGCTGGCAACTAACGGCAGGGGTTTCGCTCGTTAAGGGACTTAACCCGACACTTCACAGCACGAGCTGACGACAGCCATGCAGCACCTGTGCACGTTCCACCCTTGCGGGTGTCATCCTGCTTTCACAAGACTAATCCGTGCATGTCAAGCCCAGGATAAGGTTCTTCGCGTTGCTTCGAATTAAGCCACATGCTCCACCGCTTGTGTGAGCCCCCGTCAATTCCTTTGAGTTTTAGCCTTGCGACCGTACTCCCCAGGCGGCACACTTAGTGGTTTTCCTGCGACCAAGGCGGCGTCAGAGCCCCCTCGATCTAGTGTGCATCGTTTACGGCGTGGACTACCAGGGTATCTAATCCTGTTTGCTCCCCACGCTTTCGGGTCTCAGCGTCAGTGACGGCCCAGCGCCCCGCTTTCGCCTCTGGTGTTCCTCTAGATATCTACGCATTTCACCGCTCCACCTAGAGTTCCAGGCGCCTCTACCGCACTCAAGCCTCGCAGTATGCCATGCAGTTCCATGGTTGAGCCATGGGATTTCACACAGCACTTACGAGGCCGCCTACACCCCCTTTAAGCCCAGTAATTCCGAACAACGCTTGCCTCCTCTGTCTTACCGCGGCTGCTGGCACAGAGTTAGCCGAGGCTTCCTCCGGGTCGACTCAGCTCGGAGAGATGTTAGCTCCCCTTGCGTGTTGGACCCTGACAGCAGTTTACACCCCGAAGGGCTTCCTCCTGCACGCGGCGTCGCTGGGTCAGGCTTGCGCCCATTGCCCAATATTCGTTACTGCAGCCACCCGTAGGTGTCCGGGCAGTGTCTCAGTCCCGATGAGGCGGGTCATGCTCTCACACCCGCTACCCGTCGCAGGCTTGGTGGGCCGTTACCTCACCAACTACCTGATAGGACATAGGCCGCTCCAAGACCGACAGGCCCGAAGGTCCCCGCCGTTTGATCGAAAGGCCATGCGACCTCGCGATATCATCGGGTATTAGCCGCACTTTCGCAAAGGGTTGCCCCGCGGTTGTCCCCGTGTCCTGGGTACGTTACCTATGAATTACTCTCCCGTCCGCCACTGAACACAATATTGCTACCGTGTCCCGTACGACTTGCATGTCTTAGCCACGCCGCCAGCGTTCGTTCTGAGCCAGGATCAAACTCTTCGAAGAAGAGTGGCGAAAACCCGCCCAAAGGCAGGCTCTCATGATCCCACTTAGGTGCTCAACAAACTCGTCTGGTGCGAGGATGTCGAGCGGCTTCCGCGTCAGCCGGGTACACATCCGGCAACGGAAGCCGTTTCGTTGTGGATCCGACGCTCAGCCCCATTTCCAGAAGGCCTTCGCGCCGTCACATCCTCGCGGCTTGGTCCACTGTTCACTTGTCAAACATCGTCCGCCCCTCTTGCAGGCGGGCCAAGCATCTTAGCAATCTCGCCGATCCAGTCAAGGGCTTCCGCTCACATTTTTGCGGATCAGCCGTTTTCCCGTCAAATCGACAAAATCGCCCACCCGCAGCAATCGCCCCTGACGAGCGCCGCCGCGGCGAACCGGTCTTATAACGGCTTGATCGGACATTTGCAACCCCCCACACTGTATGCAGGAATCGCTGGCTCTGATCCGGCCGACGATCCTGAACTCGCGCAAGTCATTCTTATGAAAAGCGTTGAAAGCGAAACCACGCGGCCGTATCGCCCGCGCCGTTCGTCCGCCACCCCGCGATTTGGAATCTTCATCGCCTGAGGAGACCTCGACCATGACACCGAAAGCCCTGCTGAGCGCCGGCCTCGCCCTGCTCGCGCTGACCTGTCTGACAGGGTGCCCCGACCCGTCCCAGAACGACAACGCCCCCGCGAAACTCGTCGCCTTCTCGTCCTCCGACGAGCTGCTCGACTACTTCCGCGACCAGGCAGCCGCGCCCTATCGACCCACCCGCGGGTTCTTCGGCTTCGACGGCGATCCGATCGCGGCCCCGGCCGAGGACCAGTCCGCCGGCGGCTCGAACGGCGAGTCCGATGACGGTGGCTTCACCGCCACCAATACCCAGGAGGAAGGCGTCGACGAAGCCGACATCATCAAGACTGACGGCGAGCGCATCTACATCGCCAGCGATGGCGCGCTGCGCATCGTCCAGGCGGTTCCCGCCGACGAGCTGCGCGAACTCGCGACGCTCGAAGTTGAGGACGGCACCATCCAGGAGCTGTACCTCTTCGGCGACCACGTCATCGCCATCGCCGGACAGTTCGAATTCTTCGAGGGCGACATCGCGTACGAAATCTGGCCGCCCTACTACTCGCAGTCGTCGCTGCGCGTGTACGACATCGACGTGAGCGACCCCGCCGACCCGCAGATCGTCGCCAGCCTGGACCTGGACGGCACGCTCGTCAGCTCGCGCCTCACGCAGGACCGTCTCATTCTGGTTCTCGCCGTCGCGCCGCAGCTCCCCGAAAACCCGAACGTTCAAACCATCTCGTCGCTGGGCCTCCCCGAAATCCTGCCGGACGCCAGCTCATCCGGCGGCTCGCGCGACATGGTGCCGTGGGAAAACTGGCTCCGGCCCGAATCGCCCGACGGCGTCAACATGACCGCCATCGTCACGCTGGACGCGGCCGACATCGAGACGATCGTCTCCTCCACCGCCGTGCTGGCCAGCGCCAGCACTATTTACGCTACGCAGAGCGCCGTCTACCTGACTGACGCGCAGTACACAACCGACGGCGAAGCGCGGCTCACCACCGACATCCACAAGTTCGAGTTCGACCCGGAAGGCGGCGCGCAGTACGTCGCCAGCGGCTCGGTTCCCGGGCGGTTGCTGAACCAGTTCTCGCTCAGCGAGCACGACGGCTTCCTGCGCGTCGCCACGCACATCGAGCCGACCTTCTTCTTCGGCGACGACGTGGTCGTCGGAATCGGCGTCGGCGGCGGGACCGTCTCGGTCGATGCCGCGCCGCCTCCGGACGGCGACGTGGCCGTCTCAAACTCCGGCGCGGAGCAGGACCGCGACCCGACCGTGCCGGTGAACGCGGTCTACGTGCTCGGCGTGACCGAAACCGAACAGGAAACCACGCTGTCGATCGTCGGCTCGGCCGAGGACATCGCCCCGAACGAGCAGATTTATTCCGCGCGCTTCATGGGCGATCACGGCTTCCTCGTGACGTTCCGACAGATCGACCCGCTGTTCGTGCTCGACCTGACCGACCCGGAGAACCCGAGCATCGCAGGCGAGCTGAAAATCCCGGGATTCAGCGAGTATCTCCATCCGCTGGGCGACACGCGCCTGATCGGCGTGGGCCGTTCGGTGGAGGAGAACGAGTTCGGCGGCGCCGTGCCGACTGCGCTTCAGCTTTCGCTGTTCGACGTCAGCGACTGGTCGAACCCTACCGTCATTCAGCAAATGGAAATCGGCGGCTACGGCAGCTTCTCCGAGGCCGGCATGAACCATAAGGCGTTCGCGCTGCTGGAAAGCGAGAATCTGCTCGCGCTGCCGGTATGGCTGAACGAGAGCGACAATGACTTCGAATTCGACGGATTCTCCGGCGTGCTCTGCCTGCGGATCGACCCGGACGCCGGATTCGAGGAGCTCGGCCGCCTCGGCAACGCCGGCGGCGAGTTCTACGGCTCGTGGGGCACGCGCGCCATTGTGATCGGCGACACGGTCTATGCCGCGAATGCGGCCGGCGTGATCGCGGCGCCGCTCTCAGATTTTGAAGCCGTCAGCGCAGTGGAGCTGGATCGCTGATCGAATCGATCGCGATCGCCGTTCCGCAGCGCAGATTCGATTCGAGCGACCGTTGCCCGCAGGGCGGCGGTCGCTCGATTCTTTGCGCAGAGACCTCACTCGGATCGCTTTTGCGGAAGCGCCGTCCGGGTGTCCTGGATGCGCACTTCCGGTGGAAATTGCCAGACTCCGTCGGTGTTGGCCGACACCGCGCGAAGCTCCAGGTTTTCCACCGCGCGCTTCTCCGCAGAGGACGCGCGCCCGTCCGGCTGAAATATATGGAATTCGGTTTCGAACGCGGCCGACACCCCGTTCACGAGCCGAAAATCCGAAGCGAGGTACTCGCGCGAAACACGCGCCGGATCGTCTCCTCGAAAGACCCGCAGCGCCACAAATCGTCCGGCGAGTTCGGGGTGAAGCTCCGCTTCGAACGCCCTCGCGCCCGTGGTTCGCTCGATCCCTGTCAGCACAACGCGACCGCCGTCTTCCGACACGTCGATGCGATATTCCGGGCCGAACAGTGCGTCCGGCAGGATGCCCATCTGGCAATCGGCGTCGAATTCGCTGTACCGCTGCAAATCACTCGCGATCGCAAGCCGGGGCAGCGCCGAGTTTCGCCTCAGCGAATGTGTTTCGAACTGGAGAATCGTCGCGGATTGATCGAGGCTCGCGCGAGACTCCGGCGCCAGGCCGTTCGCGGACATCAACGCGTCCACGTCACGCAGGTCGATCTGCTCGATTCGAGCGCGCCGCTGCTGGCGATCCACGATCACCCGTCGAGAAAGCTGAACGCGCTCGTTCAGCATCGTCGCAATCAGGGAATCGTCGATCCGGCTCATTCGTTGCTCGTGCTCCGCCTGGATTTCGTCCAGAAAGACCGAGCCGACTCCGTGGGAATCCGCCTGGGAACGTGCGCGCTCGAAGTGGCTGCGTTCCAGGGCGTAGATCGACTCGCGCGACTGCTCGATCCGGGCAGCCGAGTCGAACCGCGAGATCCACAGCCGATCCTCGAACTGAACCTCAGCGAGCGATGCGCGGGCCGCCTGCGCGGCCACCCGGATTGAATCGACGAAACTCGCCCGGTCCTCGGCCGTCCCGGGACCGCACGCCGCGGCCAGCAGCAGACACATCGCGGGAACGTTCATTCCGGTTCTCCTTTGCTTCTGCTTCGGGTGATGATCCGGCATTCACACTCGGTCGGCACGACGGCGAAAGTCGTCACCGAGTCCTCCACATTGCAGCTCACCGGCAGAGCCGAGCAGTCGCCCGAACAAGTGACGCTCCATTAAACCAACTTCTCCTCGGCGTTTTTCACGAGGCAGAGGCTCGGGTACGTGCAGGCGCCAAGGCACGACGCGCTGTACGTGCGGGTAAATCCGCTGCACACCGCGGGTTGCGCGTCGCAGCAGCCCGAGCCGGTGCTCGAGGAATCTTCATGCAGGTTACACCAGCCGACCGGCTGAGCCAGAAACGCCGCCGCCAGCGCCATCCATAGCCCGTGCGTCGCATTCTCCTAATTCTACCTGATTTATTCGCGAACGCAATCACCTCATCGCACCATTCGCCGACGACGCTACCCCCCCCGTCGCGATGTCAAGCGGATTCTTGTGGCCCGCGCGCAGCGGCTCTTATCGTTACCAGGATTGCCGGAATGACTGACGGCCTCCTCCGCCGCCACACCGCAGCCGTGCGATTCCGACGCCGAGTGAGCGAATCCTCCGTTGCGCCGTCGCAATTGCGCTTGTACCGTCGTCATCTAAACACGATGATGGAGGCGCGACCTGCGCGGCGAGCGCGCGCTGCGGCGATCCCTTCCGACAAGCGGTTCGCCGCCGCTTCACTTCCAAGTTGCCTGGGGAGGTCTTTGATGATCGGCGTTCTGATTCCATCCTTCGCGCTGGCTGCGCTCGGCGCAACGCAGCTCTGCTTCGACGAAGCGGTGCCGCTCGGCGACAACGCCGCGTGGCGGTACGAGTTCCGCGTCAGCACGTTTCAACCCAGCTCGCAGGACGGCGCCGCCGTCGCCCTGTTGCCCGACGGCGCCAGCGTCACCGTCTGGTCCAGCCGCAGGCAGAACGAAGGCCGCTACGGCGTCTTCGGACAGCGGCTCGACGCCCTCGGCGTGGCCGACGGGTCCGAGTTCCGCGTGAGCCTCGTCGAAGACCGGCACGCCCTCAGCCCGGACATCGCCCTGGGTGAGACCGGCGCGGGGTGGGCTGTCTGGCAGGCACACGGCCAGGACGGGCACGCCGGCAGCGTCATCGCGCGGCGCTTCGACGCGAACCTGGACGGCGGGGATGAGATCCTCGTGAACCAGGCCTGGCGCGGCAACCAATATGACCCGGTCGTCGCGATCGGCCCGGGCGGCGATGCCGTGTTCGCGTGGACGAGCGTCGATTCGGTCAAGGCCATCCCGCAGATCCGGGCCCGCCTCATCAGCGCCGACGGCGTCTGGCTGAGCGACGAAATCGCGATCAGCTCGGTCGAATGCGGCGGCGGAATCGTCCCCAGCGTCGCGTTCGGCCCCGGCGGCGCGTTCGTCGTCGCCTATGGCCGGTTGGATGAGCACGGCAACCCCTCGGGCATCGCCGTTCGGGAGTTCGGCGCGAGCGGACTCGAACTGTCGCCGGAGCGCATCATCAGCGCCACAGACAGCGCGATTTCGATCGAGCCGGCGATCGCCGCAGTGCGTGAAGGGTTCGTGGTCGCCTGGGTCGAGTCTGAAGCCGACGGCGACGACTTCGGCATCGTTGCCCGCCGCCTCGACGACGCCGCCCGCCCGGTCGGCGCACCTTTCGTGGTCAACGCCAACCGCCGCGGACCGCAGACCTCGGCCGCAATCGCTCCCCGTGCGGATGGCAGCTTCCTCATCGCGTGGAACAGCCAGGACGCGGACGACGTCGGCGTCTTCGGACAGATGTTCGACGCCGGCGGCGCGCGGATCGCCGGCGAGACGCGGCTCACGCGCCAGACCGCCGGCCGACAGGCCCTGCGCCAGGCGTCGGCCACCTCGCGCGTCGCATTCGCGGCGGATGGGCGGCTCGCGCTCGCCTGGAGCGGAGACTGCGGCAGCGGCGACTCGAGCGCGGCAAACCTCACGCTTCTGACGCCCGCACCGCTGAACGTCGCCGAGCATCTTCAGGGCATCGGGCTGGCGCGCCCCCGCGCGGTGGGCACGCCGGAAATCGCGGCCGGACCGCACGTTCCGCCCACGTTCGACCCGGCCGACATCGACCAGGGCGAACGCGTCATCGGCAGTGAGCGCGGAGTCGACTTCGGCTTCGACGCGATCCTGAACACGGGCTGGACGCCGCCCGATCCGCACCTGGCCGTCGGTCCGACCGACATGGTCGCGATGACCAACGGCCGGATTTCGATCTTCAGCAAGGCCGGCGTGCAGCTCTTCACGGACGAGATCGAGGACGCCTTCGGCTTCTGGGGCGCACAGGGCGCGACCGGGTTCGTGTTCGATCCGGAAGTGATCTACGACGAAGGCTCGCAGCGCTTCATCGCCATGGCGGCCGAGGCGTTCGCGCCCGGCAACCGGTCCTACGTGCTGATCGCCGTCTCCGACAATTCGAGCGCCAACGGCGCCTGGTTCAAGTACCGGTTCGAGACCACGGCGCTGGCGGGCAACCTGTTCGATTCACCGAACATCGGCGTCGATGCTCAGGCGCTCTACGTCACCGGCGACGGCTTCGGCATTGCCGCGAACTACCCGGTGTACATCTACGACAAGGCTTCGCTGCTGGTCGGCGCGCCGCCGGCCATCACGCGATCGTTCGCGATCGCCACCACGACGCAGTCGGCCGGCACGCCGCCGATGTGCTACGGCGCAGGGGCGTTCCTGCTCCTGGAGCACCGCGAACCGGCCGGTTCGAACGCGGTGCGGTTCATCGCCATCACCGATCCCCTCGGTACGCCGTTGATCTCGACCGTGAACGTGACGGTCCCGGCGTACGACCCGCCGGAGGACGCGCCGCAGCTCGGCTCCAGCGTCCGTCCCGAGTCGTTCGACCAGCGGTTCTGGAGCGTTGCCTATCGGAATGGCCGCTTCTGGGGCACGCACCACGTGAACTCCACCCGCGTGCGCGCTCGATGGTACGAGTTCGACACGCTCGGCTGGCCGTTCACCGACGCCGACCCGATCCTCGTCCAGAGCGGCGAGATCGACCCCGGCGGAACGACCCGCACGACGTTCTCGTCCATCGGACTCGCTGCGAACGGCGCCGTCGCGATGAGCATGGCCCGCAGCTCTCCGACCGAGCGGCTGTCGATGTACACCACCTGGCGCGCGCCGTGCGACCCGCTCGGCACGTTCGAGCCGGGGACCATCCAGAAGGCCAGCACCGCGGCTGACGGCAGCGGCCGCTGGGGAGACTACTCGGCGGTGCAGCCCGACCCGGCGGTTCCGAACCGTTTCTGGGCCATCCATGAGTACACGACCGGAAGCTGGCGCACCTGGATCGCGCAGCTCAATGCCGATCCGTGCCCGCTCGTGGGCGACCTGGACGGCGACGGCGACGTCGATCTGGCTGACCTGTCCGAGCTGCTCGAGTCGTTCGGCCTGTGTGCCGGCGACCTGGGCTACAACCCGGACGCGGACCTGGATGGCGACAACTGCGTCGGCCTGGGCGACCTGTCGGCGCTGCTGGAGAATTTCGGGCTGTAGCGACCGCACACCCGACAGCAGACCCGCGGTGTGAGGGACACCCGCGCGCCGGACATCCGCGCGGCACACTGCCGCGCGGAATACGCGGCTTCGGCGGGACGTCCAGCGCGCATCGCTGCGCGTGCGGCGTCCCGTCGGAGCCGTCGCTGCTTAAGCGCCCAATCCGCCCGCGCGGGTCGCGTCTCATCTGCGTCTGACCGGCTCGGAGACCGGCCCCCCCGACACCTTCGGGGACCGCGGGCCACTCGCCCGCGTCGGACTCGTCGGATATGAGTCCAGCATCGACGAAAGAAAGACCGGTCAGGAGACCGGTCCCCCGACACCTTCGGGGAGCGCGGGCAAGTCGCCCGCGTGCGCCACGCACGATTGGTCGTTGCCGTCAGCGGCCTTCGTACAGCCGGTGTCCGAGCATGTCGTCTAGCATGGGTTCGGCGAGGATTTTCTGCACGGTCGCGTCGATGTTGTATTCGAGCCGGATGAACTCGATCTGCTCGATGCTGCACGCGCCGTTCCGTCCGCGGCTTCGGCCTTCGCGCGGAAAAACGACAACGTAGCTGGCCCGCGGGTCGCGGTCGCGCGGCTGCCCCACGCTGCCGACGTTGACGATGGCGCGCTCGTCCTCGATGACGTAGAACGGCGCGTCGGGCAGCTCGTTCGGCGGATCGAAGTACGGATCGTCGAGAAACACGCCAGGCTGATGCGTGTGCCCCACGAAACACACCCGCGCGTCGAGCCGATCGAAATTCGCCGTCACCTTCTGCGGATTCGTGAACACGTCCTCGGGAAAGATGTATTCGTTGATCGGCCGGCGCGGCGACGCATGCACGTACAGCCGATCCTCTTCCTTCAGCCGAACCGGCAGCTTGCCCAGAAACTCCCAGCGCGACGCGCGCAACGCGCCGTCGTCGCCCGCCTCGATCGCCTGCCGAGTCCAGAACGCGGCCCGCTCGGCCGCTGTGTTGAAGTTCGTCGGCTCGTACAGAACCGCGTGATCGTGATTGCCCATCATGCAGATTCGGCAGCGAGCGCGTATCAGGTCCAGGCATTCACGCGGGTTCGGTCCGTATCCGATCACGTCGCCCAGGCACAGAATCTCGCGGATGCCGCGCTGGTCGATGTCCGCCAGCACAGTCTGAAGCGCTTCCAGGTTGCTGTGAATGTCGCTGATGATCGCAAATGGCGGCATGCGGAATCCGTCGTCACTCCGTGCCCGGCGTCGACGGCCGCGCCTCTTCCGGAATCAGGACCGGCCAGTCCTTCTCGATTCGATAGGTCCGCCCACATCCGCCGCACCTCAGGCCGTCCTCGCCCGGCTCCAGCCGTCCGCGGCAATCTGGCACGGGGCAGACGAACAGTGCGAGCGCTTCCGGCCGAATCGGCGGCATCGTGAGTCCGCTGCAGGCGCTAAGGTGCGATGAACCTGGACGAAGCATAGGCGTCGCCGCCCGGCCCCGTCAATGCGGCCGCGGCGTAGCTGAGCCGCACGGACCGCGCCGTTCCCCGTGCCGCCACATCCGAGAGCGGCTAACCAGTCTCTTTTCTTCCCATGGAGGACCGGTCTCCTGACCGGTCTTTCTCCTCCCCCTGGGGGATCGGTCTCCTGACCGGTCTTTCTCCTGCCCCATGGGGGACCGGTCTCCTGACCGGTCTTTCACCACTCTTTGGGGGACCGGTCTCTGACCGGTCTTTCCCCATTCTTTGAGGGACCGGTCTCCTGACCGGTCTCCGATCCGACCGATCGCACATCCACATCCCCCTGCGATCCCGGCCCGCAGCCGCGCTACCGCCACTCGCGCCAGGTCGGCACATAAAACGGATCATTGGTTTCGGAGACGGAACCGATCGGCGGGTCGTTCCAGACCGTCGCGCCGGCCGGCCGAGACGGCGAGACATGACCGTCCGCCAGCAGGCCGTTGCAGGCGGCGCGGTGGCGAAACGCGGTAGTCGGGCTGGAATTCGGCGACCAGTTCCCGAAGCCCAGATACAACCAGGGCGGATCGAGCAGCGCGCTGTTCTTCAGCCCGCTTCCCCACACGATCATCGTGTCGGCAAACGCCAGTACGCGGGCGGCGTCGGGCATCGAATCCAGGCTCTGCCAGGGAAACTGCCCGATCGAGTACTTCCAGCCGGAGCTTCGCGGCGGGCAGAGAAAGTACGCGTTGTAGCCGTACGTGCTCGTGTTTCCGCCCGCCCCGCCCTGCTCATACTCATAGGAGCCGCGCGGCTGCTCCGGACACTCGAACACGCTGCGCGTCGAAAGGTCGCTGTGCAGATAGGGCCAGACGAAGCCCTGAGTCGGATCGACGCGGTCGGAATACTCGCGGCCGTACCAGTAGGTCGGATGCGGCGTGTTCTCGACATACGCGAACGGCATCGCCTTGCCGCGGTGCTCGTGCGAATAGAGCAGCATCGCCTGCCCGAGCTGGCGGAGATTGCTGGCACACTGAACCCGCCGCGACTCGGCCATCGCCGAGCTGAGCGACGGCAGCAGAACGGCGATGAGCAGCGCGACGATGGCGACGACGACGAGCAGTTCGACCAGCGTGAAGCCGGTTCGCCACGGCGGTCTGCGCGGACAGCGAATAGACGCGATCAGGGGCATGCCAACCCAAACGTCGAGAGCAGAAGCGAGAGGTCGCCGATGCCGACGTGATCGTCTACATCCAAATCGAGTTCAGCGTCGAAGCCGACGCCCCCGCGAAGAGTGCCGAAGCCGTCCAGCAGCGCGGACAGGTCGCCCACGCCGACCACCCCGTCGCCATCCAGATCGGCCAGGCACGCGGCGTCGGGCTCGAACGCGAACAGCCCGTCCGCGCCGATCGAGTACAGCCGTCCCTGCGACACCGATGGCGAGCCGCCCGAACCTTCATGCTGCGATGCGACAAATCCCGGCGACGCCGGCGAGTGCGACAGGTCCAGCGCGTACAGCGCCTCGGACGGTCCCAGCTCCATCGCGTCGCTGGGCCGGCCGGCCATCAGCCGGCCGCGATGCAGAACGGGCTGATGTGTCCAGCCGCCCAGCTCCAGCGCCCCGCCGCTGGCGGCGTGCGTGTCCCACAGCATGGTGGCGCTGCTGCCGTGGTCCTGAAACGCCTGGATCTTGTTGAACGAGCCGAAATCTCCGGCGATTCCGCCGCAGAGGTAGATGCGTCCGTCCGCCCGGACCACGGGGACCGAGTTTGTCCGCTCGCAGGGAGTGGACCACAGAAGCAGCCCGTCGGATGCGCGGAGCTTGAACAGGGCCGAGTTGTTCTCGCCGCCATAGAAGGAATAGATCGCCGCGAACACGCCGCCGTCGCGGACGGACACGCCGCCATAGAAGCCGCTCGAAGGCGGATAGCCGGCCAGACTGACGTCCGTCTGCCAGATCAGCGAGCCGTCGATCGCCTCGAGCGCCTTGAATCGTCCGTTGACGCCGCAGGCGTAGACGACGCCGTCTTCGTACGCCGGCGAATTGCCGATGGTGCGATCGAGGGAAGCGCTCCAGACCACCTGCCCGGGGTCGTACGGGTTGTTCACCGCGTCGCGCGGGTCGACGTTGAGGGCGAGCAGGCTCCCGCCGGAGGCGAAGCCGGTGTAGTCCGTGATGAACGCGCGGTTCGCCGGGACGCCGTTCTTCTCAAGGTCGGTCGTGACCAGCGGCGACGCCGAGACGACCGGCTTGGCCAGCAGGGTCTGCCAGACGGGCGCGCCGCTGTAGGCATCGAACGCGTAGACCGTGCGATTGACGCAGACCATCACCCGCTGGTTGCGCGAGTCCACGACCGGACTGGTCCAGGCCGAGTTCACGTCCGCGACGAGGTCCACGTCCCACTCGCGCGCCCCGTTCGACGACGCGAAGGCGATGAGCCGGTTGCCGACGTGGAGCATGTTCTCGAAGCGTCGTGCCGTCACGAACACCCGCCCGCCCCAGGCGACGGGCGTGCTTCGCGCGACAAATTGCTCGTCGGACTCGGGCTGTCGCGACCAGCGCACGTCGGTCAGCTCGCGCGGGGCCCGGACGGCGGACGAAGACCGCGTCGCGTCGGAGGCGAAGTGCGTGGATTGGGCCGGGGCCCGCGCGGCGGTCGCGATTGAGAGAATAACCGCCGCGCAGGCCAAATTTCGCGGAATCGCAGCTCTGGTCGTCATGTCCGGCGCCTCGCTCGCGCCGCTGCCCCCGGACAGCACGTCGGAATGCTGCCCGGGGAGCGGTGCTTCCTAACCCTTCCTCCGGACAGCACCAGACAGAAGGACCGTTGCGGACAGCAAGGCGAGCGATCCCGGCTCCGGAACCGCCGCGAAGCCGTCGATTTCGACCGTCGCGCCGAACGCCGCGTCCGGACCGGGCTCGACGCGCACATATCGCACGGACGAAAGCCCCGACGGACCGATGTCGATCGGCAGTCCGCCGCCGGAACCATCGTAGAGAGCGAGGGCTTCGGCATAGCTCAGACCCGCGAAGTCCGAGAGCGACAGCGCCGGGTCCAACGGTCGCGTGAAGTCCGTCGGCGAATCGCCGGGCACGAACGCGAGCGCGGGCACGTCGAGATAACCCTGTGTGGGGAACTGCTCCTGCCCAAACTCGCCGAGAAGCACGAAGTCCACGCCGTTTTCACTGACCGAGAGGCGAAGCGCGTCCTGCGCGAACGTCAGCGCTGGATCGCCGATCTGCCCGTTCGGGTAATCCACGTCGACGAAGAAGCTGTTCGTGAAGACGATCAGATCGACACCAAACAAGTGCGACGCGCCGTTCGTCACCGGCTCATCGAATTCGACCACCAGGTGGCCGCCGTCGCCAATGCTGAACAGCTCGTCGGGGCCGAACGCGGGATTGAACATCGTCACCGCGGAATCGAACACGCCTTCGCCTGTGAAGCGCTCCGGCGGGCCGAGCGTCGCGTTCGGATTCGCGTAGGCGGCGATAGGGTTCGATCCGCCGTCGAACGAGACCACGCGGTCCGCCCACGGATCGACGCCGGCCGAGGCCGCGCCGACCAGACACACGCTCAGAACCATTGCGCTCTTCCACCGACCGCACGCCGCGAGCTTCCGCATTCCCGAACCTCCTGAACTGCGCGCCTCACCGCACGTGAGGCGCGCCGGAAGTTCGTCGGTGAGAGCGCATCCGGACCAGGTCGCACCGAGCCGATCCGCTCCGCACGGTTTCGCAACGCGGGCGGACGCGGCGCGAAAATCGCGCGCAATCGAGCCGCGCGACGCGAGCGTCATTTCAGGCCGCGGTGATCCAGGCTTGGGGAATTCTGGCTGCGACATGACGGAGTGCCTCCCCGACGAAGGCAACCGCGAAACGTCCATCCGGCAGGTCTTCTGACTCCCGGGCAGCACGTCAGGCCGACCAGCGGCGCGACGTGTTTCCTAAGCGCTGCGTCTTCTCCGCCGCGTTGCCGCGGCGAATGACGGTTGGCAGCGTTCGTTCCCGGTTACAGCGGCGGGGCCGTTCTGGATTTACACCAGATTCCCTATTCTTCCGGACGCAACGAGCGACCGGACACCGGAGACCGTTGTCTGATACTGCGACTGCGGCGATCTGTCAAGAACGAATTGCGCAACCGGATCCGAGCCGCGAAGGCGACGGCGCGGTGCGGACGCGCGAATCGACACGCGCGGGCCTGCCCGCTCCGGGAGGCTGCGGCTCAGACGGAACGGCCGCAGCGTGTATACTGCGATTCGGATTTCGTTGACTTTCGGAGGACGTGCTCATGAGCGACGCGCTCGACGCGACGCTTCAGGCGTTGCAGCAGCACAGCTCGGCCATCGACCGGGAACTTCTGCGCCTGGCGGAAAAGGTGGGCGGCGCCGACGACGGACGGGCCGCGGCCGCGATGTCGGCGGTCGAGCGGTGCATTCAGCGCGTCGCCGAGGCGGCCCGGGCAATGCGGGCGGCCTGCCCGGTCTGCAAGAAGGCGCAGGCGGCGATTCAGTTCGAGGCCGTGAACAAGTTCTCGGGAGTGTGGTCGTTGCCGGATTGCGCGGCCTGCCGGGGTCTGGCGCGGCTGATCGGCGCGGTGGAGAAGGCCGCTCGCGACAACACCGCCGCCCAGAATACGTAGAGCACCGTCCGTCTGGAGACGGCGTCCCATCCGAGCCGCGAGCGTGCTCGGCCGATTCGTCCCCGCGGTTCAGACGCGACGGCATTCTTGAGACGGATCTAGCGTTTCGGACGCTCGCCGCGCTTCGGAATCTGCAGCTCATACGGCTGGCGCACGGTGCAGTACCACTGTCCGCCCAGCCGTCCCACCGTGTCGAGCCGGTGCGGATCGATCAGCCGGTCCGCGTCCAGCACAGCATCCGCCACGTCGATCGCGACGATCTCGCCGAAGACGGCCGACGCCCCGCCGGCGCCGCTGCCGAGCCGCACGATCTGCGTCAGGCGGCACTCGATGTTCACCGGCGACTCCCGCACGCGCGCCGGACGAACGCGGGCCGCCGGCGTCGGCGTCAGTCCGCTGAAGTCGAACTCGCTCTCTCCGTAAGGAAGATCGGCGGCGCAATCGACCATCTGCCGCCGAAACGAATCCGTGGCCGTCGCGACCACGAATTCCCGCACGGATTCGATGTTTCGCAGGGTGTCCTTGCCGGCGCCGTCGCGGCGCGTGCCGGCCGAGAACATCACCGTGGGCGGCTTGGCGCAGACCATGTTGTAGAAGCTGAACGGCGCGAGGTTCGCGCGTCCGTCGGGCGACACGGTGGAGACCAGCGCGATCGGCCGCGGACTGATGAAACCAATGCACAGGCGATAGACGTAGATCCAGTCAACGCCGGCCTCCAGATCGAGGAACACGTACGAAGCCCCTTCCTAGGCGAGCGCCGTCAGGGCGTCGCCGGCGGTCAGCGTCGCGCGCAGCGCCTCGACGTCGCACAGCTCGGCGAGCGGAAGCAGCACGAACGCGCGCTCGAACATCCGCGGGTGCGGCAGCGTCAGCCGGTCGGTCCGGCAGCGCAGCGGGCCGTAGGTCAACAGGTCGAGATCGAGTGTGCGCGGGCCGTTGCGCTCGGTTCGCACGCGGTCGTGGTCTCGCTCGATCCGCTGCATCGCGTCGAGCAGCGCCAGCGGCGGCAGGCGCGTGTCGAGCGAAGCGACGGCGTTCAGAAAGCGCCCCTGCCCGGGCGGGCCGCCGACCGGCGCGGTGTCGTGAAACGTCGAGCAGGCGATCACGCGCGTTCGATCGACGCGATCGAGCGAAGCCAGCGCGGAGCGCAGGGTCGCGTCGCGGTCGCCCAGGTTTGAACCGAGCGCGACGAACACGCCTCCGTTCGGCTGTGACGAACCGGCCGTCATCCCTTCACCGCTCCGAGGCTCAAGCCGCCGATGAACTGGCGCTGCGCGACGAAGAACAGCACGATGCACGGCAGCATGGTGATGAGGCTGGCCGCCATCAGCAGGTGGGCGTCGCGGAAGTCGCCGTACTGGTTCTTGAAGGAATTCAGCGCGACGGCCAGCGTCATGTTTTCCTCGCTCTGCAGGTAGATCAGCGGACCGAGGAAGTCGTTCCACGCGAAGATGAACACGAACACAGCGGTAATGGCGATGACGGGACGGCACAGCGGCAGCATGATGCGCCACCAGACCATCAGGTGGCTGCACCCGTCGAGCCTCGCCGCCTCGACCAGCGCCTCGGGAATCTGGGCGAAGAACTGGCGGAACATGAAGATGTAGAACGGGCCGCCGAAGAACATCGGCACAATCAGCGGCAGCAACGTGTCGATCCAGCCGAACCACCGAAACAGCAGAAACGTCGGGATCATCGTGACCTGCGCGGGCAGCATCATGGTCGCGATCATGAGCACGAACAACGAGGCGCGCCCGCGGAAGCGCAGCCGCGCGAAGGCGTAGCCCACCAGGCTGCACGACAGCACGTGCCCCACCACGCTGACGGCCGTGACGAGAATCGTATTCGACAGTGCGTCGAGGAAGCTTACCCACCGACGGCTGCCCATCTGCCGGAGCGCTTCGGGATAGTTGCCCCATTCGAAGCTGGTTGGCAGAACGCGCAGCACGTTGACGTCTGTGGCGGCCGCCGTCGCCTGCGCCGGCGTGGAGAGGCTCAGCACGAACATCCACCACAGCGGGAACAGCATGACGATCGAGCCGAGGATCAGCGGCAGATAGGATCCCAGCCACGTCGCGAGCGCCGCCCGGGCCTTCGAACCGCCGCCTGTAGCCTGACTCAAGCTCATTGCGTCTGCCCGCAAGTTCGCGAACGGCGTCGTCGGACGCCGCGCGCCTCAGTTCTTGAACGCTTCGTAATAGACGAACCGGCGACTGCCGGCCATGATGATCATCGTCAGCGCCAGCACGATCAGCAGCAGCAGCCACGCCATCGCCGAAGCGTAACCCATCTCGTGCAGATCGAACGCCTGGTTGTAGAGATACACGACATAGAAGCGCGTCGCGTCCCCCGGACCGCCGCCGGTGATGACGTATCCCTGCGTGAAAATCTGGAACGACGCGATCACGGCCATGATGACGTTGAAGAAAATGACCGGGCTGAGCATCGGCAGCGTGACGTTCCAGAACCGCTGCGAAGAACGCGCGCCGTCGATGGCGGCCGCTTCGAACAGCTCAACCGGGATGCCCTTGAGCCCGGCGAGGTAGATCATCATCGCGCCGCCGATGCTCCAGAAGCTCATGATGACGAACGCCGGCACGCCCCAGGTGTTCGCGTCGCGCTCGAACCAGCGCGGCGGCGACAGGCCCCATTGCGCCCCGAACCATCCGCCCAGCCCATTCAGCGCGTCGCACACCGGGCGAAGCAGACTGTTCAGCAGCCCGTCGTCGTGCCGGAAGACCCCCGCCCACAGGATCGAAATCGCGACGCCGGCCAGCACGCTCGGCAGGTACCACGCGGCGCGGAACAGCGGAATGCCCGCGATCTCGCGATTCATCAGCACCGCCGCCAGCAGCGCCAGCGCCTGACCCGCCGGAACGGCCAGCAGCGCGTAGAGCGCCGTCACCCACAACGCACGGCTGAAGCGCGTATCGAAAAAGAGCTGCCGGTAGTTGTCCCAGCCCACCGCGTCGGCGCGATCGAGCGTCTCCATGCCGCTCCACTGCGTGAAGCTCAGCAGAAGCGACATCACGATCGGAAACGCCGTAAACGCCGCAAACCCGATCACCCACGGACTGACCATCGCCAGTCCGGCCAGTTCCTCGCGCAGCGCCGACCGCTGCGGGCGTCGAGCCCACCACGCAACCGCGAGCGCTCCCAGCGCCGTCGCAAGCGGCGCGGCGATCCACAGCGCCCAGCGGCCCCACGGCGCCGGCGGATAGTCCGCCCGCAACACGCGCTCCCGGCGAAACTCCTCCCATTTGGACTGAATCTCCTGGAGAGCGAGCGCCACCGATTTTGTGCCCGACTTGAACACTTCCTCCATCCGAACGCGGAACGCGTCGGCATACTTCGGGTCGGGCGGCCAGGCGATCGGAAGCGCGCCCGCGACTGCGTCGAGATAGACGTCGTCGTTGTGCGGCTTCTCGGCGTCTCGGAAAGCGTCACTCTCGGCCGCGCGGATCAGCGAAGGAATCGCGAGTCCGGTCTGCGCGATCATGCGCTGCCCGACGTCGCCGGAGACGAAGCGGACGAACTCCCAGGCGGCGTCCTTCTTGCGGCTGGCCGAAGAGATCGCCCACGCCGTCGTGAAGATGCCGTTGACCGGAGGCTGGTCCGGCGAACGCGGCAGCGGCGCGAAGTCCCAATCGAAATCCGTGATAGTGCGGTAAACCGGCACTTTCCAGCGGCCGAACGGACCGGCCAGCCCGATTCGCCCGGTCAGGAACGGATCGCTGCTGGTTTCGATCTGGGTCTTGGCGCTTGCGAGCGTGCGGCCCTCGTTGAACCACGACAAGAGCTGCTCGAGCGCCGAGCGGAAGCGCTCGTCGTTGAAGTCAAACGTGCGGAATCCGT
Organism: uncultured Planctomycetales bacterium; assembly: GCA_964553225.1. GTDB lineage: Bacteria > Planctomycetota > Phycisphaerae > UBA1845 > Fen-1342 > JABRWC01. The sequence continues at coordinate 20,403 of CAZKJT010000002.1, read as the reverse complement.
CGCGCGAAATGAACCCGCCGTGCGTCCAGGCAAAGACGCGGAGCATCGCTTCCCAGGTGACGAAGTCCGCGCCGTAGCAGTTCGGCAGCTTGGAGATCTCGCGGCAGGCGTGCAGGAATTCGTCCCAGGTCCAGCCGCCGGCAGCCGGTTCAGCAAGTCCCGCCCGGCGAAACAGGTCCTTGTTGTAGTAGAAGCCAATCGTGGTGAAGTCTTTCGGGATGCCGAACAGCGGTCCCGTCCCGGTGACGCCGGTGTGCTCGTCAAAGCGGAAGCAGTTGGTGACCGCCTCGTAAAAGTCGATCAGCGCCAGCGAGTCCGGATGCCGTCGATCGAGGTCGCGCTGCATGAAGGGCTCGATCGGCTCGAGCAGCCCTTTCGACGCCCAGCTCGCGACGTTCTCGTATCCGAGATAGAAGACGTCCGGCGGCTCGCCGGCCGCGTTCATGGTCTGAATCTTGCGCGTCACGTCCGGAGAGTTGCCGGGGTTGACGCGCAACACGCGAATGTCCGGGTGCGCCGCGTGAAATGCGTCGACCATGCCGGCGACGATCTTGTCCTCGGTGTCGTCGCCCCAGTGCACGAACGTGATCTGCGTTCCGCCCGCGCGCTGCTCCTGCACATAGAAACCGCGAAGCCAGAACAGCCAGGCCGCCGAGCCGATGACCGAGGCCGCCGCGGCGATTCCCAGCAGAAACCGCAGACCGCGCGCGATGTGTTCGATGAGCGTCTGCAAAGATGACAACCTGCGAGCCGCGAGTTGCGACTGAGAACAACTCTGGCGAATATACGCACGCACGCGCGGCCTGACAAAGCGCCGCGCTTCAAAAAAAGCGCAGCTACAGGCGCAGGCCCGCTCAATCGAGGACGCACGAGATGCTCACAACCCGAATCACCGCGCTGGCGATCTCGATCGCCGCGCTGGCGCTGCCTGCCGCGGCGGAATGGCCGCCCGCCCCACCGCTTCCGGCCGAGAACGGACGCGACGTCGGGCTGCTTCCGAGATCGGTGTCGGCCGAGATGGTCAGCGAGCGCATCTGGAAACTGACGTTCCGCTACACGCCGGATCGGCCGATTCGCGCGGTGTCCCTGGCGGGCTCATTCAACGGCTGGAATCGGGGCGCGCTGCCGATGACCGGCCCGGACGCGAGCGGCGCGTATGTCGGCGAAATCACGCTGGGCGCCGGGACGTACCAGTACAAGTTCGTCATCGACGACGACGCGTGGATTGCCGACCCGCTGAACCCGGCCGGAGCGCCGGACAATCACGGCGGGTTCAACTCGGTGCTCAAGCTCGGGAAGCTGGCGTCGCTCACCGAGTCGCCCGGAAAGGTCGGCGACGGCACGATCGGCGTGATGGGGCTGGTCCACCAGGGCGGCGCGCCGGGCTACGTCCAGCCGCTCTCGATCGACGAGGTCGAGCTTCGCTATCGCACGTTCGCTCGCGACGTCGAGCACGTGACGGTTGCGCTGAAATCGGGCGAACAGTTCCCGATGCACGCCGTTCTCGAAGACGATCTGTTTGCGGTGTGGGAGGCGAAGGTGAAGCCTCCCGCCAGCGCCGTCGACCCGGAGCGGGAGGGCGGTCGTCTGCTCGAGTACACGTTTGTCCTTCAGGATGGAGCGGCCCGCGTGAGCGATCCTCAGACGTACGTTTCGCGCTATCACCCGGACGACCTCTTCCGCACGCCCGAGTGGGCCCGGCACGCCGTCTGGTACCAGATCATGCCCGATCGATTCCGAAACGGTTCGACCGAGAACGACCCGAACCCGGTCGTTCCGTGGACGCACGAGTGGTTCAGCCCGGCCGGCGCAGAGGGCAAAGACGGACAGACGTTTTACAAGTGGTATGTCTTTTCGCGACTGTACGGCGGCGACCTTCACGGCGTGCAGGAGAAGCTGCCCTATCTGAAGGAGCTGGGCGTCAACGCGATCTACTTCAACCCGGTCTTTCAGGCGCCTTCGCACCACAAGTACGACGCGATCAACTACCTGCACGTGGATGAGCACCTCGGCGGCAAGGGCGACTACGAAGCCGTCGCCGCGCGCGAAAACCTGCTCGATCCGTCCACCTGGGAGTGGACCGCGTCCGACCGCGTCTTTCTCGAGTTCATTCGCCAGGCTCACGCCCACGGCATGAAGGTCGTCATCGACGGCGTGTTCAATCACGTCGGCACGAAGCACCCGGCGTTTCAGGACGTGGTGAAGAACGGACAGGCCTCCCCGTATGCCGACTGGTTCGACGTCACGAGCTGGGAGCCCTTCAAGTACAACGGCTGGGCCGGGCACGACTCGCTGCCGGTGTTCAGGAAGTCCGCGCACGGGCTGGCGAGCGACGCGGTTAAGAAGCACATCTTCGACGTGACGCGCCGATGGATGGACCCCGACGGCGACGGCGACCCGAGCGACGGCATTGACGGCTGGCGGCTCGACGTGCCGAACGAAATCGCGCTGCCGTTCTGGGCCGAGTGGCGCAGCGTCGTGAAGGCCGTCAATCCCGATGCCTACATCACCGGCGAAATCTGGGATCGCGCCGACGCTTGGCTCGACGGGCGGCACTTCGACGCCGTCATGAACTACCAGTTCGCCAAGCCCGCGATCGAGTGGATTTTCAACAGGACGCAGAAAATCACACCCACGACGCTCGACCGCCGGCTGGCCGAGCTGCGCCTGGCATATCCCGCGGTCGCCACGTATGTCATGCAGAACCTCGTCGCCAGCCACGACACGGATCGCGTGGCGTCCATGGCGCTGAATCCCGATCGTCCCTACGACCACAAGAACCGCGTTCAGGACGACAACCCGGATTACAACAACGCCAAGCCAGGACCGTTGGAGTATCAGCGCGTTCGCCTGTTGCTGCTGCTGCAGATGACCTACGTCGGTGCGCCGATGATCTATTACGGCGACGAGGTCGGCATGTGGGGCGCCGATGATCCCACGTGCCGCAAGCCCATGCTCTGGGAAGACCTTCAACCCTACGACGACGCCGAGAACAACGTCGTCCTGCGAGACCACCTCGAGTACTTCCGCAAAGCCATCGCGCTTCGCAACGCCCACTCCGCTCTGAGAACCGGCGAATTCGAAACACTGCTCGTCGACGACAGCGCCGACGTGTGGGCCTTCCGCCGCGCCGGAGACGGACAACACTGCGTCGTCATCCTGAACGCATCCGACCAGCCGCACGAGATACGCGTGCCGCTGCGCGACGGACTGCCGGCCCGACCCACCGTCGTCTTCGGTGAGCCGGACGCGCTGCTCGCGGCCGAGAGCGACCACGTACGCGTGCGGGTGCCTGCGATTGGCGGAGTAGTGCTGCATGCCGCGAGCCGCTGACCGCCGCCGCAGCTCGCGCGCCGTAGCGGGGGGCGCTTTGCCGCAACTGAATCGGCGCGCCGCCGGCTGCCTGCTGCATCCGACATCGCTGCCCGGCCCGCACGGCTGCGGCGACTTCGGCCCGGCGGCGTATGCATTCGCCGACTTCCTGGCAGCCGCGAAGCTGCGCTGGTGGCAGGTGCTGCCTCTGGGTCCGGTCGGCCCTGGGGATTCGCCCTATGCCTCGCCATCGGCCTTCGCGGGCAGCGAGCTGCTCATCAGCCTCGAAGCGCTGCGCCGCGACGGCTGGTTGTCCGCGCGGGAGATCGCGCCGATCAAGCCGGCGACGCGCGCCGACCGCGTCCAATACGCCGCGACCGGCGCGCTTCGGACCGCGCGCCTGCGCCGAGCCTACGATCGCTTCCGTGCGAACCGCGCCGTTCGAACCGCCGCGTTCGAGCGCTTCCGCCACGAAACGGCCGCCTGGATCGACGACTGGACGCTCTTCCGCGCGCTCTCCCGTGCGCAGGGCACCGACGACTGGACGCGCTGGCCGCGCGAGCTGCGCGACCGCGACCAGACGGCGCTGGCCCGCGCCCGGGCGGACCTGGCCGACGAGATCGGCTACGACGAGTTCGTGCAGTTCGCCTTCGATCGGCAGTGGCAGTCGCTGCGCGCCTATTGCCGCCGGATCGGCGTCGGACTGATCGGTGACGTGCCGATCTTCGTGGTACACGGCAGCGCGGACGTCTGGGCGTGCCCGCGGCTGTTCGAGCTGGATTCGCGCGGACGCCCGACGGTGGTCTCGGGCGTGCCGCCGGATTACTTCAGCCGCACCGGGCAGCTCTGGGGCCACCCCCTGTATCGCTGGAGCGCGCACGAGGCGGAGGACTTCGCCTGGTGGATGGAGCGGTTTCGCGCAGCGGCGCGCTGCTTTGACGCGGTTCGCATCGATCACTTCCTCGGGTTCCACCGCTGCTGGGCCGTGCCCGCGACGCATCGCACGGCGATGCGTGGCCGCTATCGCCCAAGCCCCGGCGTCGCACTTCTGGAGCGGCTGCGCTCCGAGCAGCTTCCGATCGAGATCATCGCGGAAGACCTGGGAGCAGTAACGCCGGAGGCGGCCGCGCTGCGCGATCGATTCGAGCTGCCCGGCATGCGGATTCTCCAGTTTGGGCTGGGCGGCGCGCGGCACGATCAGCCGCAGAATTATGAGCGCCGCTGCGTGGCGTATACCGGCACGCACGACAACGAGACGCTGGTCGGCTGGTTTCGCAGCGCCCGGCGCGACCGGCGGATCGGCGCGGACGGGCTTTCGGCCGGCGAGCGCGCCGCGCGCTATCTCGGCTCGACGCGCGATGTGAACTGGCACGCGATCCGCGCGCTCTACCAATCGGTCGCCGATCTGGTCGTCTTTCCGGCACAGGACCTGCTCGGTCTGGACAACCGGGCGCGCATGAACACGCCCGGCGTCCCGCGTGGAAACTGGCGCTGGCGGCTCGGCGTACGGGCGCTGCGTCCGGCGCTGGCGGAACGCATCGCGCAGCTCGCCGAGACGTTTGAGCGTTGAACCGTCGCGTCCGGCGCACATCGCCCGTCCGATCGCGGTATAGTTCCACGCTTTCCGGATTACGGAGTGATTCATGTCGACGTACCGCGTTCGTCGCCGCATCCATGAACCCCGTCGCGCCTCCAAACCGGTCACGCCGCTGGCCGCGCGGCTCCTGGAACTGGCATCCGATCTGCACTGGACGTGGAATTCCGCCGCCGCGCGGGTGTTCGCGGCCATCGACCCGCCATTGTGGGACGCCACCCGGCACAACCCGATTGCGACCGTCGGCCGGACCTCGCGCGAGCGATTCGACCATCTCGAGCGTGACCCGGCGTTCGTCGCGTTGCTGCAAGCGGCCGAGAAGCGCCGCGCCGAGCACCACGCGACTCGACCGTGGTTCGCGAAGCAGCACGCGCGCCTTTCCGGGCGGATGCAGATCGCGTACTTCTCGTCGGAATTCGCGATCCACGAGAGCATGCCGCAATACGCCGGCGGACTGGGAATTCTCGCCGGCGATCACCTGAAGACCGCTTCCGACCTGGGCGTGCCGCTGGTGGGCGTCGGCCTGCTCTACCGCTGCGGCTATTACCAGCAGCAGCTCGACGCGGACGGCGCGACGCGCGTGTTCTATCCACGCTATCCGTTCGAGACGGAGTGGCCCGTGACGGACACCGGCGCGCGAATTCGCGTGCCGATCGGCGCCCGCGACGTTCACGCGCGCATCTGGAAGCTCCAGGTCGGGCGCGTCCCGCTCTACCTGCTCGACACCGACTTCGACGCGAACCGCCCGAGCGATCGACGCCTGACGCATCACTTGTACGGAGCGGCCGCAGAATACAAGGTTCCGCAGCAGACGCTCTTGGGCGTGGGCGGCAATCGGGCGCTCGAAGCGCTCGGCATCCGACCGACCGTCTATCACCTGAACGAAGGTCACGCGGCGTTCGTCGCGCTGGATCGGATTCGCCAGCTTCGCACGGTCGGGCGGTCGTTCGACGCCGCCCTGGCCGCGGTACGCGCATCGACTGTGTTCACGACGCACACGCCCGTGCCGGCCGGGCACGACCGATTTGACCCGAAGCTGCTGTTGCGGACGCTCGGGCGCGAGCTGGACGCGGCGAAGCTGGATCGTGAATCATTCCTGGCGCTGGGTCGGGAGGAGCCGTCCAATCGCAAGGAGTGGTTCTGCATGACGCTTCTGGCGCTGCGGACCAGTCATCATTGCAACGGCGTCTCCGTGATTCACGGCGACGTATCGCGGCGGATGTGGCAGAAGGCGTACGGCGCCGAGCGATCGACGGATGTGCCGATCCGCTCGGTCACGAACGGCGTGCACTCGCAGACGTGGCTCGCGCCGGAGGCCGAGCCAGTTTATGACCGCTATCTCAAGCCGCGCTGGGCCGGCGCTGGTCCGGACCTCGATCCGTGCCGCCATGCCGATCGCATTCCGGACGCGGCGCTGTGGGAGCTGCGCTCGCGGTTGCGTGCGCGGCTCGTGCACTTCGTCCGGCAACGTTTGGCGCAGCAGATTCTGGCTCGCAGCGGCCCCGTGGATGAGCTGCTGGCCGCGTACGAGACGTTCGACCCCGACGCGCTTACGATCGGTTTTGCGCGCCGTTTTGCCACGTACAAACGCGCTCCGCTCGTGTTCTTCGACGCGAAACGCCTCTCGAACATCGTTCAGGATGCGCGCAAGCCCGTGCAGTTCGTGTTTTCCGGCAAGGCGCACCCGGCCGATCGCGGCGGCCAGCAGTACGCTCAGCTTGTTTACAAGCACGCCCGCGCCGCCGGGCTGCGTGGGCGGGTGGTGCTGCTCGAAAACTACGACATGGACATCGGCCGCATGCTCGTGAGCGGCTGCGACGTGTGGCTGAACAACCCGCTGCGCCCGATGGAAGCGTCCGGCACGAGCGGCATGAAACCGCCGCTGCACGGCGGGATCAACTGCTCGATCCTGGACGGCTGGTGGCCGGAGAGCTTTGATCGGCGGAACGGCTGGGCGATCGGCGACGGGCGGGAATTGACGAGCGCCCGCGCGCAGGATCGCTATGACGCCGGTTGCATCTACGAGCTGCTGGAAGAGCAGATCGTGCCGCGGTTCTACGAGCGCGACCGCGCGGGTGTGCCGAAGCGCTGGCTGGCGATGATGCGGGCGTCGATGAAGAGCGTCTGCGGGGCGTTCAGCGCGCACCGCATGCTGGGCGAATACGTGCGGGATTATTACATCCCGGCGCACCAAGGGCGCTAGCTCGAAAAACGCGCGCGACGCGCTTTGCGCGTCTTCGAAAGAGAATCCAGCCCCCGTCGAACACAGTCCGATCGCCGTGAGCCGGCGCGGGCCGAGCGGATATACTGCGTGCATGCTGCAAATCGGCCCCATTCGCCTGGATTTTCCGGTCGTGCAGGCCGCGCTCAGCGGCTACAGCGACGCGCCGATGCGCCGCATCGCGCGGCGGCTGGGCGCGCCCTATGCGCTGCACGAGGTCGTGCTGGACAAGCTCGTCCTGCAACCCGGCAAGCTCCAGCGAAAAATCCTGGAAATCGCGGCCGACGATCACCCCATCGGCGGGCAGCTCATGGGCAGCGAGCCGGAGCAGTTCTCGCTCGCGGCCGCGCGGATGGCCGAGTCCGGCTTCGACGTGGTGGACATCAACTTCGGCTGCCCGGTGAAGAAGGTGCTGGGGCGGTGCCGCGGCGGGTATCTGCTCAGCGACCCGCCCACGGCGATCGAGATCATCCGCCGCGTGCGCGACGCGGTGCCGCCGGGCGTGCCGGTGACGGTGAAGATGCGGCGCGGCATGGACGATTCGTCCGAGAGCGAACGGCGGTTCTTCACGATCTTCGACGCGGCGTGGGAGAGCGGCGTCGCGGCGATCACCGTCCACGGCCGGACGGTGCAGCAGCGCTACATCGGTCCGAGCCGGTGGGAGTTTCTGGCGCGCGTGAAGCGGATCGCCGGGGACCGCACGATTCTGGGCAGCGGCGACCTGTTCACGGCGCCGGACGTCGCGCGGATGCTCGAGGCGACGGGCATTGACGGTGTGACGGTGGCGCGCGGATGCATCGGCAATCCGTGGATTTTCGGCGAGGCTCGCGCGCTGCTGGCCGGGCGGCCGCTGCCGGATCCGCCGAGCGTTCCGGAGCAAGGCCGGGTGATTCGCGAGCATTGCCTGCTGGCGATCGAGCACGAAGGCGAGGACGTGGCCGGGCGAACGATGCGGAAGTTCGGCATCAAGTACTCGGAGCTTCACCCGCAGCATCTGGAGGTTCGCAACGCATTCATTCGCTGCCGGACGACGCAGGACTGGCTGGGCGTGCTGGACGAATGGTATGCGCCGGACCGCGCCTGGCCGCCGGGGGTTCGCCGCACGGGCGCTGGGGATCTGGTCGCGGCCGGCGCGACGCTGTGCGGAACGTGACGGCCCGTGAAGGCGAGCAGCGCGACGCGCGGCGCGATTCGGGAGGCGATTCGGGGAACCTGCCGACGCGAACAGCCGTCGGCAGGGCACCCGGCATGCCACCCGCTGGTGAAGTGCGGCGATTGCAACGGCATGCTTACGCGGAGTACCGCGAACGCATGCCACCCGCCGCCGGGGGGCGCCGCGCAGTTCGGAGCGCGATCCAGGGCGCGACTCAAGATCCTGCCGACGCGAACAGCCGTCGGCAGGGCACCCGGCATGCCACCCGCCGACGAGCGGCTTACCCGAGCGGTTCTGTGTCCACAGACCATCACTGCGCGCTGACCGCTTTGCGATTATTGCCTGTGGCGCGGCGCTTCGCGGACTTCCAGCCCGCCAGGCCGACCAACGTCAGCGAACCGGCGCCAGCGGCGCCAGCGCCGCATGTGCCGAGCTCAAGGTCGAGTTCGCCCAGGAACGCACCCTGCTCGACGCCGGTGCCCTGGGCTGGGTCCGGGCACGGAACGCGTCGCGCGCGAACCATGGCCGACGCCGTGCTTTCTTCCACGTTGAGATTCCCCTCACTGTCGTACGTGCGCGCCGTCACGGTCTCGATGAGCTCGCCCTCGAAGAACTCGTCTGGCTGGTCCTGCGAAAGCACAGCGTCGTTGATCGAGAAGGAGAACCCGACGGACTCCTCGCGTCCCTCGTCGTCGGGACTCACGATGTCCAGGCCGAACGCCATCGTGAACTGCGTCTGGTCTTCGTTCAGAAACACCGCCTCTTCCACGTTCTGCGCCTGGAGCTGCGGCACGTTAGCCCGCGCGAAGCGGAACAGCTCCGCAAACGCCGTGTCCGGAACCGTGACGCCGCCGTTGACGCCCGAGTTCTGACCGCTGACCCAGAAGCTGTCGACGCGACCCGCGTCGTCCACCTTGATGAGGAACGTCCCCGACCCGTCTGCGTCGGACGTGTCGAAGCGCCACGCTCCGGTGAGCCGGTCGCAGGGGTTGTTCTGCTCACGCTCCACGAAGATCCGCACGGCGTCCCACGGCACGCCGCGCTTGTCGAGCGGGTCGTACGGCCTGAGCGGGTCCTCCGGGTCGTCGGAGCCGAAACACCCCGGCGTGCCGCAGTAGTACACTTCCAGCCCCACGCCCGACTTCTGCTTGCGGAAGTTGTTCAGGTCCGCCAGTGGCCACCAGAAGATGTTCGTCCCGCCAATGTGGTTGATGAACTCGTCACTGCGCGGAATGAACACGTGCCGCATCTGCCACGTTCCGCTCTTCTGCTCCAGCACGCACGAATGCGCCGCCCAGTAGAACTGGTGCGGTCCGCCGCGAGGGCCGTTCACGTCGTTGCTGAACAGGATCACCACGTTTCGCCCCTGGTTGGCCCAGGTTGCGAGCTGCGACAGCGTCTCGGCCGGCACATCCTGGCCGGCGTTCCAGCCTGCACCAACCTCGTCGAAGAACGAGTCCAGCATGCCGCCCAGCTCGTGTGTCGTGATCGACTCGCACGTATCTCGCAGCTCCAGGCCGGGGTACTTGCCGAGCACGCGCACCTTCCATTCGTCGCGCGTGCAGCCGCGGGCCGCGAACTGCGCGGTCAGATACTCCCGCACGCCGGCGTGACACTGATTCGCACAAATGCGCCCCGAGAAATGCGAGACCTGGAAGATCGCCGTTTGCCGATCGTCCGACAGCGCGACCGTCATCCCTGTGTCCACTGCGCTCGCCGGGTCGGCACCTTTGAAGACCAGTTCGATCGGGTCCGCATCTTCCGGCCAGGGTGCCGGCAGCGGCACGCGCAACGTCGCCGGAGTGCTGAAGGTCAGTCCTTCCGGTTCGAGACGCACGCCCGCGACGAACGTCGAGTCCAATTCGACCAGCGCCGCAGCGTCGAGTTCCGTCAGTGTGATTTCCGTATCGGCCGGCAGCGCGCCGGGCGGCACCTCCAGGACGACACCCCGGGATGTGCTGAGGCTGCCGCCGGTCGTGGCCGAGATCGTGTCGCGGGTCGGCGTCTCACCCGCCGGTTCGCCGCTGGGGCAACCGGTGGCCGCAACAAACAGAGTCAGGGCGAGCCCCGCCAGCGCGGCGCGGTGAGTGAGCGCGACGGCTAAAACCCGGACGCGAAACGCGGTGCGTTGGGATGTGAACATGCCTGGACCTCCCCCGTATGCGGCCTGATTTGAGAGTTGGGAAAGGCGGCGTGGCACGGCCGCGGAAACGCTCACGCCGCCTTGTGACGAATCGTGGAGCGCGTGGTTGTGAAGCTCATTGTACCGCGCCAGGGCTGCCGCGTCGCAGTCGCAGCCGGGGATTCCTGGCAGCTTCGGCAACGCAGCCAACAACGCATCGGCCGGCGCCTCCGGTGACCGGACTCGCGTCGAGTTCCGAATATTCGATCGCGCCCGCGCGGGATGATCGAACTGCGCCCGGCTGCCGCCGGGCGGGCCAACGACCGAACCGGAAGAAACGCCGGATTCCGCGTTCGAGCCGAAGCCCGCGCCACCCTCGGAGCCTCCGTGAAAGCCCGCTCCCGAGTCGCCCGCGCCGGAATCCACGCGACGCCACCTAGCAGGCCCGCCGCCCGGGCGTTCGGGGCCACGCGGTGTTGCGGCGCTGCCGAGCGTCTCGGGCCGGTTCGGCGGGATTCCGCGCGTCGAGCACAGTCTTGTGTTGGTCGCGCGGGCGACTTGCGTAAATAATGATGTGCGATGTATGCAGCGCCGTCACCGACTTCCGTCGCCCTGACGTATCCCGGTTACCTGGTGCTCTTGGCCGTCTTGCCGCTCATCATTGCATTCAGTCTGCGGCCACTTTCCGCTCTCGGTCCGGCTCGGCGGCCGATTGCGATTGGGCTTCGCTGCGTCGTGATCGCCCTGATCGCGCTGGCGCTGGCCGGTCCGGAATGGGTTCGGACGACCGACGATCAGGCCGTCGCGTTCGCGCTGGATCGGTCGGACAGCGTGCCGGCGGCGCGGCAGCGCGAGGCGCTGGCGTTCGTGGAGCGTGCCTCGGCCGCGATGCGTCCGGGCAAGGACCGCATCGCCACGCTGAGCTTCGCCGGGCGGCCGACGGTGGAGCAGTTGCAGCGCGAATCGCTGATCGTGCGCGAGCTTGGCTCGGTCGCGGAAGGCCACCGCACGAACATCGCGGCGGCGCTGCGGCTGGGGATGGCGCTGTTCCCGAGCGATTTCGCGAAGCGTCTGGTGTTGATCTCGGACGGGAACGAGAACCGGGGCATCGCGGCGCACGAAGCGGAAGCGTATGCCGCGCTGGGCGTGCCGATCGACGTGCTGCCGCTGCGGCGCGAGCCGTCGGCCGAGATTCTGGTAGAGCAGCTTTCCGCGCCGGCGTCCGTGGCGCGCGACGAGGTCATTCACCTTCAGCTCATCGTGCGGTCGCAGGTCGATACGACCGGGCGGCTGACGCTGTACCGAAACGACCGGATGGTGGATCTCGATCCGGCGCCGGATCGGGCTGCGAGCACGTTGCGACTTGCCGCGGGGCCGAGCCGGTTTTCGATTCCGGTGACGCTGCCGGCGGCGGGCGTCCACCGATTCCGGGCAGTGATTGAGCCGGACAATCCCGCAACCGATTCGCTTGTGATGAACAACGTCGGCGAGGCGGTCACGATCGCCGGCGACGCGGCGCGCGTGCTGGTCGTGTTCGACCCGGCGGGCGGCGACGCGGCGACCGACGAGTCCTCGGCTGCGCTGCTGACGAACACGCTGCGAGCCGGCGGCGTGGACTGTGATCTGATCACGCTCGACGCGCTCCCCGGAGAGCCGGCGGCGCTGGCCGACACGTCCGCGGTGGTGCTCTCCAACGTGTCGGCGTTCGCGCTCGGGCCGTCGCGGCAGGAGATGCTGGCATCCTATGTGCGCGATCAGGGAGGCGGGCTGGTAGTGGTGGGCGGGGATCAATCGTTCAGCGTCGGCGGATATGCCCGCACTCCGCTGGAGGCGATCCTGCCGGTCGAGACCAGCCGGGACAAGCTGACGCTGCTCAGCCTGGGGATGGTTCTCGTGATTGACCGCTCGGGCAGCATGGCCGGCGAGAAACTCGCGATGGCTTGCCAGGCGGCGGTCGCCTCGGTGAACCTGCTCGGCAAATTCGATCGCATCGGGGTCATCGCGTTCGACAGCGAGCCGGAGTGGGTCGTTCCCATGCAGCGCGCGACCGACATCGTCGCAATCCGTCAGCGCCTGGCGATGATCGGCGGGGGCGGCGGAACGAATCTCTATCCGGCGCTGCAGCAGGCGCAGGGCGCGCTTCTGGCGCTGGACTCGAACGTCAAGCACATGATCGTGCTGACGGACGGCCAATCGACGCCGGGCGACTTCGAGACGCTGGCCGATCGCTGCGGCGCGTCCGGCATCACGATTTCGACCATCGCAGTCGGGCAGGGCGCCGATCGCGCGCTGCTGGAAGGCGTGGCGCGGCGGAGCGGCGGGCGCATGTACGTGGCCGAGAGCGCGCGTCCGCTGCCGCAGCTTTTCTCGCGCGAGACCGTGCTCGCCAGCCGCTCTGGCTGCTATGAACGGCCGTTCACACCGCAACGGCAGCAGGTGGCTGATGAACAGATTGTGGCCGGGCTGCCGGCCGAGGTTCCGCCGTTGCGCGGTCACGTGGTGACCGCGGCGAAGCCGCTCGCGCATGCGCCGCTGGTTCGCGTGACGGAGGAGGGCGTCGATCCGATCCTGGCGTACTGGCCGGTCGGGGCCGGTCGGGCGGTCGCATTCACGAGCGGGCTGTGGTCGAAGTGGGGTCCGGAGTGGGTGGCGTGGTCCGGGTTCAGCAAGTTCTGGACGCAGGCCGTGCGTTATGCGGAGCGCCAAGGCAATCGCGGCGAGCTGGAGGTCGTGGCAACCGTGGACGGCGGCGACGCGCGCGTCAGCATTTCGGCGGAACATCTGTCGCCGCTGGCCCAGGGCACGCTGGCCGTCACCGGGCAGGTGGTCTCGCCCGACTTCAGCAGTTCGCCGCTGGCACTGCATCGCAGCGCGGCCGGGCGATATGACGCGTCGTTCTCGCTGGACGCTCCGGGAACATATCTGTTGAGCCTGCCGTACAGCTACGGCACGGGCGCGGAGAGCCGGTCCGGCGTGTTGCACGCGGGCGTCGTGCAGAGCTACTCGCCGGAATATCGCACGCTGACCCACGACGAAGCGACGCTGACTGAACTGGCGCGGCGAACCGGCGGGCGTGTTCTCAGCGTGAGCGACTCGGCAGCCGTGTTCGAGTCGTCGATCGTGCGACCGGTTCAGGTGCGGCGTCCGGCGTGGGAGGACTGTGTGCGGCTGGCGTTGCTGCTGTTCGTGTTGGACGTGGCGGTGCGCCGTATCGCCCTGCGTCCGGCGACGGCGGCGGCGCGGCTGCGACGCGCGATCGGCGAGCTGGCGGGAGCGCGGGTCGGCGCGGACAGCGCCGCGACGCTTGGCGCGCTGCGCGGAGCGAAGGAGCGCACCCTGGCGGCGGCCGAGCGAACGGCGGCGGTCGAACCGCGGCACGACGATTCGCTGTCGCGCGCGCTCCAGGGCGGCGGCGGCGACGAGCCCGTGGTGGCGCGTCCGTCGCGGCGAGCTTCGCCGGCGGCGACGGACGAAACGGAATACGCCGCGCGTCTGCTTCGTGCGAAGCGCCGCGCGCGGCAGGAGGAGATCGAGGGCGACGGTCGATGAGCGGCGCCTGACGCCGGCGTAGCGGCTCGCATCGGTCGCGCGTTCCATCGGCGTACACGATTCTGCGGAGCGCCCCAGGGCGCGCGTCCGATCGGCTGCGGCGCGGACGCTTCGATCGACCGCGTCGCACTTCGCGTTGTCGGCCTGGCGCGATGCGCGTACTATCCGAGCTTGTTTCGGGCGTCTTGCGCGGGTCGCGCCGCGGAGTGTCTGCGCCTCGCTGACCGCCCAGCATTACGAGGAGACTCTCTGATGCGTACGGGCTGCACGATTCGCCGTGGCGCGCTCGCGCTGATTCTCTCGGCCGGCGTTTTACTTTCGGCGGGCTGCTCGCCTGCGACATCCGACAACTCCGGGGCCCAGGCGTCCGGCCGGGTTGCGGGCGGCACGGATGCTGCCGCTCCGGCGAGCGGCGATTCGTCCGGCGGCCCGATGGCGGCGGCGGACTCCGCGGGCGGCTCGGACACAATCGTCGTCGGGCACTACGCGTCCATGACCGGCTCCGAGGCCACGTTTGGCGTATCGACGGACGACGGCATCAAGCTGGCGATCAACGAGATCAACGAGGCTGGCGGCATCAAGGGTCGGCCGATCAAGCTCGTGACCTACGACAACCAGGGCAAGCAGCAGGAAGCGGCGACCGCGGTGACCCGGCTGATCACGCAGGACAAGGTCGTGGCGATCCTGGGCGAGGTGGCCTCCAGCCGGTCGATCGCGGGCGGGCAGATCGCGCAGCGATACGGCGTGCCGATGATCTCACCGTCGTCCACAAACCCGGCCGTCACGGAGATCGGCGACATGATCTCGCGCGTCTGCTATACGGACGATCTACAGGGTCAGGCCTGCGCGAAGTTCGTGGCCGAGCACCTGGGGCTCAAGGGCGCGGCGATCCTGTTCAACCGTCAGCAGGCATACTCGAAAGGACTGGCGGAGGAGTTCAAGAAGGCGTTCGTTGCGTTCGGGGGCGAGATCACGACGGAGCAGAGCTACGGCGACGGCGACGCCGACTTTTCGGCGCAGATCAGCGCCATCCGCGACAGCAAGCCCGGCGCGATATTCATTCCCGGCTATTACACCGACGCGGCGAACATCGCGATACAGGTTCGCAAGGCGGGCGTCACGGCGACGCTGATCGGCGGCGACGGCTGGGACTCGGTCGAACTCGCGAAGATCGGCGGCAAGGACGTGGAGGGCGCGTACTTCTGCAACCACTACGCCCCGGACCAGGGCACCCCGGAAGCGGTCGAGTTCGTGAAGAAATACCAAGCCGAGCACGGTCGAGTGCCGGACGCGCTCGCGGCGCTCGGCTATGACGCCGCGAAGCTTCTCGCGGACGCGATGAACCGGGCGACGTCGCTTTCGGGCAAGGACCTGGCAGCGGCGATCAATTCGACGCGGGACTTCAAGGGCGTGACCGGCACGATTTCGATCGATGAGGACCGGAACGCGAAGAAGCCGCTCGTGATTGTGCAGGTCAAGGGCGGCACACCGTCGTTCGTGGCGCAGATCGATCCCACGAAGTAGCGACGCGGCGCGGAAGTCGCCGGGTCTGCGCGCCGCGCGGCTTTCCCCGCGGGCCGCGCAGCTCTCCGACGGATTCGCATCGCTGTGGTCGCGCGTCTTGTCACGATGTTGCCCGTTGATAGAATTGCCCTCGCGTGGCCAAATTTCTCGAAACCCTCATCAACGGAACGGCTGTCGGCAGCTTGTATGCGCTCATCGCGCTGGGCTACACGATGGTCTACGGAATCCTGAAGTTCATCAATTTCGCCCACAGCGACGTGTTCGTCATCGGGGCATGGGTCTCGTTAACGATCGCGGTGGCTGCGAGTTGGGGCGGCCCGCAGGCGATTCCGCCCTGGTGGGCGGCGCCGGTGGTGCTTGTCTCGGCGATGATCTTCTGCGGCGTCCTGGGTTTCTTCATCGAACGATTCGCCTACCGCCCGTTGCGCGGCGCGCCGCGGCTCAACGTGCTGATCACGGCCATCGGCGTCTCGCTGCTGCTCCAGAACACCGGCCAGTTGCCGTGGTTTTTCGGCCCGTCGCCCAAGCGCATGCCGTCGCTGCTGCCGGACGTCGTGCTTTTCGAGATCGTCGGCGTGCCCGTTCACATGGTGGACGTTCTCAGCGTCTGCACCGCGGTGGCGCTGATGCTCGCGCTCGAGCGTCTGGTGTTCCACACGCAGTTCGGGCGGGCGATGCGGGCGGTCTCGTTCAACCCCGTCACGGCGTCCCTGATGGGCATTCCGGTGGACCGGGTCATCTCCATCACGTTCGTCACGGGCGCGTCGCTCGCGGCGGCCGCGGGCTTTCTGTACGCGCTGAAGTATCCCGGACTGAATCAGCCGGCCTACAGCACGTGGGTGCTGCTGGGGTTGAAGGCGTTCGTCGCGGCGGTGGTCGGCGGAATCGGCAACGTCCGCGGCGCGATGCTCGGGGGGTTCTTCATCAGCTGGATCGAGTTCTTCGGCGTGGCGTACGTGGGGGTGCTTCTGGCGGCGATCGCGTCGCTTGGCGGCGCGTCAGACGACACGCGCGACTATCTGACCGCGCTGGGCACCAGCCTTCGCGATGTATACGTCTTCGCGCTGCTCATCCTCGTTCTGCTGGTGCGCCCAAGCGGAATTCTGGGGCGAGCCACCGTAGAGAAGGTGTAGCGTGGCCGCACCGCTCCACCCGGATCGTGCGCTCGCGCCGTCGCCGCTTGCGGCGCTGGCCTCCAGCGTCATCGCGCCGCTGCTGTGGATCGTCGCCGCCTATCTGATCCACTGCTACTTCCGTTCTCTGGCCGGCTCGAACGGTCCGTACTTCGCAAAGATCCTGCTGGACATCGGCATCGCGGTCATCCTGGCCGTCTCGCTCAACATTGTGAACGGCTTCGCGGGGCAGTTCTCGATCGGTCACGCCGGCTTCATGCTGACGGGCGGGTACGTGGCCGCCGCGATCACGTTTTACGGCACCGTACGGATCTGGGGGGACAAGAGCTTCCATGGCGGCATGCTGAGCTGGACGGACGATCCGTCGCTGTTTTCCGGTCCGCTGCTGGCCGGCGGCGACCTGCTGTTTCTTGTGTCCTGCCTGTCCGGCGGACTGGCGGCGGCCTTGGCGGGCTACCTGGTCGGCCTGCCGTCGCTGCGGTTGCGCGGCGATTACCTGGCGATCGTCACGCTCGGCTTCGGCGAGATCGTGCGCGTGCTCTTTCAGATTTCCAGCCCGCAGATCACGCGCGTGAGCGAGATCCAGGCGACGCCCGTCTGGCAACTTGCCGGCGCGATGGGGCAGGCGCTGGGCATGAACTTCATTCCGGCCTACGCCTCGCTCTTCTGGGTGATGTTCTTCGCGGGCGTCACGCTGCTCGTCGCGTACCGGATCAAGCAGTCCTCCTACGGCCGGGCGCTGATCTCCATTCGCGAAGACGAGATTGCGGCCGAGACGATGGGTGTGAACACGACGAGCTACAAGGTCCGTGCGTTCGTGATCTCGGCCTTCTTCGCGGGCATTGCGGGCGCGCTCTACGCCCACCTGCTCGGCTCGATCAACGCGGGTGAACTGGGCTTCATGAAGTCGTTCGATGTCGTCATCATGGTCGTGCTGGGCGGAATGGGCTCGATCTCGGGCGTTGTGCTGGCCGCCATCCTGCTCACGATCCTGCCCGAATACCTTCGCGACCCGGCCCACATCTGGCACTACGGGCTCGCCGTGGCGCTGCTAGTCGTGATCATTCGACGATCGAAGGGGCTGCGCACGGCAGCCTGGATCGTCGGCATCGTGCTGCTCGTGGAACTCGTTCGCTTCGCCGCGCTCCGAACCGGGGTGAATCTGGCGGACTTCCGCATGATTATCTACTCCCTGCTGCTGATCATCATGATGATCGTCCGCCCACAGGGTCTTTTCGGGATCCACGAACTGTGGGATTCCTTCCGCCGCCCGGCCGCTGCTGGCGGAGGCAAATAGGCATGCCGCTGCTCGATGTGCGCGACATCTCCATCGCATTCGGCGGCCTAAAGGCCGTGCAGCGCTTCAACCTTGAGATCGACCGCGGCAATCTGCAGGGGCTGATCGGTCCGAACGGCGCCGGAAAGACTACGGTCTTTAATCTGCTGACCGGCGTCTATCGCCCACAGACAGGCGAGATCGCGCTCGGCGGCCAGCGGCTCAATGGCCTGCGCCCGAGCCGCATCGCAGCGGCCGGCCTGGCGCGCACATTTCAAAACATCCGCCTCTTTCCAGACCTGACGGTGTTGGACAACGTTCGGATCGCCTGCCACCTTCGCGTCCGGCACAGCATGTGGGCTTCGGTGTTGCGGACTTCGCTGCACGTCGGCGAGGAGCGAGCCATGACGCGGCGGGCGTATGAGCTGCTCGATACGCTGGGACTGGCTCGTCGAGCGCACGCGCTGGCGCGAAACCTGCCCTACGGCGACCAGCGGCGGGTCGAGATCGCGCGCGCCCTGGCCACCAGCCCGAAGGTGCTGCTGCTCGACGAGCCGGCTGCCGGGATGAACTCGACCGAAAAAGTCGAGCTGCGGCGGATGATTCGCGAGATTCGTGATCGATTCGAGCTTAGCATCCTGCTGATCGAGCACGACATGGGCGTGGTCATGGACATTTGCGAGAAGATCACCGTACTGGACTACGGCCAGACCATCGCCGCCGGACCGCCGAATGCGATCCAGAAAGATCCCAAGGTGATCGAGGCGTATCTGGGCGCGCCGGCCGAAATGAAGCCCGACGAGAAAGTCTGAAGCGACAACCGCGCATGGCTTTGCTGGAAATCAGAGACCTTCGCGTTCGCTACGGCGCCATCGAGGCGCTGCACGGCATTGACCTGCGCGTTGAACAAGGGCAGATCGTGACGCTGATCGGCTGCAACGGCGCCGGCAAGAGCACGACGCTGCGAGCCATCTCGGGCATCCAGCGACCTAGCGGCGGGCAGATCCTGTTCGACGGACGCGTGATCAACGGCTTGCCGCCGCACCGCATCGTCGAGCTGGGCATCGCGCACGCGCCGGAGGGTCGAGGCATATTCTCCAACCTCACGGTGGAAGAGAACCTCGATCTGGGGGCGTTCATCCGCAAGGACAAGAACGGCATCGCCGCCGACCGCGATCGGGCGCTGTCGCTCTTCCCGCGTTTGCGCGAACGCCTGGCACAGGTGGCCGGCACGCTCTCCGGAGGCGAGCAGCAGATGCTGTCGATCGCCCGGGCCATGCTGACGCGCCCCCGCCTGATGCTGCTGGACGAGCCTTCCCTGGGTCTCGCGCCGCAGATCGTTCAGACGATCTTTCGCATCATCCGCGAGATCAACGCCTCCGGCACGACCATTCTGCTCGTCGAGCAGAATGCCCACATGGCGCTGCACACGGCGCAGTTCGGCTACGTGATCGAGGTCGGCGCAATCAAGATGAGCGCTCCGGCCGCGGAGCTGGCGCGCAGCGATGAGGTTCGGAAGGCCTATCTCGGAATAGCCTGACCGGCCACGCTGGTTCTATGAACTCGCTACCCGCCAGTCACGACGTCAATACTCAGATAGTCGCCACAAGTTCAGGTTGGTAATCTTAGCTTTCTTCAGTGCCTGGGCCAGACGCGAGACGACCATGAAGTTGGCAGAGCCGGCCTGGCAGAACATGTCGCTCCCGTCCCAGCTCGCCGGGTCGAAGTACAAGTAATTGCGGGTCCATCGCTTGATTGCCGCCGACCCGGGACGGCCACGCCACAAGTCTCGTCCCTTGTGGAAGTCAATCGGCCCGCAGCGACCAGTCACAGCCAATCCGTGATATCCCGGAATCTCTGATTCTTGCTTGTCGAGCACGCGTACGGGATACAACGACCACCCAGAGTGCCCTTTGAGCACATCCACAACTCGTTCCGATACGAGGTACCCTATCGAGGACGTTGTCACTATGTCGTACGGGCGACTGCCGCTGCCGCCCCGGAGGCGTCGATGCACCAATGCCTCGTTTGGAACATATTCCCCGAACGTTAGCGCGCACGTGTCGTATTTCTGGTAGTCCAGCAGTTCAACATGCAGCGCTGTGCGCTTCATTGCGGGAAAGAACACCCAGACGTCGTCGAGATCGAGCATCTTCACAGCCCCATCGTGAATCCGTACATCATGGCCTGCCGGCGCGCCAGTTCGAATGCGCCTGCTCTGGTCGCGTTGCCACTCGCGAAGAATCGGCGTCACTCCTCCTGGATCCGTGCGCTGTGCACCTGGTGCGGCTGCCGGCCCCACCACGCGCCGTATCGGGGATCGTTTATGTTTACGCGAAGCGCCTTGAACTTTGGTTCGAACTTCAGCGGAAACACATGATGCGCGTGGAACGCGCTGCCCGGGTCGCGACTCGTCCGCACGATCAGGTTATGCCGGAAGTTTCCATAGGGGCCTCTGACAAACCGCAGACTCCAGCGCGCTTTTTGATTGAGCTTGTGGCATATTGCTTCTTATGGAA
>CAZKJT010000001.1:51278-520589 GCA_964553225.1 uncultured Planctomycetales bacterium | reverse complement strand
CCTAGTATTACTAGGATGTTACGCGCTGGCGCAAAAGCCTCGTAAGGGAGCGGGGTCTGCGACGACTGCTCGCCAACGCGCGCAGCCCGGAAGCATTCGGCCGATCGACATCCGTTCCCGCGGCCGGCGTCGGCTTGCATTCGGGTGGGCGGACCGCGAAAATGGCCGGATTCAGGGGACCGCAGCATCCGGACGGACCGGCGACGACAGGGAGTGCAGGGCGTGGCGAAACCCAGGATCGGCGTAGTGGGCGGGGGCGTCGTCGGCGGCGCCATGCAGAAGCTGTGCGGGGCGGACACGATCGTCTACGACCCCTACAAGCCGGAGCTGGCGGGCAACCGCGACACGATCAACCGGTGCGACGCGGTGTTTGTCTGCGTGCCGACGCCCATGAACGACGACGGCTCGTGCAACACGTCCATCGTCGAGGATGTGGTGGCGTGGATCGAAGCGCCGCTGCTGCTGATCCGCTCGACCGTGACGCCGGGGACCACCGATCGCCTGCGCCAGAAGTACGGCAAGCGCGTGGTCTTTCAGCCCGAGTACCTGGGCGAGACCACCGCGCACGTGTTCGGAAACATGGCCGAACGCGACTTCGTCGTGCTGGGGGGCACGACGGAAGACACGTCGCTGGCCGCGGATCTGTACAAGGCCCATTACAACGCGTACGTGCGGTTCTACTTCTGCGATGCGGTGACGGCCGAGGTCGCGAAGTACATGGAAAACGCGTTCTATGCCGTGAAAGTCACGTTCGTGAACGAGTTCTATGACATTGCCCGGTCGCACGGGGTCGATTTCAATCATCTCCGCGAAATCTGGCTCGCCGATCCGCGCATCAGTCGCGACCACACGTTCGTCTACCCGGACGCGCGCGGCTTCTCCGGAAAGTGCCTGCCGAAGGACTGCAACGCGATCGTGCATTCGTCGCAGCAGCGCGGCTATGACGCAAAGTTCATGAAGGCCTGCCTGTCGATCAACGAGCATTTCCAGTCTCTGAATCGCAAGTAGCGGAACCGGGCGTCCGGTCCGCTCTGCGCAGAAGCCGCGCTTCGCCTGTCCGATAACGCAGGGGCGCCTCCGGCGCGCCGGCGCACATTTACCGCACGTCCGCCGATGCAAATCCAAGTCGCCCGCGCCGCTTGACGATCAACCTCTGGATATGGCATTGCTGAAGTCGGAGTCGCTACGTCCGCGAAGCTCCGAAATCGGTTCCAAGCGCCCACGGGCCGAGCGGCCGGAAAGGATGTTCTGATGTCTTCTGAGCGTGCGACGCGGGGACTGCTGACGGTCGTGTTCGGCGTGGTGGCTCTGCTTCCGCTGCGCGCCGCCGGTCAGGTTACGCCGATCTTCAAGATTCAGGAATTGTCGGAGAGCAGTGCCGGTCAGAGCAAGGCATACGGGATCAACAACACCGGGCAGATCGTCGGTTGGACGATCGGCTCGGGCGGCAACAACCATGCGGCGCACTGGCTGAACAACGTGTTCACCGATCTGCACGGCACGGTTCACCTGAACCTGCAACATCCGTTTCGCCTGTTCAACGGCGACACGAGCGAGGTGTATTCGATCTCGAACGCGGACCAGATGGTCGGCGCGGCGCTGACGGTCATCAAGTGTCCGGAAGAGATCGTCATCATGAACGCGATGATTCTCCAGCCGGCGGTGCTGTCGGACCTGGCGACGCCGGTTCCGGGCGACGCGCTGGTGAACCTCGGTTCGTTCGGGCATCCGTGTTCGGCCTACGACAGCGTCGCGGTGGGCATCAGCAACCGCAATCACGTGGTCGGATGGGCCGACGTGGACGAAGGCGGCACGGTGCACGCGTTCCTGGTGACCCCGGTGAACGGGGCGTGGTATGCAGATAGTCCTGCGGATCCGAACCAGGCCGACCTGGTGAATGATCTGATGGTCGATCTGGGCACGATCGACGCCGGCAGCACGGTCAGCAGCGCGACCGCGGTCAACGACCTGGGCGAAGTGGTCGGGTACACCTACGTTCGCAGCGGGCGCGTCAACGCCCAGACCGGCATCGCCGAAGCCGGCTATCACGCGTTCCGGGTGGTTCCGCTGGACCTGAACTCGGATGGCGACGGCGACACGTGGTTCGTGGGCGCCGCGCCCGTGAACGACCTGATGGAAGACCTGGGCACGCTCGGCGGAAACAACAGTTGGGCACGCGACATCAACAATTTCGGACAGGTCGTCGGCGAGTCCGACACGGCCGAGGGCGACACGCGCGCGTTCCTCTGGGAAAACGGCGAGATGGTGGACCTCGGCACGCTGGGCGGAGCGAACAGCTCGGCCTCGCGCATCAACGACCTGGGACACATCGTCGGCTGGGCCGAAGACGCCACCGGCGCTCGCCGCGCGTTCTTGTACATCGATGGCGAAATGCACGATCTGAACACGATCCTGCTGGCGACCGCGAACCCGAAGATCCGGCTCTCGGAGGCGCGCGACGTCAACGACAGCGGGCAGATCGCCGGCTGGGGCGTCGCCAAGAACGGCTCGGTCGAGGTCGCGCAGGCATTCCTGTTGACCACCGCGACGCAGGCCGAGATCGAGGAAGCCGAAGCGATCGTGGCGGAGCTGAACGGCGAGACGCCCGTGGACGGCGGCGATGACGAGCCGGTGGGCGGCGCGGGCGGAGACGGAGACGTGGCGGGCGTGGCGATCACGGGCACGCCGAACACGCTCGCCGACGCGCCGACGACCGAAACTCCGGGTACGACCGGCGTGGACGGGACGCCGGCCGCGACCGGGCTGTGCGGCGCGGGCACGTTGGCGGCGCTTCCGCTCGTGATGACCACGCTGCTGACGATTCGCACGCGTCGCGGGGCGACGCGGCTCGGTTGATCGCAGCAGTTCTGCGACTCACCCGGCCGGGCTTCCTGTGCGCGCGTCCGGGGTTGTCGATCCAGCGGCGCGCGTGCTGCTCGCAAGGCGGCACGCGTGCTCGCGTTTTTCGCGCTAGGCGCGCTGCCTGTCGTTTATCAACGTCTGATATCAGAATCTTCAGAATCCGGCGTGCGCGCTGCGTTTCGCCCGCGCGTGGACCTGTAGAATGCGCGTCAGGAATGGGACCGCCGCTCGTTGCGGCGCCCACGGAGGATTCCAAACATGCGTCGTTTCGTCACCCGCCTTGGGCTGGGGGTGTGCGCCTGCGCGGCCGCATCTGCCAGCGAACTCTTCGTGCTCACCGATCCGTCTGGATTGTCGGCTGAGGCGGAGTTCACGCTGATCAACCCTACTACTTTGGAGGTTCGACTCCGCAACACTTCTACCGACGTGCCAGATGGCTTCGACAGCTCGGACCAGATTCTGACGGGCGTGTCGTGGGACTTTGGTCAGGTCGGCATTCACGCCTCCGACCCGGAAATCACGGGCGGCTCGGTTCTGATCGGTGCGGCCAGCCAGTCGCTCAATTTCAGCACCGGGTCGTACGGCGCCGGACACGATGTGAGCGGCGAGTACGGCTTCGGCAACGCGAATGGCTCGGGCGCCCTGATTAACTTCGTCTCCGGCAACACGGCCGGCGCGACGCCGTTCGGCGGTCCGAACCTGGATGGTCCGGCGAACATCGACGGGCCGCAGGGCGGGCTGGTTGCGAACCCCGCGCTGGTGGCACTGGGCGGGCTGGGCGCAATTCAGGACGAGATCGTCGCGACGCTGACGCTCGACCAGGCGCTGTCCGACCTGCAGTTCCTGTACGACAACTTCGTGCGGGTCGAGTTCGGTTCCGACGCGGCGTTCATTACGACGCCGGAGCCGGGCACGCTGGCGTTGCTTGTTCTCGGCGGTCTGGCGCTTCGACGGCGCTAGTTCGCGCGAACGGGGACGCTGCGAGCGAATCCTCGAACGCGGATCGCTGACAGAATCGGAAACGGGGGCGGGCGTGGCGGCAATCGCCGCGCACGCCCCCGTTCGCGCGCGGTGCTCGACCGTGACGCCGCCGACGCCGGGCAACGCAACGGACTTCAGGTCAATCTGCTGTCTGATAACGGTGACTCGACCGAAACCGCGAGAAATTCACCCGTCCGTTTGACTTCGCTACCTCCGGGGCGCCTAGAAGTTGGATACAGGAATGGTGCGCGCCGAGCACGGATGCGCCCACGGAGGATTCCACCATGCGTCGTTTCGTTACCTGCCTTGGGCTGGGGGTATGCGCCTGCGCGGCCGCATCCGCCGGCGAGTTGTTCATCCTGAGCGATCCATCGGGACTGTCGGCGGAAGCGGAGTTCACGCTTCTGAATCCGACGACGCTCGAGGTCCGGCTGAAAAACACGTCCACGGACGTGCCGGATGGGTTCGACAGCGCCGATCAAATCCTCACGGGCGTTTCGTGGGACTTCGGACAGATCGGGGTTCACGCCTCGGATCCGAAGGTCACGGGCGGCTCGGTCGTGATCGGGGCGGCGAGCCAGTCGCTCAATTTCAGCACCGGATCGTACGGCACCGGGCAGAACGCCGGCGGCGAATACGGCTACGGCAACTCCGGCATCTCGGGAGCGCTAGCGAACATGATCTCCGCCAACACGGCCGGCGCGACGCCGTTTGGCGGTCCGAATCTGGACGGTCCGTCGAACCTGAACGGTCCGCAGGGCGGGCTGGTCGCGAACCCGATGCTGATGTCGTTGGGCGGGCTGGGCGCTATTCAGAACGAGATCGTCGCGACGCTGACCATCGACCAGGCGCTGGTCGACCTGGCGTTCCTGTACAGCAACTTCGTGCGGGTCGAGTTCGGTTCCGACGCGGCGTTCATCACGACGCCGGAACCGGGCGCGCTGGTGATGCTGGTTCTCGGCGGGCTGGCGCTTCGGCGGCGGTGAGACGCGCCGCTCGACAGCGGGCGCGCGGCATAACGATCTAAATGAATGATCGCGACAGAGTGGCCGCGGCGGCGCATGCTGACGCGGCCCTGCTCGTTGCGCGCCGCGGTCTATTCGTCGAAGAAGCCGGGCGGCAGCGGCCGGTCGGAGACCTGGGACTGGATGAGCGGCGCGAGATAGGACCGCGCGAACGACCGCGTCGTCCAGCCCATGTGCGTGCCGGTCGCGCCATACTCGAACAGGCGACGCGACCACTTCACCTGCCGCAGCAGGTCGCGGTACAGCTGCGCCTCCTCGTCGTCGAGCGAGTCCGGCGGCTCGAATCCGATCGCGCCGGCCGACGGGCCGCGATCACGATCGATCGAGCCGAAGACGGTCGTACCGACCCCGAGAAACCCCACGTCGAGCGAGGAATAGAAGTTGCAGATGCCCAGGCGCGTGTGTCGCAGGGCGGGCGAGAGGTCGTAATCGGGCGAGAGCGCCGGCGCGAGAAGCAACGCGCAGTCCACGCGCACGCTGCGCGGCAGCGACTCGAGCGCCAGCACGGCGACGCCGCCGCCTCCGGAATGCCCGATGAGGTGGACGGCGCCATGCGGATAGCGTCGCCGGTAGTCGGAGATTCGGCGGGCGAGTTGTCGGGCGGCGCGTTCGTTACGTTCCTTGATGACGAGATTGGCGAGGTAGAGCCCGGGGACACCGGTGGTCCAGTCGTACACTTCGATCGCGGAGGTTACGCCGCCTTCGTCCAGTCCCAGCGCGATGTTGCGGTTGAAGACGCTGCGGCCTTCGATGCCGGGCAGGATGTAGACCACGCCGTGGGCGTAGCGCGAGCGCGCCCGCAACCGCGACGGCGTCGAGCATGCCGGCAGCAAGATGAGCACACAGAGCGCCAGCGAGACGATTCGCAGGAGCGCGGGGATTCGCCGCGCAAGACGCAGACTCGTCGCCATGCTGTCCCTCTGTGAAGCCCGCAGACTGATCGATCCGTCCGAACGCGCCGCCCCGCTCGAAGAACGCGCCGCACGAGGCGCGGAACCTGACACGAACGGCAACCCGCGGTTTGCGCCGCCGCACGTTCGATCGGGCACAGCGCTTCGCCTACGACCGGTCACACGCGCCGCAAGCGCAGCCGCCGGGCGTACCGCGGCAGCGAGACGATCGCCGCGGCCGCGATGCCAGCGAGTCCGCATGCCGCCAGCGCGCCGCCGGTCACCTGTGTCAGGGTCATTATCGCGGCGGGCGCGACAAAGTACACGTAGCCGCCGCACAGGAGTTGCCCCGGCAGGGCAGCGAGCGCGCACGCGAGCGCTCGAACCCACAGCGAGCTGAGGTTCACAAGCTCGCGAAGCTGGGTGAGGATCAGGGCGGTCAGGCCAAGGGCCAGCGCGTGCAGTCCGACGGGGTCCGCGCTGGCGAGGTCCTGCACGAGGCCGGTGGCCCACGCGGCCAGCCGCACGTCGGCCGGCGGTCCTGTGAGACTTACAAGCAGCGCGAGCAGGAGGAATGCGTCGAACGGGCTGCTGGGAACGAGCCGGATTGCGACGGTCTGGATCAGCGCGATCGCGACGAGCGCGAGCCAGAATCGTCCCCAGTGCATGGTCACGGAGTCGATCCTTGGGCGGCCCGCGGCGCGCTGCCGAGCGGTACGCGGAAGCGTTTCGGCGCGCCGAGGATGACGCGACCGTCGAGCCGCTCGTAGCCGAAGACGATGTCGACGAGCTTGCCGGAGACCTCGACCTGGTCCTCCCAGGTCAGAACGAATCCGTAGTGATATCCCATGACGGCCTCGCGGCGAACGCGATAGCCGAGCGACTGCTGCGAATCGAGCTCCCAGACGTGCAACAGTTTGCGCTCTTCATCGGTGGTCGCGCCGGGCGGCACCTCGTAGAGCCACGCGACGATTCGACCGGGCGCGAATGCGCCGCGGCTGGTCTCGCCGGAGATGAGATAGAGGGTTGCCTGAAAGCCGACGATTCGCTCGCCGCGGCGAAGCCACGGCAGTTGCGACCAGAACTGGCGGATGGCGACGATGTCATCGCGGGTGGGCACGCGGGCCGCGTCCACTTCGGCCGACGCGTCCCCGCGTGGCGGCGTTGCGAACGGCTGCGGCGCTTCGCACCCGGAATGGGTTGCCGCAAGCAGGAGCAGGCAGGCGACGCGCGCGGCGCGCCGGGCGCGCATCGCGAGAGGACGGTTGCGTCCGGCCGGTCTCATGCTCCGGCGGCTCCGGTTGCGGCGCCGGCGCTGGCTGCGCCGGAATAGGGCACGTCGTAGGAGTCCTCGTCGGACGGGCGCGCCGGCGGTTTGGCGGCTGGGCGGGGCGTCGGACCGTAGGGCTCCTCGGTGGGCGTGGCCGGTTCTTCGGGAATGTCGATCGGGAACGGTTCGAGCAACGGGCGTTCCTCGGGCGGGACCAGGGCTTCGGGTTCGACGCGGAGCTTGTTCATGAGCGGGTCGGTGAGGAAGTCGCCCGGGATGACCTTGGCCTGGTCGCGCTGCTCGATCGACAGCTCGCGGTAGTCCTCGACCGTGCGGACGACGCGCGGCGTAAGGATGACGAGCAGCTCGGTTCGCTCGCTGGTGGTCACGTCGTTGCGAAATGCCAGACCGAGGAGCGGAATATCGCCGAGGATGGGGACTTTCTGCTCGCGGTCCTCGTCGCGGCGCGTGATGAGGCCGCCGAGCACGACGGTTTCGTTGTCGCGCACGGTGACGACCGTTTCGGCTTCGCGTTTAAAGAAGATGGGCGCGGTGACTCCCGGGCCGACGTCGACCGTCGATCCGGTGAGGTCGGAGACTTCCTGGCGGATTTCCATGCGAACGAAGCCGTCCGGATTGATGTGCGGAGTGACCTCCAGAATGATGCCGACATCCTGGCGCTGGACGGTGGTGGTGGTCTGACCCGCGACGGTGGCGGTGCCGCTGGGATAGGGCACGTCGCGCGTGATCTCGATGCGTGCGTCCTGATTGTCCATCGCGACGATCTGCGGGCGGCTGAGGACGTTCAGGCTGCCCTCGTTCTGAAGCGTGCGGAGCAGGAAGTTGAAGTCCTGCCCGGTGATCGTGAACGTGAATCCGCCCAGCCCCGCGCCGACCGCGCCGATGTCGGTGCCGCCGACGTAGTCGAACGTGGTCGTGTCGGTCGGGCCGGCCTTGGTGAACTGAAGATCCTGGAAGGCGAACTCGACGCCCAGCTCGAGCCGGTTGTCCATCGTCACTTCGACGATGAGGACCTGGATCATCACCTGCGGAGGCGGCTGGTCGAGCTCTCGCACCAGGTCGAGCACTTCGCTCTCGCGGCGCGCGTCGTAGTTCAGGATGATCCGGTTGGTGTCCTCGCTGGCGACCGCCTGGATATTCCGCTCCAGCTTGCGCGACGCGGAGATTTCCGCGCCGAGTTCGTCCAGCAGCTCGGTCTCGCGGTCGTTGTAGTCCGCGATCGCCTGCTGTATCGCGACCGCCTCGTTGTTGCGCGGCGCGTACACGAGCGTCTTGCGCGGCTCGATCGGGCGGCTGTCGATCTCCAGGATCAGCTCCTCGACCAAGTCGAGGTAGCCGACCGTGCCGGCCGCGATGATCGAGTTCGTACGCAGATCGGCGGTGAAGCTGAGCTGCTGTCGCCCGCCGGCTGCGGCGCCTCCTTCGAGCGTGAGGATGCGCTCCTGGGCATCCTGTCCGCCGGGGCCGCCGGTCTGCCCGCCTTGGGCGCTCTCCTCGAAGAGCGTCTGAAGCGTCTCGACCATTTCGCTCGCGTCGGAGTTCCGGAGCGGGAAGACGCGGATCTTCGCGGCGTCCGGCGGCTGGTCGATGGCTTTCACGAGCGATTCGACCAGGGCCATGCTCTCGGGCGGAGCCGTGACGACCAGCGAATTCGTACGGATGTCGTCGATGACGACGATCTCGGCCCGCATGGCCTTGAGCGTCTCGGCGCCCAGCTCGGGGTGCTGGCTCTGGTAGATCAGCATGACTTGCTTGACGGCGTCGCTTTGCGACGATCCGCCGCCCGTTCCGCCCACGCTGCCGCCGCGGCCCTCGATGATGTTCCGCAGCAGCTCGCCGGCGTCCTCTGCGTCGGCCTGCTCAAGCTTGAAGATCCGCACGATCGCGTTGCTGAGCGCCTCGGTCGTGTCGAGCCGGGCGACGAAATCGGCGATGTCGCGCACCACGGCCGGGGGGCCGATCGCGACGATGGCGTTGGTGGTCGGATCGAACGTGACGGTCACGTCGGACTCGGCCCCCTGCGCCGATCCGCCGAACAACTCCTGGGCCCGTTGCGATACCTCCTCGGCGTCGCCGCGGCGCATCGGCAGAATCTGCGTGATGCGGCCGGGCTCGGCCGGCTTGTCGAGCACCGAAATCCAGCGCTCGAGCATGAGCATGTCCTCGCGCGAGGCGGCCAGCAGGAGGTTGTTCGAGTACGGGTCGGCCGACACGTGAATGGGCGAGCCGCGGGTAGCCTCGTCCTGCTCGCTGCGGCTCTTGTCAATCATGTCGGTCAGCAGCGCCGCGATGTTGGCGGCGCTGTTCAGCAGCACCGGGCGCAGCTTGAACTCGACCGTCGGGTCGAAGGCGGTGTCGAGCTGCGAGACCAGGTCTTCGGCCTCACGCAGGTAGTCGCGCGTGCCGGTGAGCATGAGCGAGTTGCTGCGCGCGTCGGACAGCACGAACAGCACGTCGCGCGTCTGCGTCTCGGTGCGCTCGGCCGCTTCCTGCTTGCGGTCGAACAGCTCCTGAAGAAGGCCCTGGAGCTTGGCGGCGTCGGCGTATTCCAGGCGCAGGTAGCGTGAATCGACGGCGCGGTAGCTGGTGGCCGCATCGAGCTGCGTCGCCAGTCCCGCGATCATCCCGTGCATGTCGGGCGTGGACAGAACGATCAGCGCGTTGGAGCGCTCGTCGGTCATCAGGATGGCGCTGTCGCGGGCCTGGTTCTGATCGCCGCCGAGCGCTTCCAGCCGGCTCTGGAGCATCTCGTCGAGCTGCTCCTTGAGCTTTCCGGCCGGGATGTTCTTGAGCGCGACCACGAACGGCTGAAGGTTCAGTTCGGCGCTGGGGCGGTCCAGCTCGCGGATGATGCCGGCCGCCAGCAGCACGGCGTCCTTGTGGCCGACGACGAGCACGCTGTTGCTGCGCGCGTCGAACGTGACGGTGACGTTGTAGGGCAGACCCTGGGCGGTGATGCCCGGCGGTACGGGCGGCATCTCGCCGTCTGCGAAGCTGGTCGAGCCCAGGTTCGAAGCGCGCTGCAGCGCCTTCTTGCTTTCGTCGAACATCCGCTGGAGGGTCTGCGAAACCGGCTCGGCGGCGGCGTGCGCCAGGGCGAACGACTTCACCTCGATTTCGTTGCCGACCGGCAGCGAATCGAAGAGTCCGATGATCTCGCTCAGCGCCTCGTTGTTCTGCGGAGTCGAGAAGACGACCAGCGCGTTCTTGCCCTTTTCCGGCAGGATGCGGATGGGCTTGTCCAGGTCCAGCGCCGGCAGGTCGCGCCCGTCGGTGGTGGACATCAGCAGCTTGCGGACCAGCGCGCCGCCCGTGGCGCCCGCGCGCGCGCCGCCGCCGGCGGCGCCGGTCGACGTGGCGCGCTCGACTTCGATCAGCGTGTTCAGCGTTTCGGCTAGCGTTTCGGCGGCGGCGTTCTTGAGCTCGACGATCAGCACCCGCGCCGTGGTGAAGCTCTGCTCCGGCGGGAGTTCGACGTCGATGCCCTGAATCAGGCGCTCGATCTCGGCGATGTCGGCCGGCGTGCCCACCACCAGCAGGCTGTTCGACCGCTCGATCGCCTCGATCGACGCGGCCGCCTCGGTCGGCACCTGACGCTGCGCGTTGAGCCGCTCGATGACCGGGCGCAGGATGCCGGCGGCCTCGGCGGCGCGGATGTGGTTCAGCAGGATGGCGCGGAACTCGGTGCCGGTCAGCGTGTCCACGTCGAGCTGCGCGATGATCTCGCCGATCAGCTCGAGATTGGGCTCGGAGGCGGTGACGATGAGCGAATTGCTGCGGCCTTCCGCGATGATGCTGAAGCGATCGCCCCGTTCCGTCGTCCCGGACTTCTGCTCGATCCACGCCTGCATCGTCTGCTGGACGATCGGACCGATGGCCGGCGCCTTCGCGTGCTGGAGGATGAAGACCTTCAGCTTGCCCTGCGGCGTGGTGGCGTCCATCAGCGCCAGCATCTGCACGATGAAGTCCACGTCCTCCTGGTCGCCGGTCACGATCAGCTGGCGGCTGTCCAGCGGCGTAGCGGCCACGTCGCCGCGAAGCTCGCCGCTGACCCCGGTCAGCCCGGCGACCTCGCCGGCGGGCGCGGACGCGGGCGTCGTCGGTTCTTCGGCGGGCGGCTGCGCCTGCGGTGCGACCGCAGCCTGTGCCGCGGCGAAGAGCGACCCCATCGCCGGGTGAAACACGGCCGTGCCGATGAACGGCCAGCCGGCGGCGGCGCGGTGCGCGGGGACCGATTCGATCAGGGCGCGCTCGGCCGGCGGAACCCACAGGTTCACGCCGCCGCCCCCCCCGCCGCGGCGCGAGCCGCCGGTGGGTGGGCGTCGGGGCGTATTCCCCTGCGAGGGCGGCGTGCCGCGCGAACCGCTGGGCGGCGCGAAGCCACCGGTCGGTCGGACGGCGCCGCCGGTTCCGGTCGCTCCGCCGCTTCGACGGCGATTCAGGTCGTCGATCAGGGCGCGAGCCTCTTCGGACGAGAGGTTCGCGAGCTGGATGATCTGCGTCACCGGGCGGCTGGGGCGGATCTCGGCCAGTTGCGAGACGACCGCTTCGACGATCGCGTATTGCGACGAATCGCCGTAGACCATCAGCGCGTTGGCGTAAGAGTCCGCGGCGACGCTCACGAGCCGCGCCGGCCGGCGCGACTGATCCGCGCGAATCTGCTCGCCGTTATTCACAAGCTGCTCGACGGTTCGGGCCAGCGCGACCGGGTCCTGCCCGTAGGGCACCTGGATGATCTTGACGGTGTCCGACATCAGGTCCTGCGTGTCGAACTCCTTCGCCAGCGACTCGATTCGCGCGATCTGCGCGCGCGAGCCGTACACGACGATCGTGCCGGCGTTGTCGTTCGGCAGGATCGTGGCGGGCGACGGACCGGCGACGCCGGACGCGCCGCCGCGCCCCTGACCGGTGGCGGCGGCTTCGTCGAGAAGCTGCTGCACGTAGGACGCGACCTGTGACGGAAGCGCGTTCGTCACCGGGATGCGCGCGATGTGGCGATGATCGGCGACGGCCGAATCGAGCTTGGCGATGACCTCCATCTGGATTCGGTCGATGTCCTCGCTGCGGCCGTAGACGAGCACCGAATTCGTGGTCGTATCCGCGACGGCGTTCACGTCGATCTGCTTGGCGCTCAGACCGGCGCCGCCGGGCAGCCCGCCCGCGCCGCGCCGCGCTGCGCCGGCGCGTCCGCCCGGACTCGCCGTGGCGCTCACGTCGCCGCCGGCGGCGAAGGCGTTGATGGCGTCGGCGACGGTGGCGGCGTCGGCGGTGTCGAGCACGAAGATGCGGAACTGCTTCTGCTGCTCGGCGGGCGTGGCGACGTCCACGGTGTCGAGGATCTGCTTGACGAACGCAAAGGTCTCCACCGAACCGACGACCATGACGCTGTTGGTGCGCGGATCGGCGACGGCGGTGAACGCGTCGAAGTCGCTCTCGCCGCCCTGCTGACGGACCAGGCCCATGTACTCGACCATGGCCGACTTGACGGACTCGACCACGGTCGCGGCGTCGGCGTGCTGGAGCACGAAGCTGCGAATCTGGAGCTGCTCGTTGGGCTGGTCGAGCAGCGCGACGAGATCCTGCATCTGCTCGAAGACCGGATCGGGGGCGCGAACCAGCAGCTTCATCGAGTTCTTGTCGCCCACCAGCACGATCCGGCCGGCGGTGGATGCGAGCTGGGTGCGCGCTCCCCGCCCGGCGCGGGCCGTTTCGCCGATGGCCGTGCCGCCGAAGATCGAGGTGAGCTTGTCGGCGAGCTTCTCCGGGTCGGCGAACGCAACCGGAATCTCGCGCACGTCGCGCCGGCTCAGCTTGTCAAGCTCTTCCACCTTCTGGAAGACCAGGTCGCGCTGCGCGAGCGAGCCGAAGACGATGATGGTGTTGGTGGTCGGTTCGACCGCGATGCGCGCGTCCGACAGCGACTGGGCCGGCGCTGCGCCGCCGCCGCGGCGGCCGCCCGCGGGCGTCGCGCCGCGCAGAAAGAGCTCGCTGACGGTCTGCGCGATCGACGCGGCGTCGCCGAACTCGCACACGTAGGTCTCGGCCTCGGACAGATCGCCTTCGATGTCGAGCGCGGCGATCTGTTCCTCGACCGTCTTCGCGTCCTTCGCCTGGCAGGTGTAGATGATCGCGTTGGCGCGCGGATCGCCCGCGACATTCACCGGCCCGAGGTCGGCCGGCGAGCTGCGGGCCGCCCGCCCGCCACCGCCCGCTGCGCCGGCAAAGATCTCCTGGAGCAACGGTAGCACGTCGTCGAGCCGCGCGGTTTCGAGCACGCGGCGGCGGATGACGGTCACGTCGCGGCCTTCGAGTTCCTCCAATTCGGCGACGACTTTTGAGATCAGCTTCATCACGTCCGGCGGGGCCGATACCAGCAGCGAATTGGTGATCTGGTTGGCGACCACCTGGACCAGCTCGACCTTGGCCGAGCCGCCGTCGCCGCCCGGCATCGAGAACATTTGCTGCTGAAGCAGTTCGAGCAGCATGCCCTGCTGGCTTCCGCGGAGCTGCTGCGGAACCTGCGAGCCGCGACCGCCTTGCCCGCCGCGTTGCTGCCCGATGCCCAGCACCTCGCGGATGTTGTTGGCCGTCTCGGCCGCGTCCAGGTTCTTCAGTTGGAACACGTTCACGTCGACTTCGGCCGGCGGAATGTCCAGTTCGCGAAGGAGCTGGCGGATTTCGGGAAGAAGGTTTTCCTCGCACTTGAGAATGAGGTAGTTGTGCGCTGCGTCCGTCGCGATGCGGATGCGCTGACCAGTGCCTCCGGTCGCGCTCGCGTCGCGCTGAGCGCCGGCCGCGCCGCGTCCGCCGGCCGCTCCGCCGATGGCGCCGCGAAGCTGGTCCATGATGCCGCCGCGCTCGTCGCCGCCCTCGTCGTCTTCCTCCCCGCGACCTCCCCGGCCGCGCTGCTGCGCCTGGAGCAGCTGTTGCGGCAGGCGGATGTTGGCCTGGCGTTCGTTGAACATCAGATCGACGATGCGCGCCGCGGCATTCACGTCGCCGTGGCGGAAGCGGAAGATTCGAATGATCTCGCCGACGCGCATGTCTTCTTCGAGCAGCGCAATGGCATCCTCGATCTCGGTCACCTGCGTTTCGGCGCCGGCGATGGCGATCTGCCCATCGGGCATGACCGAAATCTTGACCGGCTCGCGGCGGATCGGCGGATCGACCGGCTGCGAGGCGGCAGCGCCGGGCGCATCCTGCGGCGCTTCGACCCGCTGCGGCAGCAGCGAGCTCACCGCCGGAACGGAGTCATCGAGCAGCGCGTGCAGCTGCGCCAGCATCGCCGGACCGGCCATGAACGGCATCACGCCCGGGGGAAGGGGTTCGGCGCCTCCCGCGCCGCGACCGCCCGAACCGGCGCCGGGCCTGGCCGGCTCGTCTTCCGGCCAGAGATCTTCGACGATGGTCTCGGTCGCGGTCTGTCCGGCGGCGTGCTCGATCTGCAGGCCGGGCTCATTGGCCTGAAGCAGCGGCAGGAGCTTGGCGAGATCGCTGCGTGGCTTGAGGAACTTGATCTTCATTTCCGGCTTGGCGCGCCGGTCGAACTCCTGGATGAGCTTCTGGATTTGCGGGTATTCGCTGGGGCGGCACACCACGCGGATGTATTCGCCGAACCAATCCGAGTCGATGCTCGGCCCGCCGCGGTCCTCGGGCGGGAAGAAGTCGGAGACTTCCCAGGCGATGTCGAACGCGTCGCCGCGGACGACGTCGACAAAGTAAATCTCTCGACCGCCGGCGATGCCGGATTCGCCCGTCTCGGGCGGAGCGTCGAGCTGCGAGATGAACGCCTCCACGATGCGCATGCTGCGCTTGTTGCCGGTGACGATCAGCCGGTTGTAATACTCGTCGCTCGTGACGGTGACCTGGTCGCGGGGCGAGCCGCCGCCGACCATTCCGGTCAGCGCGTCGGCCACATCCAGCGCGGACGCGTTCTTGAGCTGGAAAATCTGAAGCTCGGGCACGTTCTGGCTGACGGCGTCCAGCTCGGTCGCGAGCTTCTCGGCGTCGGCCACGTCCTTCGGCAGGCCCGAAATGATGAGCGAATTGCTGGCGGCGTCGGCCGCGAGCGTGACGCGCATCGTGCCGCCGGTGCGTCCGGCCCGGCCCTGCAGCGTCTGCGTGAGCGTGGTGAGCACCTGCTGCGCGTCGCCCTGTTCGATGCGGACGATGTGCACCAGATCTCCGGTCTCGACATTCTGGTCGATCATGCGGATCAACTCGCCGGCCAGCTCCTGGTAATCGCCGGGCGCGAACACGATCAGGCGATTGGCGGCCGGATCGTGGGAGACGGTGAGCTGCACGGCCGAAGCGCGGGCGCCCTCCTGCTCGGTGATCTTGGCGCGAAGCATCTGCTCGACGTTGCGCGCGACCTGGTCGGCGCGGGCGTTCGTGAGCACGTACGCCTGCGGCTCGGCGATCGGCCGATCGGGCGACGACTCGATCTTGGCGATCAGGCCGTCGATCATCGGAAGCCTGTCGGGCGGGGCGAGCACGACCAGCGTGTTCGTGCTCGGCTCGGCGAAGGCGGCCGGCTGCAGCGCGCCGGCCCGCGGCGGGAACATGGTGCGCAGCAGGCCGGAGACCTGCGCGGCGACCATGCCCGCGTTCATCACCTTCAGCGTATACATCTTGACTTCGACGTCGTCGTCCGACTCGGCGTCGACGGTCGCGACGAGCTGCCGGATGGACTCGAGCTTGGCGGGCGGCGCGCTGACGATGAGCTTGCTGCCGCTGACGGTGACTTTCACTTCCTGGGTCGGGGCGCGCTGGCTGCCGCGCGGCGGCGAGAAGACCTGCGAGATCATGTTGGCGATCTGCCCCGGATCCCCGAAGCGGATGTCGATCGTCGCGATGTTGTCCGTCGCGACCACCGAAGCGTCGAACTCGGCCGCCCAGGTGCGAATCTCGGCCATGTCCTCTTCGGTCGCGGCGACGACCAGCGAATTGGTCATGGTCTCGGGCGTGATCTGCACGCGCCCGGATTGAATCTTGGACTGGAGCACCTTCTGCAGAGCCTGCGCGACGAGGCCGGCGTCCGCATGCGTGAGCGGGATCGTCGCGATCTGCGGCGGCTGGTTGAGGTTCTTGAACTGTTCCATCGCCCGCTCGACCCATTCGAGCTGACTCTCGAGCGCGGTAACGATGAGGGCGTCGGCCGAGGGAACCGGCGTGACCGTGACGCGCTGATCGCGCTGGTCGAGGCGCGCGTTGACCGCGTCCTGGATTTGCCGAGCGAGGTTGTTCAGGTTCGTGCCCATGCCCGGAACCTGGTACGTGCGGACGATCGACTCGTTGGCGCCGACGCTGTCCAGTTCGTTGATGAGCGCTTCGATTTCCGGCAGTTTGTCGGCCGGGGCCTGCACCACCAGGCTGCGCCCGGCGATGACATTGAACTTCATCTCCTGTCCGGGTCGGACGCGCCGCCCGGCCGCCCGCTGCTGATACGTGGCCTGAAGGACATTGAAGACCTCCCACGGGTTGGCGTTCTTCAATTCGTAAATCTGCGGATCGCTGACGGCCTCGACCGCCTGCGCGTCGAGATCGGTGGCCCAGCGGCGGATTTCGGCCACGTCGCTCTCGGTCCCGCCCACGATGAGCGCGTTCGTGAGCGGCTCGGCGCTGACCTGCAGCGTGCGAGCCTGAATCTTCTCGCGGAAGATCGTGTTCAGCACGCCCAGCATGGTGTTCACGTCGGCGTTCGCCAGCGGGATCGTCTCGAGCTGGCTGCCGGCCACCGCCTCGCGGTCGAGCTCGGCCAGCAGCGCCTCGGCCATCTCCATCGCGACGCGCGGCGCATTGATGACCACGCTGTTCAGGCGCGCGTCGGGGATGATGCTGATGCGCGACGCGGCGTCCCGTCCGAGCCGTCCGGCGACGCGTTCGGCGAGGATGGCGCGAAGCTGGTTGGACAGGTACGGCGCGTCGGCGTGCTGTGCCGCGAAGATGCGCTGCTCGGGGGCGAGGTCGGCGCTCTCCGCGACGAACTTGGCGATCAGGTCCTCGACCAGCGCGAGGCTGTCCTTCGGCACGGTGTAGAACAACGTCTCGGTCGCAGGGTCGGCGCCGAAGTTGAAGCTCAGGCGGTCCGGACGCGGCGGCTGAGCGCGGAAGGCGGCGTTGAGCTGCGTCGCCAGGCCCTGCACGTTCATCCCGGGCAGCCGGCGCGTATCGGTCGCGATCGGCGGTGGCGTGGCCTCGTCGGTCACGTTCATCGGCACGTCGAACTGTTCGAGCAGGGGCATCGCCGCGCGGACCGCGATCTGCGGCGCGCTGATGATGACGCGATTCGTCCGCGCGTCCGGAGTGACCTTGACCTGCTCGGCCGCCGCGCGGCCGAACTGCTTGTTCATCATCGTGACCAGCTCGTCGCGCAGCCAGCCGGCCACCTCGTTCGCGGCCGCGTGACGGAGCTGATAGAACTCGGTCTGGCTGGCGACTTCGGCGCTGGCCGCGCGATATTCGTCGAGGAGGCGGTTGGCCTCCTCGATCGCTTCGCGCGACACGGTCATCAGAATGGTTTCGGTGGCGGCGTCGGCCTCGAAGCGCGCCACGACGCCCTGTTGGCGGACGCGTTCCTGGAACGCGCCGCTCAGACGCTGCGCGATGGTCTGCACGTTGCTGCCGGGGAGCTTGACCAGAACGCTGGTGACGCCCAGGTCGCTGGCGGCGTCGAGCTGCTCGATCAGCGAAGCAATCTCGGCCTGCTTGACTGCCGGCGCGTCGCAGACGACCTGCGATCCGACCACGATCGCGTTGACCTGCGTGCCGACGGGACCGCCGCGCCCGCCGCGCCGCGCGCTCGACGCGCTGAACAGCTCGCCGATCGCACCGACCACGTCGCGCGGGGCCGCGTTGCGCAGCGTGTAGAAGCGCCGCTCCGGCTTCTGCGCCGCGACCTGATTCTCCATGTCGGCCGCGAAGGCCTTGATGCGGTCGAGCGTGAGCCGGTCGGCTTTGACGATGAGCGAGTTCGTGACCGGCTCGGCCTGGACCATCATGCCGGCTGCGCCGCCGCCACCTCCGCGCCGTCCGCCGCCGCGCGCGTCGGGCGGCAGCAGGCCCTGCGCGACTTCCGCCACCTGGGCCGCGTCCGCGCTGACCAGGGGCAGGATCGTGACCGGGTCTTCGCTCGGCACGACGTCGAGCTGGCGGAGCAGCGCATCGATCTCCTCGTGCGCCGGGCGGATGGCCTGTACCACGATCTGATTGTCGAACGTGTCGACCAGCACCTGCGTTCGCGGGATGCCGGGGTACTGGTAGTTGCGGTAGAGCGCGCCGAGCGTCGTCGCCAGGGCGGTGGGCGTGGCGTTTTCGACCGTGTAGAAGCGCGTCTCGGGTCGGTCGCTGACCGCGCCATCGTCGGCGATGTCGATGATCTGCTCGACCTTGGCCCACTCCTCGTCGCCGCAGATCACGATCAGCGTGTTCGATTCGTCCAAGGGGATGATCTGGCTGGTGGGCGCCGTTCGCCCGCCGGATGCGCCGCGGCGCCCGCCGCGCGGCGTCGCGCTGGCCGCGTCGAGCAGAATCGGCTGGATCATCTGCGCGACGCGGCTCGGGGTCAGATTGCGGAGCTCGATGACGTGCCGCTGATCGTCCGGAGCGGCCAGATCGAGTTCGTCGATGATGGATTCGATCCGCTGCATCGCTTCGCGCTCGGCGATGACGTGCAGGGCGTTGTTCGCCTGGTCCAGCACAACGGTCGGACCGCGCGCCGCGCCCCGTCCGCCGCCGACCGCGCCAAGCCCGGTCGCGATCTGCTGAACCGTAGGCTGAATCTCTTCGGCCGACGCGTTCTCGAGCTTGAAGACGCGATAGTTGCTGGCGACGGGCTTGTCGAGCACCTCGAGCATCTCGCGCACGCGCGTGGCGCCGTCGTCATTGGCGTAAACGATCAGAGAATTGGTGCGCTCGTCGGCTTCGAGGCGAATGGTCTTCTTGGCCTGCTCGAAGATGTCCTCGACGAAGATTTCTTCGGGATTGACCTGGTTGGGCTGCGGCACGTTGCGCTGCCCCGGAACGGTGCGCTGCCGGCCGGCGAAGCTGCTGCGGCCGCTGCTGGGTCCGCGTTCCTGCTGGAAGATGCTGTTGAGCAGATCGCGGATCTCGCGGGCGTTTCCGTGGGTCACTTCGATCACGTGCGTCTTGAACTCGCCGATGTCCTTCTTCTTGTCGAGGGCGTTGATGAACTCCTCGACCTCTTTCAGCTCGGCCGGGGTGCCTTTGACGATCAGCGTGTTCGTGCGCTCGTCGGGAATGATGCGGACGTTGCTGCCGGATTCGCCGCCGGCGGTCTCCCACTGTCGCGTCTCGCGGTTGAACGTGCGGCGCGGCTGCTCGACGCCGAGCAGCGTGCGAACCATGTCGGCGATATCGGAAGCGCGCGTCTTGATCTCGAAGATGCGCATGGTGCGCGGGTCGAACTTCTCGCCCTTGAAACGGTCGAGCAGCGCGGCGAAGCGACGCACGTCGCGCGCCAGTCCGGTCAGCTTGATGGAGTTCGTCTCCCCGGCCACTACCGGCAGGGCGTGGTCCGGCATCGCCGGCGCGAGCATGTCCCGGATGGCTTCGGCCGGGCGATCCTCGATACGGATGAAAACCTGCGAGAACTGCATGTCGCGCAGCGCAGCCCCGGTGAACGCCTCCATCGACTCGAAGATGTACTTCGGCTCGATGTACTTGCTCAGCTCGTTCAGCGGCAGCAGGTAGACGTAGTTGTCGGTCTCGTGCAGGTAATAGCCCTGTTCGACCAGCAGGTAGTTCAGCTCGTCGATCGCCTCGTCCTTCGTGTAGCGGCGCGTCGTCTGGAAGTTCAGCGATCCCGGCACGTACACGTCCGTGCTCAGCAACGGCTTGCCGAGCCGCTCGGCGAAGTGGTTGACCACCTCTTCCCACTGTGTGTCGGAGAACGAGAACCACTCCGTCTTGCCGTCCTGTGGCGCCGGCGGAGGCTCGACCGGGCGACGCTCCTCGCGCACCCGACCCTCGGCATCCGGCGACTCGTCGACGGTCTCGCCGTTCTCGCCGTTCTCACGGTTCTCGTCCGTCGACGATTCGCCGTCGCCGTTCGCCGGACGCGAACGCGCCGCCTGCGCCGCGCGAAGCCGTTCCTGACGCTCGCGGGCCCGCGCGCGGATTTCTTCCTGTCGTTCCCGCGCAGTCGGCCGCGGCGCGGCGGCCGGTTGCGATTCAGCGACGTCGCCGGCTTCGGACTCGTTCGCGGGCGCCGATGCGTCGTCCCCGGCGGCGGGTGGCAGAACCGGCGCCGGCGCGGACGAGGGCGGCACAGCGTCGGGAGTGGGCTGCGACGCCTCGGCCGCCTGCCGCGCGAGGTCGGCCGCTTCGCGATAGCGCTCAAAGCGTTCGCGACCCTCCTGCGTGGTGAGCGGCGATGCGTCGGCCACTTCTCCGTCAGGCTGCGAGACGGCCGCCTCTGCGACGGCCGGTTGCGACGCGGCCGGCTGGGTGGACGGGACGGCGCGCGGGCGCGGCGTGATGCGCCGCGCGCCGGCGCGACTCGGGCGCGACGCAGGTGTCTGCGCGGTTTCCGCGGCGCCGGCCTGATCGGACGCCGGCTGCGAATCCTGCGCGAATCCGGGCAGCGATCCGCCGGACAACATCGCGATCCAGCCCGCGACGGCGCATGCCAGCCGGCGGGATCCGTACCCGTTCCGAATACGGTTCATCGACATCGAACCACCTCTCGCAATTCGTGGACAACGATTCGGAACCGAGCCGTTCCGCATCGCAGGACGTTCGCCGCGATCCCGGGAAGTTGATCCGCGGGGAAGCTCGACCGTACGTGAGCCGGCCGACCCGACCCCGACCCGCGCCGGCGCACGCGCGGACAGCCCCGCCTGCGGAGTTATACCCGCAGCAGGCCGGTTGGTGACAGTCGGGAAGAGGAGATTCGCGGACGTTGCGACAGTCGCCAACCATCGGCGGAAGCTCCGCTTAGATCAGCGAGGACACGATTCGCGAACACCCCGTCGCCGCGGAATGCTCCGATGCGATCCCCAAACCTGACCCGGGCCGCGACCTCGAGCAAGCAGGGGAGACGGGCGGTCGGAATCGCTCGCGCTTCCCAAACCCGAACGTGCGCGGCCCTGTGTGCGCGGTCGGTGACGGCCCGTGTCGGGATCACTCCGCAGGAAAGGGAGCGACCAGCGCGTGCCGCCGTGGGGCGGGTCGGAAGCGCGGTCCGCGCGATTACGATCTGGAAGCGGACGCTCGGCGGCGTGAGATTCCCAGCGAATCGACGGGGCGACACGAACGTATTGACGCGGCGCAACGACGCGAATCCAGGCGGCCCGGCGCCGCCTGGCGACCGCGTCGCGTCCGAAGTTCGCTTCGACTCGCTGCGTCAGGCTTCGGACGCGGTCTTGCGGGCGCGGCCGCTGCGACCGCCGGCCGACTTGGCCACGTCATCGGCGACGCGGCGCGTCTGCCGGCGCGAGATCATCGCGGCCAGCTGCTGCACGTCGACGTCTTCCACCTGCCCGAGGACGATCGACTGCTCGGTCTTGTCGAGCGCGACGAACCACTCGATCAGGCGACCGAGCAGCGTCTTGATCGTCATGCCGCGCAGATCGCAGACCGCGTCGAGATCGGCCTTGGCCTCCGGCGACAGATGAACGCTGACGATGTTGGGACGGAGCTTCTGGCCGGACTTTTTCACACGCCACCTCCGAAGGTCGATGCGATAGCGCCCGCGGTCGGAATGCGCCGCTCGCGACTGACTACCATCATAGTACGTAGTACACGAAAGTCGAATCCGGTACACTCAGAGACGACCGCTGCGCCAGTATAGCGTCGGTGCGCACGAGTAAAGAGCACGGCGCGCAAAAAAATAACATTCCTTCAAAGGGAGCATCGGGCGTCCGCGACTTAGCACGTCATCACGCGAAAACCCTAAGGAAAAGTCCAACCGCCGCGCTGCGCGCCGATCGCCGTTTCGGCCCGGGAAGCTGCGTCGCCGTCAGCCGCCGCACGCGGGGCGGCGCAAAAAAAAAATCGACCGGCCTCCCGTCGGAGACCGGTCGAAGTTTGGCTTGCCCCTTTCCTCTCCTTTCGGCTCCCCACTAG
Organism: uncultured Planctomycetales bacterium; assembly: GCA_964553225.1. Taxonomy (GTDB): domain Bacteria; phylum Planctomycetota; class Phycisphaerae; order UBA1845; family Fen-1342; genus JABRWC01. The sequence continues at coordinate 498,453 of CAZKJT010000001.1, read as the reverse complement.
AAAGGAGGGACAGACCCGTTGGCGACCCATCCTCCGGCTCCCCAGCGAGAGGTCAGGTCTTGATCGACTATACGCCTCATAAGCGGAGTGTTTCCACTTTTTCGCGCAATTTTTTCTGGGTCATCGACAAGTGGCGATAACCGAACGCCTTAGGACAACCGAGCCCGAACCCTACCCGCGCCTACGCCCGATCGGCCACAATCCGCCGCGTTCCGCGCCGCCCCTTTGGCCGCTCCGAACGTCCGCGCGGTTCCCGGTCGCCAACGCACGAAATCCGTCCGCGATCCCGCTATACTGCGCGCCGCCGAGTTCTTTGGGGAAAGTCCGATCCATCCGCCGCTGAGGGGTCCCTGTGCGTGCCATCATCGCTCGCTGGCTCTGCGCCCAGTTCGTCTTCGCGCCGCTGTGCATCAGCCCGGCTCTCGCGCAGGTCCGAATCGTCAACTACAACGTCGCGCAGCTCAACGGGAACCAGCCCGCTCTTGAAGCAGTCTTCGAGGCGCTGAATGCCGACGACAAGCCCGGCTGGGCCGTCGCACCGCACTTATACGTCTTTCAGGAAGTGCAATCCACCGACACCGCACCGCTGCTCACGCGGCTCAACAGCGCCGCGCCGCCGGGCGTGACGTACGCCCTCGGCACCTACACCAACAACAACGAGAACTCCGTCGCCGGGGCGCAGGCGATGTATTACCGAACCGATACATTCACCGAAGACGTCGCGGCCCATGTCGATATCCCAACCGGCGGTAGCCGCAACACGGACCGCTGGCGCCTGCGACTGATCGGCTACGATTCCGACGCCGCGACGCTCTACATCTACAGCTCGCACCTCAAGGCCAGCACCGGATCGAGCAACGAGCAGGAGCGCCTCGCCGGCGCCACCGCCATCCGCAACAACGCCAACGCGCTGCCGGCCGGCACGCACATCATCTACGCCGGCGACTACAACGTGTACTCGAATGGCGAGCCCGCGTATCAGAAGATGATCGAAGCCGGCGTCGCCCAGGCCACCGATCCGCTCGGAACCGGCTCGTGGGGCGGCGCGGGCAACGCCTGGAAGCATACGCAGTCGCCGCAGGACGGCGGACCGCTGGTCGGCGGCGGCATGGACGATCGCTTCGACCTCCAGCTATCTACGGCCGCGTTTCACGACGGCGAAGGACTTTCGCTGATCGCCGGAACCTATCGCCCGTTCGGAAATGACGGAAGCCACTACAACCTGGCGATCAACAACGGAAACAACACGTACTACCCCGCCGACATCCCGCGCTCGAACGCGCTGGCTGACTACCTGTTTGACGCGTCCGACCACGTCCCGGTCGTCGCCGAGTATCAGCGCCCCGCTGTCCTGATGGCGACCGGTCCGGCCGACCTCGGGCGCGTGATCCAGGGATCGCCCGTCACGTGGACCGCATCCGTCGCGAACGCCGCGATCGTCGTCGCCGCGTCGGGCGTCGGCGCGGACGAGCTCGACTTCACCGTGACCGGCAGCGGATCGCTCTCCGGCAGCGATGGCGGCGTGGCGCTCGCCACCATCCCGGCGTCCGATGTAGACGTCGCGCTCGCCGTCTCGACCGCCGTGGTCGGTCCGATCGCCGGCGTCGCCGCGTTCACCACGACCAGCCAAGGCGCTCAGGTCAGCACGCCGGCGATCGCCGTGACGGGTGCGGTGGTTCGCGCGTCGAACGCGTCGCTCTCGGAGACGTCCGATCTTGCGGAGCGCGTCATCTCGCGCGTGGCGTCCGAGGACGGTGGCGCGATCATGATTCCGGTGAACGTCTGGAACCGCGGCTACGACGGCGACCAGGCCCTGCTCGACCTCGACGCGATCGATCCGCTCGACGCCCCGCTGACGTACGTCGGCGGTCTGGCGACCGGCGTCGGCGCGGCTGCGGCGACCGTGTCGCTCGAGTTCGATCCGACCGGCCTGGGCAACGCCGACTTCGTCGACGCGTTCGACCTGCACGTCAGCGACGAGGATCTGCCGGGCGAGTCGGCCGGCGCGCTGTCGGTCACGGTGCGGGTCTATGTCCGCGTGCTGATCGGCGACGTGGACGGCGATTGCTCGATCGGGCTGGCCGATCTGTCCGCGCTGCTGACGACGTTCGGCGCCTGCGAGGGCGATCCAGGGTTCGACGCGGCGGCCGATCTCGACAACAGTGGCTGCGTGGACCTCGCGGATCTGAGCGAACTGCTCACCGGCTTCGGCAGCGCGTGTCCGTAGGTGTCGCTATGCGAGTCCGTGCTTGATGAGCCGGTAGCGCAGCCGGTCGCGCGATAGATTCAGCAGCTTTGCCGCGGCGCTCTGATTGTTGTTCGTGCGCTCCAGCGCCTGCACGAGCAGGTTGTGCTCGAAGCGCTGCAGCTTCTCGAAGTCGAATCCGCCCGGCGGCAGCGCCATCCGCTCGAATTCCCACTCCCAGCGGTTCGGCTCCGCCTGTCCGAGCGCGACGTCCGGCGCGTCGATCTGCTCCGACCGGCACAGCAGGGCGGCGCGCTCGATCGCGTTGCGCAGTTCGCGCACGTTGCCCGGCCAGGTATGGCCCTGAAGCTTCTCATGTGCCGCCCGGGTGATGCCGGTCAGCCGCTTCTTGAACTCGGTGGCGAACCGCGTGACAAAATGCTCGGCCAGCACGCGGATGTCCTCGCCCCGGGCGCGCAGCGGCGGCAGGAAGATGGTCACGACGTTCAGGCGATAGAGCAGGTCGCGTCGGAAGCTGCCCTCCTCGATGGCCGATTCGATGTTCCGGTTCGTCGCCGCGATGACGCGCACGTCCACCGAGATTTCGCGCGTCCCGCCTACGCGCCGGAAGCGGCGCTCCTCGAGAAAGCGCAGCAACTTCGCCTGGAGCGAGGCCGGCATGTCGCCGATCTCGTCGAGGTAGACGGTGCCCCCGTGGGCCAGTTCGAGCAGCCCCTTCTTTTGCGCCTTGGCGTCGGTGAACGCGCCGCGCTCATGCCCGAACAGCTCGCTTTCGAGCAACTGCTCAGACAGAGCCGTGCAGGTGATGTGGATGAACGCCTGGCTGGCGCGGTCGGAGCGCTGGTGGACGACCCGCGCCACCAGGTCCTTGCCGGTGCCGGTTTCGCCGCGCAGAAACACGGTCGAGACGCCCGTCGCGGCGATCTGGTTGATCGTCTCGAGCAGCTCGATCATGCAAGGGTCGCGTCCGATGATCGCGTCCGTGCCGTACTCTCGCGTCAGGCTGTCGCGCAGGGCGCGCACCTCGCGGCGAAGCCGCGTCGTCTCGAGCGCCTTGTCGGCGATGAACAGCAGCCGCTCCATCTGGAACGGCTTGGACAAGTAGTCGAACGCGCCCAGCTTGATCGCGTCCACCGCGCTCTCGATCGTGCTGTACGCCGTCATCATGATCACCACCGCGTCGGAGTCCGCCTCGCGAAGCGATCGCAGCACGTCCAATCCGGTCATATCCGGCAGCTTGTAGTCCAGCATCACCAGGTCGAACGTGCCCTCGGCCAGCGCCGCGAGCGCGGCCTTTCCGTCGGCCGCCTCGGTCACGTTCCAGGATCGCTCCTCGAACTTCTGCCGAAGAGACCAGCGGATCAGCGCTTCGTCCTCCACCACCAGAACCCGCACGCTCATGCAGACCCCCCCGCGAGCTCCTCCGGCTGTCGGATCGGCAGCCGGACCGTGACCGTGGTGCCGGAACCAGGCCGGCTGTCCAGCTCGATCGTCCCGCCATGCATCTCGACGATCCGGGCGCAGATCGACAGCCCGAGTCCCGTCCCGCGCGACTTGGTCGTGTGAAACGGTTCGAACGCGCGTCGGCTCTGCTCGGCGTCCATCCCGCAACCCTGGTCCTCGACCTGAATCAGGACTTCCGATCCGCTTTGCCGCACGCGCGCCCGGACGCGCTGGCCCGCACCGGACGCCTGCCCCGCGTTCAACAGCAGGTTCATCAGGAGCTGCTCGAGCTGCCGCTCGTCCGCCTCGATGTCCGGGACGACCGCCTCGATGTCGCGCTCGAACAGAAGCCCGCCCAGCTCCGGCTCGCGGCTCAGCAGCATGACGCAGCTCTCCACCACGCGCCGCAGATCGCACACTTCGAACCGCGGCGGAAGCGGACGGGCGTAGACCAGCAGGTCCTTGACTGTGCCGTCCAGCCGGTCGATCTGCCGCAGCACTTCGCCCAGGATGCGGCGATGCGGCGCCGACGGCTCCATCCCGTCGCGGATGACCTGGATCGCTCCGCTGATGCCGGCCAGCGGGTTCTTGATCTCGTGCGCCAGCGTCGCCGCCAGCGATCCGATCTTCGCCAGGTGCTGCGCCTGCGTCAGCCGCTCCTGCACGGTGTTTCGCTCCACTTCGCGCACCCGGTCCGAATACGTCTCCTTGTAACTCTCCAGCATGACCGCCAGTTCGACGGCGATCAGCTTGCGGAGCGCCTCGAGCCGCGGCTCCGCGCCACGCTTCCGCGCCGCGCGCACGCACGCCTCCGTCCGCTGCCGGATCGTGTCCATCGCCCCGAACATCCAGTGCTGCGCCAGTCCAACCCGCACGTGCGCCCTGCCCACGCGAAGCCGCTCCTCGAAATAGGCTTCGTCATAGCGCCCGCAGAACAGCCGCTCCAGCCACCGCCGCAACGAGATGCGCAGCCGCTCGGACCGGCCCGGCTCCGACCGCAGAACGGCGTCGGTCCCGGGCTGTTCGGCCAGACGCTCATAAAAGTCGTCCACAATCGCATCCACGTGCGGAAGCACGATCGGTGCGAGCCGACGCACCTGCCGGGCGTCCTCCTCCGTAAAGCGAACGTACGCCTTCATCTGTCGCCACGTGTCGGACATCGTGGCGCTCATACTAACCGGCTGGCACAGCCGCGTCGCGCTTCCCCAGAGTCCGCCCCGCGTTGCGGATTTTCCCCCACGCCCGATCGCGGAGGCGCGCAATTCCGAGCCCGAAACGCACTCGATTCGCCGGAACGATGCCGAGACCCTCCTCCCAACCCATGGCCCGTACGCTGCCCGGACGCTTCCTGCGCGGATTCGCCGAATCCTCTCCGTCTGGCGACGCTGCGCGGCACAAGAAATGCCCCTCACTCCGGACGGACCCACGGTGCAGCGGAATGGAGCGAGCCCGACCGAGAATGAATGCTCGTCGTCGAAAACCTCGCCGGGCCGGCGCGCCACGCGTGCTGGTTGTCGATCGCGACCGGCTGATGCGCTGGGCGGTGGAGACCTTTCTCGAGCGCTGGTTCGACGTGGTCACGCTCGACGATCCGCGGGCGGCCGAACGCCGCTGCCACAAGACGGCGTTCGACGCCGTGGTCGTTTCGGAGGACTACCCGAGCGTCGCCCGGTCGGCGATCGCACATGCCGCGCGGGAGTTGAACCCGACCGTTCGCGTGGTCTCGACGTTCGCCCGTCCGACCGCGTCACGCGGGTCTTCCGACGAGATTCGCCTCGAGAAGCCGTTCGAGCTGAGCGAATTGGCGCAGAAGCTCGGCGTGAAATCGGGACCGGAGTAGCCGTCGCACCGTTTGCGCGGATCCGCGTCGTCCCGCGTGAAATATCGGACTCTCCAGCTTCGCGCACGATCAAGCGGGAATAGCGGAGGGCACGTCATCGGTTCTGTTACAATAATCACGGTCTGAATCGCGCCTTTGGCCCGGCGGGGGAACACGCTACTGCGCCGGGGGGGCGTCGGGGCGTCCGATTCCGGACGCTGCGGGGGAAATCAGCACTCTTTCGCCTGCCACAGCGGCTCGACCGCTAAGCGATCAAGGAGTTCCGGTCGTGAAGTTCTACGACGAGCGACGAGACTGTCTTCGCGTTCCGACGATGTTCGCGGCTGCGATCAGCCTGCTGCTCGCGCCGATCCCGGCCGGCGCCTATCCGTACATCCGCCAGGCGTTCTTCACGGCGTATCCCGAGGCGAACAACACCCGGCTGGACCGGCGCGCCGACACATCGCAGCATTGCGGCGTCTGCCATTTCGACTTCGACGGCGGCGGTCCGCGGAACCCCTTCGGTCAGGCGGTCGAGGCCCAGCTTCCGTTCTATCCGCCCACGCTTCAGGGCCGGGTGGATGCGATTCTCTCGATTGAGAACGACGATCCCGAGGGGGACGGATTCGAGACGGTCGAGGAATTGCTCGGCACGACCTACAGCAACACGCCGACGTTTCCGGGCTTGTCGGCGATCAACGTTTCAAGCACCAGCAACATCGACGTGCCGTACATCATCGACTACCTCACGCCGGCGGACCCGAACGACATGACCCCGCCGAACGTGTTCGTGACCAGTCCGGTCGGCATTCCGCCGATCGGCAGCAGCGCGGCGCTCGACATCCAGTGGTCCGCGACGGACGACAGCGGCACCGTGATCGCGGTGTCCATCTATGCTTCGTTCGACGAGGGCCTGACCTATCGCCCGATCGCGCGCGGGCTGCCGAATAATGGCACGTACACCTGGTTTGTTCAGAACCGCCCCGGCCCCGGCGCGCGAATCCGCGTCGACGCGATCGACCCTTCGAACAACGTCGGCAGCGGATACAGCGGATTCTTCGAGATCTTCTCGTCGGCGCTGGGCCGCGTGCCCACCACGCTGCGCGATTTCGACCAGCCCGGCACGCAGCCGCTGATGGTCGGAGAGATCAATAACCCGCAGACCTGCGCGCCGTGCCACGGTTACTACGATCCCGCGGTCGAGCCGTATTTCACGGCCGCCGGCACGTTGATGATGAACGCGACGAGCGATCCGGTCTTTCGCGCGGCTCTCGACATCGCCAACCGGGACGCGCCGGAATCGGGCGATCTGTGCCTGCGCTGCCACTCTCCGAAAGGCTGGCTCGAGGGGCGCTCCACGCCGACCGACGGATCGCAACTGCTCGAAGCCGACGCGATCGGAGTGTCGTGCGACGTCTGCCACCGGATGGTGGACCCGTACTACGAACCCGGAATCAGCCCGCCGGAGGACGCGAGCATCCTGGCCGAGCTCGAGGAAGTGCCGCAGGTGTTCGCTTCCGCGCAATACGTGATCGATCCGGACTCGACGCGGCGTCGAGGTCCGTTCAGCGACCATGTCGCGCCGCACGGCGTGATCGTGTCCGCGTTCCATCAGGACTCCGCGTTCTGCGGAACGTGCCACAACGTCAGCAACCCCGTGTTTGAGCGAAATCCGGACGGCACCTACAGCCCGAACGCCTTCGACGAGCCGGCCGCGGCGTTCGGCGCGCACCAACTCGGCGCGGTCGAGCGAACGTACAGCGAGTGGTTCTATAGCGCGTTCAACACGCCGGAAGGCGTCTTCGCTCCGGATATGGGCGGGAACAAGGCCTATGTCCGCACCTGTCAGGATTGCCACATGCGCGACGTAACAGCGGCCGGCTGCGCCGATCCGTCCGCCCCGATTCGCGACGACATGCCGCTGCACGATCTGACCGGCGGGAGCACCTGGCTGCCGCCGATCCTCGAATGGGTCGATCCGACCGTGAATACCGACGCGCTCATCGCCGGAGCGGCACGCGCCCGACACACGCTGTCGCTCGCCGCCGAACTGGAGGTCGCCCAGACCGCCGGCCGCATCGCCGTGACCGTCACCAACCGCACCGGCCACAAGCTGCCGACCGGCTACCCCGAAGGCCGCCGCATGTGGCTGAACGTGAAGTTCTTCGACGTCGCCGACGCCTTGATCGGCGAGAGCGGCGCGTACGACTCCCTGACGGCCGAGCTGCTCGAAGACAGCGAATTGAAGGTATACGAGGCCAAGCCGGTGATCGGCGAGGACATCGCCGGCGTGGTCGGGCTGCCGGCGAACACCGAGTTTCACTTCGTTTTGAACAACAAGTGGCTCAAGGACAACCGCATCCCGCCGCTGGGCTTCACGAACGCCGACTACGCCGATTTCGGCGGCGCGCCGGTCGGAGCGACCTACGCGGACGGGCAGAACTACGACATCACCTACTACCGCATTCCGGTCGGCGCGCGGCGGGTCGAGGTCACGCTGTACTACCAGTCGCTGTCGCGCGATTACATCGAGTTCCTGCGCGACAACGGCAACCCGGGCGGAGCGGGCGACACGCTCTACTGGCTCTGGGACAACTTCGGCAAGTGCCCGCCTGAGGCGATGGCCACAGCGTCCAAAACGCTGCGAGCATACATCCGACCGGCCTCGAAGAGCGCAGGCGGCGGCACGACGCCGATCAACCGGCAGTAGGACCGCGATGATGATCGTCGCCGCGCCAGCGCCGAGCGCGCGGGCGCGGCGGAGTCGCAGCGTTTGAATCAGAGCCGCGACCGTCAGGGAGCGGGGTCTGCGAAAACTGCTTGCCGACGCGCGCAGCTCGAAAGTATTCGGCCCATCGACACCCGTACCGGGCGCGGCGTCGCTATTTCCGCCCGCCGCCACGATCGGTATAGTGCCGGCGGCGCGCTGGAGCGGACTCCGGCATGGCGTGCCGGTGCGAGCGCGCCCTCGCCGGCCGACTCCGCGTGGGACGTTCGCGTGCCCGATACCCATCCCGCCGACCGGTCTTCCGGCTCCAGATTCTCCCGCTGGATCGACGGCATCGGGCGCGAGCGACCCGATCTCGTTCTCCTGCTGCCGATGCTTGGCTATCTGCTGCTGCTCGCGGCCCGCGATGCGCTGCCGTACGACTGGCGCTTCGTCGCCGCGATCCTCCGCGGCGCGGGCGGGCTGGCGATCGTCTGGCTCTTTCGTTCGTACCTGCCGCCGTGGGGGCGGGCGCATGTGCCGCTGGCGGCGCTGGTCGGGCTGCTGTGCGCGATGGGGTGGTACTATGGTCAGTTCTTCTTCAATGCGATCGGCGTGCCGCACCGCATTCCGCTGCCCTTGTTTCCAGGCGAGCCGGAGCTGATCGACCCGCGGTCCGAACTTGCGGCCGGGGGCTGGTGGGTCGCGCGGCTGGGCGTGGATACGGTGTTCTGGATCGATGTGGCGACGCGCGTGCTCGTGGCGACCACGACCGTGGCGGTGGTCGAAGAGCTGTGCTGGCGCGCGCTGCTGCTGCGCGGGTTCATCCGTTGGACCGACTTCGAGAAGATCCCGCTGGGCACGTTCACGTGGGGGTCGTTTCTGGGCACGGCGTTGCTGTCGACCGTTCAGCACCCGGACAACTGGGCCGTGAGCATTCCCTGCTGGTTCGCGTTCAACGCCTGCATGTACTGGAAACGAAGCATCCTGTTTTGCGTCTGGGTGCACGGCTTTACGAACCTCTTTCTCTACGCGTGGGTGATCTATCAGGCGGTCGGCCGCGGCGACGCCCGCGCCTGGATGCACTGGTGATTCGTCATGTCCGCGCCTGACGCTCCGACGCCGCCGCGAACCCTCGGCCGGCGCGCCGCGCTGCCCGCCGTGCTCGCGGCGCTGCTGGCTTCAAGCCTGCCGCCGTCGGCTCCTGCCCAGGCGCCCCAGCCGCAGGACGCCCGCGCGTGGCGCGCGGTCGAGGCGCTGGTCGCCGAGGCGCACGCCGCGTCGCAACCCTATGACCAGCGCGCGCCGCGCTGGCGGGCGCTGGCCGACGCGCTGCGCGATTTTGTCGCGCTCTATCCGGGCGCTGCCCAGCGCGACCAGGCCGCGCGGCTCGAGCTGGAAGCGCTCTTTCAACTCGGTTGCCTCGCGGGAGGCGATCTCCGCGAGCTTCGCGCGCGCGCGGCCGAGTATGAACGCAATCCGCCCGGTCCGGACGGCGCCTGCGAAGCCGCGTACTGGAGCCTCATCGTGCGCATCGCCGAGCTGCCGCTGCCCGAATCTCAACCTACGATCGCCGACTTCGGCCGCCTCGATCCACGCGTCGTGCGGGAGTACAGCGCCTTCGTGCAGGGCTGCCCGGCGCATCGCCACGCCCCGCGTCTGGTCGAGCACCTGTTCGAGGACGCACTTCGGCGGTCTGAACCGGAGCGCGTTCGCCCGCTTGTCGCTGGGGTCGTCGCCGCCTGGCCGGCAGATCCTGTCGCGCAGCGGATCGAGGCGGCGCTGCGCCGCGAAGACGCCACGGGGCGCCCGTTTCGCGTGCAGGCCGTGATGCATTCCGGCGATTCGTGGGACTCGGCGTCGGCTGCCGGCCGGGTGATCGCTCTGGTTGTCTGGAGCTCGGCAGATCCTGAATCGATGGCCCTCGTTCGCGAGGTCGATGCGGTCCGTCGCGTCCGGTCCGATCTGGAAGTCGTCGGCGTGAACCTGGACGAGTCGCCCGCGTCGATGCGCGCGGCGATCGCGGAACTCGGCATTGACTGGCCGCAGTGGAACGACGGGAACGGGCGCGCCCACGAGTTTGTCCGCGCTTGGGGGCTGGGCGGCGGGGCGTGGGTCATGGTCATCGGTCCGGACGGCGTCCTGCGCGGGGCTTCCCGGGATGCCGGGTGGCGCGACCTGACGGCACCCGTCGACGGCGATTGACAGTCGAAAGCGCCGCCGGTAAACCCGCTGACTCGGGCGTTGCGCGCGGACGGCGGTTCGCCGCGCCACCTGACAACGATCCGGCCGCGCAGCGCGGCCAACGGAGCCGGACTTTGAGAAGCCTTGCACTCGGCCTCATTCTCGGCGCGCTCGTTCTCTCCGGCGCGTTCCTCACGCCGATGCTGCTGCGCACGGCGGGCGAGCGGTCTCGTGCCGAGGCGCTCGAGGGCGCGGACCGCGCTCGCCGGGAGCTGGCCGGACATAATCCCCAGCTCGGCCTGCTCGCGGCGCGCACGCCGCTCGATCAGGTCGGGCAGGTGACGCCGGACGCGCTGTCGTCTGCTGCGGACGAAGCGTATCAGGCGCGCGTGGAAGGATTGAACAAGCTGATCGCGCGGGCGGCGTCGGCCGACCGCAAGAGCGGCATGCCGCCGATCGGCGTGCAGCCCGCTCAGCCCACCGCGGACGCCATCGCGCAGGGCGCGCGGCGCTTCTCGAGCACCGTGACCGAGAACGAACGTTCGCTCGATCGTGCGATTCAGACCGCGCGAACCGCGGCTCAGGACGCCAACGGTGCGCTGGGGGTCGGCGAGGTCTTGGGCCAGACGCGGCTCGTCGAATCGCACAGGCAGTTGGCGCAGGCGCGCCGGCTCCGCAGCCGTCTGGCGGAAGACTCCGGCAGACTGAGAGAGCTCGCGCATCGCGCTGCGCACGCCAGCGCCACCCAGGCGCAGCACGCGGCGTTCGATGCTGCGCCCGTGATCGATTCGCTTTCGGCCGACATCGCAGACCTGACGCAGCAGCTCGATGCAGCCGCGGCCGAGGAGGCGCAGTTCACCGCCGCGGTCGAACAGGTCCAGGAGCAACTGACCGCCGCGCGGGGTGAGATCGCGCGGCTTCAGTCCGAGCTGCTCGCGCTCGAGCAGACCGGGTTCCGCCCCGGCAACGACGCGGAATTCCGCTCGTATCGGCAGCGATACCTCGATCTGTCGGAGCAGCTTCGCGCCAAGCAGGACGAAGAGCTGCTTCTGGCCGCCGGCGGGCGTCGCGGCGGGCAGGAAATGCCGCGCGAACTGGAGTTCGGCTTCGTCGAAGGCGGCGAGGTCGTCGCCGGCCTGGCGCAGCTACAGGGTCGCCGGGAGCTGGCGCAGGTGCGGCGTTCACGTCTCGCTTCGGCGATCGACGCGCTACGCATCAAGCAGGGATCGATCGCCGACTCCAGCCAGGCGGCGCAAGACGCGGCGCAGCGAAGCGCCGCGACGGTCGCATCGCTCCAGGCCGAGATGCGGACCGCCCTCGCGGGATTGGCCGAGCTTGCCGCAGAGCTGGCCAAGGCCGAGGACGCCGCGGTCCGCGCAGCGCAGGAAGCCGCGCAGGCGTTCCGCTCCGCAGCCCAGAATCAGCAGCGATGGACATCCGATGCGCGCACGGCGCAGCAGGAACTCGACAAGATGCGCAAAAACGAGCGCCTGCAGGCGATTCTCGACGACAAGTATGGAGAGCAGTCGGCGCTCGGAGGCGAGGCGCAGGCGCGGACGCTGCTCGGCGCCGTTTTGGCCGAACGGATGGACGGATTGCTGACGCTCCGAGACGCGGCCGCCCGGGCGGCGGTATTCGTCAGCGATGGCGCGGTCGATGTTGCGGCGCTGGAGCAATCGCTTCAGGCCAGCCGCGAGGCGGCGATCGCCGCGCTGTCGGATGCCCGACAGACCTATGAGAAGCTGGCCGGCAAGTCGCTGCCGACCAACTGGATTCACCAGATCAGCCTCGCCGCAGTCGAAGACCTCCTCGCGCGGATCGACACGGAGTCGGCAGACGTGCACCGTGCCGCTGCGATCGAGAGCCTCCGCAGCGCGGTGGCGAACCGGGAGCAGTCGCCGTACCTTGCCGACGTGGTGCTTGCGCTGGCGGCACGCTGGTCGGAGTCCAGCCCGCCGCCGCCGCCTCCGACGCCATCCGAGCCCGGGCCCACGGAAGAGTCGGATGCGCCGGGCGACGGTGGCTGATGCCGCGCAGAACGTGCGCCGCCGATCAATGCGCTTCGAAGAGCCGGGCGCTGCTCCCGGACGCCGCGACCCGAATGCGGATCACGCGCAGGCATCGCGGGCAGCGCCCGAAATAGACACGCTGCTCCGGCCGACGATAAACCCGCGCGTAGACTCCGCAACAACGATAATGCACGCCGATAAACGGTCGCCGGCGCGCCGGATCGATCACGTTCTCGTCGCCGACCGTTTCGTCCAAGATGTGTGAATCGTCCCGCATGCGGAACACACGCTCGGTTTCGGAAGGGCGGTCCCCCGATCTCCCTATCGGATTGCCGCGCCGCGAGCTTTGGAGCGCGCGCTCAGACCGGGTGAAGCCGCGGCGGGAACCGAGCGGTGCAGGACCGGCGGATGCCTCGATCGTCCGCCGGCGAGCTTGCCGTCCGGCCGCCTCGGCGTCGATGCGCGCCTTCGCGGGATCGCTCACCGCCTCGTAGGATCGCCCGGATGTACGTCGTCGTCATTGCGATTCTCTCGCTCGTGCTCGCGTTCCCGTCGCCGCCGCTGCGCTGGCTGCGCGCTCCCGACGCCGTCGTCACCGCCGTGTGCGTCGCAACGCTCCTGCCCATCGTGATCGCGCTGCTCACGCAACGCAGAACGCTGGCGCTGCTGGACCGTGCGCCCGACGACCCGTCCATCGCACAGGCGGCGTACGGACGCGGGATGTCCATCGTGCAGTTCACGCTGCTCGGCGCGCACGGGCTGATCCTCGTCGCTACGCGCTGGCTGCCGCTGTGCGAGCGCGTTCCAGGCGTCGAGAACCTGCCGCTGCTGGGAGGCGCGATCGCGATCGTGCCGTTCCTGCTGTCGCTGCTGCTGGTGTGGGTGGCGATCTTTCCGGCCGACCGCGCGATCCGTCAGATCGCGCTCGAGGTGCACCTGTTCCGCGGGCGGCCGGTCCATCCGGTCTGGACGCTGCCGCAATTCCTGGCGTTCAACTTCCGCCACCAGGTTCTCTTCATTCTGATTCCGATGCTGGCGATCCTCGCCGCCCGCGACGTGATCGTGCTGAACCGCAAGGAGCTCCAGCAGCTCAGTCCGCACCCGTTTCTTCCGGACCTGCTGCTGGGCCTGATGGCGTGCGCGGTCGCGGTGGTTGCGCCGCTGGTGCTGCGCTGGGTGTGGCAGGTTCGCCCGCTGCCGTCCGGACCACTGCGCGATCAGCTCGAGAGTCTCTGCCGCCGGCTGAGAATGCGCTGCGCGCAGATTCTCGTTTGGCAGAGCGGCGGAATGGTCGTCAACGCTGCGGTCATGGGCGTGGTCGCGCCGCTGCGCTACGTGCTCATCAGCGACGCGATGCTCGAGCAGCTGGACGACCGCAAGATCGAAGCCGTGTTCGGTCACGAAGCCGGGCACGTGAAGCGCGGCCACATTCTCTTTTTCCTGCTATTCGCGTTCATCAGCGGCTGCGCGGTCTCGGTTCTCTCGGCCTATTCGCGCACCTGGAGCCGCGATGCGTATTCGTGGATCACGCTGGCCGTCGGCGTCGTGCTCGTGCTGAAGTGGAGCGTCTTGTTCGGATTCATCTCCCGGCGGTTTGAGCGGCAGGCCGATCTCTTCGGCGCGCGGACGCTGGCGCTGGCCGAGGGACCGTGCGGACAGCCGTGCGCGCTGCATGACGGTTCCGGCGCGAGTCGTTCGCCGCTGAGCGGACCGATCTGTCGATCGGCGGCCAACGTGTTCAGCGACACGTTGAACGACGTGGCGATGCTGAACGGAATTTGCCCGGAAGCGCCAAGCTGGCGGCATGGGTCGATCGCCTCGCGGTCGCGGGTGATGCAGACCTACGCGCAAGATCCGGCTCAGGTCGCCCGGTTTGAGCGCGGCATCACGATCATCAAGGTGTTGATCCTGGCGGGCGCGTGCGCGGCCGGGCTGTGGGCGGTGGTCGCGATGCGCCTGTGGGAAGTGCTCCCGATCGGGCGCGTGTTGGGATGGGTCGGGGCCACGTGACATGACGGCTGGCCGTCTAGCACATTCTTGGGACGGCGACGCGAGTCAGTCTGCAACACGTTTACCGGACTGTGTTTAGGAGCGCTTACGGCGACTAAGTGGCGAGGGGGCGTCTGGCGGACGTCATTTCCTGGCACGTACAACGATCATCGAAAACATCGTAAGTATCTTCTTTGAATTAGTTTATAGATTCATCTGACTCGCGGATCGATCTGGCACAGAACCTGCTAGCCGTGCTTGTGCAGTGATTCTGCGCGCTGGTCATCAGTTGCGCAAGAGTGGCCGGGTTCCCGGCCCCTCCGGTTGCACGACGCAACCGGTTCGAGCGAGGCAAATCAGGGAGACGTGTATGCTCGCGAGCCGGATCTGGCGCGGTCTGAGCGCCACGGTGCTGGTCGGTTGGGCCGCGCAGTTTGCCGCGGCCGACGCTCAGCCGGGCCCTTCGACCGAAGACAAAGTCAGCCGTCTGGAGGCGTTGCTCGAGGCGCAGCAGCAGAAAATCGACGCACTGCAGCAGCAGCTCGCGTCCGCGAGCGCGCAGGACACCGAAGCCGCGCGGGTCGAAGCGATGCGCGCTCAGATTCGCGAGATTCTGAGCGAGCAGGAGTTTCGCGAGAGCCTGATGCCGTCGATCGTGACGGCCGGCTACGACAAGGGCTTCTACATCCGCAGCACGGATGAGAAGTTCCTGATGAAGACGAACGGCGTGATGCAGTTCCGCTGGACGCACTACGGCACGCGCAGCCGCAACCGCTATCTGCTGCCGCGGCTGGAGCGCGACGACCGCACCGGCTTCGATCTGCAGCGCATCCGGCTGCACCTTTCCGGGCACGTCTACAACGAAGACCTGACGTACATGATCCAGCTTCGTTCCGACGCGCCGGACGGCTACGACGTCGTTCTGCACCGCATCTGGGCGAACTACCGCGTGCGCGACGAGTTCCAGTTCCGCGCCGGCATGTTCCAGACCGCCTCGACGCGTTCGCAGCTGCTGGCCGACGAGTATGGCCTGCAAATGGTCGATCGCAGCGTCGTGGACGCCGTGTTCGGAACCGGCAATGGCGTCGGCATCCGCCTGTGGGGTCGGTTGTTCGAGAAGAAGCTCGACTACATGATCGACGTGGTGAACTCGCTGAACGGCGACCGAAACCGCACGATCACGACCGACCCGGCCGAGCATGACAACAATCCGGCCATCCTGGCCCGGCTGGTGTGGCACGCGATGGGCGACGACCTGGCGACCTGGTCGTACGAGGGCGATGTCGAACATCACGACACGCCGCACCTGGATCTCGGGTTCAGCTACCTGTTCAACGAGGACGACGGCGACCTGAACACCACGCGCATTCCGTTCCCATTCACGCGCAGGCTGCGCAACGCGATCGGCGGATTCGGGCTGGTCAGCACGAACGGGCTTCAGATCAACCAGTTCAGTTGGGACGCGGCGTTCAAGTACATGGGCTTCTCGGTCACGGGCGAGTACATCATCCGCCTGGTCGATCCGACGCAAGCCAACAGCCGCCCGTTCTCGCCGTGGTTCCTCGCGACAGGCGACGGCTCCACCACGGTGCAGCACGGCGCGTACGTCCAGGCGGGCTACTTTCTTCCCATTCCGGGCCTCGAGAAGAAGATCGAAGCGGTCGCCCGGGTGGGCGGCATTTCGGCGCTGGCCAACGGGCGGGAAGGCACGTGGGAATACGCCGGCGGCCTGAACTACTACATCGACGGGCACAACGTGAAGCTCCAGACCGACGTGGTCAAGGTTTCCGAGGCGCCCATTTCCAGCAGCTATTCAAGCCTGGCGAACGTGAACGACGATGCCCTCATCTGGCGCGTTCAGCTTCAGGTCGCGTTCTGATCGCCGAATCTCACGGATGAACTCACAGGGGCAACCCCGCTTGGAGAAGACGAACATGACCAAGAAAATGCGGAGCCTGAAGAGGGCTTTCCTGACTGTCAGCCTCGGCGGCGTCCTGTTCCAGTTCGGCCTCAGCAACTGGGCCTGCGCATCGAACAACGCCGTCGCCACGCTCTATCAGCAGTCCGGCGACGCGCTGATCGACACCTTCTTCGACCCCGCCCGCGCGTTCGGCGGTGACTTCACCCAGATCATCGTCAACCCGGCCAGCAACTTCGTTCAGTCGCTGTGGAACAACCGCGTCGGCACGCGCATCCCGCAGGATCCGCTCTTCCCCAACGGCGGGCTTGTGGAGTAGGCCGACGGCCGCGCGCCCCGTCGCACGAAAAATCCGCTACGGGCCCGATGCGCTTCGCAGCGCGTTGGGCCCGTTTCGCTTCGGTCGAGCCACGACGCGTTGACCGAACAGTGCGTGCACGCGTCCGGCGTCGGCGACTGCAACCGCAATGCCATGGGGTGGACCATGCACTGCGCACGCCTGCCACTGCTTTTCCTCGTCTGCGTCGCGCTTGCGCCGGCGACGCGCGGCGACGACGCGGCGGCGACCAGCTCGGACGCGCGGCTCGATCGGTTGCTCGAGCAGGCCGCCGCCCAACAGCGTCAGTTGGAGTCGCTGCGTCGGCAGGCCGCGTCCGTCGCCGACAAACCCGCGGAGACGGCACGC
The DNA here is from genome assembly GCA_964553225.1 of uncultured Planctomycetales bacterium. Taxonomy (GTDB): domain Bacteria; phylum Planctomycetota; class Phycisphaerae; order UBA1845; family Fen-1342; genus JABRWC01. The sequence goes on along the minus strand of CAZKJT010000001.1, from coordinate 481,493 downwards.
GCGGACGCGCTGCGCGAGCAGATTCGCGCGATTCTGCGCGAACACGAGTTTCGCGAGAGCCTGTCGCCGACGGTGATGGCGGCCGGCTATGACTCGGGCTTCTTCATCCGAAGCTCCGACGAGCGATTCCGCCTGAACATCAACGGCTTCGCGCAGTTTCGCTGGACGCACTACGCCACCGGCGGCCGCAATCGCTACCTGCGCCCCCGGCTGGAGCGCGACGACCGCACGGGCTTCGATGTGCAGCGCGTACGGCTGATCCTGTCGGGGCACGCCTTTTCGCCAGACCTGACCTATCACCTGCACTTTCGGGCCGACGGTCCGGACGGCTACGACGTGGTCCCGCACTGGCTCTACGTGAATTACCGATTCCGCGACGAGGTGCAGTTCCGCGCGGGCATCTTCAAGCTGGCGTCCAGCCGGTCGCAGTTGACGCCCGAGAACGGCTTCCAGTTCGTCGACCGTCCGATGACCGACGCGGTGTTCGGACTGGGTAACGGGCTGGGCGTGCGGCTCTGGGGACAGCTCTTCGAGAAACGGCTTGATTACCTGCTCGATGTGGTCAATTCGCTGAATTCGCCCGCCAACCGGACGATCACGCCGGACCCGGCCGAGCACGACAGCAACCCGGCGATCCTGGCGCGGCTCGTGTGGCACGCCATGGGCGACGACCTGAAGACCTGGCTGCACGAGGGCGATCCGGATCGCCACGAATCGCCGCACGTGGACGTCGGGTTTTCCTATGCGTTCAACGAGGACGACGGCGACCGGGCGACTCTCCGAATGCCCTTCCCGGCCGGACGACGGGCGGGCGCCGGCGGCGGGTTCGCAGTGACGAGCAGTAACGGCACGCAGATTCACCAGTTCAGTTGGGACGCGGCGTTGAAGTACATGGGCTTTTCTGCGACGGGCGAGTACTTTCTGCGGCTGGTCGATCCACGACAGGCGTCGGGGTTGGGTCCGATCACGCCGTGGACGCTCTTCAGCTGGCAGGACGACACGGCGGCGCAGCACGGCGCGGTTGTGCAAGTGGGCTACTTCCTGCCGATCCCGGGCGCGGAGAAGAAGATCGAGGCGGTCGCGCGGGTGGGCGGCGTCTCGACGATGGCGAGCGGGCGGGAGGGCACGTGGGAGTACGCCGGCGGATTGAATTACTACTTCGAAGGACGCCGTGCCAAGCTTCAGACGGACGTGACCAAGGTGAGTGAATCGCCTGTGTCGAATCGCTATTCGAGCCTGGCGAACGTGAACGACGACGCGCTCATCTGGCGGGTGCAGCTTCAAATCGCGTTCTGAGGCGCCGCGGGCGGGAGTTCGCGGCGGGATGGCGACCGCCCGGATCGACGCAGCGCTGCTCGCGTATCTGCGGGCGCAGCGCCGCGTTTCGATCCGGCGATTAATCAGTCGGCTACTTTGTCTCGAAATACACCTGCGCCGACTCGCTCCGGTCCGCCTTGACGGTCAGCACCATCATGTACTTCATGCCCGGCTTGAGCGTGACGCCCGAGATTTCCTTGTTGTAGAGATCATGCACCTTCAGCCCGCCGCCCGGTGCGCCGAGGTTGTAATCCGTTCCCGGCTTCATCTGCGCCTCGGGGTTGTTCGTGTCGGACGAGAAGATCGTAAACTCCGCCTGGTGGGAATAGTCGGCCTCGAACTTCTGGTAGATCGACGCCGTGACCATTGTGATCCGCCCGAACTTGTCCGGGTCTTCGATCTCGAATTTCAGTCGCGGAGACGTGCCGACCGGATCGCTGACCTCGAACCGCGAATAGCCGGTCGCGGCCTTCTTGAGCTTGTCCTGCTTGGCGACCTGGTCGTCGAGCCAGATCTTCAGGTGGCTGTCCTTGCGTAGCAGGTTGCCGCCTACGCTCGCTCCCGTCATCGCCGCGCCCATCACGGAGCAGCCGGTCGTCACGAGGCTGCCGAGCGCCAGGCTCGCCAGCAGCGTCGCGCGCATGCACACATTCGCTCGGATCATGTCTTCGACTCCATCGCAGTAGCTCGCGTTTCGACGCGCGGAGACGCGCGCCGCCGGGCCCGCTGACCGCTCGCGGCGCCCGCCTCGGTCGCAGAGTCTACCCGCGTGAGACCACTCGACAAGCGCCGCGCGCGCAGCCCGCGCGGCAAAGAAAAAAACACGCGAACCCGCAGGCACAGGGGCGCCCGCGGGCCGCATGGGAGGAGGCGATTCGTTCGCAAGCGGTCGGTCTGTCCGGGCGCAGGTCGGCCGCGCCGCACGGATCAAAGGATGCTGTCAGCGCTGCTCTCAGTCGCGTCGTCGCCAGAGATCTCCTCGGCGTCCCGGTCCGCTTCGTCGGATTGCGCGTCGCCCGACGCCGCAGCCTCGAACTCGGCGGCCGCGTCCGCACAGGCTTGCGCGATGTCGGCGATCTGTGCGAACGCGCCGTCGAGAATCAGGTTGCCCTGTGAATCCTGCTCGACGGTGATGCGCTGCTGTGGGCCAGCGTTCGCGTCCGTCGTGTTCTCGATGTTCAGGACGATGAACACCGCGCCGTTCTGGACTTCAATCGCCCACGTGCCGTTCGAGTCGTCCTCGAACGACGAGCCGCCCGAGAATCCGGGGTCCGAGAACGAGAAGCTCGTGAACTCATTCATGGCAAAGCGCCCGAATGCGCACAGCGAGAGCGTCGTGCGCGAGCTCAGAAAGCGGTCGTTGTCGCTGGCAGCGGCGTTGGAGTCGAATTCGAACTGCCGGTCTGCGAGCGCCTGCGTGACGTTCGCGATCACTTCGGCCGCGCTGGCCGCGTCGTCGGCGGGCGTCTCTTCGGCGCCGGGCTGATCGGCGGTCGTGTCTTCCGCGTCCGAAGACGGTTCTTCCGTCGCGCCGCCGGTGGCGTCGTCGAGCGAAGGCTCGCCGGCGGGGGAGTCGGTTGGCGTTTCTGCGCCGGCGTCCTCGGCGCCGGCGACGCTCGATTCGACCGCGTCTTCGATCGCGAGGTTCAGTTCCGGCGGGCAGCCGCCCAGGAGCTGTGCGGCCAGCGCGACCGTCGCGCCCGCGACGATCGCCTTCCGCGTCCCGACCATCATGCGCCGCATGAAGCTTCGATTCGTGTCCCGGTTGAGCATCTGACGCTCCCTATTCGCTCGTGGCCCGACCCGCGGCGAACGTCGCCGCCGCCCTTCAACACGAGCAGGAAGCGTCGGGGGACTAAGAAAAATCGAGAGAGCTGCGGGTCCGCGCCGCGTCGCGCGAGGGACGCAGCGCGTTTTTTTTGATTTTCGAACGGCATCGCAGCCGACCCGCGCGGTAGCGAGCGCTCCGTTTCCGCGGTTGAAACGCAACGGTGTTTCTGAAGCCGCTCTATGCGGTGGCGATGACCGGCTCCGCCTGCGAAGACTCGGAAGGCGCGCCGCGTCGGGCGGCGCGGGCGTCGGACGCGGCCTGCGCCGGCTCGCCCAGGATCACGTCGTCCAGACGGAGAAGCTCGCCGACCGACCAGGCCTGGAACGGGCAGCCGCGCGGCGTGTACGGCGATTCGGCGTCGAACAGTTCGGAGACGTGCCCCAGACCCGCGTCGTCGAGGTGTTCGCGCAGCGGGGCCAGGAATCGCGCGCGGGCTTCCAGGCGATCGGCCGGCGTGTTGCCGCGAACGCGCAGCCACGCCTCGACGAACGCAGCCGCCAGCCACGCCCGGACCGGCCCCTGGTGATCGCGCGCAACGCGCTCGGCGGGTCCGCCTTCGAAGCGCGGCTGGTAACCGGGACCGCCGGGCGCGAGCGTGCGCAGGCCATTCGGCGTCCAAAGGTGCCTTTCGACGATCGCGACGAGGCGTTCGGCGCGCGGTCCGGACAGAACCTGAAGCGGCAGACCGCCGACGGCGAAGATCTGGTTGGGTCGGACGGCGCTGTCGGCCGTGCCGCACTGATGATCCACGTCCACCACGTCGTTCAGGCATCCGGTGGACTCGTTCCAGAAGCGCTGCTCGAAGGACGCGTGCGCGCGCTCGTAGTCGGAGCGCCAATGGTCGTCCAGGTCGGCGGCGATTCGGAGCGCGTTGATCCACAGCGCCTGCACTTCGACCGGTTTGCCAATGCGCGGCGTGACGATCCAGTCGCCGACCTTCGCGTCCATCCAGGTCAGCGCCCGACCTGGCTCGCCGGCGGCCAGCAGACCGTCGGCCGTTTGGCGGATGCCGAAACGCGTGCCCCGGGCATAGTGTTCTACGATCGACAGGATCGCGGCCTGAATGCCGCGACCGACGGCGTTCTGCCCGGCTCGCCCGCTGTGCTTCGCGGCCGACAGCCAGTCGTGCGCCGCGATGATGTACCAAAGCGACGCGTCCACGGAGTCGAATTCGGGCTCGCCGGCGTTGGTATGGCTGCTCGGCAGCATCCCGTCGCTGAGCTTGTCGGACCATTCGGCGAGAATCTCGCCCGCATCGTCGAGTCGCCCCGATGCGATGCACAAGCCGCGCAGCGCGATGAACGTGTCTCGGCCGCGGAGGGGCATCCACGGATAGCCTGCGACAACGGTCTTGCCCCCGGCGCCGCGGGCGACATATGCGTCGGCCGCGCGATGAAGGCGTGAAGCGAAGCGCGCGCGGCGGTCCTTTTCCGCGGCGCGCAGCGCGGCGGCACACTCGACCGCGTCGCGGTCCCCGGTCGAGGCGTCGCCGACGCGGCCGTCGGCGGAAAAGATGAGGACGGCCTTGCCGCTCGACAGATCGAACTCGAACGCGCCCGGCGCAGCGAGATCCTCGGTGAAATCGAGGCCGCGTTCCCGTTCGCGGTCGTATTGGAAGTTGCGGTACCAATGCGGTTCGTGCCGGTAGCGCCCGCTGGAATAGGCGCGAATCGCCGGAACGCCGGGATAAGGCCGCCACGTCACAAGCGCGCCGTCGAGGGTCGGATCGAATGCGAACGCGCCGTTTTCGCGATGCAGGTCGTGGTAGTTGCGGCCGGATAGAAACGGTCGCACGACGAAGCGTTTCCCGTCGGCGTTGCCTTCCAGGCTCCAGATCAGCACAACGGCGCCGGCGCCCTGCGGCATGAATAGCTCTTCGATCAAGCGTCCGCCGTCCGGCAGGCGAAAGACCCATCGCGGCCACGGCTCGGGTTCGAAGAATTCCACGTAGCGACCGGAACTGTCGGGCGCGAGCACGTCCGGCGCATAGCGCTGGGCGGATATCATCGTTGTTCCGCCGGCCGCCTCGATCCAGGCATCAAAGCCGTTGACCAGAACGAACGGGCTTTTCGGCGGCGAGGCGGCGGAGACCAGCAGGCCGTGGTATCGCCGCGTGCGGATTCCCGAAACGGTTCCCATCGCGAAGCCGCCGCGCCCGTCAGTCTCGAGCCATTCGGCGGCGTCCGGCCACGGCGAGTACATCGTGACCCCCTCTCCTCGACCCCGGGTTCGTGGCGGTTGGAGCAGATGGACATTCTATCGTCCGAGTGCGGTTCGCGCGCTCAGGCCGACGCTAATATCGCTCCTGTCGACGCCCGGCGCGCCGGCAAGTGTGCTACGCCGTTCAGCGTCCGGCGGTTCGATGCGTCTGCGGTGTGCGATTCAGGGCTTCTCGCAACGACTGAAAATGGACCGGTATCGCGTGTCTCGCGCCGTCTATTCCGCGCGGGTCGCGGGCATTGCGGCGGCCGTTCCGTCTGTCAAGAATGGACTGTGCGACGCGTGAGGCACGCCGTCGCCGGTGAGGAGCGAGAATGAGCAACCCTATCGAAGCGCGCCGGAACCGCATCGCAGAGGCGTGGCGGTCGCGAAAGGAAGTCGTGCTGATCGCGGCGGGCGAGCCGTTGTCAATTCCCGGCGGCGCGGACCAGACTTACCCGTTCCTGGCGCACCCCGAATACTTCTACCTCACCGAGTGCAACAGCCCCGGCGGCGTGCTGGCGTTCGATCCGGACGACGGCTGGCTGGACTTCGTTCCCATCGTCACCGAAGCGCAGCGCGTCTGGGAAGGCGCGACGCAGGCGCCCGGCGTGCCGCTGCAAGCGCTGCTGGGATGGGTCGCCTCGCGCGGAAGTCGACAGATCGTCAACCTGGGCGCAGAACTGCCCGGATTTCGGACCGACCCGGCCCGCGTCACCGCCGTGCGCGAGCAGCTCACGCACCTGCGCCGCCCGAAGGACGCGATCGAGATCGAGCGTATGCGCAAAGCGGCGGCGGCGACCGCGCGCGGCTTCGCGGCCGTGCGGTCGCACATCGCCGCCGGAAGGACAGAGCGGCAGCTCCAGATCGAGCTCGAGGCGGAGTTCTTCCGCAGCGGCGGCGACCGGACGGCGTTCGACACGATCGTCGGCAGCGGGCCCAACTCGGCCGTGCTGCATTTCTCGCCCGGCGCGCGGGCGTTGTCCGACGGCGAGCTGGTGCTGATCGACGCGGGGGCGGAGTGCCAGCGGTACGCGGCCGACGTTACGCGCACATTTGTGGTGGGCGGCAAGTTCTCGCCGGAGCAACGCGAGCTTTATGACGTGGTGCTCCGCACGCAGCGGAATGCGATCGCGCGCTGCCGCCCCGGCGTCGAGTGGGCGGAAGTGCACCTGGCAGCGGCACGCGACATCGCGGACGGCCTCGTGCAGATGGGCGTGCTGCGCGGCAAGCCGGAAGACTTGGTCGAACGCGATGCGCACACGCTTTTCTTCCCGCACGGACTCGGGCACATGGTGGGGCTGGGAGTGCGCGACGCGGGCGGGCGCCTGCCCGGACGCGGGCCGAATCCGCGCCCGGCGCTGGCGTCGCTCCGCCTGGACCTTCCGCTCGAGCCGGGATACGCGATTACGGTCGAGCCGGGGGCTTACTTCATCCCGGCGCTCCTGAACAACCGCGAGAAGCGTGAGCGTTTCCGGGACGACGTGAACTGGCAGCGCGTGGATGCACTGCAATCCATCGGCGGAGTCCGCATCGAGGACAACGTGCTCGTAACGGACGGCGATCCGGACGTGCTGACGAAGGACATCCCGAAAGAGGCGTGACCGGCCGTGCGCCGGAAATCCTGCGATCGCTGCGCGTTCGTCGCAGGCGAACGCCGGCAATCGGGTGGGTTCGCGCGCACTCGGCGCATTCATTCCGCAATGGCCGACGGAGAAGGGTGAGCGACGGGGCTCGAACCCGCGACCCCCAGGACCACAACCTGGTGCTCTGGCCAACTGAGCTACGCTCACCGACAGATCGAATCCCGGGATTGTACCAACCGGCGGCAGTGATGCCAGCGCCAGCCGCCCCGTCCGGCTTAGCGCGGCATGCGGCTCGTGGTATGACATCGGCGTGCCGTCGCCTCAACCCTTCCACACCCGGCCGGCGTCGCGCGCCACGGCCCCGCGTCATCGAGCGCGCCCATGAGCGGCCAGCCTCTCGCGGGCGGGCCATTCGCCGACCTCGCGGCGACTGCGGTGCTTGGCGCGGTCGGACCGGGCGGCGTGCCGTCGCTGGCGCTGCTGGGCGAAGCGTGCGCGCTGGGCGCGGCGATCGTGTGGGCCGCGGCGCTCGTGCTGTTCCGGACGAGCGGCCTGAGCATTGCGCCGATCGCGTTAAACCTGTTCAAGAACACGATCGGACTGGCGCTGCTCGCGGCGACGCTGCTCCTGACCGGAGAGAGCTTCGCGCCGCCGCCGAACGCTGGCGCGCACGACGTCTGGATTCTCGCGATCAGCGGCGTCCTGGGAATCGCGCTGGCCGATTCGCTGTTCTTCGCCGGACTGAACCGGGTGGGCGTCGGCATCATTTCCGTCGTGGATTGCACCTACACGCCGTTCGTGATCGGCTTCTCGTGGCTGCTCATCGGGGAGCAGCTCCAACTGTACCACTACGCCGGAATGGCGCTGATCCTCGGCGGGGTACTGCTGGCCACCGGACACGCGCCGCCGGCCGGCGCGACCCGGCGGCAGCTCTGGGCGGGCGTGCTGTTCGGCGTCGCCGCGATGGCGTCGATGGCGCTGGCGATCGTGATGGTCAAGCCGGTCCTGGAAAGGACGCCGCTGTTCTGGGCGACGTTCGTGCGCCTGGCGGCCGGGCACGTCTCGCTGCTGCTGATCGCAATGTGTCTGCCTAGCCGCCGCAAGAGCCTGTCCGTGTTCCGCCCGACGGTGGCTTGGCAGACGGCGATTCCCGGAGCGGTGCTCGGCACCTACCTGTCGCTGCTGCTGTGGGTGGCCGGCTTCAAGTTCGCCAGCGCGTCGGTCGCGGCCGTGCTGAATCAGACGTCGGTGATCTTCGCGATCCTGCTGGCGACGCTCACGCTCGGCGAACGTTTGACGCGCCGAAAGGCGGCCGCCGCGGCGCTGGCGTTCGGGGGCGTCGCGCTGGTGACGGCCTATCCCTACTTGCGGGAAGCGCTGGCGTCGGATTCGTGAGCGCCGCGGGCGTCAGCGCCCGTTGGACTTGTCCGGCGCACACCACAGCATGCTGGAGGTGTCGCGGCTGATCTCCATTTCCCAGCGCGCGTGCGTCATCCACTCGGTGTGGCCGTCGATGATCGCGACGGTCGCGCCGTCGCCGTGGCGGCGCGTCAGTCCCTGGTCGGGATAGCTGGAGCCGTCGTTCCAGGTGTTTTCCTCGGCCTCCCAGAAGATGACGGCATCCAGCCGGAACTGCGTGACCTGAAACGCGCCGCGCTTATTTCGGCCGAAGCCGGCTACCGCGCCGTTCATCAGGTAGCTGGTGAGGTGTTGCGTGCCGATGAACGGCTCGAGTTCCATCGGGCAGCGATAGTGGCGCGGGTCGAGCAGTTGCGGCCAGAGCAGGCCGGTCTCGCGGTGCTTCGGGTCGAAGTTGGCGGGCGGCTGGTAGAGCCAGCCCAGCGCCGGATCCTGCGAGGCCCAGTTGGGCATGGGCATACGCTCGTCGAAGTCCTGCGTGTAGAGCAGCGTGGCGGTGATGAGCTGCTTGAGGTTGTTTCCGCAGATGACCTGGCGGGCCTGGTCTTTCGACTGTTGGAGCGACGGTAACAGCAGGCTGATGAGCAGCGCGATGATCGCGACAACGACCAGCAGCTCGATGAGCGTGAACGCGCGGCGGCGATTCCGAACCTTCGGTGCAGACCTGTTCATGCGCAATTCCGGACGAGACGCGGCAGCGCGGCCGATGTCGCGCGCCGGAATCGGCGGGCGTCAGCCGCTGCACTAAGATTAGCGTCGTCCCGGGCGTCCGAACAAGCGGCGATTGTGGCACGGCGTCCGGTCCGGACGAACGGCGGCCCCGGTTCGCAGGGCGGGTCGGCCGGCTGAAGGAGGATTCTCGATGATTGCACGGCGGCGGGCGGGTGAGACGCATCGATGGATCGCGATCGGCGTGGCGCTGGCGGCGGCGGCCGCGGCGCAGGAGGCATCGACGCCGGCGACGAATCCTGACCACGAGCAGCGCATCGCGTGGTGGCGCGAGGCGCGGCTGGGGATGTTCATTCACTGGGGTCTGTACGCGATCCCGGCGGGCGAATGGAACGGACAGACTCACCACGGCGAGTGGATTCGCGACACGTCCCGCATTCCGGTCGGCGAATACGATCGGTTCGCACAGCAGTTCAACCCGGTGAAGTTCGACGCCGATGCGTGGGTGCGGATGGCGCGCGACGCCGGCATGAAGTACATCGTGATCACCAGCAAGCACCACGACGGCTTCTGCCTGTGGGACTCGAAGCAGACCGAATTCGACGTCATGTCCACGCCGCTGAAACGGGACATCCTCGCCGAGCTGAAAGCCGCCTGCGATCGGCATGGCGTGCGCCTGTGCTTCTATCACTCGATCATGGACTGGCATCACCCCGACTATCTGCCGCGCCGCCCGTGGGAGGCCGCCGATCGGCCGTCGAAAGGCGCCGACTTCGACCGCTACGTTGCGCACATGAAGGCGCAGCTCCGTGAGCTGATCGAGGGCTACGGTCCGCTGGGCGTGCTGTGGTTCGACGGCGAGTGGGAGAACACGTGGACCCACGAGCGCGGGATCGATCTGTATCACTACGTCCGCGGGCTTCAGCCCGACATCCTCATCAACAATCGCGTGGACAAGGGCCGCGCGGGAATGGCCGGCCTGACCGTCGGCGATCACTTGGGCGACTTCGGCACGCCCGAGCAGGAGATTCCGTCCACCGGGCTGCCCGGAGTGGACTGGGAATCCTGCATGACCATGAACGACCACTGGGGCTTCAACCGCGCCGACCAGAACTTCAAGTCGTCCCGAGAGCTCGTCCGGATGATCTGCGACATCGCCAGCAAGGGCGGCAACTACCTGCTCAACGTCGGCCCGACCGCTGAGGGCGAAGTTCCCGCCGCCAGCGTGGAGCGCCTCCGCGACGTCGGCGCGTGGATGCGCGTCAACGGCGAGTCGATCTACGGCACCAGCGCCGGTCCGTTCGCCGCGCTGCCGTGGGGACGCGCCACGCTCCGCCGCATCCACAGCGCGTCCGGGCGCGTGACGGCCTACCTGCACGTGTTCGAATGGCCGGGCGACGGACGCCTCGTGCTCAACGGACTGCACACGGCCGGATCGCCCGCCGCGCGAATGCTGGGCGGCGGCGAGCTGCCGGTCGAACGCGACGAAGACGCGCTCATGATCCGTCTGCCCTCCAAGGCGCCCCCGTCGCTCGTGCCGGTCGTCGCGCTCGATCTTCCGCGCGGCTGGCAAGTCTACGCACAGCCGCTCATCGCGGCTCCATCTCCGCGGTTTGTGGACTATGTGGACGTCTCGTTCGCGTCCGAAAACGGCCAGCAGGTGCGTTACACGCTGGATGGATCGACACCGGGGCCGTCGTCGCCGCTGGCGAGCGATCCAGTGCGCCTGACCGAGTCCACGATGGTCCGGGCGCGCGGCTTTGTGGACGGCAAGCCGGTGAGCGGCACGAGCACCGCGATGTTCGAAAAGGTCGAGCTGCGCCCAGCCGATTCGCCGCCGGCGTCCGCTCCGGGATTGAGCTTCGAGTGCTTCGAAGGCGAATTCGAGCGTCTCCCGGACCTTTCGACGCTGACGCCGGTCGCTGCGGGGCGTGCGGATCGCGTCTCGACCGAACCCGCGACGCGAGCGGAGCGCTACGCGCTGCGCTTTGCCGGCTACTTTGTCGCTCCGCGCGATGGCCTGTACACGTTCTGGCTCACGTCGGACGACGGCAGCCGCCTCATCATCGGCAACTCGCTGGTGGTGGACAACGACGGCTTGCACGTCGCGACCGAGCGGTCCGGGCAGATCGCGCTCGCGGCCGGACCGCATCCGATCGCGGTGGATTACTTCCAGCGCACCGGCGAAGTCGCGCTGACGCTCGAATTCGCCACGCGAAACGTCGAGCGCGGAACCGTGACGGAGACTGTATGCCTGATGCCGGCCGAACCCGCGCGGGACGGCGCGTCCGGCGGCGATTGACGAGGCCGGCGCGCGGCTCTCCCAACGCACGCGGCCGGGCGACGCATTCACGTCGTCCGGCCGCTGTCGCAGGGAGGGAGGAGAGGTCTCGCATCGCGTGGTTCAGAAACCGAACGGCGTGTTGGGGTCGAATCCGAGCGGCGAGTCGCCGGTCTCGCTTCCGCCGCTGAAGTCGCCGTTGGCGATCTGCTGACCGATCTCGAATCCGGTCTGAAACGCCTCGCACGCGGCGCCGCCCATGGCCATCGTGCTCGAACCCACCACCAGCATGCTGATCCAGAACCGCTTGGTCGTCTTGGTCGTCGTCGAGGTCGTCATCGCGTGCTCCTTGGCTCGTTGTGCTCGCTGCGTTCTCTCACACGTTCCACCGGGAAGTACTGCCGAGCCGCTCGACTCTGACAGAAAAAGCGCCCAGCTTCGGCCGACTGCCGACTCGACGCGCGTTCGGTGATCGTTGCAGACGTGCTTCGCGGCCGATAACAGAACCGTACGCTCGCTGCGAAGAACGATCCGAACCGGGGCCGCGGGCTGTTCATCCGACCGGTCGCCGCGGCCGATCCGACCATCGGCGCATTCTGCCACGAGCGAGCGGCTGCACGGATATGACCAAGTCGCCCCGAAACCCGAATCGAACCCCGGCGCACGATGACGAGTTGCTTTCGGCTCTCGACGCCATCGAGGCGGGGACGTACGACCAGGTCGCTGCGGACGACGCAACCGGGGAAGTCGAGGATCGCGTTGTCGAACCGGACGACGCCGCGCCGTCCGATCCGGCGGTCTCCGCCCCGACCGCAGGCGAGCCGGCCGCTGCCGACGACGCTCCGAGCGATGCGCCGGGCTCGTCGCCGACGCGGTCGGACGACCCGCCGCCGACAGCGGTCGATGGCGCGGCAGCACCCGCGTTGACGGAATCGGCGCAGCCGAGCGGCATTGAATCGTCCGACGATCTGGCGGCGGAACTTTCCAGCGCGCTCAAGCAGGTCGAAGCGCTCGAAGAGTCCGTCGGTCTCACCCGCGCCGCCAAGCCGCAGCCGCCCGCCGGATCAGCCCCCGCCGCGCCCGCTGGCGCAGCGCCGGAACCCGCAGCTGCGGACGCGACTTCGTCCCGCGAGGCGTCGTCGGAGACGCCGGCGAGCGGCGTTTCGTCGCCACCGGCTACGGAAGCGGCGCGGCCGGCGAACGAGGGCGGCGCGGCCGCGACTCCTCCGGCCGCGATGGCGGTTGTCGGGCAGCCCGGAAAAGTGCAGTTCAAGATCAAGCCGCGGGCCGACGCCGCTCCGGCGCCGGGCGGAAAGACTCCCGCGCCGCTCTCGCCGTCGGCGCGAGTTGAGAAAGCCACGCTCGCGTCGGCTACAGCGTCGGCGCCAGCGCGCCTGTCGATGCCGACGACGCGCGTCTGGAAGCGTATCTACCGCGTCTCTGACGCGCTGATGGACGCGGTCAACTTTCCGCTGTCCTGGGCGAGTGAGTCGATGAGAGCCGCGATCGGATACGCCGCGCTGGCGTCCATCGTCGTGTCGTCAGCCTGGCTGCTGCTGACGCCGATCGTGCTCCCGCAGCGCGACGCCATCACCTACTTGCAGGAAAGGCGGGCCGCGCTGGACGCGCCGCCGCCGGAAGAAGACGGGCACGGCGGCCAGCCGGCCGACGCGCATGGCGGCGGAGACGGACACGGCGGCGGAGGCTCGCACGGCGGCGGTCATTGAGCTCGCCTGCCTTCGGCGCTCCGGACGCGATCACACCGCGAAGCCGAAGTCGATGTGCAGTCCGCCGGGGGCGATAGTGCCGGGCGGCGTCACACGCACCTGAACGATCTTCCGACCCGGTTCCTCGGGATGATCGCCCACGCCGACCTGTATCGCCTCGGGATCTTCGTCGGGCTTGATCTTCAGCAGCGCCGCCAGGCCGCCCAGCAATCGCGCCTGGATGTCGGACGTCTCGCGCCCGTGCAGCGACGACATGTTCTCGCACAGGTACGAGCTCAGCACGTTGCTGAACTGCTGATACGGCAGGCTGACCTCGAGCAGCGCGTCCTGCGCCCCGACGTCCTGCGTCACGACCGGACGAGCGGCCGTCACGCCGCCCAGCAGCATGCAGTGGTCTTTTCCCTTGACCGACTGAAGCAGGTTCATGCCGATCGCCGGCAGCTCGTCGATGCGCGCATCGGGCAGCGTCAGGTCGCCCGGACCCCACGGGCTCTGCGCGTCGGTCGGGTTGTCGATCACCGCCAGGTCCTCGATCTTGCCGGCCTCGGCCCCGAACATGCGCGTCGGCCAGCCATACTTGGCGAAGGCGCGCATCGCGCAAGCCGCCAGCGCCAGGTGTCCGCCGCCCCAGGTCACGTCCGAGATCGACTCGATCCGCTCAGCGCAGGTGAATTCCTTCGCGCCGCTGCACGGCTCGTGCGGGCGGCGCAGCACGAATCGCCCCAGCACTGGCACGAGCGACTTGGAATAGGGCTTCTCGCGCAGCGTTCGCCACTTGGCGAATTCCCAGCCGCCAATCAGCCCCGAAAAGTTCGGCAGGTTCTTCAGCAGCCGAAGCGACTTCACATTGAAGAAGCTCGCCTCCACGCCGAACGCCGCCGGCGCCGGAAGGCTCGCCGCGTGCTGCGCGAGATAGTCGAACAGCTCATAGTCGCTGGCAGCGCCGCTCAGGCTGAAGTCGAACACCAGCAGCGCCGGCGTGCGAATCTCGCCGTTGAATGCCGGCTGAATGCAGTGCTCGACCAGGCGATCCACCGCGACTTCGCGCGTCGCGTGCAGCAGCGACATCCGGACGCCGGCGCGGAAATCCGCGCGATCCACGAGAAACTTCGCGCCGCGCCACGCCGATTCGACGCGGCGGAAGTCCGCGTGCTTCAACACGCCGTCCGCGATCTGCGCCAACTCGCGGTCCAGCCGCGCCAGCACCTGTGCCAGCCGCGCCGACTCGCCACCCGAAATGCGCGACGCGCCACCCGCCTCCGCCGCCAGCCGCGAAACCTCCGCCGCGACGCGCGCCTGCGCGTCCGGCTCGTCCACCTGGTCCAGAACGCTGCCGCCCGCCGGCGCGGCGGGCGCCGGCGGAGACTGGACCGCGGCCGACCCGGTTCCCGACAACACGGTCGGAATCCACGCCAGCGACGCATCCGCGCCCGCGGCGGCCGCCGCCGCCTGCTGAAATTCGGCTTCGGAGATTTCTGCCGTCTGCCGCGCGATCAGTTTCTCGCGGACGCCGAGCCGCCAGCGCGCCTGCGGCACCTGCGCCAGAAAACCGGCCGGATCGAACACGCGCATCGCGTCGAAGCTGAGCGAGAATTCCCAGTCGTCGCCTCCGCCGAATGGATTCTTCATCGCCATCGCCAGCGTCGGCCGGGCGCGCGACAGGACGGCAGCGAAGTCGTCCTTGTCGATCGCCGTCAGTCCGGGCAGCCGCTCGCCTGCGCCCAGGTCGCCCACAAACACAACCGAGTACTGGCGGGCGCCCGCGGTTTCCTGCGTCTGGGTTTGCGGACCGAGTTCGGCTCGAATGTCGTCGGTCGCCATGTGGCGGCTCCTTGCGCGCGGTGGATGCGTCGGACGGGCGTTCGGCGGACGCTGCGGAGCATCGCGCCGCGGTCGCCGCGCGTCAAGCTGCGCAGCGGACTGCAAGCCGCCGAGCGTGCCCACGTCGCGCCCGAGCGCACTCCTCATCCGCCGCCCGGCCGCCGAACCCGACGCGCGTCCGCTCGGTCACGCCGGACCGCGCCGATCCAGCAGAGCAAAGTAGCCCCCGTCCCGCCAGTCCCGGGCCCGCGCACCCCAGCGGGGCAACGTCAATCGCTCCGTCACGACGGTCCATTCGGGCCGCTGTCGTGCGAACTCGGCCACTACGCGCTCGTTCTCCTCCGGCTCGATGCTGCACGTCGAGTAGACCAGCCGTCCGCCCGCGCGAACGCACGCCGCCGCCGCTTCCAGCAGTCGCCGCTGCGTCTGCGCCAGAACCGGAAGCTCGCTGCGGCGGAACCGCAGCCGCACCTCCGGCCGACGGGCGATGCTGCCCGTGTTGGAGCAGGGCACGTCCACGATCGCCGCGTCGAACGCGCTGCCCAGCTCGCCGGCCATCGCGTCGTCGCCGGCGATCCGCCGGGTCTCGATGCAGCGAATCTCCAGACGCTGCGCGGCGCTTCGAACGGCCGCGAGCCGGTCGGCATCGACGTCGCAGGCGACGATCCGCCCGACGTCGCCCATGCGTTGCGCCATCGCGATGGCCTTGCCGCCCGGCGCCGAGCACAGGTCCAGCACCAGTTCGCCCGGGCGGGCGCCTATCGCGTCCGCTGCGGATCGCTGCGTCGTGTCCTGCGCCCACAGTTCGCAGCCGGAGAACAGGTCCGATTCGGTCGAGCCGGATGCGCGCACGAACGCTGTATCGCCGTCGATCTCCGCCTCGCCGCCGGTCGCGCGCGCGAGCTTTTCGGCGAACGTTGCTGCGTCCGCGCGCAGCGCGTTGCGATGCAGCACGAGCGGGGGTTCCGCCTGCGCCGCCCACGCGACCTGTTGAGCCGAGTCGGCGCCGAACCGCTCGACGAGATCCGCGATGCGGTCCACGCGCTCGCCGCAGCTTGCGGCGAGGTGTGCGATCCGGTCCCGCGCGGGCGGCAGCACCGCGCGCGAGAACGTGCACGCGGTCGCCCAGCCGGTTCGAACCTGTGCGGCATCGTCTCGCCGCCACGCGGCCCCGCGCTCCACAATCGCGCCGGAGACGCGCCGCAAGACCGCATTCACCATTCCCGCGGCGCGCGGACCCTGAAGTCGCCGCGCCAGTTCGACTGCCTCGTCGACCGCCGCGAACGGCGGCACGCGATCGAGCCAGATCAACTGGAACGCCGCCGAGAGCAGCACGGCCCGCAGCTCGTCCGACACGCGCTGCGGGTGATAGGTCGCCAGCGCTGCCAGCACGCCGTCGATGCACACGATGTGGCGAATGGCCCCCAGCGAAATCTGCATCGCCAGGCCGGTGTCGCGCGCGTCGAGCTGCTCCGACCGGCGGAATCGTCGGATGCGATCGGCCGCGAATCCCGTGCCGGACAGCACGTCCAGCAGCGCCGCGTGGGCGGCCTGGCGGGCGGTGAGCCGCGATGGCTTCGGGCGGTTCGGTCGCGCGGCGCTCATGGCGACTCGATCGGCAGGAATCGCGCCGGCGGAGTGACGTCTCGCCCGTTCCGAAAGGCCTCGAACTTCATGACCGATCGGCCGGCCGGCTGAATCTCCAGAATTCGGACGCATCCCGCGCCGGTCTGTACGCGTCCATCCGGACGCAGCGCGCCGGGCGGAAAACCATCGGTCGGCGCGTCCGCGTCGACGCCGGGCTCGGCCCGGGCCAGTTGCACGCGCACGTCGTCGCCGGACGCCGGGCGGAACACGCAGGTCGCGGCCGGCCACGCCCACAAGCCGTTGATCCAGCGGGCGACGCGCCGTGCCGGCTGCGAGAAATCCACGCGGCGCAGATCGGCGGTGAGCTTCGGCGCGCGGGTGGCCTGCTCCGGCTCCTGGGGGATGGGCGAGAGCGATCCGCGGTGAATCGCGGCGAGCACCTTGCAGATCAGCTCGGCGCCGAGCTCGGCGAGTCGGTCGTGCAGCTCGCTGGCGGTTTCGGTTTCGCCGATCGGCGTCGTGCGGCGGCCCCAGATCGCGCCGGCGTCCCAGCGCTCATTGAGCTGAAAGACCGTCACGCCGGTCACGTCGTCGCCGTTGAGGATCGCCCATTGAATCGGCGCCGCGCCGCGGAGCTTCGGCAGCAGCGACGCGTGGATGTTCACGAAGCCGCGCGCCGGCGTCGCCAGCAGCGCCGACCCGAGCTTCTGGCCGAACGCGACCACGACGCCCAGCTCGGCCGATCCGATCAGCTCGGCCGCGCTGCCGGAATTGACGTCGTCGGTCTGCACGTGCGGTACGCCGAGCGCGTCGCAGGCGGCGCGGACCGGCGTGGGCTGCACCCGCTTGCCGCGTCCCGCCGGGCGGTCGGGCTGGCTGACGGCGCGGACGATTTCGTGTCCCGCTTCCCGCAGGGCGCGCAACGCCGGAACGCCGAACGCGCCCGTGCCGAGAAAAGCGATCCGCATTCCACTCGCCTTGGTCGCGCCGGGACGCCGACGCTCCGAGCTACAGCCGTCGCCGCGCGTCGAAATCCGCTTCCAGGTCGCGCAGCGCCTTGCGCGTCGCAATCTTGTCGGCCGGCTTCATGCGGTCGAGGATCAGCATGCCGTCCAGGTGGTCGATCTCGTGCTGCCACACCCGCGCGATCAGCTCCTCGCCGGAAAGCTCGAACGGCGCGCCGTCGACGTCCTGCGCCCGGATGCGGCAACGCAGCGAACGCGTGACGCTGGCCTCGATGTCCGGAAGCGACAGGCAGCCCTCGACGGCTTCGGCGCTGCCGTCGCGCTCCTCGATCACGGGGTTGACATACACGCGGTCGTGCTGCGGGTCGCTGGTCGCGTTGGCGACGAACAGGCGCTTCAGCACGCCCACCTGCGATGCGGCCAGCCCCACGCCGCGATGCTCGCGCATCAGCACGAACATGCGCTCGGCGAGGGCGCGCAGGTCCGCGTCGAACGTCGTGACGGGCTGGCAGATTTTCCGCAGGCGCGGGTCCGGATAGGACAGCACCGTCAGGTTCTCATACACGCGCCGCGCCTCCACCGAACGGCTCCTCCTGCTTTGCGGCTCACGTCCCCATCGCGCGCCGCGCAATCCTCTCCGGTCAGAATGCCTGACCGAGCACGAACGCCCGCGCGATGCGCCGCGACATCTGCTCGTTCCCGAACACCAGCGGCATCAGCAGCGCCAGGTCCGTGTTCGGCCGCCGCAGATACTCCGCCAGCTCCGTCCGCCAGCGCTCGTCGAACGTCGCCAGCGCGTCCTGCGCGACCGGCGCCGCCAGCGCTGCGGCCGCCGTCTCAGCCGCGATCCACCCGGACTGCATTGCCGGGTAAATCCCCTCGTTGCTGAACGACGCGACGAATCCGCCCGCGTCGCCGACCAGCAGGCAGCGCTTGCCGACGTGCGCGTCCAGCTCCAGCGCGCCGCCGGCCGGGCTGACCACCGCCTGTGGGTCGCTCAACCCGTCTCTCGGCAGCAGCGACGCCTCGACCGCCTGCTCGCAGAACCGAGCGAACCGTCGCTCCACCGTCTGTTCGCCGTCCCGCGCGGTGAGCGCGACACGCACGCGGTCCTTCGTTCGCGAGATGACGGCGAGCTGACCGTCGCGCGCTGCGCCGACCGCCACGTCCAACCGCCCGCCCGCCGACCGGCTCGCCGCTTCGGCGAAGATCGTGCGCGGCAGGTCGCGCAACTCGCCCGCAGGGAGAAGCTTTGCCACGCGCGCCGCGGCCGAATGCGCGCCATCAGCGGCGATCAGCACTTTCGCGCGAATTCGTGCGCCTGAATCGTCGGTCAGCTCGGCGGCCGATTCGCCGAGCCGGATTCCGTCGATCGCGCGCCCCAGGCGCGTTTCCGCGCCGGCCTTCTGCGCGCGCTCGAGCAGCGCAAGATCGAATCGGTCGCGCGCCACGATCCAGCCGCGAATGTCTTCGTCGGACACTTCGGCCGACTTGCGCAAGTCCCACGAATGCAGGCGAACTCCGCTGAACTCCTGCGCGCCGCAGTCGGCCGCGCGAAGTCCCAGCTCTTCGCACAGCTTCATGCCCGACGGTCCCATCCAGCCGGCGCAGGCCCGGGCGCGCGGGAACGTCTGCCGGTCCAGCAAAACCACCGACACGCCGAGCTGACGGGCGCGGACGGCCGCGGCCGCGCCGGCCGGTCCGGAGCCCAGAACGGCTACGTCGTGCGTATGCTCCGCGGCGGCGCTCATGCTCGCGGCCTCGTCATTGAAGCCGCTCGAACAGGAACTGCTCGGCTTTCTCGAATCGGTCGAATGCGGATCGCAGCGCGTCGCGCATCTGCTCGAATTCCTCCATCGGCACCGAACCGTCGCCCGCGGCGGCCGCCTCCTCCAACGCCCGCAGCCGCGCCACCGCGCCGTCGAGCGTGTCCACGGCGGCCGCGAACGTGCGCGTCGCTTCGAAGATGCGCGTCTCGCGCGTTTCGTGGTCGCTCGGGCGATAGGCCAGCCGCCACGGCGCCAGGCGGATCTCCTCGCTGGCGAGGCTGAGCGTACGGGACATTTCGTTCACGTGGCGGACGGTGTCGTCCAGCGCGGGCTTGTTGATGACGATGAGGCGCTTGGCCGCGTCGGTCGCGACCGCCAGCGCGTCGAGCGAGCGGTTCAGCCGATCGACGCCTTCGTGAATCTTGCCGACCAGCGACGCGGGATCGTCGCGATTCAGCTCGCGCCGCAGCGCCGTCCCGAGCTGCTCGTCGAGCGTCTGGCTGAGCGACTGAAGGCTCGCCACGGTCGACCGCAGCGGCGGACGGTTTTCTTCGAGGAGTTCGGTCGCTTCGGCCAGTCCGATCTGAAGCTGATCGAGCGCTCCGAGAACCTTAGCCAGGAGCGTCGCCTGGTCGGCCGCGTCGAACTGCGTGCGCAGCCCTTCGGACAGATCGGCCAGGTTGGCGGCGATCGTCTGAATCTTCCCGAGCAGCGTGGCGGCGTCGCGCTCCGTGAGCTGCGTGCGGAGTTCGCGCGTAATGGCGTTCACGTCCTCGAGGCTGGCGAGCAGCCGGTTCATCAGCGAGCCGTCCTCGCCGCCGTCCACCGCCTGGTCGAGCTTGTCGAGGAATCCGCCCGGCGAGAACAGAAAACGCGACAGGCTGCCGATGCTCGCCGCGAAGCTCTGCGCCGGCAGGCCGCGAATCGGCGCCGCGCCGACCGGTCCGCGCTCCGGCGTGCCCACGCTCAGAATCACGAGCACGCCCGGACCGCCGACCGGCGGCTGATCCGTCGTGATCGCGCAATCGTCGTAGAGCATGAGGTCGCTTTCGATCTCCGCATCCACCACGATCATCAGTCGCTGCGTCGTCTTGCCGTCCAGCTCGACTGTCGCCGTCTCCCGCCCGACGCTCCGCACCTTGCCGACCTGAACCGATCCGCCCAGCAGCACCGCGCTCGCCGGCCGCAATGGCGCTACGCCCTCGTCATGCGCGAATCGCACTCGAATCTGCCGGACCGATGTGCCGATTGTCGGGTAAATGAACAGCACGGAAGCGAGGAACAGCGCCAGCGCGCCGAGGACAAACAGCCCAAGAACAAAATCCGCTCGCCGTGATTTCATCGCAAAACCGGGGTAAGTCGCCGACGCCGCGCGGCCGCTTGCCCGCGCTGAGCCAGGTCGGAGCGGACGAATTGTACTGCCCGCCGCGCCGCTTGTCCGCGTCTGCGCGGTTCGGTCAGAGGCCCGCCGCCCGAGCCAGCGCCGCGGTCGCCCACGCGCCGACATACGCAATCGCCGTCATGCCGAAGAACGAAAGCAGCGGCCATCCCCAACTGCCGGTTTCCTTCGCCATCACGACCAGCGTGCTCGAACACTGCGCGCACAGCGCGAAGAACACGATGATCGACAGCGCGACCGGCAGCGTGAACACCGGCCGTCCGTCGTCCCCGCGCGCCGCTGCAATCGCCGCGCGCAGTCCCGGCGACTGCTCGTCCTCGCCCGCGCCGAGGTTATAAATTGTGCCGAGCGTGGCGATGATGACCTCGCGCGCCGGAAACGACGCGAGCGTCGCCATCGCGATCCGCCAGTCCCAGCCGATCGGCGCGACGATCGGCTCCACGAACCTCCCCAGCCGGCCGAGATAGCTCTCGCGGAGCTGCGCGCCCGCCAGCTCGACATTCACCCGTTCCGCCTCCCACCGCTCCGACGCCGCCTGCTCGCGCACACGCGCGCCGATCTCGGCGCTGCGCGGAAAATACCCGAGCGCCCAGACGACCAGGTTTACCGCCACGATGATTGTCCCGGCCCGCAGCACGAAGCCGCGGCCGGCGACGTACATCCGCTGCGACACGTTTCGAATCCCGGGCAGCTTGTAGCTGGGCAGCTCGAGCAGGAACCCGCCCGCGCCGCCGCGCAGCAGGGATTTGCGCAGCAGCCACGCGATCGGGACGGCGACGACCACGCCCAGCAGGTACGCCCCCATCATGACGACCGCCTGCAACGTCAGAACTCCGCCCAGCACCGGCGTCGGCGGAACGAACGCGCTGATCATCAGCACGTACACCGGCAGCCGCGCCGAGCAGCTCATGAACGGCGCGATGAGAATGGTCGTGATGCGCTCTCGCCGGTCGGCGATCGTCCGCGTCCCGAGGATCGCCGGCACCGCACACGCAAAACTCGACAGCAACGGGATGAACGCCCGCCCGCTCAGCCCCAGCCCGCGCATTAACCGGTCCATCATGAACGCGGCCCGCGCCATGTATCCGCAGTCCTCCAGCACCCCGATGAACGCAAACAGAATCAGAATCTGCGGCAGGAATATCATCACGCCGCCAACGCCGGCGATCAGCCCGTCCACCAGCAGACTACGCAGCACGCCCTCGGGCAGAACGCTCGCGACCCGATCGCCCCCGCCCGACACGACGGCGTCGATTCCATCCATCAGCGGTCCGGCCCACGAAAAGACGGCCTGAAACAGCGTCAGCAGCACCAGCAGCAGAACGATTCCGCCGCTGACGCCGTTCGTCAGCACGCGGTCGATTCGATCGGACCAGAAATCGCGCCGCCCGCTCGCCCGCGCGAGCACGCCGTCGAGCAGGTTCGCGATCCACGCATAGCGCGCCTGAACTTCCGCCCTTGCCGCATCCAGTCCGGGCGCGCCCGGAACCTCCGCCGCCCGACCCGGCGGCAGCGCGACGAACCGATCCGCCGTCACCGCAGCCACGACCGCGATCGACGAAAGATACGGCGTCAATCGCGCCACCGATCCGGCATCGTTCGCGACGATCGGCACGACCGGCACGCCCAGCCGCCGCGAGAGCAACTCCACATCGATCGTCAGACCGCGCGCCGCCGCAACGTCCGACATGCTCAACGCGATCACCATCGGCAGGCCGCGCTCGATCACCTGGCTCAGCAGGTAGAGATTCCGCGGCAGGTTCGACGCGTCCAGGACCGCGACGATCGCGTCTGGGCGCGGCAGGTCGGGCGAATGTCCGCTGAGCACATCGCCGACGATGCGCTCGTCCGGCGACAGAGCCGCGAGGCTGTACGTGCCGGGCAGATCGATGATCTCGACCGGACGCGCCGCCCCGGCGAGTCGGCCGGTCGCGATTTCCACGGTGACGCCCGGAAAATTCGCGACATGCCGGCGATAGCCGGTCAGCGCGTTGAACAGGGAGGTCTTGCCGGTGTTGGGGTTGCCGACGAGCGCGATCCGGTGCGTCTCGGCGGAAGACCGGCCGGACATGCCGCCAGGCTGGTTTCCCGCGTCGGGCGCGATGAGAAACCCCTCACAGTGTCCGTCGGTGGTGTCCGGCGATCGCCGGGCGAGTCCGCGACGAGGAGACCGCGCCGCCCGCTTCAGGCCGTGAGTGTGACATCGAAGCTGCGCGCGTCTTCGAGACGGATCGAGAGCCGATCGTCGCCCACGCGAATCTGGATCGGATCGCCGAGCGGGGCGGCGCCGTCCACCTCTACCTGCGCGCCCTCCACCAGACCCATCTCCATCAGCCGTAGCGTCGTCGGGCTGAGGTTGCGAATGCCGGTGACGCGCACCGGGCGGCGAAGCGGAGCGGAAACCAGATGCATGGAAGTCCTCGGTGTCGCACCGCCGGCGGCGCTGACGAGCCGCCAAGCGGATGATTGATTATTCAAACAACTGAAGTCTAGCACAAACGGTCCCGTCGGTCAAATGACCGCCGTGCGCTCCTCCACACCCCGTCAACGCGCGACGAGAAAGCCAGTTTTCTCAGACCGCAACCGCGCACGGTCGTGCCCCGCTCGCCTGCGGCGTCCAATCGAACCGCGGCTTTACGAGGCCGCCTCGCCGATCGCGAGACTACCATTGCATGAGGACTGGAGCGATCCAACGCGCATGAACTACCTGTCGCACTACCACTACAACCATGCCGTCTGCGGCCGCCCGGCGCTGCCATACTTTGTCATGGGCGTCGCATTGCCCGATCTCTGGTCTCGCTTCTCGCGTCGAAAGCGAATCCGCTGGAAGTCGGTTTCCGCGGCGACGCCGCGCGATCCGGTCGGCGCGCCGCTTCGGGCCGGTCTGCTGAATCACATCGAGGCCGATCGCTGGTTCCACGCGCTCCCCGCCTTCGTGCGAATGCAGCGGAGCACGCGCGCGCGGGTCGAGATGGACTCGGCAGGAGGCGGAATCTCGGACCTCCTGGCACACCTGGCGGTCGAGCTGGCGCTCGATCACGCGCTGCTGCGGCGGATCCCTGCGCTGGCGGACGAGTTCTATGATCGCCTCGCGGAGTGCGACAGCGACGAAGTCGCGCGCAGCGCCGGCGAACTGGGCGACGTGGACACGCGCGGGCTCGACGCCGTCATCGACGGATTCGTCTCGCGCAGATACCTGCGCGAGTACCGCCGGCCGGACGGGCTGATCGAGGCCATGCAGCTCATTCTCTCGCAGACAGCGTTCGGCGGGCAGGTGCCGCGCGGCTGGATCGAACGGCTCGTCTGCGAGGCGCTGCGCTGCGCCGACCCGGACGAGATATGGTCCCAGATTCCGAACCGCGAAGCGATCGCCCGCCAGGTCCGATGAGGCGACACACTACGGCGCGCCGGCCGACACTTCGTCCGCCCGATGCCCTGCGCGGGACGTAATCCCTGGAACGCACAGGCAGCTCGATCCGATCTTTACGTCGGCGCGAGACCACATGGCCTCGAAACGCTTGCGAACCTCCGCCGCCTCGGTGGTCCGCCCGGCCTTCTCGAGGCAACTCGCCAGACCGTGCAGCGACCAGCCGTTCTCCGGCCAAACCTCGAGGTCGCGGCGATACACGCGCTCCGCGTCGTCAGTCCGGCCGCTGGCGAGCAGCACCGCGCCCAGCGTGTGCCGAACCGGCTGAATCCAGTCCGGCGGCTCCATGTAGAGCAGCTTGTCCTCGCGCTCCACGGCGCGCGTCAGCGACGCCACAGCCGCGTTCACGTCGCTTCGACGGAACGCGATCTCGCCGCTGAGCATGTCGTCGGCGATCGCCAGAATCTCGGACGCCGGGTTGATCGCCATCATCGCGCCGGACGGAACGGCCGCCGCCGCCGCTCGGAACTCCGCCTGCTCGCGCTCCGCGTCGGCGACATCGCCGCGCGCCGCGTGCGCGACGCCGCGTGAGAATCGCCACATCGCCGTGGCGATGGGCAACTCGGGACGCGGCGCGGGCAGCTTCAGCAGCTCCTCCCAGCGTCCGAAGCGCCGCAGTACGTCGATTTCGATCGCCATGACCGGGTCGATGATCGCGGCGCTCTCGCGGATGAAGTCGTCCGGCACGTCGGCGATCATCTGCCGCGCGGCGTTCAGCGCGGTCTCGCTGCGCCCCTCCATCATCGACGCGAACGCGAGGAAGTGATGGTTGTGCGCCATGTAGAGGCGATAGAAGCCGATCGTGCTGCGGCGCGCGCGGTAACGCCGATCCGCTTCCGCAGCCTGCACGTTCTGATCGGCTGCCAGCGCCCATCGTCCGGTCTGCACGTCGATGTGTGACGGCATGTGCACCAGGTGACCCGATGCGGGCACCAGCGTTCGCAGTCGATCCGCCGCCGCGATTCCGCGCTCCGGATGCGGCGACGCTTCGACCGCGTGAATATAGAGGTGGTTTGCGCCGGGATGATCCGGGGCGCGCGACAGGACGCGTTCGAGCGCTTGCAGGATCTCCTCGGTCGCGCCCTTCGGGGCGCCTTCGGCGTCCCAGAGGTCCCATGGCTGAAGGTCCATGAGCGATTCCGCCGTCAGCGTGCCGACGTCCATGTCGTCCGGGAACCGACGCCAAACGCTCCGCATTGCGTCCGCATAGGCTTCGTCCAGCGGACGGCGGTTGGTCGGCTGCGGCATCGCGTAGCGATTCGCCAGCGCGCGAATCAGGGCCTGGTCGGCCGGCGACGCCGCATCGACGCGAGACAGGGCCTGCTGCAGCGCGTCCCAGGCGGCCTGGGCACGATCCGGCGGCACGAAGGGGTTGTTGATGTGCGGGCCATTGCACAGCGCCACGCCCCACCAGGGCATGGGATGTGCGGGGGCGAGCCGCGCCGCCTGTTCGAACGAGCGAATCGCCTCGTCGTGGTTGAACGCATACGCCCAGGTCAGTCCCTGGTCGAACCAGCGCTGCGCTTCGGGCGTCAGTCCGGCGATCGGCCGGCTGTGGGTTCCGAGGTCGTCGAACAGGCGGGGACCGCCGGCGTGCTCATTGCGCCCGGCGCTGGCGCATCCGTACGAACCGATCGCGATGCTCGACAGCAGGAGAACGACTAGTTTCCATCGGTTCATCGGGCGCTCCGATCAGGAATCACGAAAACGTTGAAACGCGGTGCCGACGAAGGCGATCACCCAGCGCAGCAGACCGCGTATAGTAGCTTCATGAGCGCGACCCCGATACTTCCGGTGCTCGGAAAGGGCGTGTTCGTCGCGCCGAGCGCGATCGTGTGCGGCGAAGTGACGATCGGCGACGACTGCACGATCATGCATCACGTCTGCATCCGTGGAGATGTTTCGGCGATCCGCATCGGCCGACGCGTGAACGTGCAGGACGGCACGGTCGTTCACACGAAGACCGGCGTGCCGCTGGACATCGCCGACGACGTCGGCATCGGCCACCGGGCCGTCGTGCACGGCCGGCGTGTCGGCGCGCATTCGCTCATTGGAATCGGCGCGATTCTTCTGGACGACAGCGAGATCGGGGATGGGTGCGTGATCGCGGCCGGCGCATTGGTTCCGCCGGGGATGATCGTTCCCGCGAATTCCGTGGCGATGGGGATACCGGCTCGGGTTGTCCGGGCGGTGACGGACGCCGATCGCGCGTACGTCGCGTTCGTGGTTCGCAACTATCTGGAGCTGAACCGGCGACATGCGTCCGGCATGTATCCGCCTGTCTTGAAATAGTTTATAACGAGGGGAACGGCCTCGTCGGCCCCCGCAAAGCGGATTGAGACGCGGGCGGCGTGACGCTATGATGGATCAACGAGCCACGTTCTGCGCAAAATCACCAGCGAAGAGCTTTGGGGAGTCAACGATGCATCGAATGCACGCGGCGGGAGCGGTTGCAGTGGCGTTTTCGCTGTTCGGACCGCCGGTGTCCGCGGATGAGCCGGTCCTGAAGGACGGCGTGCTGCACTACCCGGAGAACGGGGCCATTCCGCGAAACCTCACTCCGATCGAACAAGCGTATCTGGACGAATATCCGTTGTCGCCGCGCGGCTCGACGCCGCCGCCGACCGGGCCGATTCACTGCGTGCCGGAATACGAGCCGATGGAAGGGCTCATCATCACGTGGGAGGGCTGGGACAGCACCGTGACCAACGTGCTGACGCGAATCGCGAAGGAAGTCACCGTCACCGCCGGCGGAAAAATCTACTGCTACGTGGACTCGACCAGCGAGCGGACCAGCGCACAGAGCACGATGACCACCGGCGGCGTGAATCTCGCCAACGTCCAGTTCATCGTCCGGACGACCGACACGATCTGGTGTCGCGACTTCGGTCCGCGCTACATCTACCAGGGTGACTGCCGCGCGATCATCGATCACGAGTACAACCGGCCGCGACCGAACGACAACGCCTTGCCGTCGCATTTCTCCGGCGTGAAGGGGCACGCGTACTACCTGCTGGACCTGATCCACGGCGGCGGCAACTTCCACCTGAACGGCGTCGACGAAGGCTTCGCCACGCGGCTCATTACGCAGGAGAATCCGAGCAAGACCGAATCGCAGATCATCGGCATCTGGCAGAGCTATCAGAACCTCGCCACGACGCTGTACAACCGCTTTCCGACCAGCATCGACTCGACCGGCCACATCGACATGTGGATGCAGGTCATCGGCGACAACGAAGTGATCATCAGCGACTGGCCGGCGAATCAGGGCTCGAGCCAGGACGTGATCTGCGAGTCCGCCGTGACCGACCTGACCAACCGTGGCTGGACCGTTCACCGCATTCCCGCTCGGAACGTGGGCGGCACACACTACACCTACACGAACGCGGTCATGTTCAACGACATCGTGCTCATCCCGTCGTATACGAACTCGACCATCGTCAGCGCCGGATACAACACGCAGGCTCGCAGCGTCTGGATGACCGCTTGCCCGGACAAGACCATCATCCAGTTCGACGGGCAGCCGCTGGTGACCAGCGCCGGCGTGTTCCACTGCATCGTCATGCACGTGCCTCAGCCTCAGGGCGGCGCGAACCCGACCGCGTATCTGAAAACGCAGAACAGCGGCGAGACCTACGACCCGGGCAACGTCGTCGCGATCAACTGGATCAGCGATGACGACGTGGACGTCGTCAACGCCGACATCCTGCTCAGCGTCGACGGCGGCGCGAACTTCGACACGGTCATCGCGTCGGCGACCGCGGACGACGGCGCCTACTCGTGGACCGTGCCGGACGTCTACACCACGCAGGCGCGCATCCGTGTCGTGACGCGCGACGCAGCCGGCAACACCGGCCACGACGACAGCGACGCGAACTTCACCATCAACGGCACGCCCGTCGCGTGCGACGGCGACCTCGACGGCGACGGTTCGATCGGGCTGGCCGACCTGTCCACGCTGCTCCAGAACTTCGGCGCATCGAGCGGCGCCGAGCCCGAGGACGGCGACCTCGACGGCGATGGGGACGTGGACCTGGCCGACCTGTCGGCGCTGCTCGAGGTGTTCGGCACGAATTGCCCGTAACGCTGAAACGCTGCGCAGGCCTCGTGCCGCGGAGCGTGTCGAGGCGGAACGACCCGCGCCCTGGGGTAATGTGCGTGCCGAAGGAAATCCCGGAAATCTGCGGCTTCGACTGCCCGCACGCCGAATTCCCGCCGGCCGAGACCGCAGGCATTTGCCGCACCATGTCGGCCGTCTGGTGCGGCAAGCTCCGAGCGCTCGTCAACAAGAATCTCCCGTGCGAATGGCGCAAGCGGCAGCCGCCGGACAAGCCGAAATCCCGTCCGCGCGTTCGCAGAAAGTAACGCGGATTCCGGCGTGGCGAGGGGCGTCGCGAATTTCGCGGCGCGACCGCATTGACCGATCTTCGCTCCGCTGTAGATTCGCGTCGCCCGCGATGCGCGGCACGCTGCGCCGTTCGCTCGCGTGCGCACGGGATCCCGCACCATGTCGAATCACGTCGTGGCGCCAACGTCCGAGCCGGGTGCGGGCGTCGCTTCGCGCGGCCGCGACTGCGGGGCTTGGCTTGGCTTTGCGCTGGCGCTGCCGCCGCTGCTGATGCTGGTGCACAAGTTCTGGTTCGTCATCGACGACGCGTTCATCTCATTCCGCTATGCGCGGAACCTGGCAGGCGGGCACGGTCTGCGCTACAACCTGACCGAGAACCCGCCCGTCGAGGGCTACAGCAACTTCCTGTGGACGCTCGTCTGCGCCGCCTACGAGCGGCTCGGCCTCGATATGACGTTCTGGCCGCCATTGACGGGCACTCTGTGCGGCGTCGCGCTGCTGGCGCTGGTCGCGCGGCGCATACGCGCGCTGGAGATCCGCGGCCCGGCGGCCGTTCTTGCAGTGCTTTCGTTGGGCTGCTTCCCGCCGTTTGCGGTCTGGTGCTCGACCGGGCTGGAGGCAATGGCCTTCGCGCTGCTCGTGTTTCTCACCTTTGATCGACTGGTGCTCGCGCCTGACCGGCCGGATGCGATCGGCGGCGGCTGCTGTGCCGTCCTGCTGGCGATGGTCCGCGTCGAAGGCGTGGCGTGGTGCGTTGTGATCTTCGCGCTGGCGACGCTTTCGCGGGCGGTGGCGGGGCAATGGCGCGCTTCCGCGGTGCGCCTGCTCGTCGCGGCCGCGATCTTCGCGGCGTTGTTCGGCGTCTATTTCGCGTGGCGCTATGCGTACTTCGACACGCTGATCGCCAACACGGCGCTGGCGAAGGGCGGATTTCTCTGGTCCCGTCTGCCGCGCGGTCTGGCGTACGTGGGGTCGTTCTGGCTCACGTTTCTGACTCCAGTGCTCATCGTTCCCGGCGCGCTGCTCGCGTTCCGAAAGCCGCGGCGCGCGGTCGGGCTGGCGGTCGCGGCGATGGCGCTGGCGTTCCCGGCCTACGCGATCGCGGTGACCGGCGATTTCATGCCGATGGGTCGATTTCTGCTGCCGGGGCTGCCGTTTGCGGCGATTCTCACGGGCTGGCTCCTGACGGATCTCGCGTCGCTGGGGCGTGCGGTCGGCTCGCTGTTGTGCGTCGCGTTCGGGTTGGTCGTCGTGGCGCTCGGCGTGATGCCGGCGTTCAATGTGCACGTCGCGCCGCGATCGGCGCTCGAATCGCTTCGATTCCGTTTCAACACGCCGAAGTTCATGACCGAAGTGGAGCAGTGGGCGGATCAGCGCGACAACGCGGCCAACTGGTCGGCGACCGGGCGCGCCCTGCGCGCCTACGTCGCCGCCCGGCGACCGGACGAGCCGAACCCGTCGATCGTGATGGGCGCGATCGGGGCCGCAGGATACTACTCAAACCTTCACGTATACGACCGCCACGGACTGGTGACGCCGCGCGTGGCGCGCCGTCCGGTCGATGAACGAGAGCCGATCCTGTCGGCCGGACACGACAAGCGCGTACCGGCGGAGTTTTTCCTCGATGACCGTCCGACGATCCTTGAATACCGGCTTCTGCAGCGTGGGGGACCGCGCGCGGCGATCGAGGCGGCGCGCGCCGCGGCGCAGTCGCTGCGGCAGGACGCGCGTCGCGTTCCGGCGCTCGATCGCTACGTCGTGGACGTGTTCGTGCCGTCGGACGACCGCGAGTCATGCCTGATCGTGACGGTGCGCCTGCCGGAAGGACAACCGACCGAACAGGCCTGGGCGGAATTCCAGCGTCGGCTGAGCGAGTTGGCGGGTCGCTGACGCCGGCGGGCGTCACGCGCGCCGCGGATGTCGGGCGAAGAAGTCCCAGATGAGTTCGGTCGCGTCGATTCGCCTGGACATCGGCCCGGAGATGCGCGGATTCAGGAATTCGACGCCGCCCGGCCAGACGTGTCCCATGTCCTGCACGCAGTAGAACTCGATTTCGGCGCCGTCCGGAGTGGGGCCGTAGCGATCCAGCCGAACCTGCTCGCGCGGCGTCGAGCGCTGCGGCGGACCGTGAATCCCCAGCCAGCTTGCCCACCGGCTGATGGACTGCTCCATCGGCGGCATTTCGACCCGTTTGCCCCACAGCGTCGTCACTTCGCCGCCGGCGTATGGCACCATAGGGTCGAGCGCGCCGGCGATGAACAGCAGCGAGACGGGCCGGGAGCGCGCCGGCGGCTCGATCCACAGGTTGCCGGCCACCGCGCCGACGGCCGCGAACAGGTCGCACCGCTCCATTCCGGCGCGCATCGCCATCGACGCGCCATTCGAGAATCCGCTCGCATAGACGCGGTCGGCGTCGATGCGATAGGCGCTTGCGACGCGATGAAGCACCTCGGCGATGAAGCCGAGGTCGTCGATCTGGAGGTGTGCTGGGCTGATTCGCGCGGCGCTGTTCCAGAACTGCGGGTTCTTGAGAAAACCGGCCGGCGCGCTCGGCGCCTTCGCGAGCGCGTCGGGCGCGACCACCAGGAAGCGACGCGCGTCCGCCGTTTCGCGCCACTTCAGCACGTCCAGCGCCAGCTCGGACGTGCCGCCGCCGCCGTGCAGGACGAACACCAGCGGCGCGGGCGCGTCGCGGCCGACTCCGCGCGGCGCGTAAACGCGATAGCGGCGCTCCTGCCCCTGATGCTGGAGCGTTTCGAGCTTTGTGGGCACGTGCTCGGCGGACATCGGACCGCAGAGAATACGGCTGCCAGCCGCCCACGTATACTGCGTCGCCCGGACTTCGCGCGACCGACCTGTCGCGCCGATGGGATGCTCCATGTGCTTCGTACTTCTGGTCCTGAACGCGCTGATGTCCGGCGCGGACGCGCGTTTCGACCCGCTTCCGCAATTCGAGCAGCTTTCGAACGGGTTGCGCGTCCTGGTCGTGGAAGACCCGGCTCTGCCTCTCGTCAGCGTCTCCGTGGTCGTGCGCATCGGCGTCGCCGACGATCCGCCTGACGGTTCGGGCGCGGTTCGCGCGGCCGCGAACGAGTTCGAGCGCGCCGCCGAAGCGTCCGCGCGGCTGCGCGCGTCGGGGCTGGAGCACGATCGGCGCGTGACGTGGGACGCATGCTGGTTCGAGACGATCGCGCCGTCGCAGTTGCTTGATTCCGTGCTGGCGATCGAAGCCGAGCGAATGGCAGCGCTGCGCGCGTTCCGCGCCGAGGGCCTGGCGGGGCTTGACGCAAACACCGTGTCCTCGGACGCGCTGGACGGGTTGTCCGAGCACGGGGCGATTCTCGCGGAGCTGCTCGCCGGGCATCCGTACGGCCGAGCGGAATCTCCGGATTCCGACGTTGCGCCGAGCTTCCGTCGCGAATCCGTCGGCCGGGCGCTGCTCGATGCGTTTGCGCCCGCGAACGCGACGCTCCTGATCGTCGGCGATGTTCAGACAGCCGCTGCGTTGTCTCTCGTGCGTCTGCGTTTCGCCGGACTGGAGTCGGGCGTTTCCCGCCCGCGCGAACACCGCGATCTGCCCGTGGCGGAGCGCCGGTCCATCGTCGTGCCCCAGGCAGCCTGGGAGCTGACGGCGGCGTGGCTCGCGCCGCGGCTGGGGTCGGCGGAGCGCGCTGCATGGCGCGTGCTCATGCAGCAGCTTTGCGATGAGTCGGACGGAGCGCTTCGCGGCGCGCCGGAGTTCGCTGCGCGCGAACTTCGCTGGAAATTCCTGGACGCGGCGGATGCGGGAGTGCTCGTGCTCGAAGTCGGCTTCCGCGATTCGGCTGAGGCAGGCGTCGAATCGGCGCGTTCGCTCGAAGCCGCGCTCCGGGCGCACGTGGAGCGCGCCGCGACAGCGGTTCCCGACGCGGCCGCGCACGATCTGCATCGCGCGTCGAGCGCCGACGTGGCGCTAGCGGAGCCGAACTTTCCGCGGCGCGCCCGTCGTCTGGCTGAACTGGAAGTGCTTGGCGGCGACGTGCTGCTGGCCGAGCTGGAGCCGTTGGTTGCGGCGCGTGTCGGCGTGCTCGACGTTCAAGCGGCGGCGCGGTCGCTCGTCGCGGCCCGATCCGTCACGGCGCTGGCGTGCGCGCGTGCCGCCGCGCCGCGCGGGGAGATGAGCCGCGCGATCGCGGGCGATTCGGCCAGGCCGGACCTTTCGATCGGGGGCGCGCCGCTCGCGCCGGATTCGGGTCGCGCGGCCCGGCTGCGCGGGCTGCCCGACGGCGGGGCGGCGCTCGTGCTTTCGCTGCCGGGGGCGCGGCAATGCGCAGCGGCCGCGACGTTCGGCGGACCGTGGGACGGGCGGGCGGTTCCGCTGAGCGCGTCGGAGGCCTTGCCAGGCTGGACCCGCTCGCAAACGAGCGCGTTTCTGCGGCTTCGCGGCGTTCGGGCGTATCAGCCCGCCGTCGCCGCAGACGCTGGATTGTTGCTGACTGGTCCCGCGCGCGAACTGGACGCGATGCTCGAGATCCTCGCGCGCCGCGCGGAGGTCGGTGCGAGCCGCGGCGCGCGGCGCGTGGTCATCGGCGACTTCGAGTCGATGCAGAACGCGGAGGCGTTCAGTGGCGCGGACGTGTCGGAATCCGCCGCGACGACGAGGCCCGGTCCGGACCGCGACGTGCGTCCGGCGCGCGAGTGGACGTGGGAGCCATCGGACGAATTCGAAGTGCGCCTGGCGATCCGCCCGGCCGAATGCGGGCGAGCCGCGTTGATCGTCGAGACCGCGCTGATCGCGCTGGCGCTGCGGCTGGGCGTCGCGCCTCCCGCGATCGCGCAGCGCGCGGACGATGCGGGGCCGGGTCGCGGCCGTGCGACGGTCGGCGGCGGATTGCTGCGCGTTTCGCTCCCGGCGACGGAGTCGAATGCCGTCGCAGCGCTGCGCGACGCGCTCGCGGCGCTGGACGGCGCTGGCGCGGCCTCGGCGCGTGAGGATGCGCTGGAAGCGCAGACCGCGATCGCGGTCCGGCGGGCGTGGATCGCGTTGCACTCGCCGATGGACGTCGCGCTCGCGGTGGCAGGAGGCGCGCTCGCCCCGTGGGACGAGCTGGCGGGATTCGGGCCGGAGCGCTGGCGTGCGTGGGCTTCGGAAGCGCTGCCGACGGCGCGGGTCGAGGTCGTCGTCCGCGCGCCGCCGGAAGCGCTGGTTCGGATTCGCGCGGCGCTGCCGCTGGACGTACCGTGAGGCTCAGCGTCGCGGGATGAACCGTTTGTCCGCGGCGGCCCAGTCCTCGCGTCCGGCGGCGAACGGGATGCGGATCATCACCGTTTCACCTTCGTTCTGCACTTCGACGGGGTGTCCGCACTTCTCGAACACGCGCAGCATCCGGGCGTTGCTGTGCAGCACGATCGCGGTGAAGCCGCGCAGTCCGCGGGCTTCCGCGATCTCGGTCAGGCGGCGCATCAGCAGCGTTCCGATGCCGCGGCCTTGCCATACGTCGTCCACGACGAACGCGACCTCGGCCAGGCCGGTCGCGACATCGACCGAGTACTGCGCCCAGCCGAGCGCCCGCTCGCGGTCGCCCTCGAGCTTGCAGGCGACGAGAGTCATGTCGCGCTCGTAGTCGATCGAGCAGAACCGCTGGAGCGCGTCGTGCGGCAGGTACTTCTGCGCGGAGAAGAACCGGCTCTGAATGGTCTCGCGGCTGAGGCGATAGAACATCTCGCGCAGCAGCTCCTCGTCGGTCGCGCGGATGGGGCGCAGCGCGACCGGCGTGCCGTCCTTGGCCTTGGCCCGCATTTCAAGCTGCTTGGGGTACACGGGCGTCCAGACCGGCGGCTCGATCTGGTCGGCATAGATGAGGCGGCGCTGCTTGGCCTCGGCCATGAGCCACGGGCGGAACTTCGGATGCGCGATGGAGATCAGCGCCATGGCGCGCTCGCGGGCGTTCAGCCCGTGCAGGTTCACAGCGCCGTATTCGGTCACGACCCAGTGCACGTCGCCGCGCGTCGTGACGACGCCGGCGCCGTCGTCGAGCCGCGGGACGATGCGGGAGATGGTCCCGCCGGAAGCGGTGCTGGGCAGCGCGATGATGGGCTTTCCGCCGCGGCTGCGCGCCGCGCCGCGGATGAAGTCCACCTGTCCGCCGATGCCGCTGTAGAAGCGGTGACCGATGGAATCGGAGCAGACCTGCCCGGTGAGGTCCACCTGGAGGCAGGTGTTGATGGCGATCATGTTGTCGTTGCGCGCGACGACGAACGGATCGTTCGTATAGTCGACGGCGCGCATCTCGATCATCGGATTCTCGTGCAGGAAGCGATACGTCCGCTCGGTGCCCATGACAAAGCTGGCCACGAGCTTGCCGGGGTGCAGCGAGTTGACGCGCCCGTTGATGACGCCTTTCTCGACCAGGTCGATCACGCCGTCGCTGAACATCTCGGTGTGAATGCCGAGATCCTTGCGGTCGGCGATGAACTTCAGCACGCCGTCGGGGATTCCGCCGATGCCGAGCTGGAGCGTGGCGCCGTCCGGAATGAGCTCGGCGATGTTGCGGCCGATGGCCTCCGCCTCGGGCTTGTTGATGGCCTGGTGCAGGATCGGGATCGGATGGGATACGTCGCACAGCGCGTGAATCTGGTCGATGTGCAGGCGGTCCGGCCCGAGCGTGCGCGGCATCTGATCGTTGACCTGGGCGATGACGACGCGGGCGACGCTGCACGCGGCGGGGGCGATGTCCACATGCGTTCCATAGGAGCACCAGCCGTCGGCGTCGGGCGGGCTGACGGACACGATCGCGGCGTCGATGAGGATGCGGCGCGTGCGAATCAGTTCGGGAATTTCGGAAAGGAAGATCGGCGTGAAGTCCGCGCGTCCCTCGGCCACCGCGGATCGAACGTTCGGGCCGATGAACAGCGCGTTGTGACGAAAGCGATTGGAGAAGCGCGGGTGCGTGTAGGGCGCGTCGCCGAGCGTCAGCAAATGGATGATCGCGTTGTCGCCCAGCGGCGCGTCGTCGGCGCAGAGGAATGGATGCATGCCGAGCGGAGCGGCCGATCCCGAGGAGAGGAAAATCCGCTCGCCGGGGCGAATCATGGCGATGGCTTTGTCCGGTGCGACGAGCTTGCGCCCGACCTGCCTCCGCCACGCGGAGACTTCGGGTCTGCTCGAATGCATCTCGATCGTGCTCATGGGGGCTTGTCCTTTCGTGCGGCTCGGACGGATCGTTCGGAGCGTCCTGACGCGATCGCTGCCGGGCAGCCGCCGGCCCGGCTGATCGGTTTATTTTCGATTCGGTCGCCGCACCGCCGATCGGCGCAGCCCGATTGGGGGAAATTCCACAAGCCTGCGCCGAGAACCCCCGTCGGCATCGTACTACAGGCTCCGTCTCTGGGATCGGGCAAACGGCGTGCCAGCCGACGATCGGCCCGGAAACGGACTGCCCGGCGCAGGTCCGGATTGTGCGGCGCCGCACGTATAATCGCCGGAATGTCCGACGAGGCGAGCGTCATCGCGGCGGTGCGCCGCAGCGACCAGGTGTACGCGGCGCTGGCGGCGCGCACGGAAGCGCTGCGCTGCGCGCGGGTGTACTTCCATCCGGAACGTCCGTTGGCGGCCGAGTGCAATTTCGTGGGCGACGTGGAGCTGGCGGCGGGCGAGGACGCGCTATCGGAAGTGCAGGAGTTCTTCGCGCCGCTCGGCTCGCAGTGTTTCCGGTGGACGCCGTCCGGCAACCAGACGGTGGACGAGCTGGAGCGACTGCTGGCGCCGCACGGATTCGAGCGTCGCGACTGGAAGGCGTATGGGCTCCGCGAGAACACGGCGCCGCGCGAGGTCGCCGAGTTGAGAATGGCGCCGGCGCGTGCGATGCGGCGCGCGTTCACGGCGCTGGTCTCGGAGCGTTCGCGGGCGGCGGGCGACGGGGCGGCGGAAACGGTCGCGGCGCAGCTCGACCGGCTGAACGATCCGCAGTATGACGCGTTCGTGGGCGTGTCGGGCGACACGGCGATCGGATTCGCCGCGCTGCTCCAAGTCGGTCCGATCGGTCGGGTGTGCGACGTGTTCGTCTCCGAATCGCGGCGGCGAAAGGGGGTCGGCGCGGCGCTGTTGGCGTACGTGGTGCGTACCGCAGGTCGCTGGGCGCTGAATCCGCTCTGCGCCCGGGTGCGCGCGGACGATGCCGGCGCGGGGGCGTTTCTGCGTGCGGGCGGATGGGAGGCGTGCGGTACAATCCCGTCCCTGGCGCTTCCCGGGGCGGTTGAGGCGGGGGGATGATGCAGGTCGAGGGACTGGACGTCGAGCCGATCATCGGTCTGGAGGTGCACGTGCAGCTCGCCACGCGATCGAAGCTGTGGTGCGGCTGCGCGGTGGATTGGGCGGCTTCGCCGAACTCGCGCACGTGTCCGGTGTGCCTGGGACTTCCGGGGGCGCTCCCGGTCCTGAACCGCCGCGCGGTCGAGCTGTCGATCGAGGTGGGGCTGGCGCTGAGCTGCCGCATCGCGAAGCGCACGCACTGGGACCGCAAGAGCTACTTCTATCCCGACGTGCCGAAGAACTACCAGATCTCGCAGTATGACGAGCCGCTGTGCGCCGATGGATTCGTCGAGATTTCGCTCGAGCATCACATTCGCAAAGTGCGGATTCGCCGGGCGCATCTCGAGGAAGACGCGGGCAAGAACGTGCACGACCTGCCGGGCTGCACGGGGGTCGATCTGAACCGCGCCGGCACGCCGCTGCTGGAAATCGTGACCGAGCCGGACCTGCGCAGCGCCGAGGAGACGCGCGAGTTCGCCGTGCAGCTTCAACGGCTGGTCAGCTACCTGGGCGTCAGCGAAGCGAACATGCAGCAGGGACAGATGCGCTTCGAGCCGAACGTGAACCTGGTCATCCGGGACGATCGCGGCGCGCACCGCACGCCGATCGTCGAAGTGAAGAATCTGAACTCGTTCCGGGCGCTGCACGACGCGGTGGAGCACGAAATCCGACGACAGGCGATCGAATGGCAGGAAACCGGCGAGACGGCCGCGACCGGCAACAAGCGCAACCGCGGCTGGGACGCTGAGCGGGGCGTGACGGTCCCGCAGCGCGAGAAGGAAGAGGCCCACGAGTATCGCTACTTCCGCGACCCCGATATTCCGGCGTTCGAGCCGGACGCGGCGTGGCTCGACGAGCTGCGCCATCACGTGCCCGAACTGCCGGTGACGCGCACCGAGCGTTTCATCAGCGAATACAAGGTGTCGCCGCGCGACGCTCCGGCGCTGGTGCAGTGCCGGGCCAGTGCCGACCTGCTCGATCACGCGGCGGAGCTGGGCGGCGACAAGGTCACGCTGGGGCGGCACTTCCTGGGAGCGTGGCTGCGGCTTGCGAACGAGCGGCAGACGACGATCGCGGGACTGCGCGTGTCGGCGCGGCGCATGGCCGAGCTGGCGAACCTGGTGCGCGACGGAGCGATTAACGCGACCGCCGCGGCGCAGATCGCCGAGTCGATCGCGCAGAAGGTCGATCCGCTGCGCGAATCGCGGGCGGTTTCGCCGGATGGCGAGCCGGATCGGGCGGCGCTGGACGGACCGGAGTGCGATCCGGCAATGCTGGCGGCCGAGCTCGGTCTGCTTCAGAGCCGGGACGTGCATCGGACCGAGCAGTGGGTTCGCGACGCGATCGCGGCAAATCCGCAAGCCGTCGCGGATGCGCGCGGCAACGCGAAGAAGTCGGCGGCGGCGCGGGGGTTTCTGACCGGGCAGGTGATGAAGCAGTCGAAGGGGCAGGCTGATCCGAAGCTGGTCGCGGAGCTGATGCAGAAGCTGCTGGCTGCGGAGGAAGAAGGGGGCGCGAAGGCGGGCGCGTGACAACCGCGCGGGGAGCGCCGACGCCCGGCCGGCTTCGAACCAGCCAGAGGCCGGTGCTGCGCGGGTGAGAAGACCGGTCCGCCAAGAGGGGGGAGAAGACCGGTCGGAGACCGGTCCCCCAGAAAGTGAAGAGACCGGTCGGAGACCGGTCCCCCAGAAAGTGAAGAGACCGGTCCGCCAAGAGGGGGGAGAAGACCGGTCGGAGATCGGTCCCCCAAAAAGTGCAGAGGCCGGTCGGAGACCGGTCCCCCAGAAAGTGAAGAGACCGGTACGCCAAGAGGGGGGGAGAAGACCGGTCGGAGACCGGTCCCCCAGAAAGTGCAGAGGCCGGTCGGAGACCGGTCCCCCAGAAAGTGGAGAGATCGGTCAGAGACCGGTCCCCCAGAAAGTGGAGAGATCGGTCAGAGACCGGTCCCCCATGGGCGAGTAAGCCGGTCTCACACGGATGAAGCGGCGCTCGTCCGGCGAGGCGAGGACGTGTCCATGAGCGGACGTGTCCATGAGCGGACGTGTCCATGAGCGGAAAAGGCGACAGGATGCCAATCGCGGCACGGTCTCACTCTTTCTGGCGCTGAGCGACGTTTCTGTGGCGCGGCGCGTGGTGTCTGACGGCGTATTCGTGTCGCAGCGCGATTCTGTACAAGGAGATCATTGCGATGAGCAAGAGCATTCGAAAGCGGGCCGTGTGGGCCGTCGCCGCGGCGACACTCTCCGCGGTCGTCGCGGCAGGGACGGAGTATCCGCCCAGCAAGCAGGGCGACGTGGTCGAGGAGCTGCACGGTGTGAGCGTGGCCGATCCGTATCGTTGGCTGGAGGACGGCGAGTCGGCGGAAACGCGCGCCTGGATTGAGGCCCAGAACGCGGTGACGTTCGGCTTTCTGGAGCGGATTCCGACGCGCAAGCCGATCGAGAACCGGCTGACGCATCTTTGGAATTACGAGCGGTTCGGCATGCCGCGCAAGGACGGCGGCAAGTATTTCTACGGGCACAACACGGGCCTGCAGAATCAGAACGTGATTTACGTCGCAGACTCGCTGGGCGGCGAGCCGCGCGTGCTGCTCAACCCGAATGAGCTGAGCGCCGACGGCACGATCGCGCTGTCGGGCTGGAACATCACCGAGGACGGCAAGTACATGGCGTACGGGCTGTCGTCGGGCGGGTCGGACTGGGTGGAATACCGCGTTCGCGACGTGTCCACCGGCAAGGACCTCGACGATCACATCCGGTGGGTGAAGTTCTCCGGCGCGTCGTGGACGAAGGACGGCTCGGGCTTCTTCTACAGCCGCTACGATGAGCCGAAGGGCGACGAGCTGTCGAGCGTGAACTACTTCCAGAAGCTCTATTTCCACAAGCTCGGTACGCCGCAGTCGGCCGACGTCTTGATCTACGAGCGTCCGGATCACAAGGAATGGGGATTCGCCGGCGGCGTGACCGAAGACGGGCGCTACCTGGTCATCACCAACTGGGAGGGAACCGAGCGGAAGAACCGCGTGCTTTACAAGGACCTGTCGTCCGCCGATTCGAAAGTGGTCGAGCTGCTGATGGAGTTCGACGCGCAATATGACTTCGTCGGCAATGACGGCGCGACGTTCTTTTTCTTCACCGACCTCGATGCGCCGCGCGGCAAGCTGATCGCGATCGACCTCGCCAAGCCGGCCCGCAGCGAATGGAAGGAAGTCATTCCTCAGGCGGACGAAACGCTGACCGGCGTCAGCCACGTCGGCGGGCATCTGGTCGCGACGTATCTGAAGGACGCGCACACGCAGGTGAAGGTGTTCGAGACGAGCGGCAAGTTCGTGCGAGACGTGCAGTTGCCGGGTCTCGGGTCGGCCGGCGGCTTCGGCGGACGCTCGGACGATGTCGAGACGTTCTACTCGTACACCGACTTCAGCACCCCGCCGATGATCTACCGCTACGACGTGGCGACCGGCGCGAGCACGGTCTACAAGCAGCCCAAGGTCGATTTCGATCCCAGCCAGTTCGAATCGAAGCAGGTGTTCTACACGAGCAAGGACGGCACGCGCGTGCCGATGTTCCTGACGCATAAGAAGGGTCTCAAGCTGGACGGCACGAATCCGACCTACCTGTACGGGTACGGCGGGTTCAACATTCCGTTGACGCCCAGTTTCTCGGTCGCGAACCTGGTCTGGCTCGAAATGGGCGGCGTCTTCGCAGTCGCCAACCTGCGCGGCGGCGGAGAGTACGGCAAGGACTGGCACAACGCCGGCCGCCTCAAGAACAAGCAGAACGTGTTCGACGACTTCATTGCCGCGGCCGAGTGGCTGATCGAGTCGAAATACACGCAGCCGGAGAAGCTGGCGATCGGCGGCGGCAGCAACGGCGGGTTGCTGGTGGGCGCGTGCATGGCGCAGCGGCCGGAGCTGTTCGGCGCGGCGCTGCCGCAGGTCGGCGTGATGGACATGCTGAGGTTCCACAAGTTCACGATCGGCTGGGCGTGGGTGAGCGACTACGGCAGCCCGGACGACGCGGAGATGTTCCAGGTGCTCCGCGCCTACAGCCCGCTGCACAACCTGCGCAGCGGAACATGCTATCCGGCGACGCTGGTGACCACCGGCGATCATGACGACCGCGTCGTGCCGGCGCACAGCTTCAAGTTCGCAGCGGCGCTACAGGCCGTGCAAGCCTGCGACAAGCCCACGCTCATCCGCATCGAGACGCGCGCAGGTCATGGGGCGGGCAAGCCCACGCAGATGATGATCGAGGAAGTGGCCGACCGCTGGGCGTTCATGACGGCCGTGCTGGGTGTGCCGTTGCCAGCGTCGTTCCAGTAGTGGGTCGCGCCGGCGATTCACCCGAGCGGTGGTCGCCATCACTGAGTTCAATCGCGCGACTTGGCGCGGCCGTCGCCCCTTCGGGGCGAGGCTCGCAAGGTGCTCCGTCTCCATGGGTTGCGCGGCTGCACGCTTCGCCGAGCGGCCGCGCAACCCGTGGCTAGCCTCATTCGCCCAGTCGGGGCGACGGCGGCGTTCGCTTCGCGATAGTGCGGTATCGCCTTCGACTCCAACGGACCTGTAACCGACGCGTACGGCTCGCATCCAAGCGTTTACGATTCCAGGACTCTCAACGGGGGGAGTTCATGATTCGACAACGCGCGGCCGTGGTGTGGACCGTCCTGTCCGGACTGGGCTTCACGCTCGCCGTCGTTCTGCTGCTGCTCTGGCTGGCCGGCGCGTTCAGCGCCAAGGTCGAGACGACCGACGGCGAATCCGCCGCTCGGACCGTGCCGGCCGGCGCGTCCGTTGCCGAAGTTCGGATGCTTACGGCTCCGCTCAGCGAGTCGGCCGTCGGGTCGATTCAGGCGGTACGCGAAAGCGCGGTGGCGTCGAAGATCCTCGCTCGCATCGACGAGATTCCGGTTCAGGCGGGCCAGCACGTCACGGCGGGTCAGGTGCTCGTGCGTCTGGATGACGCCGACCTGGTCGCGCGACAGCAGCAGGCGGAGGCGGCGGCGCGAGCGGCGGAGGCGGCGCGCGACCTGGCGCGCACCGAGTTCGACCGCGTTTCGCGGCTGCTGGATCAGCAGGTCGCGTCGAAGACGGAATTTGATCGCGCGGAGTCGCAACTGCGGTCGGCGCAGGCCGAGCTGGATCGGGCGGAGCAACTGCTGCGCGAAGCGCGGGCGTATCTGGACTACGCCACGATCGTCAGCCCGATGGACGGGCAGGTGATCGACAAGCACGCCGACGCCGGCGATATGGTCTCGCCGGGCCAGACGCTGGTGACGCTCATTGATCCGAAGCAGATGCAGCTGGTGGCGAACGTGCGGGAGTCGCTGGCGACGCGGCTTCGGCTGTCGCAGCCGATTCCGGTGCGCGTCGACGCGCTGGATCTGGACTGCGTCGGAAGCATCAGCGAGATCGTGCCGGAGTCCGACGTAGCAAGCCGCAGCTTCTTGGTGAAAGTGACCGGGCCTTGCCCGCCGGGCGTGCATTCGGGCATGTTCGGGCGGCTGCTCGTGCCGCTGGGGGAGCAGGAGGTGCTGGTGGCGCCGCGGGCAGCCATCCGCCGGTCGGGCCAGCTCGAGCTCGTCGATGTGGTCGAAGGGGGCCGGCTGCACCGGCGGGTCGTACGGCGTGGGCGCGAGTTCGGCGAGGATGTCGAAGTGCTGTCGGGGCTGCGCGCCGGCGAGCGCGTGCTGGTGTTGGGCGGTGAGCGCGGAGGATGAGCATGCCGAACCCGCGCGAGCCGACGGGCGCGCCGTGCGATTCGGCGACGTCGAGACAGGACGCTCTCTCCGCAATCGTCCATGCGTTTCTCCATTCCAATCTCTCGGTCATCCTGATTCTGCTGGCGACGGTGCTGGGTCTGGCGGCTCTCTGGGTGACGCCGCGTGAGGAAGACCCGCAGATTGTCGTCCCGCTGGCGGACGTGCACGTCGAGTTCCCCGGGCATTCGGCCGCCGAAGTGGAGCAGTGGGTCGCCGCTCCGCTGGAGCAGCTGCTGTACCAGATCGACGGCGTCGAGCACGTCTATTCGATGTCGAGCGAGAATCGCGCCGTCGTCACCGTGCGGTTCTACGTCGGGCAGGACCGCGAACGCAGCCTGGTGAAGCTCTACAAGCGCATCGACGAGAACCTGGACACCATTCCGCCCGGCGTGACCGGCTGGGTCGTCAAGCCGATCGAGATCGACGACGTGCCGATCGTGACGCTGACGCTGCGTGGCGGCGCCAGCGACGCCTTCGCCCTGCGGCGCGTCGGCGAGGAGCTGGCCGAGCGCCTGGCGGCGGTTCCG
Source organism: uncultured Planctomycetales bacterium (assembly GCA_964553225.1). GTDB lineage: Bacteria > Planctomycetota > Phycisphaerae > UBA1845 > Fen-1342 > JABRWC01. The sequence continues at coordinate 438,571 of CAZKJT010000001.1, read as the reverse complement.
GACACGTCTCGATCGTACGTGATCGGCGGGCTTCCGCGCGTGACGCAGGTGTACGTGGACCCGGACCGCATGCAGGCGCACCGGGTATCGCCCCTGGCGCTGGAGCGCAGCCTCGCGGCGGCCAACGTAACGCAGCGGGCCGGCGACTTCACGCGCGGCGACGCGGTCTTCACGGTGGAGTCCGGGCGGGCGATCGCGGACGCGGCGCAGCTGGAGCGCGTGGTGGTTTCGGCGTCCGGCGGACGGCCGGTCTATCTGCGCGACGTGGCGCGCGTGGTGGACGGGCCCGCCGAGGCGTCGAGCTATGTGCGGCACGGCTGGGGGCCGGCCCGCACGTTCGAGGCAGGGGAGATCGGCGATCGCTCGCTTCGCGCCACCGAGACCGGCGAGGAGGAATCGGGGCTCGCCGCGTCGACGCCGGCCGTGACGATCGCGGTGGCGAAGAAGAAGGGCGCGAACGCGGTCTGGGTGGCGGAGGACGTGATTCGCACGGCGCGGGGGCTCGCGCGGGAGCTTGCGCCGGATGACATGGAGCTGATCGTCACGCGGAACTACGGGCAGACCGCCGACGCGAAGGTGAACGAGCTGGTCGAGGCGCTGGCGATCGCGGTGTTCATCGTGATCGCGCTGCTGACGCTCGGGCTGGGCTGGCGCGAAGCGCTGGTCGTCGCGGTGGCCGTGCCGGTGGTGTTCGGGCTGACGCTGTTCGTGAACCTCATGCTGGGATACACGATCAACCGCGTCACGCTGTTCGCGTTGATTCTCGCGCTCGGGCTGCTGGTCGATGATCCGATCGTGGACGTCGAAAACATCGCGCGGCATTTCCACCTGCGACGCCGCGCCTCGCGCGAGATCGTGATGGAGGCGGTGGCGGAGATTCGGCCGCCGCTGATCACGGCGACGCTGGCCGTCATCGTGTCGTTTCTTCCGATGTTCTTCATTACCGGCATGATGGGGCCGTACATGCGTCCGATGGCGCTGAACGTGCCGGTCACGATGTTCGCATCGATGCTGGTCGCGTTCACGATCACGCCGTGGCTGACGTATCACATGCTGCGGCGGCGACGCGGCGGCTGGGACGGCGATGCGCCGGCCGCCGCGGAGACGGATGACCTTGCGGCGCTGCGGCGCTCGCCGCTCTACAAGCTGTTCTATCCGCTGATGGCGCCGCTGCTGCGATCGCGGCGGGCGGCATGGCTGTTTCTGGCTGCGATGGCGCTGCTGATGGTGGCGGCGGCTTGGCTGGCGGCGGTTCGCTGGGTTCCGCTGAAGATGCTGCCGTTCGACAACAAGAACGAGCTGCTGCTGGTGCTGGATTTCGACGAGGGGACGACGCTGGAACGGGCCGACGCCGCGGTGCGCGAGTTCGAGCATCGGCTGGCTTCGTTCGCGGAGGTTACCGACTTCACGTCGTACGTGGGCGTGCACTCGCCGATCGACTTCAACGGCCTGGTGCGGCATTACTACCTGCGCGAGGGTCCGAACGTCGCCGAAATCCGCGTGAACCTCGTCGGCAAGAAGCACCGCCGGCTGCAAAGCCATGGCATCGCCCTGCGCGAGCGGGACGAGTTGACGCGGCTTGCGCAGCGGCACGACGCAAGTCTGAAGATCGTCGAGACGCCGCCCGGACCGCCCGTGATACAGACGCTCGTCGCCGAGATCTACGGTCGCGCGGACCACGACTACGCGGACCTGATCGCGGCCGCGCGGACCGTGCGGGAGCGCCTGCGGCGCGAGCCGGGAGTCGTCGACGTGGACGACACCGTGGAGGCGGCCGGCGCGAAGATGACGTTCGCGGTGGACGAGGAGAAGGCGGCGCTCAGCGGCGTGTCGAAGCGCGACGTGGCCGACACGCTCGCGCTGCTGTTGCAAGGGCGGACGGTCGGGTTGATGCGGGACGGGGCGGAGCGGAATCCGCTGCGGATCGAGCTGCGTCTGCCGCGCGAACTGCGATCGAGCGCCGCGGACCTGGCGCGGGTTCGCGTGAGCGGGGTCGGCGGCGCGCTCGTGCCGCTGTCTGAGATCGGCTCGTGGACGACCGGCGCGGTGGACCAGACCATCTATCACAAAGACCTTCAGCGCGTCGTGTACGTGTTCGCCGAGACGGCCGGCCGCGCTCCGGCCGAGTGCGTGCTCGACGTCGCCGCCGATCGCGACGAGGGCGGCGTTGCGGACGGAGTGGACGCGGTCGCCACGCCGCGCGCGTTGGGCGGGCGCACGTATGTCCGCAACGGCGGCGGGATCGGCTGGGGCGTGCCCGCGGGCATTCGCGTGGAGTTCGCCGGCGAGGGCGAATGGCAGATCACGCTGGACGTGTTTCGCGACTTGGGGCTGGCGTTCGCGGCCGCCCTGATCGGCATCTACATCCTGCTGGCCGCTCAGACCGGCTCATTCGCGATTCCGCTGATCGTGATGCTGGCGATTCCGCTGACGATCCTCGGCATCATGCCGGGCTTCTGGCTGCTGAACGGGATTTCCGGGCAGACGGTAGGCGGCTATTCCGATCCGGTGTTCTTCACGGCCACGGGCATGATCGGCATGATCGCGCTGGCCGGCATCGTAACGCGCGACGCGATCATCCTGGTGGACTTCATTCACCTGTCGTTGTCGCGGGGGCGCAGTCTGTTCGACGCGATTCTCGAGAGTCGGGTGGTGCGGCTGCGGCCGATCCTGCTGACGACCGGCGCGGCGATGCTGGGCGCGGCGCCGATCACGATCGACCCGATCTTCGCGGGGCTGGCGTGGTCGCTGATCTTCGGATTGTTCGCATCCACGCTGTTCACGTTGTTCGTGATCCCGGTGAGCTACTGGCTGCTCTACGAGGGCGTGCCGGGGCACGGCGCGGCGCCTCGCACCGGCTGAGCGCCGCTGCGCCCTTCTCCGGACGTTGGAGCGACCACCGCTCAACGCCGATAGAACGCGGCGATCTCGGACACGACGCGCTGCTGGTCGCTCTCGGACAGTTCGGGATGCATCGGCAGCGCCAGCACCTCGGCCGCGGCGCGCTCCGCGACGGGCAGCATCCCGACGCGCCCGCCCAGGGACTCGAAGCATTTCTGAAGATGCAGCGGCAGCGGGTAATACACCGAGCAGCCGATCTTGCGGCTCTTCAGGTGCGCCAGCAGGTCATCACGGCGGCGGCATCGAAGCACGAACTGGTGGTAGACGTGCGTGCCGCGCGGCGGCGGAGGCAGCTCGACGAACTCGGGCGCCAGGCCCGCCGCGTCGACGAGCTTCCGATAGGCGTCCGCCCGTTCGCCGCGGCGGCGGTTCCACTCGTCCAGCTTCCGCAGGCGGATGCTGAGGACCGCCGCCTGCAGCGCGTCGATGCGGAAGTTGCCGCCCACGAGATCGTGATAATAGGTGTGACCGCTGCCGTGAATGCGGATCTTGCGACTCAGTTCGGCCAGGCGCTCGTCGTTGGTCAGCACGGCGCCCGCGTCGCCGAGGGCTGCGAGGTTCTTGGTGGGATAGAAGCTGATGCACCCGAACGTGCCGAGCGCGCCGGCGCGGCGATCGGGGAATTCGGGCAGAGTCGCGCCGATGGCCTGCGCCGCGTCCTCGATCACGGCGACGCCGTGGCGGTTGAACGTATCGAACACCTCGCGCATGTCGGCCATCGCGCCGTAGAGGTGCACCGGGATGACGGCCTTGGTGCGCTGCGTCAGCAGGCCGGCGGCGTGCTCGACGTCGAGATTGAACGTGTCGGCTTCGATCTCGCAGAAGACCGGTCGCGCGCCGAGGCGCGTCACGACTCCCGCGGTGGCGAAGAACGAGAAGGAAGGCACGAGCACCTCGTCCCCGGGGCCGATGCGAAGCGCCATCAGCGCCAGGAGCAGCGCGTCCGTGCCCGAGGAGACGCCCACCGCGAAGCGCGCTCCGCAATACTCGGCGAGCGCCTTCTCGAACGCCTCGACCTTCGGGCCGAGCACGTAGGCGCCGGATTCGCAGATGGCCGTAATCTCCGCCAGGAGCTCGTCGCGCTGGCCGGCGAAGGCGGCGCGCAGGTCGATCGGCGGAATGGGACGTACGTCCGCGGGCGATTCTGTCGCTGGCATTCGAGGGTCCTATGTCGAGGGAGCGCTCGCGCGCGGGCGGTCGCCGGGCTCTTCGTGCAACCCGAGCTCGGCCTGCCGCGGCACGGCGTCCACGCGCGACGGCGGCTCCGACGCATCTACGCCGGGCGCCGCGCCCAGTTCGGCGATGCGCCGGCCGGCCGGCAAGACGCGCGATTCAAACGATCCCACGGCGTCATTGTACCCGGTGACGGCCCGGCGCAGGCCCTCGCCGACGCGGGCCAGGTGCTGGCCGAACTTGTCCACGCGCTCGTGCAGAACGCGCGCCGCGTCGCCGATGCGCTGCGCGTTGTCGACCAGGTCGCGCTGCTGCCAGCCGTGCGCCACCGACCGCAGCAGCGCGACGAGCGTGGTCGGCGTGGAAAGCAGCACGCGCGCCTGGAACGCGTCTTCGAGCAGCTCGCGATCCTGCTCTAGCGCGGCGCTGAAGAAAGATTCGCCCGGAACGAACAGCACCACGAAATCCACGGTCGATTCGATCTGTTTCCAGTACGACTTCTCCGAGAGCTTTCGCACGTGCTCGCGCAACTGGCGGGCGTGTCGCGCCAGCGCCGCCGCGCGCGCCGCCTCGTCGGGCGCCTCGAGCGCGTCGAGATACGCCGCCAGCGGCGCCTTCGCGTCCACCACGATCGACCGCCCGCCCGGAAGCTGTACGGTCAAATCCGGCCGCAGACGCCCGCCGTCGCCCTCGACGCTGACCTGCGTACGGAAATCGCAGTAGCGCGACATGCCGGCCGCCTCGACCACGCGCTCGAGTGTGACTTCGCCCCAGCGGCCTCGCACCTGCGGGGCGCGCAGCGCGCCCAGCAGACTGGCGGTCTGCTTCTCGAGCGAGCTGCTGGTCTGATGCACGACCTTGAGTTGCTCGACCAGCCCGCCGTACGCAGTCTGCCGCGTTTTTTCCATCTCCTGAACGAGCCGCTCGTAGCGCTCCAGCGCCTCGCGCAGCGGCTTGGTCTTCTCCTCCGTCTGCCGCGCGAACTGCTCGCTGTTGCCCTTGAGCGCGTCGGACGCCAGCGCCGTAAACACCTCGCGCAGCCGCTGCACGGTCTCGTCCAGGCGTCTCTGCTGCTCGGACAGACTCAGCCGCTGCTGCTCGGACTGCGTCTCATACCGCACGCGCGCTTCGCGCTCCGCATCGAGGGCGGCGCGCGCCGCGGTCAGTTCCGACTCGCGCCGCTGGAGCTGCTCGCGCAGCACGCCCGCCTCGGCCTCGACGCCGGCGAGCCGCGCGGCGTCGGCTGCGGCGCGTCGCGCGTCGGCGGCGCGCTGCCTGAACAGCCACGCCGTCGCCGACAGCGCCGATACGGCCGCGCCAACCAGGAACCACAGCGCCTCCATCACGGTGAAGCTCCAGGAGTCACGGATGGGCCGATCCGGTTTGAAGCGTGCGCTCCCGCCCCGCGGCGCGGAGCGACAGCAGCCCCGGTCGGTGACGAGCGTGTCGGCTCGAGCAGAGACGGAGCCGATCCCCGCAGGCCCGTTGGGACTATACCCGATTCGCGACCGAACCCCGTACAATCGATCCTTCGCCGGCCGCACGCCGCGCGCCGCGCCGAAAGGAAGGGGATGTCGCGCATGCCAACCGTTTTTTCGCCCGGTTCGATCGCGCTGCGGACGGCGCTGGTGGTGGTTGTGCTGGCCGCCGCGCGCCGCGCCGACGCGGAGCGCGTGGTCTACGCCCGCGACCTGGCGCTTTCGCCAGACGGCAAGACGCTCGCTTTCGCCTGGGCGGGCGACCTGTGGAGCGTTTCTTCGCAGGGCGGCGACGCGCGGCGACTGACCGCGCACCCGGCCGACGAGAGCCGGCCGGTGTTCTCGCACGATGGGCGGTGGATCGCGCTGGCGTCCAACCGGAGCGGAAGCTCGTGCGTGTATGTGATGTCGCACGACGGCGCCGAGCTGTCGCGCCTGACGTTCGGCGACGTGGGCGAGACGCCCACCGGCTTCTCGGCCGACGGAGCGTACGTCTATTTTCACGCGCGCAAGAACGGAGAGGTGGACTGGGAGCCGCGCGTCTACCGCGTGCCCTCGACCGGCGGGCAGCCCGTTCGCGTGATGCGCGGCGGCGGAAGCTACGCGGTCGAGAGTCCGGACGGCAAGACCCTGGCGTTCACGCGCGGGGCGGAGCGGTGGTGGCGGACCGGATATCGCGGCAGCGCCAATTGGGACGTCTGGCTGCTGAAGCTGGACACGCACGAATTCACGCAGCTCACCGACTTCGACGGCACGGACTTCATGCCCGCGTGGGACGCGCGCGGACAGGGGCTGTACTTCCTTTCGGATCGGGCGGGCGTGCACAACGTCTGGCATCAGCCGCTGCGCGGCGCCGCGCGGCAGGTCACGGAGGCGGCCGACGACCGCGTCCGCGACTTCGCGGTGTCCCTGGACGGGCGCACGCTGGTCTATACGCAATGGGACCGCGTGTTCGCGCAGTCGCTGCCCACCGGGCGCGCCCAGGAGATCCAGATCGAAGCGCCGGCCGATTCGCCCTCCGATCCGCAGTCGCTGACGCGTCTCGGCAATCGCGCCGATGAGCTCGCCGTCTCGCCGGACGCGAAGGAATTCGCCGTCGTCGCGCAGGGTGAGCTGTTCGTCGGGCAGACCGAGCCGGACCAGCTCACGCGCCGCGTCACGTCATCGGTCGCGCGCGACCGCGACATCGCCTGGTCGCCCGACGGCAAGGCGCTGTTCTTCATGTCCGACGCCGCGGGACAGGAGGACATCTATCGCGCCGTCTCGGCCGAGCAACCCGCCAAGAGCCTGAGCGCGTCGATGCGGTTCCGCGTCGAGCGCGTCACGAATCATCCGGACATGGAGCAGCGCCCGGCCGTCTCGCCGGATGGCAAGTCGCTGGCGTTCGTGCGCGGCCTGGGCGACTTGATCGTACGCACGCTGGAATCGGGCGAAGAGCGCACGCTGCTGACCGGCTGGAACTGGCCGCAGTTCCGCTGGTCGCCCGACAGCAAGTGGATCGCCTACGACGTGGAAGACGCGGAGTACAACTCCGACATCTGGATCGTGCCGGCCGACGGCAGCGCTGCGGCCGTGAACATATCGAGGCATCCGGACAACGAATACAACCCGCAGTGGTCGGCCGACGGACAGGTGCTTGCGTTCAGCTCGCAGCGCGACGGGTTCGATACAGACCTGTACTTTGTGTTTCTCGCGCGCACGCTGCACGAGAAATCCGCGGTCGAGCTGGGCAATTACTTCAAGCAGGCCGGCGAAGCGGCGGGCAAGGCCAAGCCGCTCGAGTCGTGCATCGCCAGCGGCAAGATCGCGCTGGCGGGCGAGGCGGCGTCGCAGCCGGCCGCGTCGAAGCCGTCCGACGAGCCGAAGAAGCCCGACGACGACAAGGATTTGTCGCTCGAGGACCGGCTGCGCAGCCTCATCAAGGAGCTGATGAAGGAACCCGAGAAGGAGAAGGAGAAGAAGGAGAAGGAGGCGGCCGAGAAGCACGAGTACGAGCTGGAGACGGCCTGGCGGCGGATCCGGCGGGTCACGTCGCTGCCTTCGGATCAGGGCGGATACGCGCTCTCGCCGGATGGGGCGATGCTCGCGTTTGTCTCGCGGCATGAGGGCGAGGCGGCGCTGTTCTCGATCAAGTGGGACGGTTCGGATCTGAAGCGCGTCTCGGGCGGGGCGGCGCAGGGGCTTCACTGGGATCTGCCCGGCAAGCGGCTCTACTTCCTTTCCGGCGGCACGCCCACGTCGCTCACGGGATCGGGCGGCGACCGCAAGTCTCATGCGTTCGACGCCGACGTGCTGGTGAACCGGGCGGAGCTGGCGAACCAGAAATTCAACGACGCGGCCCGCGCGCTGGGGATGCGGTTCTATCACCCCACGCTGAAGGGGCTGGACTGGTCCGCGCTTTCGCAGCGGCATCGCGAGCTTGCGCTGCGCACGCGCACCTGGGCCGAGTTCAACGAAATCTTCAACCAGCTTCAGGGCATGCTGAATGGATCGCACCTCGGCATCAACGGTCCGTCGCGCGGCGGACCCTCGGAATCGATCGGCTATCTCGGCTGCGAATTCGATCCGCAGTTCGCCGGACCGGGACTGCGGGTCGTCGCCGTCACGCCGAATTCGCCCGCGGAGCGGTCCGAGAGTCGGCTCTACGCCGGGGACGTCATCCTGAAAGTCAACGGTCAGCCGGTCGGGCCGGACGCCTCGATCGAGCGAGCGCTGCTGGAGACGGTCAACAAGGCCGTGTTGCTCACCGTGCTGCCCTCGCCGGATCGGCCGGCCGCATCGCAGCCCGCGACCGCCAGCGCGCCAACTGACGACGCCCCAAGCGGGTCTGACGACGGGACGGCGAGCGCGAAATCGCCCACGGACGAAACCGAGATCGTCATTCGCCCGATCGGGTATGGCGAGTTCCGCCGGCTTCAGTACGAAGCGTGGGTTGCGGCCAACCGCGCGTATGTCGAGGAAAAATCCGGCGGTCGCGTCGCCTACGCGCACATCGCAGGTATGGGCGAGGCGGAATTCTATACCTTCGAACGCGACCTCTATGCGGCCGCGCACGGCAAGGACGGACTCATCATCGACGTGCGCAACAACGGCGGCGGATGGACGGCGGACTGGGTCATGGCCGTGCTGAACGTGCGTCGTCACGCGTACACGATCGGTCGCGGGGGACAGCCCGGCTACCCGCAGGACCGTCTGATTTTCTACTCCTGGCCGAAGCCGGCCACGATGATGTGCAACCAGTTCAGCTACTCGAACGCCGAGATCGTCTCGCACGCGTTCAAGAACCTGAAGCGCGGTCCGCTCGTGGGTATGACGACCTGGGGCGCGGTCATCAGCACCGGATCGTACGGCCTGATCGACGGCACGACCATCCGCATGCCGTTCCGCGGCTGGTACACGCTGCCCGGTGGAGTGGACATGGAAAACAACGGTGCAGAACCGGACGTGAAAGTGCCGCTCGGACCGGCCGACGAGGAAGCGCAGCGCGATCCGCAGCTCGACGCCGCGATCCGCGCGACGCTGGACCAGATCGCGGCGCAGCCGGCGTCCCAACCGTAGGCATGCGCAGCTCGACGCAGGAGAGTTCGTCCGGCGATCGCGGCGGGTTGGCCCGCCGTGTCGCGACGCATGCCGCTGCGGCCGGGCTGGGCGCGCTGCTCGTGTGGATTTCGCTCGTGCGGCCGGAAGCCGCGTCGCATCGGCGCGGAAGTAGCGTCGGCCCCGATCCGCTCCGCGCGCCGCCGTCGGCGTTCCCGTGGTCACAGCCGCCGGGCGACTGGTTCGCAATTCCCACGTTCGCGCGCTTCCTGAACGGCGTCGATATTGTGCTCGACCCCGGGCACGGCGGTCGCTCGGATCGCCCGAATTGGAAACGTGGTCCGACCGGCCTTCAGGAAGCCGAAGTCAACCTGAAGGTCGCGCTGTTCCTGCGGGAGTTTCTGGTGGTCGCCGGCGCCGTCGTTACGATGACGCGCGAGACCGACATCTACCTGCACGAGGACGACGGCGAGGATCTGTCCCGCCGCATCGCGATCGCCAACGAGCGCGGCGCAGACCTGTTCCTGTCCGTTCACCACAACGCGGCCGACAGCCCGACCGCGAACTACACGACCGTGTTCTACCACGGCGGTGCGGAAACGAGCCTGGCGGGACTGGATGCGGCGCGGCACCTGCTCGGCGGTCTGGATGACGCGCTGCGCCTGGAGCAGCGCGTCGGCGTGGCGCTGGTGAGCGACTTTGAGATTTACCCGGACAAGGGGTTTCGCGTGCTGCGCGAGGCGCGTGTGCCGGCCGTGCTCAGCGAGGCGTCGTTTCACAGCAATCCGCAGGAGGAGGAGCGTCTGCGCGATCCGCTCTACAACCGCCGCGAGGCGTACGGGTTGTTCCTGGGGCTGGCTCGCTGGGCGCAGGCCGGGCTGCCGCGCGTGCAGTGGGCTGCGCCGAGCAGCGCCGCGTCAAGGTCGCGCGGCTGGACCGTGCGTCTGGACGACGGGTTGAGCGCGCGCGGCGGGATCGGCAGCCGCGGTCGGAACATCCGCGAAGACTCGATCGTCGTGCGGTGGGGCGATCGGCCGGCGTCGTTTCGGTTCGACGCGCAGCGGCGAGAAATCGATGTCGATCCGCCCGCTTCGCGCGGCGCCGATCGGCTCTACGTCGATTTTCGGAATATCTTCGGCCAGCACGTGCTTCATCCGTGGCTGCCGACGGCGACCGCGCCGGCGTCGCCGAATCGGGACTCGCGGCGACCGTAGCGCGCACGAAGTGCGCCCGTGTGCCGGCGGCGGTCAGTCGTCGTGTTCGAAGGGCGGATTGGCGATCAGCATGGGACGGCGCTGCGCGACGCTGAGCAGCAGCCCCAGGCCGATGAAGTTGGTCCAGATGCTGCTTCCGCCGAAGCTGACGAAGGGCAGCGTCATGCCTGTGATCGGCGCCAGCCCCATCGTCTCGCAGATGTTCAGCATCGCCTGGGCGACGATCATGACGACCACGCCGACCGCCAGCAGTCGCCCGAATGGGTCGTTGGTGACGACCGCCACCTCCAGCCCGCACACCACCAGCACGACGTATGCGAGCATGACGAGCTGGCAGCCGACGAAGCCCCACTGATTGCCGATGATGGCGAAGATGAAGTCGTTATGCTCCTCCGGCAGCAGGTCGCGCTGCACGAACGGGCTGCCGCCGTAGCCCTGTCCGGTGAGCCGCCCGACTCCCAGCGCGATCTTGGACTGGCGAAGCTGGTATCCCGGTCCGAGATGCCACTTTTCGTCGTCGGTGCTCTGCTTCAGCACGACTTCGACGCGCTGCTGCTGATACTGGTTCATACCGGCGTAGTAGAACGCGGGCATCGTGGCGCAGCCCAGCAGAACCACCAGCGCCAGGTGCCGCAGGCGCGCTCCGGCGATGAACAGCATCGCAAACAGCACCGGCAGCAGCATCACCAGCGTCCCGAGATCGGGCTGCTTCAGAATCAGCAGCATCGGCAGCATCGTGAGCGCGAAGGGCGGCAGCAGCCCGATCCACGTCCGGTACGATTTGCGGAAACGCAGGTATCGCGCCAGCGCCAGAATCAGTACGACCTTCGTGAACTCCGAAGGCTGGAGCGCGAACAGGCCGAAGTCGATCCAGCGGCGCACGTTGCGCCGGACCGGAATCAGGGGCAAGTCCACGTAGCGGTCGATGACCAGCGCCAGCAGCGCCACCATGACGACGCCGTAGAGCACGAACGCGTACTGGCCGATGCGGCGGTAGTCCATCCGCATGACCAGCAGCATCAACCCGACGCCCGTGACGAGATAGAAGAGCTGCCGCAGCGCGTTCTCGCCGATCCGTGCCGCCAGCCACGCGAACGGTCCAGTTGCGCCTTCGAACGCCGGCGTCGCCGCCGCGGCGGCCTGGATCGAACCGTCCGTGGCGTGGATCGACGTCAGCCCGATCAGCGCCAGCCCCAGCACGGGCAGGGCCAGGCTCCATCCGAGCAGCGTCAGATTCAGTACCGCGCGTTCGGACATCTTCTTCCGGGTGAGAGTTTCGGGCATGGACGGCGCGTCGCGCCGCCGCCCTTGGAAACATCGGCGATCAACCCCACTCCGGCTGGAGCCCGAGCAGGAATTCGGCGATGTCGCGCGCCACCGGCGCTGCGACCTGTCCGCCGCTGCCGGCAAACTCGATCAGCACGCAAATCGCGTAGGACCGGTCGCGCGGCGCCGCGCCGCGCGGCGTCGTCGCAGGCTGCGTATATCCGATGAACCACGCGTGCGCCGGAAGCTTCTCCTCCGGCTTCCACGCCGGAAAGCGGTCGTTGGCGCGCCAGCCCACCAGGCGCGGCGGAGCCGCTTCGCCGGCGAAATGCGCCAGCGCGTCCTCGCGGTCGATCGCCACGCGCTCCTCCCGCCGCCCGTCCGGCCATTCGAAGAAGTAGCGCGTGTTGAGCACCAGCGGAACCGTTTGCGCGGAGCCGGTTTTGCCGCACAGCTCGTAATCATCCAGCCGCAGCTTGGCGTCGTGCGCGGTGCCGCCGCGCTCGTTCACCACGCGCCACAACCCTTCGCGAATCACCTTCAGCAGGCGCTCGTCCAGATCCACGGGCGGCGGATCGGGCGGGCCGACCGGGCGGCCCAGCGTGTCCCGAGCCAGGTACACGCGCTGCCACCGGCCGTTCACGATCGCCGCCATGACGTTCGCGGTCTGAAGCGGCGTCGCGGTCACCTCGCCTTGGCCGATGGAGAAATTCCACGCGTCGGCCGCGGTCAGCCGAGGCTCCTGCGGACGGTGCTCAGCGATCCACTCGGGCGTCGGCGTCACGCCGACCGATTCTTCGATGAGTCCGGCGCCCAGCGAACGTCCGAATCCGAACGTGGCGAACCAGCTCGCCAGTCGCTCCGGTCCGAGGCGGTCGCCGACGGTGAAGAAGTAGATGTTGCAGGAGTTTCGCAGGGCGTCGCTGGCGTTCAGCCCGTCGGGAAAGCCGCGCATGTCGTGGGTGACGCCTGGATACTGGTTGTAGATCCAGCATCGGAACATGCCCGGCTGATTGGACAGCAGGTGCCCGGTGCAGTGAATGCGGTCTCCGGGGCGGATGACGCCTTCGGAAAGCCCGCCGTAGAGCGTGATGACCTTGCACGTCGACCCGGGCGGATAGTCGTTCGCCACCGCCCGGAAGCGCAGCGGCGTGCGGCGTCGATCGGCGTGCAGCGCGGCGAGGTCGGCGCCGTCGATCGGATACGTCGGATAGCTGACCAGCGCCAGCACGTCGCGCGTCGCGCAGTCGATGACCACCGCCGCGCCTCCGGCCGGATGTTCGCTGCGCTCGACCGCATCGCCCAGAACCGCCAGAGCGTGCTTCTGAAGCCGGGCGTCGAGCGTGAGGCGCAGCTCGCGCCCGGGTTGCGGCTCGAGCCGTTCGATCACCTGGCCGTCGAAGTCCTCAATGATGCGCCCGCGCATGCCGCGGAGCGCGCTCTCGGCCATCCGCTCGATGCCGCTGACTCCGCAGACGTCCTGCGCCGTCAGGGCGCGCAGCTCGTCGTCGGCCAGCCGGTCGCTCTCGATGCGCTCGTGCGTGGGCTGACCGAGCGTTCCGAGCACGTGCACGAACGCGTCCGCGTCGTGCGCGACGCGGCGCGTGCTCGGCACGGTGCGGATCCACGGAAACCGCTCGAATTCGAGCCGCACTTGCAGCGCCAGCTCGTCGCCGGCGCCTTCGAGCACCGGATGCAGGAGATTCTCCTCGCGCAGCGACTGCACCGTGGGCGACTGTCTCGTGACGGCGCGCTTGATGCGCTCGATGCGGTCGCGGATGCGCGCGGCCCGTTCGAGCAGCTCGGACTCGGGCGTTCCGCTCCATTCAGCGAGCCGTTGCCACATGCGGGCGATCTGCTCGCGCAGACGCTGGACGCCTGCCGCGAGCGGCTCGTCGGCGGGCAGGTCGCCCCGACGCCGAAGCTGTCTGGCGGAGGCTTCGAGATATCGCCCGTCGTCGCCGGACAGCACGGCGTAGTGAATCGAGATGTCGAAACTGGGTTCGTCGCGGACGAGCACCTGCCCGTTGCGATCGCAGATCGGCCCGCGCGGAGATCGGAGCAGGCGGATCGGTTGCGTGAGCTGCCGGTCGGCCAGCGTCTCGTACGACGCAGCGTGCACGAGCTGAATGTCGGCCAGACGCCAGGTGATGAGCAACGCCAGCGCGCCCATGCCTACCACGAACCAGCGCAAGCGGCGTTCGAACACGGCGCGCCTCCGTGCAGCCGGGTCAACGACCGGACCCGCGCTGCGATTATACGGCCGGACCGCGTCCGAGCCGTGCGGACCGAGCCGCGCGCGGGCGTGCGCGGGCTAGGCTGACACGCCGGTGCGTTCGCGCCCGGGCGGACAGCCCGCCGTTCCACGTCCAGCGCCGCCGCGCGACTGTGGGTGAGGCTCGTTCGCGACAGCGGTCGGCGCCGGGGCTTCAACGGGTGTGAACTTCCCATGGCGGGTTCAGCGCCGCGCGACCAATCCGCCGCCGGCGACCGCGAGGCACAGCCACCCCGCCAGCGACGCGGCCCCGCCGATGGGTGTGATCGCGCCGAGCCAAGTGCGGCCGGTGAGGGCCAGCGCGTAGAGGCTGCCGGAGAAGATGAGCGAGCCGCCCGCGAACAGCCAGCCGGCGGCCGCGGAAGTTCGCGCCGGCCGAAGGGTGTGCAGCAGGCCGACCGCGAGCAGGGCGATCGCGTGATACATTTGGTATCGGGCGGCCGTCTCGAAGATCGCCTTCATCTCGGGCGACAGGGAGTCCTTGAGCGCGTGGGCCCCGAACGCGCCCGCGGCGACGGCGACGAACCCGCTGAGCGAACCGAAGACGAGCCATACCCGCGCCACGGAAAATCCCCCGCGATGGTGCGTAAGCGCGATTCGCCGACCAGGGCGTGTGATCGTGCCGGCGGCAGCGGCCGGCAAGCGGATGGAACGGTCGAGGGAAGCGTGCGCCGAACATGCGCAGCTACGGTTCGGAACGGACCGATTCGGCGTCCGCGGCTGCGCTGAAATTCAGGCGCGGTGCGATGGCGATCGCGCCCTAGTGCGGCTCGCCGTTCTGGCCGTTGTTCTTCAGCCGGATGGGTCCGCGCGAGCGGCGCGAACTGCCGTCGGCCGACTCGGCCGCGTCCCGCTTCATGGTGATGACGCGCGGCTGGTCGAGCGTCGACTCCGGTGCTTCTGCGTCGGAGTCGTTGAGCCAGTCGAGAACGCTGTCCTCGAGCTTTTTCTCGCCCTTGGGGACTTCGAACTTGTCGCCGCACTTCTTGCAGCGAGCGTGCCGACCCTGGTACTCGACCGGCAGCCGGTACTTCTGCCCGCACTGGGGGCAGACGCACTTGATCAGCTCCGACACGACTCACCTCGTTCCGCCGCGCGTCCGCGCGCTTGCCCGGCCCGGACCGACACGCGTCGGCCGTGCTCTCGGTGTCCTGACTTCTGGCTGAGCGGAAGATGAACGTATTATGCGGAATGAGTGCAGTGCCGCGTTTTGAAACCGCCGTATTGTATGAAACGCAGCTCGGTTCGCTCAGCCGCAACCCTCGCCGAACCCAGAGTACCACGTCGAGCGCAACGCTTCAATACATTCCGATCGGCAGGTTCCCGTTCTGATAAGAGTATACGTCCGGCGCACGCGGTGTCCGGCGTCGCCGGGCCCGTCCAGGATTCGGCACGCGGAAGCCGCTGCGACCCGGCTAGCCTGATCGCGCGCGCTCCGTCTGGCGCCGGTTTCCGCCACGGCGTTTCAACTCTTCGCGGAATTCTTGGCCCAACGCGCGCTCCGACGGCGCTGATTCCCCTGTCGGGCAGTTCGCCCCCCCGTTCGGGACGAGGCGATCTAACAGGGAGACGCACATGAGCAAGAACTTCGGGCGACGGTTCGAGACGCTCGCCGGCCTGGCGATTGCGGCCGCGGCAACGCCGGTCACAGCAGAGGATTTCATCTGGCAGCCGCAGTGCGACACCATCTGGCAGACCTGCTGCGGGGGCGACGTCACGAAGGTCAATAACTGGGGCCGCAGCAGCCCCGCGCCGATCTGCCCGGCTCAACCGACGGCCGCGGACGACGTCACGATCGCGGGCGACTGCACTGTCGGGACTACGCCCCCCGCGTCGGCGCTGACCATCGACCAGGGCGGCGGCACGTTCACCGTCGCCGGTCCGCTTACGATCGCCGACGCCGCGATCTTCGACGGCCCGCTGGTCTGGACCGCGGGCGAGATCGCCCGGGCCGGTGGAGCCGGCACACAGTACGCCCAAGCCAACGCCGGTTTGAGCATCGAGGGCGATGCCGACCGCACGCTGAGTTTCTTCGGCGGCTTCCGCCTCATCAATGCCGGCATCGGCTCGTGGACGGGCAACGGCACTCTGACGGTCGGCATGATCCCGGGCGGCTGTTGCCCGGCGATCTTCGAGAACGCCGAGGGCGCTACGTTTCACGTGCTGAGCGACGCGGCCATCATCCAGACCGCGTTCGGCGTCGGTTCGATCGAGAACTACGGCACACTGACGAAATCCGGCACGTCCGGCACGAGCGACTGGGCCGTGAATCTCTACAACGACGGCCTCGTGCACGTGCAGGACGGCGAACTGAAGCTGACGCGCGCCGGCAACGCGACCGGCGTGTTCCAGGTGGACGCGGGCGCGACGCTGCGCTTCGCCGGAGGCGGGTTTGAGCTGCTGCCGGGCTGCGACATCGTCGGCGAGGGGCTGGCGATCGTCAGCGGCTCCAACACCGGCGACGGAATCGTCGTCAATGAGCCGCTCACGCTGGGGCGGCTGACCGTCGCGGACGACGGTCGCGTCGGCGGCACCGGCAACCTGGGCGTGACCGATCTGCTCGATGTGCAAGGCGGCGACATTTCGCTGTACACCACCGTGATGGACGGTGCGGAGATGCGCGTCAGCGGCGTCGCGCAGTTTCTCGGAAAGATCGACGTAGACGGCACGCTGCGAATCGTCAGCGGTGCGCTGGCCGGATGCTTCAACCAGATTCTGACCATTCAGGAAGACGGCGTCCTGGAGGTCGAGCCAGGAGCCACGTTCGGCCAGACCGGGCTCGTCACGCAGCCGATCGAGAATCACGGCACGATTCAGAAGGGGCCGGGCAGCGGCGTCGCAAACGTCTACAACGCGTTCAACACGCCGGTGAACTGCCGGCCGACCGGGCGCATCGTCTGCAACGACGGTGAGCTGTTCATCCAGAACAACCTCAACCTGGAAGGCCGCATCGAGGTCGCCCACGGCGCGTCGGTCAAGCTGAAGGGCTGGGCAAACTACTATGACGGCGCCGAAGTCGTCGGCGACGGCGAACTGCACCTGTTCGAAGCCGGCAACAACTACATCGACGCCGCGGCCGAGTTCGAAGTGGACAACCTGCGCATCTCGGGTGTCTACTTCGCCGGGCACGGCATCACTGGCGAAGGCACGCTCCGCATCCGACGCTCGCTCGAATGGACCGGCGGCGGAGTCTGGTCGGCGGTCACGATCGTCGATCCCGGCGCGATCGTCCGCGCCACCGGCGACACCTACCACTCGTGCGACACGACCTGGCAGAACTCGGGCACGTTCGAGAACATCTCGGGCGGCGCCGAGTACCGCCAGTTCAACAACCTCCAGGGCGGCGTCGTCGATCTTCAGTCCGAGGCCTACTTCGGCGGCGAATTCGGCAGTCGCCCAATGGATAACGCCGGATTGCTGAAGAAGACGGCCGGAACCGGCGACTCCATCGTCGGCAGCCACGTCACCAGCAGCGGTTTCATCGAATCGTATAGCGGCCGGCTGGGAGTGCTCAGCCTGATCCAGTCCGCCGGCGCGACTCGCCTCGTCGGCGGCGCGTTCATCGCCAACCAGGGGTACACGCTCAATGGGGGAACGCTCGAGGGCGTCGGCACGGCCACCGCAACGATCACGAACAACGGCGGGGCGGTCGCGCCAGGGAATGACGGCCCCGGCGCGCTGACGATCGGCGCCAACGCCAGCCCCTTCATCGCGGGCAACTACACCCAGGGCGTCAACGGTTCGCTGCGCATCGAGATCGGCGGGCCGGCGGCCGGACAGTTCGACACGCTGACGGTCGCGGGAACCGCGGCGCTGGGCGGCGGCGTCAACGTCGCGCTGATCGACGGCTACATCCCGCCGATCGGGGCGGAGTTCGTCGTGCTCACGGCCGCGAGCCGGACCGGCACGTTCGCGCGGATGAGCGGCGCGCAGATCGCTCCGGGCAAGAAGTGGGAAGTCGCGTACACCGCGAACAGCGCCGTGCTGCGGGTCGTCAAGGGCGGCACGTTCCCCGGCGATCTGGACGGCGACAACGACTGCCGGCTCGACGACCTGTCTCGTCTGCTCACGGCCTACGGCACGTGCGACGGACAGCCCGGCTTCGATCCTGCCTCGGACCTCGATGGCAGCGGCTGCGTGGACCTCGGCGACTTGCTGATGCTGCTCGATTCGTTCGGCATCTGACAGGAGGAACCGCCCGTCACGAGCCGGCTGTGGGCGGCGTCGGACCGAGCGTCCGGCGCCGCCGCTTACTTGCGCCTCCGGCGCGCGGCGACTACTTCGCCGCCGGCATCGCGACCAGCTTCG
The DNA here is from genome assembly GCA_964553225.1 of uncultured Planctomycetales bacterium. Taxonomy (GTDB): domain Bacteria; phylum Planctomycetota; class Phycisphaerae; order UBA1845; family Fen-1342; genus JABRWC01. The sequence continues at coordinate 420,419 of CAZKJT010000001.1, read as the reverse complement.
CGACGCTCAGCTCGACCACGGTCACGGGCTGCTTGAGGCCGTACGCTTCGAGCACTTCGGGGTGCAGCTCGCCCATCCGGCCGATCGGCGCGCCGTTGCGGACCAGTTCGGCGGCGCGACCCGGAATGTAGGAAGGATGCGTCGTGGCGCGGACTTCGATCAACGCTTCCATTTCGTGCGCGAGCGCGTCGGACAGCGCGCGGGCGTCCGCCAGCCCGATGTGCGGACCGATCATCGCGACGCCGAGCATGCGCTCCTCGCGCGCGCCGGTCTCCGCATCCGGATCGACGAAGCAGCAATCGCCGACCTCGAACAGCTTCTGCGGCAGGTCGTACTGCTTGTTGATCGCGAACGTTTCCAGCAGGCCGGGCAGGAGGTTCACGCGGCACATCGTCTGCTCGCTGCTGATGGGATTCTCGATCCGCACCGCCCGCGCGTCGTCCTCGACCCGCCACTTGCGGAAGGCCGCGGTCTCGTTCGTCAGCGTCAGCGTGATAACCTGGTGCAGTCCCAGGCCGACCAGCACGCGCCGCACGACCGCGGAGCGCTCCTCGATCGGACGCGGCGCGCCCAGCGTGAACGTCGGCACCAGCCGCGGCTCGAGCTTGTCATAGCCGTAGGCGACGGCCGCATCCTCGATCAGGTCGATGGCGTGCATGATGTCGTTGCGCCACGCCGCGACGCGGACGATCATCCGCTGGTCCGCTTCGAGCATCACTTCGTGCCCCATCCGCTCCAGCAGCCGGCGAAGCCGCTCGGCATCGAGATCGACGCCGATCACGGCCGACGCTTCCGTCGCGCTGAGCCCGAACGACGTCGGCGAGAGGTTCGGCGTGACGCGCGCCGCGCCGCCGGCGTGGATCGTCACCCCTTCGGCCCGGCAATTCGGCAGGATTTCCTTCAGGTTCGCCACCAGGATCGCCAGCGCGCGGTCCACCGTGCGTCGCGAAAGCCCGGTCACGTCGATGAACAGGTTCTTGCTGTTCAGGGAGACGCGCGTGGCCTCGCTGTTGATGATCGGCGGCATCGACAACACCGTGCCGGCCTCGTCGCGCAGAAGCGGATACGCCGACATTCCGCCCAGCAGATGCGCGAACTCGACCCCGGTCTTGTGACGCTCCAGAATCTCGCGCGGCGTCAGGCCGTCCGGGACGCTCGCCGGATCGAACCCCAGCGGAACGAACCGCACGCCGTCCGGCGCGACCGCGTCATATCGAAACGCCGTGCCCTTCAGCACATCCAGGTCGTAGACGCCGATCGACGCCAGCTTGCGGTTGCGGCCGAGCGCCCAGTGCAGGTCTTCCTGAAGGTTCATGAGCAGCTTGATGCGCTCGGCGTCGAGCTGCACGTTTCGCAGCACGGCGCAGGCGATGTGCGGGCGCAGGCTCTCCGGCGCCGCGAGTCTTGGATCGACTTGCACGCTGATGCGCGGCTCGTCCACGTCGTATTGCGCCAGCCCCGTCTTCGCCCCGATGAATCCGCGCAGGTAGCGCGTCATCCCGCCCACGTCGAATATGTCCGGGCGGACGGCCAGCATGTCGCAGCGGACCACGCGCGAGGCGGCGAGCGTCTTGAGCGCGTCCGGCCGCTGTCGGAAATCGGCCCCGCAGTGCGAGCAGTGGTGCGGCGCGCCCTGCGCTTCGGTGCGCTCCAGAATCTTGTCGCACAGCGCGCAGGCGAACTGAAGGATATCGGACACCTCGTCGACTTCGATGCCCATGTCGTGCAGCAGCTTCGGCACGTCGTCGCGCTCGACGCGCTTCTCGTCGGCGTTCACCAGGTGCAGCAGCGAATCCAGGGGGAAGTTTACGACCGGCACGACGGCGCCTCCCGCAGCCAGGGCATGCTCGAAAAGTAGATCTCGCCGATCGTCTTCAGCCCGTGGATCATCATCGCCAGCCGCTCCAGACCCAGACCCCACGCCAGCACCCGGTCGCGAACGCCCAGCGGCTGCGTCACCTCCGGGCGGAAAATCCCGCAACCGCCCATCTCCACCCATTCCTGGCGGCTCTCGAACCACAGGTACGCCTCGGCCGACGGCTCGGTGTACGGAAAGAAGCTCGGGCGGAACCGCACTTTCGGGAAGCCCATCTTGCCGTAGAACGCGCCGAGCGTGCCCAGCAGGCTCGCCAGGCTGCCCTTGGCGTCCACGATGATCCCGTCCACCTGGTGAAACATCGGCAGGTGCTTGTAGTCCACCGTCTCGCGGCGGAACACGGGGCCGATCACGAAGTACTTGCCCGGCGTGCCCGACTTGTGCGCCGACAGCGCGCGGATCGTCGCGGCCGTCGTGTGCGTCCGCAGCACCGGCTTGTGCGCCAGCTCGCGGTTCCAGGCGTATTGCCAGCCGCTCGATCCGGTGCCGCCGCCGTTCTCGTGCGTCTCCCGAACGCGTTCGACCAGCCGGTCGTCGGGGAGCTTCGTGCGGTCCGGACGGGCGACATAGAACGTGTCCTGCATGTCGCGGGCCGGGTGGTCCTGCGGCTGGAACAGCGCGTCGAAGTCCCAGAAGCTCGATTCGACCCACGGACTGACGATCTCGCTGAAGCCAAGCTCCAGGAAGACGCGCCGCACCTTGTCGAGCGTGCGCTGGAACGCATGCTCTTTGCCGGGGAAGACGCGCTGGGCGGCCAGCGTCACGTCATACGGCTGGAGGTCCGCCTCGCGCCACGCCCCGTCCGTCATCAGCTCGGGCGTAAGCTGTGTCACGCGCCGCCGACCCTTCACGCCCTGCTTCAGCAGCGCCGCGCCGCTCGGCCGCAGCCGGACGCTGCGTTCGGAACGGTCCTTCACCGTGAGGAAGCCCTTTCGCGGCGACAGAAGCTTCTGAGCAGCGGCCACATCCACGCCGGCGGCTGAGAGTTCGTCGGTTCGGGCCTTTTTCCCACCCGCCAGAGCCGCGATCATCCGCTCGTCCGGCTCGCGCTTCGCGAGGCGCTCCGCCGCGTCGGCGGCGAGCGTAAGCAGGTCGCCGCTCTTGGTCGCCCAGCCGCGTTGCGACAACCAGCGCAGCGATTGGCCGACCTGCCCGGCGTCCAGGTCGCAGTGCGTCGGAACGTCGGTGACTTTGCACGAGCCGCCGCACTTCTCCAGCACGCCGGCAATGACCCGCTCGGGCAGCGCGAGATTGGCGTGTCGCTCGCCTTCCGGTCCGAGCGAGAATTCCTGCACCGCGCGCTCGCTCAACTCCACGTGGCCGGCCTGCGACAGCTCGACGCAGGCGGCGTGAATCTGCGACTGGTCGACGCGCAGCCCGTCCGACAGCTCGGTCAGCTGTGCGCCATCCGGGCGCTGCTGGAGCCACTCGAGCATTCGCACGTGAATTTCGCGGAGTTCCATCGTCGGCACCTCTGAACCGGCTCGCGTGTGTAACCCATTCGAGCAAGCGTCACAAGTGTCGGCGCGCTTTGTACGGCGCGCCGCGCGGCGGCGTGTCCGCCGCGGACGTCGGAGGGCGCGTCTCATAATGATTCAACCGTCGCCGATCGGCGGGAATTGCGAATCGGACCGAAGTCGCCCGTAAGTCTAGCGTTGCCTTCGCGCGCGCAGCCTTCCTAAGATCGCTCGAAGCTGGGGAACGAACATCCTGCCGCGCATGCGCCGTGCGGACCCGAGGAGGGAAGCGAGCATGGACGAGGCCCAATTCCAGCAAAAGCTCTCGGAGTTGATCTCCCAGATCGACACGCTGCCGCCGGCGGAGCGTGAACGCATGAACGCGCTCGCGGCCGAGACACGCCAGCGTCACGAGGACATCAAACGGCGCGTCGGGGCGATCCAGGAGAACATCGACTTCCTGCGCATGTGGATCAAGTACCTGCTCTTCGACCTCGAAGCCACGCGCCGCGAGAACGCGTACCTGCGCAAAATGCTCGAACAGGATCCGGGTAAAGAGTGAGCTCGGCCGGGCGGGCGATCAGGCCGATTCGGCCGGAGGCTGCGACCAGGAAACCTCGGGCGCGTCGCCCCACAGCCCGTCCAGATCGTAGTACTCGCGGTGCTGCTCGTCGAACAGATGCACCACGACGTCCACGTAGTCGGCCAGCAGCCAGTTCGCTGACGGCGGATGCGCCACGTTGAACGGCTTGCGACCGCAGGCGCGGGCGTGCTCCTTGATGCGCTCGAGCACCGCCGCCATCTGGCGATCGGAAGTGCCGGTGCCCAGCACGAATGCATCCGCCAGGCTGGACAGCCCGCGCACGTCGAGCACGCGAACTTCGTCAATTCGGTAGGACGAGGCGATCCGGGCGGCCTCGATCGCGAACTGGATCGGATCGTCGGTCGCCGGCGTATGCCCCGCGGATCGCTGGGATCGGTCGCCCGTCATGTGCGAACCCATCCATCGCGAGAAGACGCGAATGATTCGGCCGCGCAACCCGATCGCGCCGCCCGGCAGGCGGGTTGGCGCGCGGCGCTGCCTGGCGGATGCCGCGGTTCAGAATGCATCTTTGGCGATGCGCTTCAGCGATTTGCGCATTTTGCGGCGACGCCGTTCGGAGGGCTTCTCGTAGTAGCTGTTGCGCTTGATGTCGCGGGTCAGGCCTTCCTTCTCGCACAGCTTCTTGAAGCGCCGGACCATCTGCTCGACCGATTCGTTGCTGCGGACCTTAACTCGGATCATGCACGCCCGTCCCTCGTTCGCCTGACCTCGGACCCAGTCGCCCGTGTTCCCGCAACACGCCGCGAACTCTCAATACTAACCGCAGCCCGGCGGTAAGCAAAGGGGTGTCCGATCGCCCGGCAGGCCCCCGCACGCCTCTATAATCCCCGCCCAGGCCCCAGCACCGGGAGAGCCTTTGAACGCGCAGCAACGACCGAAGCCGCTCGCCCCGTCCCGATCCGCCGATCCCGCATCGTCCGCGCCATCCGCCCTGAGTTCCGAGGCCGGCGGGCGCGTTCGACGCGACTGCCCCGTCTGCGCCGCGTCCGGCGGAGCGCATCTGCTGACCCATGACGGCTGGATGCTCATTCAGTGCGGCGGCTGCGGCTTGCCGTACATGCCCGAAGTCCCGAGCGAGGCCGCCGTCGAAACCGATTTCGAATGGAGCGAATCCTTCGCACGCGAGCGCTACGAGCGCTGGATGCGAAACCCCTGGATGCGGGCCTGGACCGCGCTCGTCACCATACTCAGGCCCAGCCGCGAATCGCGGGCGCTCCGCGTCGTTCGCCGCTTCGCCCCCGGCGGACGGCTCCTCGACGTCGGCTGCGGCGACGGCCGCCTCGCCGCACTTGCTCAGAAACGCGGCTTCGACGCCACCGGCATCGAACTGTCGCCGAAAATGGCCGCCAAGGCGCGCTGGCGACTCGGCGATTCCCGTGTCATTCTGGGGCGACTCGAAGCGTGCGAACTGCCGCCGGGTTCATTCGACGTGATCGTGACCGTGAGCTTTCTTGAGCACGAGCCGGCCCCCGGTCCCGCGCTGCAACGCATGCTGAATCTCCTTCGACCCGGCGGTGTCTGCGTGCAGAAGACGCCCAACTACGACAGCTCGCTCCGCAAGTGGCTCGGCCGGCGCTGGTCGGGATATCGCTGGCCGGAACACGTTCAGTACTTCTCGCCCGACACGCTGACGCGGCTTCTCGAAAGTCACGGGATGAGCGTCGTCGGTGTGCAGGCGAACTCGCTGTCCGACAATTTCTGGATCGCGGCCCGCAAACCGAGTTAGGCACGCCGTGCCGGCGCATGCGATCGTCGCAGGGCGTCAAGTGGAGAGAACTGGGGATCCAGGATTCGAACCTGAACTAACTGATCCAGAGTCAGTTGTGCTACCGTTACACTAATCCCCAATCGGCGACCCGGGAGTTTATCCCCGTATTTAGCCTGAATCAACCAATCCGGCGGATCGAACGCCGCAGCTGCCGGCTGCGTCGGATCCAACGCCGCGCGCGCGCCGCGGCGCGAGGCAGTGCACTGGCGGCGACACTGTTGATCCTCTCCGCAAGCTGCCGAGATGCCGCGCCGCCGCCGGCCGGGGCTTCACCCACCTCCGCCGCCTCGTCCCGGCCGCGGAACTACGTGGGCACGTTCTTCCGCGGCGTTGAAGCCGGTCGGATGCATGAACTGACGCTGGAGGAGGGCGGCGCGTTCGTCCTGCGCGTGCTTCACGCCGGCTCGAAGATCGGCGAGTTATCCGGTTTCTACACGCATTCCGCGCGGACGCTCACCCTCACGCCGGACGCCGCCGCCGCGCAGACCGACGGTCTGTCGGCGCCGCCGACGCTTGACGTGTTCGAATGGGGACCGCGCGTCTACCTGATCGAGCCGCACCGGGCCGACGCCTTTTACACCGCCGTGGTGGACGGCTTTGAGCCACGGCGAACCCGCGCCGGCGGCGTCTTTCTGCGCGACGGCGATGAGCTTCGCGACGCGCCGCCGATGCCGCGGCCGTAGCGCCCGACAGGAGCGGTTCCATCCCGCGCGGCGGCTGGACGCATTGCGCAGCGCGGCGTTAGGCTTCGCGCGGCGCGGGGAAGTCTTCTCTTGCCGCGGGTCGGTCTGCGGAATCGGGCGCATGAAAATCCGGGCAAAACTGCTGCTCTTGCTGCTGCTCATTGCGGTGGCGCCGCTCGTGCTCGTGAGCTGGCTGACGTCCCGCTCGACGCGCGAGCTGAGCGGCGCGCTGGCCGCACGCGCGAGAGAATCGCTCACCGATCGCGCCCGCTATCAGTTGATTCAACTGGTCGAATCCCAGGCCCGCGTGCTCGACGGCGAAATCCGCAACATCGAGCTGTCGCTGGAGCTGCACGCCCGCGCCGCCGCGGCGGCGTTGGCGTCGCCCGCGCCGCCGTCGGACCGGGTCTGCTTCCCCGAGGACTTCAGCGCATCCGGCAACCCTCCCCGGGATTACGCCCCGTCCGACCGCCATGTCTGTCGCATGGGGGACGGGGTCGTTCTACCGGTCCTGGTCAGCTACTCCGAGCCGGTGTTCGTGACGCCGCCCGGCATATCGCGCGAGAACGCCTTGCCGGACATGCGGCGTCTGCGCTCCATCGCGCCAGAGCTTCGGCGCATCGCGCGGGAAATCTCCCGACGCGTCTACTGGCAGTATGTCGCGCTCGAATCCGGCGTGCACATGTCCTTTCCCGGGCACGGCGGCTATCCGCGCGAGTTCGATCCGCGCCGCCGCCCGTGGTACCAGGCCGCCGCCTCCTCCCCTCGCGTCGTGTGGACCTCGCCGCTGACGGACGCCAGCACCGGCGAAGTCGTGGTCGCAGCCAGCGTGGCGCTGCGCGATCCGTCCGGGAATCTGCTCGGCGTGGCCGGACTCGATGTCGCCGTGCGAACGCTCTACGACGTGTTGCGTGTGCCGGCGACGTGGGGACCGCGCTCCGAGCTGTTCGTTGTCGCCGCGCCCCGCACCGCGGACGCCGCGTCCGCCGGGCTGAGCGTCCTGGCGCAGCAGGAATTCGAACAGGACGAGCCGAGCTGGGACGTGCCGCTTCGCGCCCCGCGCCTGATCTCGCCCGACGGCGACGAGTTTCTCCAGGCGCTGTCCAACATGGCACAACGGCAGACCGGCGTCCGCCGCATGCGGATCGGACAGACCGACGCGCTGTGGTCCTACGCCCCGCTGGCGTCCCAGCCGGCGTACCTCGTGCTGACCGTGCCCTATTCCAACGTCATCTTCGAGGCCACCGAGGCCGAGAATTACATCTTTCAGCGCACCCGCGAGCAGCTGATTGTCATGGGAATCGCCCTGGCGGTCGTGCTGATGGCCGTGGCCTGCGCCGCGATCATCGGGTCGCAGTCCGTCACGCGCCCGATCGGCGAGCTGGCCGAGGCGGCCGACCGCGTCGCGTCCGGCGATCTCGAAGCGCGCGTGCGCGTCCGCTCCAGCGACGAGATCGGTCAGCTCGGACGCACCTTCAACGAGATGGTGCCGCAGCTTCACGACGGCGTGCGGTTGCGCGAATCGCTCGCGCTGGCGATGCAGGTTCAACAGAGCCTGCTCCCGGCGCGAAGCCCGCGCATCGACGGCTTCGACATCGCCGGGCTCAGCGTCTACTGCGACGAGACCGGCGGCGACTACTACGATTTCCTCGACTTTACCGCCACCGGACCGGGACAGATCGACATCGTCGTGGGCGACGTCACCGGGCACGGCGTCGCCGCCGCCCTGCTCATGGCGACCGCCCGCGCGCTGCTCCGCGGGCACGCGGCGCGAAGCGGGGCGATCTCCGAACTGCTCACGCACGTCAACCGCCACCTGGCGATGGACTCGCCGCTCGATCGCTACATGACGCTCTTCTATGCGCGGCTGACCTCGCCCGATCGACTGCTTCGATGGGCTTCGGCCGGGCACGACCCCGCGATGCTCTATTCGCCCGGTTCCGGCACGTTCTCGACCGTGGCCGGCGTCGATCTGCCGCTCGGCGTCGAGTCGGACCTGAAGTATTCCGAGTTCGGCCCGCTGCGGCTCGAACCCGGGCAGATCGCCCTGATCGGCACCGACGGCATCTGGGAAGCGCGAGACGAAAGCAATGCCATGTTCGGCAAAGAGCGGCTCTGCGACCTGATCCGCGACAACCGGGACCGATCGGCGCGCGAAATCGGTCAATCTGTCATCGACGCCGTCACGCGGTTTCGTGGCCGTCGCCCGCAGCACGACGACATCACGCTGGTCGTGCTGAAGGTGCTCAACGGCCAGCCGCACGGGAGCGGCCTTCCGCTCGGCACGGCGTCCCAGCCGGCCCGCGAGCGCGAGCGATCGTGACCGCGCGGGCCACGGGCGCAACGAGACCGAGACGGAGTGTTCCGTCGCGGCTGGAAGTCGCGCTCGCGCCAGGGAGAATCCGCCATGCATCGCATCGGCATCGGGCACGACCTGCACCGCACAGCGCCGGACCGCCGCCTGGTTCTCGGCGGCGTGCACATCCACGCCGACACCGGCTTGCTGGGCCATAGCGACGCCGACGTCGTGCTGCACGCCTTGTGCGACGCGCTGCTCGGCGCCGCAGCGCTCGGAGACATCGGCGAGTTGTTCGCCGACACAGACCCGCGCTGGAAAGACGCCGACAGCCGCGGGTTCGTCCGCACCGTCATGGCGCGCGTGCACGCCGCCGGGCTGCGCGTCGGAAACGTCGACGTCACCATCCACGCCGAGCGGCCGCGCCTTGCGCCGCACAAGCCCGCCATCCGAGAGTCCATCGCCGGGCTGCTGGGCCTCAGCCCCGACCGCGTCGGCGTGAAGGCCTGCACGAACGAAGGGCTGGACGCGATCGGGCGCGGCGAGGCGATTGCGTGCAGCGTCGCCGTGCTGCTGGATGAAGTCGGTTAGGCCGGTTTCCGGTTCGTCCGAGCGCGCCGGCCGAACCGCGACCATGAGCGAGCGCGGGCGGCTGGAAACGCTGCCAACGCGCGTTCCCCGCTGCCTGACGGTCGCGGCTCGGTTCAGGAGGTCGCAGGTCGGTCCCCTTTCTCGCAAGAGAGGCGGCTTGCTGAATCCGCTCGATCCCCGCCAACGAACGCGCGTCGCGGGTGTCCTGGATAGACGGATTCGCAGTCGCGCGGTAATGTCCGAGGCGAGCGGCGGCCGGCGCGGCAACCGCGTGCGCAATTCTCTCAGGGACTCCATGTTGCCAGCCGAATGGACGCTCCTGGAGTTGCTGTTCCGCAACTGGGCTATCGTCACGTTTGCGGCGATGATCGCCGCGCTCGTGCTTGTGCCGATGCTCGTGGTCCGCAAGTACGTGCGGATTTCACTGAACATCATGCGCAGCACTCGCCCGCCGCTCTCCCGCAGCCCGCTCGATTTCGAACGCCTGCTCGGCGAACCGGTCACGTTTTCCGCGTATGACGGCCTTCGGCTCTCGGGCATGTTCGTCCGCGCTCCCGAAGGCGTGCCACGGCGCGGACTGATCGTCTTCGCGCACGAATACTGCTCGGACATGCACTCCTGCGCCCGCTACTGCCGCACGCTGAACGACGCCGGATACGACATCTTCACGTTCGACTTTCGCGGACACGGCCAGAGCGACTGCCCGCCCGACTATGCCCCGCGCCAATGGATCTCCAACCTCGACATGCACGACATGCGCGGCGCGATCGCGTTCGTCGAGGACTGGCTCGACCGCAACAACCTGCCGCGCGAGTACGGCGCATTCGGAATCTCGCGCGGCGCCGCGGCCGCGATCCTTGCCGCCGGGCAGAACGACCGCATCGCGGTCGTAGTGTCGGACGGCGGATTCAGCACCGATCGCACGATCGAATATTTCATGCGCCGCTGGGCGTACATCTTCGCCAAGATTCGCATCGTCCCCGAGAACGAGTCGCAGAGCTTCTGGCCGTTCTTGCGTGCGTGCCTGATGCGCCGCGCGGCGCGCGAGTTCGGCTGCACGTTTCCGTCGGTCCGCAAGGCGCTGCGGGCGATGAAGCCCCGCCCGATGCTGTTCATCCACGGGGAGAAGGACTCGTACCTGCCCGTCGAGCAGACCCGCCTGCTGTACGCCCTGGCGCCGCAGCCGCGATACCTGTGGATCGCCCCCGGCGCCCGGCACAACCAGGCCGCCGTCCTGCACCCGGAGAAGTATGCCGCCCTCACGACGCGCTTCTTCAACCGCCACCTGTCGCAGCCCGTCGGCGCGCCGCCGCGCACGCTGCCCGAACGGGAGGTCGCCGCGCCCGCGCCGCTCCCCCAGCAGCCGGCCGGGGTGTCGTGATCCGCAAGCGGTCGGTCGGATTCGCGTAGCCGATTCGCCAGCCGAAGGAATCTCTTCGTAATGCCGTCCGCGCTCGAGCACATCGCCGCCCGACTCGCGCTGCTGCACGCCCGCGGCGTATATCGACGTTTCGAGCGCTCGCTCGAGCGCCCGGAGGACGCGCAGCGCGCCGCGCTGAACAGCGCGCTCCAACTCGTCCGACGCAGCGAATTCGCCCGCCACCACGGCCTCGACCGCGTGCGCGACGCCGCCGAGCTGCGCCGCGCGATGCCGCTTCAGACCTACGAAACGCTCCGACCGTGGATCGATCGCGTCGCCGCCGGACAGACGAGCGCGCTCTTCGCGCCAAGCCACCGCGTGCTCATGTTCGCCACCAGCAGCGGCACCACCGCCGAGCAGAAGCTCATCCCCGTAACGCCCGAGTTCGTGCGCTCCTACCGCCGCGGATGGAACATCTTCGGCCTGAAGATGCTGACCGATCACCCGGCCGCGATTCTGAGGTCCATCCTGCAGGTCAGCGGCCGATCGGATGAGCGACGATCGCCGGCCGGAATTCCCTGCGGCGCAATCACCGGGCTGCTTGCGCGGACGCAGAAGGGCATCGTGCGGCGATTCTACGTCGGCGGCGCGGCGCTGACCGAGCTGAGCGACCCGCTGGCGCGACACTACGCGCTGATGCGACTCGGGATCGTCCGCGACGTGGCGTTCGCGGTCACCGCCAACCCGGCCACGCTCATCCGCCTGGCGAAGATCGTCGACGAGCACTCCGAGTCGATCCTCCGCGATGTGCGCGACGGCACGATCTCCTCGCAGCTCGTGCCTGACCTGCCGGCGCTGCGGACGACGCGCGCTGCGCTCAGGCCGATGCCGGAGCGCGCCACCGAACTCGAGCGGCTCCGAAGTGCGGCGGGAGTCCTGCGACCGTCCGATTACTGGCGAATCGAGTTCCTGGCGTGCTGGACCGGCGGCAGCATGGGGCTGTTCGGCGACCGCGTGCGGCAGTGGTACGGCCCGTTGCCGACCCGCGACATCGGGCTGCTCGCCAGCGAAGGACGGGTCAGTATCCCGCTGAAAGACGGTACGCCCGCCGGCGTGCTCGACGTCGCCGGCAGCTTCTTCGAGTTCATTCCGATCGAGCGCTGGCACGAGGCGACGCCGCCGGTGCTCTCGGCCGGCGAGCTCGAAGCGGGTCGCGAATACGCCGTCGTCCTCTCGAACAGCGCCGGTCTGATTCGATACCGCCTGGACGATGTGGTGCGCGTCGAAGGATTCGTCGGACGCACGCCGATCGTGGCCTTCCTCTACCGCGCCGGCGGTGTCGCTTCCGTCGTCGGTGAAAAGCTGACCGAACAGCAGGTCGTGACGGCCGTCGCGCAGGCCCGCGCGAAGCTGGGCTATCCGGAGTTCGACTTCGTCATCGGTCCGCGGTGGTCAGACCCCCCATTTTATCAGCTCACGATGTCGCGTCCGGTTGCACAGGGCGATGCCGAGGTGCTTGACGAGTGCCTCCAGCAGCAGAACGTAGAGTACGCAGATCGTCGTAAATCTCTTCGTCTATCTAATTTACGCGTTTCATATCGCGATTCTGCCGACTTCACGGCGATGGACATGCGTCTGCTGGCGGCACGACGATCGACGGGCGAGCAGTACAAGCGCGTCATCCTATTTTCACAGGTGGATGCCGACGCGGATGCCCTCGGACCCGCGCCTCAGGCTCTGTAGGCCCGAACTCTCTGCGAATTCGCGGTCGAAATCGACAAAATTGACAAAAACTTCTCGCTGTAAACCGCGCAATCTAACCTTCTTGCGACTTGGAATGTCAAAATAGATAAAATAATTCGCGCTAGTCATGGAAAAATGCGCTGACCCGAGTTATTCTTCCGGAACAAGTACTCGGGTCGACTGCCCAGGCAAACGTCATGTCGCCGGCAACGCCCGAATCCGTCACGGAAGAACGACAGGAGTCAGGGAATGACACGCATCGTCAAGCAGGATCTGGGGCGCATCTGGAGCGAATACCGATCCACGCACGCCGTCGAGCTGCGGAACCGGCTGGTCGAGTATTACATGCCGCTCGTACGAAACGTCTCGGAGATCGTCTCCCGGCGACTCTGGCCGCGCGTGACGGCCGATGAGCTTGCCAGTGCGGGATACGACGGCCTCATCAACGCCGTTACGTCCTTCAACCCGGATCGCGGCGTGAAATTCGAAACCTACTGTCGCCAGCGAATCCTCGGCGCGATCCGAGATTGGCAGCGAGAGATCGATCCGCTCGGACGCTCCGGCCGCAGCTTCGAGCGCACCGTCTCGGCGATTGAAGACCGCATGATCGCACAGAACGGCGCGCCGCCCGACGCCGAGGTCGTCGCGCGCCAGCTCGGCGTCCCGCCCGTGAAGTTCTCGCGGATGAAGCGCGCCGTGATGGCGTCGCACAGCGTGTCGCTCGAACCGCCGGCCGAGCGCAACGACGATTCGCGCGCCGGCATGCTCATGCCGGCCGATCCGGGTCCGTCGCCAACGGACCAGACCGAAAGGGAGCTCATCCGCGAGTACATCCTTCGCGGGCTGCGCGAGCAGGATCGCCTGATCCTCACGCTTTACTACTATGAGCGGCTGACGATGGCGGAAATCGGCGGCGTGCTCGGCGTGAGCGAGTCGCGCGTCTGCCAGCGACACGCGGAGATTCTCATCCAGCTTCGCAATCGATTCCGATCGACGCCCTGCGACCTGGTCGCCTGAGCGACGCCGGAACGCCTCACGGAGACGAGGGCGCGCCGCGCGATTCGGCCGCGATGCGCGCCTCCTCGGCGAGCGCCTGACGCAGGTTCTCGTGGTGCGGCTCGTCCTCAAAATCGAACGCGCGCATCTCGCGCAGGACGTCGTCCAGCGACCAGCCCTGGCGATGGAGCCGGTACATGCCGACCGCCAGGCCGGTCCGGTTCACGCCCGCCGAGCAGTGAACCAGCATCGGTCCGTTCTCGTCGAACAGGATCGCCTTGATGCGCTCGCGGTCGGGGCGCGTGCTGGCGCCGTCGCCAGTCAGCGGCACGTTCAGCCACCGGATGCCCAGCGCCAGCGCCGCGTCACGCTCCTGCTGCGTCTCGAGCACTTCCGGATTGTTCAGCGACAAGATCGTGCGGATCCCGTACGTCTCTTTCAGACGCGCGAGCTGCCCCGGCCACACGTCGCCCGAGCGATAGAGCCGACCGTCCTCGACCGCCGCGAATCGCTTCGGCCAGACCCAGCGCGTCTCGTAGACCCACAACCCGCCCGCGACGAGCGTGACGACGCCCGCCAGCGACGCGATCCACGCGACTCGGCGGCGGCCGCTGCTCATACCGGTTTCCTCTCTCAAGTTCGACCCCACGCCGCCCGAATCCGCCCGGGCGTGCGCCCACCGCTTCGCTCGCGAACCTTTGGATGATACCCTTCGAGGCGCAAACGATCGATCCGCGCGCCGCGGCGCGCCGTTCGCACGAAGCCTCGAGCGAGTCCCGGTCAAGGGGCGACCCCAGCGTGCTGGCGTTCGGCTTGGAAAACCTCCCGCAGGCGATCACGCTGCTGGCCGTCGGAACGCTCGCGGGCGTTCTGGGCGGACTGCTGGGCATCGGCGGCGGACTCGTGATCGTGCCGGCGCTGCTCCTGCTGCTCGGCGAGAGCGCCTACGGGCTGAACTCGCTTCACCTGTACAAGCTGGCCGCGCTCGCGACGGCCGTCGCGCTGTCGCTGACCGCGATTCCGCAGCACGTGCGCGCGCGTGCCATGCGATGGCGCGTCGTGGCGTGGCTCGTGCCGGCCGGCTGGGTCGGCGTGGCGATCGGCATCGTCGTCGCGTCGCTGTTCACCGACCACGCGACGCGCGTGCTGAAAGCGCTCTTTGGCGCGTTCATGATCGTGTCCGTGCTGGCCGGGTGGATCTGGGCGCCGCGCCGCGACCCGCCGGGCGGAGACACCCTCGCGGACAAGCCGGCATCCCCATGGCGCCTGCTGAAGGTGTCGGCGATCGTCGGCGCGCCCTCCGGGATGATCTCTGGCTTGCTGGGCGTGGGCGGCGGAATCTGGGCGGTTCCCGTGCAGCACTTCGCCTTTGCCACGCCGCTTCGCGTCGCGGTTGCGAACTCGTCCGGCATGGTGCTGGCGCTGACGCTGGCAGCGACCGTCGGTCAGACCATCGCCGTGTCCCGCTTGGAGGGCGTCGCGGCGCTGGACGCGTTTCGGCTCACGGTCTGGCTGGCGCCCGGCGCGATCGCCGGCGGCTGGATCGGGGCTGGGCTGACGCATCGGCTGCCGGTGCGCGTCGTGCGGCGGGTGCTCGACGTGCTGCTGATGCTGGTCGGGCTGCGTTTGATGCTGGCGTGACCAGCGCCCCGTCGCCCGCTATGCGTCCAGCGCGTCGGACAGGCGCGCGAGCATCGCGCGCAGCGCCTGCCCGCGGTGGCTGCGCGCGTTCTTCTCCGCCGGGGCGAGCTCGGCGACGGTGAGTCCCAGCTCGGGCACAAGGAACACCGGGTCATATCCGAATCCGCCGACGCCGCGCGGGCGCATCGCGATCGACCCTTCGAGCACGCCAGAGGTCTCATTCACGACGCGCGCGCCGATCGCCAGCGCCATCACGCACCGGAAGCGGGCCGTGCGTTGCGGCAGCGGCCGATCGCCGAGCAGGTTCAGCAGCTTTTCCACGTTGCGCGCGTCGCTGCGCGGCGCGCCGGCGAAGCGGGCAGAGTGTACCCCGGGCGCTCCGCCCAGCGCGTCGACCTCCAGGCCGGAGTCGTCCGCGAGCGCGGCCAGTCCGGTTCGCACCGAGTAGTAGACCGCCTTCAGCCGCGCGTTTTCGGCGAAGGTCGCGCCCGTCTCTTCCGGCTCGGGGAGTTCAGGCAGGTCGTCGAGGCTGCGCCAGTCCCACGGCGAGCCGCGCGTCAGCTCGCGGATCTCGCGGAGCTTGCCCGCGTTGCGCGTCGCGGCGACGATCGTCCGCACGGTCGCTACTCGCCCGTGAACGGGTTGACTTCCCGCGACGGGATCCGCACCGCGAACGAAGTGTGCGCCTCGCGCTCGGCCGCGCCGCGCGCCGGGTCGCGGCGGACTTCGTAGAACACCGCGCCGTTGTGGAGGTTGTGCGGGAACTTCTTCTGCAGCGCGAGCAAACGCTCGTCCACCATGCGCTCGCGCAGCTCGAAGTCGCCGGTCAGCGGATGCGGGCGGCGAAACGCCTGAATCGCCGACTTCGGAAACGTCCCGATGCTCACAATGCTGTGCACGTCGCCGTGATCGACGTACGCCTCTTCGCCCTGGTCGCGCAGCAGCTTGCAGTATTGCTCCGCCGCCTCGCGCCGCTGGCGGAACTCGCCGGTGTCATAGAACACCGCGACCTGCAGCGACCAGTAGCCCTTCGCGTCGCGCAGCGCCCAGTCCTGGCCGCCTTCCGACGCGCCGGGCAGCGCCGCCATCGTCGCGAGCTGGAACGGCCAGATGTCCTGACCGCCCAGCGACAGCCCGCGCAGCCGCTCGAGCGTCGGCCGGGGATCGGGGTCGAACATCTCGACCTCGTTCCGCGCGTCGTAGCGGCGGCGATACTCGCCGTAATACAGCGTGCTGCCCGACGGCCCGTCGATCACGCGCACCAGGTCGGCCTTGAAGCCGGCGATGCCCTTCAGCGCGTCCCCATAGCCGTGCGCCAGCCGCGCCGCGTCCGGCCCGTCGATGGAAATACAGCGGATCGCCCACGCGTCGCCGCGCGACTTATCTTTGTCTTTCTTCAGCCAGTCGAAGAGCTGGCCCTGCGCCGATCCGGCGGCTGAAATCGCCGCCAGGGCCGCCAGGTAGCGCAGCGATCGCGTGTTCATTCTCGCCCTCTCCTCGCGCGACCTGAGCTCAACGGCCGGCGTTCGCCGCGCCGCCCGCCAGCGCGGCGCGCTGCACGTCGAGCAGGGCGCGGATGCCCCCACGGCCCACGCTCAGCATTTGCGTGAGCTGCGCGTCGGTCAGCGTCGCGTTCTCGCCCGTCGCCTGCACCTCGACCCACTCGCCGCCCCCGGTCATGACCAGGTTGCAGTCCACCTGCGCCGCCACGTCCTCGGAATAGTCCAGGTCCAGCCGGATTTCACCGTCGATGACGCCGGCGCTCACGGCCGCCACCGGCTGCACGTGCGGGTCGCGCTGCCACAGCCCCTTTTCGCGGCCCGCCGAGAGCGCGTCGCGCAGCGCCACGTACGCGCCGGTCACCGCTGCCGTGCGTGTCCCGCCGTCCGCCTCGAGCACGTCGCAATCCAGGTGAATCGTGTGGGGCCCGAGCGCCGCCAGATCGACCGCGACCCGCAGCGACCGCCCGATCAGCCGCTGAATCTCGTGCGTCCGACCGTCCAGCTTGGTCCGGCTGCGTGCCTTGCGCTCGGGCGTCGAGCCGGGCAGCATGTCATACTCGCACGTGAGCCATCCCTTGCCGCTGGCCTCGCGCCAAGCCGGCACGCCGCTCGCGATCGACGCGGTGCACAGCACCAGCGTGCGACCGGCGCGGTAGAGAACGGAACCGGCGGCGCTGCCGGTGTAGTGCCGCACGATCTGCACGGCGCGCAACTCGTCGTTTCGTCGGCCGGTACGCATCATGCGACGATTCTGGCGGTTTTCGCGAGGCTGAGCAACGGCGAATTCGCGCGGCGTCCGCGGAAGCGAGCGCGGCCAGCGCCGGCCCGGAATCCCCGGCCGATTCCGACGCGCCGCGATTCTCCCGCGTACAATGCCCGAGCATGCGTGCAGGGCCCGTCACGCTCGCCATCGAAACTTCCACGCGCTCCGGCAGCGTCGCGATCGCGGTCGGCGGTGGTCCGCCCGCTGTCCGCGCGCTGCCGCACGATCGCCGCCATACGGCCGAGCTGTTTCCGCAGATGGTGTCGCTCGCCAGCGAGATGGGGGCGCGGCTTCGCGACGTCGAGCTGCTGTGCTACAGCGCCGGCCCGGGCAGCTTTACCGGGTTGCGCGTCGCTGCGACCGTCGCGCGGATGATGCGCTCGGTCCGCGGTGTCCGCATCGTGGCGGTCAGCTCGCTCGAGGCGCTCGCGCACAATGCGCTGCGCGATCCCGGCGACGCCGCGTGCGTCGTGCCCATGCTCGACGCGCGCCGCGGTCAGGTCTTCGCGGCCGCGTTCCGGCTCGAAGGGGGGCGCGTCGGCGAGCGTCTGCTCGCGCCGGGTGTGTACGAGCCGCGCGTGGCGCTGGCTGCGGCGAAAGGGCGGGCGGCTCTGCTGGGAGACGGCGCGGCGTTGTGCGGCGACCGGTCCGACGACGTGCACGTGTGCGATCCGGCGCTGTGGACGCCGTCGGCCGAAGCCGTGCTCGAGATCGGGCGGTGCGTCGCGCGGCGCGCGTCCCGGGAAGCGGACGACGCGATCGTCCCGGTCTACATCCGTCCGCCGGAGTGCGAAGAAGTCTATGAACAGCGCCGCGAGGCCGCCCGCGCGCGGCGCGCCGGCGGCAGGAGCACGGCATGACAACGGCGTGGATGGGCGTGTGCTCGTGGTCGTTGCAGCCGGCGACGCCGGAAGAACTTGCGGCGCGGCTTCGCGAGATCGGCGCCCGAGCTACGCAGCTCGCGCTCGATCCGATCCGCAGCGGCGCATGGAGCGCGTCCGAGACGCTCGACCGCCTCTCCGCAGCCGGCATCGCGGTTCCTTCCGGCATGATTTCGATGGCGGGCGAGGATTACAGCACGCTCGAGAGCATCCGCGAGACCGGCGGCGTTCGCTCGGAGGCGCATTGGGAGGAGAACCTCGCCGCGGCGGCCGCCGGCGCGCGTCTGGCGCGCGAGATGGGCATTCGGCTGGTTTCGTTTCACGCCGGATTCCTGCCGGAGGCGCCGTACGACCCGCTGCGCAGCACGATGATCCGCCGGCTGCGGCAGATTGTGGACGCGTTCTCCGGCTGCGCGGTGGACGTCGCGCTCGAGACCGGGCAGGAGACTGTGGAAACGCTGCTCGACGTGCTCGAAGAGCTCGATCGTCGAACGGTCGGTGTGAACTTCGACCCGGCCAACATGATCCTGTACGACAAGGGCGATCCGGTCGCGGCGCTGAAGGCTCTGGCGCCGCACGTCCGGCAGATTCACCTGAAAGACGCGCGGCGCACGCAGCGCCCGGGCGAATGGGGCGTCGAAACGCCGATCGGCGAAGGACAGGTGCCCTGGCCCGCGTTCGCACAGGCGGTTCGCGCCGCGCGCCTCCGCTGCAACCTCATGATCGAACGCGAATCCGGCGCGGATCGCGCCGGCGACGTCGCCGCGGCGGTGAAGCGCCTGCGCCCGCTGTTCTCTGAGTGGAGCTGAGACCCGCCGCTCCGGGGCACGGGAGGCAAGTCGTGCAGCAAAGCGTCGGCGTCGGCATCATCGGCGTGGGGTTCATCGGCCGCACGCACATCTCCGCGTTCATGGACGCGCAGCGCGACGGGCATCCGTGCCGGCTCGTGGCCGTGTGCGATCGCAACGAGCAGCGCCGCTCGGACGAAGCGCTGCGCGGCGCGGGCGTGCTGTTCGAGGCGGCCGGCCCGAACGGTCAGGATCGGGTTGTTCGCAGCTATGCCAGCGCGGCGGCGCTGCTGGAGGACGCGGCGGTGGACGCGGTCTGCATCTGCACGCACACCGATTCGCACGTGGACCTGGCGATGGAAGCGCTCCGCGCCGGCAAGCACGTGCTGATCGAGAAGCCGGTCAGCCTGCGCTCGAGCGAGGCGGCGCGGCTGGACACGTTCGCGCGCGCAACCGGGTTGCGCTGTGTTCCGGCGATGTGCATGCGACACTGGCCCGGTTGGCGATGGCTGAAGGACTGCGTTGCTGCGGGAACGTTCGGGCGCGCGCGGAGCGCGCGGTTCGAGCGGGTCGGCGCGGCGCCGGGCTGGGCGCCGAGGTTCTTCAGCGATCTTTCGCGAAGCGGCGGGGCCCTGTTCGACCTGCACATCCACGACGTGGACGTGCTGCGGTGGTGCTTCGGCGAGCCGAGCGCGGTCTGTGCGACGGGTTCGCCATCCCACGTCACGACGCTTTACCGGTTTCCCGGCGGGCCCGAGCACGCGGTGGCGGAGGGCGGCTGGATGAGCGCGTCCGCGTTTCCGTTCCGCATGCGATACACGGTCGAATTCGATCGCGGCGTGGCCGACTTCGACGTCTCGCGCGACCCGTCGCTGCAAGTCTTCGCCGGCAGCGACGTCTGGGCGCCGGAGTTGCCGGACTTATCGGGCTATGAGGCGCAGGCGCGGCACTTCGTGGACTGCGTCGCCGACCCTTCGCACGATCCCGTCGCCAGCCTTTCCGAGGCCGCCGCCGTTCTGCGCGTGCTGGAAGCGGAGCGGGAAAGCCTCGCGCGCGGCGCTGAAGTTCGGCTGGATCGAGCGTGCGGGTAGAATTCTTCGTCGGCAGGCGTGGGGGGCAGGAGCGCGGCGCGTTCCTGGTGTTGGGGGCGGCGGTTGCCGGCCGAACCGCGGAGCTGGGCAATGAGCGTAACGAGCGTGGCGTGTACCGCGCCCGGGCAGCCCGGAGCGGAGACGCCGACGTCGCGCGGACCGGTCGACCGCCTCGAGAGCGTTTTCGATCGCTGCGCAGGGTCTCTCTACCGGTACGTCCTGGTTCGCGTCGGCGGCGACGCGCATCTGGCCGACGACATCCTTCAGCAATTGTGGTGCCAGGCCTGCGCGCACGGCGGGCGTGTGCCGATCGACGAGCTGGAATACTGGATGCGCGCGGTCGCCAAGAATCTTGTGCGAACGCACTGGCGGCGCGTCGGTCGGCGTCCGGCGCATTGCTCGTTCGATTCCGGCGGGGCAGACGGAGACTTCAGTCGCCGCCTGGTCGAGCAGGAGATGCCGCTGGAGCAGTTGGCCGGCACGGAAGCGCGAGAACTGCTGCTGCGAGCCATCACGACGCTCTCCGTGGACGATCAGGAACTGGTCGTCGAACACTACTTCAACGATTGCTCGCATTCCGAGCTGGCCGGCCGGCTGGGCCTGACGGAACGCGCGGTGGAGGGACGGCTCTACCGGGCGCGCCAGAGTCTGCGCCGCAAGCTGGTCCGCGGCGGCGAGCCGGAGTGACGGAAGGTCTGCGAGGCGCGACATGTCCAGCCCACGCGAACGCGATGACCGTTTTCTCGACGCGAATCTTCGGCGCTTTGCTCGGGCGCAGCGCTGGGCTTTCAAGCCGACGCCGGAGCAACTCCTGCGGTGGAAGAGCGGCGCCGCCGTCCGGGTTCGCCTCGCTTCGCCCCGCCTCGGCTTGTTCCGCACGCGCTGGCTCGCCGCGTTCATCTCCTCGGCGGCCGCGGCGATCGCGCTCTATTCCGTGCTGGTCGTTGCGCCGGGAGCCAGCCGGGTTCAGGCCAGCACGATCCTGCACGACCTGCGGCAGCGCCTGTACGAAGGCTTTGCCATCACGCTCGAGCACGTCGGCGACGAAGGCTTTCGCGTGGACGGACAGATCGTGCTCGGCTTCGGTCCGCCCCCGCTGGACGCCCCGGTCACCGCGCCCGGGCGGCAGGCCGAGTCCGTGTTCGTCGACGCCCGCGTCCGCGCCAACGAGCACGCCGAACATCGCCCGTTCATCGATGTCGAAACGGTCGGCGCGCTGCGCGCCGATTCGCAGTGGGTCTACCTGCGGTTGAACGGATTCTCCGACACGCTCCTCGAAAAGTACCCGCTCGCGATCCCGCTGGCCGTTCTCGCGAAGAACGGCATCCTGATCGAGCTGGACGGATTCGGACAGACGCTGCGGCTGGCCGCGGCGCTGCTCCAGCCCGCATGGGTCGGCCCGCCCGCGCCCGAGCGCTCGCCCGCCGCTCCATCGCCCACACTGCCGGCCCCGTCCGACGCGCCGGCCGAACTCGAGCAACTGCTCGATTCCTTCGTGTTCGGTCGGGCGGATCTGGCGCAGGTGGACCGCCTGGTGAGCCTGATGGCGCAGAGCGCCCGCGACGTTCGACTCGAATCGTCGCGTTCCGGGCGTCACGTGCTGTACGCAACCGGATTCGGTCCGCTCAGCAGCGCGGCCGCGCCCGTTCCGCTCGATGACCTCACGCTTGAGATCATCTACGTCGAGGGGCTGGGCATCGAGTCGGCCGTCATTCGCAACGTCGGGCTCTACCGCGGCGTGGTGCGGCTGACTCCGGCGCCGACGGCGCAGCAGGCGCCGCTGTTCGATCGAGAGCGATTCATCGCGGGCGGCAAGACGACTGTCTGGAAGCTGTCCGACCTCGATCAGGCGATCTTCACCGTGCTGACCGAGTTCCTGCCCGTTCCCCTCGCCGCCGCCTCCGGCGGAAATTGACCCAACGCCGCGATTTTCCGCTCCCCGCGTCCGTTCCATGACGAATACGCCGTGCGGTCGTCATCGGCGCGAATCCGGCGAGCAAGAACATTCGGATCTTTAGGTGGAGCGAACCTCGATCGCGCGTCCGATCAGGCCGCGGCGCGGTGAACCGATCGGGCGCCGGCCGTCGCGCGCGTCGCGATGAGCACAAAGCAGAACGCGATCGCCGACGCGGTCAGCGCGTGCCGCTCGCGCAGCGTCCCCGCCCGAACGATCCGGTCCTCGCCGCGAACGACCAGAGAATCCGGGCGCGCCGTCGGTTGGGCAGCCAGCGCCGCGTCGAGCTCCGCCCGCAGCCGCTGAACGCGCGGCTCGATGCCCGCCGCGATCGCCGCCGCGCTTTCGTGCGCCTGGCGAGCCTCGTCCGTCTGCCGCGCGTGCTGCTCCGCGTCGAGCAGGTTAGACAGCAGCGCCGCCTGCCGCTGCTCGAGCGCGGCCAGCTCGTCCGCGGCCGACGTGAGCTGCTGTTCGTACTCGCCGCGCGCGAACGCTTCGAGCTGGTCCCGGGCGATGCGCATCAGCGACTGCCGGCGGTCGCCGAGACGCGTGTGCAGGCTCCGCATCAGCCGGTCGTGCGCGTCGAGCTTCACGTTCTGGTCGATCGACAGGCCCTTCAGCGCTTCGCGCAGCTCGCCGACGCGGGTGGACAGCCGACCGATCTCGCCGCGCAGCAGCGACGCGACCACGCTGCCGCGCGTGCCGGCGTCGCCGCTGGAAGTCAGCGCTTCCGCGGCCGCTCCGAGCGCCGCGAGCAGCCCGTCGGCGGCTTCGGCCAGCGCCGCGGCGGATGCGGACGCCTGCTCGCGGGCCGCGAACACCGCGTCCGGCTCCGGCCCGGCTTCGAGCCGCTCCAGTTCGGAGCGCCGCTGCGGCCACTCCTGAAGGAACGCGGAGAGCGCTCCGTTGAATGTCTCGACTTCGTCCACGCTGTGGTCCAGGCTGGCGCGGACGGGCGGCGGAGGCTGGAGATCGCGCTGCTCGTTCAGCGCGGTGGAGAGCGCCTGCACGGCGCTTCGCATCTCGCGTGACGGATCCTCGACCAGGACCATCGCGAGCGTCAGGTCAGATCGGTAGTCGCGCCACACGGACAACAGCTCGCTGAGGTCTTCCTGGTAGATCGCGTCCTTGGCGAGCGCGTCATCCAGCGCGTCGTCCGAAAGGAACGGCACGATCGGACCGGCGGCCTGAAGCTGCGCGAGCCTTTGCCGCGCCGCGTCGGTCTCAAGCAGCGACGCGTCGTACTCGCCCCGCAGCGCGTACGGATCGCAGCCGGTCGTCTGGGTGTCGGTCGGCGCCGGCGGAATCCGCGCCCGCGCGTCCGACCACTCGGTTTCCGCGGCGGCCAGCTCGCCGCGCAGCGCGTCGCAGCGCGCGTTCCACGCGGCCCGCAGCAGCGCCAGCCGTTCGGTCGTGTTTTCCTCGCGCAGGTGCTGCGCGTAGGCCTCGGCCACGCCGCCGAGCACGCGGCGAAGCCCCTCCGCGTTCTCGCCCGTCGCGGATAGCTCAACCAGTCCGTCGGGCAGCGCAGTCGCCCCGATCGCGCGGGCAGCGATCAATCCCGCCCAAGCCGTTCGCGTCGCTTCGTCCATTCGCGGCGAGATCAGGTCTGCTCGGCCCAGCGCGCCGGCGTGAAGCGAGACGGTGGCGATGGACGGCGGCGGATCGTTCTCGAACGCCAGTCGCACGCGCACCTCGTGAACCGGACGCTCCAGCAACAGCCAGGCCGCGCCGACCGTGCACGCCGCGACCACCGACAGCGCCAGCGACACGCCCCAGCGAGAACCTTTGCGCGCCCGCGCAGACGCCGCCGGGGGCGCGGCCGGCTGGATCGCGCCCGGGGCGTCGGCGGGCGACTCAGCGCCGCGGCGATCGCCGATCGGCTCGACCCGCGCCGCGCCGGCCAGTTCGGCCGGATCGAGCGGCGACGGCAGGGCGGCGCGGTCGGTCTCGATCCGCCCGCGCTCAAGCTCCAATTGCACGGCATATTGATTCAGCGCGGCCTCGCGCTCCGTGAGCTGCTTGCGAAGCTGGACGATCTGCTCGTGCTGGCGTTGCGATCGCTCGTTGACTTCGAGCGCCTGTTCATAGAGTTTGTCGGCCGCGGCGCGCCGCTCGCGGGCGGCGACTTCGCGCGGCTCGAGGTCGGCGAGCTGAGCCTGGAGCGTCTCGTCGCGCTGCCCGTATTCGACTTCGAGCTGCGTCAGTCGGCGCGTGCGCTCGCTCAGCGCGGAGTGCTCCAGCTCCAGCGCGGCGCGTTCGCGCGTCAGCGCCTCGCGCATCCGCTCGATCGTCGCGATCGCGTCTCCCAAGTCGGTCTCCGCGTCGGCGAGCCGGACCGGGGTCGCGGAGGCGTCCGCCGCGCAGGCGTGCCGCGTCTCATGAACACGCGCGATCGCTGAGCGCACCCGCAGGATCACGGCCTCAAAATCGAGACCAGCCTGCGAATCCGGAGAGGGCGAAGACGGGTCGCCGCCCGCCGAATGGCAATCGGGTGGAGTTTGCAGCGTTTCATCTTCGATGGGCGGAAGCGGAGCGGTCATCGTGCGCTTTCGCCGAACAGGCGGACGGACCGCCGTCGCGGCCGCCGTCGGCAGCGAATCGGTGATCCACAAGCCGATTCTATCGGCAGAATCGGCCAACCAGAACCGGTTCCCGGCGCTCGGCAAGGCTGATTCGAGCGCGCGGACGCCGCGCCCGCGACGCCGCGTGCCGACGTCGGCGCGTCGCCGCTGCGGTCGTCGCCGAACGGCTTGCGCCCGGATAAACTCCGCCGAACGCACGGCGCGCGAAACGGGGCGCCGGCGACACGCCCGGGAGCACACACATGAGCAGCCAGATGCGAAATCCGCTCGGTTCGATGCACGCGCTGAAGACACAGGGCGGGCAGGCGACCCTGTATCGGCTCGACGCCGTCGAGAAGGCCGGAATCGGCCGGATCGCGGCGCTGCCCTACTCGATCCGCGTGCTGCTGGAGGCGGTCCTGCGAAACGTAGACGGCTTCGCCGTCACCGAGGATCACGTCCGCGTGCTCGCGAACTGGAAGCCCAAGCCGCCCGAACAGGAGATTCCGTTTCAATGCGCGCGGGTGGTCCTCCAGGACTTCACCGGCGTCCCGTGCGTCGTCGATCTGGCTGCGATGCGGTCGGCGATGGTGCGATTGGGCGGCGATCCGGCCAAGATCAACCCCCGCATCCCGGTCGATCTCGTGATCGACCATTCGGTGCAGGTGGACCACTTCGCCAGCGCGATCGCGCTGGATCTCAACGCCAAGCTCGAATTCCACCGCAATCGAGAGCGGTACGAGTTTCTCCGCTGGGGCCAGAGCGCGTTCTCGGGGTTCCGCGTCGTCCCGCCGGCGACCGGCATCGTGCACCAGGTGAACCTCGAGTATCTCGCCGGCGTCGTCCTGCGGCGCGACATCGGCGGCGTCGCCGTAGCCATGCCGGACACGCTGGTCGGAACCGACAGCCATACGACCATGGTGAACGGCCTGGGCGTGCTGGGCTGGGGCGTGGGCGGCATCGAGGCCGAAGCCGCGATGCTCGGTCAGCCGATGTACATGCTCGTTCCGGAAGTGGTCGGCTTCCGCCTGACCGGGCAGCTTCGCGAGGGCGCAACCGCGACGGACCTCGTTCTCCGAGTCACGCAGATGCTGCGGAAGTTCGGCGTCGTCGAGAAGTTCGTCGAGTTCTTCGGCGAGGGGCTCGGTTCGATGTCGGTGGCCGACCGCGCCACAATCGCGAACATGGCCCCGGAATATGGCGCGACGGTCGGGTTCTTCCCAGTCGATGACCAGACGCTGCGCTACATGCGGCTGACCGGGCGCTCGCCCGAGCAGGTGGACCTGGTCGAGCGATATTGCAAGGAGCAGGCCCTGTGGCGCAGCGACACCGCGCACGCGATCGAGTATAGCGCCGTGCTCGAGCTCGACCTCGCGACCGTCGAGCCGAGCCTCGCCGGACCGAAACGCCCGCAGGATCGCGTCGCACTTTCGGAAATGAAGCAGCGGTGGCGTCAGGAACTGAGCCAGTCGTTCGGAAAGGCCGGGCCGGACGTCGCCTCCGACGCCGGCGTCGACGTTCGCACCAATGGCTCGACTTCGCGCTTGCGACACGGCGCGGTCGTCATCGCCGCGATCACGAGCTGCACCAATACCAGCAACCCGAGCGTCATGCTCGCGGCCGGCCTGGTGGCGAAGAAGGCCGCCGAGCGCGGGCTGCGCGTGAAGCCATGGGTGAAGACCAGCCTGGCGCCCGGCTCGCGCGTGGTGACCGACTACCTCGACAAGGCCGGCCTGACCGCGAGTCTGGAGAAGCTGGGCTTCCACACGGTCGGCTACGGCTGCACGACCTGCATCGGCAACAGCGGACCGCTGCCCGACGCGATCCGCGACGCCGTTGTTCAGGCCGATCTGGTGGCCGTCTCGGTGCTCAGCGGGAATCGCAACTTCGAAGGACGCATTAACCCGCACATCAAGGCGAACTACCTGGCGTCGCCGCCGCTGGTCGTTGCGTACGCGCTCGCCGGCACCGCCGACCACGATCTGGTGAATGAGCCGCTCGGGCAGGACGCGTCGGGCAAACCGGTCTACCTGCGCGACATCTGGCCGACGCAGCACGAGATTCAGGACGCCGTGAGCCGCTTCGTCACGCCCGAGATGTTCTCGACGCGCTATGCTGACGTCTTCGCCGGGAGCCCGGAGTGGCGCGCCATCCGCGTGGCCGGCGGCAGCGTGTACGAGTGGAACGACGCCAGTACCTACATCCAGCATCCGCCGTTCTTTGACGGGCTTTCGCCCGAGCCGACGCACATTCAGGCGATTCGCGGCGCTCGATGCCTGGTCATGGTGGCCGACAGCGTCACGACCGATCACATCAGCCCGGCAGGCGACATCAGCGAGAAATCGCCGGCCGGCCAGTATCTTCGTTCACTCGGCGTTTCACGCGACGACTTCAACAGCTACGGATCGAGACGTGGCAACGATCGCGTCATGACGCGCGGCACGTTCGCAAACGTGCGCCTGCGCAATCTGCTTGCCCCCGGCACCGAGGGCGGCTGGACGACCTACTTCGGTCCGGCGACCGGGAGCCACGCGAACGCGAGCGTCCCGCCGCATCTGGGTGGTACGGGCGTCCCGCCCGTCTCTTCCTCCCCTCACTCCGGCTCACCCGCTCTGAACTCGGTCGTCTCCGTCTACGAGGCCGCCATGGCCTACAAGGCGGCCGGCGTGCCCACCATTGTGCTGGCCGGCAAAGACTATGGCATGGGCAGCTCGCGCGACTGGGCCGCGAAGGGGACGATGCTCCTGGGTGTGAAAGCGGCGCTGGCGGTGAGCTTTGAGCGAATTCACCGCAGCAACCTGGTCGGCATGGGCGTGCTCCCGCTCCAGTTCAAGTCCGGCGAGTCGGCCGCGTCGCTCGGGCTGACCGGGACCGAGGTGTTCGACCTGCCCGAGCTGGGCGACGACTTGCGGCCGGGGCAGGATCTGACTGTCGTCGCGCATCGTCCGAGCGACGGGTCGGACATCCGGTTCCGCGTCCGTTGCCGGGTCGATACGCCGGTGGAGATCGATTACTACCGTAACGGCGGCGTGTTGCAGACAGTGTTGCGGAAGATGCTCCGCGGGTCGTGACGATCGGGCGAACGTACCGCGGACCGCTACCCGGACGAACCCGTCGCGGCGCAGTGGCTTGCAGCCGAGCATGCCGCGTGCGAACGGGTGCGGGCGCGCCGATTCGCGCAACCCAACTCCGGGTAACGGCGGGTTCATTCAGTGGATGGGAATCTTCCGGTACGGCGACGCGCACCGGTCCGCTGTGACTACCAGCACCCGCACGCAAGCGACGATTGTCGCGGCGCATAGCTCCGGCGGTCTACATGCTCTCCGCCGAGGCCGCGATTCGAACGTCCGGCTGGGTCTCGATGGTCGAGATGCTGTGGTTGGCGCCGGGGTTCACATCGTGCAAGCGCTCTTTCATGATGCGCCCGACCTTGAACTTCACGGTGCGCTTGCTCGGAACGCGAACTTTGTCCATGGTCTTCGGATTCTGGGCGATGCGGGCGGCCCGCTCGCGAATCTCAAATACCCCAAAGTCTCGGAATTCGAGCCGGTTGCCGTTCGCCAGTTCCCGGACGATCTCATCCAGAAACGATTGAATCACCCGCTTCACGAGCACGCGCTTGCTGGACGTGCTCTCGGCGATTCGATCCACCAGGTCTTTTTTTGTTATCGTTTTCATGGTGTTCGCTCGTGACCCGAAGCCGAAATTCGAACGCGATCGCACGTCCCCATGACTCAGATCGCCACGCGGCACCCCCGGTGCGCTACGCGGCCCCGACCGCGGTACATTAGCCGCTTAGCCCGCCACGTTCAAGCGGAATTCCTGATAGCGTAACGAGTTATGTAAAGGCATAGCCGCGATTTCTCGCGAAATGAGGCTTGACAAACGCGCCACGACCCGATCCGAAACGCCCAACTCACGAGCCCCCCGCGCTCACCCGACGCGGCTTCGACGGCGCGCGATTCGCCGC
Organism: uncultured Planctomycetales bacterium; assembly: GCA_964553225.1. Classification (GTDB taxonomy): domain Bacteria; phylum Planctomycetota; class Phycisphaerae; order UBA1845; family Fen-1342; genus JABRWC01. The sequence goes on along the minus strand of CAZKJT010000001.1, from coordinate 391,891 downwards.
GCGGCCGCTGGAGGATGTCGCCGCGCTGCGCGCGGCCGACGACTTTCCAGACTTCTGCGGCGCCGTCGGACGCCCCGGGACCGTGGCGGACAACAGCTCCTCGACTGATTCGGCGAAGACGAACCGCATCTCGCGCTGCACGTCCGTGGGGATCTCGTGAAGGTCGCGCGAATTCCGTCCCGGCAGCACGACCGTCCGCACGCCGGCCCGATGGGCCGCGAGCACCTTTTCCTTCACGCCGCCGATCGGAAGCACCAGCCCGCGCAGCGTGATTTCGCCCGTCATCCCCACGCTTGGGTCGGCCGGCACGTCGGTCAGCAGCGAGTACAGCGCCGTCAGCATCGCCACTCCGGCGGATGGACCGTCCTTGGGCGTCGCGCCGGCCGGCACGTGAATATGCACGTCAGATTTCGACAGGCGCTCGGCCGGGATGCGCCACGACTTGGCCCGCGATCGCAGCAGCGACATCGCCGCCTGCGCCGACTCGCGCATCACGTCGCCGATCTGCCCGGTCAGCATGAACGAGCCGCTGCCCGGCATCAGCGTGGCTTCGACGAAGATGATTTCCCCGCCGGCCGGCGTATACGCCAGGCCCGTGGCGACGCCCGGAATCGTCGTTCTCTGAGCCGTTTCCGGCTCGAAGCGCGGCGGACCGAGGCTCTCCTCGAGTTCCGCGACGGCGATTCGCGCCGGCAGCTTCTGTCCGCGCGCGGCCCGCGTCGCGAGGCTTCGGCAGACGGCTCCCAGGCTTCGCTCCAGGTTTCGGACGCCGGCCTCGCGCGTGTAGCGCTCGACGATGTGCAGCAGCGCGTCGTCGGCGAAGTCGACGCGCGCGCGGGCCAGGCCGTTGCGCTCGAGCTGCCGCGCGATCAGGTAGCGCTGCGCGATCTGAAGCTTCTCGGCGGTGGTGTATCCCGGCAGATCGATGAACTCCATGCGGTCGCGCAGCGCCGGCTCGACCGCGTCGGGATAGTTCACGGTGCCGATGAACAGCACGTTCGACAGGTCGAACGGCACGCTGAGGTAGTGGTCGGTGAAGCTGTGGTTCTGCTCCGGGTCGAGCACCTCGAGCAGCGCGCTGGACGGATCGCCGCGCATGTCGCGGCCGATCTTGTCCATCTCGTCCAGCATCAGAACCGGATTGCACGTGCCGCACTTGCGGATTTCCTGCACGACGCGCCCGGGGATCGCCCCGATGTACGTGCGGCGGTGTCCGCGAATGTCGGCCTCGTCGCGAATTCCGCCCAGCGCGATGCGGATGAACTGCCGCCCCAGGGCCCGCGCGATGCTCTGGCCCAGCGACGTCTTGCCGACGCCCGGCGGACCTGCAAAGCACAAGATCGGTCCGCGGCCCTTGGGGTTCAGCTTGCGAACCGCGAGATACTCAAGGATGCGGCGCTTCACCTTCTTGAGGCCAAAGTGATCGGCCTCGAGAATCTTCTCGGCCCGGTCAATGTCAAGGTTGTCCTCGCTGCGCTTCTCCCACGGCATCTCGATCAGCCACTCGAGATAGTCGCGGATCACGCCGTTCTCAGGCGAAGCCTGCGGAATGCGCTCCAGCCGCGAGAGTTCGCGCTCTGCCTCCTTCAGGACCGCCTCCGGCATCTGCGCCTGTTCGACCCGCGTGCGCAGCTCCTCGACCTGAACGCCGGGCGAATCGTCCTCGCCCAGCTCGCGGCGGATGGCCTTGAGCTGTTCGTTGAGAAAGTACTGCCGCTGCGTCTTGTCGATCTCCTGGCGAACGTCGGTCTGAATCTTCCGCGCAAGCTGCAGGATTTCGAGCTGATTCTGAAGCGTCGCGTTGACCTTCCGCAGGCGGTCGGACACGTCGAATGTCTCGAGCAGCTCCTGTCGTTGCACCAGCCCGAGCGATAGATTCGCCGCCAGAAAATCCGCCAGGACCCCCGGCCGCTCCAACCCGCGCACCAGCTCGAGCGCTTCGTCCGGAACGTTCGGGCTCAGCTCGATCACCTGCTCGGCCGTCTGTCGCGCGCTGAAGGCCAGCGCTTCAAGCTCGATCGACGCGATCGATTGATCGAGGTGCGGGTGAACGATGGCGCGCCAATACGGCTCGGTCGAGACGAACTGCTCGAGACCCGCACGCACCACGCCGTGCACCATGAGCGTGTTGCCGCCGTCCGGCATGCGCAGCAGCTTGAGCACCTGCGCGACGGTCCCGACGCGGTAGATGTCCTCCAGGCCAGGATCCTCGACGTCCTCGCGCCGCTGCGTGAAGATCGCCAGAAGCTTGTTGCCCGCCAGCACGGCGTCAATGAGACGCTTGCTCTTCTCGCGACCGATCGTGAGCGGAACGACCGTGCCCGGAAAGACCACCATGCCGCGCACCGGCAGAACGGCCAGCTCGCGCGGAATCTCCGGCAGGCCGGCGGCCGGCAGTTCTTCGGCAGACCCCTCGGCCCCGGCGCCGTCAGGAGGCGCGTCCGGCGCGGCTTCATTCACGCCTGGTTCCTTTTTGGGAGCGTGATCCATAAATACCCTTCGGTGTAGGCGGCATTCACGCCGGCGTCGTCGATCGCTTCCGGCAGGTCGATTTCACGCTCGAAGCGTCCCTCGTCGATCTCGAGCACGTGCACGCTCAGAGGGCCGTCCACGCCGTCCGGACGCGGCTGCTGCCGACTGCCGCGCAACAGCACCCGGCACTGCCCGTCGCAGCGTACCTCGATCGCTTCGCGCGGCACCCCCGCCAGATCGACGCAGACGTAGTAGGCGTCGCGCGTCTCGTACACGTTCGTGGCCGGTTGCCAAGTCTCCGATCGGCGGAACGGGACGAAGCTGCGGTTGAGCATCTCGTCCATCAGCTCGCGAATCTTGTCCGACCACTCGTCCGGCGCGTCGCCTCGACCGAAATTTCGAAACGCCATCGGCGCACCTCACCACGATCGGGCAGACTTCCGCGCGCTCGCCATTCGCGCTGGACTCCCGCGCGCGGGGGCCAATACTGGACCGCCCCGCGGGCAATGGTATATTGCTGCGGTTGGCGTGTCGAAAGCTCTGTGCCGCTGCCTCCCCACCGAAAGGAGCTGCCGATGCAACGGATTGCACGGTATGCCTTGATCGCCGTGGCGCTGACCGCTGGTTGCCAGGACGCCGGTCCGCGGCCTTCCGCACGACTCCCTGAGCCGCTCATCCGCACCCGTCAGCCCGCGCCGCCTCAGCCGCCTCCGCCGGTCGCGACGCCTGCGCCGTCCCGCCCGCTCGCTCCGGCGCCCAAGCCCGCGCCGCCGCCGGTCGCCGCCGGGCTGAACACGGCCGAGCTCACGCCGCCGGGCGGAATCCAGCGCGGTCGATGGAAGGTGATCGTGGTGCACCATTCCGCGACCGCCAACGACACTCCCGCGAGCATGGACCACTATCACCGCAACGTTCGCAAGTGGTCCGGCGGGCTGGGCTATCACTTCGTCATCGGCAACGGGAACGGGTTCCCTGATGGAAAGGTATTCGTAGGAAATAGATGGAAAAAGCAAGACACCGGAGCGCACTGCAAGTCCGACGCCGGGCGGTACTTCGGCGTCTACCGCGCCAATAACTTCTTCAACGAAAACGGAATCGGCATCTGCCTGATCGGAAACTTCGAGGGCGCCTCGCCGTCCCCGCGGCAGCTCGCCGCGCTCAAGGAGCTGATCCAGTTCCTCTGCAAGCAGACCGGCGTGAAGCCCACGCTCGTGTACGGGCACGGCGAAGTCACGCACAAGACGGCGTGCCCAGGCCGCTCGCTGTCCTCCAAGCTCGCCGGCGTGAAGCAGTCCGTCGCGCAGGCCCTGGTCATCGCGCCGCCGCCGCTGCCCGCTCCCCTGGCGATGCTAGGGTTGAATCAGTATCTCGCCGCGCTCGCTCAGCCCGACGTGCACAACGCCGGCCTGTGCGCGGGTACGCTCGCGGAATGCGGCCAGGTCTGCGACGCGCTGCGAATCGACGGACTCGATGACGTCGCCGATCCGTATGCCGCTGCGGTCGCCCGGGCTGTCTTTCACCACGTCCACGACCAGGACGCCGCCTTCGGCGACCCGCTGCGCAGGCCGGCCGGCAGCTTCGGCGAGGTCCGTCAGGCGCAGCCCGCGCCATAACACCGCGTGGCCGCGCAGGGTTGCCGCCCGGCTCGCGGCCCGCCGAGCCGCGACGATCGAGAGCGTCTGCTCGCGCCCGTCCCGAGCAATCCGAATCCGACACGTTGCGCCGACCGGAAGCGCTCCGACCCGATCGACCATGTCCGCGGCGCGGTGGATCGCGCTTCCGTCCAGTTGGAGAATCCGGTCGCCGCGACGCACGCCCGCCGCGTCCGCCGGTCCGCCGGCCTCGACATCCTCGACCACCACGCCGGCCGACGAGTTCGCGTCGCGAACGCTCAAGCCGACGTAGCCGTACTCGACCCGCTCGCCCCGGCGGAGGCGATCAATCACGCGCAGCTTGGATTCGCTCAGCGGAATGGCGAAGCCGACGCCTTCGTCCAGAACCGCGCGCGTGTGCATCGCCGTGACGACGCCGATAAGCTCGCCCCGCAGGTTGAACAGAGGTCCGCCGGAATTCCCAGGGTGAATCGCCGCGGTGGTCTGGATCATGTCGCCGTAGAGGCGGTCGTCCACTTCGCCCAGTCCCGGCAGCCTGCGACCCAGGTTCGAAATCACGCCGACCGACACACACGCTTCGCCGTCGCCGCCAAGCCCGTACGGGTTGCCCATCGCGACCGTCCACTGACCGCGCGCCACGCCCGACGCGTCCGCCACGCGCGCCGCGCTCAGCCCGCGCCGCGACACTTCGAGCACCGCCAGATCGGCCCGCGGGTCGCTGCCGCGGACGGTGGCGGGCGCGGACGACCCGTCCGAGAACAGCACGGTGATCGTCTCCGCGTGTTGGACGACGTGCTCGTTCGTGAGAATCAGGCCGTCCGAATCCAGAATCGCGCCGGCGCCATTCACCGTCACCAGCGGCTCGTCCGGCAAGGCCGCGCTGACCGCCTGCGCCGGCGGAGCGTATCGCCGCTCGACGCGAAGGCCGACGACGCTGCCGGAAACCTGCTGCACGAGCTGCTCGACCGCGCTCTCGATGCGCCGCAGCTCGGACAGCGCGTCCCCGCCGTCCGCGATCGCCGGCGCGCCCAGGCACGCAACCGCCACGATCGCCCGAATCCGCCACGCAGTCGGGTCTCTTCGCTCGCCGCTGGTCCGGATGTGCATGTGCCGCTCCACCAGCCGAACGCTGCGCTCGACGCGCCGACCGTTCGGCGCGGCGCAATCCCCGCGCATCGCTCCGCCGGAACGAACGCGCGCGTTCCTGCTACCCATTCGGCCCCGCAGCGCGCGGGCATGAGCACGCGCACGGCGAAACCGGCGAAGGCCCGCGGCCGATCCGGCGCTTCACTTCTTACGAGACCCGGCGGCGGGGCGGCGCGAAGCCGCCTTGCCGTCGGCCGGCTCGGCGTGCTCGGCAACGACTCCGTTTCGCTGCGCGTCTTCCGCGACGGGCTCGGCCTTCGGCAATCGCAGTTCGAGAACCTTCTGGCGGATTTCGCGGATCATCTCGGGGTTGTCGCGCAGGAACTGCCGCGCGTTGTCGCGACCCTGCCCGAGCTTGACGGCGCCATAGGAGTACCACGTGCCGGTCCGCGAGACGACATTGCAGGTCGCGGCTACGTCGAGCAGGTCGGCTTCGGTGCTGATGCCGGACTCGAACAGGATGTCGAATTCCGCCTCACGGAACGGCGGCGCGACCTTGTTCTTGACCACCTTCGCGCGAACGCGCGTTCCGATCGGCGTGTCGCCGTCCTTGAGAATGCCCGTGCGACGGATGTCGATGCGGACCGAGCTGTAGAACTTCAGCGCCCGCCCGCCCGGCGTCGTCTCCGGGCTGCCGTAGATCACGCCGATCTTCTCGCGAATCTGGTTGATGAAAATGACGCTCGTGCGGCTCTTGCTCGAGATGCCGGTGAGCTTGCGCATCGCCTGGCTCATCAGGCGCGCCTGAAGACCGACCTGCAGCTCGCCCATCTGCCCCTCGAGCTCGGCCCGCGGCACCAGCGCCGCGACCGAGTCGATCACGATGACGTCGAGCGCGTTCGCGCGGACCAGCAGCTCGCAGATCTCCAGCGCTTCCTCGCCGCAGTTCGGCTGGTTGATCATCAGGTCTTCGAGATTCACGCCCAGACGCTTCGCCCACGCCGGGTCGAAGGCGTGCTCGGCGTCGATGAACGCCGCCGCCCCGCCGGCGCGCTGCGCCTCGGCCAGAATGTGCAGCGTCAGCGTCGTCTTGCCCGAGGACTCCGGCCCGAACACCTCGATCACGCGCCCGCGCGGCACGCCCGCCCCGCCCAGCGCCAGGTCCAGCGAAATCGCGCCGGTCGAAATCCCCTCCGTGGTGGCGCGCGACTCGTTCAGATACATGATCGCGCCCTTGCCGAACGACTTCTCGATCTGCTGAATCGTTCGCTTCAACGCTTCGGTGCGATTCTCGCCGTTGGCTTCCGACATGTCCGACTCCCTTGCCCAGTGCAGACCCGTGCGTGCTCAGAACCGATCGCCGCCGGGCGCCGCTCCCGCCCGGTTCGCAATGGACATGATACAAACAAATACCGAACAATCAAGATCCGGAGGCCACTTGTTTTCGACCCGGTATCAGCTCGCGCGGCACGCCGATGTCCGCCACCACCACGCGCCCCAGCACCGCCCGCGCCGATGCCGCCGAAAAACCCGTCTTCGCCGCGATGAACGTCACCGTCGCATCCGCCTGAAAACACGGGTCCGAAACCACCCCCGTGTCGGCGTCCAGTCCCGTGGGAATGTCAATTGCCACCCGCCGCGCCCGCGTCGATCCATTCGCCAGGCGGACCAGGTCCGCGATCAGGCCCCGCGGCGCACCCTGCGAGCCGGTGCCCAGCAGCGCGTCGACCACCACATCGCAGGAGATCACGCTCGCTCGCGCCGCGTCCAGCCCGTCCGCACGCGTCCCATCCACCAGCGGCGCTTCCAGACGACGATAAATGCCGAGATTGGTGCCCGCGTCGCCGACGTAACGCCCGCTCGGCGCCGCCAGCACCACCGTCGTGCGGACGCCCGAGTTTCGCAGGTGCCGCGCGGCCACAAACCCATCGCCGCCGTTGTTGCCCGGACCGCAGAGCAGGACCACGTGAGAACGGGCCGGGTCGATCAGATGGTTGAACAGGAACTCCGCCACGGCCCGGGCCGCATTTTCCATCAGCACGAGTCCCGGAATGCCGACGTGCTCGATCGTCAGCACGTCGAGTTCGCGAATTTCCTGGCAGGTGAGCGGATCGCCCGGTTGATAGGGGATGCCCATATCGCAATCCGTCGCGTGGGATGCCCGTGAACGAGACAACGAATCGATATATCCGCAATCGACCCGGCTGGCGAGCGCCGAACGTCGCTCGCCGCCCGGCGTTACTCGTCCGGGCGGCCGGGGTCGGACGCTTTCTCCATTCCGCATTGCCAGCAAATCTCAAAATGATCGGGCGAGCCCGCCCCGCAGCCGGCGCACGTCCATTCGCGCTGGGCCGCCTCCGAGGCCACGTCGCGCGAACGGCGAGCCTGCTGCACGAGCGCCAGCACGTCGAAGTAAAACTCGGCCGGCGCCAGCAGTCTCGACGATCCGACCTTCGACCCCATGTACACTTCGACCGCTCCGACCGGGTTTTGCCGGAGATACGGGATCAGGGCGTCGGCGAGCAACGCTTCCAGAGCCATTGCCGGAACATCGTGCGGATCGACCACAAACCACGCGTCGCGCGGCCGCGACTTCGCAAGCTCGAACGCCGCACCGCAGCCCGGGCAACGCGGCTCGGAAGACCCGCAGAGCGCCGCGCCGCAAGCGGAGCAGCGCAGCCCGAAGTCCGGCACGGGAAACTCGCGCCCGGTGTAGCGTGGGGCGCGCATCCGCGTCCACGAGCGAATCAACGAGGGTACGTCGAACGTCGTGCCGCATTCCGGGCAGCGATTGTCCGGAAGCCCGACCAGGGGATAGGAGCAGCGTGGACACACCAGCCCCCAATCCGGCACCGGAAGCTGTCGAAAGTCGACGTCCATGCGCGATCCCGAAAGTCTGAGGCGCGATGCAAGAGCGCATTCTAGCCGCGGGCTTTCAGCGTTGCGACGTGATCGGTCCGCCGCGCCGGATCGGATCGTGGAACCGCAGAAACCGTCGCAGCGCGTCAAACCCGTGGCACGTCGAGCACAGGTTGTCGCCGGTCAGGGTGCGGACGTGCCATTGCCGGGCGCGCAGCTCGCGCAGACTCATCGAGGGATTCGTCTCCGGCATGCCGATCGGCGAAGTGCGCCCGTGCGTGAGATGGCAGGTGCGGCAAGCGATCCGCCCGTTCGGACTGACCTCGCCGTTTTCGTCAAACAGCGGAAGATAGCCCGCCGCGTCGGGCGGAATCGCGTTGTACATCGCGACGTCCGGATGCGTCGCGATCGACGGCGGCGAGACCGGCCCGTCGGTCCGATGGCACCCGACGCAATAGTGATTCGCCGCCGCGAGACCGTCGTCCGCGTCGAGCCCCGTGTTCGCGTCGTTCCAGAGATACCGCGCATCGGATGGCGCGCCATGCACCACGTGACACGGTCCGCACGCATCGGCCTCGAAGCCCGCGTCGGTCAGCAGATTGGACGCGTGCCCGATGTCCTCGATCGCGCCCGCATCCGTGTGGCACTCGATGCACAACGTGTGAGCCGCTGCTCCCGCCGTCGTGCGAACCAGCGCCTCCGTCGCCGCGTGCGGATCGTGACACGTCGCGCACGTGAGCGGGTCGCTCGTCGTCGTCCCCAGCACGCTCGCGGCATGTTCCGGATCGGGCTGAGGGTGCAGCAGTTCGATCCGTCCCCCGGAACCGGGAATCGCGTCCGCGTGGCACGCAGCGCACGCGCCCGCCGCGCCGGCCACGTCCGCGACCGGACGAATGCGAAACAGCCCCTGCTCCGCGTCGCCATGCATCCGATGGCACGCCAGGCAAGCGTCGCCGGTCGCAGCCGATTCCTCCGGCCACGCTCCGCCCGCGCGCAGCGCGTGAGGCCCGTCCAGCATCGCGGACTGCTCGGCGTGACAACCCTGGCAGTTGTCGCTCGCCGGCATGCAGAGGAAGTGCGCGCGATCGCCGCGGTGCGGATCGTGGCACTGTCGGCACGCGACCTCCGGGTGATTGACTTCAGGCAGTCCCCGGGCGCTCGGGTGCGCGCCGTCGGCGTGGCACGTTGTGCAGCGCCCGGTCGCGTCGGCCGGCGTGGGGACCGCCGGACGCGCGAACTGGTGCGCCTGGTGACACGGGCCGCACGCGCCATACGGCGTCGACGCGGCGGCGGTCGCGATCGGCGACACGATCGGCACGAGATCGTGCCCGGAATCCAGCACGAGCAATTGCTCTGCATGGCAGGATCCGCAGGCGTCGTGCGAATCCGGGTCAAACGCCAGCAGCGCGCGATCGAACGTGGCCGCGTGCGGATCGTGGCAGCTCGTGCACAGCAGCTCGCCGGACGCGCTCATGCGAGTGCCCAGCCGGTCGATCACCGCGCGCTGCGACCCGTCCAGCGCCGGCATGCGCCCGTGAGCGCTGCGCACCGCGTCGTCGAACAGGGCCGGCTTTGAGTCGCGGTGACAATCCAGGCACAGCCCGTTCGTGTCCGGATCGGCCACGAGCAACGCGTCATACGTCGCGCCGTGGCCGCGATGGCACGACAGGCACGTCACGCCGTCCTCGCCGTCACCGCCGGCCGACTGCATCGGGTGCATGCCCGCCGCCAGACCATCGGCGTGCCCGGTGTGGCACGAGCGGCACAGATCGACCGGGTCGCCGCCGGCCCGCAGAAACACGGCGTCCTTGAGCAGGTTGCCGGAGCCGGCCCGCGTGTGCGCCGAATGGCACGTGCGACAGGCGATGCGCCCGTCCACCAGCGGCAGGTCCGCCGGGACGACAACGTCGGCCGACGGCGTCTGCCCGACCGAGTGGCCGTGTTCGAGCCAGACGTGCCGCCGCGAATCCACGATCGATCCGTCGTGGCACGACAAGCACGATTCCGCGCGGCTGACGTACGGCTCCGCCGTCGATTGCGCCGGCGGCGGCGTCAGACGCTCAGGATCCGGCGCGCTCCAATCCGCCATCCATTCGAAGTGGCATGCCGTGCAGTTGCGCGGCTGGGATTCTCGCTCGCGCGCGAGCGGCGCGGAGCGCGTCCCGCTCGTTTCGGCGGCCTCGCTGAGGATCTGGAACACGCGTACGCGGTGCCTCGGAAGCTCCGCGACGTAGAGCCGCCGGCTCGCGTCGATCGCGACGCCCGCGGGCGATTCAAACCGTACGAGCTGCCCCGCCTCGTCGCGCAGCGCGCCCAGGAGCTCCCCCGTGACGTGAAACGCCTGCGCCACGCCCAGGGTGCCGTCCGTCACCCAGACGATCTCACCCGCGTCCACCGCGACGCCCTTCGGGCGATACAGCTCGCCGGCGCGAATCCCGTACGTGCCGATCGACCCGGTCGGCGTGCCATTCTCCCGGAACAGCGCAACGCGCCCATTCAGCACATCCGTCACGAACAGGAGGCCCGCGCCTGACGTCGCCAGCAGAAACGGATTCAGAAGTTGCCCCGCCCCGACGCCCGCTTGTCCGATCTCGCGCGTCGCGCCGGTCTTCAGGTCGATCGACCCCAGCGCATGCCGATGATTGTCCACGTACCAGAGCAGACCACCGGAACGGCCGACCGCAACGTCGGTCACGTCGGCCTCGCGGGCCGGCAGGGGCAGGACGACCGCGGGCGAGTCCGCGTGCGCCGCGCCGACCACGCGCGCGTTGCCCGTGTCGGCGATCCACAGCCGCCCGTCCGGTCCGAAGTCCACGCCGAGCGGGCGCGAGAGCGGGCGGCCATCGGCCGAATCGACCACGTCCAGCACGCCGCCTCCCGGGTCGAACACCACCACGCGGTCGTTCACGCCGTCGGCCACGGCAATGCGGCTGCCGTCCGCGAGCACGGCCACGTCCGTCGGCATGAACAGCCCCGACTCCGCGCCGATCGGCGCGAGTTCCTTACCGATCGGTGACGCCGCGACGGCGCGCGTCGGCGCGCCGCACAGCGCGCACAGCAGCACGCCCAGCGCGAGCGCAGCGCTCGAAGCCGCGGGGCGCTCCGGCTGCGCGGCACGGGCGCGCCCGTGGCGCTGGCCGGCCGCGCGCGACGCCACCGGGTGGTGCGCCGAATCAGGGCTGTCATTCATCCTGCTGTTCCGTTGTGCCGCCGGTGGGAAGGAAGCCCGGAAGGTAGAACGGCCGTCCGGCCATGGCGTTCTCGATTGCCTGCATCAGCAGCGGAGCCCGCAGGCGCTCGACGTGCGACTCGGGATATCCCGATCGGAGCAGATCGACCAGCGGCGATTCGGTCGTGTGACACTGCGTGCAGGTCAGCGTCTGCGACCTGCGTGTCGGATGAATCTCGTCGAGCAGGCGTTTGCGCTGTGCCTCATCCAGCGAGTCGCGCTCCTCGAGGTAGCGCGTCGCGGCGGCCTGCGCGGCGTCGCTCATGCGCAGCGGCGCGCCCCCGGCGCGATCGGCCAGGCTCAGCTTGGCGCCATATTCGCCCCGCAGGTGCCGCGCCAGAATCGCACCGGCCGCCTCGACGAAAGCCGCGAAATCTTCGCTCTCAGCCCGGACGGAAGCCAGGTGCGTCGCCAGGGCGCGCAGCTCCGGCGCGTCGGCCGCGCCGACGGCCGCCTCGCGAACCAGCTCGACCAGCTCGCGCTGCGCCGCGCGGCGGTCATCCCCCAGCGGCTCGGACAGACGCCGCAGCGCGCGCAGCGCCGCCGGCGCCGACACCGTACGACCGTCTCCGAGGTCATACCACGTCAGCGGCAGCGGCGCGCTGTCGCTTTCGACATGGCAGACGCTGCAATGCAGGCTGGTCGCGTGCATGTTCAGGAACGCGCGGTCCTCTTTGCGACGGTTGTGCGGAAGCGGCACGTGACAACCGCTTTGCGTGCAGCCGTTGAAACGGTCCGGCTGAATCCACGCGTCGAACCGGTGAAAGTGGCTCGGCGGCAGCCTGGGCGTTTCGGCGGCCGCGAGTCCGGCGAACTCGCGCCCGCTCCGCTCGAATAGTGCGCGGTCGGCCCGCCGCGGCACCTCGACCACCTGCGGCGGCGGCGGTGTGGCGAAGATCAGCGTCACGATCAGGTATCGGAACGCCAGCCAGCTGACCCACACGATCAGGGCGATGAGCGCCAGCGCGTAGAGACGCAGCGCCAGCGAGCCGATCCAGCGCGCCACGCGCGCGGCGGAGATGCGCCGCGCGCGCGCGGGTCGCGGCGGCGGGGCGGGTGTCGGTCCGGTCGCCGGCGTGTCAGCCATGGGAATGGCCTCCCGCATCCGCGAGGTTCAGATCGCGCGCCGCCTGGGCGACGAATTCATCGTGCCCCTCGGCCAGCTCGCCGGACGGCGTGTCGCCGGTGATCGTCGCCAGCGAGAGCGGAAACACCGCCGGCGAAAGCATGACGTTGACGATGTGCAGGATTCCAACGTGGATGATCGCCAGGAACGCCTCGTACGTATGCGCGATCAGCGCCAGGTTGAACACGCGCCCGCCGAACAGGTGAGAGACCGCCTGCTCGCCCCACAGCATCACGCCCGTGATGCCCAGCAGGATCGTGCCCCAGAACACGCCGATGTACTCGAATTTCTCCTTCACGTTGAACCGCCCGAAGGTCGGTTTGCTGCGGGTGAGCCGCAGGAGGTACGCCAGCAGATGCCCGCCCTTGCGGGCGTCGTCCAGGCTTACCCACATTGGAAGCGACGTGATCGCCGACACCAGCCCGCGCTCGTGGCTCTCGCGCCGTCGCCGCAGGACCGTCCAGACCACGTACGCGAGGTGCCCGCCCAGACCGAGCATCAGCGCCAGGCCCGCCCAGTGGTGAATGACGCGCGTCACGTTCAGTCCGCCCAGCCCGTCCACCACCGCCCGCGCCCAGCCCGCGTCGGCGAACTTCATCGGAAACCCGGTGACCGCCAGCATCGAGAACAGGATCGCCAGCGCCCAGTGCTGCGCTCGCTGGCTGACGGTGAAGCGCATCAGTTTGCGGCGTCCGTCCGGATGCGCCAGCACCCGCCGCACCATCGCTCCCGCGCCGTTCGATTCGTGATGATTGCTGCCGATGACGATGTGCAGCAGCTCCAGCGCGCACAGCACCATGGACGGACCGAACGTGAACACCGTCAGCACGATGAACAGCGCCGCCACGAGATACTCGAGCGAGCCGGCCGAGACCGACAGGTCGAGGTGCACCGCCGCGTTCGCCAGTCCCTTGTCCGCGCCCGGGTGGCAGTCCGTGCTGCGGCACGAATCCGCCACGCGCACCGGCGCCACCGCCGATTCGGGGTGCTCCGGGCCGAGCATCTCGTGCACGTTCGCGCCGCGCCGCACGTGGCAGCCGGTGCAATCGGCGGTCTGCTCGTCGCCCAGCAGCGCCGCCTTGCCGTGGAAGCTGCGCATGTAGCTGGCGACCGAGTTCGGAAGGTCGTGCGCCTGGCGCACCAGCGGATCCGCGTGGCACAGGCTGCACACCTGCGCCGTCTCCACCGCGCTGCGCGCCGGCTGAAGCCGCGAGGCGATGTGCCGCAATGCGAATGGCACGTCCACCGGGATTTGCTCGCGATGACACGCGTCGCAGCGGTCGTGCGCCACGCCCGTCGCCGCCAGCCCGCTCAGGCCCATTCGCGCCGGACCGCGAAAAACCGGCTCGTCATGGCAGTACAGGCACTGCGACTGCCCCTCCTCGAGCACCGGCCCCCCGGAGAACTGCAACGCATCCAGCGTCGAATGCGAATGCACGCTTTCGTTCAGCATCTCCGCCACGCCGCGATGGCTGAACAGTTGCTGCGCGCCGCCCGCGCCGCTGAGGTGGCAGGTGCGGGCGCAATCCACCGGCGACGTCTCGGCGTGCGGGACGACTCCGACCTCCTCGCGCGGGTGGCAGTCCGTGCACGAGAGCCGCGCGTGCGGTCCGAGCCGGTCGTGCACATATTCCGGCTGTATGAAGAAAAGGTGGACCCGGTCGGCCGCCTCGTCGTATCGGCTCAGGCCGCGAAACTGATGACAGAACAGGCAGTTGTCGACGTCGTCCGCGCGACTCGTCGGCGTCGCGATCGTCAGCGTCAGCAGCGCCAGCGCCGCGGCGACTCGCGCACGCCCGCCCCACGGATGAATGCCGCCGGAACGATCCCACGCCCGGTTGCTGCGTCTGCCGCGGCTGCTTGCGATCAAGTTGTCCCCCAGACGTTGCGCGTCTCCGACTCGGCATTCAAGGCCGGATTCTAGTTCGCAGGCAATCCGCGCGCCTATGACCGCGCGACGTCGATCCCCGTTCACCGCACGAAGATCCCGGCGTGCGCGCCGGCGTCGCCGTCGTAGTCGCGCACTGCCCGCGACGGTAGAGTGCGCACTGCGCCGCGCGCGGTGCGCATTTTCTCGCACCCGCCTTCGCTCGGTCGGGCGTCCGCGTCGCTTCCAGCCTGCCCTTCGGGTGGTACGCGGATTGCCCTTCAATGCTCGAATCCTCGCGCGGGAGCTGCCATTTTGCTCCGTATCCGCTCACACACAAACCGATCCCGGGACTCTCGGTCGCGCTGCGCCTTCTGCCTGCTCGTCGCCTTGGCGCTCGCCGCCGGCGGCTGCGTGCCGTCCATGAATGGCCAGCCGCCCGACCCGAATGACGGCAACGGCACTCCAGAACGCTCGCGGCACGAGCGCGTTTTTCAGGATTTCCTCGTCAATGGCCTGCAAACCACGCAGGACTGCCAGATTTGCCACGCCACCTCGGCCGGCGAGATCGTGAACACCGCGCACTGGAACTGGCGCGGTCCGACCGACGACATCGTCGACGTCGCCGACGCGGCCGTCGGAAAGCGGAACCTGCTGAGCCCGTTCACGATCGCGCTCTCGGCGAACGAGGCGCAATGCACCCAATGCCACCTGGCGTATGCTTACGCCGGTCCGGACTTCGACTTCACCGATCCGGCGTCGATCGACTGCCTGGTCTGCCACGATTCGACCGGCGACTACGTCCGCATCGCGACCGCGACCGGCGGTGCTCCCGGTTTGCGGTTTGACGAGGGCAACCGCACGGTCGACGCCGACGAGCTGACCGATCTCGCCGAGCAGGTTCAACTCCGCCCCTCGCGGAGCAACTGCGGATCGTGCCACTTTTACGCCGATGGTGGAGACAACGCGCGAGGCGGCGATCTCCCGTCGGATCTCGCGGATCCGCCGGAATCGCTCGACGTGCACATGGGGGCGCTCGGCTTTGACTGCGTGACGTGCCACACGGCGGAGCAGCACGGCATCGCCGGATTCCTGCTGCACTCGCGGGACGAAGGCGGCGCCGGGCCTCAGTGCGTGCGCTGTCACTCCGAAGACGCGCCTCACCGGGACAATCCCGTGCTTTCACAACTTCTGAACATTCACGCGCGACGCGTCGGATGCGAAACCTGCCACCTGCCCGCGATCGGCCGTTCACGCCCGACCCTGGCTTCGCTCGACTGGTCGCAGGCCGGCCAGGGCGTTCGTGCCGGACCGGCCGACGCGCCGACATTCGATCCGGCCCGGGGCGAATTGAAGTGGATTGAGAACGCGCGGCCAGCCCTTCGGTGGCACGACGGTCGCTGGCGACGCAAGGTCCTCGGCGCGAACGATTCCTTTACGGAAGCGGGCACAGGCGGCGACCCGGTGGAACTGGCCGCGCCGGTCGCGACGATCGCGGATGCCGACGCGAAGATTCTGCCGTTCAAAGTCGTGTCCGCCCGGATGCCGGCCGACGCGCAAGCGCGTCGCCTGATGGCCGCAGGACTGCCGGTTGTGAACGACGGCGGCGTCGTGCAGTCGTTCGAGTGGAACGACGCCGTCGCGGCCGGCGCAGCCGCGGCCGGTCAGCCGTTCAGCGGCGCGCTGGAATTCGTGTGGACGCGCACGTATGTGCGCGTGAGCCACACGATCCCACCGCGGGCGATGGCGCTGGGATGTGAGAACTGTCATGGCGTCGCGGGGTTCTTCGAGGCGCTCGGGTATGACGGCGATCCGTTTCCTGATTTCTGAAACTTTCGGCGGCACAGATCGCTGCCGGTTGAAGGCGATTGAATTCGCACCGAATTCATCCCATTTCAGGATGGGAAATTTTGAAATTGCGCTACACGCGCGGTGGACTGATTGAAGCCGCGAAGTTACTTTCTCGGTCGTGCATCATGCTCGCCAGGAGCAACACACATCGTACGGGGAGGCAGATCATGCAACGTTTCGTGGTAGAGGGCACGTCGGCATCTCTCAGCGCATTCCGACAGGCGAACGCGCGAAGAACGCTCGGCGTGCTGGCGCTCGTCGCGCCGCTGTGCCTGAGCCTGGTATTCTTGACCGGTTGTCCGTTCTTAGACGGCGGAACCGGCAACGGCAATGACAATGCCAATGCCAACGACAACGAAAACGCCAACGGCAACGCGAACCAGAACGAGAACGACAACGAAAACGAGAACGAGAACGGCAACGCGAACGACAACGAGAACGAGAACGCGACCGGCAACTCCGGCCTGACCGGCAAGTTCATCGGCTCGGACACCTGCAGCCAGTGCCACCGCAACCAGCACGCCGACTGGGCCGGCACGCTGCACTCCCGCGCCCTCGAAACCCTCGAAGAAATCAACCAGGCCACCAACGACGTCTGCCTGCCGTGCCACGTCGTCGGGTTGGGAGAGGAAGGCGGATTCGTCGATCGCGCCACCACCAACGCCCTCGCCGGCGTCGGCTGCGAGTCGTGCCACGGCCCGGCCCGCGACCACGTCGAGAACATCACCGACCGATCGCTCTACCCCGTCGTGGACATCAGCGCCGACCTCTGCGGCCGCTGCCACACCGGCGAGCATCATCCGAACTTCGAAGAGTGGTCCGAGTCCGGCCATGCCGGGATCGAACTGCACGTCGCCGAGTCCATCGTCGAAGGCAGCAACGTGAACAGTTGCGGGGTGTGCCACTCCGGCGACGTGTTCTACGCCATCGCCATTCAGGAGGGCGAGGTTGCCGAGAACGCGTTCGAGGGCGTCGCGGTCGAAGACCTCACGCCGATCACGTGCGCCATCTGCCACGATCCACACGGACGGACCGGCAACGCGCCGGAGGCCGAGGACGGTCGCGACTACCAGCTCCGCTATCCCGAAGTCCGTCTCTCGACGCCGACCAACACCATCGACGCCGTCACCAAGGTGACGCGCTTCAATCTCTGCGGCCAGTGCCACCACAGCCGCGGACGCGAGTGGACCTCCACCTCGCGCGGTCCGCACCACAGCGTGCAGGCCAACGTCTATCTCGGCGAGATGGCCACGCCGGACTCGGACGATGAATCGACCCCGCTCGTCCCGAGCCGTGTGTCGGTCCACCTCGATGCCCGCGAACAGTGCGCCACGTGCCACCTCTATCGCCGCGACTTCCAGGATGAGAACGCGCCGGCTATCGCCGGCCATTCGTTCGAAGTCGATCTCGAAGGCTGCGTCGCGTCCGATTGCCACCCGAGCGCGGAAAACGCCCAGGTTCGCAAGGACACGCTCGACGCCGAAATCGAAGCGTTGTTCGCCGATCTGGAAGACGCGCTGAACGACTGGGCCGCCGCGAACCCGGTCGACGCCGACGCCGGCACCGTAGACTGGGAGTACAGCAGTGCCGGCGGACCGGCCGGCGACCTCCAGTCCATGATCCCCGACGGGATCAAGAAGGCCCGCTTCCTGCTCCGCTATGTCGAAGGCGACGGCAGCCTGGGCATGCACAACCCGGCTTACGTCCGCAGCATGCTCGAGGAAGGCATCCGGCTCGTGGGCGAAGAGTAGCCCCGACGTCCGGATGACAGCTTCCTAGCGCCACTTACCGCCGGCCGGGGACTCGCATCGGGTTCCCGGCCGGCGCTGTTCTCCGCCGCGACGCCTGGACCCGGCCGGGTCGAACGCCTGCGCCGGGCGAAAGGAACGGCCCGCATGCACGCCGACCAGCACGAGACCGCGCCGGGCTTCACGCCGCCGTCCGCCTCCGGCTGGACGCGACTTCTTTCGCTGTGCAACAACCCGCTTAGCGTTCTCGGGCTTACGATCGTCGCCTTCAGCCTGGCGTCGCTGGTCGCGTTCGCCGTGTTCTCGCTGATCTCGACCCGCGAAAACCCCTATCTCGACATCGTCGGCTTCATGATTCTCCCGGGCGTGTTGATCAGCGGCCTGGCGATCGTCCCGATCGGCGTGCTCTGGAAGAAGCGCTGGCTGCGGCGTCATCAGGGCGCCCCCACGCCGCGCTACGTGACGATTAACCTGGACGATCCGCCGACGCGCGGCGCGATCCTGATCTTCGGCGCGGTGACGTTCTTCGTCGTGCTCCCGGCCTTGGCGATCTCGGGCTACCAGGGATACCTCTACACCGAATCGACCGAGTTCTGCGCGCGGGCCTGCCACAGCGTCATGGACCCGCAGGGCACCGCGCACCAGTCCTCGCCGCACGCGCGCGTCAGTTGCGCCGAGTGCCACATCGGCGAAGGCGCCGGCTGGTTCGTGCAGTCCAAGCTCTCCGGCGTGCGGCAGGTCTTCGCCGTCTGGCTCGACACCTTCAGCCGCCCCATCCCGCCCGCGATTCAGGAACTCCGCCCGGCGCGCGACACCTGCGAGCACTGCCACTGGCCGGCGATGTTCCACGGCTCGACTCTCCGCCAGACGACGCACTACTCTCCGGACGAAAACAACACCCCGCACATCGTCCGCATGCTGCTGAAGACCGGCGGCGCCGATGAGTCCATCGGCCGCGTCGAAGGCATTCACATGCACATGATCGCGTCCGGAAAGATCGAGTACGTCGCCGTCGACGAGCACTTGCAGGACATCCCCTGGGTGCGCTACGTCCAGGCCGACGGCACGGCGACCGTCTATCGCAGCGACGGCAAGCCGCACGACGCGCCCCCGCCCGACGGCGTCCGCCGCACCGTCGACTGCATGGACTGCCACAATCGCGGCGCGCATCACTTCCGCCCGCCCGACCGTGCGGTGGACCTCAAGCTCGTCGCCGGCGAGATCGACGCGACGCTGCCCTACATTAAGCGGCAAGCCGTGCAGGCGCTCATCGAGCCGCACGCCAGCGTCGCCGCCGCCGAGCAGCGCATCGCCGAATCGATCGCCGCGTTCTACGAGCAGGAGCGTCCGCAGGACTGGCGCGATCGGCAGGCCGACATCCGCCAGGCCATCGCCGCCGTGCAGGACATCTACCGGCGGAACTTCTTCCCCGGCATGAACGTCGATTGGCGCACCTACCCTGAGAACGTCGGGCACATGCTGTCCGCCGGCTGCTTCCGCTGCCACGATGGGCTGCATCTGGACCCGCAGGGCAAGCCCATCAGCTCCGAGTGCACCACCTGTCACACCTTCCTGAACGAGCGGCCCGAGCAGCCGGGCCAGTTCACCGAAGGGCCGTTCCAGCACTCCATGCCGATCCTGCACCACGAAAACCTGCGGTGCAGTCAGTGCCACACCGGCGGACCGCTCCGTCTCTGCCGCGACTGCCATGCCGAAATGCGCGGCCTGGAAAACTGGAACGACATCGGGCGCTTCCGCCCGGTCGGCCCCTGATTTCGCCCGATGCGGCACATCCTCCACCGACTCCGGGCGCAGTCGGCGACGGCAGCTCGAACCGCCCACGGGCGCCCGCAACGGGCCTGCGCGAATGCACATCAGGGGTTTCTGGCCGGACACGGCGTCCCAGCCGGGCCGCGCGCGGGAGCGAGCGGCCCTCCTGCGCAGTCCCGGCTCAACGGCATTTCTGAAAACGCCGCAGGAAAATCCGCCGAAACCTGGAGACTCGCACATCGCCGACGGAGTACCGGTAGAGCCGCCCGCCAGGACGGCGTCCCGGAACACCCGCACCGACCTCGCTCGAGGTCTGAAGGAGTGCCGAAATGCAGAACCTTCAACCAGGCTCCGTCATCCGATTGTCGGCGGTCGTCGTGGGAATCTGCGTCGCCGCGGCAGGCGCGTCCGGCGCCACCGTCCACGTGCAACGCCTGCACGACCCGGCCGCCGCGGGAGGCGACGCGGTCGAGATCGTTCCGTGGGGCGGCGGGTTCATGTACGTGGCGAACTATATCAACCCAAACCTGATCCCCGCGGGCATGAACCGTCGCCCCGTGCTGGTGCAGACCGATACGAACCTGAAGCCGCTCGCCGCGTACACCTACCTGCGTCCGGGCGAGGATTCGACGCTCCTGCCGTCGCAGCTCTTCCTCGAAACGACTGACCTGTTCGCGACCAGCGACGGCGGGTTCGTGCTCTGCGGGAACTACTTCGAGGGCGACGAGTTCAATGGCGGCTCCATGCAGGAATATGGAGCGTTCCTGCTGCGCATCGACGCCGCCACGCTTCAGCCATCGTGGTTCCGACAGTATCCCACCCAGTTCCCCAGCGCGTATGTCGGCGAGCTCCGCTTCCATTCCGTCGTGGAGACCTTCGACGCGGACGGCGACGCGATCTACGTCGTCGCCGGACAGGTGCGGTCGAACGCGCTTCCCCAGGCGATGGTGGCCGGCTTCGACGACGCCGGAAACCCGCTCTGGCTCTATGAGATCGAAGGCTTCCTCGGCGGCTACGGCAGCGCGAGCGAAGTGATCGTCTACGACGCCCAGACCGTCGCCGTCACCGGCTGGGCGCAGGGCGCCGCGCACGGCTTTTGCCCGAACATCCAGGCCCACTCCGACGTGCTCGTCGCGAGACTCACGAACGGCGGCGGCTTCGTGTTCGCATCCCTCTACGGCCAGAACTCCGGCACGTTCGGCGGCGGACCGGCGTCGTTCCAGGAATCGGGCGCGTCGCTGGCGCGCATCAATGGATCGCCGGACCTCGCGATTGTTGGAAACACGAAAGTCTGGGCCTCCGACGACACCTGCCCGGACGGGCCCCTGGTCGACGACATGCTCGCGTTTCGCATCGACCCCGCCGGCGTCGTCGTCTGGGCGCACCGCTACGGGCTGACAGGTTCCACCCGCACCGCCGCCGTTCAGGTCAAGCCTGTGACGTCGTTCCTGTCGATCGCCGCCGACACCCGGTCCAACGTGAGTGGATACGTGTCGGACAACATCGCGTACATTCGCTTGATGGCCGGTGGAGGTTCGCTCGCGCAGCAGTCCGAGGTCTTCGGCGGACCCAACACCGAGTTCGCGGCCGGAATCATCCCGCTCGGTCCGCCTTATCCCGTTCCGGCCGTTCTCATCGGAACGAGCTACAGCTTCGGCGCCGGCTATCCCAGACCGTATCTGATCAACCGGCTGAATTTCGCGGATCGACGCTGCTTCGACGCCATCGTCGGAACCGCGATCGTGCCGGTGCCGCTGCCGCTCGAGAACGTGCTGGTGTACGCGCCGGCCATCCCCATGCGGTCGCAGCCGATGACGATCGCGATCTCGCCCATCGCCGACGCGATCGTATGCCACGCCCGCGCCATCATCTTTCCGCCGCCGCCTCAGAATCCGCCGACCGCGCCGATCGAAGACGACGGCCAGTCGGGCGATGACGAGCGCGAATCGCCGGAACTCGCGCCCGTCGCCGAGGAGTGCGCATCCTGCGCCGAACGGGAGTGACGGTGCGCTCGACGCGGTGTCGCTTGCGGAATTCGCGACGCGCTCAGGTCCGCGGCTCGTTCGGCGCGGCCAGCGCCGCGGCCAGCGCGTCGGCGAAGCCCATCGCCTCGCGCACCGTTCGGGCGTACGCCGAGAATTCGATCCGAGCGAGCAGTTTCGGCGTCAGACCGCGCCCGCCGATCAGCATCGCGGCGCCGACCTGCCGCGCCCCCAGGTACACCTGCCGATACTCCGCTGCGAACGCGTCGGCAGACTGCGGCGCGCTGACGCTCAGCCACACCAGCCGAGGGCGAACGGCACGGATCGCGTCGACCACGGCCCGCGCCGGAAGCTGGAAGCCGATCGTCTGGGCGCTCCAGCGACGCTCGCGGAGCCCAAGCTCGACCAGCAGCGCCGCGAGCGTGTACGGATCGCCCGCGAGCGTCGTGCCGATGGCGCGCGGCGCGTCCGCGGGCGGCTCAGGCTGAGCCGCCCGCACGTCGTGCAGGACGCGCGTGCAGAGCTCCACCGCGCGCCGCTCCTGAAACACCGAAAGCGACCCATGCGCCCAACGCTCGCCCAGCCGCGCGAACGTCGGCGCGATCCAGCCGTCGAGCAGTTCGGTCAACTCCAGCCCGCTCGCGTATGCCGACAACGCCGCACGCCGCGCCGCCGGTTCGTCGCCGCGCTCCAGAGCCGAGTCCAGTGCCGACCGCGCCCGCGTCACGTCCTCCGGCCGGACGGCCGATTCGGGCAGGCCCAGCAGACCGGCGTCCCGCACGGGCAGACGATGCGCCCGCGCGAATGCCAGCACATCGTCCGGAGCGATCCGGCGATGACCGCCCGGCGTTCGCTCCGCCGCGATCCGACCGCGATCGCACCAGCGCTTCAGCGACGCCTGGCTGACACCGAGCGATCGCGCGGCCTGTCGGGTTGTGAGCGCATTTTCCATGACCAATTTGATCGAATTTTATCGAGCGTCTTGGCGGACTCAACTCGCCCGCTCGGACGCTTCTCA
The DNA here is from genome assembly GCA_964553225.1 of uncultured Planctomycetales bacterium. Lineage (GTDB taxonomy): Bacteria > Planctomycetota > Phycisphaerae > UBA1845 > Fen-1342 > JABRWC01. The sequence continues at coordinate 369,270 of CAZKJT010000001.1, read as the reverse complement.
AAAGTAGATGAACATGTAAATCGAACAAGAAAAAGAGTTTTATGACATCGACGTAGATCAGGCTCACCGTCTCGCTTGACCAGACCGCGCGGCTCGTTACACTCCGATGTGAACGAAAAGAACGAATCAATCCACAGTTGCTTTGTCAGGATCGATGCGTGCGTCGGCGTGCGCCCGGTCCGACGGGCTTGCTCCTGCGGTGGCGTCGGCACTCGACGTCGGCCGCGCTCGGTCGGCCGGGGGGCGACCGGGTCGCCGTCGTCGCGGCCTTGTCAGAAGTTCACTCGGGCGAGAGCATGTTGCCCACTCGCGAGGCGTGGTCCACAGTCTGGGGCTGCGGCGAGGGGGGATTCGCTGTATTGCTCGAAGGAACTTCATGGAACCGATGCAACTCAGTCAGCGGGACGCGCTGCGCGGCGCGTCGCCGGGTGAATCCGCGCGGGCGCAGCGCTCGTATGGCCTGTTGGGGGTGGTTTCGAGGTGGCTCGACTCCTCGTCGCTGAATTCCGACGCGCGCGAGCCGCGCGTGCAGCGCACAGACCTGGCGCGCTGGATTCCGTACATCGTTCTTCATGCCGGCTGCATCGGCGTGATCTGGACGGGTTGGAGTCTGACGGCCGTCGCCGTCGCGATCGCCTTGTATTTCGTGCGGATGTTCGCGATCACCGGCTTCTATCATCGCTACTTCTCGCACCGCGCCTTTCGCACGTCGCGCGCCGCGCAGTTCCTGTTCGCGGTGCTGGGCAACAGCGCGGCGCAGCGCGGACCGATCTGGTGGGCCAGCCACCATCGCCAGCATCACAAGCACTCCGACGACGAGGAGGATGCGCATTCTCCCAAGCAGCACGGGTTTTACTGGGCGCACATCGGCTGGCTGACGGCGCGCGACAACCTGGCGATCCATCCCAAGTACGTCCGAGACCTGCTTCGCTTCCCCGAGTTGCGCTTCCTCGACCGGTTCGAGCTGCTCGTGCCGATCGCGCTGGGCCTGTCGCTCTACGGACTCGGGGCGTTGCTGGCTTCGGTCGCGCCGGGGCTGGGCACGAACGGCTGGCAGATGCTGGTCTGGGGCTTCTTCATCTCGACGGTGGTCGTCTTTCACGCGACCTGCTGCATCAATTCGCTCGCGCATGTGCACGGAACGCGCCGCTTCCCGACGACCGATACGAGCCGGAACAGCCTGCTGCTCGCCCTGTTGACCCTGGGCGAGGGCTGGCACAACAACCACCATCACTATCCGTCGTCCGCCCGCCAGGGCTTCTACTGGTGGGAGATCGACGTGACGTTCTACGGTCTGAAGATGCTCGAGCGGCTGGGCGTGATCTGGGACGTGCGCCCGGTTCCGGAAGCAGTGCTCGAACAGGGGATGCGCGCGGACGCCGCCTGACCCGGATCGCCGTGATCGGCAGCGGAATCGCCGGCCTGGCGGCCGCGTACCTGCTCGACGCAGAGAGCGACGTGACGGTCTTCGAGGCCCAGCGTCACGTGGGCGGGCACACGCACACCGTCGCGGTGCGCGCCGGCGAACGCGATGTGGCCGTGGACACCGGCTTCATCGTCTACAACGAACGAACTTACCCGGAGTTTTGTCGGCTGCTGTGCGCGCTCGGCGTCGAGACGCAGCCCAGCGACATGAGCTTCAGCGTCTGCGACGACGAGACCGGTCTGGAGTACAAGGGCGACAACCTCAACACGCTCTTCGCCCAGCGGCGCAACCTGCTCAACCCGCGGCACTATCGGATGCTCTGGGAGATCGTGAGGTTCTATCGCGTCTCGCGCGAGCTGCTTCGTGGCGACGCGGAAGACCTGACGCTCGGCGAATACGTCCGACGCCGCGGGTTCTCCGCCGATTTCGTGCGCCGCCACCTGATTCCCATGGGCGCGGCGATCTGGTCGGCGGACCCGGAGCGCTTCGATGAGTTCCCGGCCGCGTACTTCGTCCGCTTCTGCAAGAACCACGGCATGCTGAATCTGCTGCGACGCCCGCAATGGCGGGTTATTCGCGGCGGCTCGTTTCGGTATGTCGAGAAGCTGACGGAGCGGCTGCGCCGCCCGGTGCGGACCGAGACGCCGGTGCGCTCGATTCGCCGCTCGTCCGACGGGGTCGAGATCACGTCGGACCGCCACGGCGTCGAGCGATTCGATCACGTGGTCATCGCGTCGCACAGCGATCAAGCGCTGGCGATGCTCGCCGACGCGACCGCGACCGAACGCGAGATTCTGGGAGCCATCCCGTATCAGCCGAACGACGTGGTTCTGCACACTGACGTGAGCGTATTGCCGCGGTCGCCGCGCGCCCGCGCGAGCTGGAACTATCGCCTCAGCGCGACTCCCGGCGGACGGGCGACGCTGACATACAACATGAATCTCCTTCAGTCGCTCGACACCGACGAGACGTATTGCGTCAGCCTGAACAGCGACGCGCGCATCGACCCGGCGCGCGTGCTCGGCCGCTACGTCATGCACCACCCGGTCTACACCGTGGCGGGAGTTCGCGCGCAGCAGCGCCGGTCCGAGATATGCGGTGTCGGGCGCACGCACTTCTGCGGGGCGTACTGGGGCTACGGATTTCACGAGGATGGGCTGCGCAGCGCGCTGGACGTCGCCGCCCGGTTCGGTCGGAAGCTCGCGTGACGGCTAGCGCGATCTATGAGGGGCGGGTGCGTCACCGGCGTTATGCGCCGGTCCGGCACGAGTTCGCCTATCGCGTGTTCATGATGTACCTGGACCTGGACGAGTTGCCCGGTCTGTTCGAGGGGCGTCTTCTGTGGTCGTGCGATGGCGGGGGGCTGGCCCGGTTCCGGCGTCGCGACCATCTGCGAGGCGAAGCGCCGGCGCACAGCGACCTGAAGCGGGCGGCTCTGGACCTGGTCGAGCGCCGCACGGGACGGCGGCCGGACGGGGCGGTCCGATTGCTGACGCATCTGGAATACTTCCGTTACCGGTTCAATCCGGTCAGCTTCTATTACTGCTTCGCGGCGGACGGCGAGAGCGTGCAGGCGGTGATCGCCGAGATCAACAACACGCCCTGGGGCGAGCAGCACTGCTACGTGCTGGACTGCCCGCCGGATCTCGAGGCGCGTGAAGCGCGCCGCTGGACGTTCAGGAAGGACTTTCACATTTCGCCGTTCATGCCGATGGACATGACCTACGACTGGCGCTTCACGCCGCCGGCCTCGGGGCTGACGATCCACATGCAGAACCGGCGCGGAGGCGCGCTCGTGTTCGACGCGGCGATGTCACTCCGCCGCCGAGAGATCTCGGCCGCATCGCTTCGTTCGGTCCTGCTGCGCCATCCATTCATGACCGCGCGCGTGATCGCGGCGATCTACTGGCAGGCGCTGCGCCTGTGGTTGCGTCGATGTCCGGTCGTGCCGCACCCGAAGACGCTGCCGACCGGCGGTGACGGCTTGGAGACCGGCTGATGTACACGATCATTCCCGCCCACCTGCCGGCGCGCCGCGTGCGCCGCGTGCGCCGCGGCTGGCTTGGGCGAGTATTCCGCGACGGGCTGCTGTCGGCGCTCGGCCGCATCCGCGAGGGCGCGCTGACGCTGCGAGACGGCGGGGTCGAGCGCCGATTCGGGCGCGTGTCCGATGACGGCGCGCTGCGCGCCGGCGTGACCGTGCTGGACCCGCGCTTCTATCGAGCGTTGGCGCTGGACGGCGCGCTGGGCGCCGGGGAGGCCTACATCCGCGGGTGGTGGGCGTGCGACGACCTCACCGCGCTGATTCGTCTGATGCTGCGCAACGAGGAGGCGATGGAAGGCGTCGGGGGGCTGCTTGCGCGGGCGCTCTCCGTGCGACAGCGCGTCGCGCACGCCCTGCGGGACAACTCGCGGGCCGGCAGCCGACGCAACGTTGCGGCGCACTACGATCTCGGCGAGGACTTCTACGCGCTCTGGCTGGACGAAACGATGTCGTACTCGTGCGGCGTCTTCGAGCGCGACGACAGCACACTGCGGGAAGCCTCGATCGCCAAGTTCGACCGCGTGTGCCGGCGGCTGCGTCTTGTGCCCGACGACCATGTGATCGAGATCGGCGGCGGCTGGGGCGGCTTCGCGCTGCACGCCGCGCAGCGCTATGGCTGCCGCGTCACCACCACGACCGTATCGCGCCGCCAGTACGACTGGACTGCCCGGATGATCGGCAAGCACGGCTTGCAGAGCCGGATCACGCTTCTCCAGCAGGATTATCGCGACCTGGCCGGACAGTACGACAAGTTGGTGTCCATCGAGATGATCGAGGCGGTCGGCTGGCGTCGAATTGGGGCGTACTTGAGCCAATGCGCGCGTCTGCTTAAGCCGGACGGCGCGGCCTGCATTCAGGCCATCACGATCGCGGACCGGCATTACGAGAAAGCCAAGCGGTCGGTCGACTTCATCAAGCGGTTCGTGTTTCCCGGCAGTTGCATCCCTTCGATCGGTTCGATCGCGTGCGGCGCGGCGCGACACACCGACCTAACGCTGGCGCAGGTGGACGACATCACGCCGCACTACGCGCGCACGCTTCGGGAATGGCGTGCGCGCTTGTCCGCGCGGCAAGACGCGGTAGCGCGCCTGGGGTACCCGGAGGAGTTCCTGCGGCTCTGGGATTACTACCTGTGCTACTGCGAGGCCGGATTCCTGGAGCGCTCGATCGGCTGCGCGCAGTTTACGCTGCTGAAGCCGAACTGCCGGGCGCTCGGGACCGTCTGACGCGGAGCGGACCCATGAGGCGCGGGACGGTCAACTTGCTTGCGTTCCAGGCCGGCTGGTGGGGGTGCGTGCTCGCGGTTCGCTCCAACGCGCCCGGGACTGCGCTGCTCTTCACGCTCGTGCCCGTCGTGCTGCACCTGGCGCTCGCCACCGATCGGGGCCGGCAGGCCGTATTTCTGGTTTCGGCCGCGAGCATCGGCTACGCCGCCGATGCGGTCGCCGTCTGGGCCGGCGCGCTGCGGTTCGCGTCGCCCGTTCCGCCGCCGCCGTGGGTGGCCGGGCTGTGGCTGGCGTTCGCCACGCTGCTGACTGTCGCGCTCCGATCCCTGAGAGGCCACGACTGGCGGGCCGGAATCGTCGGCGCGGTCTGTGGACCGTTGATGTACCTGGCCGGGTCGCGGCTTGGCATCGCCGCGATTTCACCGTCCACGGCGAGCGTGGCGCTGCTCGCGCTGGCGTGGTCCGCGGCGCTTTTCGCCCAGAATCGGCTCGCGCGCGTATTCGACCGGCGGTGGGCGTCGAAATCGGCTGAAACATCGACCGCGGAGGTCGTCGCGTGAGCGATTGGATCGTGCATCTCGGCGGCGGTCTGGCTGCGGCGACCTTGCTGATGGCGGCGCTCTGGCTGGCGCAGCTTCGCACGCGCAACGCCGGCATCGTCGATGTGGGCTGGGCGCTGGGCATCGGCGCGATGACGGCCGCCTTCGCGGCGCTAGCGCCCGGCGATCCGCTGCGTCGGCTGCTCATCGCGGGGATCACGGGCGTCTGGTCGCTGCGGCTGGGGCTTCACCTGGCGCATCGAGTCGCCAGCGAGCCTGAGGACGGCCGGTATCAGGCGTTGCGCGAATGGGCCGGACCTCGCGCGCAGCCGGTGCTGCTGGCGTTCTTTCTGCTGCAGGCGACGTGGGTCGTGCTGTTCGCGATGCCTCCATTCGTCGCGGCCCGCAATGCGCAGCCGCTCGGCTGGACCGACGCGGTGGCGTGCCTGGTGTTTGCGATCTCGATCGCCGGAGAGACGCACGCAGATCGGCAGCTCTCGGCGTTCCGCCGCGACCCTGCAAATCGCGGGCGGGTGTGCCGCACGGGCTGGTGGCGCTACTCGCGGCATCCGAACTATTTCTTCGAATGGTTGCACTGGTTCGCGTATCCGTTGTTGGCGTTCGGCGCCGGTCCGGTCGCGATGGTGACTCTGCTGGGTCCGGTGGCGATGCTGTACCTGCTGCTGCGCGTGACGGGCGTGCCGCCGACCGAGGCCCGCGCGCTGCGCTCGCGCGGCAGCGCCTATCGCGCGTATCAGGCGACGACCAGCGCGTTCTTCCCATGGCCGCCGCGGGAAGAAGCCGGATGATGGGCGTCGTGACGGCGTCGGCGATCGCGCTGGCGGAGCGAGGTCTGCTTCCGGACTCGCTCGTCCGCCGCGGCATTCGTGCGCTTGTCTCTCGCGGATTGGCGCAGCGCGCACGGCTCAGCGTGTCGCAGCGGCACGAAGCATTCGAAGCGTTGCTTGCACAGGCCGCGGCCGGACCGATCGCGCTGCATGCCGACCTGGCCAACGAACAGCATTACGAGCTGCCGCCGGAGTTCTTTGCGCTGGTGCTGGGTCGGCGGAGAAAGTACAGCGGCTGCGACTGGCCGGCGGGCGTGAGCACGCTGGACGAGGCCGAGGAAGCTTCGCTGGGGCTGATCGGGCGCCGCGCGGAGCTGGCGGATGGGCAGGAGATTCTGGAGCTCGGCTGCGGCTGGGGTTCGCTGACGCTGTGGATGGCGGAGCGCTTCCCGCGCGCGAACGTGCTCGCGGTGTCGAATTCGGCGCCGCAGCGACGGTTCATCGAGTCGCAATGCGCCGCCCGCGGGCTGTCCAACGTATCGGTCGTGACGGCCGACATGAACGACTTCGAGCCGGGGCGGCGTTTCGACCGCGTTGTTTCGATCGAGATGTTCGAGCACATGCGCAACCACGCCGAGCTGATGCGGCGCGTGGCGTCCTGGTTGCGCGACGGCGGCACGCTGTTCGTGCACGTGTTCGTGCACGCGGCCGACACGTACCTGTTCGATCTGGACGGACCGGCGAACTGGATGGGGCGGCATTTCTTCACCGGCGGGATGATGCCGTCGGACGCGTACCTGCTGCGTTTTCAGCGCGATCTGCGGTTGAAGCGGCAATGGCGACAGGACGGCACGCACTACGAGCGCACCGCGAACGCGTGGCTGGTGAATCTCGACGCGCGGCGCGCGGAAGCGCTGCGCATCCTGCGCCAGGTACATGGCGACGGAAACGAAGGTCGCTGGCTGAACCGCTGGCGCATCTTCTTCATGGCGTGCGCCGAGATGTTCGGCTATCGCCGCGGCGGCCAGTGGTGGGTGTCGCATTATCAGTTCGAGCGCGGGGCCTGCACCGAGACGGCTGCGCGAGCCTGAACCGCCGCGACGCGGCTTGGGAGGGTGGACGCGCGCTCGACTGCCGGCCTGGAACGGGTCGTCCCGCGCGAACTCCGGCCGTGTGCTCCGCGCGGCCGCGCGCTCCGCCGAGTCGTTCAGGCGCGGGTATCCGCGAGGACGTCGGCGGCGTCCGTCCTGGGCACGCGCTCCAGCATGACGATCGTGTCGCCCGGCTTGGGTGTGCCGGCCTCATTCGGCGCGAGGAACTGAATCCGTCGCTTCGCGTCGATCACCAGCAGCGGCGCGCGCACGCCTTCCTCGAACGCGGGCGGCGCGCTCGGCCGAGCGTCGGCCGGGATAGTGTGCTGGACGATGCGGGCGCCGTGTTCGCACCAGTCGTCGAGCAGCTCAAAGGTTGCTCCGTGAGAGAACGCGAATCGGCAGTGCGCCGCGCCGGCACTTCCGCCGGCGCGTTCGACGCTCGGCGCGACCACGTACATGTGCGCGCGCCCGAGCAATCGGCCGATGCGTTCGGCGACCAGCAGATTCACGCTGTGGCTGGGCGTGACGGCGAGCGCCGTCCCGATTCCGCCGAAATCGACCCGTTCGAGCCCCGTTGCGGTGAGCACGTTGGCCTGGACCGCGTCGAGTCCGGCGCGCCGCGCGAGGTAGACCAGATCGCGGTTCGTATCGACCAGAAGGCATCGAATGCGCAACTCGCCCAGAAACTTCGCCAGTGCGCGCGGGAATCGCCCGGCCCCGACCAGGAGCACGCCCCGCGGGTCGGGATCAGCGACGCCCAGCGCCGCTGCGACCGGGGCGGCCGTCAGCCCGTAGAAGAGGACCGTGCCCACGATGGTCGCGAACGCGACGGGCATGAGCATGCGGGCCTGTGCAAAGCCGTGACTTTCGAGCGCCAGCCCGAACGTCGACGCCACGGCAGCGGCGACGATTCCGCGTGGCGCCATCCACGACAGGAACAGCTTCTCGCGCCAGCTCAGCGTAGAACCCACCGTCGAGACCAGCACGCACAGCGGCCGCGCAATCACGATCAGCACCGCCACGAACAGGAGCGCGGGCAGGCCGGCCGCGGTCACGTCGGCGAGCGAGAGCCGCGCGCTGAGCAGCACGAACAGCAACGACAGCAGCACGGTCTGAAGGTTCTCCTTGAACTCGGCGATCGCGCGGATGTCGGCCCGGGTCTGGTTGGCCAGCGCCACTCCCAGGATCGTGGCCGTCAGCAGTCCGGACTCGGGCTGAATCCAGTCTGAAAGCGCGAATGTTCCGGCGATGAACATCAGCGCGACGGTGGTCTGAAGATGGTCGGCGATCCAGAAGCGCCGCAGCGCGATCGCCAGCCCGTGCGCGGCGATCAGGCCGATCACTCCGCCCACGACGACCGTACGTGCCACCGTCAGCGCGACGTGCGCCGGAGCGTGCGACAATTCGCCAGTGATGATGACTTCGAACACGAGCACCGCCAGCAGCGCGCCGATCGGGTCGATGACGATGCCTTCCCACTTCAGGATCGCTCCGACCTGCCCGGTTGGGCGAAGATATCGCAGCATCGGAAGGACGACCGTCGGACCGGTCAGCACCAGGATGGCGCCGAGCATGATCGCCATGCGCCACTCGAGACCCAGAATCCAGCGCGCGGACAGCGTCGCGATGATCCACGTGACGAGCGCGCCGACCGTGACCAGCGTGGCAATGACGCCTCCCACGCCGCGCAGTTCCGAGAACTTCAGGCTCAGTCCGCCCTCGAACAGGATGAGCGCCACGGACAGCGACACAAACGGCATGAGCAGCGACCCGAAGAGCTGATCGGGATGAACCCAGTTCAGAATGGGTCCGGCGACGAATCCGGTGAGCAGCAGCAGCAAGATAGACGGCAGCCGCGCGCGCCACGCAACCCAGTGCGCGACGGACCCCAGCACGACGACCAGCGAGAGTTGAGTCAGGGCGTCTTGCGGCATGGACGCTCGTCTCCGGCGCGCGGCGCGAAACCAAGCCGGGATTCGCCGCGGATCCCGCGTTGCCGCCTGAGCCAGGGGCGTCCATCGCGAAGGCGGCGGAAGACTCCTCGCCTCTTGACGCCCGCGCTAGAACTTCCAGCCGTCGCGGTATTCCTTGGTCAGCAGCGCATCCAGCTCCGGCGCGTTGCGGAATTTCAGCCCCGGGCCGTCCCATTCCAGACGCCGGCCGGCGCGAAGCGCCACGTTGCCGAGATTGATCGTCTCCGTCATCGGTCCGGCGTACGAGAAATTCGACTTGGGGAAGTCGATCGGCTTATCGCCCACGCACGCCATCAGCCACTCCAGCACGTGACCGGGCGATCGCTCGAGCATCTTCTTCGGCTTGCCGACCGATTTCATCCGCGATTCGGGCACGAGTCGCGGGCTGTTGCCGTAGTCGCCGGAGACCAGCATCGACGCCTTCGTGCCGACGAACAGGTTCCCGGTCGACGGCAGCTTGCGATCCAGTTCCATGTCGCCCGGCGCCATCGGCAGCAGCCCGCCGTCGTACCAATAGGCGTCGAATCCCGCCCGCAGTCCGCGCCCCGGAAACTTCCAGTGAACCACCGACGCGGTCGGGTACATGTCGGGCGTGACGGGCGTGACGCCGACCGGCTCGACGAAGGTCGGATAGCCGGGGTCCATCGCCCAGAACATTCCGTCCATCGTGTGGCACGCCATGTCGCCCAGCGCGCCGCAGCCGAAGTCCCACCAGCCGCGCCACGCGAAGCGGTGATACACCTTCTCCTTGAACGGGCGCAGCGGCGCGGGCCCCAGCCACACGTCCCAGTCGAGATGTGCCGGCACGGCGTCTTCGCCTTCCGGGCGGTCCTTGCCCTGCGGCCAGATCGGGCGGTCCGTCCAGGTATGCACTTCGCGGACGGTCCCCAGCGCGCCGCCGCGAATCCACTCATAGACCAGCCGCCAGCCCTCGCCGGCGTGACCCTGGTTGCCCATCTGCGTCGCGACCTTGTAGCGCCGCGCAGCCTCGGTGAGCTGCCGCGCTTCCCACACCGTGTGCGTCAGCGGCTTCTGCGTGTAGACATGTTTGCCCGCCTGCATCGCAAGAATTGTGGCCGGGTAGTGATGATGGTCCGGCACGCCGACCATGACCGCGTCGAAGTTGTTTCGCTCCTTGTCGAGCATCTCGCGGTAGTCCTGGTAGCCGCGCGCGTTCGGGAAGTGCTTGAGCGCATTCGGCCACTCGTTGCGGTCCACGTCGCAGAAACACTCGCAGCGGACGCCATGCTGCACGGTCTCCTCGAAGTGATGACCGCCGATGCCGCCCGTGCCGATATAGGCGATGCGCAAGTCGTTGAACTTGCGCGTCGCGATTTCGGCGCCGGGTTCCTCCACCGGGGGCGTCGCGGACACCGAACCGCCGCCCGGGGCGCAGCCGAACTGCGGACCGACGGCGAGCATCACGCCGGTGGAGATCGCGGACTGAAGAAAGAAGCGACGCGACGTCGCCGTCGAGAGTTCGATGGGTTCGTACATGATCGTTCGCCCTTGTGTGACGAGAATTGTTCCGGGGCGCGGACCCGAGCGCGGTCCGCACGGAACGGCCGATCGATTGTCGCCGCATCGCGGCGGACCGGCAAGCGTCCGCAGAAGCCGCGGTCCGCGCCCGCACGAGCCGTCGCGCGATATAGTGGCGAGCCAACGGCGGGGGAAGGGGCGATCTGCCGGTCCGGCGTCCCGTGCCGGCGACCGCGCGCATTCCGAAGCTTCGAGGAGCTTGCCGCGTGTACCGGAGCGATCCGGCGCTGATCGCCGCGTGCCTCGCGGGAAAGCCGCGCGCCTGGGACGAGCTGGTCGAGCGGTACGGACGGCTGGTCTATTCCATTCCACGGCGCTACGGCCTGTCCGACGCCGACTCGGACGACGTGTTCCAGTCGGTGTTCATGGCGCTGCACCGCAATCTCGCGTCGCTTCGCAACCAGACACGACTCTCGGCCTGGCTCATCAGCACGACGCACCGGGAGTGCTGGCGGGTCGGGCGCAGACGGGGAGATTATCCGGAGCTGGACGAGCAGATTCGAGACGTCTCGAGTCCGCCCGATGCCGACGTCGAGCGTTGGGAACGGCAGCACCAGATCCAGGAAGGCCTGAAACTGCTGGGCGGGCAGTGTGAAGCGCTGTTAAGGATGCTGTTTCTGGACTCCGGCGACCCGGGCTATGACGTGATCGCCGAGAAGCTGGGCATGCGCGTCGGAAGCATCGGCCCGACCCGCGCACGCTGCTTCGAGAAGCTCCAGAAAATCCTGACAGATATGGGCGTTCGGGCGGACGAGGGGGAGAGCTGAGCTGGCCGAATCCCGTTGGTTATCGGTTCCGGATCGGCCCGCCTGAACCGGGCGCGGGCGCGCGCCGGAACGCGGTGAACGGACGCGGGGGCGCGCCGCGACGGGCGTATCAGGCGCTGCGATCGTGCGCTCCACTAGTCGGTACTTCGAAAGGACTCGCCATGGGAAAAGCGGGCGTGACGTTCGAGCAGTTGCTGGCGTATGCGGCGGACGAGTGCCCCCCGTTTGATCGGGAGCGGGTTGCCGCAGCGCTGGAGCAAGACGCCGGACTGCGAGCACGCCTGGACGAGATTCGCGACATCCTGGCCTGCATGCGGCGCGACGACGGCACGTCGCCGCCGGCGGAGACCGTGGCGAAGGCCAAGGCAATCTTCCAGCAGGCGCGCGGGGGGCTGGGCGCGCTGTCGGGTATCGCGCAGGCGATCGCCCGGCTCGTGTTCGACAGCCGCGCGACGCCGGCGCTGGCCGGCTTTCGCGGTCTGGAGGACAGCTTCCAGCTCGCATTCGAATGCGGGGCGACGACGCTCGATCTGGATTGCGAGCCGCTGGGCGACGAGCCGGAGAGCGCCTGGACGATCATCGGGCAGATCGACGCGCCGTCGGGCGTGGAGGGCTGTCGCGCGGCGCTGGTGCGGCGCGAAGGCGGCGAAGCCGTGGCCGAGGTGGTGACGGACCAGTTCGGCGTGTTCAGGATGGACGCGCGATGCGGCTCGTATGACCTGCGCATTCAGACGACGGATGCGATCGTCGTGTTTCCCAACGTCGAGCTGTCATGAACGCGAGCTCCGCGGACGGCGCCGCCCTCTGGGCGGAGCTGAGCCGCCTTCCACCGCCGAGACAACTGGAGCGGCTGCGCGACGAACCCCATGCCGCCAGCGCGCTCATGGCGCTGGGGGATGAGGCCGAGCGCCTGGCGCTGGTGTCCGTGGGCGAAGCGGTGTCGGCCGGCGAGCTGGCGGTCCGTGCCGCCGATGCCTTCGGGGGCGCGCGGGAGCGCGCCCGCTGTCGGCGAGCGCTCGCGCAGGGTCTGGCGTACGCGGCTCGTTATGAGGAATCGCTTGCGCTGAGCCGGCAGGCCGCGAAGATCGCCTCCGAGGGCGGCGAGCCGGTGGAAGAGGCCCGCGCTCTGGCGATTTCTCTGCATCCTCTGGGCGAGCTCGGGCGGTATGACGAGGCGATTTCGGCCGGCGAGCGCGCCCGGGAGGCGCTGCTGTCGGTCGGTGAGCCACGGCTGGCGGCGCGCGCGGATTTCAATCTGGGCGTGATCCATCAGAACCGCGACGATCCGGCGCAGGCGCTCCGCCATTTCGATCGTGCCCGGCCGGCGTTTCGGGACGATCCGGTCATCACGGGCTATCTCGAGAGCAATCGTGGCGAGGCGCTGCTGCTGCTCGACGATTTTCGCGCGGCCCAGCAGGCCTTCGCCGATGCGCTCGCGGCATGCCAGCAGGCCGGTGTGCACGTCGCCGCGGCGATCGCCGAAGGCAACCTGGCCGACCTCGCGACGCGCCAGGGGCGGCTGGATCGCGCGCTGTTTCATTTCGAGCACGCCCGCCGGCGATTAGAGAGCGTCGAGGCGCCGGGGCACCTGAGCCGTCTGCTGTCCGAGCATGCCGAAGCGCTCGACACCCTGGGTCTGACCGAGCCGGCGCTGCGCGCCTACGAGAGCGTGCTGCCGCAACTCGACGCGCACGGGCTGGCGTGGGAGGCGGCCCGGGCGCGCGCCGGCATGGGCCGCTGCCTGCTGCGACTGAACCGCCTGGACGACGCCGACCGGTCGCTGATCGGCGCGGCCGAGGGGTTTGCGCGGCTGACGCACGAAGGCGCGGCGGCCCGCGTCCGACTGCTGCGGGCGGAGATCGCGATGGCGCGCGGACAGCTCGACGAGGCGGAGTCGTTGCTCGGCGCGGCCCGCCCCAGCCTGGGCGAGCGCCCCATGGACGCCGCGGCGACGGGCTATATCGAGGCGCGGCTGCTGGCGGCGCGTGGGCAGTTGCCGATCGCGCTGCATGTGGCCGGCGAGTCGCTCCGGCGGGCGCGCGAGCACGATATCCCGCCGCTGATCGCGGACCTGGCGCACCTGCGCGGTCACCTGCTGCGTGAAGTGGGGCAGGCCGAATCGGCTCGACAGCACTTCGAGCTGGCGGTCAGCGAGGTGGAGCGCGTGCGGGGAACGCTGCAGGCCGAGCACTTGCGGGCGGCGTACCTGAGCCGCCGTTCGGGCATGTACGAGGATCTTGCGCGCGCGGTTCTGGACGATCCCGCGGCGTGCGGAGCGGAACGCGCCCTGACCGTCATCGAGCAGGCCAAGAGCCGCAGCATGCTCGACGCGGTCGCGGGGGCGGTGGATCTATCGGCCGCGGGCGACGACGAGCACGACGACGACCTGGTGAACCGCGCGACGAGGCTGCGCTCCGAACTGAACGTGCTCTATGCGCGGCTGGCCGATCTTCGGCCTGACGGGCGCAGCCGCGTCGCGCTGGACCGCTGGCGAAGGGCGGTGCGGGAGCGTGAGAATGAGCTGAGCGGGATTGAAACGCGCCTGGCGACGGCGCGCGGCCTGACGAGCCTGTACGCGCCGCCTGCGCGGGTCGAGCGGGTTCGTGCGGCGCTGCCGGACGACGCGGCGCTGCTCGAGTACTTCATCGCCGGCGACGAGCTGCTGGCGCTGGTCGCGACCCGGTCGGCGCTGCGCACGTTTCGCGGCCTGGCGCGCCTCGAGCCGCTGCGCGAGCTGGTACAGCGTCTCCGGTTCCAGCTTCATCGCGCGGCGCGTCCGGGCGCGGGTCCGGCCTCCGATCGCCTGCTGCGCGACGTGCGGCGCGAGCTGCATGCGTTGTGGCAGGCGACTCTCGCGCCGCTCGCCGGCGCGCTGTCCGAGGTGCGTCGGCTGCTGATCGTGCCGCACGGCCCGCTGCACGTGGCGCCGATGCACGCGCTGTGGGACGGCGAGCGACACCTGGTTGAGACGCACGAGATCGCCTACGCGCCGAGCGCGAGCTGTTTCGTGTACCTGCACGAGGCGGCACGGGACGGGGCGCGCGGCGATCCGCGACGGGTCGAAGTGATCGGCTGGGCCGATGACGCGGCGCCCGCGATCGATACCGAACTGCGGCGCGTGGGCGACCTGTTCGCCGTGACGCCGCTGAGCGGGCCCGGCGCGACGGTGGCGGCGGCGCGAGATCGCGTCGTGGCGGCGGACGTGCTGCACTGTGCGAGTCACGGCCAGTTCTCGGCCAGGCTCCCGATGAGTTCCGGTTTGAAGCTGTCGGACGGCTGGCTGACCGTTCGGGACATTTACACGCTTCGCATGCGGGCCGACCTGGTGGTGCTGAGCGGGTGCAACACCGGTCGCAACCTGGTGTCGGCCGGTGACGAGCTGGTCGGGCTGGTTCGCGGGTTTATTGTGGCGGGGGCGCGGTCGCTGCTGGTAAGCTTATGGCCGGCGCATGACGAAAACACATCGAACTTGATGCTGGAATTTCATAGAATGTGGCGGCACAGCGCGGATGAATCGTGGGCGAAGGCGGCGGCCGTGCGTTCGGCGCAGCTCGCGGCGATGCGAACCCGGCCGCACCCGTTGTACTGGGCGCCGTTTGTTCTGGTGGGGAAGCCATGAAACCAATTGGATTCGTTCTGATCGTGTTGGCTCTGGCGGCGTCGGCCACGCCGGCCCGTGGGCAGTGCCAGAATCCCGAGCCGAACGACGATCCCCTTGTTGCCGGCCAGTTGACGGTCCGCGTCGCCGACTATTCGGACGTAGAGTCGGCCCTGGCGTTGTTGCACACGCGCTGGCCGACGCTGGCGCTGCTGGACGCGATCGAATCGCGCCAGACCTACCTGTTGTCCGCACCGGACGGACAAGAGTGCGACGCCGAGCACGACATTCTTCAGCACTTTGTGAACCCTGATCCGTCGATCCCGGACGTGGACCGTCCGCTGATCTGGGTGGAGGGAAACTACGAAGCGCAACCCGGCGAGGGCAAGACCGGCTCGATCTACATCGGCACCGGCGGCGGCAGCCAGGCGCACGCCGCGTTCGTCGCGCAATACGCCGCTGACATGCTCGGCATCACCGAAGCCCAGCTACACGCAACCGGCGCCGGCGTCGCGGTCGCCGTGCTCGACACCGGCATCGACCCGACGCACCCGGCGCTCGCCGGACGCGTGCAGTCCGGCATCCGCTTCGTCGGGTGGTCGGCCGGCTCGACGGTCGACTCGGGCAACGGCCAGGATGATGACGGCGACGGACTCATCGACGAAATGGTCGGACACGGGACGTTCGTGTCCGGGCTGATTTCCCTTGTCGCACCCGACGCGCAGCTCATTCCGGTGGTCGTGCTGAACAGCGACGGCGTGGGCAACGCCTGGACGATCGCCAACGGCATGTACTACGCCATCGACCGCAGCGCCGACGTCATCAACATGAGCCTGGGATCGACCTACAATGCCCGGGTGATCGAGGATGCGGCCGAGGAGGCCGCTGCGCGAGGAATCATCGTCGTCGCCGCAGGCGGCAATTTGAACCAGGACATCGAAGAGTATCCGGCGGCCCGTGATACGATCGGCGTGGCCGCGGTGGACGCGGAAGATCGAAAGGCGACTTTCAGCAACTACAACGACCGGCTGTTCATCTGTGCGCCGGGGGTCAGCGCCCCGGGCGAGTCGGGTGGGGCCGATCCGGCCCTCTCGATTCTCGGGCCCGTGCCGGGTGACGAGTATGCGGCGTGGGAAGGCACGAGCTTCTCGACCGCTTTTGTGTCGGGCGCCGTCGCGCTCATTCGCTCGCAGAACCCGCACTGGCATGTGAGCCCGCCGGGCCAGCAGTGCCCGGGCGAAGGCGTGCCGGACGACATCGTCGAAGCCTACGAGCAGGTGCTCGCGTGTTCGTCCGTGAACATCGACGATCAGAATCCTCAGTATTCCGGCATGCTGGGAGTCGGACGGCTCGACATCGCCGCAGCCGTCGCGGAAAGCGGCCCGGCGCCGATTCTTGGCGATCTCGACGGCGTGCCGGGCGTGGGGCTGGGCGACCTGACGATCCTGCTTCAAGCGTACGGCCTGCGCGACTCACCGGCCGACCTCGACGCGGACGGCCACGTTGGGCTCTCCGACCTGTCGATCCTGCTGACGAACTTCGGCCAGGGCGGTTAACCGCTGTTCGCGGAGGTCAGGGATCGATCCGCACGCGAGCTCATCGAGGCGTGAGCGACCCCTGAACCGCAGCGCCCGACCAGGTCGCACGCCGGCTACGCTCGGGGCGCTTGCGCTCTCCGCCGCGCTCATCGCGCTGGGATGGAACGTCTACTACCGCGCGGTCATCAGCTCCGAAACGCGCAGCGACTTCCTCGTCTTCCGCGCCGGCGCCGCGTCGCTGCTCCGCGGCGACGATCCCTACCAGGCGGCCCATCCGCGAGGATGGCCGTTCTTTAATCCGCCGCCCGCGTGCGTGCTGCTCGTTCCCTTTGCGTGGATGCCGATCGGCGTCGCCGTGGTCGCGTGGTACGCGCTCTCGGTCGGCGCGCTGCTGTGGGCCGGCATGCGGCTTGCCGCGCTTTCGCGTTCGGCCGTCGGCGCATGGGGCGGAACGCTCGCGATCGCCGCGTTGTGCGTGAACTTCGGCCCGATCGCGTCCTGCCTGCAACGCGGCCAGTTCGGCGTGCTGCTGTCGGCGCTGCTGATCGAATCCGTGTGGCAGGCGACGCGCCGCGCGTCAGCGCTCTGCGGCGGCGCGCTCGCGCTGGCCGTCGCGCTGAAGGCGTATCCGGTGCTGGCGATCGTCGCGCCCCTGGCTCGCCGCGAGTGGCGGACG
This sequence comes from uncultured Planctomycetales bacterium, assembly GCA_964553225.1. Classification (GTDB taxonomy): domain Bacteria; phylum Planctomycetota; class Phycisphaerae; order UBA1845; family Fen-1342; genus JABRWC01. The sequence goes on along the minus strand of CAZKJT010000001.1, from coordinate 352,062 downwards.
CTCGGAGCGCTCGTCGCGTGGCTCGTCATCCTGTTCGCGGCGCTGCCGGCCGCGGCAATCGGGCCGCGCGCCGCGCTCGAGCTGTCGTCCCGCTGGGCGAGCGGGGTGCTGTCGCCGGCGCTGGCCGGGGACGAGGTCGCTCGCCGCTCGCCGCATTCGACGGTGAATGCGCTCAGCTCGACCAATCAGAGCCTCTACGGCGTGCTGGGCCGCTGGCTCGCGGCGGACGCGATCGAACCGGGGCAGCCGCGCGTTGCGCTGACGAACTGGCCACCAGACCGCGTGCGGTCGCTTGCGCGCGGCGCGGGTGCGGCGTTTCTCGTGCTGGCGGCGGTCGCGCTGGCGGTTTCGCGACGGGGTGAAGGCTGGTCGCGGTGGGCGGCCTGGTCGATTCCGATTCTGCTGACGAACGTCGTGGGAGAAATCGCGTGGCATCATTACCACGCTTCGCTCTCGCTGGGCTACGCCGCGGCGGGCGCGGGCGCGCTCGGCGGCGCCGATCCGCGAGCGCGGCGTCTTCTCGCGGTCGGGCTTGTTGTGGCGGTCGCGACGAACTGGGCGCACTTCGCAAGCCCGCTCGTGCGTTCGTCGGGCGCGCTGCTGGTCGGCACGCTGGCGCTTGCGGCTTCGCTCGGGCTGGCCGTGCTCATTTCGGCGTCGGAAGGTCGGCGCGGCGTCGCGGACTCGGACCACGGCGACGAGTCGATTGGCGCGCGTGAATCAGGATGAGCAGGGCAGTCCGTAGCGAACGAGCAGGTCCGCCAGGTCCGCCAGGTCGATCACGCCGTCCTGGTTGACATCGCCCTGTTTGGGCGTCGCGCCGTGATTGCGACCGAAGTTGGTCAGCAGTGTGGAGAGGTCGCCGACCCCGACGCGCCCGTCGCCGTCCAGGTCTTCCGGACACGCGGTCCAGCAGATGACGTCGAACACATACGCCGAACCGGTGTCAGACGAGGATCCGTCGTGCATCGCCGCGCCGACGATGGCGAAGTCTCGCCCGAGCGCGACGGCGTTACCGAGACCGTCGAATGATGCTGCGTCGGGAGCGAGAAAGCGCGTGCGCGGCGACCAGGCAAGTCCGTCGCGCACGAACAGGTGCGCCGCGCCGGCATTCAGGCCGGCCGAGTCGTCGTTTCCGGCGCCGACCAGCAGCAGACCCTCGCCCATCGCAATCGTCACGCCGAACAGGTCACCCTGCGCCGCGGGATCGGCGAGCAGCTTCTGCTGCGGCACGGCGTTGCGGTCGGAGAGTCCGAACGAATACGCGGCGCCCGCGTCGAGCGCCTGTTCGTCATTGCGATGTGCGCCGACCACGAGCGACGTTCCGGACAAGGCCAGCGCCGAGCCGAATCGATCGCCGGACAGGCCGTCCCAGGCGGTGAGCGTCTCGGTCTGAATCCACGCGGAACCGTCCCACTCGAACAGCGCCGCGATTCCGGCGTCGACCGCGAGCATATCCGAACGGTCCGCGCCGATTGCGATCCGCGATCCGGACACCGACACCGCGACCCCGAAGTTGTCCTGCGCCTGCCCATTGTCGTCGAGCAGTTTCTGGCGGTGAGCCCACCCGCTGCCGTCGTACGCAAACACGTGCGCGGAGCCGGATTGCCCGCCCAGGTCGTCGTCGAGACGCGCTCCGACCACGAGCGACACGCCGTCGAAGCTCAGCGCAGCGCCAAACTCGTCCGCGGCGGCTGCGTCCGGCGCGTAAAGCTTCTGCTCGAATTCCCAGGCGCCGTCCGGACTCTGACCGAACACGTACACTGCGCCGGCCTGGCTGCCGCGGTCGTCGTCTCCCCGCGCGCCGATCATGAGGAACGCGCCGCGGATCGCCACCGAGCCGCCGAACTCATCGCCGGTCTGCCCGTCCGGCGCGGTCAGCTTCTGCTGGAGCAGCCACTCCGTCTCGTTCCAGCGGTACAGGTAGACCGCCCCCGAGTTCAGACCCAGGTCGTCATCGCGCACCGCCGAGACCAGCGCCAGATCGCCGTCCACCGCGACCGACGTGCCAAATCGGTCGTCGCTGTCGAGGTCCGACACCTCCACGTTCAGCACGTACTGGCGCACGCATTCCGCGGTCGCGTCGTCCGGAACGGCGACTACGCCGGCGGCGAGCGCGGCCAGCGCCGGCGCGACGAGACCGTGACGAAGTCCGCTCCGCCGCGGGCGAGGCTGGATGGGATTGGACATGGTGTGCTCTCCGGAGCGCTCGAAGTCGTACGGTCGTTCGTTCCGTCGGCGCGCAAGTCGCGCCCGCCGCTGGGCTCTAGGGCGCATCATGCAATACCGGGGCCGGAATCGGGAACGGCTTGTCTGCAAGCGCGTGCGACTGATAAGCCGTGCGTCCGCGTCGCGGAAAATGCGCCGATGCGTTCGCAGCGCCCCGCGGCGCGGAGTGCGCGACCCGGTTCGGGCGGTTCTCGGACGGTCCAGCGCGGCGCGCGGAATCGCGCGCGCCCGAAAGATCGACGCGCGCGCTGAGATCGCGGAAACACACGGGCCGACCGCGCGGAGCACGCTCCGCTGGCGATCGGCCCGGGTGAGTCGCGTGGCGCGCGGGAGATCAGGCCCGGCGGCGCGTGCCGGCCAGAAGGCCGATCAGCGCGAGCGTCGCGCTGGCCGGCTCGGGCACGATCAGGCGGATGTCAAACGACGCTGAGCTGCTGGCGTCATTGAGGCTCGATGCGAGCGCGTAGACGGTCAACTGGTAGTCGCCCGGCGTGAACAGGCCGTCGTGCAGGACCGACACAGGCGTGTCGTTCTCCGACGTCTCGTTGGAGTAGATCACGCCGACGCCCACCTGGCTCAACGTGACGCTGGCGGACGAGTCGAATTGCGGGATCACGTCGCTGGCGATCAGTCCGCCGACGAGTCGAAACGTGTGCTCTTCGGTGATGGTGAAATATACGTCGAACAGGCTGCCGGCGTTGGCCTGTGTCGCGCCGGACCCGGCATCTTCCGACAGAGCGGCGGCGCCGCCCGCCGCGCCGATGACGGTCGGAAGCATGTAGGAGTATTGCTCGGCCACTCCGCTGGCGTCGAACGGCGAGACAGACGCCGACGCGGACGCGGACTGATCGTACAGCCCGAATCCGGGGGCCTGGTCAAACGCGTCATCCGTGTCGATGTCCTCGGTCGTTTCGACCTGGGCGAATGAACCGACGGAACGGTCCTGGGAATAGGGTTCGATCAGATCGGCGACCACCGAGGGCGCCGCCGCCGCCAGCACCAACGCCGGCAATGCGCGCGCAAGCGAGCTTCGCATGGACTTCTCCTCCTCCGTGAACCTCGCGCCGCTGCGAAGACCGAGCCGAGCACCCAACGCAGCGACTGACACGCGAACCACGACGGTGGGCAAAGCGAGATGCGAGCCACACCCCTCCGGACGCAGATTCTCGGCAGAGTCCCGCGGCGAATCAAGACCGTTTCCCCGGATTCGCCGCAGTTTCTTGAATCGATCGGGAGGGCGCACGGCTCCGTGCCTCGCACGCGACCGTCTCGCAGAGGCCGCGCGTCCGATCCTGGACGCAGCGCATTCGGTTCGCTGCCCTCACACCCTGCGCCAGTCGGCGACAAAATCGGCCAGCGCTTCTCGCCACGGCCGCGGCGTCAGGCCGGTCTGCTCGCGCAGCTTTTCGGTTGCGAGGACGCTGTATTCCGGACGCCGGGCCGGGCTGGCATACTCGTCGCTGCGGATCGGCGCGACCGCCGTGCCGCCCATCCCCGCAAGCCGCAATGTGGTGACGGCCAGCTCGTGCCAGGTCGCCTCGCCGGCGTTGACCACGTGAAACACGCCGCACGCATCGAGCCGCATCAACGCCAGCGCGCCATCCGCGACATCCGGCGCATGGCTCGGGCTTCCGGTCTGATCGTTCACGACCCGCAGCGCCCGACCCGCGCGTGCGGCGGACAGAATCGTCGTCACAAAGTTGCGTCCGCCGACCGCGAACAGCCATGCCGTGCGCACGATGAGCGCGCGGCGCGCCCGGGCGGCCAGCTCCTCGCTGCGCAGCTTGGCCCGGCCATACGCGTTCAGAGCGCGGGTCGGATCGCTTTCGCGATAGGGGCGAGGTTCCGCCGCGCCCGGCGGCGGGGCGCCGTCGAAGACATAATCCGTGCTGATGTGCAACAGGCTCGCATCGGCGCGGTCGCAGGCATCGGCGATTCGCTCGACCGCGTCGGCGTTGACGTGGTCTGTGCTGCGGTCGGATTCGCACGCATCCACGTGCGTGATGCCAGCGCAGTTCGCGATCCAGTGCGGCCGAGTCGCCTGGCAGACGGCGTCGAGCGCATTCGCGTCGGTGATGTCGAGCGTGTCGCGATCATGGGCCGCCACAGTCCAGCCGGCAGCCGTGGCGGCACGCACGATCTGGCGCCCGAGCTGGCCGGCCGCGCCGAGCACAAGGATGCGCCGCGCGGCGCTCACGGCCGTCGTCCCTCAGCGTTGCCGGACGCCGATGCGCCGGTCGTCGTCAAGCGCTGCGCGTATTGCTGTTCGTAGTACTTCCGATACTCGCCGCTCTTGATCGGCCGCCACCAGCCTTCGTGCGCGCGGTACCAGTCGATCGTCGAACGCAGACCCTCGTCGAACGTTCGCTCCGCCCGCCAGCCCAGCTCGCGATCGAGCCGCGAGCCATCGAGAAGGTAACAGCGGTCGTGCCCGGGGCGATCCTGGACGTAGCGGATGAACGAGCGGTCCCTGCCCAGCGCGGCCAGGATGCGGTCGGTCAGCTCGAGGTTGGGCATGCCCTCTCCGCTCGTGACGTTGTAGACCTGCCCGGGCGCGCCGGCTTCGAGCACGCGCGCGATCGCAGCGCAGTGATCCTCGACGTGAATCCACTCGCGGAAGTTCAGCCCGTCGCCATAGAGCGGCACCTGTTGCCCGTCGATGAGGTTCGTGATGAACAGCGGAATGACCTTTTCCGGATAGTGGTACGGGCCATAGTTATTGCAGCAGCGCGTAATGACCACGTCCTGCCCGAAGCTGTGGTAATACGACAGCGCCAGCAAGTCGGCCGCCGCCTTGGTCGCCGCGTACGGGTTGCGCGGGACGAGCGGCTCGTCCTCGGCGGCGGCGTCGCCGGGCTGCCGGGAGCCGTACACTTCGTCGGTCGAGACCTGGAGAAACCGCACGTCGGGGCGCTGCTTCAGCAGGTCGAGCTGCACCTGCACGCCGGTGACGTTGCTGGCCACGAATTCCTCGGCTCCGAACAGGCTGCGATCGACGTGCGTCTGCGCGGCCACATTGACTACCGCGTCAACGCCCTCGGCCAGCACGCGCTGCATGAACGCGCCGTCGCAGATGTTCCCCTGCTCGAAGCGATGCCGCGGGTGGTCGCGGAGGTCGTCCAGGTTGGCCGGGTTCCCGGCATAGAAGAGGGCATCGACGCTGTGGACGTGCGCTTCCGGCCAGTTCGTCAGCAGCCAGCGCGCCAGATTCGAGCCGATGAAGCCGGCCGCGCCGGTCACGACCAGGCGATGCGGCCGGCGCGCGACGCTAGCCATTCCGCGCGCCTCCGCGGGCGGATCGTACCAGGGTCGCCGCGCGATAGAGCGATTCGAACGTGCCCGCGTCGGTCCACCAGCCGTCGAGCACGTCGTATTCGAGCTGACCGGCTTGCAGGTACGCGTTGTTCACATCGGTGATCTCGAACTCGCCCCGGCCGGAGGGCTGAAGCGTGCGGATGATGTCGAACACGCGCGCGTCGTAGAAATAGACGCCCGTGACGGCCAGGTTCGTGGGCGGCTGCTTGGGTTTTTCGATGATGCGGACGATGCGTTCGCCTTCCAGCTCGACCACGCCGAACCGCTCGGCGTCGGGGACTTCCTTCAGGACGATGCGCGCCCCGGCCGGCTGGCCGGCAAAGCGCTCGGCCGATCGCGCCACGCCTTTCTCGATGAGGTTGTCGCCCAGAATGACGCAGATGCGGCCGCCGTCGGCGAAGTCTTCGGCCAGGCGCAGCGCGTCGGCGATGCCGGCTTCGCCTTCCTGATAGGTGTAATGCAGCTCGCGGATGCCGACGCCGCGGCCGTTGCCGAGAAGCTGGAGGAAGTCTCCGGCGTGATGTCCGCCGGTGACGAGCAGGATTTCGTCGATTCCGGCGTCGACGAGCGTCTGGATGGGGTAGTAGATCATCGGGCGGTCGTAGACGGGCAGCAAGTGCTTGTTCGTGACGCGCGTGCTGGGGAGCATGCGCGTGCCGAGACCGCCGGCGAGAATGACGCCCTTGATTCGGGACATGGGGTCAAGCCTCCGTGGCGCAAGTGTAGCGGAGCGGAGGGCGGGGCAAACCGTCTACGTCCGCGAGAATGCGCGCGAGAAGGTCGCGCGCGACCGGATGCCGACTGAACTCCGCCGCAAAACGGGTCGACTCTACGGGTGAATCCACCCTGCGGGTCCGCTTGCGGCGCTCACCCGTCCTTGCGCTTCCAGTCATACGGCACGCTGGGGTCGTCCGGCGGAACGCGAAATTCGTCCGGTTTGGCGTAGTCGTAGACCTCGGTCGGCAGGTTGATGAGCAGCGTCTCGTGCTCGCTCACGCACTTGAATCCGTGGTACACCAGCTTCGGGATGCGAATCAGGACCGGGTTGTGATCGCCCGCGAAGAACTCGTTCACCTTGCCGCGCGTCGGCGAATCCGGGCGCGCGTCATACAGCACGATCTTCGCCATCCCGCGCAGCACCACGAAATGGTCCGTCTGCCGCTCGTGATAGTGCCAAGCCTTCACCACGCCGGGATACGCCGTGGTCATGTAGATCTGCCCGAACTGCTGAAACATGGGCTCGTCGTTGCGCAGAATCTCCATCAGCCGGCCGCGCTCGTCGCAATGAGCCGTCAGCCGCTTGATCTGAACGCCGTCGATCATGCCCGGAATCCTCGCCCGCCAGCCCCCGACGACACGCGCCGGGCGACCGTCGAGCCCGCCCGAGCGCGACGACACGCCGGCTGTCTCGGTGGAAGTCCTGCTGGGAACGCGATATAGTAACGTGTCTGCCGCAAGCGGGTCGAGGTAACCGCCCCTCTGAGTTGTTTCCGGACCTTGGAGCGTGATTCATGCGTCCCGACGCCATTCGCAATCGACTTGTCCACACGAACCCGCGCGCTGTCTCCTGGCTGCGGCTCTCGCTGGCCGGCGCGCTGGGGCTCGTTTTGCTGGTCGGTGGCTGTCCGCCGCCGGCTGATCCCGGCGACGGCGACCCGAATCCGGGCCCGGGCAACACGCCGGACCCGACCAACAACGACCCCATCATCCAGAACCGCGGCCTCACGGACGTGAAAATCGTCCCGGCCATCCCCGATCGCACGCGTCAGTTTCGGCTCGGCGCCGTCGCGGTCGGTGCGGCGAACGAGGACTTCACGGTCGGGCAACTGGAGGTAGCCGTCGATCGCGTGGCGGAGAGCGCCGAGTGCATCGTCGTGCGCCCGCTGATCGATTGGGAATACTTCCGCCCGAATCGGCCGGTCGACGCGCAGCCGGTTCGTCTGGCCGAGATGAACGTGATCGTGGAGATGGCTCAGGAGCGTGGCGTCGAGCTTTCGCTGATTCAGCTCGATCCCATCGCGAATCGCGCGTCGCTGTCGCCCCTGCCGGCGTCGCTGGCGGGTCAGGATTTCTCGAGCCCGGACATCCGCGCCGCGCTGCGCGACGAAACCATCGCGCTGCTGAATCTGTTCTCGCCGACGTATCTGTCGGTCGGCGTCGAGGTGAACGGCTACCTCGAGGCCAACCCGGACGACTTCGAAAACTACATCACTCTGCACCGCGAGTTGTACGACGAGATCAAAGCGCGATCGCCGCAGACGAAAGTCGCGCTCTCGCTGCACTATGAGACGCTGCTGCGCATCGACCCGCTTCCCGGCGGCAGCGCCGACGACGCGCGTCGCGCGTTGATCGAACGATTCCTGCCCCAGGTGGACGTGGTGGCGATCTCGTCGCTGCCGTGGCCGGCGTTCTCCGATCCGATCTACGTGCCGTTGGATTATGCCGAGCGCGTCTCCGACTTCACCGACCTGCCGGTGATCTTCTCGGAGATCGCCTGGACGACCGACCCCGCGTCGGACAGCGACGAGCAGGAGCAGCTCGACTACATCGCGATCATGTCGCGGGCGTTGCTGAACGCGCCGCAGGTGGAACTGGTGGCGTGGGCGTTCATGTCCGACCCGCCGCCGGGCACCGTGCTGGACGGCATCGAGTCCTTCACCCGGATCGGTCTGTACGACACGGCCGGCGTCGAGAAGCCCGCGCTCTCGCTCTGGCGCGACTTGCACGCGCTGCCCTATCGCCGCTAGCGCAGCGCCTCAGAAAATCTGCGACATTCAGAGCCGCGACCGTGAAGGCGCGGGGGCTGCCCGATACTCTGCCATCTCCGATTCCCCGCTCCCTCACGGTCGCGGCTCGGTCCGGATATGCACCGTTTTCAATGAGGCGCTACACGAGCGAGTTCCTCCGCCGAGGCGGAATGCCGCTGGCTTCCTGCGCCGGTCGGATACCAGCCGCCGCCGTCCGTCTCCACGAAACATGACCGGTGCGTCCGTCGCTCCTCGTCCACTCCTCGCCGATCGGGGATCCGATGACGCGGCAGCGCATCGCGATCGGCGCAGTTTGAACGCGAGGCTTCGGATGCGATCGCACCTCGGATGCTGTGTGGCGGTTGGAATGGTCGCAGCCCAGCTCGGGCTTCTGTCAGAGCGGCCGGCGCTGGCCCAATCGAGCGGAGCGGCTCACACGCTTCGCTGGGCGGATAATCCGAAGCTGCCCAAGTTCTTCCGGCAATTCGACGTGCCGCGCAACGACGGCAGCGCGATGCGCGCGTTCGTCACCGCGGACGCCCCGGATTCCGCGGCGCCGCGTCCGCTGCTCATCTATATCGATGGATCGGGCGCTCAATCGCAGTTCACCCTGCTTGATGACGGCCGGGTCAGCGTCGGCCTGCTTGGGCTGGCGTACAAGCAAGCCGGCGACCGTTTCGCCGTCGCCGGCTGCGACAAGCGCGGCGTGGAGTTCGGCAAGGGCGGCCGATCCGCCGGCAGCGGCGAGGGCGCGTCGCCCGAGTACACCCAGAGCGCAACGTATGACGGACGCGTTTCTGAAGTGCGGCTGCTCATCGACGCGCTCGCGGCGCAGCCGTGGATCGACGCTTCGAAGATCGTGCTCGTCGGGCATTCGGAGGGCGCCGACGTCGCCGCGGGCGTCGCGGCGGCCGATCCGCGCGTCACGCACGTCGCGTTTCTGGCCGGCGGCGGACCGACGCAGATGTTTGACCTCATGGTGCTGCGGCGGAAAGCAATGGCCGCGGGCGGCGCGACCGCGGAGCAAATCGAGCAGTCGATTGCAGAGTTGGAGGAAGACTATCGCAGGGTTTTCGCCGCACCGGACAGCGCGGATGATCTCTTCATGGGCCACGCCTATCGTCGCTGGTCGAGCTTCTTCGCGCATCCGCCGGTCGACAACCTGCTGCGAAGCCGCGCAAAGCTCTTTCTCATGCACGGATCACAGGATCAGAGCGTGCCGATCGAGTCGTTCGATCTGCTCGTGGCCGACCTGATTCGCGCCGGCCGGAAGGACGTCGAAGTGCGCCGATGCGCGAATTGCGACCATTCGCTGTCCGATATCGGCGGTTCGGGCGCGCAGGCGGCGCTCGAGCAGGTTTTCGCGGACATCGCCGCCTGGGCGTCCTCCTGACCGGACGGCGGCCGCGCGCGGGCCATCAGCGTTTCATTTCCGCCCCGCGAATCGCATACAATTCCCGAATGCCCCGCTTCATCGCCGCCGCGGGTCGAGCGGGCGGCGTCGGGGAATTCTGGGAGGCAACGCGAATGTCACCGACGTATGGCAAAGCGGTTCGCGGGCGCGCCCGCCGGGCTGCGTGCGCCGCAGCACTGTGCCAGTCCGCAGCTGCGCTGGCCGGCGGCACGCCCGAGAATGCGCTGATCCTGATCGACCCGGCCCGGACCGATGCGCAGTACGTCGGCAATTACTATCGATCCGTCCGAAACGTCCCGGCCGAGAACATCCTGTACATCGACCCGGCGGCGGTGAGCTTTCAGGTCTGGGCGGGGCATCACCGCGAGGCGCTGTTCGGCCATATCGCGAACCGTCGGATCGAGGACCACATCGATTACATCGTGATCGCGCCGGCGCGGTTCTACCGCATCGCCGCGCCGGGCCTGGTCGAGGACAGTTGCGCGGACGTCAACCGATTCTCCATCTCCGGCGTCTACACCATGGCGTTCATCGCCGACGAAGTGCTGGCCGGCATGGAATCGACCGACGCGCAGGGCTACTGGCGGCCCGCCAACGGGGCCCGCGGCTTCGACAGCAACATCTACTGGTGGAACGGCATTCCGCGCGACGAATCCGTGCCGCAGGCGCGGCGCTCCTTCATCGGCTGCTCGCTCGGCTGGACCGGCGTGAACGGCAACACGGTCGAAGAGATCATCGACATGATCGACCGCAGCGCGCCGGTCGACGGCACATTCCCGGACGGCACGTTCTACCTGATGGAAACCACCGACCCGGCCCGCAGCGGACCGCGCGCGCCCGCGTTCGACGACGTGGTCGCCGCCATCGAAGACCTCGACGGGCAGGCTGAACACCTGTTCGCCGTGCTGCCCGCCGGACGGCACGATTGCCTGGGCGTCATGACCGGCTGGGCTACCCCCGACATCGACGGGACCGATATGACCCTGCTGCCCGGCTCGATCTGCGATCATCTGACGAGCTACGCGGCCACGTTCGACGACGCGTCGCAGGTGAAGATGTCGCGCTGGATCGCCAAGGGCGCCAGCGGCACCTGGGGGGCGATCGAGGAGCCGTGCAACTATTCCGGCAAGTTTCCGCACGCCCGCGAGTACTTCCACTACTTCAAGGGGCTGTCGCTCGGCGAAGCGATCTTCCGCAGCGTCGAATACGTCCCGTTTCAGGGATTGATGATCGGCGATCCGCTCACGCGACCGTTCGCGCACATCCCGGTCGTCAGCGTGCCCGACGCGCCCGTCGGACCGGTGTCCGGCGTCATCACGCTGACTCCCAGCGCCACCACCACCGATGAAGATGCGGCGATCGCCGGCTTCGAACTGCTGGTCGATGGCGTGCTGACTGCGTCCGTCGGCGTCGGCGGACAGTTCATGCTCGACACCGCCGCGCTCGGCGACGGTTACCACGACATTCGCGTGCTGGCGGCCGACGATTCGCTCGTGAAGTCGGTCGGGCGCTGGGTCGGGTCGATCGACGTGGACAACCACGGTCGATCGGCGTCCGTCCTCTGCGCGCCGCTGTCGGGCGACTGGAACACGGCGTTCGACCTGGACGTCTCCGCGATCGGCGTCGGCGCAACCGAAATCCGCGTCCTTCAGAACGGGCGCGTCGTGGCGGCCGGCAGCGGCGCTTCCGCCTCGTTGACTGTGCACGGGCTGACGTTCGGCGCCGGCCCGGTGCAGGTGCAGGCCGAGGCGCTCTTCGCCGACGGCAGCGCCGTCCGAAGCGCTCCCATCGACATCGACGTGGACTACAGCGGTGCGACGCCGAGCGGCTCGGCGCCCATCGCGTACAGCTACACGCGGCGCATTCGACCGGATTCCCCGACGCTGGTCGAGCTTCCGGCGACGTACGACGACGCGACCGCGACCCTCACGTATTCGATGATTCAGAATCCGGCCCAAGCCCAGGTCGCGGGCGAGCTGATCGGGGCGTACCGTTTGCTGCGGCCGAACGCCGGCGCCGACGGCGTGGACACGATGCAGTTCCGCGTAGACAGCCCGACCGGCTCATCCGCGGTGGCGACGGTGACGTTGATCTACTCGCCGTGCGCCGGCGACATCGACGAAGACGGCGACGTGACGCTCGCCGACCTGTCGGCGCTGCTGACGAACTTCGGCGCAGTCAGCGGCGCGACGCGCGCCGACGGCGATTTTGACGGCGACGGCGACGTCGACCTGGCCGACCTGAGCGAACTGCTGGAGCGTTTCGGGTCCGGTTGTCCCTGACGCCGTCCGCCCAGGCCGCCGGACGCGGTCTCCGTCGGGCAGGCGCTGTATTTGCGGAGCCGGGTTTCAACCAGCGTTTGCTTGCGTTGTGGGGCCGTTCTTTAACCGGCCGTTCTTCGTCCATTCTTCGTCCGCAGCGGAGGTCCGACGTTCCTGGCGCGCGGACGCGAATGGCGTGCCGGCGGAGTCGTCGCCGCCCAGTTCGCGCTGTGGATGCGTCCCGTGCCATGCCGTCAATCGTGAAAGGACTCCCGATGAGATCAAGCGTCGAGCTTCGACCGCCGCGCGACGCGGCCGAGCGCAGCGCGCTGGAAGCGATCGTGTTTCAATCGTTCGCGGGATTCGGTCTGCCGCGCGAGCGGACTGAAATCTGGATGGAACTGGTCGGCGACGAGAATCTGCGCGTCGCGCTTCGCGACGGGGCGCTGCACGGCGGCTTCGGAGTCTTCGACTTCGGCCAGTGGTTCGGCGGGCGGCGGCTGCGCTCGGCCGGCATCGGATGCGTGGGCGTGCTGCCGGAGGCGCGCGGCACGGGCTTCGGCTCGGGCATGATGCAGTCCGCGATTAGCGAGTTCCATCGCGACGGATACGTGCTGTCCGTCCTGTTTCCATCGACGGTGCCGGTCTATCGCGCCGCCGGATACGAGCCGGCCGGCGTGCGCGTGCACTACGTCCTGAAGCCGCACCAGATTCAGACCGGTGAGCGCGAGCTACGCGTGCGTCCGTTGACCGACGCGGACCGACCGGTGGTGGCCGAGCTCTATCGCAACTGGGCCGCGACGCAGAACGGCTGCGTCGATCGCAGCCCGCGTCGCTGGCGCTACCTGCTCGAGATCGCGCCGAATCCGATCTACGCGTACGTGTTCGAGCCGCCCGGCGGCGGCCCCATCGAAGGCCACTGCATCTTCACGCAGAAGGGCGACGGGATGGGTCCGTATACGATCTACGCCCGCGACGTGCTGTTCACCACGCCGCGCGCCGGTCGGCGGCTGCTCTCGCTGCTCGCGGATCACGCCAGCACCGCCGGCGAAGTGATGTTCGAGGGCGGTTGCAACGAGCCGCTGCTGACGCTGCTGCGCGACAAGGGCGCTGAAATCCGCTGGTATGTCTGGTGGATGCTCCGGATCGTGAACGCCGAGCGCGCCCTCGCCGAGCGCGGCTACCCGCGACAGATCGACGGCGAGTTCGCGGTGGAAATAGAGGATGACGTGATTCCGGAAAACTGCGGGCGGTTTACGCTGAGCGTGCGGCGCGGCGAAGCCCGCGTGTCGCGCGGCGGCTCGGGCCCGGCGATTCGGACCGGCATCCGCGGACTGGCGCCGCTGCTGACCAACTCGCACGACGCGCGGCAGTTGCAGCGCGCCGGCTTGCTCGACGGGCCGGACGAGCTGCTCGCCGAGGCGTCCGCCATCTTCGCCGGTCCGCCGCCGTGGATGAGCGAGAAGTTCTGATCTCGACCGCGCCGCCGGCGTCCGGCGGTCGCCGTCTCTTCGCATGCATCGCGTCAGCGCCTCCGCGCGCGCTGCGCCAGAAATTCCGCCAGCGCGCGGTCGAACGGCATCGCCGTGTGCAGCGGCACGTAGTCGGCCTTGAGCGAGGCGAGCTGCGCCGCCAGTTCCGCGCGCCAGCGCGACACCGCCGCGACGATGGTCTCCCGCGCCGCCGCGGCCTCCACCACGACGCTCTCCCCGCTCTCCGGGTCTTCGAGCCGCAGAACGCCGTCAAACGGAAAAGTCGTCTCCGCGTCGTCCAGCACGTGCATCACGATCAGGTCGTGCCCACGGAAGCGCGCCAGTCGAAACGCCCGCAGCGCCGCCTGCGGATCGGTCAGCAGGTCGCTGAGGACGACGATCAGACCGCGGTGCGTTGTCCGTTGCAGAAACTCGCCTATTCCGGCTGACAGGTCCGTCTCGCCCGACGGGCGCAGCTCCGCCAGTGTCGCCAGCAGGTGAATCAGATCGGCGCGACGCGAGCGGGGCGGCAGCAGCTTCTGGAGCGAAGTCCCCAGCACGCCCAGACCGATCGAGTCGCGCTGCCTCGTCACGATGTAGGCCAGGGCGGCCGCGAGGTGCACGGCGTAGTCGAGCTTCGAGTGTCCCGACGCCGACGGCGGGGCAGCGCGCCGGTGCGGCCCGACCCGTCCCATGCTGGCGGAGGAGTCGATGAGCAGGTGGCAGTCGAGATGCGTCTCTGTGGCGAACCGGCGCACGTAGAGACGGTCGGTGCGCGCGAACACGGCCCAGTCGAGCGTTCGCAGGTCGTCGCCGGGTGTGTATTTCCGGTGTTCGGCGAACTCGATGCTCAGGCCCTGAAACGGGGACCGGTGCAGACCCGCCAGGAAGCCTTCGACGATGAACCGCGCACGCAAGTCCAGCCGCTGGACCTGCGCGACGACTTCGGGATTCAGGTAGCGAGTGGACGAGGGCATCGCTCGCCTGTACGCGTCGCGCTTCGCCGCCGCGGGGCGCTGCGGCCGTGCCGTGCCGAAGCGCTGCGCCGGTCTAGGCTGGCGTGTCGGGCCTGGCGGCCAGCACTTCCTTGATCGCAGAACGGATGAAGCGCATCTTGACGTTGTTCGTCTCGTCTACTTTCAGGACGACTTCGTTGTCGCGCACGTCGACCACGGTGCCGTATACGCCGCCGATGGTCAGCACGCGGTCGCTGCGCTTGATGGAATTGAGCATGTCCGCCTGCTTCTTGCGGTCGCTGCGCTGCCCTCGATAGAGCAGGAAGTAGAACACGCCCATCATCAGCAGCAGCGGCAGGAAGAACCGCATGAAGGAATCCGCCGGCGCCGCGGGCTGCGACGCGGCCTGTCCGAGCAATCGCCAAGCTAGCATCATTCGCTCACCTCAAGTTCCTGCGCCGTCGGGCCGGCGAGAAAGCCCGCTCTCCACGATTCAAACGAACCCGCGCTGACCGCCTCGCGCATGCGCGCCATCAATGCCTGATAGAAGCTGAGATTATGAATGGAAACGAGCGTCGCACCAAGCGGCTCCTGTTGCATGAACAAGTGCCGCAGGTAGCCGCGGCTGTACCCGGCGCAGCATCGGCACCGGCACGTTGCGTCCAGCGGCGCGCTCGACGTGCGATGCGCCGCGTTCCGCAACCGCAGCACCCCCTCCGACGTGAACGCGTATCCCTTCCGCCCGTTGCGCGTCGGCAGCACGCAGTCGAACTGATCCACGCCCGCGCCGACCGCCTCGACCAGGTCGCGCGGCGTGCCGACGCCCATGAGATAGCGGGGCCGGTCGGCGGGCAGCAGGTCCGCGAAATCGCGCAACAGCAACCACATCTGCTCGGGCGGCTCGCCCACCGAAAGCCCGCCGATCGCGTATCCGTCAAACCCCACCTCGACCAGGTCGTCCAGTGAGCGGCGTCGCTGGTCGCGATCCAGCCCGCCCTGAACGATGCCGTACAGCGCCTGAGGTCGGTCGGCGTGCCGTTCGCGACAGCGGCGTGCCCAACGCGACGTGCGCTCCACCGCGCGGGCCAGCGCCGCCGCGTCGGCCGGCAGGGCGGGGCATTCGTCCAGCGACATGATGATGTCGGCCCCGAGTGCGGCCTGCACGTCCATGGCGCGCTCCGGCGTCAGGCTCACCACGGCGCCGTCCACGTGTGACTTGAACGTCACGCCGTCGTCATCCAGACGCCGCAGCGACGCGAGCGAAAAGACCTGGAACCCGCCGCTGTCGGTCAGGATCGGTCCGGACCAGTTCATGAAGCGATGCAGCCCGCCCAGCTCCGCGACGACCTCCGGACCCGGACGCAGCAGAAGGTGGTAGGTGTTCGCCAGCACGACCTGCGCGCCGGTTTCCGCGACCTGTTCCGGCGAGACGCCCTTCACGGACGCGCGCGTGCCCACCGGCATGAACGCCGGCGTGTCGATCCGCCCGTGGCGCGTCTCGATGATGCCGCGACGGGCCTTGCCGCTCGTCGCCAGCGTTCGAAACGTCAGGGTTTCAGCCGGCACGGCCCGCAAGACTCAGCGCTTCGGCGCGAGCGCCAGCCCATGGTCGGCCAGGCGCGCCTTGATCTCGCTCAGCGAGGTCTGCCCGAAGTTGCGTGTCGCCAGCAGATCGGCCTCGGAATGCTGGACCAGGTCGTGCAGCGTCGAGATGTTCAGCCGCTGCAGGCAGCGCCGCGCCCGAACGCTCAATTCCAGCTCCGAGACCGGCTTGCTCAGCAGCGCCTCGTTTCCGGTCGGCGCCGGCGCCCGCACCGGCGCCGCCACGACCGCCGCTTCGGCCGCCGCGAGGGCCGCTTCGACGTCCTCGGGCGCCTGGCCCAGGTGCAGGCCGCGCTTGGACAGCAGCGCTTTGATCTCTTTCAGCGAGGTCTCGCCGAAGTTCTTGTAGCTGAGCAATTCCGGCTCGGTGAGCTTGATCAGCTCGCCGAGCGTGTTGATGTTCATCTTGCGCAGGCAGTTGCGGGCACGCACCGACAGCTCGAACTCGCTGATGGGAGTGTCCAGGAGCTTGTGACGCGACTCCGAACGCCGCTCGTGCGCCTCGTCGATCACCATCGAGCGGCTGCTCTCCACATCCCGCAGGAACAGCCGCGCTCGCGTGTGGTTCGGGAAGGTCGCCAGAACGCGTCGCAGGCACGCGGCCGCCTCGCTGTATCGCCCGCAGTCCTCGTAGAGGACCGCCAGGTTCACCAGCGCGTGCACATGCGCTCGCGGGCGCTCGGCCAGTTCGGCGTACAGCTCGATGGCGCGGTCGTCCTCGCCGCACACGTCCAGCAGCCACGCCAGTCGGAACATCGCCTCGACGTGCCCGGGAACGAGCTGGAGCGCGCGGCGATAGCTCTCGATCGCCGCCTCGCGGTCGTCGGCCCGCTCGGCCACCAATCCGCGCAGAAACCACCACTCGCCCCGGTCCGGTCCGGTCGATTCGTGCTTTTTGACCAGCTTCTGCGCCGCGGGCAAGTCGCCCTTGCGAATCTGAGCCGCCGCGATCTTCATGTCGGCTTCGAGCGCGTCCCAGCCCTTGGACGCGGCCTCGCGAAACGCGTCGATGGCGTGATCGAGCCGACCCAGCGCGAGCGCCGACTGAGCCGAATAGAAACGCCGGTATTTGCCGTCCGTGGCCTTCCCCAGCACGTCGATCGCCTCGGCGTACTGCCCCAGCACAAACAGCGCGATCCCGGTGGACAGCAGGTCGGCCGGCTTGGCCGAGCCGTCCTCCCGCCGCCCGCGAACCTGCTCGCGGAACGCGTCGCGCGCCGCGGCCGACGCGAACACCTCGTCGGCGCACTGCTCCACAACGTGGGTCTCGAATTCGGTCAGCTCGAAGAACGATGCGACCTGCGCGGCGATCTGACTCATCGTCGGGAGTCTCCGTTCGGTTGGCATGCAGCAGGCGGGTAAACCTGCGCGAATTTGGTATCATAATCCGATTCGCCGAGACCTCAAGGCCGCCGCCCGACGGACCCGGCGGAGGTTCCACCGGGGACGACCAGACCGCGGGAGCGCTTGTGAGCAGCGACGAACTGGGACCGTTTCTTTCGCTGGCCCGCCGCGGCGGGCTGATCCTCGATGGCGCCATGGGCACCAGCGTGCACGCCCTCGATCTGCCGCTCAGCGATTACAACGGACTCGAGAACTGCACCGAAATTCTGAACTTCACGCGCCCGGACGCGGTCGAGCGCATCCACCGCGACTTCCTCGAAGTCGGCTGCGACGCCGTCGAAACCAACACCTTTGGCGGCATGAAGCACGTGCTGGCGGAGTTCGGCCTGCAGGATCGCTGCCGCGAGCTCAACGTCCAGGCCGCCCGCATCGCCCGCCGCGCCGCCGACGCATGCTCCACCCCGGATCGACCCCGCTTCGTGGTCGGTTCGATGGGCCCGGGCACCAAGCTTGTCACGCTGCGCCAGATCGACTACGACGCCATGCTCGACAGTTACTTCGAGCAGGCCGTCGGACTGCTCGAAGGCGGCGTCGACGCGCTGCTCATCGAGACCTGCCAGGACATCCTCCAAACCAAGGTCGCCATCGAGGCTGTCCGCCGCGCGTGGGATCGCGCCGGGCGCCGCACGCCGCTGATGTGCCAGGTCACCATGGAAACGACCGGCACCATGCTGATGGGAACCGAGATGGCCGCCGCCATTGCCGCCATCGAGGCCTACCCCGAAGTCGACGTGATCGGGCTGAACTGCGCCACCGGACCGCAGGAGATGAGCGAGCATATCCGCCTGCTCGGGGCGACCACCTCGCGCCTCATCAGCGTCCTCCCCAACGCCGGCCTGCCGCAGGTCGTCAACGGCCAGCC
Organism: uncultured Planctomycetales bacterium; assembly: GCA_964553225.1. GTDB lineage: Bacteria > Planctomycetota > Phycisphaerae > UBA1845 > Fen-1342 > JABRWC01. Next base: position 333,800 of record CAZKJT010000001.1, on the reverse strand, counting down.
GCACTTCCCGCTTTCGCCCGGCGAACTGGCCCGCTGGCTGAAGGAGTTCGTCGAAATCGACGGCGTGAGCATCGTAGGCGGCTGCTGCGGCACCACGCCCGCGCACCTGGCCGCCGTCGTGCGGGCTCTGCGGCCGCCGGGCGGACCCGCGCCGCGCCGCGCGGAGCGAAAACCCATTCACGACCCGGGCTGCACCAGCCTCTACTCCGCCACGCCCTATCGCCAGGACAACAGTTTTCTCATCGTCGGCGAGCGCTGCAACACCAACGGATCCAAGAAGTTCAAGGAGCTGCTGGTCGCCGGCGACGTCGAGGGCATGCTCGAAACCGCCAGCGAGCAGGTTCGCGAAGGCGCGCACGTGCTCGACGTTTGCGTCGATTACGTCGGCCGCGACGGCGTGTCCGACATGCGCCGGGTGATCGATCGCTTTGCCAGCTCGGTCACTGTGCCGCTCATGCTCGACAGCACCGAGGTGCCGGTGATCGAGGCCGGCCTGAAGCTGGCCGGGGGCAAGTGCATCGTCAACAGCGTCAACCTCGAGGACGGCGAAGAGAAAATGTCGCGCGTCTGCCGGCTTCTGCGCCAGTTCGGCGCCGCCGTCGTCGCGCTCACCATCGACGAAGACCCGGTCGAGGCCATGGGCAAGACCGCTGCCCGAAAGCTCGCGATCGCCACGCGCATCTACGACCTGCTGACCGCCAAGTACGGCATCGCTGAAGAAGACATTTTCTTCGACTGCCTCACGTTCCCGATCACCACTGGGAACCCCGAGGACCGCCGCCTCGCGCTCGAAACGCTCGACGCCATCGAGCAGCTCACCCGAAACTACCCGCGCGTGCAGACGATCCTCGGCGTCAGCAACGTCAGCTTCGGGCTTCTGCCGGCCGCCCGCGCCGTGCTCAACTCCGCCTTTCTGAGCGAGGCGTGTGCGCGCGGCCTGACCGCCGCCATCGTCCACGCCGGCAAGATCCTGCCGCGCAACAAGATCAGCGAGCAGCGCTGGCAGGCCGCCCTCGACCTCATCTACGACCGCCGGAGCGAAGGCGAACCCGATCCGCTCGAGCGATTCATAGGCCTGTTCAGCGCGGGCGAGACCGTCGGCGAAAAGACGCAGATCGCCGCGCTGCCGATCGAGCAGCGACTCTCGCAGCGCATCGTCGACGGCGCCCGCGTCGGTCTCGAAGCCGACATCGATGAAGCCCTCAAGCAATACGCCCCGCTGCACATCATCAACACCTTCCTGCTCGACGGCATGAAGGTCGTCGGCGAGCTGTTCGGCAGCGGGCAGATGCAGCTCCCCTTCGTGCTCAAGAGCGCCGAGGTCATGAAAGCGGCCGTCGCGCGCCTCGAACCGCACATGGAGAAGGTCGATGGACAGTCCCGCGGCCGAATGGTGCTCGCCACCGTCCGCGGCGACGTGCATGACATCGGCAAGAACCTGGTGGACATCATCCTCAGCAACAACGGCTACACGATCTACAACCTCGGCATCAAGCAGCCGATCAGCAACATCATTCACGCGCTGCGCGAGCACAACGCCGAGGCCATCGGCCTGAGCGGGCTGCTGGTCAAGAGCACGTTGGTGATGCGCGAAGACCTGCAAGTCCTCAACGAGCAGGACATCCGCGTGCCGGTCGTCCTGGGCGGCGCGGCCCTGACGCGCCAGTACGTCGAGCACGACCTTCGGCGCATCTACAAAGGCCCGCTCTACTACGCCAAGGACGCCTTCGACGGCCTGCGGCTCATGGAGCAGATCTGCCGCGGCGACGCCACCCCGCCGCCGGCGCGCGAAGCCGAGCTCGTCGCCGCCGCCGTTCCGGCCGAATCCGCCGACCGCGCGTCGGAGCTCGACCACTCCGTCCCGACGCTCCAGAAGCGCAACCTCGAGAAGCTCTCTCGCGAGGTCGAGCAGCGCTACGGCCTGGCCGAAATCGACGACGACGCAGAGGGCGCAGCGCCGCCCGCTCCGCCGCACTCCGACATCGGACACGATCATCCCGTGCCGCGTCCGCCGTTCTGGGGGGCGCGCGTGCTCGAGAAGATCGCGCTGAAGGCCGCGCTGGCCTACCTGAACGAGACCATGCTTTTCCAGGTGCAGTGGGGCTTCCGCAAGAAGGGTCGCTCTCCGCAGGATTGGAAGAAATACGTCAACGCAGAAATCCGCCCGATCTACCGCGACCTGGTCGAACGCTGCGAGCGAGAAAGCATCCTGCTTCCGCAAGCCATCTACGGCTATTGGCCCGCCAATTCCGACGGCGACAGCCTGCTCATCTTCGAACCGCCCGGAGGCGCGCTCGACCGACCGGAGCAGCACGGTCCCGAGGTGGCCCGCTTCACCTTCCCGCGGCAGAAGAAGCATCCCTACTGGTGCCTGGCCGATTTTTGGCGTCCGGTGAGCATGGGCGTGACCGACGTGGCTGCGTTCAGCCTCGTGACGGCCGGCGCGCGCGTCAGCGACATCGCGAGGCAGTGGTTCGCCGAGAGCCAGTATCAGCAATACCTGTTCCTGCACGGGCTCGGCGTGGAGACGGCCGAAGCGCTCGCCGAATATGTCCACAAGCAGGTGCGCGTCGAGCTGGGCGTGGCGGAGCGCGACGCGCGCGAGCTTCAGATGCTGTTCAAACAGGGCTACCAGGGCAGCCGCTACAGTTTCGGCTATCCGGCCTGCCCGCGACTGGAGGACCAGGCCCCGCTCATGCGCCTGCTGGCCGGCGAGCGCATCGGCGTGACGCTGAGCGACGAGTTCCAGCTGGACCCTGAACAGAGCACCAGCGCGCTCATCGCGTATCACCCCGCCGCGAGGTACTTCAACGTCCGGTGAGCGTGGACGCGATCCGTTCGACGCCGCGCGCGTGCAGCCCAAGCGAGAATTCCGCGAACTTCGCGAGGCAAAGAGCGACAGCGATGGCCCGGCGAACGGTACGCCACGACCGGCGCCGGCGAAACGCGCGACAGGCCGAGCTCGAGAACGCGGTGCGCGCCTCCGCCCGCGCCAGGACGCCGGACGCAAAACTCGCCGAGACGCGCACCGCGCTGCTGCGCTGGTTCGACCGCTCCCGCCGCGATCTGCCCTGGAGACGTTCGTCCGATCCCTACCGCGTCTGGATCTCCGAAATCATGCTTCAGCAGACGCGCGTCGAGACCGTCATCCCGTACTACCAGCGATTCCTGGCCGCGTTCCCCAGCGTCGCAGCGCTTGCTGCCGCGCCGCTCGAAGAAGTGCTGCGCGCCTGGGCCGGCCTCGGCTACTACACCCGCGCCCGGAACCTCCATCGCGCGGCCGGCGAAATCGCCCGCGCCGGCGCGTTTCCGACCACCGCAGTCGCGTGGCGCACGCTGCCCGGCATCGGCCGCTACACCGCCGCCGCCATCGCCAGCATCGCGTCGGGCGAGGCGGCGGCCGCTCTGGACGGCAACATCGAACGCGTGCTGGCGCGGTTCTTTGCGATCCGCGCGCCCGTCAACGCGTCGCGCGTGAAGAAGCAGCTCTGGTTGCTGGCCGACGAACTGCTGGACCGCTCGCGGCCGGGAGATTTCAACCAGGCGCTCATGGAGCTGGGCGCGACGCTGTGCGTGCCGCGTCAGCCGATGTGCAGCGCCTGCCCGATCCGCGCCGGTTGCCGCGCGTCGCACGATGGCGACGCCGCGACGCTCCCCACGAAGACGCCCGCCCGCAAGCCGACCGCTCTGCGGAGATTCTCGGTCGCGGTGTGGCTGGGGCAGCGGATGCTGATGGTCCGGCGGCCGCCGCACGGGCTCTTCGGCGGAATGTGGGGATTACCGGGCGACTCGCTGTCGCCGGGCGAAGCGCCGATCGAGCGCATCGCTGTCCATCTCGCGGCGCGCTTCGGCGACCGCGCCATCCGTTGTGTGCCGGTGGGGATGGTGCGTCACGTGCTGACGCATCGCGTGCTGTCCGTTGAGGTCTTCGCCGCGCGCGTTCGGCGTGCGGGCCGCCTCGGCGACGCGGCAGACGCGCGCTGGGTCAGCGAGACGGAACGTGCGGCGCTCCCGCTGTCCGCGCTCGACCGAAAGATCCTGGCGGTCGCGATGCGGCACGAGCCGCTGGCGGTCAGCGCGGCTGCGGGCCGACGATCCAACAGGACCGCCGACCCGCCGCCACGCATCGATGCACGTCGCTGACGCGGCTAGAGATGCTCCGCCAGCGCGCCGAGCACTTCCTCCGTTTCGGGGAAGCGCCCGACGTTGTGCTTACTGAACACGTTCTTGCCGTCCACGACGACGTCGAAGACGCCGCCGCTTCCGCGGATCAGTTCGGGCTCGATGCCGTGCTCCCGCTTGATCTCGTCCGCCAGACTGGCGGCCCGCGGGAGGTAGTTTCACTGCGTGCAGTATGTGATCGAGATTTTCTTCATGCTCTGACTCCGCTCCGTTGCCGGGGCGCCGCTTCCGCGTGCCCGCACAGGCCGACCCGCACGCGGAAGACACGCTGACTCCGCGCCGGGCAGGCGATACAATCGCTACTGTAACGGGCCGACGCGTCCGCTTCGAGTCGCCCGACCTCGCGAGGACCGTGCCATGAGCCGAATCGCCGCAGCGCTGATGGTCGCCGTTTTGGCCGGAACAAGCCCGCTCGCCCTCGGCCAGGCCGTCATCGGCAAGATCGGAAAACGCGCGCCGGAGTTCAAGTTCGAAGAGGAGCGGACGCGTGAGATCAAGTTCGAGCTGGACGACCTCCGCGGCCGTATTGTCATCTTCTACTGCTGGCGCGCGAGCAGCGCCGAGTCGATCGAGCTGTTCGCGAAGATGCGCTCGATCAACGATGGATACCGCTCCAAGGGCGTTCGGATCGTGTTCGTCACGCCCGAACCGCGCGAAACAATGGAGAAAACACTCAACGACAACAGCATCGACTTCTCGACGTTCAACATCTACTACGGCGGCCTGTTTCAGATGGTCTACGGCGCCATGTCGCATCCCGAGGTCGTGCTGGTCGATCCGTTCGGCTACCTGGTGTGGAGAGGTCATCCGCTCGACGAGCTCGAACGCCGCCTGGACGACATCATCGCGCTGACGCCGCCGCACAGCGGAAACGCCGAACTGCTGACCAAGCGCCTGCGCGACGCCGAGCGGCTCAGCTCGCAGGGCGATTACGGCCGCGCGTACACGCTCGCCAAGAGCGTGTTCGAGCTGACGGACGAAGGTGAGAGCGAGAACGGCTCGGCCGACGCCCTGATGAAGCAGATCGTCGAGGCCGCCCGGTCGCGCATCACCGAAGCCACCGCGGCCGAGCGGGCCGGCGACTATAAGAAGGCGGCCCAGTTGCTCGCCGACCTGAGCGTCCGAATGCCCCAGACGGACATCTCGACGGACGTGGACAACGAGATCGGACGCATGCGCGGCGACCGCAATACGAAGGTAGAGGTGCGCAACGCGATCTTCAACGCCGAGGGCGAGATGCTCATGGACGATGCGGCCGAGCTCGAGTCGTTCCGCTTCTACGAACGCGCCCAGGAAATCTACGAGAAGCTGATCGAGGACGAGAAATACGAGGACACCGACGTCCTCGCAAAGGCCGAAGCCGCGCTCGAGCGCCTCCAGAACGACGCCAAGGTGCAGCAGCGCCTCGCCGAGCGGCGCCAGGAGGAACAGCTCATCCGCTGGCTCGAGCTGGGCGACCGATTCGCCAAGCTCGATCTCGCCGACAGCGCCCGCGAGCACTACGAACGCGTCGTCAAGCAGGACGCCAAATCCCGCTGGGGCCAGCGCGCCGCGGAGCGCCTTGCGAAACTGCCCCCGGCCGAGGCCAGTCGCGGCAGCAAGCCCGCCGGCGGATGAGCGCGCGCGGCTGCGCGCGCGATGGCGTGCGCGCGGCATGCCCGGGCTCAGACGGAACTCGCGGCACAACCCGCCCGTGCGTTGACCACACAGCGCCGCGTTCCGTAGAATCGCCGAGCGCCGGTCGCACCTCGCGCCCGCCGACTCTCTCACCTGGGAAACCCGTGTCCGATCATCGCCGCAATCGCCTGTTGCGAACCGCATCGTGGATCGTCGTGTTGCCCGCCGTCTTCCTTCAGGCCGGTTGCGGCGACGCCGCGCCGAGCCTGCCGACGGCCCCGAACGCCAGCGTGCTGCTGATCTCGCTCGACACGACGCGCGCCGACCGCCTCGGCTGCTACGGTCACGCCGCGGCCCGCACCCCCCATCTCGACCGGCTCGCCGCGGACGGCGCGCTCTTCGAACAGTGCACGACGTCCGCGCCGATCACGCTCACCTCGCATGCGAGCGTGTTCACCGGACTTCAGCCTTACGCCCACGGAGTGCGGCTGAACGGCTCCTATCGTCTCGGGCCGGAACACACGACCCTGGCGGAGTCGCTGGCGACCGCCGGCCGCCGGACGCACGCGCAGGTCGCGGCCATGGTGCTGAACGCCGGATACGGACTTTCGCAGGGGTTCGAGAGCTACAACGACCTGTCGGAGCGCCCCGCCGCCGACGGCGACGATGCCCAGGTTGAGCTGCGCGCGTCGGCCGTGTCCGACGAGGCGGTGCGCTGGCTGCGCGATGTGGGAGGGGCGCCGTTCTTCCTGTTCCTGCACTATTTCGATCCGCATTATCCGTATGCCGCGCCGAAAGAGTTCGCCGACGCCATTTCCGATCCCTACGACGCGGAGATCGCCTATGCCGATCAGCAGGTCGGCCGCGTGCTCGCCGCCCTGCGCGAGCTCGGGCGCGAGGCAGACACGCTCGTGATCGTGTTCGCCGACCACGGCGAGGGATTGGGCGAGCACAGCGAGCCCACGCACGGCTCGTTCCTCTACGACACGACGCTACAGGTGCCGCTGCTCATGCGCCTGCCCGGCGTCATCCCGCCCGGCAGGCGCATCGCCGCCCAGTCGCGCCTGATCGACGTCGCCCCGACCGTGCTCGGGCTGCTCGGGTTGCCGCCGCTGCCGAACGCCCACGGCATCGACCTGCGCCCGATGCTGGTCGGCGACACCGCGGACATGCGGCTCGCGGCCTATTCCGAGAACCACTATCCGCGCCTCTGGCTCGGTTTCTCTTCCCTTCGCTCGTGGCGTGCCGACGGTTGGAAGTACATCCACGCGCCGCGGTCCGAGCTGTACAACGTGCTCGCCGATCCGGCCGAATCGACCGACCTGTTCGGACGCGAGGGGCAGCGCGCCGCAAGCATGGCCGATGGGCTGAAGCGCGCGCTCGCCGACGCCCGCGCGCCGAGCGGTTCGTCCGCCGGCGGGGTCGATCTCGAAAAGCTCGAAGCGCTGGGATACGCCGGCAGCACGTCCGCCGGCGAAGATGCGGACCTCGACGCGTTCGAACCGTCCGGCGAAAGTCCGATGGATCATCCCGAAGAGCTCGAGGTCAACGCCCGCGCCATCATGGCGCTGTCCACGGGCGATTTCGCGGCGGCCGAGCCCGCCCTGCGCGACGCGATCGCGCGCGGCCCGCGCAGCGACACGGCGATCGCGTGGGCGAACAGCCGGCTGGGACGAGTGCTGGCCGCGACCGGGCGCCCTGAAGAGTCACTTCCGTATTTTCGCGCCGCCCTCGCCGCGCGCCCCGAAGACACCTCGGAGCGCGCCCGCCTCGGCGTCGCGCTGCTCTACGCGTCGCAATTCGCGGAGGCGCGCGACGAGCTCGAGAAATCGCTGACGCAGCGTCCGAGCGCCGCGCAACTCTACGTCTATGCCGCCGTTGCGAATGCCGGCGCGGGCGACCTGACCAAGGCCCGCCAGTGGCTGGACAAGGCCGCGCAGCTCATGCCGGATCTGTCGCGACTGTACGAAGCGGAAGCGGCGACATTCGCTCCGACCGACGCCGCGCCGACCTCGGCCACATCGAGCGCGCCGGTTGCGAGTCCGCCCGAACTCCAGCTCGCGGCGCTCGCCGCTTCGCTCGGACTGCATGCCGCTTCGATCGAGCCGCTGCGGATTTGGCTCACCGAGAACTCGCAGGACGCGATTCCGACCGCGATGCTGGGCGAAGCCTACGCCAGCGCCGGGCGGTGGGACGACGCGGTCCAATCGCTCTCCCGAGCTACGGAGCTGAGCCCCGGCATGGCGCGCGCGTGGGACTTCCTCGGAGTCGCGCTCCGCGCCCAGGGCGATCTGCCCGGCGCGGTCCGCGCGTTGCGGCGCGGGGTCGAGCTCGCTCCGGAAAACCCCTCGCTCTCGAACGAACTGGCCTGGATTCTCGCGACTGCGCCCGACGACGCGCTGCGAGATGGCGTCGAAGCGGTCCGCCTGGCCGAGCTCGCGAACCGCGCTACCGGCGGCGAGACGCCGACCGTGCTCGACACCTACGCCGCGGCGCTGGCCGAAGCCGGGCAGTTCGATCAAGCCGTCCGCGTCGCACGGCAGGCGATCGATCTCGCCGGCAGCGCTGGGCAGACGGACCTGGCGAAGCGCGTGACTGCCCGGCTTCGCGGGTACGAGCAGCGTCAGCCGTTTCGAGAACCCGCGCCGGACCCTGCCGACACGCCATGATTGCGTACGCGATTCGTCGCCTTCTGGCGCTTCCGCCGCTGTTGCTGGTGGTCTATGCCGCCGCCGTTCTGCTGATCCTCGCCGCCCCCGGCGACGGGCTCGAGTCCGGGGCGCGCGACCTTTCTCCGGAAGTGCTCGAACAGCGCCGCAAGGCGTTCAACTTCGATCAGCATTGGGCGGTTCGCTGCTTCTGGACCTGGCCGCGCCGACTGATCTGGGACGGCGACCTTCCGGCGATGCGCTACGACGACTGGACGGTGGTCGAGATCCTGCGCGCGGCGCTGCCGGTGTCGTTGCAACTGGGCGCGCTGGCGCTGTGCCTGTCGGTCCTGATCGGCGTCGGCGCCGGTGTGCTCTCGGCGCTCTATCGCGGGCGATGGCTGGACCACGTCGCGACGGGTCTGAGCCTGATCGGCGTTTCGCTCCCGACGTTCGTGACCGGGGCGGGGCTGCTGATCCTCGGGGGCATCTGGCTGCGAGCGGTGCCGGTCGGCGGCTGGGGTCGCCCGGAACAGGCGGTCCTCCCCGCGCTGACGCTCGCTCTGCCCTATGCAGCGTACATCGCCCGCCTGCTCCGCGGCGCTCTGCTCGACGCCTTGAACGAGGACTACGTGCGAACGGCGCGCGCGTGCGGGCTCGGTCCCTGGCGCGTGGTTGTCGATCACGCGCTGCGGGCGGCGATGCTGCCCGTGCTCAGCTATCTCGGTCCGGCAGCGGCCGCAATCTTCACCGGCTCGTTTGTGGTCGAGCGCGTGTTCATGATTCCCGGGATGGGGACGCACGTGGTCGAATCGATCCTGAACCGCGATCAGACGCTGATTTTGGCGACCGTGCTGGTGTACTCGACCCTGCTGGCGGGCTTCAATCTTGTCGTCGATCTGCTGTACGGAGTGCTCGATCCGCGCATCCGCGTCGGAGCTTCGTCGCCATGATCCGTCCGAGAACACTCTGGCAGCGCTTCCGGCAGCATCGCGCCGCGGTGGCGGGTTTGCTGCTGCTGGGACTGGTGGCGGCCGCTTGCTACTCGTCGCTGCCGTGGACGATCTCGGGGATGCGCGCCACGGACCTGGAGGCTTCCCGGCTGCCGCCATCGGGCGCGCACCCGCTCGGCACCGACGAACTGGGGCGCAGCATTCTGGCGCGGACGCTCTATGGCGGCGCGATCTCGCTGACGCTGGGGCTGCTCGCGGCCGGAGTGGCCGTGGGAATCGGCTCGGTCTACGGCGCAGTGTCCGGCTACGTCGGCGGTGCGACCGACGCGCTGCTGATGCGCGTTCTGGACGTGCTCTATGCATTGCCGTCCACGTTGCTGGTCATGCTGTTGTCGGTCTCGGTCGGGGCCGCGCTCGAGGCGACACGCCTCGGCGCGGAGTGGTCCCGCACGCTCGTTTTGGCCGCGGCGATCGGCAGCGTGAGCTGGCTGACGGTCGCGCGGGTCGTACGTGGACAGGTGTTGAGCCTGCGCGAGCAGCCCTTCGTCGAAGCTGCCCGCGCTCTGGGCCTCCCGACATGGCGGATTCTCCTGCGGCATTTGCTGCCGAACCTGGGCGGGCACATCTGCGTGTTCGCCACGCTGACGGTGCCGCAGGCGATTCTTCAGGAGTCGTTCCTGAGCTTCCTGGGGGTCGGCGTACAGGCCCCTCAAGCCACCTGGGGATCGCTGGCGGCCGACGGCATTCGTCTGCTGAACCCGGTTCAGACGTCGTGGTGGATGCTGGCCCCGCCGTGCGTTCTGCTCTCGACGACGCTCCTGGCGCTGAATTTCGTCGGAGACGGACTGCGCGACGCGCTCGACGTTCGCGCCCGCTGACTGCCGCCGATCGGCCGCAGCGAATCGTCGATGCCGGATTACTCGGACGATCCTCGCTTCGAGGCGGATCCCGCTTCGGACGGATTTCGAAGTTTTTTCGCGTCATTTCGATCATGACTTGACCGCGGCGAATGCGCGGCAACAATAGAAGTGCCGGGAAGGCGATCGCGAAACACGGCGAGGCAAAACGATGGCCTGCTTCGCTGGTTCGCGATGGCGCTCGGTCGATCAACGGCTCGTCGCCGTGGATCGCAGGGTCTGCCGGTGACGGCTGGCGGGCGGGACAAAGCCCGGCGGCGCCGACCACCACGGCGTCGAATCGGGATGTGGCCTGCTTGCGAAGGAGGTGATCCATGGCAGGTGGTCAACACTAGGCTGCTTCGCGAAATGCAGCGAACGTGGCTGTGTTCTTCTGGAAGCAGCCGACAAGATAGGCCCGCCGGCGGCATGGTTCGCCGGCGGGCTTCATTCGTTTGCGGAGACTGCGATTGAACCTCGCGCGCGCCGGCCAGAAGGCGCCACGCGCGAGGTTCCAGGACTCGCCGCGCGCAGCCCGGAGCGAAGCACATGACGAACCCGAACCGGTCACCGGGCGGCCTTCGCATCGGCGTGTTTCTACTGCTCATCGGCGCAGCGTCGATCGCCGGATACCTCGTCACGCAGTGCGGCCGCGAGCACGAAGTGCTGCGAGCCTCGACGGTCGATACGCGCGCGTTCGACGGGCATTATCGGCTCGTTCCGGAAGCGTCGTTCGTGGATGCGCAGGAGGAGATCCGCGCCGTCGAGCGCGAGCTGTCCCGGCGGCAGGCGCTCGGCGAACCGGCTTCGGACGAGCTCGGCTCGCGAATGGCGCTGCTCCGCGCGAACCTCGATAGGCGGATCGCGCGCTGGTCCGACCTGGTCATCGAGCGCGGTGTGCTGCGCGCCGGACGCGGTCCCGTGCAGGAATTCTCGCTGGTTCGCGCCGCCATCGCCGAAGGGCGATTGAACGGCACAGCGCTCTGGCACGAGGACGTGCAGGATCCCGGCGATTGCGCCGACGTGCCGCTGCGACTGGAGCTTCGCGGGGCGCGCCTGTCGTTCGCGCTGGGCGACGAGCGCTCTGGCTTCGAGAGCGCGGCGGAGTACGAACGGGCAACCGCGTCGCCGTGAGCGCGATCGGAGCGTTCGAAGCGCGTGTTGCCGATCTCCGCGACGCCGGCGTCGCCGTGGCCTTCGCGCCCCGATCGGACGATGCGCCGGTATCATCGCGGTACGACGCGAGCCAAGGGGGTCGTTCATGGCGGATCTGAAGCGAGTCCGCGACGACGTGGAACGCTTCGGTTGCCACGTCGTCCTGGTCCCCGCGGGCCAGAATGCGAGCGACGAGCCGGCTTTCGCTTATTCGGTCGGTCTCTTTCGCACGCGACGCCATCCGGAGGTCGTCGTTGTCGGGCTGAGTCTCGAGACCATGCACGCGATGATCAACACGATCCACGATCTCGTTCGCGCCGGAAGCGCCTTCTCGCCCGGGCAACGTTGCGACGACGTGCTCGAAGGCGTGCCGGTTCGATTCGGCGGCGTGGCGCGCGAGTGCTATGACTCGCATCTCGGCGTCGCGATCGATTTCTACAGCGGCGACGACTTTCCGGCGCTTCAGTGTCTCTGGCCGGACAAGGACGGTCGATTTCCGCCCGACCCGGATTGCGCCGCCGCGATCATCGACCGGCAGCCGGCATTGGGTCGTTAGCGTCGCGCTGAATCCTCGATGACCGGTGGGTTACGCCGCTCAGGCGTCCGCTCGGAGCCGCAGCGATGAGCGAATGGTGGAAACGCTGGAGGGACTGGCTGGGGTCCGTTCGAGGCGCCGCGCGCGAGACGCCGGCGACGCCCGCAGAAGCGCGCCAGCCGCAATCCGCATCCGCCGACGTCTGCGTGCGCGTCCGTCGCGGCGATCATTTCCAGGCCATCGCGTTCTGGCTCGTGAAGGACGCCGACGGCTATCCGCCCGACGAGGTCGAGTTCCTCTGGTGCGAGCCGCTGCCGGGCGGTACGCACTACCGCATCGACAACGTGCCGTTCTACGCCAAGGGCGTGGCCGTCAATGACGTGGTGAAGACTCAGAAAGGAGCGGTGCGAAACTACTTCACCGGCGTCGTCACGCCGGGCGGGCACAGCACGATTCGCGTGATCTTCCATGATCGGTCGAAGATCGCCGAGCTCCGGGCGAAGCTGAGCCGGATCGGCGTCCACGGCGAGGAAGGTCCGGTGGACATTCTGCACGCGTTCGATGTTCCCCCGACCGTCGTGCTGAGCGAGGTTCAGAAGCTGCTGCAGGAGGGAGAAGACGCCGAGCTGTGGACCTACCAGGAAGCCTGTCTGGGGCAGTGACGTCGGGTCGGGCGGCGGGTCGGACGCGTCCGCTCTGAATCGCATCTCCTCGCCGGGTACGATCGTCGGTCCGCGAGCTGCAACCGCCACCCGGCATGGAATTTCGTCGTTGCCGTCATCGCGCCCGCGGCGCTGTGCATGCCGGCGCAGCCGCCTGTCCCAAGCCCGGAGACGCGCGGCGGCGCGCAGAGCGCCTGCCGATCCGGACGCCATCGACCGGCTCGCGGTGCTTCCTTCCAAGTCGGCTCCGAATGTCTATGCGCCGGACCGTTGCGATCCCCCGCCTGCGGTCGCGCGCGGCGCGCTGCGCGTGTGTCAGCTTCGCGCCGGGGACATCGACGAAGCCGTTGAAGCGAATCGGAGGCTGTGCATCGAGAATGGCGTCGCGCTGAGGAGCGATGCGGCGGACGTTCATCTGGCGAATAACGCCGCCGCGCCGCTGCTCAAAGGAAATCTCGCCGGGCGCCTGAGCTTTCTGAACCGGCCCGGCGAGTCGCCGCATTCCGCCGCGGCGCGGCTACGCGCGGCGATCGACGCGTGGCGATCGACGCGTGGCGCGCATCGCTTCCGTGGTGGCAGCGCGTGTCGCTTCGAATCGGCGCGTTCGAGCCCCGCGAGCCGATTCCGCTGGGACACGCGCCTGGCGATTTTTCGTAGCGCGGGTCGCGCGTCGAGGCGCGCGGCCCGTCGCGGACAAACGGTGCGCGCCGCGACCCTCCCGCGGCGCGCTCGGACAGGCGTCGTTCAGAGTGTAAGCTCCGGGCATGCATGATCTGACCCTGATCTCGACCGTCGCGGCCGCGTTCACCGGCGCCTGGCTGCTCGGCCTGCTCACGCAATGGCTGCGCCTGTCGCCGATCGTCGGCTACCTGCTCGCCGGCGTCGTCATCGGGCCGTACACGCCCGGGTTCGTCGGCGACGTGCACATCGCGCAGCAACTGGCCGAGGTCGGCGTCATTCTGCTGATGTTCGGCGTCGGTCTGCACTTTCACCTGAAAGACCTGTTGGCGGTGAGAGGCGTCGCGATCCCCGGCGCGATCGGGCAGTCGCTGATCGCCACGCTGCTGGCGGTGGCGATCTTCTCCCTGTTCGGTATGCCCGCCAAGACCGGCGTCGTGCTCGGCATGGCGATGGCCGTCGCCAGCACGGTCGTGCTGATGCGCGTGCTCATGGACGCCGGCGAGCTGAGCACGCCGCGAGGTCACGTCGCGGTCGGATGGCTGGTCGTGGAGGACGTGTTCACCGTCATCCTGCTCGTGCTGATTCCCGTGCTGGGCTCGCCCGCAGCAGGGCACGACGCGGCCGATGCCGCGCGCGGCGCGACGTTGCCCCTGTGGCAGACGCTCGGTCTGGCGCTGCTGAAGCTGACGGCGCTGGTCGGCATCGTTCTGCTGGCCGGCTCACGCGTCGTTCCGTGGGCGCTGGTGCGCGTCGCCCGGCTGCGCTCGCGCGAGCTGTTCACGCTGACCGTGCTGGTCTTCTCGATCGCGATCGCGGCCGGTTCGTATTTCTTCTTCGGCGCGTCCATGGCGCTCGGCGCGTTTCTCGCCGGAATGGTCGTGGCCCAGTCGCCCGTCAGCCACCAGGCTGCGGCCGACGCGCTGCCCATGCGCGACGCGTTCGCCGTGTTGTTCTTCGTCTCGGTCGGCATGCTCTTCGATCCGTTGTTCGTGCTGGAGCAACCGCTGATGGTCGCCGCGGCGCTGGCGATCGTCGTGCTGGCCAAGCCGCTCGCGGCGCTGGCGATCGTCCTGCTGCTCGGGCACACGGTCCGCACGGCGCTGACCGTCGCGATCGGCCTGGCGCAGATCGGCGAGTTCTCGTTCATCCTTTCCGAACTCGCCCGGCGGCACGGACTCATGCCGGACGCCGGGCACAACGTTCTCGTGGCGGCCGCGATCCTGTCGATCACGATCAACCCGCTGCTGTTCCGATCCATTCCCGGCGTCGAGCGGTGGCTTCGATCGCGTCCGCGCCTGTGGCGGCTGCTCAACGGCGAGGTCGAACGCCGCATCGCGACTGCGAATGCCGAGGTCGCGCAGGCGATTGCCGGTCCGCAGGCGCCCGGGCGGCGGGCCATCGTCGTGGGCTACGGACCGGTCGGGCGCTCGGTGCGCCGGCTGCTGGACGAGGCAGGACTCTCGGCCGTCGTGATCGACCTCAACATGGACACGGTCGCGGCGCTGCGCCGCGAGGGGCAGGCAGCCATCTTCGGCGACGCTTCGCACGCGGAGATTCTGCGGCAGGCCGGCATCGAGCGGGCCTCGCACCTGGTCGTCACGCTGCCGCACTCGGCCGATCGGACGGCCGTCGTGGCGACGGCCCGCGAGATCAATCCGCAGCTTCGCATTCTCGTTCGCGCGCGGTACCTGCGCGAGCGCGAGGTCCTGGTGCAGGTCGGTGCGAACGCGGCGGTCTTCGAGGAAGCCGAGGCAGCCGTCGCCTTGGCTCGACTCGTGCTTGCGGATACCGGCATGCACCGGGCGGCCGCCGATCAGAAGATCAACGACCTGCGCCTCCGCCTGATTCAGGAGAACATCACCAACATTCACTCGCAACGCGTGCGCAGCGTGATGGTCCCGTGGGCGCGCGTGCGCTGGCTTGCCTCGTCGTCGACGCGCGATGCGGTGCTGTCGCTGTTGTCGCAGGAGCGCTTCTCGCGCTGGCCGGTGGTCGACACCGCCGGCCCGCGCGCGCTCGGATACCTGCTGACCAAAGACCTCATCGCCAACGCGAGCGAGGCCGATTGGCTGCGCCTGGTCCGCCCGCTTCGATCCATCGCGCCGGACGAGACGATCGAAAGCGTGCTCACGAGCATGCAGGGCGAGGGCGCTTCGATCTACCTGGTCGAGAGCGCGGCGCGCCCCATCGGGCTGATCACGCTCGAAGACATCCTCGAGCAGGTCGTCGGCCAGATCGAGGACGAATACCCGCACGAGCCGCGCGTTTCCCTCGCCGACGCCCTGCATCGCGGCGCGTGCGTGATCGACCTCCGCGGGCAGGACGCAGCCCAGGTCATCGAGGAGCTGGTCGACGCCATCCCCGGCGGCTCGTTGCCGACCGGAGTGTCGAAGCGCGACGTGCTTCACGACGCGCTCCAGCGAGAAAAGGAGATTTCGACCGATCTCGGCAACGGCGCCGCGATTCCGCACGTGCGCACTCCGCAGCTCGCCGCGCCCGTGCTGGTCTTTGGACGATCCGCCGACGGCGTCGTCTATTCCCTCGCATCGCCGATGCGGGTGCACCTGCTGTTCCTGCTGGTGACGCCGGCCGAGCAGCCCGAGGCACAGCTCGCGCTGCTCAGCCAGGTGGCGTCCGTCTGCCGCGATCCGCAGGCGCGGGACGCCTTATTGCAGGCCGAATCGATCATCGATGTGGCCGCGATCATCGAGCGCGCGGCGCCGTAGAGCGATTCCCGTTCGGACGCGGCCGCTTCGACGAACCGCGCGCGGGAGCGGGCGGTCGCCTTCCGCCGCTCCGACGCAGCCGCATTGTCGAAACCGGGCTAACGGGTCGCATGGCGTCCGCGGTATCGCCCAGCCTGGCGGTCGACGGCGGCGATCGGTCGCAGAACCGAGGCTGCTAATGGAAATGCCCCGCAAACACCTGTCCACCAGGCACTTACGGGGCGATTCTGGAAGCGGGTGATGGGACTTGAACCCACGACATTCACGTTGGCAACGTGACGCTCTACCACTGAGCTACACCCGCACGTTGCAGAAGCGATCAACCCTGATCTTTTACCTGCGAAGCCGCCGGCTGGCAAGCGGAATTCTTCCGCGCCGCCGAGCGGAGCGCGGTCCTCCCGAGGCGTTCGTCATTCGCCCGCGCCAGGGCTTCCCGACCGGCGACGTTCCAGCACGGCGCGATAGGATGGCGAAAGCGCGTCGATCGCCAGAAGCTCGTCGAACTCCGCCTCACTCGCCTCGCGCGCGTAGCGCACCCGCTGGACCCGCGCGACGGTTGCCGCCGGATGCGGGCGATCCAGCAGTTCGATGGCGTCGCCCACGCCCACTTCGCCCTCCTCCATCACGCGAAGATAAAACCCACACCGACCGGATTCGACGATCCACATCGGCAGGTCGGACTGGGCGTGCTTTCGCGCCAGCTTCGCGCACGGATCCCGCGGCGAACTCACCTGAAAACGGACCGTGCCGATCCGAAACACGTCGCCAATGGCGACGCTCTGTTCGCTCAGCCCCTCCGTCGTAAGGTTCTCGCCGAACGCCGGAATCGCCAGTTCCCGTCCGATACGCTGCCCCAACGGGCCGTAGTTCTCGAGCGGATAAAGGCAGACCGCCCGTTGCGGTCCGCCGTGCACGCTCAGGTCGGCCACCTGGTCGCCGGCCAGCCCGTCCGCGCCCACCCACACGCGCTCGGCGATCGATCGGCGATTGATGGATGTGCGGTACGTGCGCCCGGCGCGCATCACCAGATTCGGCCGGCCGACGTTGACGGACGCCACGCGCATGCGAGAATCCTTTCGCGACGCTTCTATCGTATCCGGCGCGGCCGGCGAATTACGAGCGCGCCGGCAACGGACGCCTCATCGGCGAAGCAGGAGCAGCGGCTTGGCGGATTCCGGCCCGGTCATTGAGTTGCGCCGCGTTTCGAAGTCATTCGGGCGGCAGCGCGTGCTCGACGACATCGACCTTCGCGTCGAGCGCGGCCGGTGCACCGTCATCATCGGCCGGTCGGGCACCGGCAAGAGCGTCCTGCTCAAGCATATCGTCGGGCTGCTCACGCCGGATGCGGGCGAAGTGTGGTTCGAAGGCGCGCGAATCGACGGCGTTCCGGAGCACCGGCTCGCCCCGGTCCGCCGGCAGATCAGTTTCGTCTTCCAGCTCAACGCACTGTTCGATTCGATGAGCGTGCTCGAGAACGTCGCCTTCCCGATGACGGAGAACCACGACGGCCGCGCGAATCACGCGAAGATCGAGGCGCTCGCGCGGCGCTGCCTGGACCTGGTCGGTCTGGCGGGCTTCGAGTCGAAGCGTCCGGCCGAGTTGTCCGGCGGCGAAAAGAAGCGCGTCGCGCTGGCTCGGGCGATCGCGACCGACCCTCCGCCGAAGGTGATTCTCTACGACGAACCGACCGCGGGTCTTGATCCGCAGCGCGCCGACTCGATCAACAAGCTCATCAAGCAGCTCCAGGAGACCTTTCACGTTACGAGCGTGGTCGTCACGCATGACATGAAGAGCGCGTCGGAAGTCGGCGATCGCATCCTGATGCTCTGGAACGGTCGCTTCATCGCCGATGCGCCGCCGGACGAGCTCATGCGCAGCACGGAAGAGCACGTCCGCCGTTTTGTGGACGGCGTCGCCGAGCCGCAGGACATCAAGCCGTTCTAGCGTGCGGCGGCCGAAGTGTGCTCGATCGCCGGGATTTGGGAGCGCGGGCTGTGCGCTCTCCCGCAGACGGTCAGGGCGCCGACGCATCGCCGGACGGCGGACGTGCGAGTCGGTACGGGAAACCTGGCACCGGGGACTCGCGTTCGTCCTGGACTGCCCGTCGGTCGTTGGTGGGACGCGCAGGAAGTGCGGGGCTGATAAAGCGCACTTTACCTATCTTGACACGGGCCGGCTGGAGCGACGTTAAACTTGATAACTTAAGTGAGAACTTGAGTTTACGCGCGAGAAAATTGAAGATTTCCCGCGGTTCCCGTAAAAGTCGTGCCGAAAGTCCGTCGATATCTCCTCGGGTCGAACGCGCTTCGACCGAGGGTTGGGATCGGCGAGGCGTGTCGGCGCGGGCAGCGCCGCGACGCACAGGGATGTGCTGATCCTGCGAGCCGTTTTTCGAGCAAGGGAGCCAACATGATTCCCGAGATTGCAGGCCAGCCGGCAAACCTGGTGGAGCGTCAGGCGACGGTGACCGCCCGGGCGCGCGAACGCACCGAGCTCCTCGCCGGCGAGATCGCCGGGAAGTCGGGCGACACGGTCGAGCTTTCCGACGCGGCGCGCAGCACCGAAGCGGCAATCGCCGAACTGGGCGTCCGCGAGGAACTGGTGATGCGGGTTCGCGGCGAGCTTGCGACGGGGCAGTACACCATCGCCGACAAGCTCGACGTGGTGGTGGAGCGAATTCACCGGGCGCTGCACGGCTAGCGCGCGTACGGCCGGAAACTCAGCGTCGCGAGGTCGGCTTGCGCCGCGGCGCGGCCTTTTCGTGTTCGGCGACGATCACGGAGGACATGCCGCCGCGCGGGTTCCACTCTGACTCGACGCGGATCGATCGCGGGGAGAGCGCCTCGACCAGGTCATCCAGGATTCGATTCGTCACCGCTTCGTAGAAGATTCCCTGTTCGCGATACGCCTGCAAATAGAGCTTCAAGCTCTTCAGCTCGACGCACAGGGCGTCCGGCACATACTCGACGACGATCGTGCCGAAGTCCGGCTGTCCGGTGACGGGGCAGCGGCTGGTGAACTCCGGCGCGACGTGGCGGATGCGATAGTCCCGCTCCGGCTTCGGGTTGTCGAACACGACCAGCCCGTGCTTGCTCGATCGCTGCGTCACGTTCGTTCTCCGCCAAAGGCCGGGCGGCGGCATCACCGCGGCCTGCGCGGAGATTTCGCCGAACAAACGCTTGATACGACCGAATCCGAACTGCGCCAAGCGGTCCGCGCGCTGCGGGCAGCGCTTCGCAAACCGGCGTGCTTTTGTAATTCCGCCGGCCGGCGCTGGGAGTACACTTCAATCATGGAGACAGCAGGTGGCGGCATCTTCGGCCGACTCGCCGAGAAAGTGCTGGGGTGGGTCGCGCTGGGCGCCCTGATCCTGCTCGGAGTCGCGATTTACCAGACGCCGGCGGCGACGAAAGCCGCGATCTGGAGCGGCATCTGGCGTACGGTGGCGTGGTGCGTGATCGTCGCGGCACTGCCCTGGGCTTGCCGGTGGTTCATCGGCCGCGTGATCGACGCGGGCTCGAACTGGGCCGGCGTGGCGCTGATCGGCGCGCTGACCGCGATGAACGTGGTTGCGGCGCTGCTGCTGATGACGATGTGGCCGTCGGGCGTGTGGACGTGGCTGCTGTCGTTCGGCGCGCTGGTTCTTGCGGGTTCGTATAATTACCTGGTCTGCGAGTATCTCGCCGAGACCAGCGGCCGATGAGCGGACGCCGGTTGCGGGCGCGGGTGAGACGATGACGACGAAATACCAGGCCGGCTTGCGGGTCAGCGAGTACGTGCTCGAGCAGTGCGTCGGCACGGGTTCGTTCGCGGAGGTCTGGTCGGCGCGGCATCACGTCTGGGAAAAGGAGCGCGTCGCAGTCAAGCTCCCGATCCTGCCGGAGTACGTGCGCTATCTTCAGCGCGAGGGCGTGGTGGTTCACGGTCTGCGCCATCCGAATATCGTGCGGGTGCTGGGCCTCGATCCATACGCGGAGAATCCGTACCTGGTGATGGAGCTGGTGGACGGTCCGGCGCTGCGCGCCGTGATCGATGAGCATCGCAGCCATTTGCCGCTGCCGGTCGTCACAACGATTCTGCGGGGCATGCTGTGCGGGTTGAGCGCCGCACACGGCGCAGGTGTGCTTCACCGCGACCTCAAGCCCGGCAACGTGCTGTTGAACCTCCGCGGGCGCAAGCTTTCCGAGCTGACGGACGACGACGTCAAGCTGACCGACTTCGGCCTGGGGATCGCGGACGCCGACACGCTACGCTCGATCGTTCAGTCGGCGTCGATGGACCGCGAGAACAAGCTGGTCGGCACGCTCGCGTACATGGCGCCGGAGCTGCGCGACGGGAAGGCCCAGCATGATGCGCGCAGCGACCTCTTCGCCATCGGCGTCATGCTGTTCGAGCTGCTGACGGGCGAGCGCCCGGCGGGCGCCGAGCTGCCCGGCACGGTGCGTTCGGACGTGCCGGCTCGGCTCGATGAGCTGTTCCGTCGGCTGTACGCCCGGCACGACCGGCGCTGCGCCAGCGCTGCGGAAGTGCTTCAGGAACTGGAGTCGGACGCGGATGCGTCGCGCGTTCCGCCGGTGCCGACGCACACGGCGACGGGGGGACTTCCGCCGATTCCGAAGCTCGGCTCGGACGCCGCGTGCGGACGCTGCGGCGCGACGGCGATGATCGGCGACCAGTTCTGCACACATTGCGGTTGGCAGCTGGTCGGGCAGGTGCGTCGCTGCGCTTCGTGCCGCGGCTATCCGGGACCGACCGACCGATTCTGCATTTTCTGCGGCGCGGTCCTGGCCGCGCCTGCGGGGTGACGCACCATGCCCGTTGCCGACGCCGGCTTCGTGCTGCTGGTGATCGCCTTGCCGATCATCGGCGTGATCGGCTTTTTCGTGGTCGTGCTGGTGCTCTTCCTCCGGCTGGTCTCGAAAGCCGCGCAAGCGCTCGGCGGGCGTCCGCTCGGCGCGCATCCGGACACGGCCCGCGCGCCGGCGATCGGGCTGTGCGCCGATCCGCGCTGCCATCATCTCAACGATCGTTCGGCGCTCTATTGCGCCCGATGCGGGAAGCCGCTGCAACCTCGCCGGCACGTGGACGCCCATGGATGAGATCAGCCGCCACCGGCAGTTCGAAGATCAGGTTCTCGCGCAGCTGCGCGCGAAAGCGGCCGGGCAGATTCGCGCGCCGCTGCCGGCCGACGGGTTCATGGTGGAATCCACCGGCGAGGGGTCGGAGGCGGTTCGGGCCGAGTTGTCGCGGCTGCGCGTCTATGACCGGGATGCGCTGGATCGGCTTCCTGGCGGCGGCAGCGTCGAGATGCGCTTTCACCGGCGCATGCTGGGCGGGCTGCTGAAGCGTACCGTTGCGCGCGTGCGCGTGCGTACGATCGCTCCGATCGAGAAACTGCTGGGCGGCGGCGAATCGCAGCCGCTGGGGCGCGAAGACGTATTGGACGCGCTCGCGCGGTACGAGTTGCTTCCGCGGCGTGCGCGTCCCAGCGCCGTGGTGCTGGCGAGCTTGAAAGGGTTCTCGTCAGAGGCCCGCCGCCTGGCGGAGGGCAGCGGCACGCCGTCGGTCGTGCTGCTTGGCGGGCGGGAGGATGGCGGCTGGGATGTCACGCTTCCGGCGTCGGTGCAGCGGTCGCCGTGGGCGAAGCTGTTCGACCTGGAGACGCGCGACGACCGGCTGCGCCGCATGCAGTATCATTTGGAGCAGAGCGCCGAGCAGCTGGAATCGCGCGGGATCTCGATCGCGGAGCTGGCCGACAAGCTGGGAGTGCCCGAAGGCGAGGCGGCGTCGCTGGTTCGCCAGGCGTGCCGCCAGGACGGGCGCCTCATGACGGTGGTGCACGACGGCGTGACGCACGTCTGCCGCGCGCCGCTGGCGACGGAAGGCGAAACGATGAGCATATGGTCGCGAATTCGACGATGGCTGAGGCTCAAGCCGACGGTGGCCGAGCAGGTCCGCGATCTGACGCAGCAGCGCGTCACGCTCGAGCGGCAGCGCTACGAAGTCGATCAGCGCGTCAAGCGGCTGGAGGGCGACGAGAACGACGCGCTCCAGCAGGGCAAGGAGGCGTTCAAGGCCGGCAGCCAGGCGCTTCAGAAGCAGGCGGCCGACAAGCTCCAGCGCGTGCGGCGCGAGCTGAGCCGGCAGCGCGCCCAGGCGCAGATGTTCACGCAGCAGATCGACGTGATCGGCACGCACATTCACCATCTCACGCTGACCGAGCAGGGTCGCCGGCTCGACCTGCCCAAGGCCGAGCAGCTCACCGCGACGGCGGCCGAGGCCGAGCAGATGATGTCGGAGCTGAGCGCCAACGCCGAGCTGGCCCGCGGGATCGAAGTGACCGGCGACACGCCGGTGTCCGAGCAGGAGCAGAGCGAGATCTACGCGGAGTTCGCGCAGATGGCTGAGAGCGAAAGCGGTCCGAAGCGCGCGAGCGAGCCGCCGCAATCCGCCCGGGCGCGCGATGCGGCGACGCCCGCGGCGCCGCAGGCCGAGCCGACCCGTTCGGCCTCGCCGGAACGCAGCCCGGAGCGCCCGCAGTCGGCTCGCCCGGAGATGTCGTGAGGCTTCATGCGTTCGGGCGGACGGCGTACGAACGGACGGCACGATGAACTTCTTCACCTGGCTGACGACCAAGCGCAAGACTCTGGCGACGATGAGCGCCGCCGAGCTGCGCGCGCAGGAAATGCTGCTGGAGAGCGAGCGCAACCGCATGCAGGCGCGCGTCGCGAAGCTGGCTCAGGACAAGCAGAAGGTGGTCGAGCGCGGCGCGAGCGAGAAGACGCCTGAGCTGCGACGCACGATGGCGCAGCAGTTCGACCTGCTGCACACCGAGCAGATGATGCTGTCCCGTCACCTGAACATCCGCAGCAAGGAACTGCTGACGGTCGGGCGCATGCGCCTGTTGCGCGAAAGCGCGCAGCGCGCCGGCACGAACCTGGGCGAGGGGTTCATGATCCGCGAAAGCGACCTGGCCACGATCGAAAAGCTGATCGAAAGCGACTCGATCACGTCGGAGATGTACCAGGAGCGACTGGACGAGATTCTGCGGATGGGGCACGAGGCCGACAAGGCCGGCGCGGGCGTTTCGGAGGCCGGGCAGGAAGTGATGCGGGTGTGGGAGGCGATGGACGCCGGGCTGATCAAGGATAGCAAAGAAGCGTTCGACGAAGCCGAAAAGCGCGTGCGCGAGCGGAAGGCGGCGATCGAGTGAGCTCCGGGCGCGCGGGCTGACGCGGGCGTCGATAACCGAGGGACCGGGATGGGCCTGTTCAAGAGCAAGGAAGAGCGACGGATCGAGCGCGACATCAAGATTCGCCAGGGAATCCGCCGCATCGAGAAATCGATCACCGAGCAGAGCAAGTTTCAGGACGAGTTCGTGCGTAACGCCCGCCACGCTCGGCAGATCGGCGACACGGCCCAGTATCAGTTTATCCGCAACTCGCTCAAGAAAACCGCCACCATTCGCAAGATGCTGGAGCGCCAGCTCCTGGCGGTGAAGAACGCGCTGCTGATTAAGCGGCAGGCCGAAGCCAGCGCCGACTTCGCCCAGGCCATGAGCATGATGGCCGGCGAGGTGAGCAAGCTCTATGCCGATACCAACCTCGTTCAGACGCAAATGGACTGGGAAAAGGCAATGATGCAGTCCCAGACCATGGAAGAGCGCATGTCGATGTTCCTGGATGCCGTGGAGTCCACGGCCGCCCAGGATGTCACGCAGAGCGCGACCGAAGCGATCACGGACGACGAGATCGACCGCATGATCGCGGCCGAGGAGCAGGTTGAGCAGGCCCGCGAGGCGCACCAGATGTCGGCGCTGCGGGCCGAGCTCGACGCGCTGAAGGGCGAGACCGGCAAGGACAGGGAAGCGAAGTGATGCGAGTCACTGAGAGCCGGGAACTTCTTCTCGCGGTCGAGCGTTTGGTGAGCGAGTTCCGTCCGCGCGCGATATACCTGTTCGGGTCGCACGCGTCCGGGCAGGCTCGCGAGGACAGCGACATCGATCTTCTCGTCGTTCTGGAGGACGATTCCGAGTGGTTGAGCACGCTCGGACGGCGCGGCTATGGCGCCTTGCGGCCCACGTCCTTGCCGGTCGAACTTCACTTCCGCTCGCAGGAGAGCCTCGACCGATTTGGCTCCGTTACGGGCACGTTCGAGCAGGAGGTTCTCCGGACCGGGGAACGACTGTATGTCGCCGAAGATTGAAGTGGTCATACGGTTGTTGCAGAAGGCCCGCGAGGATCTGAAGTCCTGCAATCGCTTGCTGCAAGGATCCGACCCGATCGCCAGCACGGCCTGTTTTCACGCGCAGCAGGCCGCGGAGAAAACGCTCAAGGCGTTCTTGCAGTGGAGCGACAGCCCGGCGCCGCGAACGCACTCGCTGAACACGCTCGTCCAACACTGCCAGAATCTGGACCCAACGTTCTCGCAAATCCGGGAAGTCGCAGACAGTCTGACTCCCTACGCCGTCGAAGTTCGCTATGAATCCGCTCGCGCAATCGACGAGGCGGAAGGTCTTGAAGCGCACGGCGTCTCGCATCAAGTCGTGAACTTCGTGATGGAGCGAATCCGATGCGGCGTCGACCGCATGATCGCGGCCGAGGAGCAGGTTGAGCAGGCCCGCGAGGCGCACCAGATGTCGGCGCTGCGGGCCGAGCTCGACGCGCTGAAGGGCGAGACCGGCAAGGACAAGGAAGCGAAGTAGGCGACGCTCGCTGGCCGAGCCACGCGGCGACAGCGCGACACAGTGAGTCGGGCGCGCGGCCGAGGGTGTCCGACGGGCCTCAGGCCGGCGCCGCGCCGCGCCGCGCCTTCAGAATGCGGACAATGTCCGGCCCCTTGGTCCAGTTCTCCGCCAGCGTTTCTACCATTTTGGCGACGGTCGTGTCGAGCTGGTTGCCGGCTCGCGCCGCCGCGAGAATCTGCTCGACATCGGCGCCTTCGTAGCCGTTCTCCGACAGGACCGTGACGATGCGCTGCTCGGCGTCACTGGGATCCGCCTGATCGGCCAGCGGCGGCGACGGCGCCCGGGCCAGCAAAATTCGCTCAATCTCGTCGGCCGACATGCCGCGCTGGATCATCAGCGCCTTCAATCGGTCCTGGTTCTCGCGCGACTGCGCGTCCAGAGTCGCGATGTGCCGGCGCGTGCGGCTCTCCGCAAACACGCGCGCGCAGTAGTAGACCGCGGTCGCACTCACGATCGCCACGATGATCGGAACCCAAAGTCCTTCGTCAATGCGCAGGTCGGCCAGCGGGAACATATCGCCTCTCCGATTTCAACGCTGCGAAGCCGCACCGGCGAACGCCCGCCATCCGCGAGCGCGGCCATGACCCTATTCGCCGTTCGAACGCGACTATTTCGACGGCGACGCCGGCGCGGCTTCGCCGCGGCCGCGTCCCGTGCGACCTCCACGTTCGAGATCGAAGTCGGACGAGCCGCGCCGCGGGAGCGCTTACCGCCCGTTCAGGGCCGCGACCGGCTCCGGCTGCCGCTCGCCAGGCGGCAGGGAAGAAGCGATCTCGACGAAGACGCGATCGAGTCCGGAATCCCGGAACTGAAGCACGAGCTCAAACAGCGACCCCATCGTAGAGAGGAAGTTCCGCAGGTTTTCGATCCGCGTGCGGAACTCGCGGATGTCTTCCTCCTGTGCTTCGCTCTCGCACCTGTGTGTTCCGATAACTTCGCTGCATCGGTCGATGGCGGCGATGATCGGCTCGACCTCCCGTCGCCGCCGCTCTCGCATGATCGTCTCGAACATGCGCCAGACATCGGTGTCGGCGACGAAGTACTCCTTGCGATCGCCGAGCTTGTGGACGCGGCGTATCAGGCCCCAGTCCACCAGCGCACGCAGGTTCATGCTCGCGTTTCCGCGCGAGATCTTGAGCTGGTCCATGATGTCGTCGGTGCACAGCGGCTCGCGTGTCACGAACAGCAGCGCGTGAATCTCGGCCATCGTGCGATTGATGCCCCAATAACCCCCCATTTCGCCCCAGCGGCGAACGACGGAGTTCTTTGCGTCCTGAAATGCGTCCATGAAAAATCCCCCGTGAAGTTTCAGAGCGCTCTAAACATATCATACACGCGCGAACGGCATCTGCCAAATCGAGCAAACGGCGAATTCGGAGCGAGTTCACACGGATTCCGCCAAGCGATAAGGCGGTCGCGGCGCAGCACAGTATGATCCGACGTTCGGAGGCCCGCCTGTCGCTAGGCCGTGCTCAATCGCAGGGGAAGATGGTGCGTCGATCGGCAATCGGATGTTGGCTAGGGGGACTGGTTTCCGTCGCGGCGAGCGTCGCGTTTTCTGGCGGGTGCGGCGACAAGCCGCCTGCATCCGGCAGCGCGTCGGGTTCGTCGCAGCCGACCTCTTCCGCCGGTGGACTTGACGACCAGCAATTGGCGGACCTGCGCGAGATTCCGTACGCCGATTTCGCTTCGTCGGAGGATTCAGCCGGCGGCGACGGACTGGTGTTTTCCGACCCGGCGCGGGTGTCGCCGGGGCTGACGCTCTACAGCATCCAGTGGTTCAGCGCGGCCGAGCTGATCGACGAGCGCGGGCAGGTCGTTCACCGCTGGCAGCATCCCCGGAAAGGGCGCTGGGACAACGTCGAGCTTCTGCCCAACGGCGACCTGCTCATCGCCGGCGCCGAGATGTCCGGCCAGGACTCGCCCGACATCCGCTACTACGTATCGCGGATGAACTGGGCGGGCGAGCTGCTCTGGCAGCATTACTACAACGGGCATCACGACATCGAGCAGACGCCGGCCGGGCGGTTGCTGACGCTCACGTTCGAGCGGCGCTTGATGCCTGAAGTTCACGCGACCGCGCCATTGCGGGACGACAGCCTGACGCTGCTGAACCAGGACGGCACATTGCTCGAAGTGTTCTCGATCTACGAGGCGCTGAAGCGGCGACCGGACATTTTCCCCATTCATCCTGGGCGAGCGAACGTGTACGCCGGCAAGCCGTGGGTCAACCTGCTGCACGCGAACTCGGTGGAGTGGATGCACCGGCCGGAGCTGGCGGAGCGAAGTCCCATCTTTGCGTTGAACAACGTGCTGGTGTGCTTCCGCCACCAGAACCGGGTGGCGGTGATCAACTGGGAGAAGCGCGAGGTCGTGTGGGCATGGGGTGAGAAGGAGCTGGACGGTCCGCACGATGCCCAAGTGCTGGCGGGCGGGAACCTGCTCATTTTCGACAACGGTTTAAAGCGCGGCTGGTCGCGCGTGATCGAACTGGATCCGGTCGCCGGCAAGATTGTCTGGCAATATCGGGCGCCGAAGCCGAAGGACTTCTACACGCCCACGAAGGGTTCGAATCAGCGCCTTCCTAACGGCAATACGCTGATCGCGAACTCCGACAGCGGACAGATTTTCGAGGTGACGTCCGAGGGCGAGATGGTCTGGGACTTCCGCTGTCCGCACCGCAACGAGAAGGGCGAGCGCGCCACCATCGTGCGCGCGAAGCGGATGGACCCCGCGCTGATCGAGCCACTGAACGCACAGGACGAAGACGCAGGAACTCCATGAGAAGAAACAACCGCGCTCAGTACGGACTTGCCGGGATGGCGTTCGCGGCCGCAGGCATCGCGGCGATGACCGGCTGCGAAAGGGGCGCGCAGTCCGAATCCTCCGCTTCGCAGCCGGCGTCGCCGGCCCAGACGCAGCCGGACATCGAGAAGCTTCTAGCGCTGCCCTATGCGGGCTTCGTGGAGGACGATGCGCCGGACCGCGAGACCGGCGTGGTGCTCTACGACGAGGCGCGCAGCTATCCGGGCTACACGCTCTACGCGATGGAGCGGCTGAGCATGGCCGAGCTGATCGACGAGCGCGGCAAATCGGTGCGGACGTGGCGCGACGAGCAGGGGCGCGAGTGGTACCAGGCGGAACTGCTGGAAAGCGGCGACCTGCTGGTGGTCGGGGCGGAGCGCAACCCGGACGGCAGCCGGCGGCGCGACGATGAGAGCCGGTATGCGGCTCGGTATTCTTGGTCCGGCGAGCTGATCTGGAAGCAGATGTTGAACACGCATCACGACATCGAGCAGACGCCCGGCGGCAAGCTGCTGACCATGACGATCCGGCGGCGGTCGATGCCCGAAATTCACGCGCGGGTCGAAGTCCGCGACGAAGAGATCGTCCTGCTCGAGGCGGACGGCACGCCGGTTCGAAGCTTGTCGCTCTATGACGCGATTCAGGCGACGCCGGGGGTGTTCTCACTCCGAACGGTTCGGCCCAAGGTGCGCGGCGGGCTGGAGGAGATCGACCTGTTCCATTCGAACTCGGTCGAGTGGATGCCGCACGCGTCGCTGGTCGGGCGGACGCCGGCTCACTGCGAGGACTGCGTGCTCGTCTCGTTCCGCAACCAGGACCGCGTCGCGGCGTTCGACTGGTCGGAAGGCAAGGTCGTGTGGGCGTGGGGAGAAAGCGAGCTGTCGGGACAGCACGACGCGCAGTACCTGGAGAATGGACACATCCTGGTTTTTGACAACGGAGTGGCGCGGCACTGGTCGCGCGTGGTGGAGCTGGACCCGGCCAGCGGTTCGATCGTCTGGGAATACAAGAGCGAGCCGCGGAGCAAGTTCTATACGCTGAGCAAGGGCGGCTGCCAGCGGCTGCCGAACGGAAACACGCTGATCGCGCATTCCGACAGCGGACACGCGTTCGAGGTGACGCCCGAGGGCGAGAAGGTCTGGGAGTTCTTCTGTCCGCACCGCGGCGACGAGGGCGGGCGGGCGACGATCGTCCGCGCGAAGCGCTACGAGCGCGCGATGGTCGAGCGGATTCTGGCGGGCGCTGCTTCTCAGCCCGCGAGCGGCGCGCCGTAGCGTGGTTGCGATGCTCCGGTCGCGTGCGCGTTCCGGGGCGTGAGCGCGGCCTCGCGCGGCGTGGATGAGGTTGGAATGGATGTGCGAGCGGTGGATGCGGCCCCCGCTCCCTCACGGTCGCGGCGTGGAAAGGCGCGCGGCGTGGAAAGGCGCGCGGCGCGGTCAGGAGCGCGGACTGGTGTTGACGCCGCGCGAGAGAATCCACACGCCCAGCGCCGGCAGCGGCACGCAGATCAGCAGGCACGGAATCCCGACCGGCGGAACGACGAAGTTGTCGCCCAGGTCGGCCTGAGCGTCGAGCGCCTCCGACCGCGCCTTGCCCGACAGGTCGGCCGGCGCGTCGACGCCGAGCAGCATCAGCGCGGTCGGCGTCACGTCCACGATCGAAACAGTGCCGGAGATGACGCGCCCGGCCACCACGTCCGGTCCCCAGACGATAAACGGGATCATCCGATCTTCGGGCGTGTTTAACGCGTGGTTCATCCCGCTGCCGCCATGATCCGCCGTCACGAGCAGATAGGTCGGGCGCGCGCTCAGCGCCGCCGCATCGGCGATGTCGCCGATCAGCGCGTCCATGTTGGCTGCGGCCGCGAGGTACTCCGGCGATAGCCAGCCGAACTGATGGCCTGTCGAATCGGGATCGCGCAGATGCACGAAGACGAGGTCCGGGCCGTCGTCGCCGAGCGTTTCGATCGCACTCTCCACGATGATGGGCGGATCGGAGATCAGGAGCTGCTCGACCGAATCGGGCGGGGCGAGGAAGTCGAGCTTCGTCTTGCTGGCGAAGAACGCGCAGCGCCGCCCGGCGCTTGCGGCCATGTCAAACACGGTGTCGAAGCGGATCACGCCTTCGAGCGCGAAGTTGAAGATGAGCCCGTGCCGGTTTCCGATTAATCCGGTGAGCATCGAAGCGTGATTCGGGAGCGTGCCGGAGGGCAGATCGTTCCACGCCTCCTCCGCCGACGCGCCCTCCTCCGCCAGCCGCGCGAGCGTCGGCGTCTGCTCCGGCGTGACGATGTCCGCTCGCAGCCCGTCGACGCTTATCACGACCACCTGCGGCCGGGTCGATTGCGCGCCGGCGGTCGCCGCGCCGACGAGCAGCGTCAGCCCGGTGAAGACGCGGAGGCGGTTGGAAGACATCGGCGCTCCTCGCACTGAAAAGAGAGTTCGAATCGTCCCAGGCGTCGCGGTGAGCGTGGTTCGTTTGGAATCCGCGCCGCGCACCGAGTCGGCCGGCAGTCGGCGCTATTTCAGGAACCAGCGTCGGACGGCGTGGACGGTCGTGTCGCGGCCGACCTTTCCGATGGCCCAGGTCAGCGGCACCTGCTTCGGACAGGCCTTGACGCAGTTCTGCGCGTTCCCGCAATCGGTGATGCCGCCCTTGTCCATCAGCGCATCGAGCCGCTCGCCGGCGGTCATGCTGCCGATGGGGTGCAGATTGAACAGCGCCGCCTGCGCGATGGCTTGCGGTCCGATGAAGTCGCTGTGGCCGTTGACCTGCGGGCAAACTTCCAGGCAGCAGCCGCACGTCATGCAGCTGGACAGGGGATATCGCAGGTCGTGCAGCTCGGGCGAAATGGTCGGGCCGCCGCCGAGGTGACCGTACGTGTCCACAGGAATCCACGCACGGACTTTCTTGAGCGCGTCGAACATCCGGGTTCGGTCGACGAACAGGTCGCGCACCACGGGGAACTTGCTGAGCGGCTGAAGGTCGATGCGCGGCGTGTCTGTGATGAGCTGATCGACCAGCGCGGTGCAGGCCTGTCGCGCTCGTCCGTTGATGACCATGCTGCATGCGCCGCAGACTTCCTCGAGGCAATTACAATCCCACGCGACGGGCGTGGTGCGTTCCCCGTCGGCCGTCACCGGGTTGGCCGCAATTTCCTGCAGCACGGAGATGACGTTCATCTGCGGGCGATGGGGGACGTCGAATTCCTGGACATAAGGTCGCGTTGTGCGCTGGTCCTGGCGCAGTACGCGGACTCGAATCGTGCTCGACATTCGAATCTCCGTCAGGACCGGCCGCGATCGCGGCGGCCATCGTTCCCGGATTCTAGACGCTGCCTGTCGGCGTGGCGACGGCGCGATTGGAAGGCGGTCGTCGGGGGTGTCGCGGGCGCGTCAAGCACGGCGGTCACGGATGCCGCCGCGCTTGGGCGCAATTCGCGGGTCGAGACGCATTTCGGTCGGAAAGCGCGGGGCGCGGAGAGAATCGGCGGGGCGCGCGGGGTTCAGCAGGCGCGACGCGGTGGAGCGCCACAAGTTCTCGAAGAACTGGGCGTTGCAGGACTCGAACCTGCGACCTCATCCGTGTGAAGGATGCGCTCTAGCCAACTGAGCTAAACGCCCTACGATCGTCGCGGCGGGCGGCGATCCGAAGCAATCGAGCATTGTCGCTTCGCAGGAGTCGGCGTCAAGCCCCGGCTCGTGAAGGCGGCTGCCAGCGCATGGACGCGGACGTCGTGCGGCGGAGATAATCGTTCGCGAGGGCCGGTTCGAGTCAGCCACTCGGAGTTCGAGCTTTGAGCGCGTACGACGTGCTGGTCATCGGCGGCGGACACGCCGGCATCGAGGCGGCCTGGGCCGCGGCCCGGCTCGGCGCGCGCACCGCGATGGTGACGTTCCAGGCCGACGCGATCGGCCGGATGTCGTGCAATCCGGCCATCGGCGGCATCGGCAAGGGGCAGATGGTCCGCGAGATTGACGCGCTCGGCGGGCTGATGGGGATCCTTGCCGATGAGACCGGGATTCAATTCCGCATTCTGAATCGCCGCAAGGGCCCTGCGATGTGGGCGCCGCGCTGCCAGTCGGACCGCGAGCACTACGCGGCCGCAGCTCGCCGCCACCTGGAGGCATGCGCCGGCCTCACGATCGTCGAAGGCGCGGTCGAGGGTATCGACGCGACAAGCTGCGATGGACCAGGCGAGGCGCGGCGCCGCGTGACCGGCGTCCGGCTCGCGGATGGGCGCGCGCTGCGCGCCGCCGCAGTGGTCGTTACGTCCGGCACGTTTCTGCGGGCGCTGATGCACACCGGCGAGCGTCAGACGCCTGGTGGCAGGGTCGGCGAGGCGTCGGCGGGTGGATTGAGCGGTTCGCTGCGTTCGCTGGGATTGCGGATCGGGCGACTGAAGACCGGAACGCCGCCGCGACTGGACCGCGGGACCATCGACTTCGGCTCGCTGGCGGAGCAGCCCGGCGATACGCCGCCGACACCGTTCTCGTTCATTCACGATCGCATCGAGCAGCCGCAGGTGGTGTGCTGGCTCACCGAAACGAATTCGGGCGTGCACGAGCTGATTCGCGCGAATCTGCACCGCGCGCCGATGTACAGCGGCCAGATTCACTCCGTCGGACCGCGCTACTGCCCGAGCATCGAGGACAAGGTGGTGCGGTTCGCGGACAAGACGTCGCACGGCATTTTCCTGGAGCCGGAGGGGCGCGACAGCGATCGCATCTACGTGAACGGCGTGAGCACGTCGCTGCCTGAGGACGTGCAGGCGGAGGTGA
This sequence comes from uncultured Planctomycetales bacterium, assembly GCA_964553225.1. Classification (GTDB taxonomy): domain Bacteria; phylum Planctomycetota; class Phycisphaerae; order UBA1845; family Fen-1342; genus JABRWC01. The sequence continues at coordinate 301,413 of CAZKJT010000001.1, read as the reverse complement.
TTCGCCGCATCCGCGGGCTGGAGCGCGCCCGGGTGCTTCAATGGGGCTACGCGGTCGAGTATGACTTCGTGTTCCCGGAGCAGCTCGACGCGACGCTTTCGACGCGAGTCGTGTCCGGGTTGTACTTGGCGGGGCAGATTAACGGCACGAGCGGCTACGAAGAGGCAGCCGGACAGGGCATCGTCGCCGGTTGGAACGCGGCGCGCTTTGCGTCGGGCGCGTCTGCGGTCGTCCTGCGGCGCGACCAGGCGTACATTGGGGTCATGATCGATGACCTGGTGACGCGGGGGGTGACTGAGCCCTACCGGATGTTCACATCACGGGCGGAATATCGGCTGCGGCTGCGCTCGGACAACGCGGACGAAAGGTTGACGCCTTTGGCGTGGGAACACGGACTGGCGAGTGAGGCGCGATGGCGCAGATTCACAGCGCGGCGGCGCGCGATGGTGGAATTGCGCTCGTTATTGGACTCGCTCTCCGCGAGCGACCACCGCATTTCAATGGCGCTTAAGTCTCCCGGAGAAGAATCGGACATCGTGCTTCGTTCGCATCCGAAGCTGGCGGGCGCAGCGTGCTCATCGCCGGCGTGGGAATCGACGCTGACGGCGATGCGATACGCCGGTTATATTGATCGCGAGGAGCGCGCGATTCAGGCTCAGCGAGCGTTGGAGGACTGGGCCATCCCGTCAGAATTTAACTTCTTTTCAATAAATAGCTTGCGAAAGGAAACCGTGGATCGTTGGACGCAAATTCGTCCGCGTAGCGTCGGTCAGGCGGCGCGAGTCAGCGGCGTTCATCCGACGGATGTCTCGCTGCTTCTGGTTGCACTTCGTCGCGCTGCCGGCGGTTCCGCTCGTGCAGAAATGTGACGGAATTCCGACTGAATCCTTGCCCAATCATCCCAGTCGATTTATATTCTTAGTAATCTAGCGAATGTGGGAAAGATGAACTTCGCAGGAATGGACATGTCCGCAAATACCGAACAGGCTGATGCTCAACTGCTTCGCCGGAAGAGCGTGTTCACCACGGGCGAAGTGGCGGAGATCTGCAAGGTCAGTCAGCAGACGGTCATCCGCTGCTTCGACAACGGGCGACTTCGCGGCTTCCGTGTGCCGGGCTCGCGCTTTCGTCGGATTCCGCGCGAGAGCCTGATCCAGTTCATGAAGGAAAACAACATCCCACTCGACCAGCTCGAGATGGGCAAGAAGCGGGTGCTGGTGGTCGACGACGATCCGTCGATCGTCGAGATGCTGGTCGAGTTGCTGGAGCGCGACGGGCGCTTCGAGGTGCAGACGGCGACGACCGGGTTCGAGGCCGGGCTGCGCACGAAGGAATTCCGTCCGGACATGATCGTGCTGGATTTTCTCCTGCCGGACATCAACGGCAACGCGGTGCTTCGCAGCATTCGCTCTGATTCGACGATGAAGGATGTCCGCATCATCATGGTGTCGGGACAGGTGAATCGCGACGAGGTCGACAACCTGTTGAAGGCCGGCGCCGACGACTTCCTTCAGAAGCCGTTCAGCATCGAACAGCTCGTCCGGCGGATTACGGAACTGGTTTGTGCATGATTGGAGCGCCAATACGGCAAGGCTTCCCGACGACGCGGAGACGCTCTCCGAGATCGCGCTGGCGCATCTCGACGGGCTGCCGTTGCCGTCCGACCTCGCGCTGACGCTCCTCGGTCGTCTTGCCGGCGGCCAGCTCGACACTCTCCCATTCAACCCGAGTTCCGAGTGCGTTCGTCGCGCACTCGCGATCCTGCCCGGTGTGCTGCGCCGCGCCGGTTTGTCCGAGTTTTCGCCGGTCGCCGACTTGACGCACGCGCCGCCGGACCTGGCGGCTTCGGCGGTGGTGCTGGTCGAGCTGAGTGACTGGGCCGACCGAATTCAGCCGTCCGATCCGCTCCGTGCGGATTCCCGCATCACTGTATCGTGGCGCGAGAGCCTGGCGGCGGTCATTGCAGCGCAGCGTTGCACCGCGGCGATGCGCCCGGCTCGCGGCAGCCAGGCGATGGTGATCTGCGGGGCGGCGCTTCAGGGCGTGGGCGCGCTCGCGCTCGCTTCGGTATTTCCGCGCGGCTATTCGCGCGCCGCGGACGATCCGGCACGCCCGCCCGACCTGGCGAGTCTCGAACGGCATGTGCTCGGCGTGGATCGCTTCGCCGCGGGCAGGCGTCTGGCGGAGCGGTGGCGGCTCGACGCGCTCTGGCGCGAGGTGGTCTGGCTGCACGGGCTGACGCCGGACTCGCTGCCGCGGGGCCTGGCGAGTGCGACCACGGTTGCGCTCGTGCACCTGGCGGCGCTCGTCGCGCGACGGCTAAACCTGCGTGGCGGCCAGATTGCGATGCTTCGGTCCGAGGTAGATCAGGCGGCGGCGGCGCTGGGCATCGCTGGGGAGTCGATCGACGAGATCGGCGAGCGTCTGGAGGGCGAGGCCGTCGAGTTGCATGAGCTGTTGCGCGCTCCGACGACGCTGGACGCCCCGGCGCGCTGCGTCGAACTTGAGCGAGAAAACGCCGCGCTCCGCGCGCAGCTGGCGGAGACGAGCCGCGCTTTCGACGCAGCCGCGGCAAGCACGCGCACGTCCGCAGCCATGGCCGACGTGCTGACGTCGATCGGCGACCCGATCTGTCACTCCGGGCTGGCCGCGGCGCTGGCGGTCGCGGCGGCGCGCGTGTTCGCGCGTCGCGCGGGGGCGTTCGTGGCGCTCGAATCGGATCGGGCGGTGGAGGCGGCTTCGGCGTGCGATGGCGACGCGCCGCTGCTGCGCACGGTGCGGATGGAGGACGGGCGCGCTCTGGCCGCGCTCGCGACCGGCGGCGTCGCGCATCGCGCGAGCGCCGAAGCGCTGGCGCTGTGGACCCGGGCGTTCGATCTCGACGCGTGCGCGGAGCTGACGGTCCTGCCGTTTTGCGCGCGCGGTCCGGCGCTGGGCGGCGTGGTGCTCGACGTGCCTTGCGAGACAGGTTCGGAAATGGCGCGGCACGGGACGGCGGGCGGCGATTTTCTAGCGTACGCGGCGGGGCTGACGCAGTGGGTGCGGGGCCTGGCGCACGTTCGGCGGCTGGTGGACGATCTGGCCGAGACGAATCGGTGCATGCAGCACGCGCATGCGGAGCGGCTGCGGTCGCGCGCGCTGGCGATGGTGGCCGAGATGGCTTCCGGGGCCGGACACGAGCTCAACACGCCGCTGGCGGTGATCTCCGGGCGCGCCCAACTGCTGCGCTCCGAACTGAAAGATCCGCAGGCGGTCGCGGCGCTCGACACGATCGCGGCGAAGGCGCACGAGTGCAGCCGCATCGTGACGGAGCTGATGGAGATCGCGCGCCCGCGTCCGCCCCGGCTCGCGCCGGTGAGCGTGGTCGAGTTGCTGCGGCGCGTCGAGACGCACTGGCGCGGCCAGGGCGACGCGGTTTCGCGGCGCATCAGCGTGGAATTTGCGGCAACCGGCGCGGACGGACGCGTCGTGCGGGATTCGCGTTCAGACCAGATTCGCGCGGATGCCGACCAGATCGTGGCCGCGCTCTGCGAGCTCATCAGCAACGCGGTGGATGCGACCGCCGCAAACGAGGGGCTGATCCGCGTGTCGTGGGGGCCGCGGACGGTGGTGGACGATGGTCCCGGTTCGGCGCGCGACCGGGCGTTCGGCCGCGGCGCGGCGACGCCGTCGGCATGGGTCGAACTGTGCGTGAGCGACCGGGGCTGCGGCATGCCGCCGTCGGTGTCCGAGCGGGCGTTTGATCCGTTCTATTCGCACCGTCGGGCGGGACGGAGCCGCGGTCTGGGGCTGGCGCGCGTGCATCGGACCGTGGAAGCGCACGGCGGGCGCGTCTGGATTGAATCTCAGCTTCACTCCGGCACGAGCGTGTACTTCATTCTGCCGGCCGCAAGCGAGTCGGCGGAGCGAGCGGAGTAAGTGGCCGTCCGGCGCCTTGCCGCGATCAGGACGCCGCGGCGAGGTTTTCGGTCGCGGCGGTAACGACGATCATGCTGCCAGCGGGATCGCGGAGCTGGACTTTCACTCGTCCGAGCGTGCGGAGCTTCTCGCGCTGCGATTCGTTTGAGATGTATACGACCTCCGCGCCGATGCGTTTGTCGCCGGCGAAGAAGAGCCGCTGGAGGCGCTTCTTGACGGGCGCCGACGTGCGCTGGCCGTCGTCATCCCATTCGGACCACTGCGGAACGCTTCCCGCTTCCTTGACTCGCACGCGGGTTCCGGCGCTCACGAACTTCATCTTTCCGTCGGACATCGGCGTCCTCTCCCAAGCTCCAGGCGCAACGCCACTGCCGAGTGGGTTGTCGCCTTCCTGCGATGTTTCGAGTGTGGAAGTGCGGGCGTGCCGGGCTGTTCGCCGCGGTGCGGACGTTCATCCGCGACCCGATACGGCAGAAGTATATGGATTGTCCAAATCGCCCGGCAAGGTTCGGCGCAAGATTTTCTGAAAGTGCGCGGTCAGACCCGCAAACGCCGGCGGCGGCGGCCGATCCTGGGACCGGGCAAGTCTGGAAATCATTCGAGGTTGCGCTTTCGCGAGGCGTGGCGGTGGGGCAGAATGCGGTCATGAAGTTCAAGTCCTGGGTGATCCGCGCGGTGCTCGCGATCGTCGCCCTGGGATGCGTGGCGGTGGTCGGGTTTCTGTACGCGACGCGTGCGGATGCGCTTCGTGACCGACTCGAACGGCTGCTCGCTCGCCTCGATCTTCGCGTGGTTGATCTTCGCGACATTCGGTTCTCGCCCTGGAACGGCCTGGAAGTCTTCGACCTTTCGCTTCAGCGGGGCGGCGGCGAGACGATGGCACGCGCGGACGCCGCCGGCGCCGACCGAATCAGAATTCCTTACGCCCGGCTCAGTTACAACAAGGCGGCGATGTGGTCTGGGCGGTTTCAGATCGAAGAGGCGCTGCTGGACAAGCCGGTGTGGACGCACGAGTGCGCTTCGGCGGGCGACGTCGCGCCGCGCGAAGGCGTCTTGCACGCGGAGTCGTTCGAATTCGGGCGCGGCTGGTCGAGACTGCCGCGCATCACGATTGAATCCGGCGAGATCTCGATCCTGAAGCAAATGGGAGACGAGATGCGGCTGCTTCGCCGCTGGGTTGTGCGCGGGCGTGGTCGGAGGCAGAACGATGCGCCCGGCGAATACTCGCTGCGGTTCGAGCAGGTTGGCGGGCCGGTGGTGCGTTCGGCTGGCGCGCAAGCTACCCTTCCGCCGCTCCTGGAGGCGACGTTCTCGGACGGGGAGTTTCGCGCGAGCAGCGGCTGGATGGACTTCCAGGTGCTGTCGCAGCTCGCTCCGGTGGTGGCCGACGGGTTGTCCGCGGTGGGTTCACCGAGCGCGATCGTGCGGGTGGATTCGTTGGTCGTGCGAAGTGGCGAGCTGTGCGAGGTGATGATCGAGGTGGACCGGGTCGAGTGCGACCTGCCGATCGAAACGGAGCCGGGCCCGCGGTTCGCACGGATTCGGGGCGGTCGCGGGAGCGTCCGGTACGTGGCGAGTGCGTCTGCGGCGCAGTCTGGCGCCGCGCCTGGGCGGCTCGCGGTGGACTTTCTGGCGAATCTGGACGTAGGCGCGGTGCGCATGAGCGGCGAGCTCGAGCTAAGCGAGTCTGCGCGCGAGTTTGTTCGCTCGGCGTCGCACGCGGACTGGAGCGGGTGGCGTCGGGCGGTGCGCGATGCCCGGATGCTGTTCGAGGCGCGCGGAATCGAGTTGCCGAACGCGTCGGAGAATGCAGCGTTCATCCACTCGACGCGCCTGCCGTCGCCGGTGCGCGCGTTCTTCCGAGACTACGATCCGCGCGGCAAGGCCGATGTAGTGGTCCGCGTCGGCAGCGACGAGCGGGGCGAGCTGTCGGTGGAAGGCTACGTCGAGCCGCTGGGCGGACAGGCCACGTCGGACGAGTTTCCGTACACGTGGCACGACCTCACCGGACGTGTGAGCTTTTCGCCGGACCGAATCCGGGTGGAAAACCTCCGCGGTCGGCACGGCAGCGCGCTGCTGCGGATCAACGGTCACGCGAACCATTCGCACAAGTGGACCGGGTTCGTGCTGGACGTGGACGCTTCTCACGTGCCGCTCGACGAAGATCTGTACCGGGCGCTGCCGGCGGAGCATCGCGCGTTGTGGAACGAAGCCAGCCCGTCGGGAATGGCGAACGTGGTGGTGTCGTTGCGTCGCGACGAGGGTGATCCCGAGACGGGCCCGCGCAAGCCGGAGATCGTGGTCGGGGCGCAGATCGTCTCGGGCGGCGTCACGGTCGGACCGACGCGGCTATCGAATGCAGACGGGTGGACGCGGATTCACGATCAGTCGGTCGAAGTGCGCGGACTGTACGGGCATCAGGGCGATTCGGCGATCGGCGTGCGGGGCGGCATCGCGCTGCCCGCAGACGGGAGCGGTTCAGCGCGCTGGACGGTCGTGGAGGCGGCGAACGTGCCGTTCTCGCGCGAGGTGCCGGTGCGCGAGTCGGTCGACCAGCCGCTGGGGACGATCCGGTTCGAAGGGACGGCCGACGTGTGGGGGGCGGAGCGCGGTCCCGGAGTCGACGCGAGCTACACCGCGCGCGTGATCGACGGCACGCTGACCGCTTTCGGCGGCGCGCCGTGGACGGAGGCGCGCGGCATGGTCGTCGTGGGCGGCGGGACCACGCGCCTGCGCGACCTGACCGCGCGCTGCGGCGCGGATCGGGTCCGCATTACGGGGGACATTCCGACGCAATGGCCCGGAGACGGCGCGCTGCGGCTGGATGTGCGCGCCGAATGCGACGCGAGCGACAAGCTGCTGGAGCAACTGATTCCGCGGCGCTGGTCGGGCCTGCGCGAGGCGCTGGGCGCGGGCGGGTCGGGGACGGTCTCGTTGTCGCTGCGATCGGTTGACGGCGGCGCGCTGCTGGCCGAGGCGCAGACTCGCTTCGAGCACATGCGTCCGCCGCCGCTTCCGCTCGCGCTGGGCGACGTGCAGGCCGATTTCTCGTTTAGCAGCGGAGGGTTTGAGCTGCGGTCGGTTCGCGCGAACTGCGGCGAGTCCGGCGTGATCGAGGGTCGCGGCCGGGGCGTGTGGGGCAGCGAATCGGCGTGGAGCGAGCTGTTCGTGCGAATCGAGTCGATCGGCGTGAATGCGGCTTTCATCGACGCGATGCCGAAGCCGCTGGCCGGGCTGCTGCGGCGGCTTGCGCTGCGCGGCGTGGCCGACGGCACGCTGGATCGTGTGCACATTGACAGCGACGCGTCGGAGTGGGAGCTGATCGGAAAGCTTCGTTTGCAAGACGCGGCGATGAGCCTGGGTCTGCCGCTCGAGTCGGCGACCGGCGAGCTCGCTGGAGCGTGCCGCATGGTACGTGGTCAGGGCGTCAGCCTGGACCTGACGTTGCATATCGATGCCGGGTTGCTGGCCGGCCGGGCCATCGAACGATGGGAGGCGCGCGTCACGGGCGATCCGGGCGACGCGTGGCTGCGCGTCGACGAACTGCGCGGGCGCATCGCGGACGGCGAGGTGTTCGGCGAAGCGCGGATCGAGCCGGATTCCGGCGCGCATGAGATCGCGCTGACGCTGAGCGACCTTCGATTGAGCGACCTGTTTCGAAGCCGAAGCCCCGGCGCGGCGTCCCGTCGCGACGGTCGCGTCGACGGTCGCGTGTTCGTGCGCGCGGCAAGCTCGGATCCTTCCGCGCGCACCGGCGGCGGCGAACTGCGGATTCGCGGGGCCAGCCTGCTTTCCAGTCCGGTCACGGCTCAGATTCTGGATTCCAGCGCGGCCCGCGGGAAACCCGATGCCGACTCGGTGGATGAAGCGGAAATCCGGTTTGTCTGGGAAGGCGATGAGCTGAAGCTGTCGCACGTGGACATCCGCGGCCGGTCGCTGCGGCTGGTGGGCGATGGGACGTGGAACTTCCGGACGGATCGGCTGTCAATGACGCTGCTCGGCGCGGGACCGGACGAGCTGGATCGCCTCGGAGCGCTCGGAACGCTTCTGGAGAGCGCCGGGCGCGAACTGGCGCAATTTCGGGTCGAGGGGACCTCCGCGCAGCCGCGCGTGACGGTCGAACCGCTGCACAACCTGACTGAACCGATTCGTCGCCTGCTGAGCGGCGCGCGCGGCCGGTGACGTCCGGCGATCGGTCCCGACTATTCCCGCGCGGCGGCGTCCGCGCGAAGTTCCTGCCCGCGCAGTAGGCGGACGATGTTCTCGCGATGGCGAATGAGAATGAGCAGGCCCAGCGCCGCCGCGGACGCGGGCAGCGGCCAGTATTCGCGCAGCGACAGACCGGCGATCAGAAGGTAAACCGCGGAAGCGGCCGGAAAGACGATCGCCATGACGACCGAGCCGAGCGACACGAATCCGCTCAGCCGTCTCGCGGCGGCGTAGCTCAGCAGGGCGGCGATCATGGGAACGGTGAAATACGGATAGATGCCGAGCGACACGCCGATGGTCGTGGCAACGCCCTTTCCGCCGCGAAAGCCGAGATAGACGGGGAACGTGTGCCCGAGGACGGCGGCGGCCGCGACGGCGATCCACGTCAGCAGGTCCGTTGCGTTCAGTCCGTTCGCGGCGAGCAGATAGCCGCTGAGCACCGTCGGAATCAATCCTTTGAGGATGTCGAGGGCGAGGCAGAGAATTCCCCAGCGGCGTCCGAGCACGCGGCCGGCGTTGGTCGCTCCAATGTTCCGGCTGCCGTGCTGGCGAATGTCGATTCCGCGCGACCAGCCCAGGATCAGGCCGAACGGGATCGCGCCGACGAGATAGGAACCGAGGATCAGCGTGAGTGAGAGCAGCGTCATCGCGGGGAATGGCCCTCCGGAGGGCGCTCGGCGCGTCGAACGGCCGGCTCGGACGATGGAGCGATCAATCGTCGCAGTCGGGTGTTCGCAGCCGCAGCCAGCCCGGGCGAAGGCGATCGCGCAGCAGCTCGGTGAAGCGCAGTCCGAATCGCGCCGTCTGCTGCGGAAAGTCGTGTCGTTGGAGCATCGCGGGTGTGACCCGCGCGCGACGCCGGGCGGCCCAGCGCGAGACCAACGACCACGCCAGCGAGGCGACGACCACACGAACTCGGCGCAGGGCATTCATCGCTGCACGGCCCGTCGTACCTGCGAGAAGACTTCCTCGCGCGTTCGCGAAGCCGCCGACGGCGTTGCGTGGAATTGCGCGCGATCGAGCACGCGCCGCGGCTGCTCGTAGTAGTTCGTGACGCGGCTGATGCCGCCTTCGACCGTATCGCCGCCGCGATAGTCGATGCGATCGAGCCATGCGCCCATGTCCGCCTCGTGCTCCGCGCCGTAGATCAGCGCGACAACGAAGCGCGTGGGGCCGGCCTCAGGGCCGCGGTCAGCCAGGTGCGCGAAACAGCGGCAGGGAGGCGGCGCGTCCGCGGCGGAGCGCCGCAGCGAATCGAAATCGGCGTGGGCCGCCGGCAAGTCGCCGCGCCAGAAAAACATGCCGCTCTCGAGATGAAACCGGTCGTTGTGCACGCCCTGAAGCTCCATCCGCCCGTTCGGCGCGGCGCGCACGATGCGGTAGACCCGACCGTCGCGATACTGCTCGCTTTCGAGCAGCATGGCGATCTCCTCGGTCGTGTAGCCGACCGCGGTCCACGCGCCGAAATCGAAGACGTAGAGTCCGCCATAGCGGGCGGGATGATCGAGCGGCGGCAACTGCATCGGGCGGTTCTCCGGTTCGTTCCGCAGCGAATCAGTATACCCGCCTCCGGCGGGGCTGCGAAGCGGATGGCGTCAGCCCGCGTAGGGGGCGCGCTTCGGTCGATCCAGCCAGCGCGCCGCGGCCGGGTCGCCCACGATCTGCTCCGTTCGGGGATCCCAGCGGATCGTGCGGCCGAGCCACAGGGCGATGTTGCCGAGGTGGCAGACGGTGGCCGATCGACAGCCGACCTCGACGTCGGCGATGGGGCGTCGTCGCGTGCGGATGCACGCGAGCCAGTCGTCGTGGTGGCCCGGGCTTTGCGGCAACCGCGCGTCGCCGGGGCGCAGCCGCGCAGCGAGCACGGCGCGCGGCTCGGCGGTGAGCCAGCCGCGATCGACTTCGATCCAACCGTCTTCACCCACGAATCGGACGCCGCGCGCGCCATCCTTGATTACGCGCACGCCGTTTGCGTAGCGCATTTCGAGTCCCCACGACGGATCGTCCGGCGTCGCGCCGGGGCCGGATGGGTCGCGCGCCTCCCAGCGCGGCCGCGGCCAGACGCACGCGGCCGGCGGCGGGACGATCTCGACCGGTCCGGTTGCGTCGGCGTCGAGCGCCCACTGCGCGATGTCGTAGTGGTGCGCGCCCCAGTCGGTCATTTTTCCGCCGGAGTACGCGATGTGCTTTCGCCAGCCGTCCCAGTAGTTCGGGCCGACGCGCAGGCGATGAAACGGCGCCCACGGCGCTGGGCCAAGCCACCGGTCATAATCGAGTCCGGACGGGGCCGTTTCGGCCGGTAGTTCGATGTGGTCGGATGGCGGACCGACCTCGACGTGCACGCTCGTCAACCGACCGATCACTCCGCTGCGGACCAGTTCGCACGCGCGACGGAACTCGGGCATGGAGCGCTGCTGGCTTCCGGTCTGAAACACGCGGCCGAAGCGCCGCGCGGCGTCGACCATGGCGCGACCCTCGCGCACCGTAAGCGACAGCGGTTTCTCGCAATACACGTCTTTGCCCGCGCGGCAGGCATCCAGGGCGATCCGCGCGTGCCAATGGTCGGGCGTGGCGATGAGCACCGCGTCCAGGTCGTCCCGCGCGAGCAGCTTTTCGTATTCGACGCAGGCGTCGCAGCCGGTCCAGGTCGCGGCACGTTGTGCCGCGGCGTACGTCCGGTGCACGCGCGCGCGGGCGGCTTCGCGGACCACGGCGTCGACGTCGCAGACGGCCGCGACGACGACGTCAGACCGGGGTAGAAGCGCGTCGAGGTGTGCGCCGCCCATCTTGCGCACGCCGATGATGCCCAGCGCGATGCGATTCGACGGCGACCGGCCGGCGGCGAGCACGCCCCTCGAAATCGCAAAGGGCGCGGCAGCCGCGGCGATCGCACACTTCAGAAGGCTGCGGCGCGTGCGGCGAGGCTGCTTGTTCGCGGCCGCTCGAGGGCGAGAAGGGCTCATAGCGCGTATCCGAATCGCTCGGCGACGGGAGCGCAAATGCGGCGGACGATCTCGGCGTGCCGCGGGGTGAGCTGCCGGCCGCGCGGCACGGCGTCGCGGTGCACCAGGCGGGGCGGACGCCGCACGACCTCCGGGTCGCCCATCCCCCAGAACAGCGTCGGACGGTCCGGATCGAGCAGCACGTCGTGTTCGAAGGGCAGACGGAGGCGCTCGCACAGACGCGCGAGTCCGACGGCGGGTTCGGCGACGAAGTCCTCATATCGCGTGACGGGAAGCGCGCGGCGCTCGGTCCATTCGACGTACTTCACCCAATTGGAAGCGGACCACTCCACCACGTGATCCGCGCTTCGGAACACGGGCGTGGCGGGCCAGCGAAGCGCGATCGCGCGCCCGCTCCAGCCGATCACCCAGCGACAGAGTCGAAGCGTGGACGCGGCCGTGGCGCGCGGGTCGCGGACGAGCGCGGCCACCGCGGCGTTCTCGCCGGTCAGCCAGTCGAGCTGCTCGACGTTGTGCCAGTCGGCGTGTGGCGGGCTGGCGCGGAAGGTCTCCTTGAGCACGAGGCGGTCGAGTCGATTGTCGCATACGAGCGCTTGCAGGTAGTGATGGAACTTGACGGCGCGCTCGCGTCGCGGGGGCGGCCGGCGTCGCAGGTTGCGCTTTCGGGCGAGCGCCAGGAAGAAGCGACGCAGCTTCCAGTCCGGCGCGACCGCATGAGCCAGGAACGGCTCGCTGAGCGTCAGCCAGGCCGGCTGGCGTCCGAGCAAGGCGCAGACCATCGTCGAGCCGCAGCGCGGGTGCCCGACCAGCACGGCGGTGGCGGGCACGGCCCGGATGCGCAGCGGCACGGGCGCGATCGGCGAGGTGGACAGGATCGTCGTCATGGCACTCCGGGGCAGTACTGGGGCGCTCGACGCCCGGACGGTCGGTTGACACCTCCCGGATGATCGAGAATCATACTCGGATTCGAGCGCCCCCAAGGCAGGTCGGATGCCCCTCGGGCAATCCGAAGCGAGCGTTGAATGCAGTCAGTGTTGCATCCTGTCGTTGTCGCAGGCACGGGCTCTTTTCTGCCCGGCGAGGCGGTCCCCAATGACCGCATCGACGACGTTCTCGGTCGGCTGACCGAGGCGTCGCCGCGCGTTCAGTCCTTTGTCGAGAGCGTCGCCCGCCGGATGCTCGAGGCCGGCGGCGTGAAGACCCGCCATTTTGCCGTGAATCCGGAGACGCGTGAGCTGACGCACACGGTCGCGTCGCTGGGCGAGGTTGCGGCGCGGCGCGCCCTCGAATCGGCCGGTCGCAAGCCGACGGACGTGGATCTGCTGCTGCTCGCGACTCCCAGCTATGACACAACCACGCCGCCGACCAGCACGCTGCTGCAGGAGCGCCTCGGGATCGAGCATTGCGCCGAGATGGAGATTCACTCGAATTGCTCTGGCGTTGGCAAGTGCGTGCAGATCGCGCATGACGCGATCCGGCTCGGGCGCTATCGCACGGCGCTGGTGGTCTATTCCCAGCTTTCGAGCGTCTACCTGCGCGCGTGCTACTTTAATCAGCCCCAGATGACCAAGACGCAGGCCGCGCTGCGGTACATCCTGGCGGACGGGTCGGGCGCGGTGCTCTTCGAGCGCGGTCCGGCGGGCGGCGGGCAAGCCGCAGGCCACCAGGTGCTGGGGACGTTCGTCGAATCGGTCGGCGGCGCGATGGCGCCCGGCATGACCGCCGGCGGCGGCGTGGCGGACATCACGAGCGCCAAGAGCATTCCGGAGCAGGTCTGGTCGCGCGGCTCGCACCACCTGGACCAGGACTTTGCCGCCGTCGCGAAATATGCCGGGCGATATCTGCTCAACGGCATGAAGCGGATGCTGGAATCGCTGGGCATCGAGCCGAGCTCGGTCGCGCACTACGTCGGTTCGATCCCGACGCGCCAGCTCTACGAGGATAATTCCGACGCGTTCGCTTCGGAGCTGTGCGCCACGCACGAGAACATGAAATTCCGGTCGGCCAGGGTCGGATACTGCGGCGGCGCGGCGATCCTGATTCACTTCGATGAGATCGCGCGATCGGGAGAATTGAAGCCCGGCGAGATCGCGGTGCTGCACTCCGTCGAATCGAGCAAATGGATGTCTGCCGGCTTCGTCGTGCGCTGGTAGCGGCGCCGGCGACGGGTGCCGCGCGTCGCGCCCTTCATCATGGGGGACCGGTCTCGGACCGGTCTCGCCGTCAACGGAGTGCCGACGCTACTGGGCGCGCGGGGCGTGTTCGTCGGCCGCAGAGGGCCGACGCTGCTTCGGAGCGACCGATCGTCAACGGTGGATGCAGACTGACGTGTTTGTCGGACGCGCCGGGCCGCCGGACCGGGCGTCGCCGCGGTCGGCGGTGTGTGGAATCCTGAGACAGCCAGACGGGAAAGACATGGACGCCGCACGATCGTCCGACGCACCTGGATCGTCGCATTCGGAAGCGACGCCGGCGCCGCGCGCGGAATCCCCGCTTCGTCGCGCGCTCGACCGTATCCCGTTGCCGCTGCGAATGGCCGTCTACGGGGCGAGCTTCCTGGCGCTGATTCTGCTGGCGTTGCCGGCTGGCGCGGCAGCCGTCGACCGTGTCATTCCGGCGTGGCAACCGGCGTTGCCGGTCTGGGGGCGCTGGGCGGGCGGCGCGGTTTTCGTCGCGGCGCTGGTGACCTATCTCTGGTCCGCCGCGATTCTAAGCGGTCGCGGGCGCGGGGGCTATGTCGAGTTCGATCCGCCGCGCGAACTCGTCACGTCCGGGCCGTTCGCCCGCTGCCGCAATCCGGTGGCCGGCTGCGTGGTGCTGATGTTGCTCGGACTTGCCCTGGCGCTCTCGTCGACGACGTTGCTGCTGGTCGTCGTGGCTGCGCTGCCGATCGCGCATGCGCAGGTCGTGCTGCTGGAGGAGCCATTGCTGCGGGCGCGGTTCGGCGAAGCGTTCGAGCGGCACTGCGCGACGACGCCGCGCTGGATTCCGTGGCCGCGACGCGGGCGCGGCGCGTGAGCCGCACGCACGAGACAGCGAGGCACGCGCAGGGGGAGCGATGAGCGCGTCGCGCCCGAACATTCTCCTGGTTGTGGTGGACTGCGCGCGGTCCGACAAATGGCTCGGAGCGGGCCGCTACGTGCGCACTCCGAACCTGGATCGACTCGCGTCTGAAAGCGTCGCGCTGCCGAACACGATCGTCGAGAAATCCTGCACGACGCCCAGCTTCACGACGCTGCTGACGGGGCGATACAGCCCGCGGCACGGCGTGCACCTGGTCTGGGGCTATCGTCTGCCGGACGATGTGCCTCTGCTGAGCGCGTCGCTGGCGAAGGCCGGCTATCACACCTACGCCGAGGTGACCGGTCCGCTGCTTCCGGACATGGGGCTGTCGCGCGGGTTCGAGTCCTACCACTATCGCGCGCCGTGTGACCACCTGCACACCGCCTGGGGCGATGGGTTCATCGAGCGGCTGCGCGGCGGCGCCTATCGCGGACCCTGGTTCATCCTGCTGCACGTCTGGGAGCTGCATCCGCACCGTGTCATCGCGCCGCACTGCGAAACGCCCGAGGCCGGTCGAAACGCGTACGAACGCGCGATCACGAGCCTCGACGAGCAACTGCCGCGCTTGTTCGAAGCGGCCGGCGAGGATTGCGTGATTCTGTTCACCGGCGATCACGGCGAGAAGACATCGCACGAGCGTTATCCGGCCGATTCGGCCGTTGAATACAGCCGGCGCGTGCTGGGGGTCGATACGGCGACCGGGATGACGCCGTTCTCGGTGGCGAAATGGGCCGGACCCGCGGCGCTTCAGGAGTTGTACGGCCGGTCCACGCCGCGGCTGCGGCAGGTGCGCCTCTCAGAGCTTCGCGAGCGGATCGATTTTTCGTCTGGCTCGCGGTGGCGCGACCGGCTGCGGCTGCTGTGGCTCACGCCGATGCTCTACCTTCACGACCTGCTGGCGCTGGGCGCTCCGGTTCGGCTGACGCGGATGCTGCACAGGCGCGGCCTGCTCGACCCGAACCGCGCCCGTCGCGCGGTCGAGCGGCTGGAACAGCGCGTCGGACAGGATCGCCTGTTCGACATGCACCTGCGGATGTGGATCAATTCGTACAAGCTCAACTACGAAGAGGGCCACATGGTGCACGTGTACGACTACCTCGTGCGCGTGCCGCTGCTGATTCGCTGGCCGGCGCGGCTGCCGCGCGGGGCGAGCCTGCCGGCGATGGTGCGGCAGCCGGACGTTTTGCCGACGCTGCTGGACCTGCTGGGCGTTCCGCATCCGGCGCTTGCGCCGAACGACGGGCGGTCGTTTCGCGCGCTGTTCGAAGGTCGGGCATACGACCCGCCGCCGGCGTTCGTGTCGGTGTCGGGCTGCCCGATGGACCTGGAGATTCGCGGCGTTCGGACGGCGGATTGGAAGTATACGTACGGTCCGCACAACGCCGAGCTACCGGCGGAGCTGTACGACCTCCGGAGCGATCCGGGCGAGACGCGGAACCTGGCGCGGGAGCTTCCGGATCGCTGCGACGAGCTGCGCGCCGTGTCGGACAGTCTGGCGGAGCCGGCGAGCGCGACGGTGACGTACCAGACGCTCGATTCCGGCGTCGAGCCGGAGGTGGAGCAGCGGCTTCGGGCGCTTGGATACATCGAATAGGGCGGTCATAGTCCGATAACTGCACGTGTTTGTTGGATTCTGCGGCGCTCTGAATAGCGATGAGGCTTCGTTCGTCCAATCGGCGTACGACCGACAAACGAAGGAGCACAGCATGAAACGCTTCGCACGATTCGCCGCCTGGACCCTGGTAGCCACCCTGAGCACCGCCGCGTTGGGTAGCGAGGCGCAGACCTCCGCTTCCGCCGGCAGTCACCGCGGACAGCGCAACGGGACGGCCAACGCGACCGCCAGCTATGAGGGCGACGTGGGCTTCGCCCGGACCGACTCGCGCAGCGGGGCCGTGAACCTGGCGCGGGGCGTGGCGGTCGGGTTTGACGAGGATGGGCTATCGCTGTCGATCAGCAACGCGATTGCGCCGCGTTTCGGCCCGGCTCTGGCGACGAACTTCAACCTGAGCATCGACGCGGACGGCGACGTTTCGACCAGCCACGGCATCGCGCTGGCGAACAGCCCGATTCACCGCGACGTGTCGGCCGGCGGCTCGACCCGCAGCGGCGGACGTTTCGCGACTCCGGTCGCGACCTCGACGGCGAGCGCGAACACCGACCCGTTCGGCCGGGCGATCGCGCGGACCGGATCGCACGTGTCGCCGAAGCCGGTTCTGGCGCGAGGCGTGCACCGCGAGACGCGCGTGGTGCACCGCGAGGCGCGGTCGGAAGTGCGGCGTTACTTCATCGCCCGCGACTGAGCGGAGATCGGCCGACAGAAGCGGTGAACGCGACAGAAGAGTCTTCGCTGCGATCCCGCGACGGCGCGAGCCGGGCGGGATCGCGGCGTTTCTTGGGTGAAGCTCCCGCGCCGCGCGCCGAGCCGGTGGCAGGAAGCGGTCGTGCGCGGTCTCGATCCGCGGGACTCAGGTATATCCCCTGAGAGCCGGGGCCAGTCGGCGCGTCGGACGTCGCGCATCGGCTCTTGCACGAATCCAGCTTATTCGATACAAGCTGTGACCTACGGCGCGATGACGCGCGCCGTATCAAAGATCGCCTTCACATCGGCGCGCCGGCGATGCGCGATGCTTAGGAGCGGACTATGCGAACTCACGGGTCGTGGACGCGCCTCCGAACTCGACGTGTTCTCGCCGGCGCGGCGTTCAGCGCGCTGCTGGTGGCTGGATGCGCGACCGTCACGGTGCGCAAAGTTCCGACGCCGTCGCAGTACATGGAATGGTCGGATCACATGCAGCGGAAGGCGGACGACATGGAAGGCGTCCGCTACTACATGCCGCGGCCGTTCGTGAACGTATTCGAGTCGTTTCCGATCCGCACGGACATTTACCTGGTGCAGGGCGTGGTCTCGCCGGACGGCGCATACGTGCTGCTGACGGACGTGGTTCCGGAGGGGCACTTTGTCAAGGACAGCCCGCAGACGATGCCGTTCCCGCTGAGGACGGCGGCCGACCCCGAAAAGTACAAAATCCCGTTCAGCTACATCCAGCAGAACGCCGTCGATCCGGAGCGAGCGGCGGATCGGGAATACGCATTGAAAGCAGCGACGGAGCCCGCGCCGGGAAGCAACGATCCGACTGCGCATAGCGCCGGCGGCAGCGGCAGCCCGCTCCCCGGCGAGGGCGTCGGTCGATACGTGGCGCGCGAGGCGCTGCTGCGTATTCTCTCCGGGATCAACGGCACAGATGTTTCCAGCAGCGGTCTTACGGGCGAATCGCTCTCAGGAATTCTGCGATCGTTTTTTGATCATCAGCGCGAGCTGGCCAAGCTCCCGAAGGAGAGGACGCCGTTGGTTCCAGGGATCGGCGCGGGTGAGCCGACCGGGCTGGACGAATTCAAGGTGCGCAACGACAACAGCCTGTTCGCGCACCAGCCGCTGCGCGGCAACTTCGACATCGTGTACTTGCCGGACTTCGAGGAGCAGTACGTCGTTTCCAGTTTCGCGGGATTGGGCAACGCGAAGGTGGCGCTGAACCTCGGGCAGGGCTGGAGCCTGCAGGGGATGGACTCGCTGGCCGACAATCGCGAGATCAACCGGCGCATCTTCGACCTGATCGACTTCGCGGTGCAAATCGGCAAGACGGCCGCGCTGGGCGCGGGCGGGTTCACGCTTCCGGCGTCGCCGACGGCGCACTCGGCCGGCTCGGGCGCGACGGTGATTCCGCCGCAGCAGGAGCTGAAGACCGAGGAGTGTAAGGCCGGCACGCCGGTGACGCTGAAGTTCGTTGTGATTCACTACGCGGCGAAGGGCATGTACCCGGTGCTGAAGCCGCGCGAGTTGCAGCAGCGCTATTGGGCGTTCGATCGTCGGTTCGGCTATCGCTACGGGCGACACTACTGCGCGCTGGACCTGTTCCACGCGTTTCCGCAGCGTACGCCGGCGTCGCTGGTCGGTCTGGATTTCTCGCCGCTGCCGCCGGTAGTGCGTGACGGCGCGATGGACGACTTTCTTCCGCCCGGCGCCGAGTTTGAGATCGAGGGGGCTGAGGGGACGGGCGCGGCCGCCGGGTCGAAGATCGAGCGCGACCGGCTCACCGGGCATCCGCTGAACCTGCTGTCCGGCCAGTCGACGATTCCGGTGTATCCGTACCAGTACATCAGTTTTAACACGTTTCGCTATGTCGCGATCGAGGCGATCCGCCCGACGACAGACCAGCGCGGGCCGTTCGCGCATGTCTACTCGGCGACGGGCACGGATGAACAGCGTGGGCTGGTGCGGGAGGAGGCGGGCAAGCCGGGCGGAACGCCTGGTCCGAGTCCGAACGACGGCACCGCGGCGTCGAGATTGCAGGATGAGCTGGCCGCCGCCGCCGCGCAACCACTGGAGCTGGGGAACGGCGGCGGTTCGTTCACGTACAAGGATGTAAGAGTCACGAGCGAGGACGGGAAGCTCAAGGTCCGTGCAATGGCCGCCGACATTCCGGATCGCGATCCGAAACCAGCGCGGTCGGCGCTGGAGAAGGCGTTCAGAGAGCACGTGAAGGCAAAGGCGACGGCCGCCACGCTTGGGCAGATTCAGGACGAGCACATCGCCTTGGACGTTCCCGACAACCTGTTGGGGTCCGTCGCCGACGATTGAACGGGGCTGTTCTGCAATGTCCGCGCGATCCGGATCCGCTCGAAAGGATGTCTCGAACGTGCTCGGCCACGCGACGCGCGAGCTCCGCGCGCGTGAGCTGCGTGCGGCGTATGCCGCGTGGAAGAAGCTGGGCGAAATCGAGGGCGAACGGGCGCAGTTCGCGGTGCTCGAGGAACTGCTGCGCAGTCGCCGCGACGAGCTGGTGCGGGCATATCCGAACGTGGTCGAGGTGACGCTCGGGTACGGGACGTACCGGGCGCGCAAGCCGAAGCGCGAGCAGAAGCTCTCGGAGCGCCGCGCCGCGCGTCGAAAGGTCGACGAAGCGCTCGGAGTCACTTTCCTCGTACGACGGAAGGTGCAGGATGTGCGGAAGCTCAAGCCCGCGCACGTCATTCCGAAGCACCTCCTGACTTACGCGACGATCGAGGGCGAGCGCACGCTGTGCGCCGTCGCGACAGACGTAGCGCCGCTGGACGAGCGCCGCGCGATCGCGCATGCGGGGCGTCCGTTCGTTTTCGTGACGCGGGCGAATTCGTCGCATCCGCACACGAAGGGCGCGGTGGCGTGCGCGGTGTCGATTCCCGGATTGCGCGAAAGCCGCCCGTTCCTGCTGAGCTGCCTGCACGTCTTCGGGATGTGCTCGCACGATCTGAAGTCCGATCGAACGACGAACGGACCGCCGGACGGCCGCTGGGTGCGCCAGCGGAGCGAGTCTGGCGCGTTGATCGGTCCGGTGAGCGAGTATTACGGCGCGCTGCGGCGCACGATCGATCCGAAGGCGAGCTTCGACGCGGCCCTCGCGCTCGGCGTGCAGACGGCGCTCGCGAACACCGTCGTCACCTCGCGACCCCGGACGCTTGCGGCGGGATACTGGAACATTCCGAAGACGCTCGTTGTTCGGACGCCGCGCGGTCCGGTCCGCGTCGAAAAGACGGACAAGATCTGCGTGTTTGACATCCTGTACGAAAACATCGGCGAGTATCCGAACGGACCGCTGGTCCTGGTGAACGTCAGCGCGAGGGGTGGCGAGCTTGTCCCGGGCGACTCCGGGTCGGCGGTGACGGACGAGTCCGGCGAGCTGCTGTGTGGCATGCACATCGCCGGAACGCCGGACGGGCGAACGGGCTACATGATTCCGGCGTACGAAGCGTTGCGGCTGACGAACTTCAAAGGACTCGGTTCGATCGGCGGGCGCGAGCATCTCGAGTTCTGGACGCCGGCGTAGGCAACGCTGCCGACCGGCGAGGATTCATAGACTTTGGCGTGTTGCTGCTCGGTGCGCCCGTCGCTGCCCGCGACACTTTGCCCAAACGGACGACGGTACGGATCGGTGGCGTCGGGACGGCCTGACCGGCGTGACGTGCGGCCGTGGTTCCCCCGCCCCGGCCGGGGCGGGAGGCGCGGGTGTCTGTGCCACGGGTTCGGTCGCTGCGCGACCTTCACCCGTGGCTACGGTTCCGCGGCCCCGTTCGGGGCCGATATGCGCGCGCTCGCCGTCGCTCCCCGTCGCTCGCAGCCAGCGGCGCGCTGCGTTTGTACGGGCATTCTCACTATCATGTTCATGCCCATCGGCGTCGGGTGTGCGATTCCGCGTCTGCTCGCGCGCGGGGAGGGACGTGCCGGGTCGGACGACCGCGCGAGTTCAAACCTCGCAGGCTGACCGCGCGGGTTGTCCCCGCGCAGGCTGCCCGAGCGAGCTGATTCCGCGGGCTGCGCTCATCGCGAAGCCGAGGAGGGGAACAACCTGACACCGCCACGCGATCCCAGCCTGGACGATCTCATCGATGAAGCCCGCCGATTGCCACCGGAGCAGCGCGAGCGGCTGTTGCGCGAGCGATGCCCGCGGCCGGAGGATCGCCGGGCGGTCGAGGACGCGCTGGCCGCGGACGGGCTGACCCGCGATTCTCGCGGCGGCGCATCGCCTCCGGCCCGATCGCACGCAGGCAGCTCCGCGGCGCATTCGCCGACGCTCTTTTCGATCGACGCCGCCGATCCGTCGGATGCGGAAACCCGGCCGGCGACTCCGGCGGGCGGCGGCGCCGTACTCACCGAGCGTCCCGGCGACGTGATCGGGCGCTATCGGCTGTTGCAACGGATCGGCGAGGGCGGCTTCGGCGTGGTGTATCGCGCGGAGCAGGAGGCGCCCGTGCGGCGTCACGTCGCGCTGAAGATCATCAAGCTGGGGATGGACACGCGGCAGGTCATCGCGCGATTCGAAGCCGAGCGGCAGGCGCTGGCGCTGATGGACCATCCCAACATCGCTCGGGCGCTGGACGCGGGCGCCACGGCCACCGGCCGTCCGTATTTCGTGATGGAGCTGGTCGAGGGCATCGCGATCACCGAGCACTGCGATGCGCTGAAGCTCTCGGCGGCGCAGCGGCTGGGACTGTTCTGCCAGGTGTGCGACGCGGTGCAGCACGCGCATCAGAAAGGCATCATTCACCGCGACATCAAGCCGGGCAACGTGCTGGTCGCGCAGCGCGACGGCGCGGCGGTCCCGAAGGTGATCGACTTCGGCATCGCGAAGGCGACGCAGCAGCGGTTGACCGAGCAGACGCTGTTCACAGAGCTCGGGCAGTTCCTGGGAACGCCGGCGTACATGTCGCCGGAGCAGGCGGACGCCGGCGGCTTGGACCTGGATACTCGCACCGACATCTACTCTCTCGGCGTGCTGCTGTACGAACTGATGACCGGCTCCACGCCGTTCGACATGCGGACGCTTCGCCGCGCCGGTCTGGAGGAGATCAAGCGGATGATCCGCGAAGCGGAGCCGAGCCGGCCGAGCGCGCGGGTGCGCGGGCTGGGCGAGCGACTGTCCGCGGTGGCGCGCCAGCGATCGATCGATGCGAAGCGATTGGAATCGCTTCTGCAGCGCGACCTGGACTGGGTCATCATGAAAGCGCTCGAGAAGGACCGGTCGCGGCGATATGCGTCGGCGGCCGGCTTCGCGCACGACATCGAGCGGTTTCTCCGCCACGAGCCGGTCAGCGCCGGGCCGCCGAGCGCGGCATACCGGCTGCGCAAATTCGTGCGGCGGCATCGCCTCGGGGTGCTGGGCGGATCGGCCGCTCTGGCGGCGCTGCTCGTCGGCGTGACGGGAACGACGTGGGGCATGACGTGGGCGCTGGCGGAAAAGCGCCGCGCGGACGCGGCCGCGGCTTCGGAGGCCGCGTCGGCGCGCGAGGCGCGCGAGCAGAGCTCGATCGCGCGCGCGATCAACGAGTTTCTGACGCACGATCTGCTGGCGGCGGTGGACCCGACCCGGACGGCGGACCGCGCGATCACGATGCGTGAGGTGCTGGACGAGGCGGCGCTTCGGATCGGCTCGCGATTCCGCGATCAGCCGCAGGTCGCGGCGGAGATCGAGGAAACGATCGCGGCGACGTACGCGCGGCTCGGCGCGCACGACGCGGCGGAGAAGCACTTTCGCCGCGCCTGGGAGTTGTGGAAGGCGCTGCGCGGAGACCGCGATCGTAGGACGCTCGCGGTCCGGGCTTCGCTCGATCACACCCGGTACTCCACCGGCGCGTTTCAGGACAGCATCGGCGAGCTCGAGCAGTCGGTGGCGATGCTGCGCGAGGCGATCGGGCCGGATGAGCTGGAGACGCTTCGCGCCGAAGGCGCGCTCGCCCAGGTCTATCTCAGCCAGAACGAGCTGCCGAAGGCCGAGCCGCTGCTTCTCCGCGCGCTCAACGGGATGGAAGCCGCGCTCGGTCCGGGGCATCGCGAGACCATTTCGATGAAGAACAACCTGGCGCTGCTCTACTCCGATCGGGGCGAGCCGGATCGGGCGATGGAACTGCTCGCGCAGGTGCTGAGTCAGATGGAGGGGCAGTTCGGCGCAGACGATCCCGATACGCTGGTGGTCAAGAGCAACCTCCTGTACCTCTACAACGAGCAGGCGCGGCACGAAGAAGGCTGCCGCCTCGGGCTCGCGGCGCTCGAGACCGCCCGGCGCGTGCTGGGCGACCAGCACCTGACGACGTTGAACATCATCAACAACCTCGCGGTCGCATACGTGCGATCGGGTCGCTATGACCTGGCCGAGCCGCTCTATCGAGAGGACCTGGAGTCGACGCGCCGCGTGCTCGGTCCGGATCATCCGAACACGCTCGTCTCGCTCACGAATCTCGGCCGCCTTTACGTGCGCATGAGACGATTCGGCGACGCGCTGGCGACGCTCGACGAGAGCGTGTCGCTCAGCCGCAAGAATCTGCCGGCCGGAAACATCGGCATCGGGATCGCGCTGGAAGCGCGCGGATCGGCGCTACTCGGGCTCGCGCGCGACGCGGAGGCCGCCGTCGATCTGTCGGATGCGTATGACGTGCTGGTTCCTCTGCTCGGGGCCGACGCCGACGTGGTGCAGCGTGCGGTGGCGCAGATGATCACGGTCAGCGAGCGTCAGGGCGACGCTGCGGGAAGCGCGACCTGGCGTGCGCGGCGATCCGCGCCGCCGGCGAGCGCGCCGGCCGATGGGGAGTGAACGGGGGCGCGATCCGCGGGGCGCGCGCGAGCTGCGCGCGTCAGATGAGCTCGACCTGCCAGTATTCGATTTCGATGGGCGTTTCGCGGCCGAAGATGGTGACGATGACGCGAACCTTGCCCTTCTGGGCATTGATCTCGTCGACCACGCCTTCGAAGTTCTCGAACGCGCCTTCGCGAACCTTGACGCGGTCGCCGCGCTTGAAGGAGAGGTTGGCGAGCGTAGGCTGGTCGTCGGGGTGAACGGCCGCGGCGAGCATCTTCTCGACGTCGTGCAGCGGCATGGGGCTGGGCTTTCCGCCGGAGCCGATGAAGTCGCCGACGCCGGTGGTTTCGTTGATCATGAACCAGACGTTTTCGGGGATGCTGCCGTCGGGTTCGGTGGCCATTTCGACGAAGACATAGCCGGGGTAGAGCTTGCGGTGGTAGATGCGGGCGCTGCCGCCGCGGATTCGTTTCTCGCGTTGCGTGGGGACGAGGATGCGGCCGATGCGCTGCTCGAGCTGTTCGATCTTGACCTTCCGTTCGAGCGCGTCGCGGACCTGGTCTTCCTTGTTGGAGGCGACGCGGAGCACGTACCAGTTCATGCCTGAGCGAACGGTCTCTTCCACCTGGGTTCGTCCGTTTTTGGTCATGGAACAGTCCGCGCCGCGCGCGGCGCCGCAGAGGAGCCTGGCGCGGTTCAGCCTTGAAGTCCGCCGCCGCCCCCGAATATCTGATCGAGCATGCCGATTCGCAGGACGCCGATCAGCTCGAAGAACGCCATGAAGAACACGTCTACCAGGAACAGCACCGTGCCGAGGGCGAAGAGCGTCACGATCACCACGCGCGTCGCGCCGAACACCTCGCGGCGGGTGGACCAGTTTACCTTCTTCATTTCGCCTTCGGTGGCGATCAGAAAGTCGATGAATGCTCGATATCGCCCGACCAGCCAGAACACGCCGATCGACGAGGCCACGAAGATCGCGACCGGGATGAGCGTGCGCACGGTGATGGAGAAGATCGCCAGATGCTCGGCGATGAACGCGGCGAACGCCAGCGCGGTGACGCCGAGCGCGGCAGCCGTCCCCCAGCGGAGAGTACGACCCTGTCCCAACTTGTAGATCCGGATCGGACTCGACGCGGCGCCCGGCTGCGGGGCGCGCCGTTCGGGCTGCTCCGACGATGCGGGCTGCGGGAGTTCCATCGGTGCGCTGGTGTCCAAGTCGTCTTCTCTGCTGGGTGTCATGCTGAGACGCCGTCGGCGGTCGTCGCTCGAGCCCGATCGGCGTCCGGAACAGGAGCGGAGGGACTTGAACCCCCAACCTGCTGATTTGGAATCAGCTGCTCTGCCAAATTGAGCTACGCTCCTATGCTCGCGACGCCTGCGAGCGACCGGACGGCGGCGTTGCGTGGCCGGCGCACCGTCGGGATCGCCCGTGCCCCGGCGCTACTTGCGCTTGATCTTGTGCACCGTGCGTTTGCGGAGCCGCGGCGAGTATTTCTTCAACTCGATCTTCGGCACGCCGCCCTGCACGTTGACGCTGGTGCGATAGTTCAGGTCGCCGGTCTCCGTGCACTGGAGCCAGACCATTTCGCGTTTCAGGCCTTTCTTGGCCATTGAGAGACCCTCCCGGTCTGACGTCCGGACGCCCTGGGGCCGGCGTTACTCGAGAATCTTGGTGA
The DNA here is from genome assembly GCA_964553225.1 of uncultured Planctomycetales bacterium. Lineage (GTDB taxonomy): Bacteria > Planctomycetota > Phycisphaerae > UBA1845 > Fen-1342 > JABRWC01. The sequence continues at coordinate 276,474 of CAZKJT010000001.1, read as the reverse complement.
CGACGCCCGAACCGACGGTGCGTCCACCTTCGCGGATGGCGAACCGCAGGCCCTCTTCCATGGCGATCGGCTTCTGAATCTCGACCTGCATCTGGATGTTGTCGCCGGGCATGCACATGTCGGCCTTGCCGCCCTCTCGCGAGATCAGATCCTGCACGTCGCCGGTCACGTCGGTCGTGCGGAAGTAGAACTGCGGGCGATATTTCGGGAAGAACGGCGTATGCCGGCCGCCTTCCTCCTTGGTCAGCACGTAGACCTCGCCGAGGAACTTGCGGTGCGGCGTGATGCTGCCCGGCTTGGCCAGAACCTGACCGCGCTCGAGCTCTTTCTTTTCGACGCCGCGCAGCAGCAGACCGACGTTGTCGCCGGCGATGCCGGAGTCGAGCGTCTTGTTGAACATTTCGACGCCGGTGACGATCGTCTTGCGGCCGGGCTCAGCGTCGAGGCCGATGACCTCGATTTCGTCGCCGACTTTCACGAAGCCGCGCTCGATTCGGCCGGTGCCGACCGTCCCTCGGCCCTTGATGCTGAACACGTCCTCGACCGGCATGAGGAATGGCTTCTCCTGCTCGCGGACGGGCTCCGGGATGTCCTTGTCGAGCGCCGCCATGAGTTCGGCGATGCAGCCCATCTTCTGCTCGTTCTTTTCGACCGAACCCATCAGCGCGGTCGTGGCCGAGCCCTTGATGACCGTGGCGCTGTCGCCCTTGAAGTCATACTTGTTGAGCAGCTCGCGCACTTCCATTTCGACCAGGTCGAGCAGCTCGGGGTCGTCGACCAGGTCGACCTTGTTCAGGAAGACGACCAGGGCCGGCACGTTGACCTGGCGGGCGAGCAGCACGTGCTCGCGCGTCTGCGGCATCGGGCCGTCGGCGGCGCTCACGACCAGGATCGCGCCGTCCATCTGGGCGGCGCCGGTGATCATGTTCTTGACGTAGTCGGCGTGGCCGGGGCAGTCGATATGGGCGTAGTGGCGATTCGGCGACTCGTATTCGACGTGCGAAGTCGCGATCGTCAGAATCTTGGTCGGGTCGCGGCGGCCGTCCTTCTCCGAGGCTTTGGCCACCTCGTCGTAGGGCTTGTACGTAGCGAGGCCCTTGGTCGCCTGCACGGCGGTGATTGCGGCCGTCAGCGTGGTCTTGCCGTGGTCGACGTGGCCGATTGTGCCGACGTTGACGTGGGGCTTCTTGCGTTCAAAAACACCCTTGGCCATTCCGATGTCTCCACTGGTCGAAAAACGGGCCGGACGTTCGTGCCCCGGCGTCGGCCGCGCTGGCGGCCGGATCCACTCGCCGTATTCCGGCTGTCCTCGGGATCCGTCAGACGAAGTCGATCAAGCAGCGCGAGCAAAGCTGCTGATGGGGGTTGAACCCATGACCTCGTCCTTACCAAGGACGCGCTCTACCACTGAGCTACAGCAGCGCGACTCGCCGAAGCCCGCCGGGAATGTCAGTCTTCGACCTAGGTCCCGACTGTCGGCTCCCGGCTAAACCGGATTGAGCATTGTACGAGTGCCCGCGGGCTTGTCAAAAGGAAAAATACCCCCGCAAGCAGGCCCGCTGCAGCTATCCTCATGATGCTCACGCAAACGGATTTCGTGGCCGCGCCGAGGCTGCAATCATGACGCTGAAGCGACCCACGCTCACCGATCTGCCGCACCACGTTCGCGAGAATATCGATCAGTTCGGCGCCGGCCTGCGCAAGTGGCGCGCGGACGTGAAACGCGATCCCTCGCAACTCTTCCGCAGCGCGTGGCTGCGGTCGGCGTGCTGGCTGGCGGCGGGCGTCGCGGCCTACGCGCTCATCCGGCTCGGCGTTTCCAGCTTCCTGCCTCCCGCGGCCGAGCACAGCGATACCACCCCGCTCGCCACAATCTACGTCGCGTGCGCGCGGGAGGAATGCGGACACGTCGCCATCGCCCATCCGCCCATCGACTTCACCGCCTGGCCGATGGTGTGCGAGAAGTGCAACCAACCGTCGGCGAAGCGCGCGGCGCGGTGTTCTTCCTGCCGCGCGTGGCACGCAGACATCGACGCAGCGCCGTTGTGCCGGATATGCGCCGGCCGTGCGACGCGCGCGGCGGCATCCGCTCCTGCGGCCTCCGGTCCGGTTGATCCCGACGATCGTGAAGACGGGTGGTAAGACCGGACGGGACCGCGCCGCGCCGGACAGGCTTCTGTCCGGCACGCGACGCAGTCCCGTTTTGAGCGCTGCTTGCGGCTCGTGCGCCGCGTCGCCGCGAACTTACCCGCCGGACGACTCCGACTCGCCCGCGGGCGCCTCGGATTCGTTCGACGTCGGCTTTTTCGGCGGCGCGGGCGGCTCACGATACGTGGTCAGCATCCGGGTGCGAAGCAGATTGCCGTCGAGAGTGCTGACCGAAGCGGAGGACTGGAAAAAGTCCAGCTTGCGCACGACGCGACCGAACTTGCCGATGATGTCGATCGCGGCGCGGGCGACGGGTTCTTTCATGACGTCGGGCGCCATCATGCCGATCATCGGAACCATCTGAAGTACCTGGCCGAGCTCCTCGCCCAGCTTGGTGAGGTCTTCGAATCCCAGCCCGATCACCTCGCCCTTGGGCACGATGCCCTCCTTCTGGAAGCGCTCGTTCGCGCCGAAGTTCTCCTCCGTGCCGGCCGCGACGGCGAACGCGCGCGTCAGGATCTCGGGGCTCGAGCCGATCATCAGCCAGCCGTCCTTGACGCCGATCGTGGGGGCGTTCAGGCCGAACATGGCGAAGGTCGGGACAATGACCGACCGAAATCCCGGAGCGTCTTCGATCTCCGCGTCGCGAATGCTGGCCATCGGCTGCGACTGTCCGTCGCCGGCGAGCATGGGCTGGACCTTCTCAACCACGCGGTCCAGCAGGCCGCGGGCGCGGTCCTCGCTGCTGACGCTGATCATCATGACGAACTCGCCGGGGCTGTAGGGCGTGGGGCCGGGCACCGAGAAGGAGATCATCCGTCCTTCCATCCAGCCGACGATGTCCTGCTCGAGGTCGAAGCCGGTCTCCTCCTTGAACTGCGCCAGGCCGGCGACGATCTCCTCGCCGTCCGGCACGTTGGTGCGGATGAACTTCACGACTTCCTGGTAGAGCGCGGCGAGATTGACGCCGCTGGTGACCCAGAAGTTGCCGACGTCGTTCGGAATGTACTTCAGCGGCTCGGCGAATCCCTTGTTGCCCATCAGGACCGGATAGAGCGGCTTGTCCTTCGCGTCGTCCTTCAGCAGCAGCGCCATCTCGCCGGTGGTCTGCTTGTCCTTCGTCACCGACGTGGAAACCATGTACTCGAAGATGTCGACCGCGTCGATCATCCGACCCGGCAGGGTCTTCAGGACCATCAGCTCTTCGTACTGCGGCGTCCCTTCGGCCGGCATCGACGCGGACGCCATCTGGATCACCTGATCGAGCATGCCGCGGATCTGCGTCATCATCCGGGCGATGTCGAAGAACGCGAATTCGTCCTCCGGCTCGGCCACGGACGCGATGGCCTTGGTGAATCGCTCGCTGGCGACCAGCCCGCCGCTGCCGTCCGAGCCGAGCTGCAGCCAAACCTGTTCCATGAGCGTCGATCCGAAGCCGATGACGATCGTCTCGCCATGCCGAGCCAGCGTGAACGAAATCGGGAACTGGGCCCCGACCACGCCGATCTTGTGAACGGTCGTGTCGCCCTCGTCGGTGGTCTGAAGGTCGAACGCGCCCGGCGCCAGGCCGATCAGCGACTTGGCGACGTTGCCGAGCCCGTCGAAGCACTCTTTCGACTTACCCTCTTCCGGCAGCATGAGCATCGCGAATTCGACCGTCGGGAAACCCAGCCGCAGACAGAAGGCGAACTCGCGCCCGGCGAGCGCGGACCAGTTCACGCTCGTGCACAGATCGGTCATCTGCTGCCACTGCGCGTCGAACTCCTCCGCTGTTCCGCCGCTCTGCTGCGCCATGCTCTTGAACAGCCGCTTGAAGTCGCGGTCCAGCCGAACCGCCTCGACCTCCGCCCAGACGCGCGCGACCTGCGTGTTCAGAAACTCCTGGCCCGGGTGCGACCGGGCGCAGACCGCCACATACACGTCGGTCGGGATCGCCTTGGAAAGCTGGAATTCCTTCGGGCTTACCGCCCATGCGGCGGGCGCAGCCAGGCACAGACACGCCGCCACCAACAGGCTCGGCCGAGCCTTCCGCATCCATCGATTCATGGAGTTACGCTCCTGTTCCCAATGAGTTCCGGGGGCCGACCGCTCGGCCGGCGCCCCGATTGGATCCAAAACGATCATCCGTGCCCGCTTCGTCGCGGACGCGCGCGGCGATGCTGACCACGAGGCGACCAGTCGCCACGGTCCTTGGCAGACGCCGCGGAGCGCGGGCGCGAGTCCACGGCCGTCACCGTCAGGCTCGGCGACTGCTTCAGCTCCGCGATCTGGTCGCGCAGCGCGGCCGCCTTCTCGAAGTCCAGCTCGTCGGCGGCCTGGAGCATCTCGGCTTCCAGCCTCGCGACCACCTCGTCGCGGTCGTACTCGCCTTCGTCGGCGCGCACCGCTTCGCGCACGCGGCGGTGCGCCGCGACTTCCGACACGAGGCTTTCGCGGACGGCCTTGCGCACCGAGTCGGGCGTGATGCCGTGCTCCTCGTTGTAGCGGAGCTGAACGGCGCGGCGTCGGCTGGTCTCGTCCATGGCGCGCTGCATCGACGGCGTGACCTTGTCGGCGTAGAGGTACACCAGGGCGTTCACATTTCGCGCGCAGCGTCCGATCATCTGGATCAGCGACGTTTCGCTGCGCAGGAAGCCTTCCTTGTCGGCATCGAGGATCGCCACCAGCGACACCTCGGGCAGGTCCAGGCCTTCGCGAAGCAGGTTCACGCCCACCAGCACGTCGAAGTTGCCCAGCCGCAGCTCGCGCAGAATCTCGATTCGCTCGAGCGTGTCGATTTCACTGTGAAGGTAGCGGCCGCGAAGCCCGGCCTGCTGAATGTACGAGGCGAGGTCTTCCGCGAGCCGCTTCGTGAGCGTGGTCACGAGTACGCGCTCGCCGGCCGCGGCGCGCTGCGTGACGGCGGCAATCAGATCGGGAACCTGCCCGCGCGCCGGCCGCACTTCGATGATCGGATCGACCAGCCCGGTCGGGCGGATGATCTGCTCGACCACCTCGCCGCCGCACTGCTGAAGCTCGTACGGGCCGGGCGTCGCGCTGACGAACAGCGCCTGGTCCCACATGGCCTCGAATTCCTCGAAGCGCATGGGGCGGTTGTCGAGGCAGCTTGGCAGGCGAAAGCCGTGCTCGACCAGCACCAGCTTGCGCGAGCGGTCCCCGCCGTACATCGCGCCGATCTGCGGAATCGTCACGTGCGACTCGTCGATCAGCAGCAGGAAGTCGCGCGGGAAGTAATCGACCAGCGTGTACGGCTTGGCGCCCGCTGCGGTCTTGTTCAGGTGCCGGGTGTAATTCTCGATGCCGCTGCAATAGCCCACCTCGAGCAGCATCTCCATGTCGTAGCGCGTCCGGGCCAGCAGCCGCTGCGCCTCCAGCAGCTTGCCCTGACCGCGAAGCTCGGCCACGCGATCGTTCAGCTCCTGCTCGATCGAGTCGATCGCCTCGCGGATGTTCGACTCGGGCATCACGTAGTGGACCGCGGGATAGATGTAGACGTGGTCGCGCTCCTGGAGCACCGCGCCTGTCAGCGGGTGCACCAGCGACACGCGCTCCACCTCGTCGCCGAACAGCTCGATGCGGATCGCGGTCTCGTCATATGCCGGATAGAGCTCGATCACGTCGCCTCGCACGCGGAACCCGGCCCGCTGAAGCTCCAGGTCGGTGCGGTTGTACTGGAGCCTAACAAATCTCCGCAGCAGGGCGTCGCGCTCGATGGTGTCTCCCACGCGCACGCTGACGACGCTGGCCTTGTACTCGTCGGGCGAGCCGAGGCCGAAGATGCACGACACGCTCGCGACCACCACGACGTCGCGCCGCGAGATGACCGAACTGGTCGCGCTGAGCCGCAGGCGGTCGAGGTCGTCGTTGCGCGAGGCGTCTTTCTCGATGTAGATGTCGCGCTGCGGGATGTACGCTTCCGGCTGGTAGTAGTCGTAGTAGCTCACGAAGTACTCGACCGCGTTATTCGGCAACAGCTCGCGAAACTCCTCGAACAACTGCGCCGCGAGCGTCTTGTTGTGCGACAGCACCAGCGCAGGCCGGCCCAGCCGGGCGATCAGATGCGCCATCGTGAACGTCTTGCCGGAACCCGTAACCCCCATCAGCGTCTGGCGTTTGCGCCCGCCCAAGAACTCCGCCGCCAGGCGGTCGATCGCGGCCGGCTGGTCGCCCCGGGGACGAAGGTCGCTGACGATCCGAAAGTCGCTCATTCTCGCCGCTATGTTGGAACGCCGCGGAGGCCCGCAGCCCACGCCGAATCCCGATCCGCACGGCGCAAGCCGCCATACGCGCCGAAACCGCGCATCATATCTGCTCGCCGGCTGGGCGTCGATGCGACTGTCGCGTCGCGTTCCGTCGCTGCAAGACCGCCGAAAAATGCGACGGGCCCGTCCGCAGCAGCGGCAGGCCCGTCGTGTTTGCGTCTCCAAGGTGCGTCGCGCGGCGTGTGAATCCGCGACGCGAAGTGGGTGACTAGGAGCGGCGGCGCAGCGCGGCCACAACCAGTCCCAGACCACCGATGATCAGCGCAGCGCTGGCCGGCTCGGGCACGTGCTCGACGCCGATGCCGCCCTGACCGCTGATAAAGAACGTGGTGCCGAAGAAGATGCTCGCCGGCAGGAACGCCGTGAACGTCTCATCGACGTGAATCCACGTGCCGAATCCCGGCTCGACGACCTGGCCAGGCTGGCCGTGTCCGCCGCCCGGCGTGATCGGAACATAGAGCAGTGCCGACGGGTAGATGATGTAGGTGCCCGACTGGAACTGCGTCAGATGGAAGATGTTGAACGGCGAGAAACCCGCGCCGCCAAAGCCCAACTGACCGTTGAACGTGATGTCCGTGTCGCTGTTCTGGCCGACGGTCGTGCCCGTCACGTGGAACGTGATGTTGCCGATCGGGAACGGAACGCTGGACGGGCCATTGAACACGCCGCTGAAGATCGCGCCCGAGTTCCACAAAGTCGCGATCGGGCCAGCGCTCGTGTTGAAGTGGCCATTCGCGCCCGTGATATTGACGCCGCTGACTTCCGTGCCGTCAAAGTTGACACTGAAGCCGACGCCGGCCCAGTTGGCGTACGCGAACGTGCTGTGATAGCTGATCGGATACGTAAATACCTGGCTTGCGACGGCGGGGGGCGTCTTCACAACGTTGAAGCTAAAGCCGTCCCATGTGCCGCCGGGGCCGATCGAGTCGGCCATCGCCGGACCGGCGAGCAGGCTCGCCAGAACGGCCGAAAACAGAGTCTTCCTCATCGAGAATCCTCCTCCTCAAGGTGCGGATGTGAACCGAGACGCAAACGGAACCTGCACGCGAAAGAAACGCGCGACACGCTCGCGCGTTTCAAGACGGACTACCACGCGAAAGGCACGGCAAAGCAGCCGCGCCGTACGACAGGAAACGCATCGCGCCCGTCAGGAAATCCGCGTACACGACCCGCGGAAAGAGACTTGAAGCTTGAACATCAAAGACGGGCGAAGAACGCGAACGGATCTAGAGTTCTCTCTAGCGCCGTGACACGCCGCGGCGCTCACTCCCCCGGGGCGCACAATGCCACAGTGACATTAGTCTGTCAAGTGGAACTTGTCGGAAGCGTTCACAATTCACGCGACCCTAAAGCAGCGCTTTATTTTCTCCGGCCTGGGTCAGCCGCGGCCGAGCCGAACGACGCCCTTCGTGCGCGCACGAAAACCACTTCCTCGATGAGCTCGGCGAATGACTGCTCGTGACGTGCGTCCGGAACGCGGCTCGGTTCCGGATGCGCAGCGTTGTCCGTAAGGCACTGAACTACCCACGCAACGCCGACGCGACCGCCGAGCCCAGATCCGCCGGGGTGTCCGCCACGCGGATTCCTGCCGCGCGCAGTGCTGCGATCTTCGCGTCGGCTGTGCCTTCCCCGCCCGAGATGATCGCGCCGGCGTGGCCCATCCGCCGTCCGGGCGGGGCCGTGCGCCCGGCCACGAACGCAGCGGCCGGCTTTCGCACGTGCTCCCGCAAGTGTGCCGCCGCCCGCTCTTCGTCTGTGCCTCCGATCTCGCCGATCATGAGGATCGCGTCGGTGGCCGGGTCGGCGTTGAACAGGTCGAGCAGCTCGATGAAGTTCAGACCCTTCACCGGGTCGCCGCCGATGCCGATGCAGGTGGTCTGCCCGAGGCCGCGCTCCGAGCACTGCCACACCGCCTCGTACGTGAGCGTGCCGCTCCGCGAGATGATCCCTACATTCTTCGTGCTGGCGCTGGCCGGCTTGTGAATATAGCCCGGCATGATGCCAATCTTGCACTCGCCCGGAGTGATGATGCCTGGGCAGTTCGGTCCGATGAGCTTCACGCCGCGATCGTCCAGGAATTTGCGCGCCTTCACCATGTCGAGAATCGGAATGCCCTCGGTGATGAGCACGACCAGCCGAACGCCGGCGTCGGCAGCCTCCATCGCCGCCTCGGCCGCGAAGCCGGCGGGCACGAAGATCATGGTCGCGTCGGCGCCGGTCTCGCGAACGGCCTGGTGAACGGTGTCGAAGACCGGCAGGCCGTGCTCGGAGCGCGTGCCGCCGCGACCCGGCGTGACGCCGCCGACCATCTGCGTCCCGTATTCGAGGCACTGCCGCGTGTGAAACGCGCCGGCCTTTCCGGTGATGCCCTGGCAGATCACCCGCGTGCTCTTGTTGACCAGAATGCTCATGCGTGTGGTTCCGTTGTCGCGTCGCCCCGGGGGAGGGCGATTGCGCACGAAGCTTACTCGAACCGCCGCGGGTCCGCACGGCGTTCGTCGCCCCCCGCGCCGGTCGAGGGGATCAGCTTCGCCGGCGTCAGCGGACCGGGAAGCGTGATCGTCCAGCGCCTCGACACGAGCGTTTGGAGAAACCGCTCGTCGTGACTGACGAGGATCATCGCCGCGTCGAGAGACGCCAGGGCACGCTCGAGGCACGCGATCGACGGCAGGTCCAGGTGATTGGTCGGCTCGTCGAGCACCAGCACGGCCGGCGGATCGAGCATTCCCAGAACGAGCGCGAGCTTGCGCAGCTCGCCCGGGCTGAGTCGCTCGGATTCGATCACGCGCGGCGCGCTCGAGCCCAGCCGTTCCATTCCTGAAAGCGCCGCGCCGCGCTCCCGAGAACTCAGCGCGACGAACCGCGCGACGATTCGCCGTTCGAGATCGGGCTCGAATTCCTGAGGAATGTGGAGCACGCGATCCGGCCCGGTCTCGAGTCGTCGGACGAGTTCGCGCGCCAGGCTGCTCTTGCCCGCGCCGTTCGGCCCGCACAGACCGATCCGATCGGACGCGGCGACGTGCAGCTCCGGGTGCGCCAGGCGCCTCCCGCCGCCGAGCTCGAGCACGCCTGCTGCCACGCGCAGCACCGCGCGGCGCTCCGAGCGGACGGTCGCGAAGCCGATCCCCAGGCGTCGCTCGCGCGGCACGTCGATCTCCCGCGCCGCGCGCTCGGCCTGCTCGACCGCGCCCTGCATCTGCCGCAGGCGGCGTCCGGCCTGGCCGTCCTTGCCGCTGACGCGCGCCCGATCGATGCGCGCCCGGCCGTCGCTGTCGCCGCGCGCGAGTTTGCGCTTCGAGCGCAACGAGTCGGACCGCGCGGCCTCGTCCCGGCGGCGCGACGCTTCCTGCTGCAGCCGCCGCGCATCGGCGGTGCGCCGCGCGCGCAGCGCGCGCTGCGCGTCCTGTTCGGCGCGGTGCGTCGCCGAAGCCTGCGTGAAGCCGCCCGGGCGCATCGTCGCGCCCGGCGGCGTGAGCATCAGGCACTGCGTGCACAAGCGGTCGAGCAGTTCGCGATCGTGGCTGACGATCAGCCCGATTCCGCGGAACGCCGCGAGCGCGTCGAGCAGCAGCCCGCGCGCGTCCCGGTCGAGATGGTTGGTCGGCTCGTCCACCAGCAGGATTCGCGGGCGACGCCAAAGCGCCAGGCCGAGTTGGGCGCGCTTGCGCTCGCCGTCGCTGAGCGTGTGCCAGCGATCGATCCATGTCGGCTCGATTCGCAGACGTCCGCGCAGCTCGCGCGCCGCGCCGTCGTCGGCCTGCGCGAAAGCGGAAAGCAGCCGGGGCGAGACAAAGGTCTGCTGCTCGCACAATTCGACTGGTCCGGGAACGCGGATCGTCCCGCGTCGCGGGCGCAGGCGTCCGGCCACGAGCGCAAGCAGCGTGGTCTTGCCGCTGCCGTTCGCGCCGACCAGTCCGGTCCAGCCGCACGGGAACTCGGCGCGCAGATTCTCAAACAGCGGATCGCTCGCGCCGGCGTAGCCGAACGTCACGTCGTGAAGGCAGATGGGCGATTTCAGCACGCTGGGTCTCTCCGTGGATCGGTCGATGTCGGGGTGAGTCCGAAGTCCGGCGCCGCGCCTCCCCTTGGCCGGGCGGCTGCGGGGCGAACCGCTCTGGGCACGGTGCGCGCAGTCGTTCCGGGGCGGGCGCGCAGGCGTGCGACAAGACTTCCGCGACACTGTTTCGAAGGAGCTACAGAACGATCTAGAAGAGGATCTTCACGGGCGCGGTCCGTTGCGAGGAATGATATCCAACATAAGAAATAGCACAGAAAGCGCCGCGCGCCAAATCGATCGCCAGATTTGACGCGCGCCGATCGGCAATCGCTGCGCGACGCCGAATTGCCGACGCGCGTCGTCGCGGTTCAGTCGATCGAGTCCTCCGCCTTCAGCGGCCGGTTCATCAGGTCGCTGATCGCCGCGAGCGGCGGCTTGCCGGAAAAGAGCACGTCGCCGACGGCCGCGGTAATCGGCATGTCCACGTGATGTCTCCGCGCCAGGTCCAGTACGGCACGTGTGGTCGGAATCCCCTCGATGACGTGCGTCGAGCCGCTGACCACGTCTTCGACGGTGCTGCCGCGCCCGATCAGCTCGCCCGCCTGCCGGTTCCGCCCCAGCGGCGACACGCACGTCGTGACCAGGTCGCCCACGCCCGCCAGGCCGTAGAACGTCTCCGGGCGCGCCCCCAGCCGCGCGCCCAGCCGGCGAATCTCCACCAGCCCGCGGGTGAGCAGCGCTGCCTTGGCGTTGTCTCCCGCGTGCAGACCGTCCAGGATGCCCGCGGCCAGCGCAATGACGTTCTTCAGCGCGCCGGCCAGCTCGACCCCGAGCGGATCGTCGGACGTATACACTCGAAACCAGACCGTCGTCATCGCCGCCTGAAGACGCCGCGCCAGCTCCGCGTCGCTCGCGGCCAGCACGACCGTCGCGGGCAGGCAACGCGCCACCTCCGGCGCGATGCACGGACCCGACAGCACCGCCAGTCGCGCGCCCGGCACGAGCGCCGAGATCAGTTCGGTCGGACGGCGAAGCGTCGAAGTCTCGACGCCCTTGGTCACGCTGCATACCGGCGCGTCCGGCGGAGCGTGCGGCGCGAGCTGCCCCCAGACCTCGCGCAGGTGCTGGCACGGCACGGCCGAAATGAGCAGCTCGGATTGCGCCAGTGCGGCGCGAGCGTCCAGCGTGGGCACGATGCGGTCGGAAAAGCGCAGCCCCGCCAGATAGCGGCGGTTCTCGCGCGTCATGCGAAGCTCATCCACCATCGCCGGCCGGCGGCCGAGCAGCGCCACGTTGACGTTGTTGGTCGCCAGGATCTGCGCCATGAGCGTGCCCATGGCGCCGGTCCCGATCACGGTCGCTTTTGAGAGCATGCGTGCCCCGCCTGGTCCGGTCGGCGACGCGCGCCCACCGGCGTCAACGGATCATAGTGCGTCCACGTCGATCAATGTCGATCCGGATCCGAATCCCTCAGCAGCGTCGCCAGGCGCTCGGGCGCCTGCGGGTCCGGCGCGATCCAATCCAATCGTCGCTGCGAGAGCCAGACCAGCGCGAGTCGCGCCACCGACCGATCGAGCAGCCGCGCCGCGGCCGCGCCGTAGAGCTGCACCTGGAGCGCGTAGCGCTCCGTCGCCGCCAGTCGCGCGGCATCGCTCGCCGGCCGATCGGTCTTGTAGTCCAGAATCCACAACCCGTCGTCGCGCTCCAGCACGCAGTCGATCACGCCGCGCAGCAGCATGCGATCTTCTTCGGCGTCCGATTCCGGCACACCCCACAGCAGCGGCAGCTCGCGCCGCGCCGTTGCATGCTCGCTGCGAAACAACGCGCCGAGTTCGCTCCGCCCGAGCCACGCCAGGTCGGCGCGATTCAGCAATTCCGCCTGCCGCCGCGTGAGGCGACCGGACGCGGTCGCGTCCTCCACCTGCCGCGCGATCTCCGCCTCGTCGCCGAGTCGCGCCAGGTCGCAGACTTCGAGAAAGCGATGCATGGCCGATCCGAACTCGCGCCCGTCCGCAGCCTGCGCGTCTGAACGCTGGGCGAATCGCGGTACGTCCAGATCGTGCGACACTCGAAACGGCTCGCGCGGCGCGTCGGCTTCGGACGCGGCAAGCCGGTTTCGCGCGACCGTCGCCGAGATCACGGCCGGAGTGTCGGCCGATGCGGACGGCGCGAGCCCGATGCAGCGGATCGCATGCTCGAGCCACGCCGTGTCTTCGTCGGATAGTGCGCGCGGCTCGATCACCGATGGGTCGGGCCCCACCGGACGGGCGGCCGAAAGATCGGACAGGCGATGCCGGCTTATGGCGATGCGCTCGCCTGGCGAAATCGGCGCGGGCGTGTTTTCGGCCGCCGCCAGGATCCAGTCCAGCATCGAATCCGCGCCGAGCCGCGCCAGGAGCGGCAACGGTCCGGCTTCCTCGACCGCCCGGGGGGCCGCTCGTGCCGAGTGCCCCACGGCGACGAAGTGTTCCCGGGCGCGCGTCGCTGCGACATAGAACAGGCGCAGCTCCTCGTCGCGTTCGCGAGTCAGCCGCGCGCGAACGGAAAGCTCGTGCGCGGCCGATCGGATCGTGCGTCGCGTCGTTCGATCGTAGAAGCGGATACCCAGCCCGCAGGCCGGATCGCACTCGAGCGCGCGAGAGTCGCGCCGGAATCTCGCGCCGCAGTTCACGAGAAACACGACGGGGAACTCCAGGCCTTTCGCAGCGTGGATCGTCATGATCCGCACGGCCGCGTCCGACTCGACGCCGGCGCCGGCAGCGGTGAATTCCGATTCGGCCAGTTGATCGAGGTGCTGCACGAACTCGGACAGCCCGCCGCCGCCGGACGCGTCGAAACGGACCGCCAGTTCGACGAGCGATTCGAGCCGCGCCACGCGCTGCCGCCCGGACGCCTGCCCGGCGACAAACGAAGAGAGCGCGCTGTCGCGGATGATCCGGCGCAGCAGCTCGGGCACGGCCTCGCGCCGCGCGCAGGCTCGCCAGCCGTCGAGACGCCGCAGCGCCGCCCGAAGCGCAGCGGCGATCCGCTCGTCGCGCGGTTCGGCGAGGTAGGTCTGCGCCGCGCAGAGCAGCGAGCCGGCCTGCGACGCCTCGCGGATGTCCAGCAAGTCGTCCGGCGAAAGCTCCGTCAGCGGGCCGCGCAGCAGCGTCGCCAGCGGCACGTCCTGATCGCGCTGCGCCAGAAGCGACAGGACCGCCCGAACGTCGCGCGCCTCCGATGAATCCAGCAGGGACTCGCGCCGCCCCGCCGCGCAGGGAATGCCGAGCGCGCGCAGCTCGCCGGCGAGCTGATCGACGTTGCGCGCCGCGGCTCGCAGCAGCACCGCCGCGTCCGACCAGTTCATGCGCCTCAGCGTTCGCGTGCCTTCGGGCGACACTTCCGGAATCCACGGCGGGCGATCGCGCAGGTCGGCGAGTCGCGCGGCGACCACGCGCGCCTCGCGCTGCATGCGCTCCAGGAACTCGATTTCGGGGTCGTATTCCGCGTCGGGCTCGTCGTCGCGGCCGCTCGACGCCGTCTCTGACACGACGTGCACCTCGAGTCGCGGCTCGACACCATCGGCGGTCGACGTCGGCTCTTCCCGTCCGGCCGCCAGTCGGGCCGCCTCGTCGTACTTCAGCCCGCCCAGTTCCGGCGAGAACAGACGCTCGAAGATCGCGTTCAGCCCGGCCAGCAGATCGCGATGCGTCCGGAAGTTCTCGCGCAGCGGGTGCAGTGTCCCGGCAGCGCCGTCGCGCGACATGTCCTCGGCCGTCCGCGCGAACAGCGTCGGATCGGCCCGGCGAAAACCGTAGATGCTCTGCTTCAGATCGCCGACGAGGAAGCGATTGCCGCCAGTCCCCGCCGGACGTGAGACCAGCCGGATCAGCTCGGCCTGCACGGGGCTGGTGTCCTGAAACTCATCGACCAGAATGTGCTCGTAGCGCTCGCGAAGCGCTTGCGCCGTCGCGGACGCGACTCGCTCGCCATCGTCGTCCGTCACGGCGAGCAGGTCGAGCGCGCCCGACAGCACGTCGGAGAACTCGAGCTGTCCCCGACGCCGCTTCGCTTCGCGAACGCGATCGTGATATGCGGACTCCAGGTCGAGCAGCGTGCGCACGAATTCGGCCGCCGCGCCGGCGTCGTCCAGGATGGACAAAATTCGGTCGGACGCCCACGGCGTCTTGAGCCGCCGCTTCAGCGCCTTGTCCCGAAGCTGGACCCCGTAGGCCTTGGCGCTGTCATCCAATCCGCGCGGCATCGTGCCGAACGAGTAGTCGCTGATGCCGCGTACGACCTCCACGAGCGGCCGGCCGCGTGACAGCGCGGCGATCCAATCGGACAGCGCGGCGTCATAGGCATCTCTCCAGTTTCGCAGCACGTCGGTCGGCGGGTCGCCGATCTCCGCGACGAAGCGCTGTTGCAGGCGCAGGTCCGCCAGAAGCGCCGCCGTCAGCGACTGTTCCGCGGCGCGACGCGCGCCGTCCGCTCCGCCGTCGGCCGCCTGTCGCTGACGCCGCAGCCAGCCCCGCGGATCGATGAGCTGCTCGCGGAACCGGCTCAGCCCGTCCAGCATCTGGCGAAGCGGCTCATCGCTCGGCCGCGCCTCTCGGCGCAGCCAGCGTCGCGCCGCCTCCGCCGACGGCTCGTCGGCGCTGTAGACCCATTCCAACAGCTCATCCATCGCGCGGCGTCGAAGCGCTTCGGCTGCTTCCGGGGCGAGCATGGAGAACGACGGATCGACTCCGGCCACGTCGTAATGCTCGCGAAGCAAGCGCCCGCACCACGCGTCGATCGTGCCGATCTCCGCCGTTTCGAGCAGAAGCTCCTCGCGCAGAAGACGCTCGCGCTGCGCCAGGTCGTCCTGAGAAAGCGCCGCGCGGCGCAGCGCCGCGGCGATCCGCGCCCGCAGCTCGGCCGCCGCCGCCCGCGTGAACGTCACGACCAGCAGCCGGTCGACGCTCGTCGGCGTGCGCGCATCGCAGATCAAGTCGAGCACCCGCCCGGCCAGCACGGACGTCTTGCCCGAGCCGGCCGACGCCGACACCAGCATGTCGCCGGCGCGATGGGTCACGGCGGTCTGTTGCGCGGCCGTCAGCCTCATCCGGACTCTCCAGCGGACGGGTCGTCGTCGGGCGGCAGGTTCGGAATGAAGCGCTCCGCGCGGCGCGGTTGGTTGTATTCGCGTTCGAATCGGCAGACCGATCGGTGCGCGCATGTACGGCAGGCGAGCGTCTGCCCTTCCACCAGCGGCGCGACTTCCACGTTGCCGGACAGGATGCCGTCCGCCGCCTGAAGCAGCGTCGCCTGCGCGAGATCCAGAATCGCCGTCAGTTTGCCTTGCGAAACCACGTCTCGCGACTGGTTCTCGTCGAACGTGCCGTCGGATTTCAACCTCATCGCCGCGACGGGCGACTGCCGCTGGCCCAGCGACGAATCCAGCAGCGCCGCCGCCTCTTCCGTGAAGATGCCGCGCGGCCGGAACAGGTGAAGCCGCTGCTCGTCTGCATCCGATTCGGCGACATACGCGCTCTCCAGCGCGGCCGCGCGGGCATACAACGGCACGAGCAGCACGCCGCCCGGGCGCATTTCGCCCATCGCGCGGAGCGCGAGCAGGTAGGTGAGCGACTCCAGCCGGTCGCCGGTCAGGACCTGCGGATTCAGCCGGGAAACCGCCGACTTGTAATCGAGCACGAGCGCGAGCGGATGGTCGCGGCCGCTCGCGCGATCGACGCGGTCGATGCGTCCGCGCACGCGTACGACGCGACCGCGGCGGGCTGGCAATTCCAGCTCGGGGAGCTGTGCCGAATCCGGGCGCGGCTCGCCGCCGAACGGCAGCTCGACGCGCCACGGCGCGAACCCGCCTCGCCGCAGGCGCTGGGCCACCGCCCGCACGACGTCTTCGAGCAGGTCGCCCTGAATCTGGCGAAGGAATCGGGTCCGCGGCGCCAATTCCTCCTGAACTTCTTCCGCCGCGATCTCTTGCAGGGTTTGCCGCCACGCGTCGAGCCAGGCGTCATCGCTCCAGTCGCGCGGCGTGCCGGGAAGCTGCATGACGCGCGTCAGCAGCCGCGCGAGCGCGTCGTGGGCGCGCTGCCCTAGCTCGATCGCGATCGGCGTCGGGCCGCGCACTTCGTCGAGCGCCAAGCCGTATCGGGCGAAGTGACGAAACGGACACTGCAGATAGGTTTCGATCTCGGACGCGGACGTGGTCCACGCCGCCTCCTCCGGGAATCGGCGGCGCCCGGCAATGCAGATCGGCGGCGGATCGTTCGAATACTCGCGGCCGCGAAGGTGCTTCGCCAGCCGCGCGTCGAGCCGCGGTTCGGCGGCGAGCTGCCGGCGGAGTTCCGACCAGCGCGCCTCGCCGGGGCGCGCGAGGATTCCGAATCCCGCTTCCGCCAGGCAGGTCGGCGGCTGGTCGCCGGCGTCGAACTCGACCGTCTGAGCGTCGGGCGCGGCGCGGAGGCATTCCGCCAGCAGCGGCGAAGGCAGGCGTTCGCCGCCGTCCGCGTCGCGCAGCGCGTAGCTCAGCACCAGCCGCTGCGACGGTCGTGTCCAGGCGATGTATGCCAGCAGCCGTTCGCCGGCCAGCTCGTCGCGGCTGACGGCGAGGTCGGACAGTCCCGCTACGCGCAGCGACTCGCGGTCGTCCCGGCTGAGCAGGCGATCCTGCGGGGGCGGCGCGGGAAAGATGCCCTCGTTAAACGCCGCCAGCCAAAGGCACTTCAGCTCTGGATGGCGGCTTCGCTCGATGCCGCCTACGAGCACCTGGTCGAGCGTGGGCGGCGCGAGTCCGACGGATTCTTCCGACAGCGCCGCCTCGATCAGGTCGAAGAACTCGCCGAACGCCAGCGTGCTGTCGCCGAGGAGCTCGTGCGCGTGATCCAGCGCTTCGCACAACGAATTCCAGGCCAGGCGATGCAGCTCGGCGCTTTCCCACTGCGAATCGGCCTGGTCCTGTGCGATCCATTCGCGGATCCGGGCGTCCGCCCGCAGCGAGAGCAGCGTGTCGTAGAGGCATCGCGCCAGCGTCGCGCCCGTGGATTCCGCCGCGCTGCGCGCCCGCTCGCGCAGCGGCGCGATCGCCCGGGCGACGCGCAACCGCGCGGCGTCCAGCTCCGCGAGCGGAGAGATCTCCGGGCGGGCCCCGCTCGACGCCTGCCGCAGCCAGCGCGTCTCGGAGCGGCACGGCCGCCATGACGGCGCAGTCCACGCAGAGAAGCCTGACTTCTCGTGTTCGCGCAGCCGCTGTTCAAGCAGTTCTGCCTGCTCGCGCGCCAGCGGCAGCAGCTCGCTTTGAAGCAATCGGACCGACTCGGGAATCGCGAAGTCCGAGCGGATCGCGTCCGCCAGCGACGCGACGAATCGCACGAGCGCGTGGCTCTTCAGCGATCGTCGCTGATCGAGGAAGCAGGGCACTTCGTGCTCGTCGAACACGTCCTGCACCAGGTGCGCGATCGCCGCCAGGTCGCGCGTCGCCACGGCGAAGTCGCGCCAGCGCAGCCGCCCGCCGGAGTCCGTCACGCTGCGCCGAATGAAGCGCGCCGCGGCGACCAGCTCCTCGCGATGCGTGCCGCAACGGACGATTCGCACCGTCGCGGCGCCCCCATCGCAGGGCGAGGCGTCGGCAGTCGCGGCGGGAACGCGCGGCGGCAGCGCGACAGCCGCCTCGAGCGACGCCAGGCGCGGCGCTGCGGCGAAGCGCGGATTGCCCGCCGGCCGGAGCGCGACCGGCGGCTCGATCGCGACGCCCGCGTCGGTCAGCGCGCGGCGCAATCGGTGATACGTCGCTTCGGTTCTCGCGAACAGCCCGAGCGAGTCCGGCATCGCATGGGAGATGCCGGGCGCGGACGGATCGGCCAGCAGCGTAAGCGTCATGGCGCCGCAACGCCGCGCGAGCGCGACCAGCAGCGATCGCTCCTGCGCTCCGAACTGGGCGAAGCCGTCGAGATAGACGTGCGCGCCGCGCAGCCACTCGGTTCGCTCGAGTTGCGCGCACGCGGCGCTCAGCAGCGTCGCGCTGTCGCACCGGTCCGGCCCCAGCCAGGCGAGATATCGCTCATACAGCGCCGCCACGGCGCGCGAGCGGACGCGGGTTCGCTCGCCGGCGCTGCGGTCCGCGGATTCTTCGAGCTGCCTGGGGCGGATTTCCTCACGAATCAGCTCCTCGAACAGCTTCGCCAGTTCACGCAGGAATCCCGGCGTTTCCGCGGCCGCGCCGAACGGGCGCAGCAGCGCCGCGTGCCCGGACAGGGCGGCGCGGACGGCGAAGCCGCGCGCCGACGGGGTGAGCAGGGTCGCCGAGATCGGCGCGAGTTCGAGCACGCGCTGCGCCAGCCGCGTGAATCCGAGAACAGAGACCCCCGCGACGCCGCCGCGCGGCGCGATGCGCGCGAGTGCGCGTTCGGTCTGGAGCGCGGCCTGCTCGGGAACCAGAATCAGCGTCTCGGCGTCGGCGCGTTCGCGCAGCCGCGCCGCGGCCTCGTGCAGGCAGAGGCGCGTCTTGCCGGACCCGGCGCGACCGAGGACAAATCGCACGGACATGTCGCTATCATCGGGATCGGTCGCGGGCCGGGCAACCGGGCGCCGTGCCGCGGCGCCGCGGAGCCGTCGCGATGAATCGCGTGATCGCCATTCTGGGCTGCACGGCAAGCGGGAAGGGCGCACTGGCGCGCGCGCTCGCGGAGCGGCTCGCGGCGGAGATCGTCAGCGTCGATTCGATGAAGGTCTATCGCGGGATGGACGTCGGCACGGGCAAGCCGTCGCCGCAGGTGCGCGAGCGCATCCCGCATCATCTGATCGACATCGCCGATCCGTGGGAATCATTCAGCGCGGCGCGTTTCCTCGAGCTGGCCGACTCGGCCGTCGAGCGGATTCACCAGCGCAACCGGCCGGCGATCGTCGTCGGCGGGACGATGCTCTACTTCCGATGCTTCTACGAGGGGATGTTCGCCGGTCCGGCGGCGCATCCGGACGTTCGCGCGGAACTCCGGCGGCGCGCTGCGCGAGACGGCGTCGAAGCGCTTCACGCCGAACTCGCGGCCGCAGATCCGGAGACGGCGCAGCGCGTGCACCGCAACGATCTGCGGCGGATCGAACGGGCGCTCGAGGTGCTGCGCGTGACCGGCGTGCCGATCAGCCGACACCAGCAGCAATGGGAGCGCGGCACGATTCGACGCGGCGACTGGGCGTGGTCGCTGTTGACGTTGCGCCGGACGCGGGAAGACAACAACGCGCGGATCAACCGGCGCGTGCGGCGGATGGTCGAATCCGGACTGGTGGACGAGGCGCGACGCGTCTGGTCGGATCCGCGCGGACTGGGCGATCAGGCATCGCAGGCTGTCGGCTATCGCGAGCTGTTCGAGCATTTTTCGGGGGCGTGCGGGCTGGACGAAGCGATCGAGCGGATCAAGATCGACACGCGACACCTGGCGAAACAGCAGCGGAACTGGCTGCGGCGGCTGCCCGGAACGAAGCCGATCGACCTGACGCCCGACGAGCCGGAGGACACGATCGTGGAACGCGCGCTGGCGCTGATCGCGAAGGAGTAGCGCACCGCGGGCGCGACTATTGCGACTGGCGGGCGAGCTCGTCGAGGACGGCGCAGGGGTCGTGTTTGCCAAGCGCCGCGACGCGGAGCGTGCCGATCTCACGCACCGAGACCCGCACGTCGTCCTTGCAGCAGACGACGCTGCCGCACGGCGTCTGCGAGACCAGCGTTCGCAGCTTGACCGGCCAGCCGCCATCCTCCGCGCGAGAGAGCACGATCACGACCGGCCGGCCGCAGCACTTGGCCCAGACGACCAGGTAGTTGCTCGACGGGCCGTCGGACTGACGCGAGACGCGGATGAATTCGATGCGGTGCTTGCTGGCGCGGGCCGCGTTCCGACACCAGTGCAGCGAACCGCCGAGCGTCTCGCGCACGGTTGCGTCGAACGCCTCCGGCCCCTCGGCGACCGTGTCGAAGCCGGGCTGCGTCTGCTCGAAGTAGAAGTCCGATGCGAGCGCCGTCGCCGATGCGGGGGAGTCCGCCCAGAAATAGGGGACGACCGCCAGCAGCAGAAACGCGGCCGCGGTCGCCACGACGAGCGGAAGCCGCCAGCGTCGCGTCGCGCCGCCGCCGATGCGCTGTCGCAGCAGATTCCACTGCAACGCGGGCATTCTGCCGTCGCTGAGCTTGCTGCGCATCAGCGCGTCGGCGCGCTGCTCGAGCCGAAACCGCTCGGCGCACGGCGCGCAGGCGTCGAGATGCGCGGCCAGATCGTCGGCGCTAGTAGACTCGAGCTCGGCGTCGAGGTGCGCGCTCAGCAGGAGTTCGGCGTCGCGACAGTTCACGTGCGACCCTCGACAACGCGCCCGGGCTCGCCGGCGAGTGCGGCGAGCGCCTCGCGCAGTCGGAGTCGGGCGCGGTGCACGTGCGACATCACGGTCCCCATCGGAATCTCCAGAAGCGAAGCGATTTCCTTGTACGTGTAGTCCTCCAGCAGGCGCAGGAGCAGGCATTGCCGCTCGACGTCGGACAGGCCCGCGAGCGCACGGGCGAGCCTCTGGTCGAGCAGGTCGGAGAGGCGGTCCGGGTCGCGCAGCAGCTCCAACCATGCCGCCGACGCGGAGTCCGACTCAGCCGCGTGCTCATGAACGTTCTCCAAGGCTTGCTCGCGACGCCGACGGACGCGCTGATTGGCGCGGTACACGGCGTGCACCATCACGCGAAACATCCACGCGCGAAAGTTCGTGCCGCTCTCGAAGCGGTCGAAGTCGCGCCACGCCGTCATCACGGCGTCCTGCACCGTGTCGTCCACATCCTCGCGCCGCCAGAGAGACCGGCGCGCGAATCGGTAGAGCGCGTCGCGAAGGGGCGCGAGCAGCGCGAGAAATTCGTCCGATCGGGACGCCGGCATCCGCTGGCCTGCCCGCCGCAGCAGCCGCCGCCGATCGGCCGGCGGGACGCGTCACGGCATCGTAAGTGTCGCTCTGACCGACCGCAGTCTAACCCAACGCCTTCGGTCGCGCCGGGTCTCGACCGGACGGGCCGGCTGTTCGGCGTGCTGCGTCCGCCGGTTGGGCACACACGCTTCGTATCTGTAGTCTTGGACAGGGGCTTCGTATTGCAGCGCCCGCTTGCGTGGCTGGGCCTGGATTCCGCCGGGACGGCGGTAATAGTCTGATAAAAAGTGATCCAAGTCGCCTGGATCGTGCTCAATCGCAGTCGGATTCACCAAACCCACAATGGCGCGTCCTGTCGTCTTCACGCGCGGCGCGGCGGGCCGAATGCCCGGTCCCGGCGGTGCGGGGCGGACCGCCGCGGGTGCGTCGCCCCGATCCAACGGTCGAAGACTCAGGCGCTCAGCACTGGATTCCGAAGTAGGTCAGAAGCGCCGACAGGTCGGCCAGGTCCACGTCGCCATCCCCGTCGATATCGCCGTGCGACAGCACGGCGCCGCTCGGCGCACCGTAATTCGTCAGCAGATCGGAAAGATCCGCCAGATCGACCGAATTGTCGCCGTTGATGTCCCCGGGGCAGAAGTCATCGAACGTGAGACGGTAGTCGTACTGATACTCCTCCGCCGGGCGGAATCCCGCGAACGGGACGCATTCGCCGTAGCTGATCACGCGGTACTCGCCGGCCGCGAGCGTCCACGACTCGTCGAAGTTTCCCTGTCCGCCGGGAGCAAATACTGACCAGAATACGATGGTCCAATCGCTGCCGTTAAAGCGTTCCAAACGGACCCCGGCATCGGTCCAGCCGTCCGCCGTGAAGCTGCAACGTCCGTCCAAGCGGGCTGTCGTGTCGGATGCGAGGCTAAACGTCAGGGTCAACTGGTTGCCCGGATTTGCGCTCATTAAACTCGCCAGTCCCTCGCCCGACGCGGACGCTGTCGCGGTGCCCTCTCCCTCGGCCGCGATCCGCGATACCTGCCCGATGGATCCGGTGATCTGAAGCGCGTGGTAGCCGTTGAAGGAGACGCCGGCGCTCCACGGCCGCGGCGGTTTCCCAGGGATCAGCCCGCTCTGTGAATCGGAGAAAGCCAGCGTCTCCAGGTCGTTCAGTACGAGATCGCCGTCGGCGACCGAACCAGACGGTTGAAAGACGTCCGGGCCGCCGCCGTACGTGGCGCTGAAGTCGATCGTCGAGGCCCGCTCCAGCAACGTCTGCCCATACGCGTACCCGCCGATAAACAGGACGACCGTGCCCCCGAGCAGCTGGCCGATGAACTGTGACGAAGTCCTCATGCGATCCCCGATTCGAAGCTGGTTCCGCTCGACGCCTTCGCACGGCGTCGCTGTAAGGAATTGAACGTAGACGAAACGGGAATCGGAAATCAAGACAAGCGGCAACGTCCGAGTTAGCGTCTCGGATCATCACGCCTGGAAGTCGCACGCGCGCCGGGTGCGGGCGCACTCGAACCACAATCGCGCACGCGCGTCGCGAGACGAGCGCGGCGCGAGACCGTGACGACGGCGTAGAATCATCTGGAGCGTATTCGATGCTGAACGCCACGAGGATGCCGTGAGAACAGGCTGTTCGGTCGCGGCCGCGGCGAGCGGTGAAGCAACCGGGGGTGGATCATGCAATGGGTGGAATACCTGCGGCTGGCGTCGCGAACGCCGGCGCATCGAACCGCTGACCAGCAGGCGCGGTTTGCGGCGCTGGATCGCGAGGACGAGCGAATCGGCGACGAGCTAGCGGCGTGGGAGTTCCCGGCGGTGCTGGCGCTGGGCGGATTACTGTCTCTGCTGCTGGGATTTCTGGCGTAGCGGAACGCGGCAGCGCCGACGGGGGGAGGTGCGGTCATGCTCCCCACGCGAGACGCGCGCCGGCGTCGAGGTCGCTACGATCCTCAGCGGCGCGAACGCGGCTGACCGGGGCGTCGTGGCGACGGAGAAGGGGCGCTACTTCGCGCTGGTCTGCGCCTGAAGCTCGCGAAAATCGACGAGGTCCACATCCTGGTCCTCGTTCCAGTCGAACGCGGAACGGCACTCCGGCGACGGGCTCACGAAACCCGAGACGTCGGACGGTCCGGTGGTGCAGTCCAGGAATGCGGCCAGGTCGGCGGAGTCGGTGTCGCCGTCGCACGCCACGTCGCCGCGGCACGGTGGGATGCGCAGGTCCAGCAGAACAGGGAGATGGCCACCGCCCACGGCGCTGGTCTCGAGCGCTTGCGCTATGAGCGGACCGACCATCTGGTTTCCAGCGATCGTGAGCGGCAAGTCGTAGCTGGTTCCGTCGTTGCCCCAGCAGCGATAGGAGTGATGCGGATCGTCCCAGGTCGACGTGCTGTAGGGGATGGCTGCGTTGCCGATGTAATCGACGCCGAGCCCGTCGATCAGGCTTGCCGAGACGATGAATTGATCGAAGCGGTCATCCATCGCCCACACCGGATCCTGCGTGTGCAGAAATCGGTAGGCGGCGTTGTTGTGCCAGTTGGCGATCGAGTTGATGGGGTCGAAGAAACGACCGGCGTTGTTGGGCTGCGAGCCGATCAACTCCTGGTAGGCCTGTTCCCCGGATGACGGGATATTGAAGTCGCCGCCGAGCATGAAGTGCCAGCCTGCGGGAAGGGCTTCGGCGTCGTCGCGGATGCGCTGCGCTTCGAGCAGGCGGCGGGCGCGGTCGTCGCTGTCGGAGCCGGACTTCATGTGGCTGCTATACACCGCGAGCCGGGCTTCGACTGACGTTCCTGACGCGAGCGCCAAGTCATACCGCATGATATTCGTCGGGTGGAGCGGCGACACGCCGCCCTCGGCCACCACGGTGACGCCGCTCGGCGAGAGTTCGGTCGCGAGCTGCACCCTCGACGTTCGATAGAACAGCGCGCTGTCCGTATTCGCGCCATCCACGAAATCAGCCGCGGCCCAGTCGCCGGGGCCGGCGACGGCGTTGTTCAGGATCGCGACGAAACTGCCGACGCCGGAGGCGTTCACGAATTCCTGGCAGACGATCACGTCGGGCGACATCGAGCGGCCTTCGAACTCCCCGTAAATCGCGGTCTCAAAATCGGCCGCCCGGCCGCCGGAGTAATTTGTCACGTTCCACGTGACAACGCGCAGCGTGCTCTCGGCGCGCGCCGCGGGAAGCAGCAGCGCGACGGCGGCAAGCGAACAGGTCAGGACACGATGCCTGCGCGGCATGACGGCTTCCTTTCTATCGCACGCAGACGGCGCGGGGGATAACGAATTCGGCACAGCCGCGACCGGCGAGCGATCCGGATTCGAACGGCGACGAGCGATCTTACTTCAGCCCGCGCTGACACCCAACCCGAGCGAGCACGGCGGACGGGCGACGCGCATCCGCCTGACCGTAGGCGCGACGCCGATCAGACGGCGCGATCCAGGCGACGGTACGAGATCGCTTCGGCCAGATGGGTCGCACCGATGTGTTCCTGCGCTGCGAGGTCGGCGATGGTGCGGGCGACCCGCAGCACTTTGTCGTGGGCCCGCGCGCTGAGTCCCAGCTCGCTGACGGCCTGGCGCAGCAGCCGCTCGCCGGCGTCGTCGATTCGGCAGTATTTCCGCTGATCTCGCGCGCTCATGCGTCCGTTGGTCGTGGTCGCGCCGGCGCCGAACCGCTCGCGCTGCAACCGCCAGGCGTCCTGGACCTGGCTGCGCATGGCGGCGCTGTCGGTGCCGGCCTGCTCGGCGCGGAGCTGCGAGATCGGGACGGCCGGCGTTTCGACGTGCAGGTCGATGCGTTCGAGCAGCGGGCCGGAGACGCGGGCGAGGTAGCGGTCGATCTGCGGCGCGGAGCACTTGCACGGCTTGCGCGCGTCGGTGAAGTACCCGCAGGGGCAGGGGTTCATCGCGGCGACCAGCAGAAAATCGGCCGGGAACTCGACCGCGCTGTGGGCTCGTGCGATGGTGACGCGGCCGTCCTCGAGCACCTGGCGCAGCGATTCGAGCGCCGCGCGGGTGAACTCGGGGAACTCGTCGAGAAAGAGAATGCCGTGGTGCGCGAGCGAGACTTCGCCCGCTGCGGGAATCGCGCCGCCGCCGACCAGCGCGGGGACGCTGGTGGAGTGGTGCGGATGGCGCACCGGCCGGGTGGCCATCAGGCAGGTTCGCGCGCCGAGCTTGCCGGACGCGGAGTAGATACGCGTGGTTTCGAGCGACTCCTCGAGCGTGAGCGACGGCAGGATGGTCGGCAGGCGCTTGGCGAGCATGGTCTTTCCGGCGCCGGGCGGGCCGATGAGCAGCACGTTGTGCCGCCCGGCCGCCGCGATGAGCAGGGCACGCTTGACGTGTTCCTGACCGCGCACGTCGGCGAAGTCCACGTCGTAGCGCGCGCATTGTTCGAACAGCGCGGGCAGATCGACGGTAGTCGGTTCCAGCGGCAGGCGCCCGGTCAATAGACCGACGGCCTCGGTCAGCGAGCCGATGCCGTAAACCTGTGCTCCGCTGACGACCGCGGCCTCTTCGGCGTTCTCGCGTGGAACAAGCAGGCCGGCGAACCCGGCGTCGCGGCAATGCAGCGCCATCGAGAGCGCTCCGCGAATGGGGCGGACGCGCCCGTCGAGCGCCAGTTCTCCGGCGATCAGGTAGTCGGCGGCCGTCTCGCTCTGAATCTGCCCGTCGGCCAGCAGCAGGCCGAGCGCGATGGGCAGATCGAAGGCGGGGCCTTCTTTGCGAACATCCGCCGGCGCGAGGTTGACGGTGGTTTTGGACCGCGGCGGGGCGAAGCCGGAGTTGGTGAGCGCGCTGCGGATGCGGTCGACGCTCTCCTTCACGCCGGAGTCGGGCAGACCGACCAGGGTGGGATAGCCGAAGCCGCGGCCTGTGACGTCGACTTCGATCTCGCAGGGTCGGGCGTCGATGCCGACGATGACCATGCTGTGGACGCGCGCGAGCATGGGAGGGGATTGTAGGGAGCGGGTGAGGCGGAACAAGGGAGGCGGCGCGGCGGCGCACGATGGGGAGCGCGAACGGGCTCAGCGGGCGCGAGTCCGGGTGAACGCCGGACGCCGCGCGAGACGAGGCGGAACCGTCCGAAGACCGATCCGCCCGGACGCCGTCTCGTTGTGGTGTTCGCGGCGCCCGGGCCCGGGACGCGCTCAGAGCGATCCGAGGAAGGCGAGGATGTCGGCTCGCTCCTCGCGCGAGAGCTGCTGGTAGGTCGTACGAATGCCGAGCGCTTCGCCGTCGTGCTGGAGAATCGCCTGCTGAATCGTGTCGGCGCTGCCGTCGTGGAAGTAGGGCGCGGTGCGGCTCAGCCCCCAGAGCGGCGCCGTCCGAAACTCGGTCTGGGCGGCGTCGCCGCTGACGATTCCGGGCGTGTCCGGGGGCAGGATGTCGTGCAGCAGCAGGTCGGAATAGAGATTGGCGTCCGGGCCGAGCGTGGTCGGCATCGATGGAACGTGGCAGACGGCGCAGCCGATGGCGGTGAAGAGCGTCTCGCCGCGCTCGATCGCGCCGGGGTCGCCGGTCCGGTCGCGCGGCGGCGGCGCGAGCTCGAGCAGGAAAAACGTCATCGCCTCGACGTCGCCGAGCGCAAGCTCGGGGTCGGGCACGCCGTCATCGTCCTCGGTGATGCCGAACGTCAGGCCGGACTGCCGCGCCAGCGTGATGCCCAGTTCCGCGGCCATCGCGTCGCGAATGAACTCGGGCACGCTCGGCACGTCGGCCTTCCAGCCGAAGCGGCCGATGCGTCCGTCGGCAAGCGTGTGCGCTCGGCCGCTGATGCCGTCGTGGTCGGCGTCGTCGGGATCGGCGTTCGCGGCGATGGCCTCGTCGGAGATGGCGGAGATCAATCCGCCGCCGAAGACATGCGGCGTCTGACGAATCTCAAACACGTTGCATTCGGCGGTCGGCTCGATCATCGCGTGGTCTGGGCGCACGTGTCGATGCAGGATCGTGTTGGGCGTCGTGGGAGGCGGGCTGAAGCTGCCGTCATCGCTGAGGACGCCGTGGCGCATGACGCTGACGTCGCGCGGGCCGGCGCCGCCGATGACCGGGTCGAAGTGGCAGGCGCGACAACTGTCGCCGTTGAATCGGCCTGTGTCGTCGGGACCGGTCAGGCCGCCGACGCCATCGGAAAAGGCGAAGTCACGATCGAACACGGCCCGGCCTCGGCGGAACAGCTCCGCCTCGAACGCATCCAGCGCGCGGCGCGGACCGCCATACTCGCCGACGCCCGGAATGGGGGCATCCGGCGGCAGCAGTCCAGCGCTCGCCTGGTCTCGCCCCCCGAGCGTGAGGATGAACTCGACGATGTCCTCTCGCTGTTCGCTGGTGAACGCCTCGTACGCGCGGCGGGCGTTCTCGGCTTCGCCGCCGTGCCAGAGTATTGCATCGTGAATTGTCGCGGCCCGGCCGTCATGCAGATAGGGCGCGGTCGCAGCGACACCCCACAGCGGCTGCGTGCGGAACTCGCTGCCGGTAGCGTCCTTCATGACGATTCCGTCGGCCAGGTCCGGGCCCATATCGTGCAGCAGGAGGTCGGAATAGGCCGGGATGGGCCCGCGCGGGCCAGTGAGCCGCGGCACGTGACAGGCCGAGCAGCGCGCCTCGTGGAAGAGCAGACGCCCGCGGTTGCTCCGCTCGGTCGGCTCTTCGAACCGCGGAGCAGCCATCAGCATCTGAAACGCGACCAGGTCGAACAGGTCCTGCTGAGACAGTTCCGGATCGGGAGCGTTGTCGTCGTCAAAGTTGGGCGCGTCCGCTGCGGCGGCCTGCTCGTGCGGTCCCTGCTTGTTGTCCGGGCGGAACGGACCCGGTCCGCGGCCTTTGGCGCTGGCGTCCAAGTTCAGCGAACTGTCCACGGGGAGCTGCGCGCGCAGCTCGTCGCTGAGCGGTTCGGTCGTGACGCCCAGGTGGTTGAACAGCGGTCCGCGGATGAAGCCCTCGAGCGAGACGGTCTGCGCCTTTCGGCCGAAACGCCCGACGAACCCGCGATCGAAATTGGGCTTGCCGCTGATGCCGTCGCCATCGGCGTCGGTCGGGTCTGCGCGGCGGAGAATCTCCTCCTCGGACACTTCGGCGATCAGGCCCATTCCGAAGAAGGCGATCGGGTTGCGCTGCGCGAACGTGTCGGTGTCGTCGGGCACGATCGGCCGGGCAGAGCCGCCTTCGCGAAAGCTGAACGCGCGCAGAACGCCGCCGGCCATCCCGTCGGAATCGCTGAAGACAAACGCGCCGTCGGTCGTCTCGCGTCCGGCGAGGAAGAAATTGCGATACAGGCCGGCGCTGCCGCCTGGAACGGGTTTCTCATGGCAGCCGCCGCAGGAGTTGAGGTTGAACGTGGGGCCGAGGCCGTCGACCAGGTCGAAGCGGCGCAGGAACACGCGTTTGCCGCGCTCGAACGTTTCGAGCTGATCGGCCGAGGCACTGGGAAGCGGTTGGCCGAGCTTCGCGGCGATCCCCTCGGCGATCGGTCCATCGGTCAGAATGGTTGGCGTCGGGTCGGCGTCCGGGTCCATCGGGCAGCCGAGCAAGAGCGTCGCGGCCAACAACAGCGAGATTCCCAGCGGCGCTCGGGCCCTCGAAAGCATCGGAATCTGCTCCTTTGCGCCTGTCACGGACACGCGGGGCCGTCCTGCACGAGCCGGACGTGCAGGGTCACCGTCGTCGTGATGCTGGCGTCGTTGCGATCGGTGAACGTGACGCGGAGGCGCGCCCGTTGACCGTTGAACAGTGTCGGCGAACGGAAGATCGTCCGCCCCAGCTCGAAGCGGTGGAGTCCGCTGGCCGCGTCAAAGATCAGCGGGAAATTGTTGAAGTTCGCCTGCGGCGCAAGATCGCAGTCGGGCGTCCCGTCGCTGTTCAGGTCGGGGCAATTCTCGAGCTGAACGAGCGAGTGCGTGATGTTCACACGCGTGCCCTGCGCGAAGCCCGACAGCCAAAGCTGAATCTGTTCGTCCGCGAAGCCCTGGATGCCGCACGTGATCTTGTGATCGCCGCACTCAAGCACATCCTGGTAGCCGATGATCACCGGGAAATCGGGGAAGTTCGGGTCGAGCACGGCCTCCTGCACGCGCATGTCAGCCGCGACCGGCGCGCAGTTGCCTTGCGCGTCGCAGTCCTGCCCCAGCGGGCAGTCGGTGACGAAGCACTCGCAGCCGTCCGGTGTTCCGTTCTGGTTGCAATCGACGTTGTCGTCCGAGCCGGGACACTCGTCGGCCGAATCGCACACGCCGTCGCCGTCGGAGTCGTCCGTCGCGTCGTTCGGGCACGCGTCGCACGCGTCCGGCGTACCGTCGTTGTCGGCGTCGTCCGCGTCGTCGAAGCCTGCGCAGACGTCGCAGCCGTTCGGCACGCCGTCGCCATCGGCATCCTGGTTGTCGGGTGAGCCGGGACAGAGGTCGCAGCCATCGGGTACGCCGTCGCCGTCGGAGTCGGTGTTGTCGTCGAAGCCGGGGCAGCGATCACAGCCGTCCGGCGCGCCATCGCCATCGGCGTCTTGTCGGTCGTCCGATCCCGGGCAGATGTCGCACGCGTCGGGTGTGCCGTCGCCGTCCGTGTCGATCTCGCCCGCCACGCAGGTATCGCAGCCATTCGGCACGCCGTCACCGTCCGCGTCCAGCTCGTCGTTGAAGCCGGGACACTGGTCGCACGCGTCGGGCGTGCCATCGCCGTCGGCATCCTGTCCGTCGTCGCCCTGCTTGCAGCGATCGCAGCCGTTGGGCACACCGTCGCCGTCGTCGTCGCGCGTGTCGTTGAAGCCGGGGCAAATGTCGCACGCGTTCGGCACCGTGTCCTTGTCGTCGTCGCGCGTGTCATTGCCGCCGGGGCACACGTCGCACGCGTCGGCGACGCCATCGCCGTCGGCGTCGGCCGCGTCATTGCCGGCGGCGCACTCGTCGCACGGATCGATCACGCCGTCGCCGTCGGCGTCATCCTGACACTCGTCCGGCACGCCGTCGCCGTCGCAGTCCTGGCTGCGTCCGGCGGCGATGTCGGCCGCGTCTTCGAGCTTGTTCTCGTTGCAGTCCTTCTCCGGTCCGCCGCCGACGGGGGGATTATCGAGCGCCGAGTTGTCGACCCGGTTGTTGCCGGGGGCCGGGACGCCGGCCGTGGGCACGGCGCGCGTGGAGCGCAGCAGCGCCAAGCCGGAAAACGGCGGCGCGAAGCGTCCGCCCACGGCGTAGACGGTGCTCTCGCCGTCGCCCCAGACGGCGTGCACGTCGAGGTTGGAGTCGGCGTCCTCGCGCGTCAGCGCGCGCGTCTGCGGATTGAACGCGCCGACGTAGCCGGCTTGCCCGCCGACCACGCACAGGTCGGGCGAGACCATGAATACGCCGTTCAGGCCGGGCGTGCCGGTCGGGGCGATGGTCTCCCACTTCTGCCCGTCGTAGAGCGCGATTCGCGCGCCCGATCGTCCGCCGACGGCGACGATCTGCGATTCGGAGACGCCCCACAGCGAGACGAAATCCTCGTCCGCCAGCGCGCCGGCCGGCGTCTGCTTCCAGGTCGAGCCGTCGAACTCGATGATCAGTCCGCGCTCGCCGACTGCAAAAATCTTGGAGCCGATGCCCCAGACTTTGAAGAGCGAAGTGGCGTTGCGGTCGTTCTCGGGGATCTCGAACGGCTCAAAATTTTCACCGTCATAGTGCAGCAGAATGGGAGGTCCGACGCCGGTGACGCCGCCGACAATCCACAAGTCGTCGGGCGCTGTTCCCCAGACGCCCCAGAGGTCGGCGTCGGTGCCAGGGTTCAGCGCTCGCCACGTCTGCCCGTCCCAGTGCGCCGCCGCGCCGTCCACGCCGACTGCGAACACGTCGTCCGGACCGAAGCCAAACGCCCAGACCAGCAGGCCGACGTTCGGCGCGTTCATCTCCGTCCAAGCGCGGCCGTCGAAGTGATAAATCTCGCCTTGCGCCGGCACGCCGCCCACCACGAACACGTCGTCCGGCGAGCTGCCCCAGACGCTGGAGAGCGCGCCCGCGCCGCTCTCGTCGAACGGGCGCGACCAGAGCGTCGCGTTCGGTCGGCCGCCGCTGTTGTCGTTCTGGTTGTCGTTTCCGTTGGCGTCCGGGTCGTCCGGGCAGCCGCCTATCGACAGCAGCGTCGCCGCACCGAGGAGCATCGGTAGACCGCGGAACAGGACCGACCAGGTCATCGGCATATCCTCCGGACAGGGCGTTTCAGATGGCGGCGCGCCCGGGGGCAGCAGTCCCTGGGGATCGCGACCGCTCCCGACTCGGCGCGCGACGCGAGTTGCAGCGGTGCGGCGTCGCGCGATCCGAACGAGTTCGGACGCCTGCGCACAGCCCATGGGCATGCGCGCGACGAATCGTTCGCGGTGGATCGTTGTCGCGCGTCGCGACCCCCGAACGGACTTGAACCCCAGCATTATAAGCGGCGCGATCTTCGTCCGTTCTCCGAAAACCGCCGCGCGTCAACGTCCGATAACGTTGCGCCGATGCGCGTCGATCAGATGCCGGCCGCCTTGCGGGCGTTGGCTTCGGCCAGGAAGCGGTCTGTGTAGCTGCGGTCCACGCGTTGACACGCGCGGGTCGCGCCTTCGCTGACCTGCTGGTACTGCGGATCCTCGGTCCAGGCGAAGAACTCCCCGGACAGAATCACGAGGCGCAGTAGGTGCCTCAGGATCAGGCCTTCCTGTTTGATGAGGTCGCGCGCGCGGACGAACTTGAAGAACTCGCCATTGAAGCGCTCGATGTCTCCGGCGATCCACTTGGGCTGCACCGGCACGGGTTCGGGGCTGGCGAGCCGCGCGTCGAAGACGAGCTTGAGCATTTCGGGCATGGTGGGGGGATGCGGCTGCGGCTCGCCGTCGTCCCAGTCGTCGTCTTCGGGGTCGTCGTTCTGCCCGTCCGCCGGGACCGCGGCGAGGACGCCCATCTGCACGAGCGCCGGCTCGAGCACCTGTGTTCGGAGCGGTCCGGGCGGAAGGTCGTCCGGGATGCGCACCTTTCGGAGGATTCCCGGCGCGAGCTCGAGCACGGACTCGAGCGCGAGCAGCTTCTCGCCGTAGTCGGCATAGTTCAGTTGCTCGGCCAGGAACGCGCCGTAGAGCGGGTCGACGCTGCGGAAATTGAGCAGGCGATAGATGCCGGGGCGCAGCTCGACGTGCGCGCCGTCGGAGGAGCGCGTCAGGTATCCGAGCGCGTCGAGGTTGGCGACCATGTAGTCCAGTTGTTGCTGGAACTTCTCGATGCGGGCGGGCTCGACGAAGCGCTTGGCGAGGAAGCGTCTGGCCTCCTCGAGCGTTCCGCTGCGCGTGAGCAGAAAGATCAGCACCGGATAGGGGATCATCGCGCGGCTGGCCAGTTTCGCCGGACCTGCCTTGATGAGCGTGTCGAGTTGCCCTTTCGTCCAGTACTGTTCGTTGCTCCGGCGCGTGGGACGTTTGCGCTCCAGCTCCTTCCGCATGCGCAGGATGCCGGGGTCTTTAGAGTGCGGGTCGATCTGCTCGTAGCGTTTTTTCCATTTGTTGATCTTCACGTCGTCGTCGTGGGCGACGGCGAAGACATAGCCCTTCGCGTCGAACTGCGGGCGGCCGGCGCGGCCGAACATCTGATGCGCGCTGCTGGGCGGGATGAGTTTCCGTTCGCGCGGCGGACCCTTCAGCAGGGTGGCGAGGACGACGGACCGGGCCGGCAGGTTGATTCCGGCGGCGAGCGTCTCGGTGCACACCACGAACGGGGCGAGCTTGCGGTGGAACAGATCCTCGACGATTTCCTTGTGCTTGGGCAGCACGCCGGCGTGATGCACGCCCACGCCGCGCATCAGCATCTGCGACAGTTTCGGTCCGACGCCGTCGGTCAGGTCGTCGCGGCGCGCTTTAAGCTGCTCGTCGATCTGCTTCCGCACGGCGTCGCCAATCAGCGGCAGGCCCTTGAGCTTCTCGGCGACTTCCCAGCACTCGTCGCGATTGAAGCAGAAGACCAGCGCCGGCGTGCGGTTGTCCTCGTCACGGGCCGAGACCATCTGCGGAAGGTGCTCGGTCAGCAGGCGATCCTCGACCCAGGTGAACTCGAGCGGAACGCGGCGCTCGTTCGAGACGACCACTTCGATGCGCCGGCCGTGCTCCTTGCGCAGCCAGTCGGCGAATTCGTATGGGTTTCCGACGGTCGCGCTGAGCAGCAGCACGCGCGCCGACGCCGGCAGCAGCACGAGCGACAGCTCCCAGACCACGCCGCGCTCCGGGTCGTTGAAGCTGTGAAACTCGTCCATCACGACGGCGCCGACCTGCTCCACGTCGCCCAGCCCGGCGTCGAGCGCGGGGGCGGGCGATCCGGGTGGCGCGGCGGCGTTCGCCCCGCCCGCGGCCAGCAGGTGATTCAGCAGGATTTCGGCGACGACGACGCGCACCAGTGCGTCGGGGTTCTCGCGTCGGTTGCCAGTGATGAAGCCGACATCCTGTCGCGAGAAGCCCCACGCCTCGGCCTGGGCCTGGAGTTCCCGGTATTTCTGTTCGGTGAGCGCGATCAGCGGCGTGGTGTAGTAAAGCGGGCGGCGGGTGTGCAGCGCTTCGAACACGGCCGCCTCGGCGAGGAGCGTCTTTCCCATCCCGGTCGGGGCGCAGACCATGACGCCGGCGTCGGACGAGAACCACGCCAGCAGAGCTTCCTGCTGATAGGCGTAGAGTTCGTACGGCGTGGCGGCGAGGAACTTGTCGCACAGATCGGCCCGGTTCATAGCGTGCAGGATACTCGAACGGCGCACCGGCACCGCGGCGCGCTTTGCACGCGCGCGACGTGCGCCGCATAATCGCGCGAGGCGGCGGCTCGATCTGTAGCATGTCGTCGCCCGTACTGAAAGGCGGTTGGATCGGCCCATGCTTTCGGCCACGTGGAATCTGCTTTGCGATTCGGCGCTGTTCATCCTGGCGGGATTCCTGCTCGCCGGGCTGATGCAGGCTTGGATCGACAAGCAGCGCGTATTCGAACTGCTCGGCCGACGACGCAAGCGATCCATATTCCTGGCGACGGCGATCGGCGCGCCGCTGCCCCTGTGCTCGTGCAGCGTGCTGCCGGCCGCAATGACCCTACGCCGCAAGGGCGCTGGCAAAGGCGCGGTGCTCTCGTTCCTCATATCGACGCCTGAAACCGGGATTACGTCGATCGCGCTGACCTACGCGCTGCTCGGCCCGGTGTGGGCCGTGCTTCGCCCGCTGGTGGCGTGCGCGACCGCGATCACGGCCGGCTTGATCGAGAACTTTGTTTCGCGCAACGACCCGCAGCCGCCGGCCGAAGCGGATGATGCGGAGGCGGATCTCGGCTGCGACCACGACTCGCCGGGCGGGCATGCGCACGACGGGCATACGCACACGGACGTGCCGCGCGGCGGGCCGGTCTGGCAGCGCTGCGTTGCCGGCATGCGGATCGCGTTCGTCGATATTTTTGACGACGTCTTCGGCTGGATTCTGCTGGGCGTAGTCGTCGCAGCGGGAATCCAGTCGCTGATGCCGCCGGCCGCGTTCCAGGCGGTGTTCGGCAATGACTGGATCGCGATGCCGCTGATGCTGGTGTTCGGACTGGTGCTGTACGTGTGCGCCGAGGCGACGACGCCGGTGGCGGCCGCGTTCATTTCGATGGGGCTGAGTCCCGGCGCGGCGCTGGTGCTCCTGCTGGCCGGACCGGCGACAAACATCGGCACGATCGGCGTGCTGTATCGAACGCTCGGTCGGCGCACGATCCTGGTTTACCTGGGGACGATTTCGTGCTTCGCGCTGGCGTCCGGCGTCGCGCTGAACGTCGCAGCCGCGCGCCCGCAGTGGGCCGGCGCGATCGTGGCGGCGCCAAGCGATGCGCCGCCTTCGGCGGTCGAGGCCGTCGCGGCGGTGGTGTTTCTCGCGCTCGGGCTGGGGACGGCGCGGCGTCAGCGCTGGGTGTCGCGGCTGGCCGCGCTGCTGTCGCTGTTTCTGCCGGTGCGCCTGTCGGGTCGCGGGCTGCAGATCGCCGCGTGCGGCGCGGCGGCGCTGGGGTATGCGCTTTCGGGCTGGACGGCGGTTCAACAGGGCGAACTCGGCGTACGCACGCGCTTCGGCGCGGTAGTGGCGTCGGACCTGCCGCCGGGGTTGCACGCGGCGTGGCCGTGGCCGGTCGAGCGGATCGATCGCGTGCCGCTCGGCGAAGTGCGGCGGCTGATGCTGGGACTGCGTGGCGGCGGCGCAAATCCACATGAGCCAGGCACGGATCTCAATGAGTCGTGGAGTTTGGTGGGCGATGAGAATATCGTCGATCTGAAGGCGGCGGTGCACTGGTCGGGGCGCGACGCGGTGGCGTGGCGCTACGGATTGGCCGATGCGGAGTCGCTGGTGCGCGTGGCGGCGCTGAGCGCGATGCGCGAGACGCTGAGCGGGGCCGCGATCCACACCGTCATGACGAGAGAACGCGGCGAATTGCAGCTCCGGATCGAGCACTCGCTCCAGGCGCGGCTGGACGAATACGGCAGCGGCATCGCGGTGCGCTCGTTCGACTTCGTGTTCGCGCACGCCCCGCCGGACGCGCACAGCGCCTTCCGCGACGTGGCCAGCGCGGTCGAGGATCGGGCGGCGGTGATCGACCGCGCGCTGGCCCAGGAGGCGCGCATCCTTCCGGCGGCGCGGGCGGGGGCGGCGGAGCGAGCGGCGGCATCGACGGCGTACGCATCGAGAACGACGGCGCTGGCACGAGGCGAGGCCGACCGCTTCGTGGGGTTGCTGTCGGCGCATCGGGCGTATCCGGCGGTGACTCGGCAGCGGCTGTACCTGGAGGCGCTCGACGCCGTGCTGCCGCGTGTTCGCAAGTACATCTGTCCGACCGGACCGGAGGCTGAATCGGTCGAAATCTGGCTGCTCGGGGACGACGCGCCGCCGGCGGACCTGCTGATTCCGCCGGACCCGGCGGAGAATCGCTGAACGGCAAGGAGCGCGATGCCCATGAAGTGGTTGAAGGTGATCGTGCCGGTCGCTCTCGTCGCGTGGCTCGCGTCCACGTCCCTGCTAATCGTCGACCAGACCGAATACGTGGTGGCGAAGCGGTTCGGGCAGGCGGTCAGCGTGCGAATCGAACCGGGGCTGTACTTCAAGCTGCCGTGGCCGATCGACAGCGCCGTGCGGTTTGATAACCGGCTGCACGTGCTCGAGACGCCGTCGCAGGGCGAGTCGGACCGCGAGTATCTCACGCAGGACGAGCAGGCGGGCATCGGCAAGAACGTCATCGTCACAACGTATACGTGCTGGCGGATCAAGCGCGACCCCGCTTCGGTGCGGACGTTCCTGGAGACGATGGGCGACCGATCCCGGGCCGAGGCGCGGCTGGGCGACGTGGTGGTCTCCGAACTGGGCGCGGCGCTGGGGCAGAACGACTTCTCGGTGCTGGTTTCGACCGACCCGAGCAAGCGGCGCTGGGCGGAGTTCCAGACCGGCGTGCGCGACCGCTGCCGGCAGCGCGTCGAGCAGGCGTTCGGCATCGAGATCGTGGACGTGCGGATCAGCCGTCTGAACTTCCCGGAGCAGAACCGGCGGAACGTGTTCGACCGCATGCGGGCGGAGCGCGAGACCATCGCGGCCCGCTACCGATCGGAGGGCGAGGAAAAGGCCAGCGTCATCCGCGCGCAGGCCAACCGGCAGCGCGACGAAATCCTGGCGCAGGCCGACATGGAAGCCGAGCAGATCCGCGGCCGGGCCGACGCCGAGGCGGCGAGGACTTATGCCGAAGCGTACGGGCAGGATCCTGAGTTCTACCGCTTCCTGCGCACGCTGGAGTCCTACGAGAAGACGCTGAATGAGAACACGGTCGCGATCCTGTCGGCCGGCAGCGAATTCTTCGAGCTGCTGAACCGCCGCCCGCCGGACGAGGTTCCGCGGCGCGCGGAGCATGCCGACGCCGACGCCGGCATCGAGCGGACGGGCGATGAGCGATAGCGCCGCCCGAACAATTCGGACCGCGCTCTCCGCGGCGCTGACGCTGGCGGCGGCGGCGTATCTCGCCAGCGGCGTGTATTTCGTGCAGCCGGACGAGCGCGGCGTGGTTCGCTGGTTCGGGCGCGTGCCGGCGGCGCAGCGCGTTCCGCCGTTCGGCGTCGGCCCCGGTCTGCACTACGCGCTGCCCTGGCCGTTCTGCGTGGTAGACCGCCCGAAGACCACGGAAATCCGCCGCGTGTTCGTGGGCCTCACGCCGCAACAGCGCGACGCCATCTCGCGCGGCGAGATCGCGGCGATGCAGTCCAGCCCATCCACCGACATGCTCACCGCGGACGTAAACATTTTGAAAGTCACGCTTGCCGTCCAGTACCAGGTGCATGACGCGGTCGCGTACCTGTTCGTCGCGGAGGCGCCGGACGCGCTCGTGGCCGACGCGGTGCGCAGCGTGTTGATCGAGCGGCTCGCGGCGCTGCCGGTGGACCAGGCGCTGACCACGGCGAAGACCGCGCTCGAGCAGCAGACCCAGCAGTTGGCCCAGCAGATTCTCGACGAGTACGCCTGCGGCGTGCGCCTGATCGCCGCGAACCTTCAGACGATCGAGCCGCCGGAGGCGATCGCGGCCGCGTTCAACGACGTCGTGAGCGCCAAGAAGGACGGCGAACGCGCGGTGGACCGGGCCGTCGCGGAGGAGAACCGCGTCCTGCCGAAGGCGCGCGGCGACGCGCGGCAGCGCGTCGAACAGGCGCACGGCGAGGCTCAGACGCGCATCAGCCGCGCGCTGGGCGAGAGCGACCGTTTCCTGAGCCTGTTGACCGAGTATCGCCGCGCGCCGCGACTGCTGATGGATCGGCTGCGCATTCAGGCATTCGAGAAAGCCCTGTCGCGCGTACGGGTCTACCTGCTGGACAGCGATCCGTCGCGGCCGGGTCCGCGCGTGCGGATTCTCGATCCGCAGAGTTCCGAGTAGCGAGAAGCGCTCATGATCCTGCCGATCCTGTCGCTGATAGCCGCAGCGGCGCCTTGGTTCGTTTCGCCGCAGAGCGCGCCGTCCGAACGAACGCGGCTCGCGCGATTGTCCGACCTGCCTCCGCGCTGGTACGCCGTCGCGGGAGACGTGACCGCGCTGCTGAACTCCGAGCGCGAATTCGCGCAGTTCGCGGAAGCGTTCGAGCGCGACTTGCAGGCCGATCTGCTGGCGTACGAGTTCGAGGATCCCGCCGCACGGCGACAGTTGTTCTACACGCTGGCCCGGCTGGCCCTGCTGCGTGGGGACGACGAGCCGGCGCTTCGCTGGAACGATCAGGCCCGGGCGACCGAGACGCGCCGCGCCGACCGCGAGACGAGCGGAATCGTCCTGGACAGTTATGTTCGCGCGCGACGCGCGACCGGTGACGACGCGGCGGCGCTGCCGGCGAAGTTTCGCGAGGAGTTCGCGGCTGCCGTGGCGGCTCTGCCGTGGGAGGTGGTGTCCGGACTGGTCGAGCAGACCCGGCTGCAACTGACGCGGCTTACGCCGGAGCTGCTGCTGGGCACGGTCGGATCGCAGATCGACCCGGTCGTTCGCGAGACGGGGAAGATCGACAGTTACCTCGCGCGGCAAGTCGTTGCAATGCGCGTGCTGCTGCGGATCCAGTTGCCGCTGAAGGCGCAGATCGTCGAGGTGTTGAGCGAGGCGAGCGAGCGACAACGCCGGGAGCGCGCGGACATCTGGTCCGAACGCGAGATCACGATCGAATCGGGCAGCCCGCTCGTGGTGGGAATCTGGGGCAGCGGCGTCGATCCCGAGGCGCTGCCGGGGCGGATGTTCGTCAACGCGGCGGAGCAGCCCAACGGCCGGGACGACGACGGCAACGCGTACATCGACGACATTCACGGGATCGCGTTCGGCTTCGACGCGCAGCGGGAGGTCGAGCCGCTGCTGCCGCTGGGGGAAGATCGCGAACGCCTGATGGACCTGCTCGATCTGACCGAGGGTCGCCTGGATGAGCAGGCCGGGATCGAATCGCAGCCGGCCGTCCGATTGCGGACGCTGATGGCGGGCCTCGAACCGCATGAATCGGAGGCGCTGCTGGATGATCTGGCGATGTGCGCCGAGCATGCGTTCGGCACGCATTCAGCCGGCCTGGCTGTCACCGGGAATCCCGCGGCGCGCGTGCTCTCGGTGCGGCAGTCGTTTGATCCTCGTGCGACGCGGTCCGCGCCGTCGGTTGAGTATGCCTATCGCCTGTCGAAATCGTTGCGCGAGGCGGTGGAGTATTTCCGCGCGAGCGAGGTTCGCGTCGTGAGTCTGACCTGGAGCCTGAGCGCGGCGGCGGTCGAGCGCGCGCTGGAGGAGCATGCGGTCGGAGCGGACGCCGCGGAGCGATCGCGTCTGGCCGGCGAAATCTTCGCGATCCAGAGCGCCGGCTTGGCGGGCGCCATCGAGAGCGCGCCGGCGATTCTCTTTATCGCATCGGTCGGCGCCGGACAGGACGAAGGCGAGATTCCGGCTTCCATCGACCTTCCCAATCTCATGTTGGTCGGCGCGGTCGATCAGGCCGGCCGACCTGGGCGTTTTACGAGCGCGGCGGCGCGCGTGGCGGCTTTTGCCAGCGGCGTCGAGGTGGACGGCGTCGTCGCGGGCGGGCGTCGGATGAAGCTGTCGGGGGCTGCGCTCGCCGCTCCGCAGGTGGCGAACCTTGCGGCGAAGCTGCTGGCGCTCGATCCGGCGCTCGCGCCGACGGACGTCATCGCATGGATTCGCCGCGGGGCGACGCCGTCGTCGCATACACCGCCCGTGTTGCTGATTCATCCAAAGCGGACGATCGAAATGCTTCGCGAGGCCGGCGAGAAAGGCTGACCGGCCGCCAGGCAGTTGCCCGACGGCCGGCCCGGAAGTTTCGTGGCGTGGGACGCCCGAAGCCGAGGATCACGCCGCGGCGTGTCCGCCGATCCGCATGCCGTAGAACGAGCGCCAGACGAAGATCGTCGAGATCACGAAGAACGCGATCGCCAGCGTGCCGGTCAGGGACGTGTGCGCGCCGCCGGCGAGCTTCATGCTGACGGCCAGCTCGACCGCGAGCAGGCCGAAGAGCGTGGTGAACTTGATGACCGGGTTCATGGCGACGCTGCTGGTGTCCTTGAACGGGTCGCCGACGGTGTCGCCGACGACGGTGGCGTCGTGCAGCGGCGTGCCCTTCTTCTTGAGCTCGACTTCGACGACCTTCTTGGCGTTGTCCCATGCGCCGCCCGCGTTGGCCATGAAGATGGCCTGGAACAGGCCGAACAGGGCGATGGAGATCAGGTAGCCGATGAAGAAGAAGCTCTCGGCGAAGGCGAAGCCGAGCGTTCCGAAGAACACGCCGAGGAAAATG
This sequence comes from uncultured Planctomycetales bacterium, assembly GCA_964553225.1. Lineage (GTDB taxonomy): Bacteria > Planctomycetota > Phycisphaerae > UBA1845 > Fen-1342 > JABRWC01. Next base: position 235,923 of record CAZKJT010000001.1, on the reverse strand, counting down.
TTGAACATGCCCTTCTGGGCGTACTCGGTGCAGATGGTGACGACCTTGCGGCTGTCCTGGACGCTGGCCTTTGTGACGCCTTCGAGGCGGATGTTGGCCTTGATGAACTCGACCGCGCGGTAGGCGCCGGTGGTGACGGCCTGGGTGCTGGCGCCGGTGAACCAGTAGATCATCGCCCCGCCGGTGATGAGGCCGAGCAGGAACGGCGGATGCAGCATCGACAGCTTGTCGATGTTCTCGGTCAGGCCGTGCGTCAGCGCCATGACGATCGAGAAGATCATGGTGGTCGCGCCGACCACGGCGGTGCCGATGAGCACGGGCTTGGCGGTGGCCTTGAAGGTGTTGCCGGCGCCGTCGTTGTCTTCGAGGAAGTGCTTGGCCTTGTCGAAGTCGGCGCGGAATCCGAATTGCTTTTGCAGCTCGTCAGTCGCGTTCGGCAGCGATTCGATCATCGACAGTTCGTAAACGGACTGAGCGTTGTCGGTCACCGGGCCGTAGGAATCGACCGCGATCGTCACCGGTCCCATGCCGAGGAAGCCGAACGCGACCAGACCGAACGCGAAGACGGCCGGCGCGAGCATGAGCGTCGAGTGGGTTCCCGACGCGCCAGGGAAGAGCGTGCTGATGTAGTACGAGGCGCCCATCAGCGCCACGATAGCCATTCCCAGCCAGTAGGCGCTGAAGTTGCCGGCGACGAAGCCGGACAGGATGTTCAGCGACGCCCCGCCCTCGCTGGAGGACGTGACGACCTCCTTGACGTGCCGGGAGCCGGTCGAGGTGAACACCTTTACGAACTCGGGGATGATCGCGCCGGCCAGCGTGCCGCACGTGATGATGGTCGAGAGCTTCCACCACATGGTCGTGTCGCCGGCCAGGCTGGGGATCAACACCCACGACGCGGCATAGGTGAGCACGATCGAGACGATCGACGTCAGCCACACCAGCGTAGTGAGGGGCGTTTCGAAGTTCATCTTGTCGGCGCTGGCGTACTTGCCGATCGCCATCCATTCGTTGAGCTGGTAGGACGCGCCGCTGGCGATGACCATGATGACGCGCATCGCGAAGATCCAGACCAGCAACTGCACCTGGATGACCGGGTCGGGCACGGCCAGCAGGATGAACGTGATGAGCGCTACGCCCGTCACGCCGTAGGTCTCGAAACCATCGGCCGACGGACCGACCGAGTCGCCGGCATTGTCGCCGGTGCAGTCCGCGATGACGCCGGGGTTGCGGGCGTCGTCTTCCTTGATCTTGAAGACGATCTTCATCAGGTCGGATCCGATGTCGGCGATCTTGGTAAAGATGCCGCCGGCGATTCGCAGCGCCGCCGCGCCCAGCGATTCGCCGATCGCGAATCCGATGAAGCACGGCCCGGCGAGGTTGCTGGGAATGAACAGCAGGATGATGAGCATGATGAGCAGCTCGACGCTGATGAGCGCCATGCCGATGCTCATGCCGGCCTTCAGCGGAATGCTGTAGCAGGGGAACGGCTTGCCGCGCAGACTGGCGAATGCGGTGCGGCTGTTGGCGAAGGTGTTCACGCGAATGCCGAACCACGCCACGCCGTAGCTGCCCGCGATTCCGACCAGGCTGAAGAACAGGATGATCGCAAGCCGCTCGCCCGGCATGCCGTACGCCATCTCTCCCGTGGTGGGATTCGGGAACGGGACCAGCCAGCCGAAGTACGCCAGGATGATCGCGCCGATGAACACCCACAGAATCAGCAGGAACTTGCCCTGCTGGACCAGGTAGGCCTTGCAGGTCTCGTAGATCAGCTCCGAGATTTCGCGCATCGACTGATGCACCGGCATGTTCTTGAGCTGCGAGTACGACACGAAGCCGAAGAACAGCCCGGCGGCGCAGATCGCCAGCCCGATCAGCAGCAGGTTGTGCCCGCTCATGCCCAGGAACGTGACGCTCACGTCCGTGTTGGTCAGGTCCGGCAGGACCAGGTTCATTTCGGACGTGTGCGCCCGGGGCGCGTGCCCGTCCTCCGCGGTCACCGGGTCGTGCTGCGCCGACGCGGGCGGGGTCGAGAACAACATGAGCATCGCCAGCGCCGCGAGCGCCGGTCCCCGCACGGCGCGGGCGAACGAATCAAAATTCGAATCCACGGTTGCGCTCCTGATTGCACATCGCCGAGCCCGGCGAAAACCCGCACGTTGAGCCGCTCTCCGCGAGCGGGCCTCGGCGGAAAAGCCGACGTCGGCGCTCCAAGTTCCGGTCCCGCGGCCAAGACGAGCGGCGGCGCGTCCGTTCGCGCGGGAGCATCGCCCCGCGCGCTGCCTGGCCTTCTTCCCTCGAAAGCGTTGACGATCCTGCGATCGGCCGCCCGACACCCACCTACCGCGCCCGGCGTCGAGCCGCGCGACTATAGCACGCCTTGACAATCCGCTTCAACCCCCGCCGATGCGGCCCGGCTTATCCGGGCTTCCGCTTGGGACGCGTCGAGGGGCGCGCTTCGCCCGCGCCGACAGCCGCTGCCTTGGCGGCGCGGGTTTTCGGCGTCGCCGACCGCGTGCGGACCGGCTGCGGCGCTTCGACCACGGGCACCGGAGCGACGCGCCAGATCTCGTCGGCATACTCGCGGACGGCCCGGTCGCTCGAGAACCGGCCCATCCCGGCGATATTCAGCGCGCTGCGCCGCGCCCAGTCGCGCGGGTCGCGCCACGCCGCGTCCACACGCGCCTGCGCGTCGAGATAGTCGGCGATGTCTGCCAGCAGCAGATACCGGTCGCGTTCGAGCATCAGCCAGTCGAACACCGGCACAAACCGACGCGGCTCGTCCGGGCTGAACGCGCCCTTGGCGATCTCGTCCAGCGCCCGCCGAACCTCCGCCCGCGTGTTGTACACGTCCCACGGATTGTGGCTCTCGCGTCGCCGGGCAGCCTCGTCGGCCGTCAGGCCGAACAGGAAGAAGTTCTCGGCCCCGACGGCGTCGCGAATCTCCACGTTCGCCCCGTCCAGCGTGCCGATCGTCAGCGCGCCGTTCAGGGCGAACTTCATGTTTCCCGTGCCGCTGGCTTCCATGCCCGCCGTCGAGATCTGCTCGGACAGGTCGGCGGCCGGAATGATCCGTTCGGCCATCGACACGTTGTAGTTCGGCAGGAAGACGACTTTCAGGCGGTCGCCGACGCGCGTGTCGCCGTTGACGCGGGCGGCCACGTCATTGATGAGCTTGATGATGAGCTTCGCCCGGCCGTAACCCGGGGCGGCCTTGGCTGCGAACAGCACCACCCGCGGCACGATGTCGGCGTTCGGATCGTCGAGCAGCCTGTGATAGCGAATGACGACGTGCAGCAGGTTCAGGAGCTGCCGCTTGTACTCGTGCAGCCGCTTCACCTGCACGTCGAAGAGCGCGTCGGTCGAGAGCGACACGCCCAGGCGGCGCTGTATCCACGACGCCAGGGCGCGCTTGTTCTCGCGCTTCACGTCCGTCAGCTCGCTCTGCAGCTGCGGCTCGCCCGCCAGCGGGCGGAGTCGCGCGAGCTGGTCGAGGTCGCGCGTCCAGCCGTCGCCGATGCGCCGCGTGAGCAGCTCCGCCAGGCGCGGGTTGCAGCCGATGAGCCAGCGCCGCGGCGTGATGCCGTTGGTCTTGTTCACGAACTTCTCCGGCGCGTCGGCCGCGAAGTCCGGGAAGAGATTCTCGACCACCAGCCGGCTGTGCAGCGCGGACACGCCGTTCACGCGGCGGCTGCCGATCACGGCGAGGTTCGCCATGCGGACCGCTTTGTACGGAGATTCCTGGACGAGCGAGATTCGCCGGTCTCGCGCCGCATCGGAAGCGCCGCCGGTCCGCGCGCCTTCCAGCACGCGCCGATTGATCTCGTAGACGATCTGAAGGTGCCGCGGCAGCACGCGGCCGAAAAGCTCGACCGGCCAGACTTCGAGCGCTTCGGGCAGCAGCGTGTGGTTGGTGTAGTTGCACAGCGCGCAGGTCAAATCCCACGCGGTCTCCCACTTCAGCCGCCGTTCGTCCACCAGAATCCGCATCAGCTCCGCGACGGCGAGCGCCGGGTGCGTGTCGTTGAGCTGAAGGACCGCCCGGTCGGGCAGGCCCGTGATGTCGTCGTGCGAGGTCTCGTAGCGGCGGATAATGTCGGCGACGGTCGCGGCGACGAAAAAGTACTCCTGCACGAGACGCAATTCGCGTCCGGCATCGGTTTCGTCCGACGGGTAGAGCACCTTGGTGATCGTCTCGGTCAGCGCGCGTTCGCGCACGGCTTCGACGTATCCGCCTCGGTTGAACGCCGACAGGTCGAATCCCTCGCTCGCCCGGGCCGACCACAGCCGCAGCAGGTTCACCGTCTGCGTCCGGTAGCCGAGCACGGGAATGTCATAAGGCAGCGCCAGGACGGTCTGGCACTGCGTCCAGGCCGGGCGATAGGCGCCGCGTGCGTCGTGTCGCTCCTCGACCTGCCCGTAGAGCCGGATGGCGCAGGCGAAGTCGGGGCGGACAAACTCCCACGGCGACCCGAGCCGCAGCCAGTAGTCCGGACGCTCGGATTGCCAGCCGGACGTGATGTCCTGCTCGAAGATGCCGAATTCGTAGCGCAATCCGTACCCGTAAACGGGCAGTTGCAGCGTGGCGGCGGAATCCAGATAGCACGCCGCCAGCCGTCCGAGACCGCCGTTGCCCAGGCCCGGCTCGGGCTCCTGTTCGATGAGCTGGTCGAGGTCGACGTCGGCGGCGGCAAGTCCGTGGCGCACTTCCTCGAGCATTCCCAGCGCGACGAGATTGTGGCGAAGCTGCTTGCCGAGCAGGTATTCGAGCGACAGGTAGTAGACCCTGCGCGCATCGACCGCGCGATACGTGCTCTGCGTGTTGATGAAGCTTTCCATCGCCGCGTCGCGAACGGCGCGCGACAGCGCCATGTAGAGGTCGTGCGGCGTCGCGCCGTCCCAGTGCTTGCCCTGGCTATATTCCAGATGCTGCGAGAACGCAGCCAGGACGGTCTGCGGCGTCGGAGGCGTCGGCTTGTGCCGGCGGACGGTGGGTGGGCGTGCGCTCATGGTAGTCTCGCATGACCGGCCGGCCCGCTTTCGGGCAGCGCCGCGCCGCGGCGATTGCGCGGCCCCGCGCTCCGTAGCGGCGTTCTGCCGTCGAGGGTCACTTCACACGCCCCGGCGGCGCGCGTCAACCCGGCCGGGCCGGGCGAGGTCGCGCTCACTTCTTTGGCGGGCGCTTCCGGCCCGCCTTCGGGGACTGGGCTGACAGGCGTTCGACCTGATCCGTCAGGTCGGCCAGTTGCCGGCGGAGCGCCGCGAGCTCGTCCGTGCCGCGGGGCGGCTCGCTGCGTGCGGGCGGCTCGGACGCAGGCGGCGGGCCGCCGCCGGTCGAAGGGTTGGCGAGCTTGAAGAGCCGCGCCCACTGCTCCTGCGCGGCGCGCTGCGCGTCAACGGTCCGACGGAAGAAGTCTTCGAAGACGCCGCCCAGGAACTGCTGGCGGGTGCGGATGACGGCGTGCAATACCTCGGAGGGAAATACGGCCAGCTTGTCGGCGTCGTGGTCGAGGATCATCTGCGTGAGGACGACGTTCGTGATGTCGTGACCGCTTACGGAGTCGGTGACGCGGATGACTCTTCCGGCCGACACGAGTTCGTAAAGCTCCGCGAGCGTCACGTGGCAGCTGCGCGTGGCGTCGTAGAATCGGCGGTTCGGGTAGCGCTTGATGCTCAGCGCGCCGGGCGCGTCATCGGTCACAATCCGGCTCCGCGGGTCGCTGGCGCGTTGGCGTCAATCAGAATTTACGCGAACGCGTTATCATTCGGACATTACGGGACCGGATTCTACAGGAAGTCAGCAATTACGCCAGCGCTCGGCACGCAAGTTTTTGTGCAAACGCACAAAAACTTCTTGACGCATTCGCAAAGCGCGGGTAGGCTTTGGGTGTGGAAACTAGCAGAGGCGCGGCCCAGTCGGCCGATCAGGAGATTCGCACCATGACCGCTTCCAGCAACGAATTCGTCCGCGACGCGTTCCGCAATCTGACCGACGGGATGACCCAGACGGTGCAGACCGGCCTGAAGTTCCAGGAGGAGAGCCTGCGCTTCTGGACCGAGATCGCCCAGAACAACTTCGAATCCGTCCGCAGCGAGTGGGAGAAGATGCAGGAACGGATGGGCGAGGTCGGCACGTCGGCCGGCGAGCGATTCCGCAAGCTCGCCGAGCAGCACACGCAGCGCGGCGTCGAAACCCTGCGCAAGGGCGTCGACTTCACGCCGACGACCGACCCGGCCGAGATGTTCGACCGCATGTTTGCCACGTGGCGCTCGACGGCTGATGTCGTCCGCGAGGCGACCGAGGCGTTCACCGCCGCGCACGTCGACACCGCCAAGCAGTTCGTGGAGGCGATGCCGAAGGTCGAGAATCTGACCGCCGCCGCGACGCAGACGACGCGCCGCGCGACCGGCAAGACCCGCGGCAAGTAAGCTTCCGGCCCATCGACGCCAGGGCGACCTGCCCCCGCCGGGTCGCTCCGGGCGTCGGCCGCTCGATACGGGTGCGGTTCGAGGCGGTTTGATGGTCGCGGTCAATAGCGAGTTGTCATCGCGTCGCGTTGCCGGCTGTCGCCGGGACGGCGACGCGATGCCTATTGGGAGTCGGCCGTAAGATCGGCCGCGCTGCCGGCGGGACGTTCGTCCCGCAGTTCACGCGCAGCAGGGAGACGGACAAGCATGAGCGCCAGCGGCGGTTTCGGGATTCCCGGCAGCGACGCGTTCACCGCGTTCTGGAACGACTTCTGGAACAAGTTCGGATCGGCCGGCTCGCCTCCGCCGCCCCAGTCCGAAGTCTTCGAAAAGTCGCGCAAGGCGTTCTTTGACGCGATGGCCCAGTCGTGCGAAGAATTCATGCGCAGCGAGGCGTTCCTGCGCGGCATGAAGCAGTCCATGGATCACGCCATGGGCTGGCAGCAGATGATGAACGAATACCTGCGCAAGGGCGTCGCCGCCGCGCAGATGCCCACCCGCGAAGATGCCGACCACGTCGCGATTCTCGTCCGCGGGTTGGAGGAGCGGCTGATCGACCGCATCGAAGCGCTCGAACAGCGACTCTCCGGCGTCGAAAGCGCGCCGAAGAGCAAGCCCGCTTCGAAGCGCCCGGAAACGCGCAAGCCGGCGCGCGCACGGCGAAGCACGAAGAACTGATCGACCGGCCGGCGTTTCGCGCCGGTCGTTGCATGGGAGGGACAGGATCCGATGGCCGCACAGCCGCACACCGGTGGGTTCCCGGGGCCCGATGCGTTCGTGGGTCCGTGGATGTCGATGCTCAGCAAGGCCATGGCGCTGCCCAAGGTGGCCCGTGCGATCGAGCAGGTTCGTGTCGGGTGCACGCCGACGCGCCCCGTCTATCGCGAGGACGCGCTGCGGCTGCTGCGCTACGAGACCGACGTCGAGCGCCGCTTCGAGACGCCGCTGCTGTTCGTGTTCGCGCTGGTGAATCGTCCCTACATCCTCGACCTGCGCCCGGGCAAGAGCGTCGTCAGCCACTTCGTGAACCGCGGCTTCGACACCTATAACATCGACTGGGGCAAGCCGGCCGAAGGGGACCGCTTCCTCGGTCTGGAAGATTACGTCCTGCGGTACATGGATCACTGCGTCGACCAGGTGCGTCGCCGCAGCGGCAGCGATCGCGTCAGCATTCTCGGCTATTGCATGGGCGGCTCGATGAGCGCCATGTACGCATCGCTTCACCCGGACAAAGTGGAGAACCTGATCCTGCTGGCGGCGCCGGTGGACTGGTCCGGGCGCGACAGCCTGCTGTCGGTCTGGACGGACGAGAAGTACTTCGACGTGGATAAGCTGCTTGCGGTCTACGGCAACGCGCCGCCGCACTATCTCCAGACGTCGTTCCTGATGCTCAAGCCGGTGCAGAACTTCGTGGAGAAGTGGTACGGCTTCTCGCAGAACATGGACGACGAGCGCTTCCTCGAAGACTTCTTCGCCATGGAAACCTGGCTGAACGACAATATCCCGGTGGCCGGCGAGACCTTCCGGCAGTTCGTCAAGTACTGCTTCCAGCAGAATCGGCTGATCCGCGGAAAGCTCGAGCTCGACGGTCGCGCGGTCGATCTGCGCAACATCACCTGCCCGGTGCTCAACCTCGTCGCGCAGCACGACCACCTCGTGCATCCCAACCAGAGCCTTCCGCTGAACGACGTGGTCGGCTCGACCGATCGAAAGTCGATCAACTTCCCTGCCGGACACATCGGCCTCGCCGTCAGCAGCCGCGCGCATCGCGAGCTCTGGCCCAAGGTAGCCGACTGGCTGGCCGAGCGCAGCGACGAGCGCTGAGGGGCGCGCAGCGAAGTGCGCGGGTGATTCACCGATCAGAAGACGCACAGGGGCGAGAAGCAAACATGGCGGACGGAAGCGGAAACGGGAACGGCAGCGGCAATGACAAGAACCTGGGCTGGTTCGACCGGCGGCTCGATCTTTCGACGCGCGTCGCGGTGGTGACCGGCGGGGCGCGCGGCATCGGTCGGGCGACCTGCGTCGCACTGGCCCGCGACGGCGTGCGCGCCGTCGGCGTGGTCGATCGCGACGACGAAGTGTCCGACTTCTGCGACGACGCGAACGCCCGCCTGGGCCGACCGGTCATGCTGCCGTTCCGCGGGGACGTGTGCGACTCGGGCTTTCGGCGATCCGTGTTCGCCGAGCTGGAGCAGAAGTTCGGCAGCGTATCGATCTGCATTCCCGCAGCCGGCATCACCCGCGACCGCCTGGCAGTGAAAGTGCACAAGGACACCGGCGAGGCCGAGCTCTATCCCGAAGACGACTTTCGCCGCGTCATCGAAATCGACATGACCGCGCCGATCTACTGGGCGCTCGAGACGGTCGCGAGCGTCGCCCGCGACCGCTCGCGTCGCGGACTGAAGAAGTGGTCTCCGGCCGAGCGCGTCGAAGGCTGCGTGATTCTGATCGGATCGGTCTCGTCGGCCGGGAACCGCGGACAGATCTCGTACGCGACGGCCAAGGCCGGCCTCGAAGGCGCACAGGCCACGCTCGCGGTCGAAGCGATTTTCTACGGTGTGCGCAGCGCGATCATCCACCCGGGCTACACCGACACGCAGATGGTCCGTTCGCTCGGCGACGACCTGATCTCGCAGCACATCCTGCCGCGCACCACGCTCGGCCGGCTCATCCTGCCCGAGGAGATCGCCGACGCAATCCTGTTCATGATTCGCAACGCCAGTGTCAGCGGCCGGCTCTGGGCCGACGCCGGCTGGCACCCGTCGGCCTGAGCCGCACAACGTCGTGCCGCCGCTCCGCTCTCGCGCTCGAGCATTATTGAGGGACCGGTCTCCTGGCCGGTCTGTCCTTCTCCTGTGGGGGACCGGTCTCCTGACCGGTCTTCTGTTCGATCACCAGTCTGACCATGAACGGGCGAGACGCCCGCACCACCCGCTGCGGAGGCTGGCGAGACGCCCGCGCTCCCCGAGCTCTTTTGGGGGACCGGTCTCCCGACCGGTCTTTCTGAATTCCGGACCTGCGTTCTCCGTCGAGCACTGCGCAGCCGCTTCGGTCCGCCTTTACGCCCCGGTGAATAGGGTCCGCTCGTCCACGAAGCACAGCCGATTCCCCGACGGATCGAACACGTAGAACGAGCGTTCGCCCCACGGACGCAGCACGATCTCCGCAGCCGGCGCGCCGTGCACCAGCTCGTCCGGAAAGCGCGCCGCCTCCCGCACGCAGGCCGCGTGAATGGCCTCGACATCGGCGACCGCGAAATACAGGTGCTCCGGGTTCGGGCGGAACGTGCCGCCGTCGCCCTCCGCGCCGGCATCGACGCACGCCAGCATCGTCCCGCCGCAATCGAAGTAGTGCCGCCCGGGCGACACCCGCCGGCCCGGACGGCCCAGCACAGCGGCGTAGAACCGCGTCGCCGCCTCGATGTCGTGCACCGGCGCCACCACCCGAAATAGCCGCGCGCTCATAGCCTGCGTTCCCTCGCTTCGGCCGCGACTGCTCCGGCGCGGCGCGTTCGCGTATACTACGCTCGCGCGCGCCGCGGCTGGGGCCGCGTCCCGATGCGCCGTACATTCCGCCGCCGGCGTGGACCGGCAGGACGCTCGCACATGGGACTCTCACGCATTCGCGCCAACATCCCGGATTACGCCGCCGATTCGGTCGTGCCGGCCGAACCGGAGATGCGGCGTTACGAAGTCTTCACGCAGCAGGAGCGCGGCAAGTCGCACGTGCACGCCGGCAGCCTGGACGCCCCCGACGACGAGTTGGCGATGCTGTTCGCCCGCGAGCACTACGGCCGCGACCAGGACTGTGTGCAGGTGTGGGTCGTTCCGCGCGAGGCGATCCTGCGGACCGACTACGAGAAAGACCTGGTCTTTCGCCTGACCGATCAGAGCTATCGCTTCGCCCGCGGCTACAACGTCGGCGAGAAATGGCGGCAGTTCATGAGCCAGAAGGAATACAGCGACTACAAGAAGGAAGACATCCGCGAGCACTACTGAAGCGCCGCCGGCGACCGGGCCGGTCCCGGGCGAGCCGGCGCGCAGAGATCGAGCCTGCCATGGACGCCATACCCGACGCGCTTCGCCAACCGTTCGTCGAGCTGATCTTCAGCATCGCCGACGACAAGCTCATGCTGGGCAGCCGTAATGCCGACTGGACCGGCCTGGCGCCGATCCTCGAAGAGGACATCGCCTTTTCCGCGCTGGCCCAGGACGACATCGCTCACGCGGGCGCGCTTTACGAATTGATCGCCTCCGTCGTGGGAGGATCGCCCGACCAGCTCGCCTTCGGGCGAACGCCGCAGCAGTACCGCTGCGCGCAGCTCGTGGAGGTCTCCGACGCGTTCGACTGGGCCGCAGCGCTTGCGCGGCAGTTCTTCTGCGACCACCTGAACGCGCTGCGCATCGATCGGCTGCGGCGCTCGTGCTTCCGGCCTGCGGCCGCGCTCGCTGCGCGAATCGCCGCCGAACAGGCCCTCTCGACCGGGCACGCCGATTCGTGGATCGTCCGATTGGCGCGCGGCACAGAGGAGTCGCGGCAGCGTCTGGATGCGGCGCTGCGCAAACTCGCTCCGCTGACGGGCAGCCTGTTCGAGCCGACGGAAGGCGTCGATCGGTTGGAAGCGGCGGCAATCTACCCGGCCTCCAGCCCGCCCACGCCGCAGGCCTGGCGTGATCGCGTCGAGGCGCTGCTGCGCCGCGCGGGAATCGCCCTCTCGCTGCCCGAACCGGACCTGGCAGCCATCGGCGGCCGCCGCGGCCGGCACAGCTCCGAGTTTGCCGCGCTGCTCGACGAACTCACCGAGGTCTATCGCGTAGAACCCGAAGCGGCCTGGTAGTCGCCGCGCGCCGCTCGGGTCCGCGCATCATCCCTGCGAGGAGTCGCGCCCATGGGTGCTTGGAACACGCTGCGTCCGACGCTCTCGGTCTTCATGACGGTATGGCTGACGGGTTGCCTGTCCGCCAATCCGCCTCTGCCCGTCGTCGCGTCGGTCGACCTGACGCGCTATGCCGGCGTCTGGTACGAGATCGCCCGCTTTCCCGCGCCGTTTCAGCGCGATTGCACCGGCACGACGGCCGAATACACGCTTCAGGACGACGGAACCGTTCGCGTCGTGAACCGTTGCCGCAGCGGATCGCTTGACGGCCCCGAGCGGACGATCGAAGGAACCGCCCGCGTTCTCGATCCGCTCGAACCGGCCAAGCTGGGGGTGCGCTTCTTCGGGCCGTTCGAAGCGCCCTACTGGATCATCCTGCTGGACGACGAGTATCAGTGGGCGGTCGTCAGCGAGCCGACGCGCACTTTCCTGTGGATACTCAGCCGCACGCCGGCGATCGACGACGCCTTGCTGAACGAGCTCTACGTCGAGCTGGTCGACCTGGGCTTCGACCCCGGACGATTGGAGAGCACTCCGCAGCGCCCGTCAGCGGAGTGAGCGACGCGAGGCCGGAGCGGACGATCGCAACGGAGCAGACCGCCGTGAGATTCTTGCAGGGCGAGGCGAACGTCGCCGCGCTGGCGAACCGTGAAGTCGCTGTGCTGGGCTACGGCGCGCAGGGCCGCGCCAACGCGCTGAATCTCCGCGACAGCGGCGTCCGCGTGTGCGTCGCGCAGCGTCCGGGCGGCGCGCGTCACGAGCAGGCGCTCGCCGACGGCTTCGAGCCGCTGGCGTTGGACGCCGCCGCGGCGCGGTCCGATCTCATTCTCTTCGGCACTCCCGATGAGCGGGCGGAGGAGGTCTACGAGCGATTCGTGGCGCCGGTGGCGCGTCGCGGGGCGACGCTGGGGTTTCTCCACGGGCTGGCGATCCGATTCGAGCTGATCCGTCCGCGAAGCGACCTGGACGTGGTGCTGGTCGCGCCCAAGGCGCAGGGCGAGGCGGTGCGCAGCGAGTTCGTCGCCGGCCGCGGCGTGTTCGCGCTGGTGGCCGTTCACCAGGACGTCAGCGGCGGCGCGTTGCGCACGGCGCTGGGCTGGGCGGCGGGGATCGGCTGTGCCCGCGCGGGCATCCTGGAGACCACCTTCGCCGACGAGACCGACACCGATCTGTTCGGTGAGCAGGCGGTGCTGTGCGGCGGCGTCACGCGGCTGATCGTGGAAGCGTTCGAGACGCTGGTCGAGGCCGGCTATCCGCAAGAGCTCGCCTATTTCGAGTGCTGCCACGAACTGAGGATTCTCACGGACCTGATCCACGCTCATGGCATCGCCGGCATGCGCGACCGGATCTCGAGCGCAGCTCGATTCGGCGACGTCACGCGCGGGCGGCGCGTCATCGGCCCGCCGGTGCGCGCCGCGATGCGCGAAGTGCTCGCCGAGATTCGCAGCGGGCAATTCGCGCGCGAGCTGCTCGGCGACGCGCGCCAGCCCGACCACCGCGTGCGCGCGACGCTGGCCGCCGACGCGGCGCACGCCATCGAAGCGGTCGGCGCGCGGCTGCGGCGGCTCGCGGCGCACGGCGCGGGCACTCCGGGCGGCGCTGTCCACGATCGGGCCGAGGATTCGGCATGATTCGATTCGCGCGACCGGCCGACGCGGCTGCGATCGCCGAGATCTACGCGCCCGCGGTCCGGGACGAATCCATCTCGTTCGAGCTGATTCCGCCGGAGCCGGACGAAATGGCGCGGCGCGTGTCGGAAGTTCAGCAGCGCTATCCGTGGCTGGTGTGCGAGCTGCACGGGGCGGTCGTCGGCTATGCCTATGCCGGCGTGCACCGGGCGCGCCCGGCATATCGCTGGAGCGTCGAGACCGCGATCTACACTCGCGCCGACGCGCGGCGTCGCGGCGTGGGCCGCGCGCTCTACGCCGCGCTGCTGAGCCTTCTGCGGCAACAGGGCTACGTCAACGCGTTCGCCGGCATCACGCTGCCGAATCCGGGCAGCGTACGGCTGCACGAGGCGGTGGGATTCGAGCCGTTCGCGGTTTTTCGGCGGATCGGGTTCAAGTTCGGTGCGTGGCACGACGTGGGATGGTGGTCGCTGACGCTCGCGCCGCACCCTGCCGACCCCGGCGAGCCGAAGCGGATTGAGGAGCTGTCGCCGAACGACGTCGGCGCGGCGCTCGAAGACGCCGGCCGGCACGTGCGCGCGTGATCGGAAGGGCGGCGCTGCGATTCCGCGGCGCAGTCCGCGACCGCCGTCGACGCGTTTCGGCCCGCAGGCCGAACGTCACTCGGGCTTCTGTCCGCGCGGCGCGGCGTCCGCGGCTTCGATCACGGATAGCTCCTGGAGCGCGAGCGTACGCTGCGATTCGAGCGTCACATCGGCGGCGGCGCGGCGCAGATGCACGGCGGCGCGCGGAAGATCGCCGAGGCGGCGGCTGCAGATCAGGCCGGTGAGCAGGGCGACCTGGGCGGCGTCGTTCGCGCCGGGATAGGCGCGCAGAAAGGCTTCGTAGGCGTCGGCCGCGTCGCCCGGGCGATTGGACTGGGCGAGCTGGTTTGCGATTTCGAGCTGCTGATTCCGCGTGAGCACGTGTCCGGGATCGACGGCTTGCAGTTCGTCATAGAGCCGCACGGCTTCGTGCACGTCGTGTTCGCTGAGTCGGTCGAGGATGTCCTCGCGGAGCCGCTCGGCGCGGGTCATGGGAATCTGCTCGATCGGGCGAGCGGCGCCCTCGACGACGGCGACCGGACGGGCCGCGCGGCGGTCGAGCGGACTGGTCACGCCGGTCCGGCGGCCCCAGCGCGAGCCGAGCGCGACCAGGTCGAACTGGTTGCGCGGCAGCGCCCGCACCGCGAGCAGGATCAGCGCGATCAGGAACCCGAACCCGTAGCCGCCCAGGTGGGCCGAGTAGGCCACATTCGACATCATCGCGTTCTGGTCGAGCGAGGGTGCGAGGATGTTGTCCCAGAGGATGACCTTGAACACGATCAGCACGGTGGCCGGCAACTGGAGCGTCGTGACGAAGACGAACCAGATCGCCAGCGTGACCTGCGAACGCGGATAGAGCACGAGGAACGCCGTCGTGACCGCCGCAATGGCGCCGGACGCGCCGACGAGCTGGTTGTCGCTCTGGGTCGCGAAGACCACGCCGGCAAAGACCCCGCTGGCGAGATAGAACAGGACATAGTTGACCGATCCCATGCGGTCGCAAACGGCGTGCCCGAATATCCAGAGAAAAAGCATGTTGCCCAGCAGGTGCGCCACGTCGCCGTGGCGGAACTGGTACGACAGGTAGCCGGTCAGCGACGGGATGGCCGCATCCAGCGGCGGCAGCCAGTCGGTGACCCATTCGATCTGCAGTCCGTTCACCGCCACGAACACGATCACGTTCAGCGCGATCAGCAGCCAGTTGCCGACCGGAGTGCGGCGAAGTCGGACGTCGGTGCCGATGGGCAGCAGCGGCATGCAATCCCCGGTCTGCGTCGGGGCGCCGGATCGGCCCCGGGTTTCCGTGTCGGGCTGGCGCTACCGCAGCGCCGGCTTCAGTCAGTTCGGACCGGCTACGCGCCGCGCCTCATAGAGCAACCGCTCGCGCACCCCGTCCGAAAACCCGTCCAGCGCGGCGAAGTCTCTGGTCACATTCGGTCCCGCGCCGCTCAGCAGCTCTCCCCAGAACGACCAGCCGGGTCCCTCGGCGTCGCCCGTGAAGGCGGCCGGGTCGATCAGCCGCCGGAGGTTCGGCTTCGGCAGCCCGGAGCGCTCGCAGACTCCCGCAAGCGCGACACCCGCCGCGGAGCGGACCCAGGGCGGCTGGTCGGCCGCCACGCTCCAGAGTTCGAGCGCGACGAGGGAATCATTGTGTCCGTATCGGGCGAGCAGGACCAGCGCGGCGCCGAGCGACGAGGCGACCGCGTCCCGCTGCGCCGGATTCGCCAGCTCGACGACGCGGGGCGTCAGACGGAGCCCGGCGTTCCGCCAGCGCGCCAGCGCGACCTCGGCCTGCGGCCACCCGGCGCTGAATTCACGAAGCAGGTCGGCTTCGAGCTGGCGCGCCGGCGAGACGATTCGTCGCACGAGTCGCGGGGCGGGCGGCGGAGCCGCGGCTTCGGGCGTGGCAAGCCCCTGGCGGCGCGTCCACTCGCGCGCCGCCTGCCAGTGTTCGGGCCGCACGTCGGCCGGGCAGGCGTCGGCGTCCAGCCGCCCGAACGGTTGCTGCGTCAGTCGGGAGAGCGCCAGCGTGGCGCGGCGCCGCGCGAGCGGGCTGGCGTCGGCGAGATCAGGCGCGAGCGATTCGACGATCCGCTCGCGGGCGCTCGCGTATTGCGGCGCGCACTGGTGCAGGACGAGCGCGGCGGCCGACCGGGCGGCGGGCGACAGCGCTCGCGCGGACGATTCGAGCACGCGGCGCGCGGCGCGGACGCGCTCCGGCACCGCGGAGGCGTCGTCGCCGATCTGCGCGAGTTCGAAGAGCGCCTGCGCGACGCGCTCGGCGCGGCGTTGTCCCAGCCAGGACCAGCTTTGCCAGTAGGTTTCGAGCGCGCCGGGCGCAAGCTGCTGCTGCGAGAACGCCAGTCCGCGCAGCCCTTCGGTCGGAGCGCGCAGGTCCGCGTCGAGCCGGGCGCGCAACGCCTCGGACGCGTCGTGCACCTCGGAGGGCGCCAGTTCGAGCAGGCGGCGCAGGAACAGCGAGCGCTGAAGGGCGAGTTGCCACTGCCGTGCGACGGCGTCGGCGACGGCGACGTCTCCCAGTCGCGCGCGAGCGCACAAGGCGGCCTGGGCGACCGGCGGACCGGCGACCAGACCGGAGAGCGGTCTTGCGAGCGACGCGTTTCCGGAGGCGCCGATGAGATCGAGGGCGGCGAGCGCGTTCCGCGTCTGTTCGCGGTCGGCACGGTCGAGCGGCTGGGCGGCGAGCTGCTCCGCCAGCTTAGACAACGCATCGCCGCCAGTGCCCCGGATCGTCCGGACGGCGGCGGCACGATCGGATTCGCTGCGCGCATGAAGCAGGTCTGCGACGGCGGCGGCGATATCGACCGTCGGCGCGGACGACGCGGAGGCGAGGGTCCGAGCGGCACTGGAACGTCCGACCCGATCCCAATAGAGGTTCGCGGCGAACGCGCCGGCGATGAGGAGGGCGGCGGCGGCTGCACCGATCATCGCCCACTTTCGGATGCCGAGCAGAGCGAGCCGCCGGCTCAGCGGCAGGCGTGTTCCGGTCGCGCGATCCGTCAGGCACTTTCGACAATAGCTGGCCGAGATTCCGAGCGTCGCGCCGCAGCGCGGGCAGGGCTGCCCGACCTCGGTCTGCTCGACCGTCGCCGCATCGGTGACGCTGGACGGCAGGGGCACGGTGAAGCCGAGTCCGCACAGCGGGCAGCGGCGTCCCTCGCCGGCGGTCCAGTCTTCCGCCACCAGGATTCGTTGACAGTGAGGGCAGCGGATCTTGAGCAGCATGCTAGCAGGAATTGTATCCCGAAGGGGCGTCGCGTCGCGGCCGCGCCCGGTCGATCGTCATTGCGGCGTGGCGAGCTGCGCGCCAGGCCGGATCGCGTAGAGCATGTTCTTGCTGGTGATGTAGAGCACGCCGTTCGAAACGACGGGCGTCGTGTAGACGGAACTGCCCATCTCGTACTTTCCGAGCAGTTTCTCCTCCTTGCCGTGCTGCATGATGACCACGTCGCCTTCCTCCGTGCCGAGCATGACCCGCCCGTCCACGACGAAGGGCGAGCCCCACAGGGCTGAGAAGGTGTCGTAGCGCCAGTGGCGCTCTCCCGTGTCGGCATTCAGGCAGTAGAGGAACCCGCTGAGATCGGCGGCGTACAGCAGGCCGTCCGCGATCGCGCACGTGGACAGGGAGCGGTTGAACTGGTCGTTGCCGACGTGCCAGACCTGCCCGGACTCGGTGATGTCGCCGCGTTTGGTCGCGTCGATGCAGCGCAGATGGCCGACGCCCTCTCCGTGCTCGGGGTCCTGCCCGACGCACAGGTAGACGCGGTCGTTGTGGATGACCGGCGTGGCGATGATGTAGCTGCGCGTGCCGCGCCCGCCCAGGATGTATTCAGAGCCTTTGGGATTCATGTCGAACATCCAGAGCCGCTCGCCGGTCTGCGGGTCGAGTCCGTAGACCCAGCCGTCCCCGCCGGCGAAGACGGCCTGCGGAACGCCGCCGATGACCCCGTACGCCGGGCTGGACCACTGGCCGTGCAGCACGCGGTGCTCAACCTTGGCTTCCCAGGCGAGCTCTCCGGTTTTCTTGTTCACCGCGATGAAGGCCGGGGCGGTCGGAGCGGGCAGGTTCAGGTGTCCTTCGTCGACGCCGTTGGAGGTGACCAGCAGCACCAGGTCGCCGGCGATCAGAGGCGAGCTGGTAGCGAGGTTGTGCGGGAAGACGGCGAGCTCTTCGATCATGTCAAACGACCAGACCACGTCGCCGTCCATCGGCTCGCTGTATGGCTCGTCGGTGACGGGGCCGTCGTTGCCGTCGGCGAAGCCGTCGATGTCGATGCAGACGACTTCGGCGCGGTTGCTGACGTAGTACGCGCGATCGCCTTCCACGACGGGCGCTGAGCAGATGCCCTGTTGCGGCCAGTCGTTGACGCGGCCGGTCGGCAGCTTGTCGTGCGTCATCTGCCAGAGCAGCTTCCCGGTTTTCTCGTCGAAGCAGAGCACCACGCCCTTGTCGCCGGTGATGCCGGGGCGGAAGCCGCCGTCGTTGTTCGTTCCGACGAGGACTTTACCGCCCGAGATCACGGGGTTGCCGTACGTTTGCGATCCGAGCGGCGCCTTCCAGAGGATGTTCTTGCCGCTCTTCACGTCCCACTCGGCCGCGATGCCGGTCTCGTCCGACCGCATGTTGCGGTCCGGACGGCCGCCCCACATCGTCCAATCGCCGCGGCGCGGCTCGGCCGCCGACGCGGACGTTGCCAGCAAGGCGGACGCGATGGCGAGGCGCGCGACGAGGGCGGCGGCGCGGCGCGGGCAGGCACAGGTCGAGGGGACGCGGAATCGTTCGAGCGAGCTACTCATTCGGGTACACCTTTACATTGTCGAAGTACGTCGCCGGCCCGTCGCTCTTGGACGTCGTGCCGTTGGAATAGCAGTAGAGGCCCGCGCTGCCCTCGGCGTTCGGGCAGGGGTCGGAGAGCTCGATCTGCCACGCAGCGGGCTCGCTTTTGTCGCGCGGCCAGACTTTGGCGCGGCACAGTCCCTTTCCGTCGATGATCTCGACGCGGAACTTCACGCGGTACCAGACGCCGGGCGACCAGTCGAACTCGGCGTCGGCGCGGACGCGCGGCACGGCGCCCCAGGATTCGATGCGGAGGGCGGTCTTCGCGCCGCTCTTGCGATCGGCGCCGCTGAGCTGCATCAGGTAGCGGCTGTTGAGAAGGCCCATGTCGGGCAGGAAGCTGCGGCGTCCGGCGTCGCGCTCGTCGCTCATCATGTCGCACTCGACCGTGTACGACGCGGGAAGCAAGGGCGTGAAGAACGTCTGCAGGCGCATGAACGGCGGCGATGGGCGGTCCTTGCCGGCGAGCTTCACCAGCACGTTCGTGCCGTCGCGCTGCACGATCTTCACGCGTCCGCCGGCCGAGACCCAGCCGGGCGGCGGGATGTCCTGCTTCAGGTCATCGAACGGCTCGGCGATCGGCAGCTTGGGGAGAATCCGCACGCGCGCGGCCGCCTCGATCGAACCATATTTCGCCTTCACGACGCCGGCGGCAAACGCTTCGGCGTCGGACGCGCTCAGCGTGCCGTCCGGGCCGATCGTCGCCGGCAGGCCCTCGACCGACCACTTCAGCTCCGCTGCGGACGAGCCGGCGATGACCTGCGGACGCCCGCGATCCGCGCCGTACACGTGCAGCGCGAACGCGGCGGAGTCGCCCGGGGTCAGCGTGATTTCGGCCGGCACGACCGCGGCGAACACCGGCTCGGCGACCGCTGGGCTGGAATCGGATTCGCCCGGGGCGGCCGGCGTCGACTCGGACGCGGACTGCGGCCCACCGAGGCAGTACGCGCCGTAGCGCGTGGTGAAATAGACGCGGCCGCCGCTGACGGCGGGGCTTCCGTACAGCTCGTCGATCGCCCCGTCCTTCGGCGGAAACTCGACCCGGCTCAGCGAGGTGGCGTGATCGCCGTCGTCGCGGAGGATGTGAAAGACTCCGTTCTGCTCGCCGACGTAGATCACGCCGTCGGACGTCACCACCGGCGAGCCCTTGCCGACCCGGCCCAGGCTGAACTGCCAGACCACGCGACCGTCGTTGGCGTCGATGCAGAACAACATCGCCGAGTTATCTACAGCGTAGACGCGGCCGCTGTCGGACACCGCGGGGGAGGCGTAGCCGATGCCGATGCCGTCGGCGCGCCAGATCTCGTGAGTCTTGGTGATGTCGCCTTCGCCGATCCCGTTGATGCAGACCAACCGGCCCATTTCCGTGGTGTCGAAGTTCTCCTCGCCGTGGCCGACGTATACGCGGTCGCCGACGACGACGGGCGAGGAGTTCAGGGCGAGCTTGCTGAGCGCGAATTTCCAGACCGTTTCGCCCGTGCGAGCATGCAAGGCATAGACGTAGCCGTCGGCGTTGGGCGCGATCAGCAGACGTTTGCCGCCGATGACGCCGACGACGGGCGTCGCGTAGGTGGTGTCGCTGGGCGGCTTTCCGGCCGGGTCGGACCACCAGCGGATCGCGCCGGTATTCTTGTCCAGCGCGAGAATGCGATGACCGCCGCGGGCGTGCTCGCCCCAGGATGAGTTCGCGATGCTGACGAGCACGCGATCCTCATCCACGATCGGGTTGAACAATCGGCCGCCGTAGCCGCTGATTCGTCCGAACTCCTCGGTGAGAGAACGCTTCCACGCGACGTCGCCGTCGCGCGAGAAGCAGATCAGCTCGCCGCCGGTGCCGTGGACATAGACGTTGCCCGTTTCGGGATCGCCGACGAGCGATGCCCAGCCGACGCGGTTCTCGACAATATCGGTGTAGAAGACGTTGAAGCGCCGCTCCCAGATCAGTCGGCCGGTCGCGGCGTCGAGGCAGACGACGCGCTCGCCGCTGCACTGCGTGCGGACATCGACGGGAGCGTTGAAGAACACGCGCCCGTTCATGACGATCGGCGTGTTTCGCCCGCCGATCTCCGTGCTCCAGACGACGCCCTCGCCGCCCGGAGTCCAGGTCGTGACGGGCGCCGGCGCGCCGGTCGCGCCGGAGTCACGCGGGCCGCGCCACGCGGGCCAGTCGGCGATCGCGGCGGGCGTCAGCAGCGCCGCCAGCGCGCAAGCCTGCATCCAGTTCGCCATGAGCCTCTCACTCCCTTCCAGGGGCAGCGCCCGGTTCGGAAACCCGTGCGCCGCGGCGCGATCCGTTAACGTCTATATCGAGAAAGCCGCCGCGCTTTCAGTTCGAAGCGGGGCAGCGTGCCCGGCGCGGTGAGCTCGACGCGGGGCCGCACCTGCAGTCGGTCGCGCATCGCGAGTGCGATGCGCTCCGCGAGGCGTTCGTTGCCTTCCCCGCGCGCCGGTTCGATCGTCAGTCGCAGTTCGGGCAGGGCCGCTGCCATCTCGACGTCGATCCGGAACTCCGCCACCTCGTCGAACTCGCGTAGAATACTCTCGATCGCGGACGGCAGCACCTTCACGCCCCGGATAAACAGCATGTCGTCCAGGCGCCCGAGCAGCCCGCCTGAGGCGCGAACGAATCCGACTCCGGTCGCGCTCGGCGACCACGCCACCAGGTCGCCGGTTCGATAGCGAATGGCCGGACAATCGAGCCGACCCAGGTTCGTCAGCACCAGCTCGCCCGTGCCGCCCGGCGCCACCGGAAGCAGGCTCTGCGGATCAAGGCACTCGGCGATGAATTCTGTCTCGAGCACAAGCAGACCGCCCGCGGCGGCCGGCGTCTCGTATCCCCACGCGCCGACTTCGGTCATACCGGCGTGATCGAAGACCCGCGCGCCCCACGCCGTTTCGATCCGGCGGCGAACCGCCGGAACGCTCCCGCCCGGCTCGCCCGCGACGATCAGCGCGCGAACCCGCGAATCGCGCAGTGGCAGCTTCTCGCCGGCCGCGACGTCGGACATGTGCATCGCATAGGTCGGCGTGCAGCAGACGACGGTCGCCTCGAGGTCGATGAGCAGCCGCAGGCGGGCCGGCGTGCTCATTCCGCCGCCGGAGAGCGTCAGGCAGCCCAGTCGCGTCGCCGCCTCGAACGCGCCCCAGAAGCCAATGAACGGACCGAACGAGAACGGGACGAACACGCGGTCTGCCGCCGAAACGCCCGCGGCGTCGAGCACGACGCCCCAGCAGCGAAGAAACCAGTCCCATGACTCGGCCGTGTCGAGCCAGCGCAGCGGCGTGCCGGCGCTGCCGGAACTCTGGTGCATGCGCACGTAGCGGTCGGGCGACTGTGTGAGGTTCGAGCCGAACGGCGGGTGTTCGAGCTGATCCTGTTGCAGCTCTGCGCGCGTCGTCAGCGGCAGCAACTGGATCGGGTCTTTGTGAGGATCGAACGAGATTCCGGCCAGCTTTCGGTCGTAGAACGCATTGCGCCCGATCGTCCGGTCCAGCAGCGCCGCCAGCTTCGTTCGTTGAATCGCGTCGATCCGGGCGCGGGGGTAGTCGCCGATCGGGGTCGCAGCATCCGGCATCGCACCCTCTTCGTCTTCGCGCCCGGCGGACGAGACCGCTGACTGTGCACAGACGGCCTCGCGCGGCGTCCAACGGCATAAAATACGACCGAACGCCGGGCGCGCGAACCCCGCCCGGCACGGGAGAGTCTATGCGCGTGGTCTATCTGGCGGCCGGCGCCGCCGGCATGGTGTGCGGCAGTTGTCTGCGCGACAACCGGCTGGTGCTGACGCTGCGCGAAATGGGCCGCGACGTGACGCTCGTGCCGCTGTACACGCCGATTCGCACCGACGAGGACGACGCCAGCGAGCCGACCGTGTTCTATGGCGGCGTCAACGTGTATTTGCAGCAGAAGTCTGCGCTGTTCCGCGCGGCGCCGCGCGCCCTCGACCGCGTGCTCGACAGCACGGCGCTGCTTCGCCGCGTCGGTCGACTGGCCTCGCGAACGCGCGCCGAAGACCTGGGCGAGCTGACCGTGTCGGTGCTTCGCGGCGAGCACGGCCGGCAACGAAAGGAACTTCGGCGCCTGGTGGAGGGGCTTCGCCCGCTGGCGCCGGCGATCGTCAACCTTCCGAATCTGATGTTCCTCGGCGTCGCGCGGGCGCTGCGACAGGAACTCGGCGCGAAAATCGTCTGCACGCTCAGCGGCGAGGATGTCTTCCTGGACCGCCTGGCGGAGCCGCAACGCACGATGGCGCTCGACGAGATCGCGTCGGCGGCGCAGCACGCGCACGCGTTCGTCGGCGTGACGCGCTACTTCGCGGATTACGCGGCGCTGCGGTTTCGGCTGCCGCCCGAGCGCGTGACGCACGTTCCGATGGGCATTGCTTCGCAGCCCGAGGGGCAGAGCGCGCCGCCCGCGCCGCCGTTTCGCATCGGCTACGTCGCGCGGGTGTGCGCGGACAAAGGGCTGATGAACCTGGTCGAGGCGCTGATCGAGCTGCGACGACGCGGGCGCGACGCGCTGGTCGTATCCGCGGGCTGGCTGGGCGAGGGCGATCGCGCCTACTACGAGACGGTGCGCGCCCGCGTGCGCGCGGCCGGCGTGCAGGACCGGTTCGAGTACCTGGGCGAGGTCTCTCGCGCGCAGAAGCTAGAGTTGCTGCGCAGCGTGCATGCTTTTTCGGTTCCGGCGGATTTTCCGGAGGCGAAGGGGCTGTCGATCCTCGAGGCGCTCGGCGCGGGCGTGCCCGTGGTGCAGCCGCGCCAGGGATCCTATCCGGAGCTGGTCGAACAGACGGGCGGCGGGTTGCTGTACGATCCCACGTCACTGCATGGGCTGGCGGACGGACTGGAAAGCCTGATGAATGACGAGACGCATCGGAGCGAACTCGCACGCCGCGCCCGGACGGGCGTGCGCGAGCACTATTCCGACCACCGCATGGCCGCAAGTACCTGGGCGCTCTATGAGCAGTTGGCGTCCCGCGGGAGTGAATCGTGATCGAATCGGCCGCGGCGCTGCGGGCGAGCGGCGTGGAGAAGCGCTACCCGACGCCGGAAGGCGAGTTGACGGTGCTGGCGGGCGTCGATCTGGAGCTGCGCGCGAGCGAGTCCGTCGCGATCACCGGACCGAGCGGCTCGGGCAAGAGCACTTTCCTGAACATTCTCGGAACGCTCGAGCGGCCGAGCGCGGGCAGCGTGCGCATCGGCGGCGACGATCCCTTCGCGCTGGGTGCGGCGGAGCTGGCGGCGTTTCGCGGACGCCGCGTGGGAATGATCTTTCAGGAGCATCACCTGCTGCCGCAGTTGACCGCGCTCGAAAACGTGCTGTTGCCGACGCTGGCCGGTTCGCCGCCGCCCGGATCGGGCGAGCGTGCGACGGCGCTGCTGGAGCGGGTCGGACTGGCGCGGCGCGCGTCGCATCGCCCGTCCGAGCTGTCCGGCGGCGAACGGCAGCGCGTGGCGATCGCTCGCGCGATGCTGCACCGGCCGGCGCTTGTGCTGGCCGACGAGCCGACCGGCAACCTGGACCGCGCGACGGCGGGCGTGGTCGCGGAGCTGCTGCTGGCGCTCCAGCGTGAGGAAGGCGCTGCGCTGGTGGTGGTGACGCACAGCCCGGAACTCGCGGCGCGATTCCAGCGGCGCTGCGAGATGGAGGGCGGTGCGCTGATCGCGCGGTAGCGCGCCGTGCGGAGTGCCGCGCCGGCTTGGATGGATGAGCGGAATGAAGAATCCCGCTCCCTCACGGTCGCGGCTCGGAAAGACGCG
Source organism: uncultured Planctomycetales bacterium (assembly GCA_964553225.1). Lineage (GTDB taxonomy): Bacteria > Planctomycetota > Phycisphaerae > UBA1845 > Fen-1342 > JABRWC01. The sequence continues at coordinate 211,740 of CAZKJT010000001.1, read as the reverse complement.
TCGGCTCGGATGGGTGAGCGGAATGAAGAATCCCGCTCCCTCACGGTCGCGGCTCGGAAAGACGCGTCGGCGCGCAGCGGCACGAAGGCCATGATGAATGCGTTCACGTACATCCGGCGCGCGCTCGCGTGGCATTGGCGCGTGCAGCTCGCCACGGCGCTCGCGATCGGCGCGGCTACGGCGACTTTGACGGGTTCGCTGCTGGTGGGCGACTCGATGCGCGGCAGCTTGCGGGCGCTCGCGCTCGAACGGCTGAGCGGAATTGAGGCAACGCTCGCGGCGCCGCGATTCTTTCGCACGGAACTGGCCGACTCCCTGGGGGCTCGGCTCGCCGCGGACGCGGGCGCCGCCGACGCCCGGGTGCACGCGGCGCTGCTCGCTTCCGGCGCGGCGGAGCGCCCGGACGGCGCGGCGCGGTGCAATCGAGTCGATGTCTTCGGCTTGCCGGGGGGCGTCACGGCGCTGGCCGAGAATGCGCCGCATGACGGCGCGAGCGGAGCGGGCGGGCGCGCCGTCGTCCTGAGCGATCGGCTCGCGCGGGAGCTGCGCGCCGGCGTCGGCGACGACGTGTTGCTGCGCGTGGCGCATCGCGGCGACATCCCGGCCGAATCGCTGCTCGGGCGGCGCGACGATCTGGTGCGAACGCTGCGGCTGACGGTGAGCCGCGTGATGCCGCCGGGCGCTCCGGGCGACCTGTCGCTTCAGGGCCGGCAGGAGCAGCCGGCGAACGCATTCGTCGATCTGGATGTGCTAGCCCGGGCGCTGAGCCGCGGCGGCACGGCCAACGCGATCCTGATTCGACGCGGCGAGCGCGCCGGCGGCGCGTCGATCGCGTCGGCCGCCCAGGGCGCGCTGCGCGTCGAAGCTACTCCGGCCGACCTGGGCGTGCGTCTGCGGAATGTCGGCGGGCGGTTCCCGATCGTGCTGGAGAGCGATTCGCTGCTGCTGGCCCCTCCGCTCGAGGAGGCGGCGCGGCGGGCCGCGGAGGCGGCCGAGCTCGAAGCCCATCCCGTGTTGACGTACCTGGCGAACGAAATCGCCGTGGCGCTGGGCGGCGCGAACGCGCCGTCTTCCGGGAGTGAAGCGACTTCGAGCGCGGCGATCCCCTACTCGACCGTGTGCGGCGTGGACGACGCGCTGTGGCGATTCTGGGCGCAAGCAGGCGAGCCGGGCTGCGCTGTCCCGCTCAAGCCGGGTGACATCGCTCTGAACGACTGGGCAGCGCGACGGCTTGGCGCGAAGCTCGGCGACCGGCTGCGGCTGCGTTACTACGTCACGGGTCCGTTCGGTCGGCTGGATGAGCGCGACGCGTGGTTCACGCTGAAGTCGATCGTGTCGATCGACGGTGTCGCCGGCGACCCCACCTTGACGCCGGACTACCCGGGCGTGACCGACGCCGACCGCATCAGCGACTGGGATCCGCCGTTTCCGGTGGACTTCCGGCGGATCGGACCGGAAGACGACGAGTACTGGGAGCGACATCGCGCCACGCCCAAGGCGTTCGTTTCGCTCGAGGACGCCGAACGTCTCTGGGCCGACCAGCCGGAGCGCTACGGACGGTACACCGCGCTGCGGCTGCGCCCGCGCGAGAACGGCGAGCTTGCGGAGCGTGCGAACGCGTTTCAGCGCGAACTCATGGAGCGGCTCGATCCGGGGGCGGCAGGCCTGTCATTCGCGCCCGTCCGCGAGCAGGCGCTCGCGGCGGCGCGCGGCAGCACGGACTTCGGCGGCCTCTTCATCGGGTTCAGCCTGTTCCTGATCGTCGCGGCCGGCATGCTGGTGGTGCTGCTTTCGCGACTGGGCGTCGAGCGCCGGGCGGGGGAGATCGGGTTGCTGCTGGCCGTGGGCGTCTCGCCGCGGCGGATGCAGCGGCTGATCCTGCTCGAACACGCGGCGGTGAGCGTGCTCGGCGCGGGTCTGGGCGTGTGCGCGGCGGGCGGATACGCGTGGCTGCTGGTGGCCGGGCTGCGCGGATGGTGGTCAGCCGCGGCGAGCGCGCCATTTCTGCGACTGCACGTGGCGGGTGGCACGCTCGCGGCCGGGCTGGCGTGCGGGACGTTGCTGGGCATTGTGGCGGCGTTCGCGGCCGCTCGGCGATTGTCGCGCCGGTCTGCGCGCGGGCTGCTGGCGGGCGAAGTGGGCGTGGCGTCGCTGTCGTCTCGACGGGGCGGAAGCGCAGCGATGTGCGCCGTCGCCGGCGCGTTCGCTCTTGGCGCGGCAGGGATCGCGGCGGCGGCGGCGCGCGGCGGCATCTCGGAATCCGCCGGCTTTTTCGGCGCGGCGGCGTGCGCGGTCGTGTTTTGCCTGTTGGCGGCGCGAGAAGCGCTCCATCGATCGGCCGTTGCCGGATCGGACGTGCGCGCATTCACGCTCGCCGCGCTCGCAGCGCGCAACGCGGCGCGGCAGCCTGGGCGCAGCATGCTGACTGTAGGCATGCTCGCGTGCGCGACGTTCTTGATCGTCTCGCTGGGCGCGTTTCGGCTGCGGCCGGCCGACACGAACGAGAAGGTCAGCGGAAGCGGCGGATTCACGTATTTCGCCGAATCGGCGATTCCGATTCTGGAAGATGCGAATCGACGGATCGGCGACGTCGAGTCGGGCGCGGCGCTGGCGGGCGTCCGCGTCTATCCGATGCGGTTGCGGCCGGGAGACGCGGGGAGCTGCACGAACCTTCAGCGACCGCGCGATCCGCGATTGCTGGGCGCACCGCGGGAGTTCGTGGAGCGCGGCGGCTTTCGATTCTCGGGCGTGATGTCGGGGGTGACCGGACCGGCCGCGGCGAATCCGTGGACGTTGCTGGAGGCAACGCCGGCGGACGGAGCGATTCCGGTGATCGGCGACGAGGCGTCGGTGCGGTGGCAGTATCACCTGGGTCTTGGGGAGGAGCTGACGATTCAGGATGAGCGCGGACGCCCCGCGACGTTGCGGTTCGTCGCGCTGCTGTCGGGGAGCTTCCTTCAGGATGAGCTGATCGTCTCGGAGGAGGCCTTCTCGCGGTTGTTTCCGTCGCGGGCGGGATATTCGTTCTTCGCAGTGCAGTCGCCGAACAGCGCCGAGGGCGTCGAGTCGGCGCTGGAGCAGCGGTTCGCAGATGTGGCGCTCGACGCGGCGCCGGTGGCCGATCGGCTGCGGCGCTATGTCGCCGTCCAGAATACGTACCTGCTCACGTTTCAGCAGCTCGGCGGAATCGGCCTGGCGTTCGGCGGCGTGGCGCTGCTGGCGATTACGGCGCGCAACGTTTGGGAGCGGCGGCGCGAAGTCGCGCTGATGCACGCGCTGGGATTCACGCGCGCCCGCGTGCGCGCCGCGCTGGTCGTGGAGACCTCGCTGCTGGTGGCCGGCGGGTTGGCGGCCGGAGCGATTCCGGCGCTGCTGGCGGTGCTGCCGGCGCTTCGCGACCGGCCGGGCGAGCTGCCGTGGACATGGCTGGTCGGAGCGATCGCGACGACCGGGGCGATCGGGCTGGGCGGCTGCGTCGCCGTGCTTCGGACGCTGCGCGAAGACGGTCTGGTCGCGGCGCTACGCAGCGAGTGATGCGGCGCCGCCCGCCGCGACACCGATGGCCGGGACGCGCTGCTCATCGGCCGGTGTGGCCGAAGCCGCCCTCGCCGCGGGAGGTCGGGCTGAGCCGATCGATCTCCACGACGTTCGCGTGGGCAACGGGCGTGATGACGAGCTGCGCGATGCGCATGCCGCGCGTGATGGTGTAGGGCTCCCGCGCGCAGTTTCCGAGGATGACCTGAAGCTCGCCGCGGTAGTCGGCGTCGATCGTGCCCGGCGCGTTCGGCAGCATCACGCCGTGCCGCAGCGCCAGGCCGCTCCGCGCGCGAACCTGCCCCTCGAACCCGACCGGAATCTCGACGAACAGCCCCGTCGGAATAAGCCGGATCTCGCCCGGGGCGATCGTGATCGGCTCGTCGTTCGACGCGACCAGGTCGAGGCCGGCGGCATGCTCGGTCTGGTAAGCCGGCAGCGGCAGGTCTTGGGCGCCGGCGCGGCGTGACACTTTCAGCGTGACGTTCATGCGCGTATTCCGTGTGAGAACCGTAGGGCGACCGTATGATCCGCCGCCATGATGACCGACACAGGGCAGGCTGACCAGCGGGCGCGGTTGCCGGTCAAGCGCGAGCTGCTCCTGCTCTTCGCCACGTTTCATCTGCTGTACGCCGCGACCTCGCCCGGCGACCTGATGACGGACACGCAGACGCGCTGGCTCGTCGCGCAGCGCTGGCTCGACACAGGTTGGATCGACGTCGAACCAGGGACGGTTCCGTTGTGGGCGGCCGGCACGGACGGCCGGCAGTACATGGTCTGGAGCCTCGGGCAGTCGGTGTTGTTCGTTCCGTTCGTGCTGGCGGGACGCGCGATCGACGCGCTGCCGATTCCGCTGCCCGGCAGCGCCGATCTGTATGGGCAGTTCCTGGCGTGCCTGGGGCTGTTTCCCGCGCTGGGCGCCGCCTCGCTGGTCGTGCTCTACCGCATTGTGATCGAATCGGGCTTCTCGCGCCGCGCGGCGCGGTGGCTGGCCGTCGCGCTGGGCGCGGGCACGATGCACTGGCAGCACAGCGTCAACAGCGTCGACGAATCCCAGGCGGCGCTGTGCATTCTCCTTACGGTCTGGGCCGTGCAGCGTTCGTGGCGGCTCGACGCGATGCGCTGGCCGATCGTCGCAGGCGTGGCGACCGCGTGCGGTGTGTGGTTCCGCCTGCCGAGCTTCCTGTTCTGCGGCGTGATTCTCGCGGCGGGCGCGGCGTTTCGATGCTGCCCGGACGGCGGCGCGACGATCTCGTGGGCGCGCCACGCCGCGCGCTGGGCCGCGGCGGCGCTGGCGGCTGCTCCGCTCGTCGCGCTGTTTGCGTGGTTCAACTTCGTTCGCTTCGGCTCGCCGCTGGAAACGGGCTATGAGCAGGTGATGCGCGACCGGCTCGGCGTGGGGATGTTCGACACTCCGGCCTGGTTCGGCGCCCTCGGCATGCTCATCAGCCCCGGCAAGGGCGTGTTCGTCTTCAATCCCGTGTTGCTCGCGTGCATTCCCGGCGTGTGGCTCCTCGCCAGGGCGAGGCCGCGGCTTGCGATCATCGTGCTGGGGGTCGTTGCTGCCGGAGTGGCGCTGCACAGTCGCCACACGACCTGGGCGGGCGACCTGACCTGGGGCACGCGCTACCTGGTGTCTCAACTGGGCGTGTGGACGCTGGCGCTGGCGCCGCTGGTGGACCGCGCGCGTCCGGCGGCCGCACTGCGCGTCCTGCTCTATGTGAGCATCGCGCTTCAGGGAGCGTCGGTCTTCTACAGCTACGGGCTGGAGTTTTTCCAGGATCGCCGGCACGGCATGATCCCGGACGGATACATCTGGCGTCCGGCCGAATCGCAACTCGTCTGCCGGATTCGCAACCTGGTGCTGCACGCGGTCGGCGCGCCGAGCTACGAATCGACACCGCCTGCGACGCCGCGTCCGGAGCTGCATCAACTCATCACGACGCGCGACGAGGTGCGCCGCCTGCACGCCGTGCATTTCTTCCCCTTCAAGGCGCTGGCGGCGACGGGCGACCGGCGGCTGTTTCTGGTATTGTTGCCGGTGTGGCTTGCGATCGTGGCCGGCGCCGCGGTCTCGGCGGCGGCGTGGCGGCGCGCCGTGCTGATCTCCGAACCGCGAGCGTGAAGGAGTCGGCGCCGCCGCGTTACGGCTCGTTCGGGTCGTTACCGCTCTGAATCCGGGCCATCAGCGCTTCGATCTGGGTCACCAACGCGCGATTCTTCCGCTGCCGCGCGAGCTGCAATGCTCGCTCGCTCAGGGTCAACGCCTGTTCCGGCATCCCGGACATCCAGAGCGCGGTCGCGGCCGCGTGCAGCACGATGGGATCCTGTCCGTTCGACAGCCGCATGGCGCGCTCGGCGAGTCTGGCGGCTCGGGCGGGGTCGCGCGCGTCGCCGACGTTGCCGATCGTGAGAAGCTGAATCAGCGGCGTCAGCACGCGCAGATCATCCGGAGCCACTTCCGTCGCGACGTTCAGCACGCGCAGCGCGTCGGCGTGGCGGCGCGCGGAGACCAGCGCCTCGGCCGCGGTCACCATCGCGTCCAGCGCGGCCGGATTGCTTCGGGCGGCGGTTCGTAGCAGCTCCAGCCCGCGGTCCAGCTCGCCGATGCGGACCAGTGCGTGTCCGAGGTTCGTCTGCGCCTGGGCGTCGTTCGGATTCAGTCGGACGGCCTGCTCGAACGCCGCGGCCGCGTCTTTCATGCGCTTCTGCCCGGCCAGCGCGACTCCGAGGTTCTGGTACGCGCTGGGCTCGTCGGGCTTGACGCCGATGGCCGACTCGAAGCTGCGCTGCGCGGCGCTCAGTTCGCCTTTCTTCAATTGAATCAGCCCGATCGTGTTCCACGCTTCGGCCCGCAGCGGCACGGAATGCCGCACGCTCTGCTCGGTCGCGGCCGAGAGCAGCGTCAGCGCTTCGTCCTCGCGCTGCTGGGCGAAGAGCGCCTCACCCGCGGCCGCCTGGCTCCAGAGAAAGTTGTGGTCGATCGCGAGATCGACGCGCGCGGGCGGAAACGACACGAGCGCGCCCATCGCCGCGAGCGCCGCCGCGCCGCCCGCGAGCCGCGTCCAGCGCGCTCCGCCGAGCTGATGCGCGAGCCAGACGGCGGCGTGCGCCGCGAGGAGAATCAGGACGGGCAGCACCGGCGCGCGAAAACGCGCGTTCACGAAGAACAGCACCACGCTGAGCATGTAGACGAGCAGGAGGCCCCACAACGGGAACAGCCGTGAACGCTGACCGCGCGCCAGCGCCAGCGCCAGGCCCAGCGCGCCGAGCGGAGCGATGATGGCGAAGCCCAGCTCGGGGCGCGTGAAGCTGAAGGGCAGCGCGCCGATCACCGGCGTGAAGGTGCGCGTGATGAACGGGATGTAATGGTCGTTCGGAATCTCCCAGAACGTCCAGAACACGCGCAGCTTGTAGAGCATGTGGCGGAGCGCGTCGCCCGGATTCTCGCGCATCCACGCCAGTGCCTGGGCCGTGTACCAGCGAGAATTCTCCGACGGCTTCAGCGTCCGCCCCACGGCCCGCTCGGCGCGTTCCGTCTGCGCCCTCATCGCCGCGTCCCACTCGCCCGGATCGCCCGGGATGCGGGCCGACACGCCGTCCGAACCTGCGTGATTCCCGATATAGAAATTCACGCCGGCCTGCGACGCGATGAGCACCCAGTCCTGTCCGACCACGCGATTCCGGATCGTAATCGGGAGAATCGGCAGCAGGCATCCCAGCGCAAGGCACGCCGCGTGCGCCGCGCCGCGCGACCAGCGCCCTCGCATCAGCCAGAGCGCCCAGACCGCCGCCGGCGGCGCGAGCAGCAGAATGTTCGGTCGAGTGATCGCCGCGACGCCCAGCGCGACGCCGACAACCAGCCAGCGCAGCAGCGTCGGGCGCTGCCCCGCCCACAGCAGCGCCAGCAGCAACAGGGTCAGCAGAAACGCGAACAGCGACTCCATGAGTAGTTCGCCGTCGAAGTAGATCAGCACCCAGTAGGTCGCGGCAGTCAGCCCGGCGATCAGGCCCGTGACGCGCCCGAATGCCACGCGCCCGAGCAGGTAGAGCAGCGCGCAGGTCAACGCGCCGATCACGCACTGCACGATCCGCGGGGCAAGCGGCGTATCGCCGCCCGCCGCGAACACGGCGCCCAGCAGCCAGGGATAGAGCGGCGCGCGGAAGTACGCCTGCGGAAGGAACTGCTGCTCCTGCCCCGCCGCGACGGCGCGGGCCCATTCCACGTGATAGCGCGCATCCAGCTCGTGCTGCGTGAAGTAGGGGCTGGATTGAAGCTGGAGCACGTAGATCACGCGCAAGGCCAGGGCGGCCGCGAACACCAGCCCGGCCAGCGCGAGGTCGATCGTCCAGCCTCGGTTGGCCGCCGTGGGAGTCGATTCGTCGGGAGTCCGCGGTTCGGCGGCTTCCGATGGGTCGGTCATGGTGGAAGTCCTTCCGGCGGTCAGCGGTTGTCCGCCGCGATTGGCGCGGGGCGGCGGTCGCATCGCCAGACTATCGTCCGTGTTTCGGGGTGTCCAAGAGCGGAGCGCTCGCGCAAAGCCCGCGCGAACGCGGTCGGTCGGCCGCGCGCCGGGCGAATCACAACTCGCGGAATCGGGCCGTGAAGTGCCGCAGCGACGGCGGTTGAGACGTGATTTCGAGGCCGCGCAGCTCGCGCCGCCGGGCGTGCACTTCGAGGATGGCCTCGATCACGTAGTCGATGTGGCTCTGCGTGTAGACGCGCCGCGGTATTGCCAGGCGCACCAGCTCCATGGGCGGTCTTGCCGACTGCCCGAACATGACGCTGCCGATCTCGACGCTCCGGATGCCGGCCTGCCGGTAGAGCGCGACCGCCAGCGCCTGCCCGGGGAACTGCGCGGGCGGGATGTGCGGGCAGAATTCGGCCGCGTCGATGTAGATGGCGTGTCCGCCGGGCGGCTCGACGATCTGCACGCCGGCCGCGAGCAGCTTCTCGCCGAGATACTCGGTGCTGCGGACGCGATAGTGCAGATAGTCCTCGTGCGTGACTTCTTCGAGGCCCTGGGCCATGGCTTCGAGGTCGCGGCCGGCCAGCCCGCCGTAGGTGATGAAGCCCTCGGTGAGGATGAGCAGCTCGTCGGCGCGGCGTGCCAGCTCGTCGTCGCGCAGCAGCAGCAGCCCGCCGATGTTGACGATGCCGTCCTTCTTGGCCGAGAACGTCGCGCCGTCGGCGAGATCGAACATGTCGCGGACGATGTCGCGCACCGGGCGATTGGCCTGCCCGGGCTCGCGCGTGCGGATGAACCACGCGTTCTCGGCGAAACGGCACGCATCGAGGAAGAACGGCAGGCCGTGGCGATCGCACAGCCTGCGGATTTCGCGCAGGTTCTCGAGGCTGACGGGCTGGCCGCCGCCGCTGTTGTTGGTGACGGTGCACATCACCAGCGGGACGTGCTCGCGGCCGACCTCCTGAATGAGCCGGTCGAGCCGGTCGATGTCCATGTTGCCCTTGAACGGATGGCGGCTGCGCGGATGACGACCTTCTTCGATGACCAGGTCGGTGGCGCGGGCCCCGGTGTGCTCGATGTTGGCCCGCGTGGTGTCGAAGTGGCTGTTGTTCGGAACGACCTTGCCGGGGCCGCCGACCAGCTCGAACAGGATGCGCTCGCTGGCGCGGCCCTGGTGGGTCGGCAGCACGTGCGGCATGCCGGTCAGCGCGGTGACGCGATCGCGCAGCACGAACCAGCTCTGCGCGCCGGCGTAGGATTCGTCGCCGCGCATCATGCCGGACCATTGCAGGCTGCTCATCGCGCCGGTGCCGCTGTCGGTGAGCAAGTCGATCAGCACGTCCTCGGCGCGGATCAGGAACAGGTTGAACCCGGCCTCGGCGAGGATGGCCTCGCGCTGCTCGCGCGTGGTCAGCTTGATGGGTTCGACCACTTTGATGCGGAACGGCTCGATGATCGTCTTCATGGGTGTCCAACCCTGCGGCGCTCAGGGCGCGGCCGGCGAGCCGGCTGGCGCGCCCAGCGGCGGGCGGAGCGCCATCTGTCCTTTCCGAACGAAGTCCAGCGCGAGCTGAAGCACGCGGGCCGCTTCCTGGTCGGCGTGGAAGCCGGTGGAGTTTTCCGCCTCCACGAAGTCGATCAGGAAGGACGCCTTGCGCTGGAAGTCGCGCGGCGCGGCCAGCAGGTCATCGTTGGCGCCGGCGTCGCGCGCGTTGCGGATGTCGTCGATGAGCTCGACCAGCGCGTCCATCGCCCGGCCGCGCATCTCGCTGGTGCGCGACTGGATGGTCTCGGCCCGCGCCAGCAGTTCGGATTCGGGGAACGTGTGGCAGGTCTGGCAGGCGTTGTTGATGTTCAGCAGCGGACTGCGGACGTGGTGGTCGCTGATCTTCATGGCCCCGACGCGCATGTAGGGCATGTGGCAATCGGCGCACGCCACCCCGCTGCGGGCGTGGATTCCCTGATTCCACATCTCGAACTCGGGATGCTGCGCCTTGAGCATCGGCGCGCCGGTCTCGGCGTGCGTCCAGTCCTTGAAGCCCGCCTCGTCGTAGTAGGCCAGGATCTCGTCGGCGCGGAGCCCGCCCGACCACGGGTAGGTCAGGCGCTTCTCCGGCCCCTTGAAGTAATACTCGACGTGGCACTGCCCGCAGACGAACGTGCGCATTTCCTGTCGCGTGGCGTCGCGGTTGACGTCATAGTCGTTCACTCCCTGCGACGCCTTGTAGGCCCGCAGCCCCTCCATGAACGCCGGACGCGTCACGCGGAGCTGCATCGACTGCGGGTCGTGGCAATCGATGCAGGCGACCGGGTGCTCCACGAGCTTGCGAGCATCCTCGTACGGCATGGCGTTGATCTCCTCGAAGCCCGCGGTCGCGTCGCCGTCGCCCGCCTCCACGTACGCCTCGACCATCGAGGCGTGGCAGTTCAGGCATGTTCCGGGCTGCCGGGTCACCTGCTGCCGCTCGGTGAACGTCTGATCCTCCAGCATGAACGCGTGGCCGCGCTCTTCGCGGAAGTCGACCGCGAAGGCGTAGCCCGCCCACATGCGCTTCAATCGCGGATCCTCGTCGATGCGCGACTGCGACACGACGGCGCGCGGGTCGGCGCCGGTCGGGATGCGCGGCTCGGCTTCGCTTCCGCCGAACCGCGTGCGCACCATGTCCACCGTGCGCTGGTATGCGTCATATTGAAGCGGGAAGTTCTTGCCCCACACGGACGGATCGGTGGTCGTGTCGGTCAGCTCGACCACGCGGAAGAAGGGGTTGCGCGCTTCCTGCTTGTGTTCGAAGATGCTGACGAGCAGACCGACCACTCCGAATGCGACGACGCCGGTCACCGCCGCGGCCAGCAGCATCCATCCGATCGGCCAGCCGCCGCGCCCGGTCTCCTGAGAAAGCTCCCGTGCAGACATTCGCGTTCTCCGTTCGATCGGGGCGCGCGTCAGTCCGCGTGCCCGACCTCGGCATGGCAGTGAAGACACCTCAGGGCGTTCTGCGCCTCGGTCCCGAAGTCGATCGCGTGCACGACCGCTTCGTGGCAATCGCGGCAGGCCTGCTCCGTGACCCGCCGGTTCGGCTCGGTGATGCGGATCGGCTCGTGGAACCCGCCCAGCGTGAATGCCATCGAGTGGTTGTAGCCGTTGCGGGCCTTCACCCAGAGCTTGCCGACGATGTCATGCGGCGCGTGGCAGTCGTTGCAGGTGGCGACCTGCCGATGAGGCCCCTTCACCCACGCATCGAATTGCGGCTGCATCACGTGGCAGTTGACGCACGCGGCCGGATCGTTGGAGAGGTACGAGCCGCCGTTGGCGTACAGAAACGTGAACCCGCCGACTCCGGCGGTCGCGCCGACCCCCGCGGCCATCACGACCGCCGCGATGCGCGCGGCGCGATGTACATGAAACGAACGCATCACTGCCCCCGCGTGCCGGACGATAGGGCGGTCTGCCCGATCGATCAAGGCGAGACGGCCTGCGCACGCCGCCACACCGTGATCCGCGCGTCGAACTCCGGGAGTGCGGCCTCGAGCGTCCGGACGAACTCGTCCGGATCGGTCAGAAGCGCGCGGAACTGCCCCAGGCGCGCATAGCGCCCGCCGTGGAAACGCGCCTCGCGGCGGATGTCGATCAGCACCAGCGCGTCGGCCGACGTCGACGTGAGCCAGGCGCGAAAAATCCGTTCGTTCTCCGCTTCGTCGGCGGAGAAGCCGTCGAGCTCGACAATCGGTCGAAGGCGCGTCGGATCGCGCGCCAGGTACGTCCAGAGCACCTGGTGCTCGATCGGCAGCGTGGCGAAGATCGCCGGCCGGCGCGCGTCGTCCAGCAGCGGCAGATAAGCGTCGGTCACGTCCAGCGTGCTGCGGGTCGAATCCGATCGCGCGGCCCGCAGCGCGGCCGGCTGAACCGCGGAGCTGACCAGCGCCGCGAGCAGCGCGAGCACGCCCCCGGCGACCGCGACGCGCCGCGTGCCGGACGACGTCCCAGCGACCGCGGGCGCCGCCTGGAGGAGGCCCGCGAGTCCCGCTCCCGCGCATGCCCAGGCGATCGGCAGCCACGTGTGAAGGAAGCGGGACTGATGGTGCGGGTGAAGGACGGTGAGCGTCGCAGAGACCGTCAGCAGAACGATCGGCATGCCCGCGCCGGCCGGCATGCAGCGGAGCCGCGCCGCGAACACCAGCATCAGTCCGCCGGCGACCCCGGCGGTCCAGGTCGCCGGGTGGTAATCGGCGATCGCCCGCTCGATGTAGAAGCCCGCAGTCTCGAAGAGCCCGCCGCCGTCGATCGGCGTGTTGGCCGGGCTGACGTAGAACAGGAAGTACGCGAGGCGCTTCGGCAGCAGGAACCAGACGCAGGCCGGCGCCGCATGCCAGGCGAGCATCGCCCGCGCTCGCGGCGTCAGCGCGGCGTCGGCCGCCCCGCGATGCCGGAAGTACGCCAGCGCGATGCGGGCGAGCAGCAGCGCGAACGCGACGTGCACGAAATTCGTATGCGATCGAACGGAAACGCGAACGCCGGCCAGGTCGAACACGCCGCCGCCGGTGAGGACCACCGCGGCCATCGCCGCCAGGACCGCGAGCAGCGCGAGACTGAGGGGGTGCACCGCCTCGCGCGCCAGCGTGGCGCGATGCGCCCGCAGCCAGCGCGCCGCGGCTGCGACGCGCCGCGGTCGAAGCCACTCATGCATCAACAGCGCCGCGACGACCAGCACGTAGTAATTCGACTTGTGCAGCAGCAGCAGCGTGAGCAGCAGCGCCAGGGCGCGGGCCGGCGCGATCCGCGCGGACTGAGCGCAGCCGACTCGCGCCAGAATGGCCGCAATCGAGAGCGTCGCCCCGACGCTTTCGAGCATGATGTCCACGGAGAATCGTCGCATGCCCGGCGACGCCAGGTAATAGCCCGCCGCGACCCATCCGGCGACATCCGAGCGATCGGGGGCGAGCCGTCGCGCGAGCAGGTAGATCAGCGGCGCGCCGGCGACCCACGCCGCGAGGCTCGGCCACACTCCCCGTTCGTGCTCGAATCCACCGAGCGCGAACACCGGCGTCAGCAGCAGCCCGTGCAGCGGCGGCCAGACCTTGGCCGAATTCAGATCCACGAGAAACTGCGGCAGGTCCGCGCGGACGAGATCCTGCGCGAGCTGCATGCCGAGCAGCAGGTGCGCGTGCCGGTCGCGCGCGAATTCGTCGAACTGAAGCCGCGACCAGCCCAGGAATTCGGCGTAGGTCCACCACGCGATCATCGTCGCGATCGCGGCGACGCAAGTCGGCCCCGTCCAGCCCGGCGCGGCGCCGGATGTCGGGTTGGAGACGCTCGCATGGTTCGTCATGGGGATGCGGCCGATTGCGGCGCGTCGCGCAGCTCGACCTCCGCCAGCAGCGCCAGGCCGTCCACGCGCGCCCCGAGCTGGCGCAGCCAGCGTGCGACGGCCGAGTTGCAGTTGTCATGCAGCCAGTAGAGTCGCGGGTTGGGCGCCATGTGCAGCTCGATTTTGGGGTTATAGAGCTCCTCGCCGCGGCCTGCCTCGAACTCTCGGTCCAGCTGCGCCACGAGCGCCGCAACCGGACGTTCCGCCACGCTCAATTCGTGAACAGCGTGAACGCCGGTTTGTGCGCGCACGTTCTCGACGCTCGCCTCTCCGCGAAGCTCGCGCCGGCCCAGCGTTCCGCGGCCGGGCGCGATCAGCAGCGGCAGCGCGTGGTACCACCTGTCTCGGTTGAGCGCAAACCAGTCCCACCAGCCGTACGCATATTCGACGCAGCCGCGTTCGCTGCGCGGCAGCACGAGGCTCAGGTGCGCGCCGTAATCGGCTAGTACGACACGCGTCGGCTCGTGCGGCTCGACCGGCGGGGTGATGCGCAGGCCGCAGCCGGACGGCACGGCCAGCATCAGCAGCGCGACCGCGCTCCGGTTGCGCGCGCTCCGCCGGGCTCTCACGGACGGGTTCCGCCGACCGGGACGCGCGACTTGTCCGGCGGCGGCGGCGGGACCGGGCGCTGCACCGGGTTTTCCGCGAGCCGCTTGAGCAGCTCGTCGATGCCCCGGTCGAGCTGCGGGTCGCGACCCGCGACCCAGTCCTGCGGCAGATTGTCGAGCACAATGTCTGGCTCGACTCCGCGGTTTTCGAGGTCCCAGCCGCGGCGCGTGTCCCACCAGGCAAATTCAGGCTGCGTGCTCAGCCCGCCGTCGATGAATTCCTTATCGCCGCGAATGCCGATCACGCCGCCCCAGGTGCGCATGCCGATGACCGGACCGAGGCCGACCATCTGAAACGCGGCCGGGAAGATGTCGCCGTCCGAGCCGGAGAGCTGGTTGACGAGCACGACTTTCGGCCCGACGTGCACGCGCGCCGGATAGGTGCTGGTCTTGCCTCGGCGCGGCTGGTCATAGGCGATGACGGTCCGCGCCAGCCGCGCGATCATGAGCTGCGAGACAAAACCGCCGCCGTTGTAGCGCGCGTCGATGAGCAGCGCCTCGCTCTCGGTCTGCGGGTAGAACCCGCGGATGAAGGAGACCAGGCCGTCGCCGCCCATGTCGGGCAGATGCATGTAGCCGATGCGGCCGCCGGACTTCTGGGCGACGTACTCGCGGTTGCGCCTCCTCCAGTCGTAATAGCGCAGCGTTTCGTCCGAGTCGAGCGTTTCGATCTGAATCTCGCGTGCGCCGGTCTGGTCGGCGTTCGGACCGACCTTCAGCAGCACCTGCTGCTCCGCGAGATTCGCGAGCCGTTCGAACAGGTTGTCGGTCGCGCGGATCGCGCGGTGATTGATCTCGAAGAGGTACTCGCCGTCCTGAACGTGGGCGTGCGACGCGGTGAGCGGCGCGTCGATCTCCGTCTCCCACGGCTCGGGGCGCAGCACGCGCGCGAAACGCATGGCGTTCGCGGCCGGGTCGGGCGTCAGGTCCGCGCCCAGAAGTCCGACTCCGACCCAGCCGGCATGGCGCGCGTCGCCGCCCCAGACGTAGGTGTGCGACGTGCCCAGTTCGCCGATGAGCTGGCCGATCAGGTCGTTGAGCTCCTGGCGCGTGCCGATGCGCGGCAGCAGGCGCGCATAGAGGTCGCGCATCGCCGGCCAGTTCACGCCGGCCATGTTCTCGGCCCAGTAGAAGTCCCGCTGCAGCCTCCACGCCTCGTGGAAAATCTGCGCCCATTCCTGCGCGGGATCGACCAGGAGCGGCAATTCGGACGGCGACGCTTTCTCTTTGTAGTCCTCGGCCGCGAGGTCGGCCACGCTGTCCAGGTCGCAGATGAGAATCTCGTCGTCCACGCGATGGGCGATGCGCGAGTGGTCGTCGCTGAGGTCGTAGTCGCGCAGGGATTCGATCAGCGTCTTGAATTCGCGCTCTTCAAAGTCGAATTGGTGAAGCTGGTACTTGGGGGAATCGTCGTCTTCCGGCCAAGGCTGGTCGAGCAGTCCTTCCACCGGACCGCTCATGAACAGCACCTGCTTTTCCGCGGCTCGAAGCGAGAAGTAGTTTCCCGGAGGAACCGGCAGCGGCACGGTGCGGAGTTCGAGTCCGTCGAGATCGATCACGATCGGCTCGATCTCCTTGTCGTCCGCCGCGTCGTCTTCCGCCTCGTCGCTTTCGTCGTCGGCCTCGTCCTCCGCGTCGCTTTCGTCGTCGGCCTCGTCGTCAAGCAGCTCGCGAGGCAGCAGGGGAGACTTCCCCTCCCGCGCGAGGATCATGAGGCACGGGACGGTCATCCGGGTCGTAATAAACTCGAAGTCCACCGAGTCGAGCACCGGGTTCACGCGACGCTCAGACAGGAAGTACAGGAACTTGCCGTCCGGATCCCATGCCGGGCTGTGGTCGCGCGAGAATCCGGAGGTGACGCGCTGCGGCTGCCGGTTCTCGACGTTCCAGAGGAAAATCGCCGACGTGCCGTTGCGCTGCTCCTTCACATACGCCAGCCACTTGCTGTCGGGCGAGAAGGCGTATTCCGTGATCTCCCACACGTCGCTGGCATCGACCTGCGCCGTCTCGCCGCTTTCGACCCGCGTGATGAACAGCGCCTGCGTCAGGTCGCCGAACGCCAGCCACTTGCCGTCCGGGGACCAGGTCGGCATGAACAGCCAGCCCTTGCCGCGCGAGGTCAGCACGCGGTGCGGCGCCGCGCCCGCGGCGTCGCAGACCGCAAGCTCCTGCTCGCCGGTCTCGTCCGTGATGAAAGCGATCGTCTTGCCGTCGGGAGAAAACACGCCGGCGCGCTCCCGCACGCCGGGCGTCTGGTGGAGCTGAATGATCCGTCCGGGGTGCGTCGGCCGAACCCAGTTCTCGCCGCGCGAAGAGAGGACAATGCGCTCGCCGTCCTCGCTCAGATCATATGATTCGAGCGTCTCCGACGCGTTCTCGACCCGCGGGCGAATATCCAGCCGGTCGGTCGGCAGTTCGATCTCGATCTTGCGTGTGGCGCTGCTCGAAACCTCCAGGATGTACAGGTCGCCGCCATGCATGTAGACGATTCGGCCGGCGTTCATGCTTGGCCAGCGCACGTCGTACTCGTCGTGCGTCGTCAGCGCGCGGACGTTTCCGCCGTCGGGCGTGCAGGAATACAGGTTCATGCGGCCGGTGCGATCGGAAGCGAAATACACGACGCCGTCGTGCCACATCGGAAACGCGTCGGCGCCGTCCCAGTCGGTGATCTTGCGAAACGTGCCGGCCGCCAGGTCGCCGATCCAGACGTCCTGGGCCCAGCCGCCCAGGTATCGCTTCCACGTTCGAAACTCGAGGGAGAAGCGGTTGAACACGACGGTCCTTCCGTCCGGCGCGAAAGAAGCCAGCGACGCAATGCCGATCGGCACGAGTTGCGGATGTCCGCCATCGATCGGAACGTCGAAAAGCTGATAGTCGCCGTTGGGAGAAAGCCGGCGCGAACGAAACACGATTGTGCGGCTGTCCGGACGCCACGCGACGACTTCATCATCGCCGGGATGAAAGGTCAGCCGCCGCGGCTCGCCGCCGGAAGCCGGCATGACGTACACGTCTACGTTGCCTTGATATTGACCCGAGAACGCGAGCCACCGCCCGTCCGGGCTGAACTTCGGGAATGCTTCACTGCCGACGTGCGTCGTCAGGCGCGAGGCCAGTCCGCCCGCCACCGGCGCGCTCCATAGATCGCCCTCGGCGGCGAAGACGATGCGATCGCCGTGGATTGTGGGAAACTGGTAGTAGCCGCTCACGGCCGCGTGTAAGGGAGCCGGCAGCAGCACAGCCATCAGCGAGGCCCATGTGCGAAATGCGGGCACGGCGAATCTCCGATTGAAGGGCGATTCGACGCCGCGCGGCGTCGCGATCGCGCGGCGATCGTACCGCGGTTTCGCGCAGGTCGAGAGGGGGCGGCCGCGCCGGTCGCGCGTCCGGCGCGTCGCGGCGGTTGCGCCGCAGGGCTGTACTTTGACAGGCGCAAGCGCACGGACGTACCATTCAGCGAATCCGCAGGTCATCGCGTTCGTCGTTCAGGGGTTCTGTTCGAATGCCGTTGTCGCTGGCCGAGCTTTGCGCAAAGCTGAACGAAGTCGGAATTCCGTCGGATTTGGACGGAGACGGCGCGCGGACGATTCGCGGCGTCGCCACGCTCGAGGAGGCGGGTGGCGACGAGGTTTCGTTTCTCTCGAACCCCAAGTATGAAAAGCATTTACATACGACCAAAGCAGCTGCGGTGGTCGTCCGGAAAGACGTCGTCGCTCCGCGGACGATGAACCTGATCCGCTCGCCCGATCCGTATGCGGCCATTACCGCACTGATCATTACGTTGCATGGATACCGCCGGCATCGCCGCCCGCCGCCCTCGAGCGCGACCTTCATCTCTCCGAGCGCGCGCCTGGGCGAGAACGCGAGCGTGCATCCCGGCGCGACGATCGACGAGGACGTGGTGATCGGTCGCAATGCGGTGATCTACCCCGGCTGCTACGTCGGACCGCGCTGCCGGATCGGCGACGACCTGCTGCTCTATCCGAACGTCGTGCTCTACGAGGACACCGTCGTCGGCCACCGCGTGACGATTCACGCCGGGAGCGTGATCGGCGAAGACGGCCTGGGGTACGCCCCGGTGAAGGGCAAGTGGCTGAAGATTCCGCAGATCGGCACGGTCGAGATCGGCGACGACGTCGAGATCGGCGCGTGCTGCGCGATCGACCGGGCCACACTCGGGCGCACGCGCGTCGGCAGCGGCACCAAGCTCAGCAACCTGGTCGCGATCGGGCACGGCACGCACATCGGCGAAGATTGCCTGTTCGTGGCCCAGGTCGGGCTGGCCGGCTCGGTGAACGTCGGTCGGCACGTCACGATGGCCGGGCAAGTGGGCGTCGTGGGACACATCTCGATCGGCGACGACGCGACCATCGGCGCCAAGGCGGGCGTCATCAACAATGTGCCGCCGGGCGAGACGTTTCTCGGGCAACCGGCGATCCCGATCCGCGACATGAAGCGGCAGGTGGCGTACGCGATGCGCCTGCCGGAATTGAACAAACTGGTGCGCGACCTCGAAAAGCGCAATCACGAACTGGCCGAGCGGCTGGCGAAACTTGAAGCCCGCGGCGGCGCGCAACCGCCCGCCGAACCACGCGCCGCGCGCCCGGGTTGACGCAACGCGCCCCTCAGTTTCCGCCCCCGTTCCACTTCAGCCCGAGAATGCCCGCAAGGATCAGGCCGATGCACACGACGCGCGACGCTTCGCGCGGCTCGCCCAGCCAGAGCATGCCGATGATCGCCGTGCCGACCACGCCGATGCCCGTCCACACGGCGTAGGCGGTGCCGATCGGAAGCGTCCGCGCGGCCGCGGCGAGCAGCCAGAAGCTCGCCACCATCGCCGCGAGCGTCCACAGGCTGGGGCCGAGCTTGCTGAAGCCCTCGGACTTCTTCAGCCCGACCGCCCACACGATCTCAAACACTCCCGCGATGACGAGTTGAACCCAGGCCATGCCTGTTCTCCTTCCGGCGACGCCGATCCGACCGCAAACGGCGGACTTGGGCGCGCGATGCGAAAGGCGCCGTCGCGCGACGCCCAGAACGGTTTCAAATCTGACACGGCGTCCCAGCCGAGCCGCGCGCGTGAGCGAGCGGTCTTTCTTCCGCAGTTCACACGCCACGGCTCTCTTGCAGCGGAGCTACGGAGACGGCGACGCGCCGCCCGCCATGCGGCGGCGGATCGCTTCGAGTGCTTTGGACGCGACGTCATCCGACAACCGGTAGAAGCGCACGATGGTCGCGCGCCGCGGCCGCTCGCCGGTGTCGTCGATGCGATGGGGGTTCAGCCACTCCCAGACGCGCTCGCCAGCCGGATTGACCTCGAAGACGCGCCCGCGATCGGACTCGGTGATGAGCGTGTTTCCGCCGGGCAGGCGCTGGTTGGCGCCCTTCGTGGGCGTGAAGAACTCCTGCGGCGGGGCGGCCTGGTATTGCCAGACGATCTGGTTGGCGCGCGGATCGACCACGACCACGCGCGACCACTTCCGCACCAGCCCGTTGTCGAACACCATCACGTTGCCGTCGGGCAGAAGCGTGGCGTCGTGCGGTCCGTCGAGCACGCCCTGTCCCCAGGCCCAAACCAGCGCGCGAGAGCGCCGATCCACGATGAACACGCGATCCTGGTGACGCGAGCACACCAGCACGTGATCCGGGTGGTAGAGCGGATGCGTTCCGAACAGCGGCTCGTGCCGCATCGTCTCGACCGAATTGCAGTGAAACACGTCGATCCACGACCGCCCGGTCTTGGCCGACGCGGCGATGGGCGTCAGCGGAAACAGGTCGGCGCGCTGACGGACCGGCTCGAGCAGCGGCATCGTCTCGACCACGTTGCCTTCCGCGTCGAGCCACGTCAGCACGTCGTCGCGGCAGTCCACGTCCGGCGCGATCTCCCGAACACGCCGGCGCTCGAAGGCCAGAGTCAACAGCCGGCCGTCCGGGGCGCGCTCGACGTCGTGATGAGCGTTGAGCTGCACGCGCCATACGACCGAGTTGTCCGGCGCGACCCGCATCAGGTAGCGCTTCTCATCCTCGATGCCGCGCACGCCCGAGTCCGAAGGGGCCGCGCCGGGCACGACCAGATCTCCGTCGGGAAGCAGCTCGGCGTTATCCCAGTTGCGATCGCCGGGCGCCGACCAGCGATGGACCACCTGCCCATCCGACCCGAGCAGCTCGGCCAGGCACTTCTGAAACACGACAAAAAGCGAATGGCCGCGCGACGCGAGCGCCGGCTCCGCGTGCACGACGCCGTCCGGCGCGTCCTCGTCGATCTCGATGCTTCCGGCATAGGGCAGCGCCTGAAGCCGGGCGCGCTCCTCGGCCGCCTGGTCGGCCGCGGCGTCGGATGCGGGTTGCGGGACGCGCGCAGGATCCTCGCCGCATCCGCCGGCGACGAGGCAGACCAGCACGACAGCGAAGCACACGTGCGCGTGACGCATCCGCGATCCCTGAAACAGCTTGAACCAAACGAGTCCCGTGCGGCGCAGCGACCAGCCGCGAGGGAGAAAGGATACCGGGTCAGCCGCCGCGCGTGTGCATCTCGGCGTGAATGTCGCGCCGCAGCTCAGTAAGCGGGATGAACACGCCGCGGTCCGGTTGCGCGAGGCGCTGCTCGGCCCCGCGGTCGACGCGGGTCGCCCAGCTCTGCGTCAGGCACGCGGCGATCTCTTCGTCTGAAGCGCCGCCGCGCAGCGCCGCCCGAAGGTCAAGGCCGCGATGGGCATACAGGCACAGCAGCCACTGGCCATCCGCCGTCAGTCGCCCGCGGTCGCACGCTCCGCAGAACGGCGACGTGGTGGACGCGATGACGCCGACGATTGTGCCGTCGCCAAGACGCAGGCGCGCCGCCGGCGCGGATCGATCGTCGGACGGCATCGGCTCGGCCCGACCGTAACGGCGTTCCAGCCGGGCGAGCATCTCGTCGCGGGAGACGACCTGCGCCGCGCTCCAGCGCGTCGCGCCGCCGACGTCCATGTACTCGATCAGTCGCAGCTCGGCGGCGACGCCTCGGGCGAATTCAATCAGGTCGCCGAGTTCGTCGTCGTTGAAGCCGCGCACGATTACCGCGTTGAGCTTGAGCCGCATGCCCAGCCGGGCGGCGGATCGAATCCCTTCCAACACGCGCGGCAGCACCGCCGAGCGCGTGAGCGCCGCGAAGCGCTCGGGTCGCAGCGTGTCGACGCTGACGGTGGCGCGCCGCAGTCCAGCGCCCGCCAGGAGTTCGGCTTGTTCGGATAGCAGCACGCCGTTCGTGGTCAGCGCCAAGTCATGCAGGCCTTTGCGGCGGGCCAGCAGCGCGACCAGCGCCGGCAGGTCGCGGCGCAGCAAAGGCTCGCCGCCGGTCAGCCGCAGCTTTCGGACGCCCAGGCGGACATACACGCCCGCGAGGCGGTCGATCTCCTCGAACGTGAGCACGTCAGGCTGCGGAATCCAGCGATAGTCCGCCTCGGGCATGCAGTATTCGCAGCGCAGATTGCAGCGGTCGGTCACGGACACGCGCACGCTGCGCAGCGGTCGGCCGAGCGCGTCGAGCAGGTTGGGCGATGCGGAATCGCTCGGCATGAAGCCATTCTAGCGATCCGCCGCGTCCTCGTCGCGAATCAACCGCCTTCGCGACCTGGCCCGCAGGCGATGTGCGCCGGACCTTCCGGTCGGCGAAGATTCGCGTACGATCTTCGAGAGTCGCGCGCCCGCGGCGCGTTCGTTTCGAGCTCGGACCGCGGCCGGCGCGCCCCAAGGAGAACGCATGTACGAGTCGCTTTCGCGTCGCGAGGCGCTGGGATCGGCATTGGTCGTAGGCGGGTTTCTGGCGGCCGGCGTCGCCCCGGCGGCGGCCCAGAGCGCCGGCGTCGCCGCGGCGAACGGACCGTACGTGTTGCCGCCGCTGCCATATGACTATGCCGACCTCGAGCCGCACATCGACGCGCAGACCATGAAGCTGCATCACGACGTGCACCACGCGGCGTATGTCAAAGGCGCGAACGACGCGCTGGCCGCGCTGGGCGAAGTGCGGCGCGTGGGCGGCGACGAAATCCGAAAGGTCCGCGCCCTGACGGACGCGCTCAGCTTCAACCTCGCCGGTCATGCGCTGCACTGCGTGTTCTGGACGAACATGGCGCCGGCCGCGGGCGGCGAGCCCGACGCCGGGAGTGAAATCGCCAAGTACGTCCTTCGCGACTTCGGCAGCAGCGCTGCGTTCGAAGGGCACTTCGCGGCCGCCGCGGCGCAGGTGCAGGGCAGCGGCTGGGCGATCCTGGCGTGGGATCCCCTCGCGCAGCGGCTGGTGATCTCGCAAGCGGAGAAGCACCAGAACTGCGGCATGTGGGGCGTCGTTCCGCTGCTGGCACTCGACGTGTGGGAGCATGCTTACTACCTGAAGTTCCAGAACCGCCGGGCTGATTACATCAAGTCGTTCTTCCAGGTGCTGAACTGGAAGGACGTGGACGCGCGGCTGAGGGCGGCGATGGCCTGAGCGACAGCGCTCGTGCGGTCGCCGGCGCGCAGGCGGCAGGCGGAGCAGTCGAGGTCGCTCGCCGGCGCGCGGCGAGGCGGGAGTCGCGGGCTGACGTTCGCGCGCCGCTACGGACCAATCGTCACCTCGTCAGGGAATCGCCGTTGTCCGACTCATCGAGCTTCTTTCACCTCGATTCCGGCGCTCCTCAGCGGCGCGAAACGTCGCTGCCGCTGCTGCTGTCGCTGGTCGTGCTCTGCACGCTGCCGATGATCGTGTTGTCGCAGCTCGCGGCCCACTGGCGCTTCGACGTCGTGGACGACCAGATGTTCGGCTACTTCGGCTGGCGAATCGCCGGCGGCGCGACGGTCTATCTCGACGTCTGGGACAACAAGCCGCCGGGCATCTACTGGATCAACGCGGTCGGGCACCTTCTCGGCGGCGGATACGGCGGCGTGATCGCGCTCTGCGCGCTGGCGCTCGTGCTCAGCCACGTGCTTTTCTTCGCGATCGCGGCGTCGATCTACTTCCGCGGCACGGCCGCACTGCTCACCGTGCTCGCGAGCTTTTTCATCACGCACATCTTCTACCAGGGCGGCGCGAACCGGACCGAGACGTTCCTGGTGCTGTTCGAGCTCGGCGGGATGGCCCTCTATCTGCGCGGCTGGGCGCGCGACCGCTGGTGGGCGTGGCTGGGCGCCGGAGCGTGCTGCGGCTGCGCGTTCCTGTTCAAGCAGGTCGGCCTGGCGGCCATCGGCGCAATGGCGCTGCACACGCTCGCGATGATGATCACGCGCGAGGCCGGAGTCCTGGCCGGCGCGCGGCGCGGCGCGACGATCCTGTGCGGCTTCGCGATTCCGCTGACGTGCGCGGTCGGCTATCTCGCTTCGCAGGACGCGCTTCAGGCGGCGTGGTTTGCGACGTTCGAATTCAACCGGGCGTACTTCTCCGCTGGCGACAGCAGCCTGTTCGACAACTGGTTCAACCGCTACATGCTCCAGAGCCACATGCTGCCGATCCTGCGCCTGCCGATCCTGATGGCGCTGGCTTCGGCGCTTCACGCGGTGGCGTGGTGGCTGAAGCCGAAGTTCCGTCCCGCCGACGTGCACGAGCCCATCCGCCGGTTCGGCGCCACGTGCCCAAATCCGGTGCTGCTCTTCGGACTGTGGACGCTGCTGGCGCTTTGGGGCGCATCGGTCAGCCCGCACTACTTCCGGCACTACCTGATTCCGTTTATTCCGCCGCTCATGCTCGTGAGCGGGCACATCCTCAACGTCATCAAGACCGAGGCCGGACTGCTCGAGCGGATCGCGCAGCGCGGCTGGGTCGCGGCCGCGTTCGTGGCGATGGGCTGGTTCGCGTTCGACGCGTTCTGGCGGCAGTGGGAAGAGACCGCCAAGGTGCTGCACGACCGGTTTCCGTCGCTGAGTCTTGTCCGCGCGCCGGCCGACGGGTCGCTGCCGTCGAACGTGGGCGTGTTCGCGGGCTACCAGTATCGAAAGACGACCTGGGAACAGGTCGGCGAGGAAGTCGCGCGGCTGAGCCGGTCGAATCAGCGCATCCACTGCTGGGGATACATGCCGGGCGTCTATCTCTCTACGCACCGGATCAACGCGTGCCGGTTCATCACGACTGAAAAGATCGGTCACGTGGGCGACCGGGCCGACTTCGTTCGACAGGAGCTGCATCGCGTCTTCACGGAATCGCCGCCGACGCTGTTTGTTGCGGGCGCCCAGGACTACTTCTGGTTCATGGGGGCGAGCCTGGCGAAGCGCGATTGGCTCGGCGCGTGGATGGGAACGTGGCTGCCGCAGAACTACGCGCTGATGCGCGATTTGACCACGCCCGACGGCGTGGTGTTCATCTTTAAGCGCCGCGACCAGCTCGAACCGGGCGAGACGCCGCTGTCGCCGCCGGTCCTGCCGCCGGTCGGCGACCGCTAGCCGCGCCGCCGACGTTCCGGATCGGCTCTTGTGCTCTTGTGCCACTGCTGTGTCAGCAGTGCTTTTTTTCAGCAAGTTGCACTGCTCAAGAGCAGTGGCACTCAACCGGATGCGACACACTATTCTCTGAGACCGCTCTAGCCGCGCCGCCGACGTTCCGGATCGGCTCTTGTGCTCTTGTGCCACTGCTGTGTCAGCAGTGCTTTTTTTCAGCAAGTTGCACTGCTCAAGAGCAGTGGCACTCAACGGGATGCGACACACTATATTCTGAGACCGCTCTAGCCGCGCGCGGCCGAATGGTCACGCGCCGCCGCGGACACATTGCCGGCGTCCTCCACCAGAACGGCCCGCCGCACCGGCGCGCACACCTCCGACAACCAACTCAACGCCCGATCCACATCCGCGAATGCGCGCAAGCCGGCTGACTCGGCTTCCGCCGCCTGCACACCGCGCGAGACGAGCGCCACCCGCACGCCGCGACAAGCCGGATCGGTCAGGTGCCGCAGCTTCACGGCCTTGTGATCCCCGAGACGGTAGCCGCGCCGGCGCACGCATTCGACCGCGGACGCGAAGTCCGGCGCCTCGCGCAGCAATCCGAAGAACGCGTCCGGTCCGACGCCTTCCTCGCAGGCGGCTTCGAGCAGGATCGCGCCGCCGTCCCGCACGGCGCGGTGGTTGTTCTTCAGGGCCTTGTCGGCCTGATACAGACTGCGCCCCAGCGGCGACGGCACGCGCAGGTGAAGCAGGTCCGCCGGCGCGTCCAGCGCATGCAGGAACACGCCGCGCGCCGCCGGCATCAGCGCGTCGAGCGAGCCGAACACGTCGCCGGCCGCCGAAGCCAGCAGCGCTTCGCCGGCGACGAGCTGATTGACCGCGACGATCTGCTTGCCCGCGGCCCTCAACGCGTCGACCGTCATCGCGATGCCGTCGAACACCGGGTTCCCGCGCAGAGCGAACACGTCCGATCGCGGGTCGAGCGCGCCGGCGTGGTTGCGCTCGATGTCGCCGCGCGCCAGGACGCCGATCGTGCAGGTCTTGTGCGCGCCGGTGACGCCCGCGAAGTAATGCGGCTCGACGCTCCCGATCGGAAGCAGCATCCGCGAGTCCGCCAGCCACGCGTGCATGCGCGCTCCGCCGCATTCGCGCAGCGACGACGCGTCCTCGGCGTCGTGCCAGGCGATCGCCTCGACCGGCAGCGCGGTGGCCCCGAACAGGTCGCGCTCGAAGGCCTGGCGCTCGGCGAGCGAGAATCGATGCGTCCCGGCGGCGACGAGCGCTCGGAAGCGCGCCTCGCGCGGCGCCATCTCGGCGATCGCAGCCAGCGCGTCGGCGCTGCGCGTCGCGCGATGCGAGTCGTTCACCAGCAGCAGGACGGGCTGGCGCGCGGCGATCGCGTCGCGCAGCAGGCCGTCCAGCGAGCGCCTGGCGGCTTGCAGCGCGGCGCGCATGACCTCGCACGCCGGCGGCGACGACGCGGGCCGGCGCGGCGCGATTCGGTCCCAATCCATGTGAGGTTCTGGACGCACCGGTTGTCCGGCTTGAGAGAGCGAGTCGGCGGCGATAGTGTAGGTTCTTCTGCTGCCGTCCGCACTGCCCGTCTTTGCGGCGACGCGCGAACCGCCGAAGAGGAACCCGACATGTCCGACTTTCCGGCAACGCCCGCGGCGAACCTCGAACCCGAGAAGCTCGTGGGCACCGATCTCGTCCGGGCCTGCGAGGCGGCCGCCCTGAACGTCCTCAAGTGGATCGGCAAAGGCGACAAGGAAGCGGCCGACGCCGCCGCGACCGACGCCATGCGCGGCATGCTGCAATACGTCGACATCTGCGGCACCTGCTCAATCGGAGAAGGGATCAAGGACGAAGCCCCGGGCATCTTCGTGGGCGAAAAGCTGGGCAGTTGGCGGCCCGGCTCGCCCTACTTCAGCATCGCCGTCGACCCGATCGATGGAACCACGCTCACGTCCAAGGGCCTGCCCGGCGCCGTGTCCGTCATGGCGGCCGCGAAGACCAAGTCGCCCGACGAGCGCGGCCTCGCGGCGGTGCCGACCGTGTACATGGAGAAGATCGCGGTCGGCCCCAAGGTGAAGGACGGTCCCGGCCAGATTCGTTTCGACGTGCCGGTCGAGCAGAACCTCGAACTGGTCGCGCTCAAGCTCGGCAAGCGCGTGCGCGACTTGGTCGTCTGCACGCTCGACCGCCCGCGCCACGAGGAGCTCATCCGAAAAGTGCGAAAGACCGGCGCAGCGATTCGCCTGATCGGCGACGGCGACGTGGCCGGCGCGATCGCGCCGTCCATGCCCGACAGCGGCGTGGACATCTACATCGGCATCGGCGGCTCGCCCGAAGCCGTGCTCGCGGCCGCGGCGATCAAGTGCCTCGGCGGCGAGATCATCGGGCGCATGTGGCCGCGGGACGACAAGGAGCGCGCCATGCTCCGCGCGCAGAACGTCAGCGAGGAAGACGTTCGCATGGCATACACGTCGGAGGACATGGCCCGCGGCGACGGAATCGTCTTCGCCGCCACGGGAATCACGGACAACGCGCTGCTGCGCGGAGTCACGGTCAACGGCACGATCGCGCGAACGCAGTCGCTGGTGATGCGGGCGCGCTCGCGCACGGTGCGCTACATCACCGCGTATCACGACCTCACCCGCAAGACGATTCGCCTGGCGTCCGAAGGCGGCGACACGCAGGTGTGAGGCGCAGATCGATGCGCGCCGTAGTGCAGCGAGTGCGGTCCGCGAGCGTCGAGGTCGATGGCGCGGTCGTCGGTCGCATTGATCGAGGCCTGCTGGTCTATGCCGCCGTGGGCGGCGACGACGGGGACGCCGACGTACAGTACGTCGCCGAAAAGGTGGCCGGGCTGCGCGTTTTCTCCGATTCCGACGGCAAGATGAACCTCGACGTCCGCCAGGCTGGCGGCGCGGTCCTGCTGGTCAGCGCGTTTACGGTGCTCGCCGACGCGCGGCGCGGGCGTCGGCCGTCGTTCGACGCGTCCGCATCGGGCGACGCGGCTGCGCCGCGCATCGAGCGGCTTTCCGACGAGCTCCGCGCGTTCGGGCTGCGGGTCGAAACGGGACGATTCGCGGCGCACATGCACGTCGAGAGCGTGAACGACGGGCCGATCTGCGTGCTGCTCGATTCGCGCCGGCTTTTTTGAGATTCGCACCTATCCGGCTGCTCTCGTAGTCGAATGAGGCGGTTCGCAGCGCAAGACACTGCGCGGCGTTGACGCGCGGCGTACTCTTTATCGGCCAGCCTGTGAGAGGTTTTCGTCGCGATTGCCGGCGCCAAGCGGCGCATCCGGCAGACTGACGATCGCTCTGAACTCCTTCCGGATGCTTATCGGATTCGGTCCCGACGTCTTCGTCGCTTCACCGTCGCGCAAAAACTGTTTGCTTGCGCCGGCGATGTTTTCGACGCTTGTGTGACGCAATCTCGTCAGTCAGCGCCAGGGGACCGGCAGCGGCGCGCGGGGTGTTGTTTCACCGCGACGCTCTCATCTTCTCGACAGGGGCGGAGCCCATGCGTGGACTATGCCGCACTCTCCTTGGTTCGATCGTCCTGGCCGCAGTCGTCTTGGCCGGCGGCTGCCCGGCCGATCCCGCCGCCGATCCAAACTCGAACGAATCGCCTCCGGCCAACGACGCCGTGGACGAAGGCGGAGGTAACGGCGGCGGAGGCGGAGGCGGCGGAAACCCCGACACGCCGTCGGACGGCGGCGATCCGACCGATGGCGACGAAGTCGACAACTTCGACGGCGAATTCTCCGGCAATTCCCAGAAAGTCACGCCGTACCGAGACGTGCTGACCCGCGAAGAAGCCTATCACCTGCTTCGACGGACGTCGCTCGGCGCGACCGAAGCCCAGGTCGAAGCGGCGGTCGAAGCCGGGCTGGCGGCGACCGTCGACGACCTCCTGACGCGCAAGTCGGTCCCGAAATCCTTGCAGGCCTTGGCCGAAGCGCAGGAAGACCGCCTGTTCGAACGCTGGCTGGTCTACCTGATCGAGTCGCCCAATTCGCTGCACGAACGTCTGGCGATGTTCTGGCACGACCGCTTCGCCACCTCGCGCCGCGTGGCGCAGGATTGGCGGCAGCGCAACCTGCCGCTTCAACACATGGAGATGATCCGCACGAACGCGCTCGGAAACTATCGCGATTTCCTGCTCGAGCTCACGCTCGATCCGCTCATGCTGCTGTGGCTCGACGGCGCCAACAGCCCCAAGGACAACCCGAACGAAAACTACGCCCGCGAGTTCTGGGAACTGTTCACGCTCGGCCGCGACGTCCTCTACACCGAGGACGACATCCGCGAGGCGGCCCGCGGCTTCACCGGCATCACGCTGCTCTACCCGCACGAAGCCGACCCGCGCCCGATCTTCGACCTCTACAACCACGACGAGACCGACAAGCTGATCTTCCCCGATCGGTCTGACGAGCAGAACCACGACTACATCACGATCACCGACCTCACGCTCGCGCAGCCCGAAGCGCCGCGCTACGTGGCTCGCAACCTGTTCCGGTTCTTCATCCATGACGAACCGTCCGACGCGACCGTGCAGCAACTCGCCGACCTCTTCGTGGCCGAGGACTTCGAGATCGCGCCGCTGGTGCGCGCCCTGCTCGTCTCGCAGGCGCTGTTCTCTCCCGAGGCCCGCGGCGCGCACATCAGCACGCCGGTCGAGCACTACGTCGGCGTGGCCCGCACGCTCGACATGCACATCTACAGCGAGCAGTCCCAGACCGACGTGCTGCGCTGGCTGGCCGACAACCTGGCCGACGCCGGTCAGGAGCTGATGAACCCGCCGGGCGTCAACGGCTGGACCGAAGGCGCCGCCTGGCTCGAGGACCAATGGGTGCTTCGCCGCGCCGAAGCCTTCGAGCGCACCATGGAATACGGTCCGGACAAGACCGAAGACTTGCCGTATCACCTGTTGCCGTCGCGCAGCCGCTGGGCCGAGCGCGAAGTCCGCAAGGAGATCGTGCAGGCCATCGCAGCGGCGTTCCATCTCGCGCTCACCGAAGACGAAGAAGACATCTACGTCGAAGTGCTCGATCAGAACGGACATCAGGCGTTCCACCTGGTCGAGCCCGATTACCAACCCAGGCACGTGTTCGAGATGATCCGGCTGATGGCGATGGATGAGCGCGTCCTCGCCCGCTGAGTCGCCGCGCGTGCGGCCGGGTGAACCCGCGCCGCGCCGGTCCCGACGCATTCGATCCGAGAACGCGGAGAACCCGATGAGCTACGAGTGCAAAGACTGTCGTGTCAGCCGACGCAATTTCCTCGCCAAGAGCGGCATCAGCGTCGCCGCGCTGGCCTATCTCGACCCGGTGCTTCAGTTCGTCGGACAGGCCTATGCCCAGTCGTCCGGCGGCACCGGAAACCTGCTCGTCCTCTGCCAGCTCGACGGCGGCATGGACGCGCTCAGCTTCCTGGCGCCGTTCACGAACTCGGTCTACCGCAGCAAGCGCCCGCAGCTCGCGCTCGGGGCCGATCGCGTCACGCCGCTGGCAGACCATCCCGAATACGGCATCAACACGCAGTTCCCGTTCTTCAGCACGCTCTACGAGCGCGGGCAGTGCGCCGTCGTGCAGCAGGTCGCGTATCCCGACGGCAATGGATCGCATTTCGAGAGCCAGGAAATCTACGAATTCGGCGTGCGCAACCTGGGCGGAACCGGAGCGAGCGTGCCTTGGTATGAACGATTGCGCAAGACCTATTTCGACGAGCCGTACGGCGTGCTCGACACGCGCACCATCGGCGACCCGCGCGACTACGGCTATCCCGACACCACCTATCATGGCGCGTCGCAAGAGGCCTTCGGCCGGCTGGCGCGGCTGAAGAAGGGCACAAGCAAGGCCCAGCAGCAGGTGCTCGAAGCGTATGCGCGCATCGACGAGCGCGGCACGCTGCTGCGCGAGCGAACCGAGGGCTTCGAATCGGCCGGCGAGGCGCGGGACGACTTCTATCGCGCCGCGATGCTGGCCTCGGCCGGACTCGGAACGCAGATCATCAAGCTCCGCTACGGCGGATATGACACCCACGGCTCGCAGGAAGAGGCCAACGCCCAGCTCTTTCCGACGCTCGATTCGCACTTCCGCCAGTTCGTGGACGACGTGCAGCGCCTGAACCTGTGGGACCGCACCTGCGTGCTGTTCTACACCGAGTTCGGCCGGCGAAACGACGAAAACGGCAGCCCCGGGACCGACCACGGACACGGCGGGCACATGATCCTGTGCGGGCCGCGCGTCCGCGGTGGCCTGCACGGGCAGAACGTCACGACCAGCGATCTCCAGCAGGACAACCTGCCGTTCTACGTCGATTTTCGATCGGTGCTCAGCCAGACCATCGACGAATGGCTCGGATTCGATCCGCGCCCGATCTTCGAGTTCGACGGCGAGTCGTTCGCCCGCACCGCCGGCTCGGACCTGTTTCGCTGAGCGAGCCGATCCGTCCGAGCGGCGAGTTTCCGGCAGCGCCGCAGCGCGCTCGCGCCGCGCGCTGCCGATCATGGCCTCGCGCCGCGCGGCTGCTCTGAACGGGAAGCTTCGGATATGAACCGTCTCGATTCCCAATCCCGTTCGCCGCGCGCCCGCTTCCGACCGTGCGCCGCCGGCGTGCTCGCGTTTGCCTGCGCGCCTTCGGCATCGGCACAGACCGGCGATTTCGAGCTGGTTACGCTCGCCGACGGGCTCGTGCTGCCCACCGCGCTGGCGAGCGCGCCGGACGGGCGCTTGTTCATCGGACAGAAGAACGGAACGATTCTCGTGCTCGCGCCGGGCGAATCCGTCGCGCGTCCGCTCCAAGACCTGGACGTCTACGACGGAGCCGAGGCCGGCCTGCTGGGCTTGGCGATCGACCCGGCATTCGCCGAAAACGGGCACGTCTACGCGTTCGCGTCGGTCTCGCTCGCCGAACAGCGCATTCTCCGCATCGACGCCGACGAAGCCGCTGCGCGCGAGCCGGTCATTGTCCGCGACAACATCCCCGGCGCGGATTTTCACGGCGGCGGCGGCATCGAGTTCGGTCCGGACGGCATGCTCTATTACTCCGTCGGCGACACGACCGACCCGAGCCTGGCGCAGCCGCTCACGTCGCTGGCCGGAAAACTCGCCCGCGTTCGCCCGGATGGCGACACGCCGCCCGACAACCCGTTCGCCACGCCGACCGGCGCTCCGAGCGCCATCTACGCGCTTGGATTCCGCAATCCGTTCCGATTCTGCTTCGCCTCCGACGGGCGCGCGTTCGTCTTCGACGTCGGCTCGGACGGCGCGCAGCGCCGCGAGGAGATCAACATCGTGCGCGCCGGCGACAACTGCGGCTGGCCGCTCTTCGAAGGCACCGCGTCCGGCGGCGACTCAGACGGATTCACCGACCCCGCGTATGAGTACTTCGATGAGGGATCCGCCATCACCGGCGGCGTCTTCTACGAACGCGGGCAGTGGCCGGCCGAGTATCTCGGCGACCTGCTGCATGTCGAATTCGTGCTGAACCGGCTCTATCGCCTCGAACTGGACGGCGATCGCGCGGTGAGGCACTCGACGCTGCTGGAGCTCGAGGGCGGTCCGACCGACCTCGTCCAGCATGCCGACGGCACGCTGATCTACTGCGAGCTCTACACCGGCCGCGTGCGGCAGATCCGCTACGCCGGACCGCTGCCGCCCGCGACCGCACCCGTCGCGGGCGACCAGGGCGCCGTGGAAGAGCCGATCGACGAATCGGGCGACGATCCCGCGGGCGAGGTCGCGGACGAAGGCGGCGGAGCGCTGTCGCTGCCGATCTGCGCCGCGCCGCCCGCGCTTCTGCTGTGCGCCGCATTCGCGCTCGCCCAGACCCGCCGTCACCTGCGGCCTGGCGCAGTGCCTCGGCGCACGCACGCGCCGAGCGTGCCGGCGTCGTGCGAGCATCCGACGCGCCGCGTTCATTGAATCCGGACGGCCCCGCGCCTACGCTGCCGGGCGTAATGACGTCTCAACCATCGCGCCAGCCGGATCTCGGCGCGGCCGTCGCGGACGAGATCACGCGTGAAGTCGCCGCGCGCCTCGATCGGCCGCGGACGCCGCTTGCGGTGCTGCAACTGGCCGAGAAGGCGGTCAGCCTGGCGTCGCATCGCGCGGCCGATTCCCCGCTGAAGCCGCAACAGGCGTGCCGCGCCGGATGCGCGTGGTGCTGCCACATGGCCGTTTCGGTGACGCCGCTGGAGGCGCTCTGGATCGCCGAGCGTCTTCGGGCGACACGAACGGCGTCCGAATTGTCCGCCCTCTCCGCCCGGGTCCGCGAAACCGCGCGCAAAGTCTCGCATCTAACGATCGAGCAGCGGGCCAAGGTACGAGTGGCGTGCGCGCTGCTGGATCGCGACGGCGTCTGCGGCATTCATCCTTTTCGGCCGGTGGGCTGCCGCGGGTGGACTTCGCTGGATGCGTCCGCCTGCGAACGGGCATTCGAGAGCGACCAGCCGGGTCACAGCGAGGCGATGGACGGTGTCGCCTGGCTGGTGGCAAACGCCGTCACCGAAGGACTCCAGAAAGGTGCGCGTGCGTTCGGCCTGGACAGCGGACACTATGAGCTGCACGCGGCTGTCGTCCGTGCGATCGATCTTCCGGACGCGGTCGTCCGATGGGCCGCGGGCGAAGCGGTGTTCGCGTCGTGTCCGCGCGTCGGTTCCGATCGCCTTTCGTAATGCGCGCGTGGATCGCGCGTTCGCGTGGCGTCTGCGGGCCGCTCTCCTTTGGTCCCCGTCGAACCGACGGCGATGCGGTATCATGCGTCGGATTCGACCGGCCGCCGCTGCTGCGCACGCGGAAAATCGAAAATTCGCTTTGAGGTATCCGCGCATGCTGGATCGATCGCCCGCGCAGCCGGAATCCGCCGGCGCAGCGGACCGCGAAGCGGCGCTGCTCGCGGAATTGAAGCGCGGCGACGCGCACGCGTTCGAGCAGCTTGTGCGCATGTACAGCCCGCGCCTCCTGGCCGTCGCGCGGCGGCTGCTTGGCAACGACGACGACGCGCGCGACGCGCTGCAGGATGCGTTCCTGTCCGCATTCCGCGCCTTGGCGTCGTTTGCGGGCGAATCCCGACTGGGCACGTGGCTGCACCGCATCGCCGTCAACGCCGCGCTGATGAAACTGCGGAAACGTCGGCGCCATCACGAGGAATCGATCGATCACCTGCTGCCGTCGTTCCTGCCGGACGGGCATCAGCGTGTTCCGGCCGCAACCTGGACGTTGGCGGGCTCGGAGGCGCTGCGGCGCGAAGAAGACCGCCAGTACGTGCGCGAGTGCATCGAGGCGCTGCCCGAGACGCATCGAACCGTTCTCGTGCTGCGCGACATCGAGGGACTGTCTACCGAAGAGGCCGCGCGATTGCTGGGGATCGAGGAGAACGCGCTCAAGGTGCGCCTGCATCGGGCCCGACAGGCGCTTCGAACACTCTTCAACGCCCGGTTCGGCGCGGAGGGGCATGCCGGATGATGACCTGCCGCGAGTTGATTGATTTTCTGATGGACTACGCCAACGGCGACCTGCCGGAACCGGCCCGGGTCGAGTTCGAGCGGCATCTGTCGATGTGTCCGTCCTGCGCCGTCTACCTCGACACATACAAGCGGACGATCGAATTGGCGCGGTCGGCCTGCAACGACCCGGACGCGCCGGCCGCCGACAAAGTCCCCGAAGACCTGATTCGTGCGATCCTCGCCGCCCGAGCCAAGGCGTCCGACGCCCGAGACTAGCAGCGATCCCGAAACCCGATCCGAGCCGGGCATTGACCGCTCCGCGCTCTGACCGAGCCGCGACCGTAAGGGAGCGGGGAGTTCGCGCGACCGAACCCATTACGCCATCCCCGCTCCCTGACGGTCGCGGCTCCGAATGTGATGAGCGTCCCGATCGATTCGATCCTTTGCTCCGCGGGCCGCGCCGCTCAGACGCGCGCCGCGGCGTGAATCCGCAGACACGATTCGAGCAGCGGCTGAAGCTGATCGAGCGGCCAGACGGTCGCTGCGTCGCTGCGCGCGTTGGCCGGATCGTCGTGCACCTCCAGGAACAGCGCGTCGCAGCCGGCCGCGACCGCCGCCCGCGCCAGAATGGGAATGGACTGCCGAGCGCCGCCGGTGATCGCGCCGCCGGCGCCGGGATGCTGGACCGAGTGCGTCGCGTCGAACACGACCGGCGCGAACCGCCGCATGATTTCCAGCCCGCTCATATCGTTGATGAGACGTTCGTAGCCGAACGTCGTGCCGCGCTCCGTGAGCAGCACGCTGTCATTGCCGCTCTCACGCACCTTCTCGACCGCGTTGCCGATCTTCTCGGGCGAGACGAACTGCCCCTTCTTGATGTTCACGCAGCGCCCGGTCCGCGCGCACGCGACCAGCAGATCGGTTTGCCGGCAGAGGAATGCGGGAACCTGCACACAATCCAGCACGCGCCCGGCCGGCTCGGCCTGGGCCGGTTCGTGCACGTCGGACAGCACCGGGACGCCGACCTGCTCGCGGACCCGCGACAGCACCGCCAGCCCGGCCTCCAGCCCCGGGCCTCGGAAAGAGCGGATGCTTGTCCGGTTGGCTTTGTCGTAGCTGGCCTTGAAGACGTAGGGCATTCCGACGCGCGACGCCATCGCGGCGATGCTCCGCGCCAGCGAGATCGCGTGCTCTTCGCTTTCGATCACGCACGGCCCGGCGATGAGCGCCAGCGGGCGTCCGGGGCCGAGCTCGATCGATCCGATGCGGGCGGTCGGGTTCATAGGACGCAGATGATACTCGCCCCCGCCAGCGCTGGCGGGATGCGGCGCGCAGGCGTCAGAAGTTGCTCCAGCGCACGGCCCGCAGCGCGATCTGCCAGCGGCGAAGCCAGTACACGCCAAGAATGATCAGCCCGCCCAGCGCCACGACCGGCTCGCCCATGCTTCCGAACACCCGCTGAAAGAATGAGCGCGCGGTCGATCGGGAAATCCAGTCGTCAAACAGCATGAAGCTGGTAGCGAGCACGCCCAGGTAGCCGCAGATCACCCACAGATACGCCGCCTCGAACGCGAGGACAATCGCCGCCCAGCGCGTATCGGGAAGCGGATGACGCAACGTGATCGACCAGACCGCGATCGCGCCCACCCCGCGGTGAATGCTCCAGCAGAACACCGTGGTCACAATCGCCAGCAACCCCGGGATGAGCACCGCCTGCCACCAGATTGGCAGAGCAGGAGCGTCGACCGCCGCCATCGCGCAGATCCAGACTGCCGCGCCGAAAGCGAGCGAGCAGAACGTGCGCCGCGCAAACGCCCGCGCCGCCGGCTCGCTCGTGCGCAGCGGAAGCCGGCGGTAGAAACGGCCCGGTGAGAACACCACGGCGAACCCGTCGCGCATCCATCCGCCGAACGTCCGCGATCGCATGAACGCCGTTGCGGGACGATGCCCGGCGTCGAGCGAGCGCTCCAGCGGCGTGGCACACTCGGGACAGCGCGCTTCCGAAGTCGGGTGGCTCAGGTCGTATCCGCAGCCTTCGCAGCGCGGCGATTGCAGAGAAGCCGGGGCGCATTCCGCCGCCGCCCGCGCCGATCGCGTCAAATGCGCCAGGAAGATCAGGAACGCGCTGCCGTATGCGAACGGGCTCACCGGCCCGAGATTCGGATAGATGCCCTCAAACCGGCACGATCGTTCGAACGCCACGACGCACGCGTTGACGGAGTGAACCAGAAGCGTGCCGGCGAATCCGCTTGCCAGTCCGGCGCGGACCGTGCGCAGAAACGTCCGCCCGACCGAGCCGTCCCGATGCACGTCCGGCAGGAACGCGACGCCCGCGGCCATCAGCGCCGCGACGCAGGCGAGCATGATGCCTCCCGCCACCGCCAGCACTTCGTTCAGCGTGCCGTCCGCCCACCAGTCGCGCCACACTTCGGCCAGCGATCTCGGCATCGCGTTCGGACGCGTGGCCGACGCCTGCGAGGTAGCGGTGAAGACCGGAGACACGACCGGCGGCGCCGTGTCGCCCCAGGCCTTCAGCGCGACGGCCAGCGTCGCGCACAGCAGCGCCTGCGTGACGCAGGAAAGCAAAAACGAGACTCCGCCTGCGCCCGCCAGCAGCGCGCCGGCTCGCGCCGGGCGCACTGCGCCCCAGAACGGCGCCGCCATCGTCGCGCGGAACCCGGGATCGCCGCGCGCTCCAGTCGGCCGAGGCCCGGAGGCGTCCGGCGATATCGGTCCTGACAGCGACTGCTCGGGGCCCACGCGCGTCTCCTTGGCTCGGCGCCGTATTCGCGTGTACCGTGCGCGCGGAGCGGCGGCCGAAAACGGCGTCGAAGCGTACCATGGGGAATCTGAACATGTCATTGCTCGTTACGGGATCGATCGGAATCGACACGGTGGAGACGCCGCACGGGCGGGCGGAAAACGTGCTCGGCGGCTCGTCGATTTACTTCTCGCTGGCGGCGTCGCTGTTCGCGCCGGTTCGCCTGGTCGGCGTCGTGGGAGACGACTTCGATGCCAAACTGCTCGCGCCGCTCGAATCCCGCGGCATCGACGTGTCCGGCGTCGAACGGCGCGCAGGAAGCCGCACGTTTCGATGGCACGGCCGATACACCGGCGCAATGAACGACGCGCAAACGGTCGACGTGAAGCTGAACGTCCTGGCCGAGCGGGCGGCGCAGATTCCGCCGGCGTTCGCGAGCAGTCCGTTCGTCTTCCTGGCCAATACGCATCCGTCGCTGCAGCTCGGCTTCGTCGAGAAGGTGCGCGGCGCGACGCTGGTCGTGTGCGACACGATGAACCTGTGGATCGACGCCGAACGGCCGGCGCTGCTGCGTACGCTGGCGGCCGTGCACGGACTGGTCCTGAACGAGGGCGAAGCGCGCTTGCTCACCGGCGAGACGAACCTGATCACGGCCGGCAAGGCGATCCTGAAGATGGGGCCGAAATTCACCGTCATCAAGAAAGGCGAGCACGGCTGCCTGCTGGTCAGCCACGAGGATCTCTTCGCGCTGCCCGCGTTTCCGACGGAAAACACCATCGATCCGACCGGCTGCGGCGACACGTTCGCCGGCGCGATGATGGGCTGGCTGGCGGCCCGCGGCAGTCTCGATCGCGACACGCTTCGCGCCGCGCTGGCCCGCGGCACGGTCACAGCGTCGTTCGTCATCGAGTCGTTCTCGATCGACGCCCTGGCCGACACGACGCTGAACAAGGTCGAGTCGCGACTGCGCACGCTGCGCGAGATGGTGGCGTTCGGCTGATCCCGGCGGCGTCGAGTCCGTGCGAGTCCGGAGCGCCGCGCAGCGACGACGCTCCCGCGCGGACGCCGATCCGCCGAAGACGGGGGAACACAGCGTGCGCTGCTTCGTCGCCGTCGAGCTCGAGCAGGCTGCCCGCGACGCGCTGACGCGCCTGCTCCGCGCGTGTAGAGCCGATGGGCGCGACGTGACGTGGACTGCGCCGGACAAGCTGCACGTCACGCTGCGGTTCCTGGGGGAGGTCGAGGACGCCCATCTGCCGGCCGTCTGCGAGATCGTGCAGCGCGTTTCCGCCTCGCATTCGCCGTTTTCGATCGCGCTCACCGCCCTGGGCGCGTTTCCGTCGACGTCGCGTCCGCGCGTGCTGTGGTGCGGCGTGTCCGATCCGACGCGCGGCTGTGCCGCGTGGGCGCGCGAGGCCGAGCCGCATTTTCAGTCGCTCGGATTCGCGCCGGAGACACGCGACTACCACCCGCACGTCACGCTCGGACGGGCGCGCTCCCCGCAGGGATCGTCCACGCTGCGACGCCTGCTAGAAACGCCGCCGGAAGTGGAACCGTGGGAATCGTTCGTCGAAGAGATCGTGCTGTTTTCGAGCGACATGGACCGTCGCGGTCTGGTGTATACGCCGCTGCTCCGCGTGCCGCTGAGCTAGTCTTGGCCGGGGCGGCGCTCCGAAGCGTTCGCCGCGCGCATTCCACGTCCAAGGGCCCGCCCGCAGACTACAATCCATCCAGGTCGCGAACCCACGGAGAGTACGCATGCTGCTGAAAGAGCATTCGCCGGACCTGGTCGAGCTGCGCGTCTCGGAGAGCCAGATCAAGAAGCTCTACCTGGCGCTCTTCCGGCAGCTTCACGCCGCCAGCCTCGAGGACTTCGACGCGCTCGACGAAGACGACATGCTGCTTACGCTGCAAAGCTTCCTCCAGTCCAGGGCCCGCGCCGCCGGCGTCGACGTCTCGAATCACACCGAGTGGGACGCGTTTCTGGGCGTCCGCGGCGCGCCGTCGTGCGAGCAGCGATTCCGCGGCCGTCCGCGCGAGATGGACTAGCAGCCGCCCCGCAATCCCGGCAGGCGATGACCCGAACGGGCGCGACGCGCGCTCGGCGGTCGCAATGCTCGACCGAGCATGCCGCGAGGGTCGCACGGTCGAGCCGCCCGCGCCCGGCAGACTTTCGCGATCGCGCATCGTCCGCTTACACTCCGTGCTCATGGGTTCCACGCGGGGACATGTCGTCGCTGTGTACCAGGGCTCTTTCGACCCCGTCACGCACGGACACCTGGACGTCATTCGCCGCGCCGCGCAGCTCTTTCCGCAACTGATCGTAGGCGTCGGCCGCAACCCCGATAAAGTCGAGCTGTTCACGCAGGTCGAACGCATCGAGCTGCTCCGGCCGCACCTGGAGCCTTTCTCGAACGTGCGGGCCGAGATGTATGACGGCCTGACGGTCGATTTCGTGCTTGGCAAGAAGGCGTCCGTGCTGGTGCGCGGCATCCGCGACCTCTCCGATCTGACCAGCGAGCTTCGGCAGGCCAACGTCAACCTCGCCATCGGCGGAATCGAAACGGTGTTTCTCATGACACGCGACGAGTACGCGCTCACCTCCAGCACCTACGTGAAGCAGGTCTACGAAATGGGCGGCGGAGACGTCGCCCGACTGCGCAAGTTCGTGCCCGACAACGTGGCCCGGGCTTTGGCGCGCAAGCTCAAGGCGCGATCATGAACGCGCGCCGCGCGATCACCCCGATGCTCGCGACAGCGCTGGCGCTCCTCGCGCCGTCAGCGGCCGGCGCGGCGCAGGCCGCGAGCGCGCCGAGCACGCACACACCGGATCGAGCCGGCCGCATTCGGCAACTCGTCCACGAGATCGCGCGGGCAGACGAAGTTGTGGCCGCGGCTGCCGCCGAGGCGCTCATCGACGAGCTGGTCGGACCGCTCGCGGACGCGATCGGCGCGATGGGTTCGCGTCCGGCGAGCGAACAGCTCCGCCTCCGCGCGGCGCTGAGTTCGGTGTCTGCGGCTGTGCGAGTGAAGCTCTTCCGGGCCGGCCTCGAAGGTGAAGACGCGGCGCTGGCGGACGCGTTCGCGGAGCGCTATCCCGAACTTGTCCGGGCGCTGTTCGACGACGACGCGCGCGTCCGAATCGACGCGATTCGCCAGGTGCCCTTCGCGCCGGACACCGGCGCCGGTGTGTTCATCGCGGCGAAGGTCGATGATTTCGACGCCGACGTCGCCGAAGCCGCGCTCCTGGCGGCCGCCCGGCTGGGCGATCGCGTCGTCGCACGAAATCTTGCGCGATTCGTCCGCGACGCGACCGAAGCGCTGCGGTCCGGCCTCTATGGACCGGGACAGCGCGACGTGGGACTCGTGCTCACGAAATTCTGCGGTGACTGCATCGAGATCATCGGCCGCGCCGGCTACCGCGAAGCGGCCGGCGACGTGCTGGACGCGCTGCGGTACCACTCCACGGGACCGTATCGCGATTACTTTCAAGCGGTGCGCGCCCTGGCGGCTTTGGCACGGCTGGCAGACCCGTCGGCGATTCCGGCGATCGAGCCGTTTCTGGACGATCCTTCGCCGGTCCGCACGATGCCGCTTCCGGGCGGCGGCGGCGTTTCGCAACGCGCCGGGGACGTGGCGCTGTTGAGCATCGCCGCGATTCTCGGCTGGAAGCCGGAGGAATTCGGCATGCGTTCCGTGAGCGTCGGCGACGTGCAGTTCTATGGGTTTACCGACGACGACGCCCGCCGTCGTGGCGTGCGCGAGCTGCGCATCCGCCTGAGCGGGCAGGCGGCCGCTTCCTCGCCCGCTTCGCAAGGGGCGCCGGAATGACCGATCCGAATGCGACGCAGCCTCCAGCCGAGCCGGACGGGTCTTCGGACTCGGGCGACTCCGACGGCGATCCGATGCCGCGCTCGCCCTGGAACCGGCTGCGCGTTCTGTGCGGGGCGGCGCTGTTCGTGCTCGCGGCGTTCGGCATTTACCTGCTGCTGCCATGGATTCTGCCGCTTTCGATCGCGGAAGGTCCGCTGGTGCAGCGTCCGGTCAGCGATCAGATCGCCGTCGTGTGGTATACGTCGAGACCGGCGACTTGCTCGCTGCTCGCCGGCGACGGCGCGAGCGCCGCGGCGGTCCCGGTCGAGTCATCCGGGCGTCGCCACGTGGCGTTGCTGCCGCCCGGGTCGGCGAATGCCAGCGTGCGCTATGTCATCGCATCCGGGGAGCGGCGCCTGTTCGAAGGCGCGGTTCACGCCGCCGGCGCGAGCGAGCTTCGCGTGGCGGTGTTCGGCGACAGCGGCAAAGGCACGCGCGAACAATATCAGCTCGGCGCGCAACTGGTCGGGTTCGACCCGGATTTCGTCGTGCACACCGGCGATCTGATCTATCCGGGCGGCGAGCGCAGGCGCTATTCCGAGCGGTTTTTCCGCCCCTATCGCGAAACGCTCGCGTGCGTGCCGTTCTGGCCTTCCCTCGGCAATCACGACGTATCGGAGCCGGAGTTCGCTCGCGGATACTTCGAAGTCTTCGAGCTGCCCGACAACGGGCCGACGGGAACCGCCAGCGAGCGCCACTATGCGTTCACGGTCGGGCGCGCGACTTTCGTCGTGGTGGACTCGAACCTCGACGAGCAGGAGCTCGCCGAAAAGGTCGCGCCGTGGGTGATCGACGCCTTCGCGCAGACGTCCAGCCCATGGCGTTTCGCGGTCTTTCATCATCCGCCGTATACCGTCGGACCGCACGGACCGAGCGAGCGCATGCAGCGCGCCCTCGTTCCGGCGCTCGAACAAGCGGGCGTCGACGTTGTGTTCAACGGCCACGATCACCTCTATTGCCGCACGGTTCCGCTGCGCGGCGGCGTCGCGGTCGAGCCGGGGCAGGGCATCGTGTACGTGGTGAGCGGGGCGGGCGGCGCGCGGCTCTATTCCGCGGTGGAGCCGGGCAAGCGACCGGACTACATCGCCGCGTTCCACGACGCCACGCACGGCCTGACCGAGCTGACCATCCGCGAGCACGAGATCACCGTGCGACATCGGGTGCTCGGCGGCCAGGTCGTGGACGACTGGACGCTGCACAAGGCCTCCGCGGCTGCGCAATGACGCGCAGCGG
Source organism: uncultured Planctomycetales bacterium (assembly GCA_964553225.1). Taxonomy (GTDB): domain Bacteria; phylum Planctomycetota; class Phycisphaerae; order UBA1845; family Fen-1342; genus JABRWC01. The sequence continues at coordinate 170,057 of CAZKJT010000001.1, read as the reverse complement.
CGCGGCAAGGCCCCGGCGCGGCGACATTCCGCCGCGGAGCGACGCTGTGCGCGGGCGTTGGCGCGGGATCTGCACCGGTCAGGCGACTGCGCCGCCTCGTGAGTGGCTACGGTCCGTCGCTGGTTCGCTGTGACGCGGCGGGCGACTCGGGCATCTGCGCAGCCGGCGTCAGCGCGCCCAGCTTTCGGCACGTTCGCAGCACGTCTTCCGCCGGCGGCGCGAACGAGCCGACCTTCAGCGGACGCAGCGCGTCGGAATCGATCTCATCCGAATCCACGAGAAACCGCTGGATGTCGCTCCGTTCCGATTCGGTCAGCACGCGCGACGCAACCACGATCAGGTCGGGATAGGCCTCGGTCTCGGCCAGCACGAGGAAGCGGTCCTTCGCCGGCCGCGTGCGGTCCGGCTCGTGCTCGGGCAGCGCATTCCAGTACCGTTCGTCCACGAAACCCGCGTCCGAGCTTCCGTTCAATACGCTTTGGGCGACGTCCTTGCTGTCCGGGAAAGACTTCAGCGAGCCCAGCGTCGGAAGCGCTTCCAGCGCGAGATCGGTTCGCGCGACGCCGTGTTCCGCCAGCAGCATCAACCCGCCGGTGTGCGTTCGCGCGTCCTGGCTCGGACCGAACGCGACCACCCGGCGCCGAAGATCGGTCACGGCGTGAATTTTCGATCCGGCCGGGATGATGAGCTTGGCGCGCGAAGCGACGACGCCGCGCTCATCGGCCGAGATCGCAAGCGGGTAGAACGAGCCTTCCGCCAGCGCGGCAAAGTCGGCAGGCGAGATCATCGCGAGGTGCGCGACGCCCAGTTGCAGGTTCGGCGAGAGCTGGAACGGCAGGCACAGATCCTCAACGACCGGGCGGTTCAACGCGCGCGACATCCGCTCGTTCAGCGCTGCGTAGCGGGAGAATGGATTGACGAGCTGCACCAGTCCCTCGGCCGGCTTGTCGTACGGGACGATGTGCGTCAGGACGATCGGTTTCTGCGCCAGGCCGACCAGACTGAGCAGGCGCGGACCCGCGGCCCCGTGGCAGCCGTGCAGCGCGGGAATCACGGACATGAGCGCGACGAACGCGAAACGCATGCGCATCGGCAGGCTCCCTCTCGCGCGGCGGGCGATTGGAATTGCGCTCGCCACGCCATTTCGTACGCTCGACGCCTCGCTCGGTTGCGGCGATTCAGGCCGGGCTGCTACGCCTGAATGTCAGGCGGGAGCGAAGTCGAGCAGTTCGGTGGCGTCGAAGACCGGGCCGTCGGTGCAGGCGAGCGCCCATCGCCAGCCTTCCGCCGCGTCGGCGTCTCGCCGTCGCACTACGCAAGACAGGCACGTCCCCATGCCGCAACCCATGTTGCGTTCGATGCACAGTTGGCATTCGGCGCCGAGCTCGCGGGCGAGCGCGGCGACCGCACGCAGCATGCCGCTCGGACCGCATGCCGCAATGGTCACGGCCCGGCCGGACGCGGCGCGACGCCACGCGAGAATTCCATCGGTCACTCGTCCGAGAAGCCCAAGCGATCCATCGTCGGTCGTGACGATCGCTGGGAAAGCCGCGCTTCCCGGCAGCGCCAGGCACGGCGTCGCGCGCCCGTCGCGCTGCGGCGGCGCGGTCAACCGCACGGGCAGGAGATCGGCGCTCGTCGCGCCGAAAATCGCGGTCGCGCCGCGCCGCCCGGATTCCCACAACGCTCGCGCGAAATAGAGGAGTGGCGGAATTCCGACGCCGCCGCCCACCAGCAGGACCTCGCGATCCGGCGCGATGGCGCGGAATCCGCGTCCCAGCGGACCGCTGACGTTCAGCGTCGCACCGCTCGACAGCCCGTCGAGCCAGCGCGTGCCGACGCCGATGGCGCGGGAAATTACCGCCAGTCGCGGCGATCCGTCGGACGCGGACCAGCGGTCCGCGATGCTGAACGGCCGGCGCAGGTACGCGGCGTCGTCGTGGGCGCGCAAGTCGTGCAGCGCGGGCGGCGCGTCGTCGTTCCATTCGATCACACGCGGCGCGAGCGGCGCATCGTCGCGGCAGAGCAGCTCCAGAAACTGGCCGGGAGCGCTGGCAGGAAACGTTGCGGCCGACAGTTCGAGTTCGATATGCTCGCGGCACGGACGGGCGACTCGTTCGACCGTCATGGGCGCGGCGATTCGCGTCGGCGCGGCCGGAGATGCGGGGCAGGGCGCTTCCGATGCGCGGAACGGCATGAGGAGATTGTCGGTCTGCGGAGTCAGTCGGGCAACTGGGTCGCGCGCGTCGCCGACGCGTGAGCGTCGATGCGTGGGTTTTCGCATCGGGTCGGTCGCATGGATAAAAAACTTCCGGGGCCAAGCCTCGCGGCTGACCCCGGAAGTGCGCCACGGCTAGAACAGCCGTTTTAGTTTGTTTCGCCGTCCGGCGATGCGAAAGACTATATCCGAATCGTGGGGGGGTGTCCACCGTCGCCGCGTTTTTTGATGCACGCGGTATCTGATACTTAAAGTGTTTTACATTATGTATTTACGTGTTCAACTGAGCGTGCTTTGGCGGCCTGAGACTCTCCAGCAGTGGAACGCCTTGGCGACGCTCCGCGGACGCCTAAAAATCAATCAAAGATTGATATCCTCGGCGCTCTCAGCGAGATAAACAGCGAATAGACAGGGGTTTAGATTTTGGATCGACCTGTTCAGAAGATCGCCCTGGCGCTGGTTCGCCGCGGACAGGACTGGCTCGTCGCCCGGAGACCTGCGCACGTGCATCTCGGCGGGCAATGGGAGTTCCCGGGGGGCAAGTGCGACGACGGCGAAAGCGTAACCCAAGCGGCGCTGAGGGAGCTGGCCGAAGAGTGCGGCGTGACCGCACGCGCGCTGTTTGAGATGTCGCCGACGCGTGTCGATTACGGCGATCGCGTCATCGATCTGCACCCGATCGTCTGTGAATGGGTTGCAGGCGAGGCGACTCCGCTGGCGAGCGAGGAGTGCCGCTGGCTTCCGCTGAGCGAGCTGCGCCGGCTCGACATGCCGGCGGTGAACGCGCTGATTCTTCAGGAGTTGCAGAGCTGGGCGTAATCGACGCCGCGCCGCGTCAGGATTCTTCGGCGGTGATGGGCGGGATGCTCGCGATCGGGCCACCGACGCCGATGTCGCGGCGCAATTCGGGCGGCGTGTCTTTGTTCGGGACGATCGTGAGGAACTCCGGGCGCAGAATTCCGCCGGACATGATCGTCCGCACAGCTTCCTCGATGCTCCAGGGCAGCTCGGTGAGGTCTGCTCGCGGGATGATCTGCAGATAGCCGGTCGTCGGGTTGGGCGTCGTGGGGATGAAGACCGTGCAGAGCTCCTCGCTCGTGATGCTGTCCTTGATCGTGTTCGTGATGAACCCGACCGCACGCATGCTCCGGTCGGGGAACGGGATCAGCGCTACGCGCTGGAAGCTCTGGCTCTGGTCGCCGGTGAACGTCGAGAGAATCTGCTTCGACGAGCGATAGACCGTCTTCACAAGCGGCACGCGATCGAGGATCCACTCGAATAGCTCGATCACGCGCCGCCCAAACACGTTCGCAGCGAACAGCCCGATGGCGTACAGCAGAAAGATCGTCAGCATGACCGAAAACACGGCCACGCCCCACTGGACGGACGTCGGCAGGTGCTCGAACAGCTCGGCCGGGGTCGGATCGTGCCCGAGCTTCGTGGCGATCGCGGCGACGTCGACCTTCCACCCGGACAGGAATGGCTTTCCGAGCTCGCTGCGCAGAAAGGCCTCGACGATCCACTTCGAGGAGTCGCGCATCACGCTGAACACGAACGTGACCAGCAGGTACGTCACGTAGACGGGCAGCACGACCAGCAGGCCGGTCGTGACGCGCGTTCGGACCAGCGCCTGGAGCGTGGCCAGGATCGGGTTGCGGCGTCGGGCAGGGCGAACGTCACGATCCTGCTGGACCATCGGGCGGCTCCGAGTCTGATTCGAGGGGCGCGCGGGGCCGTGCGGCGCGCCGCGCGCTTCCAGACGACAGGATATCGGCGCGACCGCCCGGATGCGAAGGCGTGGAGGACGCGGAGCGCGCAGCGCTTGCCGAGGCGGCGTGCTCATGCTCTACTGGCCGCGGAACGGCACTGCGGCGCCGGGAGTGCAGCATGCGCGTATTGTCTGGAATTCAGTCGTCGGGCGCGTTGCATCTGGGCAACTATTTCGGCGCGATCCGGCAGCACCTCGAGCTGCAGCGCGAGCACGAGTGCTTCTTCTTCATCGCGAATTACCACGCGCTGACTTCGGTCCAGGACGCGGCGCGGATGCGGCAGCTCACGCTGGACGTGGCGCTGGACTACCTCGCTCTGGGCTTGGATCCGTCGAACGCGGCGTTGTTCCGGCAGTCGGACGTGCCGCAGGTGTGTGAGCTGGCGTGGATTCTGTGCACCGTCACGGGCATGGGGCTTCTGGAGCGCGGCACGTCGTATCGTGACAAGGTCGAACGCGGGCTGCCGGCCAACGTCGGGCTGTTCTATTACCCGGTGCTGATGGCGGCGGACATTCTGATCTACCGAAGCAACGTCGTTCCGGTGGGGCGCGATCAAAAGCAGCACATCGAGTTCGCCCGCGACATGGCCGGGTACTTCAACAACACGTACGGCGAGACGCTGGTGCTTCCCGAGCCGCGGTTCAACGAGGCCGCGATCGTGCCGGGCGTCGACGGTCAGAAGATGAGCAAGAGCTACGGCAATACAATCGACCTGTTCGGCGAGCCGAAGGCGATGCAGAAGCGCATCATGGGCATCAAGACGGACAGCACGCCGGTTGAGGCCCCGAAGGATCCGGACACGTGCAACGTGTTCGCGCTGCTGAAGCTGCTGGCGACGCCGGACGAGACGCGCGAGTGGGAGCAGCGCTACCGCCGCGGCGGGATGGGCTATGGCGAAGCGAAGAAGCGCCTGGCGGAGTTGTACGAAACGACCCTGGCGCCTATGCGCGAACGGCGGCGCGAGCTGGCGGCGCGCAGCGAGCAGGTCGAGGTCATTCTTCAGGACGGCGCGCAGCGCGCGCGGCGCGCGGCCGAGTCGGTCATGTCCGACGTCCGGGCGGCGTGCGGGCTCGCCGGGCGCGATTGACGGTGTGCCGGGCGCGGGCCGACGACTCGGGGTGAAGTCGTGACGGACGAGTATCGCGTACAGCTTGACGTGTTCAGCGGGCCGCTGGACCTGCTGCTGTATCTTATCCGGCGCGACGAGATCGACGTTCAGGACATTTCGATCAGCCGGCTGACCGAGCAATACGTCGCGTATGCGCACCTGCTCGAGCAGCTCGATCCGAACTCGGCCGGCGAATTCCTGGTGATGGCCGCGACGCTGGCGGAGCTCAAGTCGCGCGCCTTGCTGCCGTCTCCGCCAATCGAGCCGCTCGACGACGAGGACGACCCGCGGGCGCAGCTCGTCCGTCAGCTTCTGGAATACAAGCGATTCAAGGACGCGGCCCGCGCGCTGGCCGACCGCGCCGACCGGCGGCGGCAGCGCTTCGTCCGCGCGCCGACGGAGATGCCGCCGGAGCTTCGCGGAGTGGAGCTGGAAGAGGTCGAGGTCTGGGATCTGCTCGAGGCGTTCGGGCGGGTGATGACGGCGATCGGGCGCGGGCCGGGCGTGCACGAGGTGAACGTCGACGACCGGCCCATCGAAGAATACGCCGCCTCGATCGCCGAACGGCTGCGCGCGTCGGGCCCGATCCCGTTCCACGCGTTGTTCGGTGGCGTTCGTCGCCGCGGCACGATCGTTTGCCTGTTTCTCGCGCTGCTGGAACTGGTGCGGAGCCGGAGCGTGTCGGCGGAGCAGGAGCAGTTGCACGGCGTGATCTACCTGTTTCCGATGGTCGAGGCGTCCGCCGAGGATGCGCGTGAACCGGCCGAGCCGGGCGCCGAACCACCGACCGTGGGCGCGTCGCAGGCGGCAGCCGGCGGCGGCGATTCCGCGGGCGACGAGTGCGGCGCGATCGACTCGTTCGCGGCGCGCGGCCAGAGCGAGGCCCCGCCTTCGGCGGATGCGACGGAAAGGAGATCGAACGAACCATGAGCAAGCCAAGCGAGCGACTTCGAGAATTGGGCATCGAGCTGCCGCCCGTGCCGACGCCCGTGGCCGCCTATGTGCCCTGGGTTCGTCATGGGCAACTGCTGCTGCTGAGCGGGCAGATTCCGGTACGAGACGGCAAGGTTCAGTTCGAAGGACAGGCCGGCTTCGAGCGCCGGCTTGAAGAGGCGCAGGCGGCGGCTCGGCTGTGCGCGCTGAACGCGATCGCCGTCGCGGCGGCCGCAGCGGGCGGCGTCGACCAGATCGACCGCGTTCTGAAGGTGGTCGTGTACGTGGCTTCGCATGAGGACTTCACCGATCAGCACCTGGTTGCCAATGGCGCCAGCGAGTTCTTGGTGCAGGTCTTCGGCGAATCCGGTCGGCACGCGAGGGCGGCGGTCGGCGTGGCGGAACTGCCGCTGAATTCGACGGTGGAGGTGGACGTGACGTTTACGGTTCGCGCCGGCTGAACCGGTCGCAACGACGCCGCGGCGCCCGCGCGATGGGGCCTGACCGTTCGCTCACGCTCGCGGCTCGGCTTGGGCGCCTCTCCTGGCCGAGCCCGGCTGTGGCAGCGCGTCGCATCGATGCCCGGGGCATCAACCGACGAGCGCCGGCGTCGCCCTGGCCGGCATTCCGACCCGGGCGCGCTCGACCTGCTCTTCCCATCGCTGGCGGTCTCGAGCGATCACGTCTTCGATCAGCCGCGCGAACTGCGGGTCGAACTGGGTTCCCGAATGGTCACGAATGACTTCGATCGCGTCATCCATGCGGTGTCCGGGGCGCGAGGCGCGGTTGCACGTCAGCGAGTCGAATGCCTCGGCGACCGCCAGCAGGCGCGACCCGATCGGGATTGCCGGTCCGCGGAGGCCGTCCGGCGAGCCGGAGCCGTCCCAGTGCTCGCGCAGGTGCCGGATCATCTGAATTTCGGTCTCGAAGACCCGCAGCGGCTCGAGAATTGTGCACGTGATGATCGGCACCCGCCGCAGCGCGCTTGCGCCTTCCTCGTCCGTGGGTCGCGGCGTCACCAGCAGCCGGTCGGGAATTCCGATCTTTCCGATGTCGTGAAGCATGGCGGCGTTCGTCGCCGCGGCGCGCATCTGCTTGCTCCAGCCGGCCGCATCGACCAGCCACTTGGTGTAGTGCATCACGTTGCGCGAGTGCCAAGCGGAGTATCCGTCGCGGGCTTCGAGCGCCTGAATGAGCGCCCAGACGCTCTGAAGGCAAATCTCCTTGGTCTGCATGCCGAGCGAGACGACTTCTTTCCGCAGCCGGTCCACTTCGTCGAGGTCGGGAGCGCTGCACTGGGCGGCGCGGTCCGGGGAATCGGATCGGGTAACGCGGTCTCGGCCGGCGCGTTTGCTGCGATAGAGCGCCTGGTCTGCGAACGCGATGAGCTCGCAGGCCGAGTGGATGCGCTGATCCTCGGTTCCGGCCACGCCGATCGAGGCGCGAACGGTGATTGCCGGCAGGCTGGAGAGCCGGACGGCCTGGGGCCAGAGCTGGCGCAGGCGCTCGGCGAGCGCGGTCGCTTCTTCGAGTCCCGACTCAGGGCATAGCACTGCGAATTCCTCGCCGCCGTAGCGGGCGACCAGGTCGGTGTCGCGCACTTCGCGCTGCAGGTGTCGCGCGGACGCCTGGAGAATCTTATTGCCGATCTCGTGGCCGTAGGTGTCGTTGATCGCCTTGAAGTGGTCGACGTCGATCATCAGCAGCGAGACCCGGCCGCCGTATCGGCGGGTTCGCGAGAATTCCAGCGCGAGGCGCTCCCGGAACAGGCTGTGATTGGCGAGCCCGGTCAGTCCGTCGGTGGTGGCGGCGCGGGCGAGGCGCTCCTGAAGCCGGCTGAGCCGGAGGCCGTTGCGGACGCGGGCGCGGAGTTCCTCGAGGTCGTACGGTTTTTCGAGATAGTCATCGGCGCCGGCGTTGAGGAGAGCGGCCTTGCGACCTTCGGCGTCGAATGCAGTGACGACGATGAAGTACGTGCCGTCCAGGGAGTCGTCGGCGCGAACGCGGCGGCAGATGTCCAAGCCGTTCAAGTCGGGGAGCTGCAGGTCGCAAATCACGACGCGCGGGCGGACCTGGTAGATTTCGCGCAGCGCGTCGTTGCCGTTCTCGGCCTCGATGATCGTATAGCCCTGCTGCTGCAGGCGCGCCGCGAGCAGCCGACGCTGCGCCGGGTCGTCGTCGACCAGGCACACATCCATCCGGTTGTCGAAGTTCACGTGTCGTGCCCCCAGCGGACGCGGTCTTTCGGAGCTGCGTCGCCTCCGGCGAGTCCGAACGGACGACCCCGCGGGCGACCGAGCAAAGCCCGTATCCGCATTGTTCCAAATCAAATAGTGCGGTGAGAAAGCGCCCGTCCGCCGCGCGTTACCGGGCATCGCACGAGTCCCGCGCCGCGGTTGTATCGCGCCGCCGGGCGATTAAGATGGATCCGGGTGTCGGACCCATAATCGCTGCGCCGAAGGACGACCTGAATCCGGCGGGCGCGGGTCAGAATCCGGGAGTCGAGCATGTTCAGTCGGAAATCCGCAGGTAATCGGATCCTTGTTGGATTGTGCGCGACGGCGGCCGTCGCGGTCGCAGTCGCCATGGCGCAGTCTCAGCGACCGAGCGCCGATGAGCCGTCCTTCAAGCCGGCGGCGCCGCGCGAAGCGCTCATGGAGTGGCACCAGGCGGCGGTGAAGGCGCTGCGAGACGCGGCCTCGAAGTCCGACCGCAAGACGGGCCGCGCGAACGCCTGGCTGCTGGCCGAACTGGCGAACGTCAATCAGCAGCATTCGGACGACGCGCGCTACCGCGAGTTCGCGACGGCGCTTCGCAATCGCGCGACCGAGGCCGCCGAGCTGTTCGAGAAGAAGGATTTCGAGGCGGCCGGAAAAGTCGTCGAGGCGATTCCGGGCGATTGCAAAGCCTGCCACGACGTGTTTAAGTCCTAGTCGGGTCGGCGCGACCATCGAGCACAGACATGGCTCCGGAATCGCGACGGATCACGCTCGAGACGCTGCGCGAGTGGAAGCGGCGCGGGCAGCGATTCGCCATGCTCACGGCGTACGACTATCCGACCGCGGCCGCCGCGCACGCGGCCGGCGTACCGTCTCTGCTCATCGGCGATTCGATGGGGTCGGTGCTGCTCGGGCATGACAACACGCGCGGTGTGCCCCTGACTCTCATGCTGACGCTGGGCGAAGCGGTGCGCCGCGGCGCGCCGGACTCGTTTCTGATCGGCGACCTGCCGTTTGAAGTGATGCGCGATCGCGCCGCCACGCTCGACGCCGCGGCGCGATTCCGCGGCGACGTCGGCTGCGACGCCGTCAAGCTGGAGACGCGGGCGGAACACGCGCCGCTGGTCGAAGCCCTTGCCGGGACGGGCGCGTCCGTCATCGCGCACCTCGGCCTGCGCCCGCAGGCGGTCGCCACGTCCGACGGGTATCGCGCGCAGGCTCGCGACCCGGCCGCGATCGACGAACTCGTGCTCGAAGCGCGGCGCATGGTGGTCGCGGGCGCGGCGATGCTCCTGCTGGAGGCCGTTCCGCCGGAGGCGAGCGAAGCGGTGGTGTCGGCGGTGGATGTGCCGGTGGTGGGGTGCGGCGCCGGTCCGGCTTGTGACGGCTTCGTCGTCGTGACCTACGACATGCTCGGATTGGGGGCGGCTCGTCCGCCGCGGTTCGTTCCGCAGCTCTCGAACCTCTCCGAGCAGATGCGGCGCGCCATGGAGCGCTATCGCCTCGATGTCGAGAGCGGGGCCTATCCCCAGTCGCATCATAACTACTCGCTTCGCCGCAGCAGCGACACCGCGGCATTCGCAGAATGATCCTCGAGGCTCCGCCGGTCGAGTGCCCGGTCTGTTTCGTGCGTCCGGTCCAGGCGATGCGACTGCGCGGCGGCGAGAATCTGTGGCGTTGCCGGGCGTGCGGGCTGGGCTGGTGGAACTGGGATCGCGTGGACCCGGCGGCCTTCTACGATCGAAGCTACTTCCAATCCAATTCGCACGCCAAGGGCTATGACGACTACGCCGCGCTCGAACCGGGCGTGCGTCGCACGGCCCGATCGCGGCTGCGGCGGCTGGCCCGGCTGCTGAAAGCGGGCGTAGCGCGAGGCCCAAGCCCGTCGGTCGGCGCGCGCCTTCTGGACGTGGGCTGCGGCACGGGCGTCTTCCTGGACGAAGCGCGCGCCCGCGGCTGGAGCGCCAGCGGCGTCGAGGTCAGCGCGTATGCCGCGGAACAGGCACGCCAGCGGGGGCTGGAAGTGCGTTGCGGGCCGGCCGGCGCCGGCGGGGCGTCGGACGGCTCGCTCGATTGCGTGACTCTGTGGGACGTGATCGAGCACTTGGCGCGGCCGGTGGACGTGCTGGGCGAATGCGCTTCCGCGCTTCGGCCTGGGGGCGTGCTGGCGCTGTCCACGGGCGATCTGAGTTCGCTGTGCGCGCGACTTTCCGGACGTGCGTGGCACCTGTTCAACTTGCCCGAGCATCTGTATTTCTTCACGCCGCTGGCGCTGCAGCGCGCGCTGCGCCGGTTCGGTCTGCGCGTCGCCGCGTGCGTGCGGGAGGTGAACTGGTCGCCGCTGCGCTACCTGACCGAACGGGTCGGCAAAACGCTGACGGGTCCGCTGCCGTGGCTCAACCGAGTCGCCGGGGACTGGCTCGTGCCGGCGACCTTGATGGACGTGATCGGTCTGTACGCGATCAAGCGCCGCAGCGCTCCGGAAGGCGTTTCAGGATGATCGCCAGGCTGCTGCCGCAGGATGTGCTGCCGGCCGGTCCGCGAATGCGGCTCGGCGCGCACGCGGCACACTTCGATGAGATCGACAGCACGAATTCCTGGCTGCTGGAGCGATGCGGTGCGTTGCCGGACGGCACGCTGGCCTGGGCCGAGCACCAGACCGCCGGACGGGGGCGGTTTCAACGGACGTGGCACGACGCGCCCGGCGCGTCCGTGCTCCTGAGCGTGCTCCTGATCGAGCCGCCCGACACGCCGCTGCTTCGCACCGCGTCGCGTCTGGCCTCGCTCGCGGCGGGTCAGGCGATCGAGCACTGCGCCTCCTGCCGCGCCGGATTGCGCTGGCCGAACGACGTCATGCTGTCCGGGCGCAAAGTGGCCGGCGTGCTGGTGGAGTCGACGCCGACGCGCCGCGCCGTCGCGGACGGGAGTGTGCTCGATACGCGGGCGATCGTGATCGGCGTGGGCATCAATTGCACGCAGGACGCCGCGGCATTGCCGGCCGACTCGCGCGTGCCCGCCACTTCGATCACGCTCGCGACGGGCAGGACGGTCGCGCGGGCGGCGGTGGCGCGAACGCTCGTCGAACGGCTGGACGAGCTGCTGAGCGACGCGACGCTTCGGGCCGACGGATGGCGAGCGGCGATGACGGAATGGGCGGAGCGATGCGAGGATGAACGCTGCGCCGTGACGGTGTCGAGCGGCGGAGAAACGTGCGCGGGCACGCTCTTGCGCGTGCATCACGACGGCGATCTGGTCCTGCGCCTGTCGGACGGAAGCGAGCGACGATTTGCGGCGGAAACGACGACGCGGCTCGCGTGATCGCGCCGGCGGCGGGGCGACCCCGGCCGTGCAGCTTGTGCGCGCGCCCGTTCCGCGCGAAGCGGTCGAGCCGATCGCGATCCGGTCCGCGACCCGGGCGGAGCGCGCCTCGCGCGCCGCGTCCGAATCCGACGCGATCCGGTCGGCCGAACTTCGCATCTGCGCCAGCGCGGGGATCGCTGCCGCCGCGGCGGCGCTCAGCGTGCTCGAATGTCTGTCCGCGATCCACCGACAGGCGCCCAGTGCGTCCGCCGCGAGCGCCTCGGTCGCGGCGTCCGTCGCCGCGGGCGTTCTGGTGGGCTTATGGGCGCCGCGCCGCGTCATCCTGCGTCGCCTGGCGACGCGCTACGCCGATTCTGCGCCGGCGGAGCGGGAAGCGAACGCGACCGAAGCGCCGCGCGTCGCCACGCCGCGCGCCGAGCCCGAGTTCGCCTCCTCTCTCACGGCCGCCCTGCTGCTGGCGGCGGCGGTGTGGGTCGGCGTCTCGCTCGCGTTGCTGGGCGGATACGAAAGCTACCGCGCGTGGCTCACGCAGCGCACCGTGATGCCGCGCGATGCGACCGTCGCAGCGCTGTTGATGCCGGCTTGCGCGGGATTCGCGCTGCTGGGGCTTTTCTGGTCCATCGTGCTCGTCGCGTTTCACGGCTGGTATCGGACCGCCACCGCGCCGCACACGCGCGTGGCGCGCTTGTGGCTCGGAATACTGCTCGGCGCGGCGATCGGCGCGATCGCTCAGGCCCGGTTCGCCTCCTCGGCCGTAGCTGGCGTCGGCGCGCCGCTGCTGGCGCTTCTGGCAGCGGCGTGCGCGCTGCTCCGTCCGCAGCGAGCGCGGAGCGATTCGGCGATGGTGTTGTTCGGGTCGCGGCGTCACGCGCCGGTGTGGCGGCGCCTGTGCGCGCCGGCCGCGTGTGCGGCGGCGCTGGGCGCGGCCCTCGCCGAGGCCGCGTCAAGCGGCGCTTCCGTCGGCGCTTCCGCAGCCATCGCACTGTTCGCCTGCGCGGCCGGACTGGGCATGGCGCGGGCGATGCTGCGTCGGCGGGTGGGATACGACCTAGCGCCGGAGCTGTCGCTGATTGCGGCCGTGGTGCTGGCGACGCCGTTGCCGGCGTCGCTCGGCGGCCTGGCGGATCGCGAGCTTCGCGCGGCGCTGCTGGGCGTGACGGGCGCGATGTCCGCGGTGATGTCCGGGCGTCGCGTCGCGCGGGAGTGCGGCAGCCTTCAATTCGCGCTGTCGTGCCTCGGGGGAGCGGCTTGTGCGGGATTGGCGATGGGCTTCGGCATCGTGGGCGTCGCGGCGGCGGGGTCGATCGCGGGCCTGCGTCTGGCGTCCGTCCTTGTTGCAGGCATCGGGTTGACGTGCCTGCTGGCCGGCGCGCCGCGCTGGTTCACGCGGCGCGCGATCGTCCTGGCCGGAGCGTGCGCGGGAGTCGTCTCAGCGGCGCTGTTTGGATACGGCGACACACCGCCGGTCGCCGTCGCACGACCGCTGGATTCGCCGCTGATCGAGCGGCTGGTCGCCGGCGATCGGAGTTCGCTCCGCTGCGCGCTCGGCGCGACCGGTTTGCCGCCGGGCGTGCTGCGCGCAGACATGGTCGATCTTCACGCGGACTCGGCTGAGACCTTGGTGGTGCAGGCGTCGTCCGCCGCAGGACCGCTGACGATCGGCGAAGCGCAACGCCTCGTGCGGCGCTGGCTGTCCGCACTGAAGCCGGGCGGAAGGCTTGTGCTCGATGGCGCGCTGGGCAGCGCCGGCGACGCGTTGATCGTCGAAGTACTGCGACGACGCCCGGAGAGCGAGGTCTGGCGCGTCGAGCTTACGTCCGACGCCGGGACCTGGAGCGCGCGCGTTCTCGGACCGGGAGCGAGAGCGTGGCTGGAACGCCATGCGGCGGAGACGGCAGGGCATTGGTCGGTCGCGCCCTGGACGCGCGAGCCGTAGCCGTAGGGCCGCGCTCCGACACGACGCCCGCCGAGCGGGGGCGGCCGGCCCGCCCACGGGGTAGCATGCGCGGCAGGCGCCTGAGGTCGGACGCACGCGTGCGGGATCGCGCGGCGGGCGATAGCGATGGAGCGAGGAAGGGAGCGTGCCGGGTGCGAAGGGGACATGGGATCGAAGCCGCGCGTCGCACGGCTGGATGGGGGCGGCGCCGCGCGGCGGTGACGGCGGTGCTGCTGATCTCGGCCATCGCGCCCAGCGCGGCCGGCTGGGGAGCTCACGGCCACCGGCTGATTTCCGAACTGGCGCTGCGGGGGTTCGACGACAGCGGTCCCGAGTGGCTGCGCGATCCGGAGGTTCGACGGCGCGTCGCGCACCAGTCGAACGAAGTAGACCGCTGGCGCGGCTGGAGCGTGTCGGTGCTGGGGCACGAGAACAAGCCGGATCACTATCTCGACGTGGAGCTTCTGGAGCAGTTCGGGCTGACGCTGGAGACGATTCCTCCGCTTCGCAACGAGTACTTGCGGGCGCTGATGATCGCCAAGCACGAGCATCCGGAGCGCGTCGATCCCTACGACGCGGCGAAGGACGCCGAGCGCAGCCACGAGTGGCCGGGCTTCGTGCTTCACGCGGTGGCCGAACACTATGCCAAGCTCCAGGCGTGTTTTCACCAGGAGCGGATTCTGTCGCAGATGGGCGAGCCGCGTCGTGCGTTTCAGCTTCAGCAGGCGCGTGAGAATGCGATTTATCACATGGGCATGCTGAGCCATTTTGTCGGCGACATCGCGCAGCCGCTGCACACGACGCGGCATTTCAACGGCTGGTCCGGTCCGAATCCGCACGGCTACACGACCAGCGACAAGTTTCACGCGTACATCGACTCCGGCGTCGTGGACAAACACGACATCAAGGTCGAGGACGTGCGGCCGCTCGTGCGGCACGGCGCGAGCCTGAACGCCATGGACCCGTGGGACGACGTGCTGGCGTATTTTCGGCGTTCCTTCGCCGAGGTGGAGCCGCTGTACGAACTGGAAAAGCGCGGGCAGCTCGACGGCGATGCGGGCAAGGCCATGATCTCGGCGCGCCTCGCCGACGCAGCGGGCATGCTCTCGGCGATGTACCAGTCGGCCTATTCGTCGTCGTCGCCGAACGCGCAGCAGTCCGCGGCGTGGATTCGCTTCGATGATCTGGATCGCGGCCAGCGCCCGGCGGCGAGCGGGCCGTCGGCCCGGCCGTAACGCGGCGAGGGCAGGTTGGACGCTGCTCAGTCCGCGAGGATACATTCCGCTTATGCCTTCCGCGCCCCGCACCGATCCGCTGCTGTTCGATCTGAACGAGCCGCAGCAGCGCGCCGTGCTGCACGGCGACGGCCCGCTTCTGGTGATTGCCGGCCCGGGCAGCGGAAAGACGCGTGTGATCGTGCGGCGCGCGGCGCACCTGGTGCGTCGCGGGGCGAATCCGGGGTCGATCGTCGCGATTACATTCACGAACAAGGCGGCCGGCGAGATGCGTCGTCGTCTGGAAGAGCTGGACGTGGCGCGCGGCATGTGGGTGTACACGTTTCACGCACTGGGCGCGCGGCTGCTGCGGGAATTCGGCGAACCGGTCGGTGTTCGCCCCGGATTCACCATCTATGACGCCGACGACCAGGCCCGCGCCGTGCGCGAGGCGATGGAGCAGTGCGCGGTCCGGCCCGAGCATTTGCGGCCGGAGCAGGCGCTCTATGAGATCAGCGACGCGAAGGGTCGGCTGATCGACTGGGACGCGTTTACGGCCGATGCGAATCGCAGCGAATCCCGGACGATCGCGGAGGTCTATGAAGCCTATGCGCAGCTTCTGGCGTCGCGGAACGCGTTGGATTTTGACGACCTGCTGATGAAAACGGCGATCCTGTTGCGCGACGTTCCGGAGTCGGCCGAGACGCTCCGCGCCCGGTTCCGGCACTTGCTGATCGACGAGTATCAGGATACCAACCACGCGCAGTATGTCATCGCGCGCGAGCTGTCGCTGGCGCATCGGAACATCTGCGTCACGGGAGATCCGGACCAGAGCATCTACGCTTGGCGCGGCGCGGACATCGGGAACATTCTCGATTTCGAACGCGATTTTCCGGACGCGGTCGTGGTGCGTCTCGAGGAGAACTACCGTTCGACGCAGGCCATTCTCAGCGCCGCCGGTAGCCTGATCGCGTTCAACAAGGAGCGGCGGCAGAAGGCGCTCTGGACGCGGAACGATTCCGGACACGAAGTGGTGGTGCGCGGATTTCTCGATGGACACGCGGAGGATGAGCACATTTCGGAGACGATCGCCGCGCTGAATCGGCAGGGGCGCCCGTACTCGGACTTCGCGGTGATGTACCGTGTGAACGCGATTTCGCGCGGTATCGAGACGGCGCTTCGCGCCCGGCGCATTCCGTACAAAGTGGCGCGCGGCGTGGCGTTCTACGGCCGGTCGGAGATTCGCGACACGCTGGCGTACCTGCGCCTGCTGGTGAATCCCGCCGACGACGGCGCGCTGACGCGAATCATCAACCGTCCAGCGCGGGGGATCGGCGCGACGACCGTGCGAAAGCTCCGCGACGCGGCGCTTCGGGACGGCGTGCCGATGCTCGAGGCGCTCCGGCGCGGGGCGCCGCCGGACGTGGCTGCCCGCGCTCGGGCGAAGCTGCGCGGCTTTGTCGAGCTGATCGATCGCCTAGAAGAGCTGGCGGACGGGCCGGCGGCGCCGGCGGTGTCCGGCGCGCTGTCGATGTCCGGCCTGGAGGCGGAACTGGAGCAGGACCGCGAGGCGGGCGGCGAAGACCGCCTGGCGAACGCGCAGGAACTCGTCACGGCCGCACAGGATTACGATGACGCCGCCGGCGAGCCGACGCTGGAGGAGTTTCTCGCGATGGCCGCGCTGCACAGCGATCAGGACGCGGTGGACGAGAGCGCCGGCGTTGTGACGCTGATGACGCTGCACGCCGCGAAGGGGCTGGAGTTTCCGGTGGTGTTCCTGCCGGCGATGCAGCAGGGCATGTTGCCGCACGAGCGGGCGCTTCGCGAAGGCTCGATCGAGGAGGAACGCCGCTTGTGCTTCGTCGGCATGACGCGGGCCCGCGAACGGCTCTACCTTTCGTATTCGCAATGCCGGCAGCTTCGCGGGCGGCTGGTTCCGCAGGCGATGTCGCAGTTTGTGCGTGAGATCGGCGCGCCCGGGCGGAGCGAGGGCGAATCGCATCGCTTTTCGCCGAAGGAGGTCGGCGCGCCGCGCGATCGGTCGTTCGGCGATGTCGCCGACGAGTGCGACGACGGCGTGGCGCGGCGACGCTGGCGTCGCGGCGAACCGGGCGACGATCCCGACGAGGCGGTGTTCTCACCAAACGAGCCGACGGGACGTTTCGAGGCGGGACTGTCGCCGCGTCCGGCGTGGCGCGAGGGCATGCTGGTTCGCCACGTGGAATACGGGGAGGGGACAATCCTGCGGGTGTTTGCGGGGGGTCGGAGCAGCGGGGCGGTGATTCGATTCGACTCCGTGGGCGAACGAACGCTGATGCTGGACTTCGCGCCGCTGGAGCGGCTGGATTGACGGCGCGACGCGATCCCGCCGGCGAGAATTGCGGGTTGACCGGTGGGCAAGTAGCGTAGGCAGGAGAAGTCGGCGGCGTCGCGTCGGCGGGTTCGACGCGGCATGTTCAATGCGACGAAAGTCTCGTCATGACGGACCTATCGCGCGAGAACGAAAACCTTCGGCGCATTCTCGAAGTGGCCCGCTACATGGCGGTGACCAACGACCTCGACGTGTTGCTTGGCACGATCGTCGAAGCGACGTGCGAGGTGCTCGATTGCGAGCGCGCCACGATCTTCCTGTACGACGCCGGCCGGGACCAGCTTTACAGCCGCGTTGCGAAGGGCGTCGATGCGATCCGCTTCCCGGCGGACAAGGGCATCGCCGGCGTGGCGGCCCGCGATCGCGTGTGCGTGAACGTCCCCGACGCGTACTCCGACGAACGGTTCAATGCCGAGGTGGACCGGCGCACGGGTTATCGCACGCGCAACTTGCTCACCTTCCCGCTGGAGAATCTGGACGGCAACCTGATCGGTGTGCTCCAGGCGCTCAACAAGCGTCGCGCTGCGTTCGACGCGGAGGACGAGGCTCTGGCGCGCGTGCTCAGCGCGCAGGCCGGCGTGGCGCTCGACCGCGGGCGGCTGTTGGAAGAATACGCCGAAAAGCAGCGGATGCAGCACGACCTGGAGATCGCGCGGACGATCCAGCAGGCGCTGTTCCCAAAGGCAAACCCGACGCTGCCCGGCTACGAGGTGGCCGGCTGGAACCGCTCCGCGGATGAGACCGGCGGCGACTGCTACGACTTCCTGCCGCTGGCGGACGGGCGGCTGGCGGTGTTTCTGGCGGACGCGACCGGGCACGGCATCGGCGCCGCGCTGGTGATGGCGCAGTGCCGTTCGCTGCTTCGCGCGATGTTCTCCGTAACGACAGACCTTCAGACGATCGCGTCGGGCATCAATCGGCTGCTGTCCGAGGACCTGTCCGACGAGCGGTTCGTCACCGCGTTCGTGGGGATTCTGGATTCGCGCGCGAATCGGATCGACTACGTGTCGTGCGGTCAGGCGCCGCTGCTGCTCGTATCGTTGGATTCGGTCGATTCGCGCGCGGCAACCTCGTTGCCGCTGGCCGTCCTTCCGGACGCGACCGTCGATCGTCTCGAGACGTTCGAGTTCCAGCCGCACTCGACGCTGGTGCTGCTGACCGACGGCTTCTTCGAGACCGCCGACGCGGGCGGCGAGCTGTTCGGCGAGGCCCGGGTCGCCTCGATCGTGCAGACCCACACCGGCTCGCCGCTGACGGAGCTGATCGAGGAACTCTACAACCGCATCCGCGCGTTCTCGAACGACGCGAAGCAGGCGGACGACCTGACGGCCGTGCTGATTCGCAGGCAGGGCGCGCCCGCGTAGTCGCCTCCGAACTGGAGGCGGACACGTTCGGGAAGCAGTGACGCACCGGAGGGCGTCGGACGATGCCGGCCCGCATGATTCCCTGGTCGCTGCCGGAGCGCAGCCCCGACGAGCAGATCGCGCGCGGGCACGCCCTGCATCGCGAGATGCAGAATCGGCGCTCATGCCGCGCGTTTTCCGATCGCCCGGTGCCGCGCGAACTCATCGAGCTCGCGTTGCGCATCGCACACAGCGCCCCCAGCGGCGCGAACCGCAAGCCGTGGCACTTCGTCGCGATCGACGATCCCGAGATGAAGCGGGAAATCCGCCTGGCGGCCGAGCAGGAGGAGCGCGAGAACTACGAACGGCGGTTCCCGCCCGAATGGCTCGAGGCGCTCGAGCCGATCGGCACCGATGCGAGCAAACCCTACTTGGAAGTCGCGCCGTGGCTGATCGCGCTGTTCCGGGTGGACTACGAGCTGATCGGCGGCCGGCCGCAGAAGAACTACTACCCGATGGAGAGCCTGGGAATCATGTCGGGCTTCTTCATCATGGCGTGCCATCAGCTTGGACTGGCGACGTTGACGCACACGCCCAGCCCGATGCGCTTTCTGCGGGAGATTTGCCGGCGGCCCGAGAGTGAAAAGCCGGTTCTGCTGATTCCAGTGGGCTATCCGGCGGACGACTGTCTCGTTCCGGACATTCCCAAGAAGCCGCTTGAGGCGGCGACGCAGTGGAACCGCGCGTAAGCGCGCTGCGCGACCGGGCGGGCGCGCGCTTATTCCTGGGGTTTCGGCTCATCCGCATCCGGCATCGCGCTGAACTGCTGCACCGCGTTTTCGGCGAAAGCGAGCAATTCGTCGGACGTGTGCCCGTCCCAGGGATAGCCGGCCAGCCCGCACAACAGCGCGGGCGCCGCGACGCCGTCTTCGGGCGCGACGGCAAAGCGGCTTATCCACTGGCGCGCGTCGCGCGGGTGAGAGGAACCGGGGGAGCGGGGCAACTCGCGATCCACCAGCAGAACGACGAACTCGCGCTCGCCGACGCGCGCGACCACGTCTCCGCGGCGCGTGCGACGGATCAACCGGTCGGCGAGTTCGCGCACCGCCGCCTCGCTGCCGGCTCGGCCGACGCCGCTTCGAATGGCGTCATCCCCCTCGATGCGAATCAGCGCGAGCGTGAACGCGCGACGATGAGCGGACGCGCTGACGAGCGCGGCGTCGAGTTCCTGCCGCAGGCGCCGCCGGTTCGGCAGGCCGGTCACGTCGTCCGCGCCGGCCAGCGCTTCGAGACGTTCGCGCTGCGCGGCCTGCGAGACGGCGGCCTCGATCAGCGTCGCATATTCGACCAACCGCGCGGCGACCAGCCCCGGATAGGCGCCGTGCATCGATCGGGCCAGCGCGATCTGCCCGACGACCGCGTCGCCGCGCCGGATGGACTGCTGCACCACGAACTCGCGCACGTCGCCATGCGAGGCGACCAGATCGTCCAACTGAAGCAGCGCGCCGCTCGCGCAGAACGCGTCCTGAACGAGCCGGCACATGCTGTCGAGCGCCGCGTGCGGTCCATCCCCGAGTTCGCGCAGCACCTCGCCCAGCCGCTGAATTTCCTGCGTTGACGGCTCAGCCCCGATCGGGGCCGCTTCCGGAACGGACGGCGGCGCCACGCCAAGCGCGCGAATCACTTCGTCGCGCCGAAGCGGCCGCAGGACGTACTCGTGCGCGCCGCGTTCGAGCGCGCGGCGGGCGGTCGGCTCTTCCACGAGCGGGGCGACGATGATCAGCCGCAGGCGGGCGTTGATCTTTCGCAGGCTTTCGACCGCGCGCGGCAGCGCGGCTCCGAGCGACGTCGAGAGCAACGCGGCGTCGAACGGCTCGGTGCCGGCCGCCCAGAGGCCGTCGATGGCGCGCTCCGCCGAGACGATTTCGCCCGGAGCGGCGACGCGCGCTAACTCGTCACGCAGCTCGGCCGGGCCGATGAGCAGCACGCGCGTGCGGGATTCGGGCTCGATGGAAGCGCTGGTGTGCACAGACTGCGTCTACGCCTCCGGGTCTTGCAGCAGCGCCGCCAGTTCCGCTTCCGTCAGACGCGACTCCTCGACGTGTCGCGCCTCCGGCGCCGCGTCGCGCGGCCGAGCGGCAGGGGCGACGGACGCCGGCGCGGCGGCGGCGGGGGTCGAACGGGATCGGGCCGGATCGTTCTCGCGGGCCGCCGGCAGCGGCAACGGCTGTCGCGGCGCTGCCGATCGCACGCGCGAGACGGGCGGACGCCGCGCGGCGCGAACCAGTTCGTCGGGTGCGCAGGCGTCGAGCAGGTCGGTCAGCGCGCGGACGGACAAGGTCTGGAACTCAACGACGCCCTCGTGGGCGGACGGAGCGTCGGCGTGATGGGCGACCGCCAGGAGCGCGCACTGCGTCCAGACCCGTCGCACGTAACCCAGCACGCACAGTTCGTCGGCCGGGACGCGGCCGGTCGCAACCAGCACGAGCGCGGGCGGCGGCGACTCGGACGTGAGCAGCAGCGTGCAAAGGTCAAACGCGTCGCGGCAATAGGACGTGCGAACGTGATGTCGAGCCGCCCATGCTTCAAAGGCGGACTCGATCGCGCGGTCACCAGCGGCCAGCACGATGGCGGAAACTGAGGTTCGCACGAGCGCTCAAAACGGAAAGCACGCACCGACGCGGCGCGTCCACAAGGGGCCCGATCGTTCCGGGACTACTGGAGTGACAGAGCCGCCGTGTCCCGGTACAGCGCGGGGCAGGGAGAATTCCATCGAGAGCGTACCGGATCGTCCAACCCAGCCTTGCAGTATACGGAGCGGCCTGAACGCGGTCAAAATCACGCTCTGAACGCGACGTGAATGAGATATTATAAGACGTTTGATCGCGTGCTGCGGATCGTTGTACGTCGGCGAGCGCGCGCACGGACGCGTGCGTGCCGCGGCGTCGCGGCGTCGCGGCGACCGGCCGGGTCAGGGGAACGAGATGTCGCCGCCGGTTTCCGCTTCGCGCACGTTGGCGTAGTGTCCGGACATGCTCGGGTTGTCGAAGCGCGTGAGCGTGCCGTCGAAGTGAAGCTGGATCGTTCCGACGGGGCCGTTGCGCTGCTTGGCGATGATGAGTTCGGCCTCGGGGTCTTCCTCGCCGCCGCTCTCGCTGCGTTTGTAGTACGACTCGCGGTGGAGCAGGGCGATGACGTCGGCGTCCTGCTCGATCGCGCCGGATTCGCGCAGATCGCTCATGCGCGGGCGGTTTCCACTTCGGTCTTCCGGACCCCGGTTGAGCTGCGCCATGGCGATCACGGGAACCATCAGTTCTTTGGCGAGCGCTTTGAGGCCGCGCGAGATTTCCGCGACCTCCTGCTGCCGCCCGTCGCGTCGCGCGGCTTCCGGGGCGCGCATGAGCTGAAGGTAGTCGACGAACACCGCGCGAATCTTGTGCTTGCGATGGGCCAGTCGCGTGCGGGCGCGAAGCTCGGTGACGGTCAGTCCGGAAGCGTCGTCTACGAATAACGGCTTGCGTTCGATGTCGGCCGCGGCCTCCTGAAGGCGGCGCATGTCGTCGCGCGAGTGGCGGCATTGGCGCAGGCGGTGATTGTTGACGCGGGCGCGGCTGCACAGGACGCGCTGCGCGACCTGCTGGCGGCTCATTTCAAGCGAGAAGAAGATGACCGGTTGCTCGCGCACCAGCGCCATGTGCTCGGCGATGTTGAGGCCCAGCGCGGTTTTTCCCATCGAGGGGCGCCCGGCGACGATGATGAGCTCGCCCGGCTGAAAGCCGCAGGTGAGCTCGTCGAGCTCGTACAGGCCGGTCTCTTCGCCGGTCAGCAGCTTGCCGTCGCGCTCCTCGATGCGGTGGAAGAACTCGTTCACCAGATCGGGCAGTTGAACCGCCTGGTCCGAGATGCCGGCCTCGGTGACCTGGAAGATTCGATCGGCGGCCGCATCGAGGATGTCGCGGGCCGGCTCGGCCTCGGTGAAGGCGTCTTCGAGAACGCGATGGGATGCGGCGATGAGCCGCCGGAGCAAGAGCTTGTCGCGGACGATCCCGGCGTATTCGCGGACGTGCAGCGCGGTGGGCGCGCTGGACACCAGGTCGACCAGGAACCCGTAGCCGCCGAGCTCCTCGAACACTCCCTGCCGGTTCAGCTCGTCGCGGATGACCAGCCCGTCGAGCGGGCGGTTGCGCTTCCACAGATCGACGATGTGGCCGAAGAGTTTCTGGTGCCGGCCCCAGAAGAACACGTCTCCTTCGAAGCCGCCGAGCACGCTGATCGCTTCTGCGACGGCGGCGTCGTCCTGCAGCATGGAGCCCAGGACCGCCCGTTCGGCCTCGAGGTCGTGCGGGAGCGGGCGGTCCAGAGCGGTCGGGTTACTCGTCGTCGCCGGTGTCGTCGTCGCCATCGTCGCCGCCCTCGCCTTCGGCGGAGGCCTCGACCGAGCCGGCCCGCACCACCCAGACCTTGACCGCGGCCTCGACCTCGTCCGTGAATTCGATCCGGACGGTGCGATTATCGAGCGTGCGAATCGGCGGGTCCAGAACAATAAAGTCCGCCAGGACCGGGTGCCCGGCAGCCTGCAGTGCCGCGGCGATTTCCTTCGCGCCGACCGAGCCGTAGAGCGTGCCTTCCGGATTGGCATTCGCTTCGATCGTGACGCTGACGTCGCGAAGCGTTTCGGCGAGCGCCTGGAACTCCTTCAGCTTGCGAGCGCGGTCGGCGGCGGCCGCCTTGCGCGCTTCCTCGATGGATTTGAGGTTTCGCTCGCTGGGTTCGGTGGCGAGGCGCTGGGGGTAGAGGTAATTTCGCGCGTAACCGGGGCGAACCTCGACGACGTCGCCGAGGTGTCCGAGCTTGCGCACGTCTTTCAGCAGCAGAACACGCATGGAGCAACTCCGGATGTACGTAAGTGCGGCGTCGCGCGCCGCGGAGTCTTCGATCGGGCGGCGGTCTCGCAAGCGGCATCGGGCCGCGCGCGAAGGCGGACCGCCTAGCTGACGAACGGCATCAGGGCCAGGAATCGGGCGCGCTTCAGCGCCATCGACAGCAGGCGCTGCCCCTGGGCGTCGAGCCCGGTTCGCTTCCGCGAGAACAGCTTGCCCTGCGCGCTCACCATGCGCTGCAAGAGCGACGTGTCCTTGTAGTCGATCTCCTCCGGCTTGATGCGCGGTCCGCGCACGCGTCCGGCTTCCGCTGCGCGACGAGCGCGGCGCTTCTTCTTTCGGGCGGCCAGTGTCTTTGCACTTGCGAATGCCATCGTTCACCTCGCTAGGAGCTGCTAGAACGGAATGTCGTCTCCGCCCGACGGGCGGGATTCGTAGGAACCTTCATCCTGGGCGGGCGCGGCGCCGCGTTCGGGCTGGCGCTCCGGCGGACGACGGCGCTCGCCGCCCTCGGATCGCTCGCCCGCATCCCGGCTGCCGACGAACTGGAAGTTGTCCGCGACGACCGACAGCTTCGACCGCTTGCTGCCGTCCTGCGCGGTCCAGCTGTCGTAGCGAAGCCGGCCTTCGACCAGGATCTGTCGGCCTTTGGCCATGTACTGGTTGATCGTCTCGCCGGTCCGCCCGAAGGCCGAGATATCGACGAAACAGACGTCCTCGCGCTGGTTGCCGTCCTTGTCGCGCCATCGATGATTGACGGCGAGGCCGAACTCGCACACCGCGGTGTTGTTCGGCAGGAAGCGCAGCTCGGGATCGCGCGTCAGGTTTCCGACCAGGATGACGCGGTTGTAATTTGCCATGAGCGTGCTCCGCCCTCGCGGTGTTTTCTAGGATTCGGAGTCGCGGCGTTCGCCACGATCCGCGCGGTCGCCGCGATCCGCGCGGTCGCCGCGATCCCCGCGATCGCCGCGATCGCCGTCGTCGTCCCGTCGTCCCTCGCCGTGCCCGCCGCGCGGACCGCCGTCGCGCCGCCCGCGGAAGTCGCGCGAATCGCGCCCGTCGCGCGGGTCGTCGCCGCGCCGTCCGCCGTCGGCCGAGGCCGGATGCAGCGGCTGCTCCGGCGGCCATGCCTTCAGCTCGGTGAGCTTTTCGGGCGTGACGCGGCTGTCGCGCAGGAACATGGACCGCAGCAGCAGTTCGCTCAACTGCGCGTCGCGCTCCAGCTCGGTGATGCGGCCCGGCTCGGCGTCGAAGTACGTCAGCACGTACGTTCCGCGTTTGCGGCCGCGGATCTCGTACGCCAGCCGGCGATCGTCGTACTTCACGCAGACCTGGAGGTCCGCGCCGATCCGGTCGAACAGCCGGCGAACTTCGTCCGTCATCGCGTTCCAGTCGCGCGCGGCGCCGCTGTCGAACAGGAACATCCCTTCATAGAGGCGTTTCACGCGTTTTCTCCTTGCGGCGGCGGGGCTTTCGGCCCGTCATTTCGCCGCGCGTTCGAGTCTTCGCTCCGATTGAACCGATTCATCGCCGCGGCCATCCCTTCCGCGATCCAGCACTCGGCCGCGTCCGCGGCGACGGACAGCGCCCGACCGACATCTTCCCGCTCGTGCGGCGCGATGACGCCGAGCACGTGATCTACCGCTTCGTCCCGCCGGCCTCGGCCGATTCCTACTCGCAGCCGCGGCACATCGGCCGTTCCGACGCGCGCCAGCACGTCGCACAACCCGTTGTGCCCGCCGCCCGAGCCGCCCGCCCGCAGCCGGATCCGCCCGGTCGGAAGGTCCATGTCGTCCAGCACGATCAGCACGTCCGACGCGGCCAGCTTGTAGAAGCGCAACACTGCGGCGACGCTCTGCCCGCTGAGATTCATGAACGTCTGCGGCGCCAGCAGAAGCACCCGGTCGGCCGGACGCGCCGCGTCCCAGAGCAGTCCCTGGAAATCGCGGTCGAAGCGGGGCTCCGGGAGTTTCCAGCGCCGGGCCAGCTCGTCCACCACCAGGAAGCCCACGTTGTGACGCGTGTGCTTGTACTTCGGACCCGGGTTGCCCAGCCCGGCGATCAGCTTCACCGCTAGTCCTCGCCCTCCGGGGCTTCCTCCTTCGCGACGCGGCCGATGACCTCCGGCTCGCTGGCGCCTTCGGCGGCCTGCACTTCCTCGACAGTCATGCCACGCTTGGTGCGGACGGAGACGACCAGGTCGCCCGGATCGTGCAGCGCGGACACGTCGGCCGGCAGCTCGACGTCGCGAACGTACACGGCGTCGCCGATCTTCAGGTGGTCGATCCGCACGCGCAGGCTGTCGGGAATCGACAGCAGCGGGCACTCGACGTGCAGCTCCGTCAGAACCTGCACCATCTCGCCGCCGTCGCGCAGACCCGGTGCGTCGCCGCGCAGCTCGATCGCGACGTGCACCTTGACACGCTCCTTGGCGTCCACGCGCATCAGGTCGATGTGAATGGGCGTCTTGTCGAGGTGGTCGTACTGCACCTCCTTGATCAGGAACGGCTTCTCCTGGCTGCCCAGGCGCAGGCTGATCACGTGCTGACCGAGCGACAACGCCTTCTGAAGCTCGTGTCGCGACAGCGACACCGACTCCGGCGGCTCCTTGTGGCCGTAGATCACCGCCGGAAGCAGCCCGGATCGCCGAAGCCGCGCGTTCGCGTGTCGGCCGGCCGCCGACCGGGCCTGTCCCGCCACTGTGATGATGTTCATGCTCTCACTCCTTCGAGCGGTCGCGGTCGTTCCGCGAGGCCCTACTTGATGAACAGACTGCTGACGGACTCGTTCCGGTGAATCCGGCGAATTGCTTCGCCGAGCAGCTCGCTGACGGACAGCACGGACACGTGCCTCAGCCGCGCGCGGGCGTCCTCGGTCAGCGGGATCGTGTCGGTCACCGCCAGGTGGTCGATTTCGGCGCTTGCCAGCCGCTCGACCGCCGGCCCGCACAGCACGGCGTGCGTGGCTGCCACGACGACGCGTGCTGCGCCGTGGTCGCGAACCAGGCGCACCGCCTGCACCACGGTGCCGGCGGTCGCGATGATGTCGTCGACCATCAGCACCGTGCGTCCCTTCACATCGCCGATGATGTTGTACGAGATCGCTTCAGAGCCGCTCACGCGGCGCTTGTCGATGATCGCCAGCTCGCCGCCCAGCCGCTCGGCATAGACGCGGGCGCGCTTGGCGTTGCCGATGTCCGGGCTGACCAACGTGACGGGTCCGAGCGCCAGGTTGTTGAAGCAGGCCGTGATCACCGGCTCCGCGGACAGGTGGTCGAGCGGAATGTCGAAGAAGCCCTGGATCTGGGCGGCGTGCAGCTCAAGCGTGAGCACGCGGTGCGCACCGGCGACCGCCAGCAGGTTGGCGACGAGCTTGGCGGTGATCGGCACGCGGCCTTCGTCTTTGCGGTCCTGCCGGGCAAAGCCGAAATACGGAATGACCGCGGTGATGCGCTGGGCCGAGGCACGCCGCAGGCAATCGATGAACACCAGCAGTTCCATCAGGTGGTCGCTGCCGGGCGTGCAGGTCGATTGAATGATGAACGCATCGCGCCCGCGCACGTCCTCGTGAAGCTTGAGCGACACCTCGCCGTCCGGAAAACGATCCAGGTGCGCGCGGCCGAGCGGAATCCCGAGGTAGCCGGAGATGCGCCGGGCGAGTTCCGGATTGCTTCGGCCGGCGAATACGCGGAGGTCTTTCATTCCTGCGCCCTGCCTACGCCGACGAGCGCGACCCCGTCGCCGAGCTGCATGCCTTCCTGCACGTGCGTGAACGGGCCGATGAGGCAGTGCCGGCCGATGCGCGCGGGACCGGTGATGGCCACGAACGGACGGATCACCGTGTCCTGGCCGATTTCGGCGCGCGGGTCGATCCACGTCGAGTCCGGGTCGATGACGGTCACGCCGCGGTCCATCCAGCCGGCGATGACGCGACGGCGCATGACGTCGTTGACCAGCGCCAGGTCCTGGCGCGAGTTGATGCTGAAGATGTCCTCGGGCGGGACGGCTGTGATCGCACAGACCTTCTTGCCCGCGGCAAGCAGGATCTGAAAGACGTCCGTGATGTAGTACTCTCCCTTGGCGTTCTTGTTCTCGACGCGCTCCAGCGCAGCCACGAAATCGGGCACGCGGAAGCAGTAGTAGCTTGGGTTCACCTCGCGGATGACGAGCTGCGCCGGCGTGCAGTCGCGCTGCTCGACGATGCCGGCCATGTCGCCGCTCTCGGTGCGGACGATGCGGCCGTAGCCGTGCGGATCGTCCAGCACCGCGGTCGCCAGCGTCGCGGCGGCGCCTTCGGACAGGTGCCGGTCGAGCAGCGTCCGCAGCGTCTCAGCCCGAATCAGCGGCCCGTCGCCGCACAGCACGAAGACGTGGTCATAGCGACCGGTCAGGTGGGGCGAGCACATGCGGGCCGCGTGCCCGGTGCCGAGCTGCTCGGCCTGGTCTACCCACGCGATGCGATCGTCGCCGCGGAAGGCTTCGACCACGCGCTCGCGCCCGAAGCCCACGACCGCCAGGCAATCCGCGACGCCGGCTGCGCGGCACGCGTCGAACACGTGCGCCAGCATCGGGCGTCCGCAGACCTCGTGCAGGACCTTTGGCAGGTCGGTCTTCAGGCGCGTGCCCTTGCCGGCCGCCAGAATGACTGCCGCGAGGCGTCCGGCGCTTGCGGACGCGTCGGAATGTGCGCGTTGGGAAACGATGCGACGTTCCTCGAATACGTTACCCGGCCTGGATTCGAACCAGGACTGTCAGGACCAAAACCTGAAGTGCTACCGTTACACTACCGGGTAGTGCATGCTCCGCCGCGCGCGTGCGCGGAAAGCCGGAATCCGTTCGCCACGAACTCACTCGAGTGCGCGGTAGCAGTGCCGCTGCGGGGGCTCGAACCTCCGGCCGCGAAACAGGAGGCCCGCCAGAGACGCCGGTAACCCGACGCCCGTTCGCCCCGATGGAGCGGTCCAAGACCCGGCCCGTGGCGACGTGCCGAGTCGGGAAACTGTACCGCCCCCGGGCCATCGGGTCAACGCCCGCCGGCGCCGCTACGCAACGGCGCAGGTTTGGCCGGTCCGATGGTCCGGCAGGATAGCTCTCAAGCGGAATTCGACGATCGAATCTCGGCCGCGGGCTTGCGTCGAAGCCGGTTCGATGCTGCAATTCCGAGTTTGATTCGCCGGGCGGTCGCCCCGTCCGGCACGAGGTGTTCGTGTTCGAGCTCGTTCCGCTGTTTGCGCATGCCCCGATTCTGTCGGATGCCACGTCCGCGTTCGTCGATTGGATGGAGCACGCCTATTACCCGTCGCTGCTGCTGGTGTTCATCATCGCGAGCCTGGGCGTGCCGATCCCGGAAGACATCCCGCTGATTGCCGCCGGCGTGCTGATCCGAACCCATCCGGAGATTGCGACCTGGATTCCGACGTTCATCGTAGCGGGCATCGGGATCATGAGCGGCGACGTCGTGCTCTATTCGCTCGGACGCCGCTGGGGCCGCGGCGTGTTCGGGCACCGCTCGGTGAGCTGGCTCATCACGCCCGCGCGACTCGAGAAAATCTCCGAGAGCTTCCACCGCCACGGAACGTGGATGGTGTTCTTCGGACGGCTGTTCGTGGGCATACGCGCCGCGATGTGCCTGACCGCGGGGATTACCCGCTTCCCGTTCTGGCGGTTCTTGTTGGCCGACGCCGCAGGCGCCGCCCTGTCCATCCCGGTGTTCGTCGGGCTTGGATACGCCTTCGCCGGCATGCTTCCGCTGCTGCGGGCGTATCTGTTGCCCACACAGAGCGCCGCCGGCATCGCACTCGGACTGCTGCTGGTCGGCTTCGTGCTCTATGAAGTCCGCAAGCACCGCCGACGCGCCGCGGCGCGGGCGGCCGAGACGACGTCCTCCGCGGTCGTCGCATCCGCCGAAGCGCCGCTGATCGCGCCCGAGCCGCCGCCGCCAAGCCGGACCGTCGAATCGCGCGAGCCGCGCGATCGCAAGGCTTGTCCGACCACAGTGTAGACCATGCCCGGACCCGCGTCCGGCAGCCCGGCCGCGCTACTCGCCCGTGCGGCGAACGAGATCGAACGACTTCACGTCCTGCTGCTTGCCGTCCGCGAAGAGCCGCCATTCGCTGCGAACGCGATCTTCGCCGCGCGGTTCGATCCGAGCCGAGTGCATGTGCGCGCTGACGTCCGGATCGATGTTCGCGCCTCCGGCGAACTCGAATTCGATCGCCTCGTCGGCCGGCCCCGGTCGGGCCTTCATGCGGGGCTGATTGCCCGCGGCGCAATAGTGCGTGAGAACCAGCGCGTCGCCGTCCACGTGATACATCGTGATCATCTCGTGATCCGTGCCCGGAAAGAGCGTCTCCTGAACGACCGAGCCTCCGGCCGTGACGCGAAAGACGACCAGGACGCGCGCCGGCTCGCCGGACGGCGCGTCCGCGGCGACCCATTCTCCGGCGAGCTTCTTGATCCGCGCGAACTGCTCAGCCGCGGTCGCAGCCGCCTTCGCGGGTTCTTCGGCCGGCAGCGGCGTCGCGACAGAGAACGCGGTCACGGCGACAAGTGCGATCGTCAACGTTTGCTTCAGCATGTTTGGCTCCAGAAGAAGGAAGCGTGCGATGCGGCCCTGCGCGGGTCCGCGATTCAAAGGGGCGTGGCGCTTCGCCACGGTTCGCGCCGCTACGCCAGCGCCGGCGGCAGACCGAGCGCCTTGCGAACGACCGTAATCTGCCCGCCGTGCAGACCTTCGTGCCACGCGAGTGAATGCGCCAGACCGCCCAGGTTCGGCGCGAACCCGGCCAGTTCGCCGGTGAAGGGCGTCGCGAGCTCGGCGGGAGAGCGTTGCCCGTACCACGCCAGCCACGCCTCGCGGCGCGCGTGCAGGTGTGTACGCACGGTTTCGACGTCCGGGTATCGCGACCTGTCGGGCGACGGCTCGGACTTCATGCCGAATCGAGCGGACCAATCGTCCGGCAGAGCCGATTTCTGCTCGGCGAGCTCCTGAAGGAAGTAATCGTCCGTCCACGCCAAGTGCCCCAGAATCCACAGAACGTGGTTGGCTTTCGGCGCTGGTTGAAGCAGAAACTTGTCCTCGGGGATGTCCTTCAACAGCCCCAGCGTCGCGGTGCGCGCAAACCGCAGCCCACGCAGACCGAGTTCGAGCACGGAGACACTCATGCAGCACCCCTGGTTCAAGCGATCTCGCCCTCCGCGCCCCATCCGGGACCGAGTCCGCGGGCGATCGGAACGCGGCCGGACACGATGCGATGCATTCTAATTCAACGGATCGCCCGCCGCCTTTACACCGTCTGCCGAGGGCGTGCCGCGATCTTCCGGGCGGCGCGGCTGAGCGACTGACTCGGCGAGTCGGCCAGCGCGGAAACGGCGCGCCAGACCGTGTCCGGGCGCCCGACCGCGGCAACGCGCGGGCGGTAGGCGAACAGAAATCGAATGTCGAAGTGGCGATGGGCCGGTTGGTCGCCCGCGGGCGGGATCGGGTGAACATCGACGTCGAACGGCGCATCGCCGATCGCGGCGATGTCGTCCCGGGCCAGCCCGGACTCTTCCAGCAGCTCCCGCAGGCTCGCCGCGTGCACGGAAGCGTCCGTGTCGGGCTCGCAGTGACCGCCGGGCTGCCACCACGCCCCGAGCTTGCGGTGATGGACCAGCAGCACGCGGTCGCTCGGCTCGTGCAGCAGAAACGCCGGCGCGGTGATGTGACCGGTCCGCGACGCGCGTGAGAACGGTTGGTCGCAGGTCTCGAGCAGGCTCAGCACGTCGGCGACGTGGCGGCGCTCCACGTCGTCGGCCGGCGCGTATCGTCGAAGCGCGGCGCTCAGCCGGTCGCGTTCTCCGGTCATGTCCCCGCCTCGCTTTAGGCGTGCCGGCGCGCTCACGGTCCGGCCGGCGTGACGGATGTCGCGGTGGCCGGCGCGGTCGAGGGCGCCGACGCGGCGACCGCCAGCGCGTCGAGGTCGCGCTGGACGCTGGCACGGAGTTCGGGCGCCGAGCCGACGTCCGCGTCCAGCTCGGCGAGCGCCGTTTCGAGCTGCCGGCGCGCTTCCCCGAGTCCTCCGGCGTCGCGGTGAATCCGGGAGAGCAGACGCCGGGCGGTGATCGCGCCGCCGTCCGTCGGTCCGAACAGGCGTGAGAAGCCCGCGTGGGTCGCGCCTGCCAGCGCCAGAGCCGCGTCGGTCTCGCCGACGCGTTGCAGCGTCTGCGCGAGGCGTGTGCCGGCTTGCAGCGTCATGACGTGCTCCGGCCCGAACGTGGCGACGCATCGTTCGTGCACGTCGCGGTGCATGCGAAGCGCTTCGTCCGTTTGCCCGCGCCGCAGCAGCAGGGAAGCGAGGTTCGCCTGCGTGGTCAGCGTGTTCTTGTGCCCGGGCCCGTGCACCCGGCGCTGCACTTCCAGGGCGCGGCGCAGCAGCGGCTCGGCCTCGTCCACCCGGCCCGCGCCGCGGATCAGCTCCGCCAGGTTGTTGAGCGTTACCAGCGTGAAGGGATCGTCCGGGCCCAGCACGCGCTCGCGGCCCTGAAGCGCGCGACGGTACAGCGCCTCCGCCTCTGCGGCCCGACCGAGCCGCGCCAGGGACATCGCGAGGTTGTTGACCGCCTTCAGGGTGTCGGGGTGATCCGGGCCGAG
The DNA here is from genome assembly GCA_964553225.1 of uncultured Planctomycetales bacterium. Taxonomy (GTDB): domain Bacteria; phylum Planctomycetota; class Phycisphaerae; order UBA1845; family Fen-1342; genus JABRWC01. The sequence continues at coordinate 138,114 of CAZKJT010000001.1, read as the reverse complement.
ATTCGATTCCCACAGCGACAACGCGCGCGAGAAGTGCGCCGCGGCCGGCTCGTAGCTGCCCACGTTGTAATGGACCGTCGCCACCTCGTTTCGAACGGCCGCCTCCAGCAGCGGCGCGGGCGCGAACATCGCTTCGATGCTGGACGCGGATCGCTCGATCAGCTCCGCCACCGGAAGACGCTCGCCCGGCTCGAGCGCGTTGGCCGCGGCAATGAGCTTGACCAGAAAATCGTTCGCGATGAAGTCGTTCACGGCGACGGCTTTGTCGGCTTCGTAGCGCGTCGCGGCCGCCTCGCGCCGCGCTTCGGCGGCCTCGCGCGCGTAAAGGACGAGTCCGAGCGTCAGCCCGGCTACGGTGGCGAGAGTGCCGAGCACGAGCGCGCGGTTTCGGCGGGCGAACTTGCGCGCCGCGACCCAGGGCGTGATGCGCCGCGCTCGAACCGGCTCGTCGGTGAGATAGCGGCGCAGGTCGGCCGCCAGTTCGGCCACCGTCGCGTATCGCCGCTCGCGATCGGTTTCGAGCGCTTTGGCGAAGATCGCCTCGACGTCGCCGCGCAGCGCCGGGATCAGCGCGCCGAGCGGGCGCGGCAGATCGAGCTCCAGCGATCGGATGGCCGAGGAGATCGAGCTGCGCTGCGCGTGCGGCAGCCGTCCGGCGAGCAGCTCGTAGCCGATCACCCCGAGCGCGTAGACGTCGACGCGCGCGTCGATCGGCTCCGGTCCGGCGAGCAGTTGCTCCGGACTCATGTATCCCAGCGTTCCGATCACCTCGCCGTCGAGCGTCTGCGCCGGATCGGCGGCGTCGCGCTCCATCGCGCGGGCCACACCGAAGTCGAGCACGCGCGGGCGGGGTTGTGCGGACGATGCCCCGGGCGCAGTCTCGACGGGCTCGGTCGTGACGAGGATGTTCGCGGGCTTGAGGTCGCGATGGATGACGCCGCGCTCGTGCGCGTGCTGCACGGCGTCGCACACGCGCAGCAGCAGCTCGATCCGCTCGCGCGCAGGCAGCGCGCCGCGCCGCGCGAACACGTCCAGCCGCTCGCCGTCCACCAGTTCCATCGCCAGCCACGGCTGCGGCTCGCCGGCCACCTCGAACGTGCCGGCGGCGTAGACAGCAGCGATTCCGGGATGACGAAGCCGGGCGAGCAGCTCCGCCTCGAACTCGAAGCGCCGCAATAGCCGTGGCGTGACGAACGCCGACCGCAGCACCTTGACGGCGGCGCGCCGCGCGGGGCGCTGCTGCTGCGCTTCGTATACAGCGCCCATGCCGCCCGTGCCGATGCGCCGCGTGAGAACAAACCCGCCCAGATCGCGGCCCAGCAGCGGGTCGGCGGCTGGCGCGCCGTCGTCGGCGCTCATGGGCGGGCGCAGGAAGTCCTCGTCCTGCTCGTGCGAAGCGAGCAGAATGCGCGCGTCCTCCAGAGCGTCCGGGTCCGCGACGTGCCGCGCCAGCAGCGCGGAGCGCTGCTCGGGCGGATGCTGAAGCGCCTGCTGAAACAGAGCCTTCGCGCGCGTCCAGCGTTCATCCGACATGGATTAGCCGCCTGAGAACTGCCGTCGCAGCCACGCCCGCGCGTGAGCCCACTCCAGGAACGCCTGCCGCGCGGACATCCCCAGCATCTCCGCGCACTCCTCAAACGTCATGCCGGCGAAGAAGTGAAGCTGCACCAGCCGGGACTGCCTGGCGTCGCGCCGTTCCAGCTCCGTCAGCGCGTCATCCAGCGTCAGCAGGTCGATGGCACGATTCTCGAACGCGTCCGCCAACTCGTCGAGCGGCGCGGACGGCCGCCCCCCGCCCCGCTTCTGCGCCGCGCGCTCCCGCGCATGGTTCACCAGGATTCGCCGCATCGCAACCGCCGCCGTGGCCATGAAGTGCCGGCGGTTCTCGAACGTGCCCACCTCGCCGCCCGGGCGAACCAGCCGCAAATAGGCCTCGTGCACCAGCGCCGTCGGCTGAAGCGTGTGGCCGGAGCGTTCTCGACGCATCGCCGATTGGGCAATCCGATGCAGCTCGGCGTAGACGAGCGGCAGCAGGCGCTCCTGGGCCTCGGCGTCGCCGTTTCCGGCCGCCAGAAGCAGCGCCGTGACATCTTCCGGGTCTGACCGAGCGTCCATTCGCCGACTTTCGATTGTCCGGCCGCGATTTTGTTGCAGCCGGTACGAGCCATTCTGGCCATATGAAGTAGCGACTGCAAGGCGAGTTGCGTCGGAGCGGAGTTCGCGCGCGTGCGGCGGACCGATCAGCCGGGTTTGGAGAGGAGGCGAAGATGCGTGGGTTCTGGGCGAGCGGGTTGGCGTGTGCGGCGATTGCGGGCGGTTCGGCAGGCTCGGTCGCGGGCGACACGGTGGAGATCGAATCGACATTCTCGGGCGGTCTGTACGCCGACGGGCACCACTTTCCGGGTTTCATGAATTACTACGTGGGCTACGCGATTCCGTCGTCGCCGATCGAGCGCCGGAACTACTTCGTGTTCGACCTGACGGGCGTGACGGGCACGGTGGTCAGCGCCAAGCTGAAGCTCTACAACCCAGGCGATCCGGATCTCTTCGAGCCGTGCGGCTACATCAGCCCGGATCCGACCGAAGACTATCTCCTGACCGGCTCGCCCTTTCCGTGGACGGCGTTCGCCGACGCATTCAGCGGCGCGCCGATCCCGCCGGCGACCATTTCGGCAATGTATGGCACGCTCGGCACAAGCATGCCGTTCGGCGTCGCGACGATCTCGGGCGATTCGTGCGGCTCCGACGTCGTGATCGAGTTCGACGGAACCGGCGTCGCCGAAGTGAACGACGCCCTGGGCGATCACATCGCCATGGGCGGCCGCCTGACCGACCTCCTGCCGGAGCCGGGCACGCCGCCGGCCGAGCTGGCTTTTGCGTACACCGACATTCCGAACGATTTCATGCCGATGCCGCGGCTGGAACTGGAAATCGTTCCGGAGCCGGGCGCGGCGCTGTTGCTCGTGCTGGGGGCGGGCGTGGCTCGTCGCCGGCGATAGCGCGCGGCGACGCGCAAATCGTTCGATCCAACCTGCCGACGCGAACAGCCGTCGGCAGGGCACCCGGCTGGTCAGGGCGGAGGTGCGCCCGATCTCGCCGGTCGCGAGGACGGGGCTGCGACGCCCGCCGGCTGCGTCTCGGCCGCGGCCCGCTGGGCGCGGGTGGGCAGCTTGTCGAGCCGGGGCTTGAGCTGCCGCTCGAAGATTTCGTCGATCGGCTTGCGCAGCTCGGCGATCTGCCGTTCGAGTTCGTCTGCCCGATCGTCGTTCTGGTCGGTGCGGGCCTGCATCTGCTCGGAGATGAGGCTGATCATCTGGTCGCGCCGCGGAGCCATGACGGACTCGGCCGTGCGGCGGCATTCGAGCAGGATGGTCCAGGCGCGCTGCCGCTGCTCGTCGTCGAGCGCGTAGCGGGCGATGAAGGTGCGAACGTACTGCTCCCAGAGCTTCTGGTGACGCTCGGCATTCCACTCGATGTGCATGCGGCGCGTGGCCTGCTTGCGGCGTTCGATTTCCCCTTCTGTCTCGTACGGGCTGCTGAAGCCCTCCTTGAACGTGCGTTGCACGGTGGGTCCGGGCGCGCGTCGGCCGGCTTTCACGTCCTCGATGTACTCCCTGTGCGGAACGGCAGCGTCGCCGTTCCACGTGAGCAGATCCAATCCTGACCGGCGAACACCATCATTCATCGTGAGATTAGTCCCGGGCTCGATGCCCAGATCGGCCGGACTGAATGACGGGCTGTGCTCAAGCTGATTGAACTCAGCCGAGGTCACCACGATCGACTCGACCAGTCGGCCGTTCTCGTAGAACCGCGTTTGCTCTGGGAACCATGTTTCACCGTATTGGCGCAGATCGCAGACAACCTCCCATACGCCGAAGTCGCCCGCTTCATATTCGATCCGTTCGGCGTTCCAACCTCGCCCCGAATCGATGTGCCAGGTGATTACGGCCCCGCCACGTGTCGTGGCCGTGACGATGAACAAGTCGCCATTCCGGGAATCGGTGAATTCCACGATCGGGTCATCCGGGGAACCCCAGAGAAGCGGCACTCCTCCCCGCTCAATGGACAAGCTGCGTGAGGTCGGGAACACACCAACTGCGCGAACGTCTCGCAGGTACTCCTTGAGAACAGGGCTCCACCGATCCTTCGAGGGATAGACCCGCGCTGTAACTCCGGATTCCTGAAAATGCCAGGCTTCAGTCGTCTCACGCATCATGAGGAGCTGCGGGTAGCGGCTCGATCCTTCGCCGGTCTGCGGATCGTGTACGGTCCAGCCTTCATCATCACCACGGATCTCGAAGATCATGTCGCCGTTCCGCGCGTAGCGCGAAACGAACGTGTTCAGACACCGTTCATCGTCGCCCGAATACACCGCCCAGCGCAACGTTCCAGTTTCCAACGCTTGGCGGGACTGTTCGAATGCTTCGAGCGCGAGCGGGCGACGCGAACCATCACCGTGTGCGTCCGCGGAGGCGGACACGAAGAGCAGCAGGAACGTGAGAGTCATGCGGACACCGGAGTTCAAGTCGGATTCTCACACGGTGGAATCCCCTGCACGACCGAATTCTGCATCCATGGCGTGCCGAAAATCTTCCAATAGCAACCGCCTCCTGGAGGCGCTGGGAGGATGCAATAGCCCATCGACGAATAGGTCCCGCAGTCGTTGGGCGTGTCTGCCGAAGTCAGGCACTTGTGATTCACGCCACAGGGTATCGGATCTCCTTGCGCTACCGGCGGCCCGCTCGCGTCGTAGACGTAGTCAAAGAAGCCAATATCACACATCGTTTGGATTGCGCCCTGTACCTGGCCGCTGTTGTTCCGGCACTTGCAGGACTGGTCCACAGGCCCGCAGTTGCATCCGGTCGTCACGAGAACCTCGTCGCACCCGGGACAGGGAATTTCCGTCGGATATCCGCACAACTGCCCCTCGGCCCGGTGCGATCCGACGCTCATTGCCAGCACAGCCGCCACGATCGCCAAGCTCGTTCGCAACATGCTTACTCCTCGTAAGCGATTGAATCACTCCGTCACCGTCACGAAGAACCGCGTGCGTTTGCCGCTCGCGTCGCTCACCCACAGCGTCCGCGCCGGTCCGCCCAGCGCAAACTCCTTGTCCGCAGTGATCGACAGGGAGGAGTTCCAGCGCTTCCGAAGCGTCAAACCTTCGGTTTCCCCCTCGATCTCCTCGATGGTCGCGGGCTTGCCCTCCCGATCACGGATGCTCACCGCCGATTCCCGGCCCCGCCGGACGAACACGTGTCCCGGGTTCGGAATGAGGTCCGAAACTCCCGTCGCCCACACGCGAAACGAGAACTCCGGCTCATACGGATCGTCCGTCTTCACGTGCACCGTCGCCAGCTTCTCGCCGTGCGGCATCCGCTCGGGGGCCGGCCGAAGCGCAAGCTGCGTGACGCCGTCGCCCGTCTCCTCCCGCCCGATGTCCAGCCACGCCACGTCGGCGCGGGTCTCGACGACCTTCGCGTCCTTCGATCGAAATACGACGTGCTGCACGGGCGCTTCCACGACGGACCCGTCGCCCACATCCACCGTTACCTCGTCAAATCGCACCTCGGCCGGCTCAAACGTGTACGTCGCGAAGCCGTTGTACGACAGCGACAGCGCGTAAATCGCGCCCGAGCCGAGCATCAGCTCGATCTCGGCCGTTCGCTCGCCCAGCCGTCGCCAGGGGTTCAGCCCGCCGCTGATCTCGAGACTGCCTTGCGGCGGGATGACGCGGCCGACAAAATCATCCGGATCGACCCCGGTGCAGAGGCAGTCGGCCTTGATCGAAGCGATGACGACTTCTTCCGGCTTGCGATTGTGAAACGTGGCGCGGAACGGTACCTCGGCGTTCCAGGGAATGTCGCCCAGCTCGATCCGGGCCGGTTCGAACCGACTCTCTTCCCAGGCGACCGCGGGCGGCGTGGCGACCGCGGCGGGCGGGCGCGCGGCGGACCACCTTCCGATGACGAACGCAGCGGAAATCACGGCGACGGCGGCGAGCGCAAGCGGCAGGCGTGAAATCATGGCGACACCTCCACCTTCTGTGCACTTATTACCCGCCCCCCCCCCCCACGGTGTCAAGAAAAAAAGACGATAAGGAAGCACGTCGTAGAGTGCGCAGGGTGCGCAAGGTGACGCAGAGTGCATCCGATTAGGCCATCAGCGCAGCGTTGCAGGGCAAGCTTCGCAATGAACGCCGGCACGCGTGGACAGGCGTCCGCTCGCTGACGCGCGCGGCTCGGCGGGAGGCTTTCGCACGGCGATCGAGTAGACCGCTCGCCGCGCACGGTCGCGCGCAGCCGAACCCGAAGCGCAGGCGAGGGCTCCTTCCGATCTCGCGAAGGCGCGCCCGGCCGAGGCCCGCCTGTGCGGAAGGGCCTTCGTGTCGTGGGCACGGGGGCCGCGGTCGCGCGGGGGAAGAGGCGTCTTTGCCGCGTCACCTGGCAACTCACCCGGCGGATATGATCTCAACAACGGCCGGGGGCTCGCGCGGTGGAGCCGGCTGGTCGATGGTGCGCGTCGAACGGGCAGCCGACGGGGGGTGCTCGGACGCGCCGGCGGCATGTGGACGAAAGGAACCGGTCGTGACAGATCATGCCAGGCAGACAATCGCCTTGTTGACCACGTCCTACTGCATGGAAATCGAGACGGTCATGAATTACCTCGCGCACAGCGTCAACCTGGACGGCGTGCGGGCCGAGGAAATCAAGAAGTCGCTCGGCGCCGACATCGCCGAAGAGGTCTCGCACGCCCAGCAGATCGGCAAGCGCATCAAGCAGCTCGGCGGCACGCTGCCCGGATCGGCCGGTGTGCGGCTCGGCGGACAGAAGCAGCCACCGACCGACACCACCGACGTCGTGAGCGTCATCGAGGCGGTGATCGAGGCCGAAGAGGGCGCGTGCGCGCAGTATCGAAAGATCATCGCGGCCGTCGATGGTCAGGACTACGTGACGCAGGACCTGTGCGTGCGCCTGCTGGCCGACGAAGAGGATCACCTGGTGCAGTTCCGGGGCTACCTGAAGGAATACCGCAAGGGCTGATGCGGCGTCCGGCGCGAACGGGCGTTTCGCCCGGACCGCGAGCGTGAACGCGCCGTCGACTCCTGGCGCGCGAAGGCCGCGGTGGCAGCGCCTTCGCGCAATTGGAGTGCCTCAGGAACACTGCGGCTCGGTTCCGGATACGCAGCTTCTTCAATGAGGCACTACACTAGACTCGCGGCCGATCTTGCGTCGGCGGCTGCCCGCCGGCCACACGCAGCGCCCGCAGCAGTCGGAAATGCTTGTCCTGATGCCCTTCCATCCGTTCCAGCACGTCCGCCAGGAATCGGACGGCCGCGAGCAGGTGCGGGCCCTTGTTCAGCATGACGCATTGCGTGCGCGCCGCCAGCACCACGTCGCTGACCTCGGCGCGCGAGGGCATGCCCTTTTTCGCCAGCGTCTCCAGGACCTGTGTGGCCCAGATGAGCGGCAGGTGCGCTGCCGCGCAGAGCGACGCGATCTCCTCCTGTAGCTCGGCCATGCGCTCGAAGCCGACTTCGACGCCCAGGTCGCCGCGCGCGATCATCACGCCGACCCGGTTCCGCCGCATCGCGCTGCGCAGAATCCCCGGCAGATCGCGGAAGGCGTTGGCCGTCTCGATCTTCAGGATCACGCCGAGCCGCGCCGCGTCGCGGCGATCCAGTTCTCGATAGAGCGCGTCCACGTCGCCGGCCGTTCGCACGAACGAGAGCCCCACCGCGTGCACCTGGTCGCGATGCCGCGCGGCGAAGTCGAGCGCCTCCAGGTCGCGCGGCGTCAGCGGATCGAGCCGGAGCGTCGTGTCGGGCAGGTTGATGCCCTTGTCCTGGGCGAGCGTGGCCCGCAGCGCTCGCGTGGCTGTGATCCGCACCCGAATGCGCTCGCGGGTCACCTGCTCAATTACGCCGGCGATCTTGCCGTCATCCAGAAACACGCGCTGCCCGAGCCGCGCGTCGCGAAACGCCTCCGGCAGCGTGCAGCCGATCTGCGCCGGTCGAACGATCGTGCCGTCGCGATCGACGTGGGCCGGGCTTCCGGGCTCGTTCGCCGGCGTGAGGTCGAGGATGTCGCCCGCTTTGACGTGAATCTCGCGCGGCATCGGCGGCAATGCGCCGACGATGCCCTCGATCGGCAGCGCGGCGCCTTCCCGGTGAGCCTCCAGGCGGATGCCCTCGACCAGAAACGCGCCACGCGCACCGTCCGCCCAGACTCCGTGCGGCGAGCACGACGTGACCGCGATCCACCGCACGCGCTGCTGATGATCGCGGAAGCGCACCTCGTCGCCCGGCCGCAGTTGCGACACGAAGTCGGCGTTCACCGGCACGGACGCGTGCGCGAGCTCCGGCGGCGTTCGCCCGTCCGAAAGCCAGATGCGCGCCGGCGCGACGACCTCGCCGTACGCGTCCTTGAACGCGCGCCAACGCACGACGCCCGGACCGGTGGACATGACGCCGGTTCGCATCTTCGGACCCGGCAGATCGAGCACCACGATGCAACGCCGGCCCAGCGCCGCCTCCGCGCGATGCACGTTGCGAACCATCGCCGACCACGCCGCGGGCGCGTCGTGCGCACAGTTGATCCGCGCGACTTGCATTCCGGCCGCGATCAGCTCGCGCACGAAGTCCTCGTGCGTCGCGGCCTCGGGCGGCATGGTCACCATGATGCGGGCGGACCGCCCGACCGGGCGCGGCCCAAGCAGCGCCGCCGTGCGCCGCGCGAGCAGCTCTTCACCTTCGTCGTAAGTGAGTCGCGGGAGCTCGGGCCGGTCCGGGGCGTCGCCCTCGAGCCGCGCCAGAATCCCGCTCACCGACAGCAGCGAATCGAGCACGTGCGTTTCGATGCGTCCCAGCGAACTCAGCCCCATGCGATGCAGTTCGCGCTGAAGCTCGCGCACGTCCGCCTGTCGGATGCCGAGATACGCCAGGAAGTTGCGGACGCTGGCGAGCGCGTCCGGATCGTCGTACTGACCCGCGTCCAGCGCGCTTCCGCACGAGCGCGCGGCCGCGTGCAACAGGGCGTTCAGCTCCGCGCGCACGTTCAATCCGCCGGCCGGAACGCTCACCCGGAATTCTCCCCCCGCAGGTTGGTGCGCTTCGCCCCGCGACGCGATGCCGGGATGGAACGCAGGGCGGTCTTGCGAAGCAACGGCAGCAGCATTTTACTGCGCCGGGCGCGTTGGAGTCGTGTGCGCCGGACGGGGGAAAGCGACCCAGTCCCATCCGATCCGTACGCTGGAGGCGGCGGAGCGGGCGCCCTGGGCGTTCAGATCGCGGCCCGGGCGCTAGCCCGCGGCGAGCCGACGTCGTCGGAAGGCCGGAATGTCGAACGTGGCTTCGAATGGGCGCGGTAGGATTCGAACCTACGTAGGCGTAAGCCAACGGGTTTACAGCCCGTCTCCTTTGGCCGCTCGGACACACGCCCCTGCAACGGTCCACGGCCGCTCGGACGCCGCGGATCGGAATTTCGAATCCTAGCAGGACGCGCGGTCTCGTCAACGGACGGCAGCCGATGCCCCGGCGCGCCGCCCGGGGCCTCCACACGCGCCGATTTCAATGATTCCCGAATCGCTTGAATTCGGCCGAGGATCGCTTACACTACCGACATGCGGGTAATACCCGCGCGATCACTTTCGTTTGCTACACGCGGGGGGGCCAACGCGTATCAAGCCTGCGATCCGGCGATAGCCAGACTGCGATGAAGCGAAACATCGGGCGGTTTGCTCGACTATGGCGTTTCCCCCCGGCGCCGGTCGACATCCGCCCGGTCTTTTCTCCGCGACCGGCTTCGCGCGCGACGCGTCCCTGACCACGCCGCCGGCAGCCGGCCGACCGTCCCGGACGCCGTGTCCGAACCTGACCCAAGGCGTAACCAAGCCGATCGGGGGCGTGTCAAACCCACGATCTCGCGCGGTTTCATTCAAGCCGTCGCGTTTGAAGTGCGGAGAAGGACCGCTCGCTTACGCTCGCCGCTCGGCTGGGACCCCGTGTCACGATTGAAACCGACCGAAGTGTCTCGGGTTTGCCCACGCCCGGACGGTCGCGACTCGGATGGCGCGCGCCGTCGCGACCAGTTCCAGAAAGCGGACTAATCGCCCGTCCGTTGAAGCGTCAGATTCAGGCCGCCGCTCGAATCCAACGTCGCCTGCCAGATCTGCCCGGCACGCATGCGGACGCCTGGCGCCTCGATTTGCGCGACGCGGACGCCCATGCGCTCGGCTTCGGCCGGATTCTCCGCCAGTTCCCAGAAACGCGCGAACAGCTCGTCGCGGAACGCGCCGGCCGGACCGACCGCTGAGCCAACGATCCGCGCGTCAAACGGCAGCTCCGGCACGCTCGCCGACGCCTGTCCGCTGCCGAAGACTCGCCGAAACAGCGCCAGGCTGTGCCCACGCTCCGGGTCGCCCTCGGCCACGAACTGCGTCCGGAACTTGAGCACCAGCGCTTCGACGTGCGTGACGTCACCGATGGTTCGCACCGGTTGAGGCCGGCCGCGCACTCCATCCGACCCCACCTCCTGCCAGAGCAGCTCGGTCACGACGCTGCCGTCGGGACCGGTCTGGCTGGATACCACGTCGATCTGTGCGACCCGGCGACTGGCGGTCAGCCGCAACGCGAAATCGCGCAGCTCCTGCCGCTCACGCTCGAGCACGTCGACCTGCTCGCGCAGACGACGCATCTCGCGGCTGCCGAAGCCAATCGCAATCGCGACGGCCGCCGCCACGACCAGCGCGCACCCCATGCCGAATCGAACCCAGCTCATGCCCGCGCACTCCGTTGATCGCCGACCGCCACGATCCCGGAAGCTGATACACCGGCATAGACCCGCGGAAGCGCTCCAGTTGGATTTTTATTCTCGCGAAGGAGCGATCGCGGCGTCCGCGAATCGAAGTTACCGCGCGGCGCGATGGATCACGCTCAGCCATCCTGGTCGAATGATCGCGCCAGACCGGCCGCCGCCACGAACGCGCTCGACCAGGCCCACTGGAAATTGAACCCGCCGATGCGTCCGTCCACGTCCAGCACTTCGCCGACGAGGTACAGCCCGGCCTGTTTTCGCGAGGCCATCGAGCGCGGATCCATTTCATCGAGCGCGACGCCGCCGGCGGTGGCCTCGGCATATGCGAAACCGCGCGTACGTTGCACGTCGAGCGGATATTCGAGCAGCGTGTGAACCAGGCGGCGTCGTGCGTCGCGCGGCAAGTGCGCGAGCTGGGTCTGCCCGGACACTCGAATCTCGCCGAGGAGGGCGGCCGCCACGCGCGCCGGCATCCACGCGGCGAGCGCCGTGGCAAGCGCCATGCGCGGCTGCGACCGCGAAAGCTCGATCCACTGCGTTTCGGCTTGGCTGAAGTCCCTCGTCGGCAGGAATCGGACGGTGATGCGAACCGGCTGTCCGACGTGTCGCCCGCGTTCCCAGTGTCGCGAGCAGTTCATCGCCACCGGTCCGCTCACGCCGAAATGCGTCCAGAGCATCGAGCCGTTCAGTTCGATGGGCGCTTGGCCGGGTCTACGAACGAGGAGGCCGACGTCGTGAGCAATGCCGCTGAGTTCGGCGTGAAAGCCGCGACCCAGAACCAGCGGCGCGAGCGCCGGAACGGGCGGCACGATGGAATGCCCGAACCGCCGTGCGAGCTCATACCCGAACCCGTCGCTGCCCGTTTTCGGCAGCGACTGTCCGCCGGTCGCGAGCACGACGCGGCGGGTCGAGAACATGCGCGACCCGGTGTCGATCGAAAAGCCGTTCGATCCGGACTCCACGGACAGCACGCGCTGTCCCGGCAGGACCGTGACGCCAAGCCGTTCGGCCTCGCCCAGCAGCGCGGCAAGGACCGTGCGAGCGCTGTTCGAGTTCGGGAAGAGCTTGCCGTCTTCCTCTTCATGGAGCGGCACGCCGAGCTGGTCGAACAGCGCCGCTGCGGCGGACGCGGGAAACTCGTCCAGAACGCGACGGATGACGTGGGGGCTGCCGCCGTGGAAGTCGTCGGCGGTCACTCGACGGTTGGTCACGTTGCAGCGACCGCCGCCGGCGACCAGGATTTTAGCGCCGATTTTTCGCGCCCCGTCGAGCGCCACGATCGATCGGCCGGGCGACCGCCGCGCGAGGAAGATCGCGGTGGCGAGCCCGGCCGCTCCGGCGCCGACGAGGATTACGTCGGCCGTCGTGGGCGCGCCAAGGCGGGTTTCGGGCGCGGCGCTGGCTTGCGGCGAGGGCACGCGCGACGCCGTTTCAGAGGCGCTCGGCAAAGATCTTCTGCGCCGCGGTCACCCCTGCGCCGAGTTCGAACTTGTGTCCCAGGCGATAGAGGCTTTGCTCCATCGCGGCCACGGCGAGCACCGTGTCCATCGCGTCCACGAATCCCATGTGGCCCAGTCGGAAGATCTTGCCCTTGAGCTCGTCCTGCCCGCCGGCGCTCTGAATGCCGAAGCGTTTTTCCAGGTCGTTGCGAAGATCCTTCACCGTCACGTTCGCCGGAGGGCACAGCGCCGTGACCGAATCGCTCGGGCGTTTGCTGAACACCCTCAGGCCGATCGCTTCGCCTGCGGCGCGCGTCGCGGCCGCCATCGAAGCAACGCGCTTCCAGACATTCTCGATGCCTTCCTCGATGAGCATGTCGAGCGCCTTGCACAGCCCGCGGACGAGCAGGTGCGCGGGCGTGAAGGGCGTGTCGTGCTCGGCGGCGCTCTTGAAGGCCTTGTTCAGGTTCAGGTAATAGGCGCGCTGTGCCTTGTTCGACGCGATCACCTCGCGAGCGCGCGGGCTGACCGACAGGAAGCCCAGCCCGGGCGGGAGCATCAGCGCCTTCTGCGCGCCGGTGATGACCACATCGACGCCCCAGTCGTCCGGGCGCAGGGGGAGCGCGCCGGCCGAGGTGATGCAGTCGGCCAGCAGCAGCTTGTTGCTCTGGCGGCAGACCTTGCCGATCGCTTCGAGGTCGCAGGCGGTCGCGGTGGAGGTCTCGCTGTGAACGGCCATGACGGCGGAGATGGCGGCATCCTTGCGGAGGCACTCGCTGACCATTTCGGCGGTGGGCGGCGCGCCCCATTCGACCGCGTGGCGCACGACGGGGATGCCGTGCTGCTGCGCGATTTCGCCCCAGCGCTGCCCGAATTTGCCGGCTTCGAGCGTCAGCAGCTTCGCGCCCGGCGGGCAGCAGCCGACGATGGCGGCTTCGGCGGCGGCCGTTCCGGAACCGGTGAGAATGAGCACGTCATGCTGCGTGCAGAGCACTTTTTTCAGCTTGTCGCCGGCGTCCTTCATGAAGGACTTGAACCAGTCGGTGCGATGGTGCTCGAACGGGCGAGCCATCTCGAGCAGCACTTCCTCGGGGACGGCACACGGACCGGGAGTAAACAATCGGATTTTCTTCATGGGGATTCTCCAGCGCGGACCGTCGGGCATGCCGGCGGCGATTCGCGACCCGGATGATACCGATGCGTCGTTTTCACCGCGAGAAGTCGGGGCGAGCGGCGCATCAGCCGTGCCAGGGGCCGGTGATGGCGATGGTGAGTCCGGTGCCCTGGATGTTGACGAAGAGCGTCGAGCCGTCCGGCGAGAACGTTGCGCCGGCGAATTCGGACGAGCTGCCCGCGTTGCGCGCGAGCCGGTAGAGCGCGCCCGTCGGCGTCACGCCGACCAGGAACTGGTCGCCCTCGCCGTCTTCGCACACCACCAGATCGCCCCATGGCGCCATCGTCAGATTGTCGGCGTTGTCGATCAGACGCGGGTCGTTCGGCTCCAGGAACAGCTCCAGCGTGCCGGCGCGCTCCCCGGGCTTCGCCGTCGATTCGCTCGCGCCCGGCTCGTAGCGCCAGATCTGCCCGCGCTCGGCGTGTCCGCCGTCGGTGCAGGCGAAGTAGACGGCGCCGCGTCCCCACCACATGCCTTCGGCGCGGGCGAATCGCGCCGCGCCGCGGTCGAATCCGCGGGCGCGGAGGTCGTCGCGCGGGTTGTCGATCTCGTCGAGCGGGAGCCACCCGGCGGCCAGGCGCGCGCCCTGGGCGATCTCCGGCGCGCGGGGGTTGCCGTTCTTGTCGCGCCAGTTTCGGGTGTCGCAACTGCTGCGGTCGAGCACGACCAGGGCATCGAGCCGTCCGCCTTCGACGAGCCGCCCGGGCGCGTCCGGGACGAAGCGGGTGATGAGACCGTCTTCGCGGTCTTCCGTCTGGTAGACGATGCCCGAGCCGGGGTCGATCGCGACGGCCTCATGCCGAAATCGACCCATGGCTTTCAGCGGGACGGGGCGGACGGGACCGTCGAACGTCAGCGCCGGCACCTCGAACGCGTACCCGTGATCGCGCAGCGTGCCGTCGCCGGCGCGGCGGACCGTTTCCTCGCACGAGACCCAAGATCCCCACGGCGTCGGTCCGCCGGCGCAGTTGTACTCGGTGCCTGCGAGACTGAGGAATTCACGCTCCAGCTTCTGTGTGCGCGTGTCGAAGACCAGCGTCGTTGTGCCGCCGATGCACGGCCCGCCGTCCTGCCCAGCGTCATAGACGCGGTCGCGCGCGACGCGATCGAATCGCTCGTTCTTCGCACCATACGGGCCGAAGTCGGTCCATTCTCGCTCCAGCTCGTGATTTCGCACCAGCACGGTCTTTCCGTCCGACGCCGCAAAGGCGCACATGCCGTCGGGCTTGCCGGGCACGAGCAGGCCGTCGGACATCTCCGTTCCGGCGCGCGAGAGAACCTGGTAGCGGAACCCGCGCGGCAGATCGAGAAGCCGGTCCGGATCGGGCACGAGCGGTCCATAGCCGGCCGTGACCGGCGCGTCGGCGATGCGCCGATCCTGCGCCAACAGGACGTGCAATCCTTGAAAACCAATCGTGACGGCGGTGGCCGCCTGAAGCAGGTGACGACGCGTGACTTCCACGTTGAGGCCCCGTAGTGGCTGCGTGGCGGCATCCGCGGCCGGCGCGGCGTCCGCGCAGACCGAACGCGCACGATCGGACAGGTACTGGTGTCGATTGGCCGAGTACTCCCGAGCTGCGCGCATCGGCGAGCGTCTTTCGGCGCCCCCCGCTCCCTTACGGTCGCGGCTCGGATTCAAACGCTAACACTCCCCTCGGACAGTGTAGCGTTGACGTGTGAGAATTCGATAAAGCCGACGTCAGCCCGGACGGCGCGTTGACGGAGCGAGCGCAGCGCTCCGTAATGCCGCGCATGTCTACGCAGCCCACCACGCCGCCGCGCGCCGCCGGTGCCGAAGAGCGGCCGCTGCTGCGCGTCGAGAATCTTTCGGCGCAGTATTCCGCGCTCGGCGTCCGCAACCGGGTGCTCGACGCCGTTTCGTTCGCGGTGCGCCGCGGAACGACGCTGGGGATCGTGGGCGAGAGCGGCTGCGGCAAGAGCACGCTGTGCCGCGTGCTGCTGCGGCTGCTGCCGAATTCGGGCGGCGAGGTCGAGTTCGACGGTCGCGACGTGTTCGCGCTGCGCGGCCGGGAGCTGTCCTGGTTCCGGCGCAACGTGCAGATCGTGTTTCAGGATCCGGCCGGCAGCCTGAATCCGCGGCTGACCGTCGAGACGATCGTCGGCGAGGCGCTGGAGGTGCATCGGCTTGTGCGAAGTCGGCGTGAACGCTCGCAGCGCGTGGCGGAGACGCTTCGGCACGTCGGCCTGCGGGAGTCGGACGCGGCGAAGTATCCGCACGAATTCTCGGGCGGCCAGCGGCAGCGCATCGGAATCGCGCGGGCGCTGGCGCTGAGACCGCGGCTGCTGGTGTGCGACGAGCCGGTTTCGGCGCTGGATGTTTCGGTTCGGGCGCAGATTCTGAACCTTCTGGCGGATCTGCGCGACGCGTTCGGCCTCACCCTGCTGCTGGTCGCGCATGACCTGGGCGTGGTGCGGTCGTTCTGCGACGAGGTGGCGGTGATGAAGAGCGGCCGCATCGTCGAGCACCGGCCGACCGACGAGCTGTTTGACTCCCCGCGGCACGCGTACACGCGGCTTCTGCTGGACAGCGCGCCGGAGGCGCTGCCTGCGGCGCAGCCAGTGGTCGCGCCGCGGGCGGAGTGAGCGGGTGGCAGGGTGCATTCGCCGTCGCGTCGCCGCTACGCGTCGCACCATTTCCAGTCGAGCACGCGGAGCTCGACGCTGCGACGCCCGTTCCACTCGTTGAGGATCGGCTCAAACGCCAGCCGCATGCGCTGGTGATCGTTGAACTCGGGCGCGAACCGTCCGGCGTTGAACGCGATGGCCTTGCGGATGCCGCCAGCGCCGGACGCGCCGCCGTTCTCGCGAACGAAGAGCTGGATGTGATTTCCCTTGCCGACCACGCGCGGCGGGGCGGAAAGCTCGACTTCTGCGGTCGCCAGACGCGGGCGGGGATTGCCGGCGCCGAACGGGCCGAGCCGGTGCATCGCCTCCACGCTCTCGGGGAGCAGCTCGCTGAGCCGCACTTCGTCGTCGAGCATCAGTTTCGGCAGCAGGTCGCGCTGTGTGAGTCGCTGGGCCGCCTCCGCCTGGAACGCATCGGCAAATGCGTCGATCCGATCGCGGCGAACGCGAAGGCCGGCGGCCATGGCGTGTCCGCCGGAGCTGATGAGGTGGTCGGCGCACGCGGCGAGCGCTTCATGCAGAGGAAAATGGCGGATGCTCCGACCGGAGCCCTGTCCCGCCTCGCCGGACAGGGCGATCAGCACCGTCGGGCGGTGGAATCGCTCCACCAGGCGCGACGCGACGATGCCGATCACGCCGGGATGCCAGCCGTCGTCGGCCAGCACGATCGCCCGGCAGCAATCGCGGTTCTGCCCGCTCTCGAGCACGCGGCGCTCGGCGTGCTCGAAGATCTCTCGTTCGACCGACTGACGCTGGCGGTTGTGTGCGTCGAGGCCCTGCGCGATGTCGCGGGCGCGATCCGGACCGGCGGTCGTGAACAGCTCGACCGCCTCGCGCGCGTGCCCCATGCGGCCGACGGCGTTCAGTCGCGGCGCGAGCATGAAGCCGACGTCGTAGTCGTCGTACTTCGCCTTTCCCGTCAGGCCGGAGACCTCGATCAGCGCTCGCAGTCCGGCGTTGTTCGTCTTGCAGAGCTGGTGCAGCCCGAACGACGCGAGGCTGCGATTCTCGCCGGTGAGCGGGGCGACGTCGGCCACGAGGCCGAGTGCGGCTAGCGCCATGGCCTCGCGCAGGCACTCGCGGAACGGATCGGGGACGCGTTCGGACCGCGTGAATTCGCGTGCGAACGCCCAGGCGAGCTTCAGCGCCACGCCCGCGCCCGAGAGGTGCGGGTTCGGCGAATCCGGGCGGACGGCGGTGGGATGGACGACCAGCGCGTCCGGGAGCGACGGCCCGGGTTCATGATGATCGGTGATGATGAGTTCGAGTCCGATCTCGCGCGCGGTCGCGGCCTGCCGAATCGCCGCGACGCCGCAATCCACGGTGATGACGACCTCGGCGCCGTCGGCGCGCAGCGCTTGCAGCGCGTCGCAGTTCAGGCCGTAGCCTTCTTCGAGCCGACTAGGCAGATAGTAGCGCACGTCCGCGTCGGCGAGGCGGAGGATGTGCCAGAGGATGGTCGTCGCGGTCACGCCGTCGACGTCATAGTCGCCGTAGATGACGATTCGGCGGCGGTCGCGGACCGCCTGGTTGAGCCGCTGCGCCGCTTCGACCGCGTTCGGCAGCGTCTCGGGTCCGAGCAGCTCGCTCGGGTTGGGCGAAAGAAAGCGCGACGCTTCCGCGGCGGACCGGACGCCGCGATTCAGGAGCAGCTGCGCCAGAAGCGGCGCGATGCGCGCGTCCCGGGCGAGTCGCTCGCGCTGCGGGTGCGGCTGCGCGATGACCCACTCTTTGCCGGGATTCAAGCGTGGACCTCGAATGACGCCCTCCCTGGCCGAACGGGTCCATGCCGGACGCGGGCTGCCGGGATCGCCGACCGCCTGTCCGCAGGGGAGATCGGACGTTACGCTGTTCGGGGGCGGCGCGTCAACGTCTGCGCGGCGTCGCTGCCCGCGGACCGGCGATCGTCGCGCCGCGCGCCTGCCGCGAGGGGAACGTCATGACACGTCTTCGATCGTGCACGCGCCGCGGGTTTCTGAAACGCTCGGCGATGCTCGCCTGCGCGCCCGCGTTCGTGTCGTCTAGGGCGCTCGGCAGCGCGCCCGGCACGAGCGCGAATGGGCGATTGGCGCTGGGCCTGATCGGCGTCGGGAACATGGGATCGGCGCATCTCGACGGCTTTCTCGGCCGCGACGACGTACGGATCGCGGCGATCTGCGACGTGGATGCCGTGAAGCGCGGCGCGGCGCAGCAGCGGGTCGATCGGCACTATTCGTCCGCCAGCGGCACATGCGCAGGGCACAACGAGTACGAGGAGTTGCTGGCGCGCGACGACGTGGACGCCGTCGTGATCGCCGTGCCGGACCACTGGCACGCGATCGTGGCGATCGCCGCGTGCGCCGCGGGCAAGGACGTGTACTGCGAGAAGCCGCTGTCGCTGACGATTCGGGAGGCGCGGGCGATGGCCGCGGCGGCGCGGCGCTATGGAACGGTGTTTCAGACCGGCAGCCAACAGCGATCGGACGCGCTGTTTCGCCGGGCGTGCGAGCTGGTGCGCAACGGGCGGATCGGGCGGCTCGTGACTGTTCGGGTCGGGATCGGCGGGCCGTCTCAGGATCGCGAGTTCGCGCCGGAGCCGGTGCGCGAAGGGTTGGACTGGGATCGGTGGCTCGGACCGGCGCCGTGGAAGCCGTACACCGCAGAGCGCTGCAGCGGCAGCTACAGCGGCGGCTGGCGGCTCGTGCGCGACTATTCCGGCGGGATGACGACGGACTGGGGCGCGCATCACTTCGACATCGCGCAGTGGGGCATGGGCGCCGACGACACCGGACCCGTCGAGATCCTCCCGCCGGGGCATGCCGGTCTCGAAGACCTGACGTACCGCTACGCCGGCGGGGTGGTGATGCAGCGCGGCGGCGCGAATGGAGTGCGCTTCATCGGCAGCGAAGGCGAGATCGAAGTCAACCGCGGACACTTCCGCACGACGCCCGACTCGATCGGACGCGAGCCGGAGAACAAGCTGGCGACCCGGTTGTACGCCAGCGACGATCATCGCGGCGACTGGCTGGCGTGCGTCCGGGCGAGGCGGCGACCGATCTGCGACGTGGAGATCGGGTGTCGATCGGTGACCGTCTGCCACCTGGGGAACATCGCGTGCTGGCTGAACCGCCCGATCCGCTGGGATCCTGGCGCCGAACGGATCCTCGACGACGCCGTCGCGTCGCGCTGGCTGGATCGAGCGCGCCGCGCGGGGTACCGCCTGCCGTGCTGAGCGCGTCGGTGGTTCGATCGGTCGCGATCGTCGCGTTGCGCTTGCGCCGTGGGAATAGACCGCTCGCTCACGCTCGCGGCTCGGCTGAACCACGGTGCGAATCCGGAAGCCGCCCGAGGACAGGAGTCTGATTCATGACACGCAGAAACGTGGGAACCTGCGACGGACGGCGACGAATCGCCCGAGCTGCGCTGGCGATCGCGGCGGGGGGATTCCTGTACGCTCCGCGGGCCGTGATCGCTCAGGACGCGACCGACCCGGTCGCGCTTCTCCGCGCGCAGGCGGACGACGCGCCCGTCGATCCGGCCGAACAGGAAGCGGCCTATCGCAAGGCGATCGCGTGGCTGGCGCCGCGGCTGTGCGCCGAAGCGCCGGTCGAACGCGAAGCGGCTTTGGCGGCGCTCCACGAGCTTCAGGTCGGCGCGGGGCGTCCGGGGCAGGAGGCGCGTCGCTCGGCGCTGTGTCGCGCGCTGTGCGACGTGATCCGCGACGAGAAGCGTCCGGAAGCGCGCGTCGCGCTGCTGAAGCCGCTCGAGCGCGTGGGCGACGAGGAATCTGTTCCTCTTCTGACCGAACTGCTCGGCGGAGACGATGCGCTCGTGAGCGAGACGGCGCGCCGCGCGCTGCAGATGAATCCGTCGGCGCAGGCCGGCACGGCGCTGTGCGAGGCGCTCGCCGCGGCCGGCACGCATGAGCGGCGCGTCGCACTGGTGTCGGCGCTCGCCGCGCGCGGCGAGAACGGCTGCATCGAGCAGGTTGTGCTGTTGGCGCGGTCGGGCTCTGGCGACGCAGCGATCGCGGCCGTCGACGCGCTAACGAGGCTGGGCGGGCCGGGCGGCGACGAGCTTCGGCGGATTCGACGGGAGGGCGGCGACGAGCCGATTCGCCTGCGTGCGTCCGCGGCGCTTGTCGCGCTGCTGGACGATCAGTCGCGGGAAGACGCGGCCCGCGTTTCGGCGTCGGAGGTGCGTGCGCTGCTGGCGGAGGCACGTCCCGCGGCGCAGCGCGCTGCGCTGCTTCAGATTCTGGCACGCACGGACGGCGCGGGCTGCGTGCAGGAGCTGATCCGTTCCGCGTCGAGCGACGAGGCGATGAGCGTGCGCGGCGTCGCCGCGCAGTTGCTCGCGCCATCGGCGGAAGGCGCGGCGGCGCTGGTGTCGATGATGGCGGATGCGCCGCCGCCGATGGTCGAGATCTCGCTGGCCGCGCTGACGGATCACAACCCACGGGCCGCGGCGTCCGCGGCGCTCGGCGCGATGGGACACGCCGACGAGTTCGTGCGGATCGCGGCGTTGGAAGCGCTGAGCCGGGTCGGCGACGCGGGCGTCATCCCGCAGGTCGCGGCGCGGGCGGCGACGTCCTCCGGCGCGGAGCGAGACGCGGCCCGCGCGGCGCTCGATCGGCTGGCGGCGCCCGGCGCGATCGACGCAATCCGGGCCGGAGCGTTGTCTTCGGCCGACGCCGAGGCTCGCGGCGAGCTGATCGGCGCGCTCACGCGCCGACTGGGCGATGAGGCGTTGCCTGACCTGTTCACGCTGGCGATGGACCCCCAGGCAAGCGTGCGCGCCGCGGCGCTCGAGTCGCTCGCGCCGCTGGCTCGGCGCGACGATCTGCTGCGCTTGTTCGAGGCGGTCATCAGCGAATCCGATCCACGGGCGTCCGCCGCGGCCGAGAACGCGCTGGTGCGTCTGCTCCAGCGCGAAGGCGGCCGCGACCCGGCGGCGCTGCTCGAGCCGCACTGGGCGGGCGTCGGCGTGGACGGCCGCGGCAAGCTCCTGCGCGCGTGGGCGCGGGTCCGGGGCCCGACCGCGCTGGCGCAGGTGCGCGGCTCGATTCACGACGATTCGGTCGAGACTCGCGACGCGGCGATCCGCGCGCTGTGCGCGTGGGAGCGCGCCGACGTGCTGCCCGATCTGGAGCGACTGGCGCGCGAGGGCGCCGACGAGACGCATCGCGTCCTGGCGATCCGCGGGGCGGTTCGCCTGCTCCGCGGGAGCGACGCGCCGCCCGCGCGCGAGGGGCTCGCCCTGCTGCGCGGACTGCAATCGGCGTGCACGCGCGACGAGGAGCGGCGGCTGGTCGTCGCCGCGCTCGGGGCCACGCCGTGTGTCGATGCGCTGGTCGCGGCGCGCGACGCGCTGGCGAACCCGGCGCTGCTGGACGACGCGGCTTCGGCGCTGTGCGAGATGTCGCCGGCGCTCTCCGGCTCGGAAGGCGAAGCCTGCGCGCAGGCGCTTCAGGCGGCCATCGAAGCGCAGCCCAGTCCCGCGGCGGCGGCCCGCATCCGCGCCACGCTGGAGAGCCTGGAGCGACACGCCGGCTACGTCGCCCGGTGGGAGGTCAGCCCCGCGTTTGAGCTGGAAGGCGGAACGTTCACGAAACTGTTCGAGCACAACTTCGAGCCGGAGACGGGCGGCGACGCGTACGCCGACTGGAGCGCGCTGCACGCGCCGAGCGCGGACAACGCGTGGATCACGGACTTCACAAGGATCGACTCCGGATCGAACCGTTGTCGCTATGTTCGCGTCGCGATCCTCAGCGACACGGCGCGGCCGGTGCGCCTGGAGATCGGCAGCGACGACGGCGTGAAGGCGTGGCTCAACGGGCAGCTTGTGCACAGCAATCCGGCGAATCGGCCGGTGAAGCTCGGCGAGGACGTCGTGCCCGCCCGTCTGGCGGCAGGCCGGAACATATTGATGCTGAAGGTCGTGCAGAGCGGCGGCGGCTGGGGCGTGGCGTGCGGCGTTCGGGACGAGAGCGGCGCGCCGATTCGCTCGTTACAATTCGAGCCGTGACGGGCGTCCGCGGCGATGGACGCGCGGATCCGGTCCGGCCCTTTACAGAAGGTACGATTCGATGATGAGTTGCCTGGTTCTTGCCGCGATGCTGGCCTGGATCGCGCCGAACGGCCTCGAGCCGGAGCGGCGCGCCGCGGGCGTCATCGTCGAGGTGTATGAGCTTGCCGGCGGATTGAGCGCGGTCCCGGAACTGCCGGCCGACCAGGCCCCGAGCGCGGCGCGCGTTACGGAGACGATCGACCTCGGCGACGGCGCGGCGCCGTTCGGCGGTCCCGAGGACAACTTCGTCACGCGCGTGCTTGGCTTCATCGAAGCGCCCGCGGACGCCGTCTACGCGTTTCGTCTGATCAGCGACGACGGCGCGAAGCTCTGGATCGGCGGCGCGCTGGTGGTCGATCACGACGGCCTGCACGGCGCAGAACCGAAGGACGGCGAAGTGCGGCTGACCCGCGGCGTGCATCCGCTGAAGATTGTTCACTTCGAGGCGGGCGCAGGAGATCGCCTGGCGCTGCAATGGCGGTCGCTGACGGCCGCGGCCGTCAATGCTTATGAGCTGGTCCCGGCGACTGCGCTCTCGCACGACCCTGCGGCAATCCGGGCGGCGCAGCCTGGCGTGAAGCGCGTGATCGCGCCTCTGCGCCGCGGGCGTCCGGGCGACGGCTCGCCGATCGCGGGCGTGCACCCGGCGCTGGAGGCGAGCGAAGTGACGCTCGAGGAGGCGGCCGGTGCGGGCGGCGTGGATCGGCGACTGGAC
This sequence comes from uncultured Planctomycetales bacterium, assembly GCA_964553225.1. Lineage (GTDB taxonomy): Bacteria > Planctomycetota > Phycisphaerae > UBA1845 > Fen-1342 > JABRWC01. Next base: position 115,278 of record CAZKJT010000001.1, on the reverse strand, counting down.
AGCCGGCTGCTCGTGCTGGGAGACGCGGAGTCGTCGGCGACGGTGGAGCCGGGCGACGTGGTGGTGTGGCTTCCGCCGTCGGGCGGCTCGACGACTTCTGTCCAGGCTTCGCAGATCCATGACGGCGTGTTCGCGGGGCAGGTGCTGGCCGGTGCCAATCCGGGCGGCACGATCTATCGCGGATTCGTGGATGAATCGGACGGCGTTGTGCAGGCGTGTCTGTTTCAGTTCTCGCGCGGCGCGCCCGATCCGCTCGGCGCGCTGGCATGGGACGGCGACGGCGGGCTGCTGGCCGGTCCGGCGCGCGGGGACGGCGCGAAGCTCGTGCGTCTGACTCCGAAGGACGCGACCGTGTTCGAGATGCTCGCGGTTCGCGCGCTGGCGAACGGGTTTGAGATCGAGCTGACGCAGCCGCTGCTCGAGGGGATCGGTTGGGAAGCCGAGTCCTACTACGTGGAGCGTTGGCCGTTCGAGGCGAGCGCGACCGGCGTGAGCGCGCCAGCTCGCGACGGGTCGAATGTGCCGGTGAAGTCGGCGACGGTCTCGAACGATCGTCGCAAGGTGTTCGTCGAGCTGGGCGAGGTGAAGCCCGGCGCGGTGTACTACCTGCGCCTGCTGCCGCCGTGCGTGTCGGAGGCGGAGGCGCTGCCCTGGGCGACCGAGGCGTGGTACACGCTGCACGCCGTGCCGAGCCGATCGGGAGAATCGCGCCCCGCGCCGCCTTCGCCGCCGCAGAACCGGTTGAGCGAAGCGGAGGAGGCGGAGGGGTGGCGCTTGCTGTTTGACGGGCGGACGACCGCGGGTTGGCACGGTTTCGGGCAGGAGCAGATGCCCGGCGGCTGGCAAGTGATCGACGGCTGCCTGGTTCGCACGGGCCCCGGCGGCGACATCTCGACCGATGAAGAGTTTGGGAATTTCGAGCTCGCGATCGAATGGCGCATTTGCGCGGCCGGCAACAGCGGCATCTTCTATCGCGCCGCGGAAGGCGGCGAGTATCGCTATCCGTGGCAGACCGGTCCCGAGATGCAGGTGCTCGACAACGCCGAGCACGCTGACGGGCGCAGCAAGCTGACGAGCGCGGGATCAAACTACGCGCTCTACGCTCCGGAGGTCGACGCGACGCGCCCGATCGGACTGTTCAACGCGGCCCGAATCGTGGTCCACGGCAGCCACGTCGAGCACTGGCTGAACGGTCGCAAGCTGCTCGAGTACGAGCTGGGCTCGGCCGATTGGAAGCAGCGCGTCGCGGCGAGCAAGTTCGCGTCGATGCCGGGCTACGGCAGCGCCTCGAAGGGGCACATCGTGCTGCAGGATCACGGCGACAAGGTCTGGTACCGCAACATCCGGATTCGCACGCTGCCGTAGGCTGCGCGGCCGCGCGGGGCGCCGTCACGAAGCGAACGGGAGACCTTCGGGACATGGGCCGAGTGCGCGTTCTGCCGCCCACGCTGGTCAACCGCATTGCGGCGGGCGAATGCGTCGAGCGTCCAGCGAGCGTCGTCAAGGAGCTGATGGAGAACGCGCTCGATGCCGGCGCGTGCCGGATCGACGTGCACGTCGAAGACGGCGGCCGCGCGCTGATCCAGGTCACCGACGACGGCTGCGGCATGGACCGCGACGATCTCGAGCTGTGCGTTCGTCCGCACGCGACCAGCAAGATCGCCGGCGACGACGACCTCTTCCGCATCATGACCATGGGGTTTCGCGGCGAGGCGCTGCCCAGCATCGGCTCGGTGTCGCGGCTGCGCATCACGTCTCGCCCGCGCGAGGGCGAGGTGGGATTCGCGCTCGATTGCGAAGGCGGGGAGATCGGCGCGAGCCGGCCGTGCTCGACGCCGCCGGGCACGCGCGTCGAGGTTCGCGACCTGTTCCACAACGTGCCGGCGCGGCGGAAGTTCCTGAAGACCACGCCCACGGAGATGGGGCAGATCACGGAGGTGTTTGCGCGGATCGCGCTGGCGCATCCGTCGGTCGCGTTTTCCCTTCGTCACAATCAGCGCAGCACGCATCAGCTCGATGGGACCGGCGATCGGCTCGCGCGCATTTCGGATTTCTACGGCGCGGAAGTGGCGAACGGGCTGCTGCCCGTTCGACGCGCAAGCGGCGGCGTGGTTCTTGACGGCTACGTCTGCGCGCCGTCCGACAGCCGCGGGTCGGGAAAATGGGAATACGTGTTCGTGAACGGGCGATTTATCCGCGACCGGTTCGTTTCGCACGCCGTTCGCGAGGCCTATCGCGGCCTGATCGATCCGCATCGGTTCCCGGTGGTGTTCCTGTTCATCGCGATCGAGCCGGACCAGGTGGATGTGAACGTGCACCCGACCAAAGTCGAGGTGCGCTGGCGCGACTCGAATTACATCCACGGACAGGTGCTCGCGGCGCTGCGAGACCGATTCCTCGCCAGCAACCTGATGCACACGCTGCGCACGCCGGGCGGCGACGATGCGCGGCGTGAGAGCGTGCGCCAGGCGATGGCCGACTTCTTCACGCGGAGCGTTGTGCCGCCTGCAAGGGTCGGAGTGCAGGATCGCGCGGGCGTCCGGTCGGACCGCGCGGCGGCCGAGCCCGCGGCGCACGTCGCTGCATCGCTCGCGCCGGCACGCGCGGAGCGCGGCGAGAGCACGCAGCGCGCCTGGAAGGGCATGTCGACCGTCGGACCGGCTCAGCCTGCGGCGCAACCCGACGAGCCTGCCGTCGGCGAGGAGCGGCTCGCCCGCGCGAAGGCCATTCAGATTCATCTTGCGTACATCGTGGCTCAGACCGAGGACGGCTTGCAGATCATCGACCAGCACGCGCTGCACGAGCGGATTCTCTATGAGCAGTTTCGCGATCGCGTGGCGGAGCGCTCGCTCGAGTCGCAGCGGCTGCTTCTGCCCGAGATCGTGCCCGCGCCGGCCGACCGCATCGAGGCGCTCGAGACGCACGCCGGGCTGCTCGCGCGGCTGGGGATCGAGCTGACGCAGACCGGACCCGAGTCCGTGTCGCTGAGCGCGTTTCCGAGCTTCCTGGAACGCGTGGACCGGCGACGGTTCGTGCTCGACCTGCTCGACGTGTTGAGCGAGCCGGGCGCACGCCCAAGCCAGGAGACGCTGCTGCACGGGGTGCTCGACATGTTGGCGTGCAAGGCGGCGGTGAAGGCGGGCGATCCGCTGTCCGCGGAAGAGATCGACGAACTGCTGCGCCTTCGCGACCTGGCCGAGAGGAGCAGCCACTGCCCGCACGGGCGGCCGACCACGTTGAGTTTCTCGCTGCGTGAGCTGGAGCGGCAGTTCCACCGCCGATGATCGAGGCGAAGAGGTGCGCGACGATTGCGGGCGGGACGCCCGCGTTCCCCAATTTCTGGGGGACCGGTCTCCTGACCGGTCTGCTGTTTGGTCCGCTGTCGGGTCTGCTGCTGTCGGGACGGCTGCGCTGCTCAATTCTCCGGGGAACCGGTCGTGGATCCGTCCGCCCATCCGCAGCGCCGCCCGCTAGAGGCTGAGAATCCGCAGCGGGTTCTGGAGCGTCAGGACCGCTTCGCGCGTGAAGCGGGCTGCGTCGGCGCCGTCGCAGATTCGGTGATCGAAGCTCAGCGACAGCGGCAACAGCATGCGCGGCACGATCTGCATCTGCTCGTTTACCACCGGCTGCCACGCGGCGCGGCCGAGTCCGAGAATGCCGGTTTCCGGGAAGTTGACCATGGGTGTGACGAACGTGCCGCCCAGCGCTCCGACATTCGTGATGGTAAACGTCGCGCCGCGCAGCTCGGCCACTTCGAACTTCGCCGAGCGGGCGCGTTCGGCAAGGCTGTTGAGCTCGGTCGCCAACTGGAGCAGAGTTTTGCGGTCTACATCGCGCAGAACCGGCACGACCAGTCCGCGCGGCGTGTCCACCGCGATGCCCAGGTGCACATAGTCCTTGTAGATGACCTCCTCGTTGGCGGCGTCGTAGGTGCAGTTCAGCATGGGATAGCGGCGCAGCAGCGATCCGACCACCTTCAGCACCACCGCGGTCGTGGTCACCTTGGGCTGATCGGCGCCGGCGTCCGCGTTGAGCGCCTTGCGGTTCTTCTCCAGTTCGGTGATGTCGGCCGAATCGCAATGCGTGACGCGCGGGACGTTGTGCCAAGCCCGGGTCATCTGTCGGGCGATGGTCTTTCGGATCTGCGCGGGCTGCTCGCGGCGGATCGGTCCCCACTGGGCGAAGTCCGGCAGCGGCTCGCCCCCGACGGCGATCGACGGGCCGGCGGTGGACGCCGACGCCGGCCGCGCGCCGCCGTTGGCTGCAAAATTCTGGACGTCCTGCTTCAGCACGCGCCCGCCGGGGCCGGTGCCGGCGACCTGGTGCAGATCGACGCCCAGCTCGCGCGCCATCCGGCGAACCACCGGAGCGGCCGGGACCGGGCCGCGTCGCGCAGCGGGGGTTGGCTGGGGCGCGGGTGCGGCGCGGGAAGGCTCCGGGGCGCGGGGCGCCGGCGTGGAAGGCGGAGGCGCCGGCGGGCGCGGCGGAGCGGCGGTCGCGGTGGCGGATGAAGACGTCGGTGAGGGGGGTGCGGACGCGGACTTCGCAGCGGGCGCGGAGGCCTTCGCAGCGGGCGCGGCGGACGGCGCGGCCGACTTGCCCGCGCCTTCGTCGATGCGGAGCATGACCTGGCCGACCTTCACGGTCTGCCCAGGCTGCACGAGCACCTTCGCGACGATTCCGGCCCGCGGCGAGGGGATCTCGACCGCGGCCTTGTCGGTCTCGACTTCGAGCATGGGCTGGTACTCGCTGACGGGCTCGCCTTCTTTGACGAGCACGTTGACGATCTGCCCTTCGTGAATGCCTTCGCCCAGGTCGGGCAGAATGAATTCGAACATGCGTCTGTCGCCTCTCCGGTGGGGCGGTCGCCCGCGGCCGTTTTTTCAGACTCTTACGCGTTGCGGCCGAATGAAGGCCGCGGCGTCGCCTCTAGAAGTTCACTACCTCGAGCGTGGCCTGAATGATCCGGCCGGAGTCGGGCAGATACGTCCGCTCGTTCGCGAAGAACGGAATGATCGTATCGAAACCGGTGACGCGGCGGATGGGCGCTTCGAGGTACATCAGGCTGTCTTCGACGATCCGCGCGACAACTTCGGCGCCGACGCCGCAGTGCCGCGGAGCCTCGTGGACGACCACGGCCCGTCCGGTCTTGCGGACGGATTCGTTGATGAGGTCGCTGTCGAGCGGGGCGACGCTCAGCAGGTCGAGCACTTCGGCGTCGATGTTGTATTCGTCGAGCAGGTCTTCGGCGGCTTCGAGCGTCGTTCGCAGCGACGCGCCGTAGGAGATCAGCGTGACGTCCTTGCCGGGCCGGGCGACGACGCCCTTGCCGATGGGCATGGTCTCGGGCTCGTCGGGCACTTCCTCGCGGAAAGCGCGGTAGATCGCCTTCGGCTCGAAAAAGATCACCGGGTCCGGATCGAGGATCGCGGCGCGCAGCAGGGCCCGCGCGCTGCGCGGCCCGCTCGGCAGAACCACCTTCAGGCCGGCCAGATGGGCGTAGGTCGCTTCGGGCGCTTCGCTGTGATGCTCGATGGCGCGGATGCCGCCGCCGTAGGGCATGCGGATCACCATGGGGCAGGTGAAGCGGCCGCGCGTGCGGTTGCGGAAGCGGCGGACGTGCCCTTCGACGTGGTGGAACGCCTGGAAAGAGAAGCCGTCGAACTGCATTTCGCAGATGGGCCGGAAGCCGGTGAAGCACAGTCCGATGGCGGTGCCGACGATGGCGGCTTCGGCCAGGGGCGTGTCGATGCAGCGCTGGTCGCCGAACGTGTCGAGCAGCCCTTCGGTGACGCGGAAGACGCCTTCGTCGCGTCCGACGTCTTCGCCCATGACCAGCACGTTGGGGTCTTCGCGCAGGGCCTCGTGCAGCGCGAGGTTGAGCGCTTTGACCATCGTTAACTGCGCCATGTTGCTCTCCGGTCGATGAATCGGCGGCCGCAGCCGCTTGAAAATCCTTCGCCGACGGACGCGCTCCGCGGGGCGCCGCTACACGCGGCTCAGGTCGCTGGGCTGCGTGCTTTGCGACTGCGCGGCGTCGAGGTACTTGCGCAGCTCGGCCTCCTGTCGCCCGAGCTCCGGCGTCTGCTCGGCGAACATGTGATGGAACATCTCGTAGGTGTTGTGGCGGTACTGCTCATATTTCTCGACGCCGGCGTCGATTTCCTTGCGGATTTCGTCGTCCAGCAGCGACTGGATCTTGTCGTCGAGCAGCTTCCGGCCGCGCAGGTAGGCGGCGAACCGCTTGAGCGGATCCTTGTCCTCCCACCTGCGCACTTCCTCCTCGCTGCGGTATTTCTTGGGGTCGTCGGCGGTTGTGTGCATCGCCATGCGATAGGTCACGGCCTCGATCAGCGACGGGCCGCCGCCGGAGCGGGCCTTCTTCACCGCCTCGCCGATTGCGACCAGCCCGGCCAGAATGTCGTTTCCGTCGATCTGCATGCCGCTCAGGCCGTAGGCGATCGCCTTTTGCGCGATGGTGGGCGAGGCGGTCTGCTTCTCGCGCGGGACCGAGATCGCCCAGTGGTTGTTCTGCACGATGACCACCAGCGGCACCTTGAAGACCGTGGCGTAGTTCATCGCCTCGTGGAAATCGCCCTGCGACGTGCCGCCGTCGCCGCAGAATGCGATGCACACGTTCTGCACGCTTCGCATCTTCAATCCCCAGGCGATGCCGGCGGCATACTGGCACTGGGACGCGATCGGCACGCAGATCGGCAGGTCGTTGATGTGCTCCGGAACGGCTGAGCCGTACTCATGTCCGCCCCACCAGCACAGGTACTGGTCGAGCGGCCAGCCGCGCCACAGGTACGCAGGCAGCTCGCGATACGTCGGCACGAGCCAGTCGTCGCTGTTGAGGTGATACGCCGCCGCCAGCGGCGTGGCTTCCTGTCCCTTGCAGGGGCCATAGGTGCCGATGCGGCCCTGGCGCTGCAGGTGCAGGCAGCGCTCGTCAAACGTGCGCGTCAGCAGCATGGCCTTGTAGAGCTTGCGCAGATCGGCGTCGGGGACTTTCGGTTCGAGCGACGAGTCCACCGACCCGTCCGGCGCGAGGATCGAGAGCTTCTCGACCGTCCCCGGGATGTTAAGCGTCTCACGCGGCACAATGCACCTCGTTTCGGCCGGGTTCCATGAACGGGGGTTCAGGAAGACGAATCAGTGTAGTGTCGGCGCGGAGCCGTGCCAATGGACGAAAGCGGCGCCGCAGGCCCGATTCCGGGCGTCGATTCCGCCACGCGCGGCGCTATTCGACCATCATCATCTCGACGCCCAGCACGTTCGCGTGTCCGCTGCGGATGCGGGTCAGCACGGCCTCGCTGGGCTGCTTGTCGATGCGGATGTGCGCGACCGCCGCCTGCCCGCCGTCGTAGATGGTGTGATCCATCTCCTCGGCGTTGATGTCCGCCTCGGCGATCTGCTGGAATACGTGCGCCAATCCGCCCGGCTTGTTGCGCAGCCGCACGACCAGCATGCAGCGCGTCGCCGGTTTCTGCATGTTCACGCAATTCAGCAGCTTTCCGCTGGCGCGATAGTGCGTGACGATCCGCACGGTCTCCTCGGCCACGGCGAGCTGCGCCTGCTCCGTGGACGCGCCGATGTGGTGCGTGCCGCACACATTCGGCAGATCGCAGAGCGGGGAGTGAATCTCCGTGCCGTCAGCCGGCGGCTCGTTGGCGTAGACGTCGAGCGCCGCGCCGCGCAGCGCGCCGCTCTTCAGCGCGCGGACCAGCGCGGCCTCATCGACCACGTCGGCCCGGCTGGTGTTGATGAGCAGGGCGTGCGGCTTCATCAGCGACAGGCGACCGTCGTCGATCAGGTGCTGCGTGCTCTTGCCGCCGGGCACGTGGATCGTGACCACGTCGGACTGGCGCAGCATGTCGTCCAGCTCGGCCCGCTTGCAGTTCGGATAATCCACCAGGCGCAGGTTCCGGCCGAGGTGGTAGTAGAGCACGTTCATGTCGAACGCCAGCGCGCGGCGCGCCACTTCGGTGCCGATGCGCCCGGCGCCGACGATGCCGAGCGTGCGCCCCTTGAGCCCGCGGCCGCCCTTGCTGAACGCCTTTTTGTTCCACGCGTGGCGGCGCAGGTCGATCACGTTCTCGGGAATCTTGCGATCCAGCGCGACCATCAGGCCCATGGTGAGCTCGGCGACGGCCGCAGCGTTCGCGCCCGGGCAGTTCGAGACCATGATTCCGCGCCGTGACGCGGCCGGCACGTCGATCGAGTCCACGCCCGAGCCGGCGCGGATGATCAGTCGCAGGTGCTCGCCGCCCTCCAGCACGTCGGCCGGCACCTTCGTCGAGCGGACAATCAGGATTTCCGGGTCGAACGACGCGAGCTTGGCCCGGAGCGTCTCGCCCTTGAGCGACGGTTCGTATTCGAGCTGGCTCGCCAGTCCGCGGAGCTGATCCACGCCCCACGGTTCAAACGTGTCCGCGATCAGGATCTTCATCGGCAGGCCCTCCCCGCCGCGGTCGCGCGCGTCGCGAGCGGCGAATCGGCGATTATAAGTGGGTTCACGGCGCGCTGGAATGCGCCGGCGCGGGGTCGGCGACGCGCGGCGTCCCGGCCGAAGCCGAAACGGCTCCGCTGGCGGCGTTTCCGACGGCGGCAGGTCGCGGTATCATCCCGTGCGTCCGGGATGCGTGCGCGGTCGTCTCGCCGAACATCCTGCCGTCCGAGCGGAATCAGGGCCGTCTACGCGAAGGAGCGTGTCAAACGATGAATCTCGTCACCGGTGCAACCGGACTTCTCGGCAGCCACATCGTCGAACAACTCCGCCGCCGCGGCGCGCCGGTGCGCGTGCTGGTGCGGCGCGGCAGCGACCGGAGCTGGCTCGCGACGCAGGGCGTCGAGTTCGCCGAGGGCGACGTGACCGACGCCGAATCGCTGCGGAAGGCGTGCGCGGGCTGCGAAGTCGTCTATCACTCCGCCGCACGCGTCGGTGACTGGGGACCGTGGGAGGAGTTCCGCCAGATCACGATCGAAGGCACGCAGAACATCGTCAACGCCTCGATCGAAGCGAAAGTTCGCCGCTTCGTGCACATCAGCTCTATCAGCACCTACGGCTATCACACGCGCGACGGCACGATCGACGAGACGTTCGACCTCGGCTACAAGCTCTATCGCTGGGCGTACTACAGCCGTTCCAAGATCGAGGCCGAGCACATCGTCTGGGACGCGCACCGAAGCGGAAAGATCCAGGTCACCGTCATTCGCCCGGCCTGGATCTACGGCGAACGCGACCGAACCACCATCGCGCGCCTCGTCACCATGCTCCGCGCCGGGCGAGCCAAGATCCTCGGGCGCGGAGACAACCGCCTGAACGTCGTCTACGCAGGAAACGTCGCGGAAGGGGCCATTCTCGCGGCCGGGAACGAGAAGGCCAGCGGACAGGCCTACAACTGCTCGAACGACGGCGAGATCACGCAGAAGCAGTATTTCGATCTGCTGGCCCGCGCGGTGGGCGTGCCGCCCCCGCGGCATCACGCGCCGTATCGCGCCGCCTACATCGCCGGATTCCTGCTCGAATGCTGGGGTCACCTCACGGCCAGCCGCAAGCCGCCGTTCATCACGCGCTACGCGGTTTGGCTCATGGGGCGGCGGTCGTACTTCTCGGCCGAGAAGGCGCGTCGCGAGCTTGGCTGGCGCGCGACCGTCACGTACGAGGAAGGCGTGCCGCGAACGGTGCGCTGGTATCTCGAGCAGGTCGAACGCTCGGGGAGCCCGAGCGGCGCGGCGGTCGCGACGAGCGCGGCCGGCCGGTGACCTGCGCGCTGGCGTCTGATCTGTCCGAGCTGCGCGTCAGCAAGCGGCGAATGCGAATGGCGCTAGGTCTGTCCGCGTTGCGCGCGGGATCAGGGCGGGCCCGTTCGCGCAGGCTTCGCTACGCCGGCAGGAACGGAAAGACGAATGGGATCAGCGCGCACGCGGTGATCCAGCAAAGCACGTCCAGCAACGTGCCGGCGCGGAGGAAGTCGGTGAAGCGGTAGCCGCCCGGACCGTAGACCATCAGGTGCGTCTGGTAGCCGAACGGCGTGGCGAACCCGAGCGACGCGGCCAGCATGATCGCGATTACGAACGGCATATAGCTGACGCCCAGGCTCTCGGCGGTCTGCATCGCGATGGGAAACACGAGCACGGCCGAGGCATTGTTCGTCACCATTTCAGTCAGGATCAGAGCCGTGCCGTAGAGGACGAATAGCGTCAGCCACGGATGGCCTTGCGCCAGCGAAATCACGGCGTCGGCGAACGTTCTCGCCAGGCCGGTGGACTCCAGCGCGCGACCCAGCGCGAGCGACGCGGCGATCGCGATCAGCGTCTGCCAGTCGACCGCGCGGCGCGCCTGCTGGCCCGTGCAGCAGCGCGTGGCGATCATCATCCCCGCCGCCGCCAGCGACGCCTGGAGCATGCTCAGCCACTCCGTGCTCGCGGCGACGATCATGGCGCCCATGATGCAGACGGCTGTCCAGGCGCGTTCGTGCCGGGGCGGACTGGAGTTCTCAACCTGGCTCACCAGGTAGAAATGCTGTGAATTCTTCTGCTGTTCCAGGAACGACGGGTGCGCTTCGAGCAGCAGCGTGTCGCCGGGTTGCAGCTCGATGTCGCCGATCTTGCGCTTGATGCGCTGGCCGCTACGCGCCACGGCGATGACGGCGGCGTTGTAGACCGACCGGAATCGTCCGTCGCGGACGGTCTGTCCGGCCAGCGGGCAGCGGTCGGATACGACGGCCTCGATGAGGACGCGCGAGGCGCGCGGCGCGTTGAGCTTGAACACCTGGTTCGTGGCCGGCGTGAGGCCGCGGATTCTCTGAAGATCGACCAGCGAATCGACCACGCCGACGAAGACCAGGCGGTCGCCGGCGGCGAGCCGCTCCTGCGAGCCGACCGCGGGCATGATCTGTCCGCCGCGCTCGATTTCCATGAGGTAGACCTGCGGCAAGTGGCGAAGTCCGGCCGCCTCGATGGTCTGTCCGACGATCGGGCTGGTGGCTTCGACCATCATCTCGATGGTGTACTCGCGCGGATCGCTCTGTTCGCCGAGCGCGGGCGTGCGATCGGGCAGCAGCCAGCGATGCCCGAGGAGCAGGGTGAGCGTGCCCAGGACCGCGCACGGCACTCCCACCCACGTGACGGCGAAGAAAGCCACGCCGGGCTGTCCGGACTGGATGAGCAGGCCGTTGACGACCAGGTTCGTGCTGGTGCCGATCAGCGTGCAGCATCCGCCGAGGACCGCGGCATAGCTGAGCGGCAGCATCAGCTTGGATACGGCGATGCGGTTGTGGCGGGCCCAGTCCTTCACTACCGGCATGAACATCGCCACGACCGGCGTGTTGTTCAGGAAGCTGCTGACCAGGGTCACCGGAAGCATGAGCCTCGTCAGCGCGCCGGTGACGCTGTGCGGGCGGCCCAGCAGGCGTTTGACGATCAGGCCGGTCGCGCCGGTGCTGTCGAGTCCGGCGACCACCACGAACAGCAGCGCGACGGTGAGCATTCCTTCGTTGGACATGCCGCCGAAGGCAGCCTTCGCATCGATGACGCCCGCGAGAAACAGCACGCCGACCGCGGAGACGAGCAGGATGTCGGCGCTGATGCGCGTGAAGACGAGCAACGCCAGGACGTAGACGATGACGGCCAACGTCAGCCACGCCTGCCACGACATTCCGGACAGCTCGGCCAGCAGCATCGCGGTCGCCTCGTCGGTCCGGGGTGCGCGGCGCGGCGTCAGCCGCCGGCGCGGCGGTCCGGTCCGTAAATCTCGTGCACGAGCGCCTCGGCGCGATACACATGCTGAAGCAGGTGCAGGATCGCGCGACTGTCGACCGCGATCGAACGGGCCGTCCGGTCGTCGTAGACGGTGTTCCAGCCCAGCGCGTCGAGGTTGATGTCGAAGATCAGGCCGACGATCTGGCCGGCGCGGTCGATCACCGGGCTGCCGGAGTTCCCACCGATCACGTCGGCGGTAGAGACGAAGTTCAGCGGAACCGACGCGTCGAGCGAGGCCCGTGCGGCGAGCCAGCTATCCGGCAGCTTGAACGGGGGCTCCGCGCCGCGCGACTGCATGCGCTCGAATGCCCCGCCCACTTCCGTGAACGCGGGGATCGGAGCGTCGCCGGGAATCGCGCGGACCGCGCCGAACGAGAGCCGCAGCGTGCCGCTCGCGTCCGGCGCGATCGAACGCCCGTTCACCGCGAATTGCGCGGCCGCGATCCGCGCGTAGGCGTCCCGTTCGACCGCCTCGAACTCGGTCTCGTAGCGCTTTCGGACCGTGCGCACGTGCGGATCGAGCAGCGCGGCGAAGCGTATCAGCGCGTCGTCGCTGGCGCGCAGGGCGTCCGTCCCGCCCTCGAAGAGTTTGCGGCGCTGGGCAACGTCTCGGAGCGCGCTGCCCGAGATGACCTGCGCGGCGCGCTCACGCGGGGACTTTCCGGCCAGCAACTCCTGCGTGAGCGGGTCTTCGAATCCGAACGTCTCCGCCAGCAGCGACAGTCCGCTGGCGATCTGGTCGATCTCGAGCGCGTCGTGCACGGGCGCGGTCGAGAACAGTCGCAGCTTGAGCGATTCCAGTTCGGAGTCCTGGTACTCCGGCAGGCGTTCGGCGTTCGGCTTGGGGAGTTCTTCGGCGACGCGGACGAGATGCGACGCCCAGCCCAGCATCGTCGAGCGCAGGGCGGCCGAGCGACCCTCGAGAGCCTGGTATCGGTCGTGGAACGAGCGCAGGTTTTCGAGCGCGGCGCTCAGGCGCGTCCAGGCGTCCGACCAGTCCGCGTTCCATTCCGGCGAGGCGGCGACGGCGTTCCGGAGCTTCTGCTCCTTGTCGCGCAGACGCTGCCAGACTGCCGGTTCGTGCAGCGCGCGGAGATAGCCGGTCACCGCCTTGCGCGAGTTCTGCACGCCGCTCAGGTCTTCGACGGCGATTCGGCGATGCTCGTCGGAGCGGTCGCAGAAGTTGGTGAGTTGCACCTCGCGACGCCAGAGTCGCTGGAGCACGGTCGGATACTCGACGTCGCGCAGGTAGCGCAGGTGATCGACCGTGAGCAGACGCTGTGTCCGGAATGGGTTGCCGACCACCATCACCAGGTCGTCTTCCGACGGGCCTTCTTCGCTCCACGCGAAGTACTCGGGCGACTGGAGCGGGCGACCGTCGTGGTAGATGCGGACCAGCGCCATGTCGAGGGCGTAGCGCGGGAACTCGAAGTTGTCGACGTCCCCGCCGAACGACGCGACGGAGTCCTCCGGCGCCCAGACGAGGCGAACGTCGTCGTACCGCTGGTATCGATAGAGGTGATAGGCCGCGCCGCGATAGAGCGTCACAACCTGCCGCCGGATGCCGCCGTCATCGGCGTCAACGCTCTCCAGCTCCGCGATCTTGCGTTTGCGGGCCTGCTCGGCCGCGACCGGATCCATGCCGGGCTGCACGACCGACCGCACCTGATCCGTGACGTCGCGGATGTTCATCAGGATGTACGCGTCGAGATCGACGCAGCGCAGCTCTTCGTCCGGGGTTCGAGCGAGGAAGCCGTCGGCGAGCAGGTTGCGCTCGGCGGTGCTGAGCTTCTGAATCTGCCCGGACAGGACGTGGTGATTCGTCATCGCCAGCCCGTGCGGAGAGATCAGCGAGGCCGACCCGCCGCGTCCGAGCCGCACGCAGGACTTCTGCACCTTGTCCAGCCAGATCGGCGAGGGGGTGAATCGGTAGCGCTGCTGGAGCAACTCGGTCGGCGGCTCGTTGAGCAGCCACATGCCTTCGTCTGCGCCAGCAAGCGGGGGCAGAACGCCGAGCAGGCACAGGCAGAGCGCCGATCGTCGAATGAAGTCTGCGGCCACGAACAAGCTCCTTCGGGGGGCAGCGCTCGGCGCGCCGAGCGCACGCGCGGCGCCGACGGGGCGTGCGCGAGAACGGGGATTATGCGGGTTTCTGGCGGATCTTGCACCCCCGCGTGCGCGCGGCGCGTGCGATTTTCGATGGACGTTGCTCAGCCTTCGCGAAGCTGCCGCGCGAACTGTCCGGCGCGGGAGACGCCGGCGTGGTCCGCCCGCGCGCGAAATCCCGCCGCCCGAATCGCCTCGACGAGCGCTTCGGTTGCGAGATTGCCCGGCGCGCGACGCTGGGGCGTGGAGGCATAGGGGCAACCGCCCAGCCCGCCGGCCGCGGCGTCGAACGAGCGGAATCCGCGCTCGAGCGCCGCGAGCACGCACGCGCCGGCTCGTCCGAGCGTGTCGTGCAGGTGAATGGTGGTGCGCTGGCGGACGCTCTCGCCGAAGCGCGCGACGACGACGTCGAGCAAGTCGCGCAGCGCGTCCGGCGTGGCGGCTCCGATCGTGTCGGCGAGGTCGAGCTCGTCGGCGCCCAGTTCGAGCAACGACGCCGACACGTCGCAGACCTTCTGCGGCGAGATCGGTCCTTCGAACGGACATGCGATCGCACACGACACGTACGCGCGGACCGAGAGACGCTCGGCATGCGCCGTCGCGATCACCGGGCGGAAGCGGTCGAACGTCTCGGCGATGGTCGCGGCGGTGTTGCGGCGCGCGAATTCCTCGGAAGCGGCCGTGAACACGGAGACCTTGTCGATCAGGCGCATCCCCGCGGCGCGCTGCGCCAGCAGGGCGGCGTGCAGGCCCTTTTCGTTCGGCACCAGCGCCGAGAAGCACACATCGGCGGTCTTGTCGGGCGCTATCCGCGCGCACAGCTCGGGCGCGTCGGCGAGCTGGGGCACCCACTTGGGGGAGACGAAGCTGGTGATTTCGATCTCGTCGACGCCGGCGCGCAGCAGGCGGCGAATCAGCTCGGCCTTGTCGTCGGTCGGGATGAATCGGGATTCGTTCTGTAGTCCGTCGCGCGGGGCCACGTCGGTGATGCGGACGAAGTCCGACATGCGCGCAGCGTACCGCGCTCGGCCGGCATCGTCATGATGCTTCCCAGACCGCGAGTTCGGGGTGCGGGCCGTGGAGGACCACGGCCCGCACATCCCGCGCCGCCAGGCTCCCCAATCCTGTCCGCCGTTTGCAGCGAACGCCCATGCCCGCGCCGGCCGCGGGGCGGCATGGTCGGTGCAAAGCCTGCGGCGACTCTCCCCTCTGGAGAGCACGCACTCGACACACCCTTCAATGTTGCGATTGCTTCGCCAGGCCAGCGGGCCGGGTGGGAGGATTCCGGCGTCGCGCCCCTGCTCGCACGGCGGGCCCAGCTTCAGGTCGGTCGTGGGCGGCGTGGCTCGCCGCCGCGTCAGTCGTGTCGCCGTGTCGAATCTCGTCGGATTCTATTGCGCGGCCAAGTGCGAAAGTCAACCGGGAGCTGGACTTCGGAAGCGGGGGCGCTTCAGTTTGAGCGGCGATCGTCCGGGCGCGGAGCCGGCGAAAAACCGCTCCCCGGCGCGCAAGTCTGGCGTTCGCGGTCGATCAACGCCTCGAACGTACCGCGGCGCGCTACCAGCCGATCACGCTGTAGCCGGCGTCGACGTAGTGCACCTCGCCGGTCACGCCGCTGGACAGGTCGCTCAGCAGATAGAGCCCGCTCTTGCCGACTTCGTCGGCCTCGATGTTGCGAGCCAGCGGGGCCTTCGTGGGATAGTGCTCGAGCACCTGGGCAAAGCCGCTGACGCCGGCGCTGGAGAGCGTGCGGACCGGACCGGCCGACAGCGCGTTCACACGCACGTTCTTCTCTCGGCCCAGCTCGGCGGCAAGGTATCGGACGGAGGCTTCCAGCGCCGCCTTGCAGACGCCCATGATGTTGTAGGAGGGGATGACCTTCACCGAGCCGAGATACGTCAGCGTGAGGATCGAGCCGCCTGGGTTCATGTGCGGGAGCGCGGCGCGGCACATCGCCACGAGTGAATAGGCGCTGATGTCCATCGCCTGGGCGAAATCGGTCCGCGAGGTCTTGTAGAACGGGTTCGACAGGGCGTCGCGGCTGGCGAACGCGACGGCGTGCACGACGAAGTCCAGCGGGCCGACTGTTTCGCGGACCTGGTGAAACGCCGACTCGATCTGCTCGTCGCTGCTGACGTCCATGGGCAGGATGGCCTTCGCGCCGATCGGTTCGGCGAGCTGCCGGACGCGACGTTCCATCTTGGGGTTGGGCAGGTGATTGAACGCGAGCGCCGCGCCTTCGCGGTGGGCCCGCTCGGCGATGTGCCAGGCGAGCGAGTGGTCGTTGGCGACGCCGACGATGAAGCCCTTCTTGCCGTCCATCAGTCCCATGCGTTCGAACTCCCGGATCGAGGGTGTGCGTTCGATCGGGAAGTGTACAACCGGCGTCGCCGCGCCGCCAAGCATTCGCGCGCCGCGCCGCATTGCGGAGCCGCGGCAACGCGCTACAATGCCAGGCTCGGCCGGGCCGATCGAGCGCGGCGCTCGGCAACCCGAGGCGTGCCGGCCGAGGCGCGGTTTCCATCCGCCGAACGCATTGCACGCGTGCTGACGGCCAGCGCGCCCGTGAGAACTCATGGAAAACCGACAGGTTCTGGTGGCGCTGGTGGCGGCGCTGGCCGTCTACCTGACGTACATGATGGTTTACAACTGGCTCGTGCCTCCGCCGGCGACGCCGCCGGCGGCGACGCAGCCCGTCGCGTCACAACCTCCGCCCGCTTCGGCGAGCGCGTCGCGCGGCAGCGGAGTCCCGGCCACCGGCATCGCCGATCCGGGCGCGTCGTTTTCGCGCGGCGCTTCGCGCGAGCTGATCACGCTGGGCGGCGGACCGCAGGACGCTCTCCGCGTCGAAGTGACTCCGCTCGGCGCGGCGGTCGAGCGCATACTCCTGACGCAGTTGAAGGGCGAGCGGTTTGTCCACCGCGCGGACGCGGTCGGGAACGAACCCTACGTCCTGGTCCAGCCGGTGCACGGCGAGAACGAGACCGTCGCGTCGCTTGCGACGCGCAGAATCTGGGCGCCGGGCGTGCTGCCCGAATCGGGCGAGTCGCTCAGCGATTTCGCGTGGGAAACGGTCGAGCGCTCCGATCACGCCGTGCGGCTGGAGACGACGCTGCTGGACTCTTCGGGCGACCCGCTGCTGCGGATCTCGAAGCGCTACCAGCTTCAGCCCGGGCGGCCGCTGCTGGGCGTGACGCTGGCGCTGGAGAACGCGTCGCCGGCGGAACTGGACGTGTCCGTTCGGCAGGACGCGGCCTTCGGCATCCCGCACGACGATCTTCAGGCCGACATGCGGCGCGTGCTGGCGGCCGGGCGGACCAGCGACGGCGGTCTGACCTTCACGGGCAACGCGCAGCGGAACTCGTTGAAGCCCGGCGTGGAGAAGTCGCTCGGATCGTCGATGGGCGAGAATCCGCTCCTGTGGACGGCGCTGACCAACCGCTACTTCGCGGTGTTTCTGCGGCCGATCGCGCAGTCCGGGGAGACGGCGCAGTTCGCGCAGTCGCTGATGGCGAGCTTGGGCGTGGCTCACCCGGTCGATCCAAAAATCGGCGGCGTTCTGGCAACGCTTCAGACTCGCATGGAGAAGGTCGCGCCAGGCGGCGCGTTGACCTATTCCTTCGAGTTGTACGCCGGCTCGAAAGACCCGGCCGAACTGGAGGCGGCGAATCCGGACTTCGTGGATCGCGCGAAGCTGGGGTACGTCGCGGCGCGCGACATGGACACGCAGTCGTGCTGTCCCTGCCAGTTCGCGTGGCTGACGGAGCTGATGGCGTGGCTGCTCGAGTCGATTCGCGCGGTCGTTCGAAACTACGGCCTGGCGATCATCATCCTGGTCATCATCGTCCGGACGTTGCTGCATCCGCTGAGCGTGTTTCAGCAGAAGGCGATGTACAAGTCGGCCGAGGCGATGGCGAAGCTTCAGCCGAAGATGGCCGCGATCAAGGAGAAGCACGCGAATGACAAAGTGCGGATGAATCAGGAGACGATGCAGCTCTACGCCGACGAGGGCGTGAATCCGGCCGCGGGCATGATCGGGATGATCCCGCTGTTCATCCAGATGCCGATTCTGATCGCGTTGTGGACGGCGTTGAGCACCGACGTCCACCTGCGCCACGCGCCCTTCGACGGGTGGTGGATCCGCGACCTGTCGGCGCCGGATGCGCTGGTGAAGTTCGATCCTCCCGGTCTGACGATCCCGATCCTGGGCTGGCTCATCCCCATGATGTTCGCGCACATCCCTTCGCTCAACCTCCTGCCGGTCCTCATGGGCGTGAGCATGTGGCTTCAGCAGAAGTACATGCCGAAGCCGCACATGGCCGCCAAGCGCGACGCCGCGGCGCAGGCCGCCTCGAGCGGCGTGCGCGGGCCCGGCGGGATGACCCCGGAAGAGCAGCTTCGCCAGCAACAGATGATTGCCAATATGATGTCGGTCATGTTTCCGCTGATGTTCTACTACATGCCCAGCGGACTGAACCTCTACTGGATGGCCACCAACGTGTTCGGCATCGTCGAGTCGCTCATCGTGCGGCGGCAGATCGAGGCCGAAAAAGCGCGCATCGCGGCGTTGCCGCAGGTCGCGACGCCGGTCAAGAAACCACCGGGAATGTTCGCTCGGTTGCTCCAGAGCATGGCCAAGCAGGCCGAAGAGCTTCAGAAGAAAGCCGACGAGCTTTCCGAGGCCGACCGAAAGACCGGGCGGCGGCGCGACGGCGAATCGCGCGACGGCCGAAAGAAGCGGGATTGAGGCGCGATGTCACTGCCCTCCACCTCGCTGACGGAGCTGCTGGCGCTGGCCGAGCGCGCGGCGCGCGTCGGCGGCGCGCTGGCGCGGCAGGCCTTCGGCGCGGCCGGCGGCTTGCGCTTGAAAGCCGACCGCAGCGAAGTCACCGACGTGGACGAGGCGGCCGAGCGGGCGGTGGCGCAGGTGATCGCGAGCGCCCGGCCGGGCGACGCGCTGATCGGCGAGGAGGGCGTATCGGGGCTTCCGCGTCCGGTGGGCGGCGGAAAGGGCGTCTGCTGGGCGGTCGATCCGATCGATGGAACGCGGAACTTCGTGCGCGGACTTCCCGCGATCGCGTGTTCGGTGGGCGCGCTGCACCAGGGCGTGCCGGTCGCGGGGGCGATCTTCGATCCGCTGCACGGCGTGATGTATTCGGCGCACGTCGGCGGCGGACTGCGGATCAACGGCGCGGCTCATGCGGGTCGCGCGGAGGGTCGCATGCCGCCCGGCATGCGGCGCGTGGCCGCGATACCGAGTTTGCCCGGGGCGGAGTTCGTGCCGGCTGTTCACGCGATGCTGGGTCGCTATGTCGTGCGGACGTTCGGCTCGGCGGCGCTGCACCTGGCATGGATCGCGGCCGGTCACATCGACGTGGCGCTCCAGGACAACCCGAAGCTGTGGGACGTTGCGGCCGGCTGGCTGCTGGTGCGCGAGGCGGGCCTATCGGTGACGCGGTTGGACGGCGGGCCGCTGTTCCCGATCGACCTGGCGTCGTATCGCGGGCAGGATATGCCGCTTCTGGCGGGCAGCGAGCAGGAGCTCGTGCCGCTGCGCGTCGAGTTGGGATTCTGAGCGCTGGCTGGGCGGCGCGGCGGGCGTGTCCGTCGCGCGGCGGCTGGAAAATCGCGCGTGTCCTGCTAGGATCGCGGTCGCGTGATCTTCGCGGCTGCGGCAAGCAGCTTCGGGCTTGGTTCTTTCTGGTGCGGTCGGCTCGTTGATCGTTCGAGTACGGTTCGCGGTGAAAGTTGTGAAGCAGGTCGCGGCCCCTTGACCGGCGCGGCGGTTTCCCTAGTATCGCTGCCCGTTCGTCGGGGGCCTCAGCCGAAGGAAGTATTCCCATCGACCCGTTTGTGTTTCCGAAATGGACGAACGGCGTGCGTGCCGTGATCGGCGTCGCCGCACTCGGCGGCGTGCTGTACGCGGCGGGCATCGTCACGTTCGGCTTCACGCCCTACGCGACGGACGTCGGGTATATGCCGCGGCAACCGGTTCCGTACAGCCACGCGCTGCATGCCGGAAAGCTCGGCATCGACTGCCGCTACTGTCACGTGGCGGTCGAAGAGGGTCCGCATGCATCGGTCCCGCCGACCCAGACCTGCATGGGCTGCCATGCAAACGTCTCGATCGACGAATCGCGGCAATGGCGCATCGCGCCGGTGAAGGAAAGCTATTCCACCGGGCTTCCGATCGACTGGGTAAAGATTCACGATCTTCCGGATTATGCCTATTTCAACCACAGTGCGCACGTGCGGCGCGGCGTGGGGTGCGTGTCGTGTCACGGCCGCGTGGACCGGATGGAGGTCGTGTATCAGGAGCATCCGCTCAGCATGAGCTGGTGTCTGGACTGCCACCGGGAGCCGGAGAAGCACCTTCGCCCGGTCGAGTTCGTCACGCAACTGGACTGGCAGCCGCTCGAACCGCAGGCGGTGCTCGGCAAACGCCTGAGAGAAGAATACGACATCAACCCGCCGCAGGACTGCTCGGCCTGCCATCGGTAGGCCGGCTCAGCGGGCGGGAGGCGCCCCCGGTTTCGCGGACGCGATGAAGGATCGGGATCGTGAGTGTGAAAGCGACTGGCAAGCAATACTGGCGCAGCCTGGACGACCGGGTCGACTCGCCCAAGCTGCGCGAGCGCACCACGGCGGAGTTCCCGTTTCTGAAGGACTACGCCGGTCCAAGCAGACGGCAGATGTTGAAGGTCATGGGCGCGTCGCTGGGACTCGCCGGCATGACCGGCTGCCGCTGGCCGCGCGAGCACATCCACCCGTATGCCCATCGCCCGGAAGGGCGCACGCCGGGAGTCCCGGTCTATTACGCCACCGCGCTGGAGCGCGGCGGCTTCGCGCACCCGCTGCTGGTTCGCAGCTATGACGGTCGGCCGATCAAGATCGAAGGCAACGACCAGCATCCGATCTGCCGCGGGCGGACCGACGCGGCGGCGCAGGCATCGCTGCTGGACCTGTACGACCCCGACCGCAGCACGCAGCCGGCCGTCCGGCAGTCGCAGCAGTGGGAAGACCGCACCTGGACCCAGATCAGCGCAGACGCCGGCGCGAAGCTCGCGGCGATTCGCACGCAGCGCGGGGCCGGGCTGCTGATCCTGTCCGGCGCGACGCGTTCGCCGACGATCGCTGCGCTGCGGTCGCGGCTGAAGCAGGAATTACCGGCGGCGCGCTGGTTCGAGTACGAACCGCTCTCGCGCGACGCCGAGCGCGTCGGCACAACGATCGCATTCGGCGCGCCCATGCGGTCCTGGATTCAGTTCGACGCCGCCGACGTGATCGCGTCGTTCGACGACGACTTTCTCGGCGTCCATCCGGCCGCGATTCCGTATACGCGCGAGTTCGCCGCCCGCCGCGCGCGGGTGGATCAGGACCGCACGCTCAGCCGCCTCTACGTGATTGAAAACGGCTTCACGGTGACGGGCGGCAAGGCCGACGAGCGCTATGCCGTTCGCTCGTCGGATATCGCGATTCACCTGTGCCAGCTCGGCGCCGAACTTCTGAAGAAGGGCATGAAGTTGCCCCCCGCTGCGGGCGCGGCCGAGCAGCGCCTGCGCGGCTTCGATGCCGGTTCGGTGCAGCCTGCGTACCTGGCGAGCCTCGCGGACGACCTGCTCGCGCATCGCGGCAAGGCGGTGATCACCGTCGGCTGGCGACAGCCAGCCGAGGCGCACGCGCTGGCGGCGCTGCTGAACGCCGGGCTGGAGGCGACCGGGCACACGGTGTTCTATTTCGACGAGCCCGACGCCGACCGCCCGACGCATCTCGAAGCGATCGCCGGATTTGCCGAGGCGTTGCGCGGCCCGGGCGAGAAGCTCGCGATAATCCTGGATGCGAATCCGGTCTACGACGCGCCGGCGGAGCTGGACTTCGCGCCGCTTCTGGCCGGCGCGACCTCGATCCACTTCGGTCCGTACCGCGACGAGACGGCGCAGGCGTGCACGTGGCACGTGAACGCCGCGCACCCGATCGAATCGTGGCACGATTGCGTGGCGTATGACGGAACGCTGACGATCGCGCAGCCGCTGATCGCTCCGCTGTATGACGGACGGACCGCGGCGCAGATGCTGTCGTTCTGCCTGGGCGACGGCGACGCATCGGCGTACGACCTGGTTCGGCGCACGCACGAATCCGCGGCCGCTTCCGGCGATTTCGAGCGATGGTGGCGGACCGCGTTGCACGACGGCTTCGTGCCGGGCAGCGCTGCGGCGCGGCGCGCCCCGGGCATCGCCCAGCAGAACTGGCAGCCGGCGCTCGACCGCCTGGCGACATGGACGCCGGCCGGCGCGGACGAGTTCGAAGTCGTGTTCGCGGCCGATTCGAAGGTGCACGACGGGCGCTATGCGAACAACGGCTGGCTTCAGGAGCTGCCCGACCCGCTCACGAAGCTGACGTGGGACAACGCGGCGATGCTCTCGACCGCGGACGCGGCCCGCCTGGGCGTTCGGACGAACGACACGGTCCGGATCGACGTGGGCGAGCGCTCGATCACGATTCCGGCGTACGTGCTGCCTGGGCACGCGCGCGGATCGGTGACGGTCGCGCTGGGCTATGGTCGCTCGGCGGCCGGCGCGGTGGGCGACGGCGTGGGCGTGAACGCGTACGCGCTTCGCGCGTCGAGCGCCTGGCACGCCGCGAAGGCGACGGTTCGCCGGGCGGGCGGGTCGCGCGATCTGGCGACCACGCAGGACCATCACCTGATCGATTCGCAGGTCGGGCGGGAAGAGACGCTGGGTCGCGTTCCGGAGCTGGTTCGCGAGGGTACGCTGGGCGAATACAAGCGCGACGCGAAGTTCGCGGTCAGCCGCGCGCACGTGTTTCCGCTGACGCAGCTTTTCGCGGATTACGACTACAGCGCGACGCCGCGCTGGGCGATGTCGATCGACCTGACGCGCTGCACGGGGTGCAGCGCCTGCGTTGTGGCATGCCAGGCGGAAAACAACGTTCCGGTCGTCGGTCGGGGCGAGGTGCTGGTCGGGTGCGAGATGCACTGGCTGCGGATCGACCGCTACTTCACCGGCGATCCGGACGCCGATCAGGTGCGCGTCGTTCATCAGCCGATGGCGTGCCAGCACTGCGAGAACGCCCCGTGCGAGCAGGTGTGCCCGGTGGCCGCGACCGTCCATGACGAGGAAGGCCTGAACGTCATGGTCTACAACCGCTGCATCGGCACGCGCTACTGCCTGAACAACTGTCCGTACAAAGTCCGTCGCTTCAACTGGTACTGGAACCATCACGGCCCGCGGCACCCGCGCAGCGGCGGCGAATGGGATCAGAAAAAGCTCACGGCCATCGAGATGATGGGCAACAACCCGGACGTCACGGTCCGCAGCCGCGGCGTGATGGAGAAGTGCACGTTCTGCTTGCAGCGAATCAACGCGGTCAAGATCCACGCGAAGAACGAGCGGCGCGCGATTCGCGACGGCGAGATTTCGACCGCCTGCGAGCAGGTCTGTCCGGCCGAGGCGATCACGTTCGGCGATCTGAACGACCCGGACAGCCGGGTCAGCCGGTTGTTCCACCACGACCGTGCGTATGAACTGCTTCAGCATCTGAACGTGCGGACGCGCAATCGCTATCTGGCCGGGGTGTGGAACCCCGTCCGCGAGCCGGAGGCGCCCGCGGGCGCCGATCCGCACCACGACGGGCACGGATCCGGCGGGACGCACGGGAGCTAACGGATGGCGGCGATCGTCAACGACGTCGACAACACCTGGGACGATCCGCGGAAGCGCGCCCCGCTCGTCACCGGCGCGATGGACTTCCGCGGGCTGACCGACACGGTTTGCCGCGTCGTCGAGCAGCCGGTCGCGAAGACCCCGATCGGCTGGTACATCGCATTCGCGATTTCGAACGCGCTGCTGGCGTGCCTGGGAATTTCAATCGGCTACCTGTTCTTCACCGGCGTCGGCGTCTGGGGCGTCAACAACCCCGTCGGCTGGGGCTTCGCGATCATCAACTTCGTGTTCTGGGTCGGCATCGGCCACGCCGGAACGCTGATTTCCGCCATCCTGTTCCTGTTTCGCCAGAAATGGCGAACGGGGATCAACCGCATGGCCGAGGCCATGACGATCTTCGCGGTCATGTGCGCGCTGGTGTTCCCCGGAATTCACATCGGGCGCGTGTGGATGGCGTATTACATGTTCCCGCTGCCGAACCAGATGGCGATGTGGCCGAACTTCCGCAGCCCGCTGCTGTGGGACGTGTTCGCGGTCGGCACCTATTTCACGGTCTCGCTGCTGTTCTGGTTCATGGGCATGATTCCGGACCTGGCGACGTTGCGCGACCGCGCGACCGGCAAGGTCCGGCAGGCGGTGTACGGCCTGCTCGCGATGGGCTGGAACGGCTCGGCGCGGCACTGGCATCGGTTCGAGCGGGCGTACCTGATTCTGGCCGCCCTGGCAACGCCGCTGGTGCTCAGCGTGCACTCGGTCGTTTCGTTCGACTTCGCCGTGTCGCAGCTTCCCGGCTGGCACACGACGATCTTTCCTCCCTACTTCGTCGCCGGCGCCATCTTCGGCGGCTTCGCCATGGTGGTGACGCTGGCCGTGCCGGCGCGGGCGTGGTTCGGCCTGCGCGACATCATCACGCTGCGCCACCTCGAGAACATGAACAAGATCATGCTCGCCACCGGCACGATGGTGGGCTACGCGTACGCGACCGAGTTCTTCATCGCCTGGTACGGCCAGAATCGCTACGAGACGTTCACGTTCATCAGCCGCGCGACGGGCCCGTACGCGTGGGCCTACTGGACGATGATCTTCTGCAACGTTGTCAGCCCGCAGTTCTTCTGGTTCAAGCGCGTCCGCACGTCGCCGCTGCTGATGTGGATCGTGGCGATGTTCATCAACGTCGGCATGTGGTTCGAGCGATTCGTCATCGTGGTGAGTTCGCTGAGCCAGGACTTCCTCCCGTCTTCGTGGGACATCTATACGCCGACCGTGTGGGACTGGCTTACGCTGGCCGGCAGCTTCGGGCTGTTCTTCACGCTCTTCCTGCTGTTCTGCCGCTTCCTGCCCATGGTCGCGATGGCCGAGGTGAAGACGATCATGCCGGCGTCCGAAGTGGAATCCCGGCAGCACGCCCGGTTCGACTACAACCCTGACGAGCCGCGCGACTGAGCGCCCGACGGAGGACCGATTCGTGCACGAGACGGCGACCCCGACGATCGACAGCACCGCGAAGGCGCAGCGCGCCGCCGCGCCGCGCCTGCACGGCGTGCTGGGCGAGTTCGAATCGCCGGCCGCGCTCATCGCCGCGTGCGAAAAAGTGCGGGACGCCGGATTCACGCGCTGGGACGCGCACTCGCCGTTCCCCATCCACGGCATCGACGAGGCCATCGGCATCCGCATGACGCGCCTGCCGTGGCTGGTCTTCGCGCTCGGAGCAACCGGGTGCGGGGTCGGCATCGGTCTGCAATGGTGGGCGAACGCCACCGATGCGCTCGATTTCTCGTGGTTGCCCACGTTTGTTCAGGGCTACGACTATCGCGTCAGTGGAAAGCCGGCCTGGAGCTTCCCCGCCAATATCCCGGTCATCTTTGAACTGACAGTGCTGCTGGCCGCGTTCGGTGCGTTCTTCGGCATGCTGGTCCGCAACAACCTGCCGCAGTTCTCGCAGCCGATCCTTCATAACCGGCGGTTCCGCGGGAACGTCACCACCGACGGCTACTACATCGCGATCGACGCGGCCGACCCGCTCTTCGAGGAGTCGCGTGCCGGCCAGTTTCTGACGGGCAACGGGGCGCTCGCGGTGGAGCGGATCGAGGACGTGCCGTCCGAGCCGCTGCGCCTGCCGTGGTTTAAGCCGGTTGCGACCGCGGCGGCCGTCGTCGCGCTGATCCCGGTCGCGATCATTGCGCGAGCCTGGACGGCCAAGAGCGAGTCGCCGCGCATCCACATCATTCAGGACATGGACAACCAGGAGAAATACAAGGCCCAGGCCGCCATGCCGCTGTTCGCCGATAAGCGGGCGATGCGCCCGGCGGTGCCGGGCGCAGTGGCCCGCGGCGAGGCCCGGCTCGACGATCACTACGAGCGCGGGCTGGTCGGCGGCGCCTATGCGACCGAATTCCCGGCGCGCGACGACTTCGCCGTAACCGACGAGCTGCTGCGCCGCGGGCAGCAGCGCTTCGGAATCTACTGCGCGCCGTGTCACGGTCTGGACGGCAGCGGCAACGGCCCGGTCAACGTCCGCGCGACGGAGCTTGGCGGGAGCTGGGTTCCGGCGGCCGACCTGGTCGACGACGAACGGCGGGCCCGCCCGGTCGGGCAGATCTACAACACGATCACGAACGGCATCCGGACGATGCCGGCGTACGCCGACAAGCTCACGCCGGAGGACCGCTGGGCCGTGGTGGCCTATGTGCGGGCGCTCCAGCACGCGCGCTACGCGCCGCTGGAGAAGCTGCCCGCGGAACTCGCCGAACAGCTCGATGGCAGGTGATGGCTTAACGTGAAAGTCAAAACGATCGACATACAACAGGACCGGCTCAGGCTCGATGACCGCGCCGCCGCGGCCGCGCGCCCGCTGCTGATGATCGGCGCGGCCGGCGTCGGCGGCAGCTTCGTGCTCGGCGCGCTCTCTGCGGAATCGTTCCTGCGCGGCTACATCACGAACCTGGCGTTTTTCACGAGCCTTGGCCTTGGCGCGCTGTTCTTCGTCATCATCCAGCACCTGACCCGCGCGGGCTGGAGCGTGGTGGTGCGGCGGACCGCCGAGAACGTAGCCGGCGCCCTGCCGGTGATGGGGCTGCTGGCGATTCCGGTGGTGCTGTCGGTATTGACGGGCGTGCCGCAGGCGGTCCACCACGTCTATCACTGGACCGACGCCGAGCACGTCAGCCATGATCCGTTTCTGGTGGGCAAGTCGGGCTATCTGAACGGCCCGTTTTTCCTGGTGCGGATGGCGGTGTACTTCGGTCTGTGGACGCTGATGATCGGGTTCTTCCGCGGCCTGTCCGTCCGGCAGGACGAGAGCGGCGATCCGGAGCTGACTTCGCGGATGCAGGCCCGCAGCGCGCCGGCGATCATCCTGTTCGCGCTCAGCGTGACGTTCTTCGCGTTCGACCTGCTGATGTCGCTGAACGCCCACTGGTACAGCACGATTTTCGGGGTGTACTACTTCGCGGGCAGCGCCATGGCGTTCTTCGCCCTGCTGGCGATCCTGATGCACACGCTTCAGCAGGCCGGCTATGGACGGCAGACATTCTCGCACGAACATTTTCACGACGTCGGCAAGCTGGCGTTCGCATTCGTCGTGTTCTGGACGTACATCGCGTTCAGCCAGTACATGCTGATCTGGTACGGCAACATCCCCGAGGAGACCGGCTGGTTCCGGACGCGCCAGCAGGGTCCGTGGCTGTACGTCAGCCTGGCGCTGCTCTTCGGGCATTTCGTGCTGCCGTTCCTGCTGATGATCTCCCGAGTTCCGAAGCGCCGCCCGGCCGTCCTCGCGGCGCTCTGCGGCTGGCTTTTGCTGATGCACTGGCTGGACATGTTCTACCTGGTTCTGCCGCACGACGCGGTCACCGCCGGCGAGACCTACGCCGCGCCGATCCGCACGATGGACTTGGTGCAGTGCGCGGTCAGCTTCGTCGGCGTGGGCGGCGTGTTCGCCTGGGCGGTGCTCAGCCGCATGCGGTCGGCGGCGCTCGCGCCGCTGCGCGACCCGCGCCTGCATGAGTCGCTGGAATTCGTCAACGCATGAGGATCGCCGCGTGAGCGCCCACGAACATCCGAATCCGAACCCGCAGGACGATCCGAGCGCGAGCAGCATCCTCTCGATCGGCGTGACCGGCTCGCTGGTCGTGGTCGTGCTCGTGATTCTGATCGCGAGCCTGTACTACTCGACCGAAGACCGCTTCGTCGAGCAGCGCCAGTACGAGCCCACGGTGGACGCGCGGATCGTGTTCGACCAGCAGCGTTCCGACCTGAGCGCTCCGCCGACCTGGGTGGACCGGGAAAAAAGGATCGCGCGCGTGCCGATCGAGCACGCAATGCAATGGGTCGTGCGAAACCCGAACGCGCAGCCGGCCAGCGCGCCGGCTCAGCCCTGACGGACCGAGCCGTACGAGGAAGTCTGCCATGAGTCGTTCGACCGACATCGCCCGCGCTCGAAACGGCATCCGCACGATGCTCGCCTGCGGCGTCGCCTGGGCGTGCTCGGTCGCGGCGGTGGCTCAGTACAACATCGGCACGCCACGCGAACTGGAAGACGTGGGCGTCACCGAGAACCTCGGGGCGAAGCTTCCGCTCGATCTGGAGTTCACGGACGATCGCGGCGCCAGCGTGCGGCTTGGCGACTATTTCAAGGGCAAGCGCCCGGTGATCCTGACGCTTAACTACTACAACTGCCCCATGCTGTGCGGGCTGCTGCTCAACGGCATGCTCGACGCGATCCGCCCCCTGAGCTGGACGCCCGGTCAGCAGTTCGAGATCGTGACGCTCAGCATCGATCCGCTCGAGAAGTCCGATCTGGCGCGGGCCAAGAAGCAAAGCTACATCAATGCTCTGGGCAAGGCCGACGCGGCCGCCGGCTGGCATTTTCTAACCGGCGATCGCGACGCGATCCGCAAGTTGGCCGACGCGGTCGGCTTCCGCTACGCCTGGAACGAGAAGCAGCAGGAATGGGCTCACGCGGCGACGCTGATCTTCTGTACGCCGGACGGCACGGTCTCGCGCTACCTGGGCGGGATCCTGTTCGAGCCGGGCACGGTTCGCATGGCGCTGCTGGAGGCCGGCGACGGCCGCATCGGGTCTCTGTTCGACCAGATTTTCATGACGTGTTTTCATTACGACGCGGAAGCGGGCCGCTACACCACCAGCGCCATCGGGCTGATGCGGCTGGGCGGCGGCCTGACGCTCGCGGCGATCGTGCTGACGCTGGGCGTGCTGTGGCGCATGGACGCGATCCGTCGCCGCCGTGCGCTGGCGGCGTCGGCGGCCGCGTAAGCACCGGCGAAGGGGGCTTCGGAAATCCGCATGACACTGGCACAGATGCACACGCTCGGATTCATGCCCTTGCGGGCTTCGACGATCGCCCCGCACATCGACGCGGCGTTTCTGTTCATTTTCTGGGTGTCGCTGATCTTTTTCGTGCTGATCGCGGGACTGATGTTCGCGTTCATCATCCTGTATCGGCGTCGCCGACCGGATCAGGAGGCCAGCAGCAACGTCACGCACAGCACGCCGCTGGAAATCGCCTGGAGCGTCATTCCGACGATTCTGGTGTGCATCATGTTCTGGTGGGGTTTCAAGGTCTTCATGGATCTGCGCACCGTCCCCGAAAACGCGATGGCGATCGACGTCAACGCGTTCAAGTGGGGCTGGAGCTTCCGATATCCCAACGGCATCGAAAGCGACGAGCTGCACATCCCGATCGGACAGCCGGTCGTGCTGACCATGTCGAGCCAGGACGTGATTCACAGCTGCTACATCCCGGCCTTCCGGGTGAAGCGCGACATCGTCCCCGGCCGCTATTCCAAGCTGTGGTTCCAGGCCGACCGCGAGGGCACGTATCCGCTGTTTTGCGCCGAGTATTGCGGCAAGAGCCACTCGGACATGCGGACCATCACCGTCGTGCATGAGCCGGGCGGATACGAGAAATGGCTCGAGGTCGCCAACCCGCTTGTGGCGCTGGCGACGCTGGGCGAGGGCGACGCGAAGGGCGCCCGCTACCAGGAATACCTGGCCGATCCGCAGGCGTTCCTGGACAAGTACAAGGACGACCCGGAGCTGAGCAAGATCGTCGCCAAGCTCGAGACGCCCGAGCAGATGGGACAGAAGCTCTTCGTCAAGAAGAGCTGCGTGCAGTGCCACTCGGTGGACGGGGCGGCCAACACCGGCCCGACCTGGAAGGGACTGTTCGGGGCGACGCGCGAGTTCCGGGATGGCGGGTCGGCGCCGGCGGACGAGAACTATCTTCGTGAATCGATCCTCGAACCCAACAAGCACATCGTGAAGGGCTTCGATGCCGCGATGCCGCGGCTGCCGCTGAAGGATCCCGAAATCGATGCGCTGATTGCGTATATCCGCACGCTGAAAGAATAGCGACGCAGCCGGGAGGTGTTTTCGATGTCCACGCTGGACGCCGCCGCGGTCAGGCCGGTCGATCTCGAGGCCGGACCGGGCGCGGACAATTACCTGACGCACGCCCGCGGGTTTCTCTCGTGGGCGCTGACGCTCGACCACAAGCGCATCGGCGTGATGTACCTGGTGGGCATCGTGGCGTTCTTCGCGATCGGCGGGCTGTTCGCGCTGCTGGTGCGGACGACGCTGCTGGTTCCGGGCACGATCGGCGTGTCGAAGCCGCTCGTCACGCACGAGCTGTACAACGTGTTCTTCACGCTGCACGGCGCGATCATGGTCTTCATCGTGATCATCCCGGGCATCCCCGCGGCGATGGGCAATTTCGTCCTGCCGCTGATGCTGGGGGCC
Organism: uncultured Planctomycetales bacterium; assembly: GCA_964553225.1. Taxonomy (GTDB): domain Bacteria; phylum Planctomycetota; class Phycisphaerae; order UBA1845; family Fen-1342; genus JABRWC01. The sequence continues at coordinate 84,964 of CAZKJT010000001.1, read as the reverse complement.
AAGGACGTCGCGTTCCCGCGGATCAATCTGGCCAGCTTCTATTTCTGGTGCGCCGGCACGACCTTTCTGACAAGCACGATCGTGCTGGGCGGCGTCGATACCGGCTGGACGTTCTACACGCCCTACAGCACCGACGTGAACAGCGCCATGAGCGGCGTCATCCCGGCCCTGTTCGGGGCGTTCCTGCTGGGCTTCAGCTCCATCTTTACCGGCATGAACTTCATCGTGACCATCCACAAGCTCCGCCCGCCGGAGATGGGCTGGTTCAAGATGCCGCTGATGCTGTGGGCGGTCTATTCCACCGCGGTGATTCAGGTCCTGGCGACGCCCGTCCTGGCGATCACGCTGCTGCTGCTGATTGTCGAGCGCACCGCCGGCCTGGGCATCTTCGCGCCCGAGTTCGGCGGCGACCCCGTGCTCTTCCAGCACTTCTTCTGGTTCTACTCGCACCCGGCGGTCTACATCATGATCCTGCCGGCGCTGGGCGTGATGAGCGAGCTGATCTCAGTCTTCAGCCGCAAGCACATTTTCGGCTACCGCTTCATCGCCTACAGCAGCGTGTCGCTGGCGATCTTCGGATTCCTCGTCTGGGGACATCACATGTTCACCAGCGGGCAATCCAACCTGCTGAACACGATCTTCTCGGCCCTGACGTTCAGCGTCGCGATCCCGTCGGCCGTGAAGGTCTTCAACTGGCTCGCCACCCTCTACAAGGGCTCGATCTCGCTCAAGACGCCGATGCTCTACGCGCTCTCCTTCATCTGGATCTTCGGCATCGGCGGGCTGACCGGCCTGTTTCTCGGCACGCTGGCGGTGGACATCCACCTGCACGACACGTACTTCGTCGTCGCGCACTTCCACTTCGTGATGGCCGGCACGATCTTCGTGTTCTTCGGCGCCGTGTGCTACTGGTGGCCGAAGATCACCGGGAAGATGTACGACGAGCGCCTCGCCGCCTGGGGCTGCCTGCTGAGCGTGATCGGCTTCAACATCACCTTCTTCGTGCAGTTCTTCCTCGGCGTGCAGGGCATGCCGCGGCGCTATTACAACTACCTGCCGGAGTTCCAGACGCTGCACGTGGCCTCCACGATCGGCGCGTACATCATGGCGGTCGGGTTCATCCTGACCGTGATCAACCTGCTGCACTCGCTGGCCCGCGGCAAGCCCGCCCCGGCGAATCCGTGGGGCGCGGCGACGCTCGAGTGGCGCACGCCTTCGCCGCCGCCGTGGTACAACTTCCACCATTCGCCGCCGGTCGAGGATCCGTACGACTACAGCCTCGTCCGGTATGAGCCCAAGACTGACAGCTTCCGGTATGTCGGCCCCGGAGAACGCACCGCTGCGCCCGCACACCACTAGCCGGGCGGTCGCGCCCCGCGCGAGCCGGCGGGATACGAACAGGGACACAAGGGAATCAGAGCATGGCGGACGCGGCACACGCATCACACGGGCACGACGCGCACGAAGCGCACCCGGCCAACCTGCAACATCACTTCGAGACGCCGGCGCAGCAGTTCGACGCCAGCAAGCTCGGCATGTGGATCTTCCTGGCGACGGAAGTGCTGTTCTTCAGCGGATTGTTCTGCGCCTACGTCATCTACCGCGTCAACCACCCGGAGATCTTCGCCGCCGGCCACCAGTACCTCGACCCGATCATGGGCGGCATCAACACGGTCGTGCTCATCGCCAGCAGCTTCACCATGGCCCTCGGAGTCTGGTGCGCACAGAAGTCGTACAAGACCGGCCTGGTCATCTGCCTGGCGCTCACCCTCGCTGGCGCGTTCGGCTTCATGACCATCAAGTACTTCGAATACTCCCACAAAATCCACATGGGTCTCAACTGGGGCAAGTTCTACGACCCCCAGCTCCACCACGATGAGCACGGCGACGCGCACGCGGCCGGCACCCCTGCGGCCGACCGGCACGCCGAAGCGACCGATGGGCACGCCGCCAGCGCGTCCGCCCCGGCGGAGGCATCGTCGCACAGCCCCGCGGCGGCGGAATCCGAGCCGGCGAGGCCTTCCGGCTCGGCCGAGTCCGCCGGATTCGTGGTCGAGCGAACCTCCGTCACGCCGGCGCCGGCCGGCCCATCCGGGCTGGTCGCACCGGAGGCCGCCAAGCACATCGATCCGGCGCACGCGCGCAACGTGCACATTTTCATGAGCATTTACTACTGCATGACCGGCCTGCACGGCATTCACGTGGTAGGCGGAATCGTGGCGATCGGCCTGCTGCTGATCAACGCGATGAAGGGCCGTTACAACGGAAACTACTACACGCCGGTCGATCTGGTCGGGCTCTACTGGCACCTGGTCGACCTGGTCTGGATTTACCTGTTCCCGATGCTGTACCTGATCGAGTAGTCTCAAGACCCGGGAGTTCGCGCCATGAGCCACTCTGCATCCGACGCGGGCCCAGCGATCGCGCCCGCCAAGCCCGGGGGCCAGCCTCTGGTCGGCCACGTCGTTTCCCCCGGCGTCCTTCTGGGCACCGCGGTCGCGCTGCTCGTGCTCACCTGGCTGACGGTGCAGGTGGCGGTGATGCGCCTGCCGATCGGCTCGCTGGCCGTCTGGATCGCCATGACGATCGCGACCATCAAGGCCACGCTCGTCTGCATGTACTTCATGCACCTGCGCTGGGACCGCCCGTTCAACGTGATCGTGGTGATCGGCACGCTGTTCTTTGTGGGGCTGTTCATCGCCTTCGCACTGATGGATACGCGCGAGTATCAGCCCGAAGTCGTTCAAGGACTCGCGCCCTATTTTCAGCGCAAGTGAGCCGTGCTGCTCTGGCTCGTCACGCTCAGCGGATCGCGCCTGCCGTTCGGGCCCGATGACGGACCCGCGCGCCGCCGCGCCGACGAAATCGGCAACTTCGGACTCGCGCTGCTGCTGATCTCACTGGGCGTTTTCTTCGCGGCCGCCGTGATCCTGATCGTCGTGCTGCGGAGCTCGCCGCAGTTCCTTCAACCCGCGCTACCGCTGCGCCTGCCGCCCGGAATCTGGCTGAGCACACTCCTGCTCCTTTTCAGCAGCGTGCTGCTGCACTGCGCGCTGGTCGGAATCCGCGCCGGGCGGACGCGCGCCCTGCGAGCCGGGCTGGCGGGCACGTCGATCCTGGCGGGCGCGTTTCTCGTCTCGCAGACGTTGAACTGGCTGGCGATGGCAGAGGCCGGCGTGCTGATGGCGTCGAATCTGTACGCCTGGCTGTTCTATACGCTGACCGCGCTGCACGCTCTGCACGTCGTCGGCGGACTCATCCCGCTACTGGTCGTGACGTGCGCCAGTTTCGCAGGACGCTATTCCGCGCGACGCCATTCCGGCGTGCGCTACTGCGCCTACTATTGGCACTTCCTGGGCGGCGTGTGGCTGGCGTTACTTCTGGCGCTGTCCGTGCCGACCTGAACGGCTCGCGGCGGAACGGATTTCGAGCAGGGCGTCTGAGTTCGCGCGCGACGCCGCCCGCCGCAGTGCGCGTCACGCTCGGACAAGCACGCCCGTCGCCCACGTGCTCGGGTCCGCGTTCCAGCCGAGCGCGTCCGGAACGGTCAGGTGCTGCGACCCGCGCTGAACGTCCTTGACCTTGGTGAACAGTCCGATACGCGGGTGCTCGGCCGGCGCCCAGCCGTGCAGGCACGTTCCCGGGATTCCTGCTTCCAGCCGATAGCCGCGGTCGTGCACATGCGCCGCCACCGAGCATCGCGACACGTCCACCGCGGGCGCCGGTTCCTTGGCCCGGCTCATCGCGTGCGTGCCGATCACCGGGGCCTCGCCGTCCGATCCGCCGCCGGTCGGAAGCAGGAAGAAAAAGTGGCAGAACCGCGTGGCGCGCTTGTTGTCGCGCGCGTCGCGCGTATCGATGCATAAACGCAGCCCGTCCTTCTTCCACCAATGGTCCGCGTCGCACTTCGGACCGCCGCGCGAGCCGCTGATCACGTCGAACGCCGCGAAAAAGCCGTCGTCGTTCCACGCGCAGTACACGTCCGCGATCGCCTCCTCGTCGTCCAGCGTCGCAAGGTGAGGACAGCGATAGCGCTCGCTCCAGTCGCGCAGGTTGCCGTCGATCCGCGGCGAGCGATCCATCCGCAGAATCGGAATCTCGAACCGCAGCAAAGCCCGCCGCGGAAGCTGATCGAGCATCGCGCGCTCCAATCGTCCGTCTTGCGTCGGGCCCGCGCGCCGACGCGGACGGACGCCTCGAATCCCCGGGGTCAGAGTGTAGTGCCTCAGACATACTGCGACATTCAGAGCCGCGACCGCGAGGGAGCGGGGGCTGCGCAAGACTCCGCCAGGTCCTATTCTTCGCTCCCCGACGGTCGCGGCTCGGTTCCGGATCCGAAGCGTGTTCAATGCGGCGCTACAAGAGCGACGCCGCTGAACCGCCGCGCTCCAGCAGCCACAGGTGCTCGACATTCCCGCCGTGACCGGGCAGCGGGCTCTCGAGGCGTGCCCGAATCGCCCAGCCGCAGTCGATCGCGTCCTGTGCGCAGGTCTCAAGCGCCTCCGCCATGCGCTCCGCCGGCAGCACGCCGCGCCGCAGCCAGCTCTTCGGGCATTCGTACTGCGGCTTGACCAGGGTGATGACGCGCCCGCGCGGCGCCAGCGCTCGATCGGCTGCCGGCAGGATCAGGCGCTGCGGCGTCCACCCGGCGTCGATCGTGACCAGGTCGGCTCGTTCGGTGAATTCGGCGCGAAGCGCGTTGGTCCGCTCGTGCACGATCACGCGTGGATCGGCGCGAAGCGCCGGGGCAAGCAGGCCGTAGCCCGGATCCACCGCGTGCACGCGCGCCGCGCCCCGCGCCAACAGGCAATCGACGAATCCGCCGACGTGGCTGCCCAGGTCGGTGCAGACGAGTCCGGCCACGTCGATCGCGAAAGCGCGCAGCGCCGCGTCGAGCTTCTCGCCGGCCCGCGAGACGAACGGCCGTCCATCGGGCGCGGGCGTCATTCCGGCGACCGCGCCACGACCGTCCATTCGCCCGAACGGCTGCGCTCCAGCTCGATCCAGGCGTGACGGGGCGACCACTCAATGCCTTGCTGGTCGATCCGCACGGCCACGCTGCGCGTCGCGCGAAACGGCAGCTCGTCGCGAATCAGGCGCAGCCGCTTCACGTTGTTCGTTTCGAGTCGCACGACCGCGTTGCCGCGCGCCGTCGCATCGAGCGACGCGGACGCGTCGGAGCGCTCTCGTTCCAGGATACGCACATACTTCGGCGGCTCCTCCGGCGAGGGTGGCGCTGGCGGTGCGTCCGGCTGCGGCGCGCTCACGACCGGCGGATCGCCCTGGGCCGGCAGGCGCGAAGGCGCAGGAGGTTGCGCCGCAGGTCGCACCTCGGCCGGTCGCTGCTCGGCAGGAGCGGGCGGTGGGGACTGCGTCGTGGGTTGCGGCGGAGGACTGGCCGGCGCACGGGGCGACGGACTTTCACATCCCGCCAGTGCGAACGCGAGCAGGCCGGCCGCAAGCAGGGCGAGCCGATTGCGTCGATCCCGCGGCGTCGTGAGAGCCGGTTTCATCATGCACATCCTCCGCGGTTGAGAGATCGCGCCGGATCAGGCGACCGATCTTTACGTCCAGCAAGACCGCTCGTAAAGTCCGCTGCGTCCGTATCCCCGACAGGCCGCACGGCGTCCCGGCGGGAAACGCCGTCGCGCGTCCGCCCTTGAGTCTGACGCCGCAGGAGTGTCTCGCAGCGCATGAGCCGACACGCGGATCCATCCGAGTCGTTGCCTTCGCTGGTCATTCGCAATCCCAATTTTCTTTTACTCTGGGCAGCCGCCGCGATTGCGGCCGTCGGCGATCATCTCAACGAAATGGCGCTGCTTCAGGAGCGTGACGCGCTGGGCAGCGAGAAGTCGGTCCGCATCCAGGCGCTCCTGACGTTCGCGTTCTTTCTTCCCTACGCGCTGCTCGGCCCGCTGGCTGGCTGGTGGGCCGATCGCGCCAGCCGCAAGTGGACCATGATCGGCTCCGACCTGCTGCGCGGGCTGGTGGCGGTCAATCTTTCGCTGCTGGTTCCGGCGCTGGCGGTCTGGCTCGATCCGCGCGGCCTGGGCGACTTCTCGATCGTGCTGCCGCTGATGATGATCGGACTGTTCGCGGCATTCTTCTCGCCGTGCCGGCAGGCGCTGCTTCCGACGCTGATCCGCGAAGGGCAGCTCGTCCGCGCCAACGCGCTCATCAGCGCAGCCGTCACGATCTCGGGCATCTTCAGCTATCTGCTCGGCGGCTGGATCGTCAAGCATCTGGGTGTGCTGTGGAACTACCGCCTGGGCGGCGTGACGTTCGCCACCAGTGCGCTGCTGATCCTCTGCATCAATCTCCGCCGGTCGCGGGCCGTGGCGCATCCAAAGCTCGACGGGCTGCTCGCGCCGATCCGGCAGGGATTCGCGTATGTGCGCGGCCATCGCCGCGTGCTTCAGATGATCGCGCTGGGCACGGTGTTCTGGGCTGCGGCCGGAGTGATCATCTCGATCATCCCGGCGATGGTTCGGGACGTCTTCGAGGGCGACATCGCGGACATCGGCGTCTATCGCGGTCTGCTCGGATTCGGACTGGCGGCCGGCGCAGCCGTGATGACGATGATCGGCCCGGCGATGCAGATCAAGACGGCCGTGCTGGCGGCGCTGCTGGGCAGCACGGTGTGGCTGGTGCTGCTCGATATCGCGTACGCCTTCAAGCTCGGTCGCGTCATTCCGGGCGTGTGCCTGTTCGGGCTGGGCGGGGCCGGGGCGGCGCTGCTGGTGACGATCATGTCCACGCTGCAGCGGTTCGTGCCGGATTCGCGCCGCGGACGCGTCTTCGGCGTGTCGGACATGGCCACGATGACCGCGACCATCACGACCACGGGGTTGCTGGGTTTGCCGAACATTCCGAACCTCGATCGCTATGTGCCCTATCTGATTGGCGGGACGGCGCTGCTGCTGCTGGGCGCGCTGCTTGTGGCGTGGAGGAAGTATCGGGCGAGCGAAGTCGAGAATCCGCTGCTGAGCGTCGTGTGGCAGATCGTGCACGTGTACGCCGGCTCGTGGTGCGGATTGAAGCGCGTCGGGCCGATGACGGTTCCGCTGCGCGGTCCGGTGCTGCTCGCGTCGAATCACACCAGCGGCATCGACCCGATGGTGCTACAGGGAGCGCTGCGCCATCGCATCATCAGCTATCTCGTCGCGCGCGAATGGCACGACAACTGGCTTGTCGGCTGGGTCATTCGCCTGGCGCGCTGCGTCCCTGTGAACCGGGCCAAGCCCGGCAAGGACGCGATTGTCGGCTGCCTGAAGAGCATGGAGCGCGGTGATTGCCTGCTGGTGTTCCCGGAAGGGCGGTTCAGCGCGCCGGAAGACGGACCGGGCGAGTTCAAGAGCGGCATTGCGTATCTCGCGCTGAAGTCGCGCGCGCCCGTGATCCCCGTTCACGTCAGCGGCACGCGCTATCGAAAGCACCCGCTTGCGTCGTATGCGCTGCGGCACAAGGCACGGGTGCGATTCGGAGCGCCGGTCGATCTTTCGGAGTTCGTCGGTCGAGAGAGAGACCGCGAAGCGCTTCGGCAGGCGACCGAACGCATCGTCGGCGCCATCGACGCACTCGGGCGGGAAGCGGAGCTGAACCCCGAGATTCGAGCGAAGGCGGTCACGGCCGGCTGATCGCCCGCGCGCGCTCGATGATCGTTGCCGGCAACACGCGCTCCTGCACCCGCGTCGAGACGTGCTGCCAGGCGATCCTTCCGCCGGTCTCGATCAGGAACATCGACGGGATGGCGATGTCGCCTCCGTCGGGCCCGCCGCCCTTGTGAACGACTCCATACGCCGCGATCACGGAACGATCCGCGTCGCTGAGGATCGAAAACGGCAGGTTCTGCCGCGTAACGACATCCGCCGATCGTTGCGGCGGATCGACCGAGACGGCCAGCAGCCGACCGCCCATTCGCTCGAGTTCCTGCTGAACGGCTCCGAGCCCGCGGAGCTCTGACTGGCAGATCAGTCACCAGAATCCACGGTAGAAGACGAGCAGCACCGGACCGGAGCGAAAGGCGTCGCTGAGCGTCACCGGGCGGCGTTGCTCGTCTTCGAGCGTGAAGTCGATCGCCTGCGTGAGCGCGGCTTCGCGCTGCGGCGCGGGGAGTGAGCCGGCGACGAAGAACAGCCCCGCGAACGCCACGGGCAGCAGCAGCGTCACCCCGGCGACGATGCGGGCAGTCAGCTTGGCGCGCCTTGAAAGCGATACGATCGCCAGAACGACGCCGGCGAGCATCGGAACGAGAGCGGACAGGCCCGTCGATCGCAGGAACGGCACATCGACCAGCATGCCGTAGAGCGGCATCCCGAGCAGCGCCAGCGCAAGCCCGGCGAACGCGATCGGCAACGCCCCGCGACCCGGATTTGTTTCTGCGCTCATCGCGTATTCCGAAAGGTGAATCCGACCCTTGAACGGCAGTCTACGCAGCAGCCGTCGTTTCGGCCAGCAGACCGCCGCGACCGGCGCGCCGCCAGAGCGCGCCTCGGCCCGTCGCCGGAGCCGGCGTCAGCCCGACGACGCGCTGCCGCCCAGGTCGAGCGCAAGGATCGTCTTGTAGTCTCGCAAGTACAGCGTCGAGCCGACCAGCGTCGGCGCGGTCCATGCTTTCTCCTGCAGAACGGTCGCGCGGCTGACGACCTTCAGCCCGCTCTCGTCCGGGAGGGCCAGCGCGAGCTCGCCTTTCTCGTCCAGAATGATGAACTTCCCATCGCCGTAGATGACGTTCGCCTTGGCAAAGCCGCGCTCACGCCACACCACCTTGCCGTCGGCGACGGTCAGCTTTTCCAGAAAAGCCGGACCGAAGTCGCCGCTGGACGCGTAGACCGCGCCGTCCACCAGAACGTACGCGCCGTGCTGCACCTGCATCTTGCGCGTGTGCCATACCCGCTCGGCTTTGTAGACGCCGGCCTCTTTCGTCACGCGACACGCCTCCGTGCCGACGCCATACGCGGCCGTGAAGAACAGCAGATCCGGCGGCACGAACGCGGGCGTGGCCATGATCGATCCGGCGTTCTGGTCGGTCAGGGTGTATCGCCAGCGAATCGCGCCGTTGGCTGGATCGAAGCCGATCCGGTCCGGACCGGCCGCGACGACGACGTGATCCTCGTCGTGCATGCGGATGAGGATGGGGGACGAATAGCCCGGGCGCAGCGCCTCGCTCCGCCAGACTTCGCTGCCGTCGGACTGGCGCAGCGCGACGAGTCCCCGATCCGGAGCGCCGAGATTCAGCAGAATCGTATCGCCGTATGCGATCGGGCTGGCGCCATACCCGCGGCCGACGTGATGCGCGTTGCATTCACTCATCAGGTCGCGCTTCCAGACCACCGTCCCGTCCGATTTGTTCAGGCAATGAAGCTGAACCGTCGCGCTGAGCGCGAAAATCCGGTCGCCGACGATCAGAGGCGTCGAGTGCGGTCCGGGGCCGAACGTCAGGTCCATGTCGGGCTTCGACGCCGACGCGTAGCGGGTTTCCCAGATCGTCTCGCCGTCGGATGCGCGCAGCGCCAGCACGGCGTCGTCCTCGTCGCGCCGGCACATCGTGTACAGCCGATCTCCCTCGACCAGGATCGCCGAATGTCCGCCGCCAATCTCGCGCCTCCACAGCGGCTTCGGACCGCCTTCCGGCCAGGAGTTGGCCAGCCCGGAGGCCGGTGCGATGAAGTCGCGTCCCGGACCGGCCCACTGGGTCCATCCGGGCGCAGAGTCCGCCAGCAACGGACTGCTCGCCGACGCGGAAATCGCCAACAGCGCGGCCGAGCCCGCGCGAAGCGCTGCGGAACGCATGTGAAGTCTCCGAAATCGAGTGGCCGGTCCGGAAGCCCGCGTGTCCGGGAGGACTCGACGACGCTCGCGACGCGGATGCGCGCGGGCGCACGGGCGACAGAACGCCAGGTCTCCGCAGCAGACGGGCGGAGACGGCGGATGCAGTCACGATTTCGCGAGGACGAATCCGGCCCGCGCCGGGTCGCTGTCTCAGCCGCCGAAATCGACCTTCGGCGCTTCGCGCGCCGCCTCAGGCGCTTCGAAGTACTCCGCCTCCTTCACGCCCGCCCACGATGCGAACAGTCGGCCGAGCAGCCCGCGCGTATACGTGTTCAGAGCCGCGACCGATTCGTTGTACCGCATGCGTTCCACCGCCAGACGCCGCTCCGTGCCCTCGAGCGCGTCCATGAGCTGCCGGAAGCTGTCCTGCGCCTTCAGCTCGGGATACTTCTCCTGCAAGACCAGCAAGCGCGAGAGGGCGCGCTCGAAGCCGGCCGCCGCCTCCACCTGCTCGCCGCGGTTGCCGGACTGGTCAGCCGCAAAATACTTCGTCCGCGCGTCCGCGACCGCCGTGAAGATGTCCTTCTCGTGCTCCGCATAGCCTTTCACGGTCTCGACCAGATTCGGAATCAGATCGAAGCGGCTCTGAAGAATGTTCTCCACCTGCGCCCAACCGCTTCGGACCGACTCGTCGAGCCGGATGGCGCGGTTGTAGCCGTTGTACGCGCAGCCGCCGACGACCAGCGCGACCACGCCCAGCACCAGCAGAAACACCATCAACACGCCCGCGACGCTGGATCGACGCTTCATCTCGAGTGACCCTCCACACACGTTGCAGAAACGGGCCCGCGCGGCCGGTATTGCCGCACCACATTTTGGACAGTTGTCACCAGCCGCCACCTGCGCCTCCTCCGCCAAAGCGTCCGCCGCCGCCGCCGCGGAAGCTGCCGCCACCGCCTCCCCCGAATCCGCCGCCGCCGAAGCCGCCCAGACCGCCAAGGCCGCCCCAACCACCGGATCCCCACGTGCTCGAGCGTCGCGACCGCCGGGACGCCCGGGAAAGCTCCGACGCCAGCAGCCACGCCCACGACGACGCGGAGCTTCCACCCCAGCGGCGGCGCGATCGGCTGCGCGACGACGCAATCAGTACCAGCACGACCAGCGCCACGATCGGCAGAAACCCGCAAACAGACAGGACACTGCCGCTCCGGCTGCCGCGGTCTGAGCGGCGCTCACCGGATGTTGTCGGCGCGGCGGGCGAGGCCGACTCCGGATCCGCGCCGCCGGCGCGCGTCGCGCGCGCGAGCAACGCGCCGACGCCCGAGATCAGCCCACCGCCATAATCGCCGCGCTTGAAGTGCGGCTGAAAGTGGTCGCGTCCCACCTGGCCGCAGAACTGGTCGGTCAGCGTGGACTCCAGGCCGTAGCCGACCTCGATCCAGTACTTGCGGTCGTTCACCGCGACCGTGATCAGAACGCCGTTGTCCTGGCCGCGCTGTCCGAGCTTCCATTCGCCGGCTTTGCGGATCGAGTAGTCCTGAATCGGCACGCCGTCCGTGCTGGGCACGGTCAGCACGATCATCTGGATTCCGCTCTGTTGCTCCAGCGTCGCCAGCGTCTGGACCAGCCGGGCGCGCTGCGAGTCGCTGAGCACGCGTGCGCGATCCTCGACGTGGTCGCGCGGCTGCGCGCCCGCCGTCGCACAGCACAGCCACGCCAGCGCCAGCGGCGCGAAGCGCGCCGGTGCGGAACGCGAGCGTGCAAAGTGGGTCGGCGGAGCGCAGTTCACGCGGCGAGTGTAGCGCGCCCGCTGCGTCGCGCCCATTAGAAGCCTCGGGCGAGATTGGACCGCGCGCCGCTCACGCCGACAGGACATCGACGTGCGCCGCAAGTTCGGCGATCTCGCCGTAATACGACTTGAATCCTGGCAGTCCGAGGTCGTCGGCGACGCCGGACAGTCGCGCCAGCGAGTCCAGGCGCCGTCCGGTCGCGGCGGCGCACGCGGCGACCAGCTCGCGCGCATGCGGCGGCGCGGACGCGCCGCTGAGCCAGACCAGTCCGCGCGCGACGCGCAGGACGCGCTCCGCGCTCGCCAGGCACACTTCATGAAGCGGCGCCGGGCGTCCGCCGCTGGCGAGCAGCCCCTGTCGAAGCTGAATCAACTCGCCCTTCAGCTCGCGCTCGGACTGAAGCCGGACGTCGCGGCGCTCGAAGGACAGTTCTGCGAACGCATCGAAACCGGTGAACACGCGGCGTGTCTGCGAGATCTCGATCAGCTCCAGCGGGAACGCGTCGCGCGAGGCGGCGATGTACGCCGGGGTCATGATCAGCGGCGCGGACAGATTCCGACGACCCAGTCGATCGCCGCCGGCCGCCAGCCGGGCCAGCGCGTCCAGCTCCACGTTCGCGAAGACGGCCACGGAACGCACCGGACCTTCGCGATAGAACGGATCGCCCACCACGCGCCCGCCGAACGCGATCAGCGAGAGCAACTCGCCGCCGGCGCTTTCGCGCAGCGCGTCCGCCAGGCGCGAGAGCGCTTCGCGATGTTCGGGGGCGACCGCTGCGCCGCCCGCGGAGTCCAGGTCAGCTCGGGATTCCATGGGCAAGCACGTCCTCGACCGCCGCGCAGAAGGCGTCCACCTCCTCGGGCGTGGTGTAGATGTTCGGCGTTACGCGGACGCCGCGCACGCCGTGGTAGTCGATATGCGTGACGCCGATGCGATGGCGACTCCACAAGTGCGTGTGCAGCGCCGTCGGCTCGACGCCCTCGATCCGCATGGTCGCGATGCCGCAGGCGTGCTCGGGTTCAAACCGCGTGTAGAACGAAACGCGCCGGTCCGCTCCGAGGCGCGCCGTCCAGCGCTCCCGCAGCGCGCGCAGCCGCTCGGAGCGACGCACACCGCCGATCGCCAAGTGCAGCGCCAGCGCCTCGGCGATCGCCAGCTTGTTCGCATACGGGTGCGTGCCGATCTCCTCGAACTTGCGAATGTCCCCGCTGAGCGGCTCGCTCGCCGCCATCAGCGGCCACAGCGACGCGATGCGATTGCGGCGCACGTACAGAAATCCGGAGCCGAGGCACGCCGTGAGCCACTTGTGCAGGCTCGTTCCGTAATAGTCGCACTCCAGCTCGTCGCGGGAGAACGGCAGGTGCGCGAACGCGTGCGCGCCGTCCACGATCACCGGAATGCCGCGTTCGCGCCCCAGACGGCAAAGATCGCGCACCGGCAGAATCTGGCCCGTGACGAAAATCACGTGGCTGCACAGGATGAGCTTCGTCGCCGGCGTGATCGCCTCGGCGAACGCGGCCACGGCCTGCGCCGGGTGTTCGAGCGGGAGCGGCAGATCGATCTGTCGAATGCGGACGCCTTCGCGCGTCTCGCGCTGCCGGATGGTGTGAATCATGCGCGGATAGTCGAGCGTGGTCGTCAGCACTTCGTCGCCGAACTTCAGGTCCATGCCGAACAGGCATGTCTCGAGCGCCTCGCTCGCATTGCGGACGATCGCCATCTCCTCCGGGTCGCAGCCGAACGCCGACGCCAGTCCGCTGCGCACCCGTTCGATCTGCGGCTTCAGCACCGATTCCTGGTTGTGCGCAGGGTTCTGATTCGCGAATTCCAGATGACGTCGCAGCGCGTCCTGAACGCTTCGCGGGCAGGGGCTTACACCCCCGTTGTTCAGGTTGATGACGCTTCGGTCGATCGCGAACGCCTGCTGAATCTCCACCCAGAACGATTCGTCGCTCGCCAGTTCGACCGCTGACCGGTCGCCCGCCCGAGCCGTCGCGGCCTGCACACGATGCAGCCAGTCGTCGCGCATCAGGCACGCGGCCGCCGCAGCCGCAGCGCCGCGCCGCAGCATGCCGCGCCGCGTAATGCCCGCAGCGCCACGCGTGGTGAGGGGCTTACCCGATTCGTTGACCATGCGACACCTCGATCAGGTTGCCGTCCGGATCGCTCGCGGCCGCGAAGTAGCCGACCACCGGTCCGCCTTCCGTGGCGTGCCAGACGATGGGCGCGCCGTGCCGCTCGGCGCGTGCGCAAAACGTGTCGACGTCTTGTCGACTCGCGACGGAGAGCCCCACGTGCTGGAGCGGCGGCGCGACGTTCAGTTCGTACTCTTTCGCCAGCAGCACGATCACGAATCGCGGCGGCTGCTCGCCGGTTCCCACCCAGACGACGCGGAAGTCCTCGGTACGGTCGTGCACGACCCGAAGTCCGCACACGCGCTCGTAGAAGGCGATTGAGCGTTCCAGATCGCGTACCTGCAACGCCACGTGCGTGAGCTGCATGATCGCCTCTGCGCCGTTCGGACTCCTGCCGCCGACGGCGGCCTCGTCTGTCGGAACGGCGCAGTTGTACCGCTTCGCGTGCCGACGCCGCAAGCGGAACGGCCGCGGCCGGCGGGACACGCGGGCATCGATCCGGGAAGGATCGGACCCGGGCGGAACGGAACCCAGACCGCCGCATCGCGGTCGGCCGCCGCCACGATCTTGCTTTCGCAGCCCCGCCGCATTACGACTGAATCCGTCGCCGGCGGCGGTCCGACGCCGAAGTGCGGCCGATGGACGACGGGGGGCATCCTGTGCTGCTCGCGGAATGGACGACCGGCGAACCCGCCACACTGTTGCTGCTCATCGGGACGGCTGCCTTCATCGGCGTCTCGCACACGCTTGCCGGACCGGATCACTACGTCCCGTTCATCGCCATGGCGCGGATCGGCGGCTGGTCCGTTCGCAAGCTCGCGCTCGTGACGTCGCTGTGCGGCGTCGGGCACGTGCTGGGCTCGGTCGTTCTGGGCGCGCTGGGCATCGCGCTCGGCTGGGCGCTGGGAGGGCTGGAGTGGTTCGAAGGACTGCGCGGCGATCTGGCCGGCTGGTTGCTGCTCGGCTTCGGGCTGGCCTACGCCGCGTATGGTCTGCGGCTCGCGCACCGCGATCGCCGGCATTCGCACCGGCACGCGCACGAAGACGGCACGGTTCACGATCACGAGCATGACCACCACGGCGCGCATGCGCACGTGCACGACAACGAAGCGACCTCCAGCCGAATGACGCCCTGGATCCTCTTCACGATCTTCGTGTTCGGCCCGTGCGAGCCGCTGATCCCGCTGCTGATGTACCCGGCCTTTGCGCTCGGATGGCCGGTCGTCGCCGCGGTCGCGCTCGTGTTCTCCGTCGCGACGATCGGGACCATGCTGGCCGTCACGCTGCTCGCGCATGCTGGGACGCGGTTCGTCCGCGTCGCGCCGCTGGAGCGATATTCTCACGCGCTTGCCGGACTGGCGCTGTTCGCGTGCGGGGCGGCCATTCAACTCGGCCTGTGACGCGGACCCGCGTCTCCAGCACTCCGGCCGATCGTCCCGCGGCGAATCGCCGTTCGTTCGCCGAATCCAGCCCGGATCGCCGATGGAAAAGCCGGACTCAACCCTGCTGATGCTCCACGGCGGCGCGCTGGGCGACCTGGCGCTGGCCTTGCGTCTGGCCTTGGACCTGGCGCAATCGCTCTCGGTGCGGCGGCTGACCGCCTATGCGCGTGTGCGACTCGATTCGCTGCGCTGCGCCCATCCGCAACTGCGCTGCACCGGCTCGGATGGCCTCGGCCTGCACTGGCTGCACCGCTCCGACGACGAAGCGCCGCCCGGCGAGCTGATTGAGCGATTTCGCGACCGCCTGGTTCTGAACCTGCTCTCCGACGCATGCGGCGCGCCGCACCGGCGGATCGAGCGTCTCGCGCCGCGCCGCGTGCTCAGCGTCGAACCGCGGCCGTCCGACGGCAGCGTAGCGCATATTCTCGAGCAGTGGCGGCGGCAGCTCGAAGCGCAGGGAGTCGTGCGGACCACGTGTTCGCGCCGAGCCGGACCGCGCGCGTTCGTGGCCGAGGACGCCGTCGAGCGCGGGCGTGAGGCGCTTGCGCGCGCGGCGCGAACGTCCGCGCTAGCCGCGACTCTGAGCGCGGCGCCGCTGGCATTGATACATCCCGGCAGCGGCGGCGTCGCGAAGTGCTGGCCGATCGCGTGCTTCACCGACCTTGCAGCGCGGCTCATCGCGCGCGGTTTTCAGGCTCATTTTCTGACTGGACCGGTGGAGCAGGAGAGGTGGAGCAGCTCCGCGAAGCGCTCCCTGCGCGACGTCGCCCCGCTCGTGGAATCGGCCGACGAGACGACGCTGCTCGGCGTGCTGAGCGCCGCGGACCTGCTCATCAGCAACGACGCGGGCCCGGCGCACGTCGCGGCGCTGATCGAAACACCGTCGCTCACGCTGTTTGGGCCGACCCCCGCGTCCGTCTGGCGACCGGCGGGGGCGGTCGCGCGCGCCTGCGTCGGACCGACCCCCGCCGAACGCCCGGATTGGGGTCTCGACCCCGGTGTGGTAGCGTGCATCGCCGCGGAGATGCTGAGCGAGCGTGGCGCGCGGTCGCGCGGTCCCGGGCGGCCCGACGCCGAGGTCAACCCATGCTGAAGGGCCTGCATCAGGATGAGATGGACCGTCGCTTCATGCAGGAAGCGATGACGCTCGCGCGCTCCGCACTGACCAGCGAAGACGTGCCGGTCGGCGCGGTCGTGGTGCGCGACGGTCGCGTCATCGGCCGCGGCTGCAACCAGCGGGAGAAGCTCGCCGACCCGACCGCTCACGCCGAAATGCTCGCGATCTCGGCCGCTGCGGCCCACCTCGGAAGCTGGCGGCTGGAGGGCTGCACGCTGTACTGCACGCTGGAGCCGTGCGTGATGTGCGCCGGGGCGCTGGTGCTGTCGCGCGTGAAGCGGCTGGTGTTCGCCGCGTACGATCCGAAAGCGGGCGCGTGCGGCTCGCTGTTCGAAATCCCTGTCGATCCGCGCTTGAATCACCGCCTGGAAGTGACCGGCGGCGTGCTGGCCGAGCCCAGCGCGGACCTGCTGCGCGAGTTCTTTCGCCGCCGGCGCGAGCTGGGCGAGAAGTGACGCGTGCCGCGCAATGTGCGGCAATCCCGGAAATCGCGGGTATACTAGTGAAGTGCCTCAGGAATAATGCGTGGTTCCATTCAGGGTAGTACGGGCGTCCCGCCCGTTCTTCACCCGGATGAACGGGCGGGACGCCCGTACCACCCATGCGGAATAAGATGCGTCATGTGTGAGGCACTACACTAGAGAAGGCTCAGCTCCCGTCAGTTTCCAGATTCGCGCGGCGCTGCGTGCGGCCGCGCGAGGGCTCTGCAATGTGCCACACACGCCTTGCCCGGGATCGGCGCGGCTTCACGCTGATCGAGCTGCTGGTCGTCGTCGCCATCGTGGCGCTGCTCGTTTCCATGCTGATGCCCGGACTTCGCCAGGCCCGCGAGCAAGCCCAGGGCGCCGTGTGCATGACACGTCTCGAACAGGTCAACCTGGGCCTGAGATACTTCCGTACGGAACACCGCGAGTGCCTGCCCTGGAACCTCTACAGCGAGTGGTTCTGGCCGCCTTCGGCGACGCCCGAAGCCGCCGGCGAGGTGACGCGCGAGTACTCCTGGGTCTTCAAGCTCTACCCGAAGTTCGTGCCGGACCCGGACGCGTTCGCGTGTCCCGGCGACCCGCTGCGCGACCGCGTGAACCCGGATGCGCCGCTCGATCCGGCCTTCGCCGCCGCCAGCTACGGATTCAACTACGTCGTGCGGCACTTTCAGGAACCGACGCTCTACTGGACCGAAGGGCTCACGCCGCGACAGCCCGAGCGCACGCTGCTGGTGGCCGACATCGGCCCGGATCACGAGCTCCCCGGTCCGGGCGAGCCGCTGTTCTGGCGCGATGCGGGCCGGATCGTCTGGGACGACGGCGTGCGCGCCTGGGTGCAGGCGCCCACCTGGCTGACGCAGCGACACGCCGGCGGGATCAACGCGCTGACCTATGCCGGCAACGTGACGCGCGTGCGAACCACCGACGCGATGCGCAACCCCTTGCGGAGTTCGTACGACGGCTGCTACTCCGGCGGGTGCACGCTGTGTCTCGACGACCGCGACGATGCCCAGGGCTATTGGGCCGGAAATCTGCACTATGATTTCTCCGACAGCAACGTCTACTGGTGGACCGGCTACATGGTCCGCGACGCGACCAACCGCCGCGATGCCGACAACGCCGTCCGCGCCGTCTGGAACCGCGTGCTGGGGTTCTGGCGGCCGGTCGAGTGATGCCGGTGAATTCCGCGGCTTGACGCGGCCGGTGGACGGACGGGTGAGCAACGGTGAACCCAAGCCGCGCGAAGCTGCTGTCGGCGTCGCTCGCGGCGGCTGCCGGCCTGTGCCTCGTCTGGTGGAGCTGGCAACGCGCGTCCTCGCCGCCGCGTCCGACGCAACGCACCGCCTTTTCCTTCGAGGTCCGCTGGTTGTGCGCGTCCCGTCACGAGCATCGCGGATTCGGCGCCGCCGGCGCTCAACCCTGTCCCGCCTGCGGCGGCGATAGCTTCCCGTCGTTCGACGCCGTCTGCCAGAACCCCGCGTGCGGACAGCGCAGCGCGTTTCAACTACAGTACGGACCGTCCGGCGGCATCGAGGGCTTCCGCTGGTTCTCCGAATCGGCCTGGACCAAGTACGAATTCCCCCCGCGCTGTGGCGGATGCGGCGGCGCGATGCGCCCGCTTTGAGCGGTCTTCGCCCGCCGGGCGCGCGATGCGCACGGAGTCTCCGCGCATGGAAACGCTCCAGGATCTGTTCGCGCACAACGACTGGGCCGCCGGTAACGTGCTGGCCGCGGCCGGGGCGCTCGCGAACGAACAGCTCGATCGACCGTTCGAGATGGGCTGCGGCACGATCCGCGCGACGCTCCACCACCTCTGGGCGGCCGAGAAAATCTGGCTCGAGCGCTGGCAGCGCGTCGCCGATCCCCGGTTCGTTCAGCCCGAAGCGGGCATCCCGGTCGCGGAGCTGCGCGAGCGCTGCGCGGCGATCGCGGCCGAACGCGACGCGTTCCTCGCAACGCTGAAACCCGGACAGGCGGACTCTCCGTTAACCTACAGAAACCTGCGCGGCGACACATTCACCGAGGTTCTCTCGGACCTCATGCTGCACGTCTGCAACCACGGCGTGCATCACCGGGCGCAGGCGATGGTCATGATTCGAGTCTCCGGCGGCGCGCCCGTAAGTCCCGGGCAGGATTACCTCTACATGCGGGTCGAACGCCCGACCGTCGCCCAGCGGCCCGAGGCCGTCGCCGCGCTCGAACCGCTCGGGCTTCGCGTTGGCGCTTCGCTCGCCTGCCCGGTGCAGCACCAGCCTGCGCGACTGCGCCGCTACCTGGCATACGGCGACTGGGCCAGCGCAAGGGTTCTGCACGCGGCCGCCGAACTCGGCGAATCGGCCGCGGACCAGTCGTTCGACATCGGCTTGCGGACGCTTCGGCGAACGCTTCTGCACATTCTCGATGCGGAGACCTGGTGGGTGGGCAACTGGTCCGGCGATGCGCGCCCGTTCTCGAAGCTGCCCGAATCGACCACGCTGACCGAACTGCAATCGCGATACCGGGAATCTGCGGCCGCGCGGGACGCTGTGCTGCAGCGCATCGGCTCGCCCGCCGACTGCGCGCGCGAGGTCCATGCTGAAGTTCGGCCGAGGATTTGGCTGCGGTTTCGTCTCGGCGAGAGCGTCGTGCAGTTGTGCACGCACGGCACGCACCACCGCGCCCAGGCGCTGAATCTGATTCGTCGCCTTTCCGGCAAGCCGCCGGGACTCGATTTCGTTACATGGACGCGGTCCGTTTGAGCCGTAGAATCTTCCCCATCGATTCGGAGAACCCGCCTCATGAATGCGCCCGGTGATCCCGAGGCGGCGACTTCCGCCGCCGAAGTCGGAATGCGCGAACCGATCCGCGCCCGCTACGTCGAAGCCCGAGCCGCGCTGAGCCACATGACCCAGGCGGCGCTGCGGTTTCAGGATCAGTCCACGTTCGACGAGGCCGTTCGATCGCTCGGAATCCGCCGGGAAGGGCGGAAAATCTATGCCGACCAGAGCGTCCAGGCGATTCTCATGGACTTCGCCTGCTTCGGAGTCCGGCGCGGCAACTCCACTGCCGTCGAGCGGTACTTGAAAATGCACCCGCCTGCCGACGGCTCGCTCGCCGAGACCATCAGCGCCGCCGCCGTGAAGTCCGTCTACCGACTGCTTGCGTTCGAGCGGCGTTGCGACGACGGACGCGTGCAGGTGCGCGACGCGCTCTCCGGACTTTCGAAGCCGCTCGCCGACGTCGCGATGTGCTCGAACTCCGACGCGACATTCGAGGCCGTGCTTATCGCGACGCGCACGGTCGATTTCGAGGACGGCTGGATGCTGACGGGCGCGTCGCTTCCCGCGCCGGCCAGTGCGCTGGACGTGCTCCTGAAGATGCTGCGTGGCGAGAACCTGTTGACCGCGGCCGGCGTGCTGCGTCCGGGCGCCGACGTGAACGCCCGCGCGGCGCAGTTCATCGTCCGGATGCTGTTGCGGAGCGGAGCGTCGCGGTTCGTCCGCCAACAGAATATTGGTACCGGCGGAACCGCCGAAGCCGCGGAACCGGCCGAATGAAGAAGACCACGCCGCGCTCGCGCGTTTCGATTCGCCGCGCGCCCACAGGACGGCCTCGCGCATGAGCACGCAGCACGTCCGCAACGCCCGCCACTACCGCTATTACGACCTGCTCATGGCGGGATTCGTCGCGGTTCTGCTCTGCTCCAATCTGATTGGCCCCGGAAAGACCTGCGTCGTCGAACTGCCGTTCGCGCTGCCTTGGATCGGGGCCGCGCTCGTGTTTGGCGCCGGGAACATCTTCTTCCCGATCAGCTACATCTTTGGCGACGTGCTCACCGAGGTGTATGGCTATGCCCGCGCCCGCAAGGTCATCTGGGCCGGCTTCGCAGCGATGCTCTTCTACGTGCTGATGAGTCAGGTCGTCATTCATCTGCCGCCCGCTCCCGACGAGCCGTTCAACGAAGTGATCCAGCCGGCGCTCGAAGTTGTGTTCGGCGCGGGTTGGCGCATCGTGCTGGCGTCGATCCTCGCATTCTGGCTCGGCGATTTCGTGAATTCGTACGTCATGGCGAAGATGAAGGTGTGGACGCGCGGCCGCTTCCTCTGGACGCGCACCATCGGCTCAACCTTCTGCGGCCAGGGCGTGGACAGCCTCGTGTTCTACCCGCTGGCTTTCGGCAACCCGGCGTGGCTGTTCGGATTGTTCGGTCTCGTCGCGCCCGAATTTCTGACGCACGGCACCTGGCAGGCCGACACGATGTGGCGAGTCGTCGCGTTCAACTGGGCCTTCAAGGTGGCGATCGAGGCGGCATTTACGCCCCTCACCTACCTGTTTGTCGGCTGGCTGAAGCGCGCCGAGCAGGAGGACTACTTCGACGATCGCACCAATTTCACCCCCTTCACCCTCGAAGACTGAGCATCCCTCGTCCGACGCCGAGCATCCGCACAAAACCCAAACACGACTGGCGGATCGGCCGCCCCGTCCGCTATGCTGAACGCGCATGGATGCGCCGTTGACCGTGCTTCACCTGGCCGATTCGCACATCGGCGCCGAACTGCCCGCCCGCCGGCGGCGCGGCGCGCATCGCCGCGGCGATGACTTCATCGACAGCTACCACCGCGCCCTGTCTGTCGCGGGTCGCGTACGCCCCGACCTCGTCCTGCACGCCGGAGACGTGTTCGACACCCCCGCGCCCGGACCGGCCGCGATCACGTCCGCCGCCGAGCCGCTGCGGGACATCGCCGCCAACGGCATCCCCGTCGTCATCGTGCCCGGAAACCACGAGCGCTCCGCCATTCCGGGCGGCCTGCTCTTCTCGCACCCGAACGTGCACATCGCCCGCGAGCCGTGCACATTTTGGTTCCGTTGCCGCGACGCGCGCGTCGCAGTCAGCGTCTTGCCGTGCGTGCGGCGCGGCGTCGCCCGCCGATTCGCCGCCGCGCTGGACCAGACCGATTGGCGGCGAATCGACGCCGACATTCGAATCCTGCTGATCCACCAGACGATCGAGTCCGCCGTCTGCGGTCCCGGGAACTTCCGATTCCGCAGCGGTGACGACGTGGTCGAGCGCGACGCGATCCCGCCGGAATTCCACTACGTCGCCGCCGGGCACGTGCACCGGCACCAGGTGCTGACGCGCGACGACGGCGTCGGACCGCCGATCGTCTACGCCGGCTCGACCGATCGCATCACGTTCGCCGAGCGCGACGAGCCGAAGGGCGTCGTGCTGGCGCGCTTCGACGGGCCGCGCTGCCGAATCGACTTTGTCGAGCACGACGTGCGTTCGCTGCACTCTGTGACGACCGACGTGACCGGCCGCAGCCGCACGCAAGTCATCGAAGAGACGAATGCGGTGCTTCGGCAGGTCCCGCCCGGCGCTCTCGTGTCCGTGCGGCTGGTCGGCTGCGCGACGCCAGGGCAGCTCCGCGGGTTGGCGCTGGCCCGCTCGCTCGCGTCGCTGCGGCCGGACTTGTTCATCCGGGCGCACGCGGACGGGCTGGAGTTTGTCGAGGAGCGCGTGGTCCGTTCCCTCGCTTCCGCAGGCGGCGACGCATCGACCTTCGCGTGGGCGGCCGGCGAGCGCTGCCGCGTCGCGCCGGACGCGCTGCGCGACGCGCCCGACGGTTGCGGCGCGTATGCCGCCGCCGATGAGTCCGGCCGGCTGCTCTATGTCGGCAAGGCCCTCCGCGTGCGGGCGCGCTTGCGACAGCACTTCCGCGCATCGGCGGACGGCGTCACGGCGTCGGAATGGGCCGGTCGCGCGGCCTGGATCGACGTTCGCCCCTGCGGTGGGGAGCTCGAGGCGCTGCTCTGCGAAGCGGAGACGATCCGCCGCGCGCGGCCGGCGTTCAATCGGCAGATGCGCGCGTGGAGGCGCTATGGCTACCTGCGGGCCGATGCGCGAGCTGCCGGCGGATTGGCGACCACGCGCGGCGCCGACGCGGGCGTGCTCTCTTTCGGACCGTATCGCAGTCGCGGATCGGCCGAGCGCGTCGCACAGGCCGCGGCGGAGCACTTCGGCGACAGTCTTCCGGCGTCGCTGGTCGCGCTGCTCGCCGGACAAAGTGACGAATCGATCGCGGAACTGGAGGCAGCGGCGGTCCGGCTCGTCGAGGCCTGCCGCGAGGACGCCGCAGCGCGGCGGCTCGCTGTCCGGGCCGAGACGCTGCGCGCGGCATTCGAGCATGGCGCCGCGTTGCGCGAAGCCGAGGCGCTTCGCGGCGCAGTGCTGGTGCTGCCGCCCGTGAACGCGTGCGTTTCGCTCTGCGCGCTTCTGCCGGACGGTCTGGAGCTGCTGCGAGTGCCGCGTGAAGCCGGCGCGGTCGAGTTGGCCGCAGCGCGGATTCTCGCCGACGTGAAGCGCAGCGGCGAGCCGGCGCCCGATCGTCTGCGGATCCACGAGATGGAGGCGCTGCTGGTGTGCGTGCGAATGATGCGGCGTGACCCGCGCTGCGCGGCGCGGAGCGATTCGGATTCCCTTCGCGCACTCGACGCACACAGTCTGGCGCGACGGATTCTCGCGGACGACGAGCGCTATCGCGAACGGCCGGTCCCGGAATCGGATTCGGTCGCGTCCAGCGCGGTTCGCAGCGCGGCGATCTCGACCAGGTCGGGCTCGCTCCACACGCCCAGCGAAAACGGAGGAATCGGCGCGCCTGCGATCGCCCCAGGCGCTGTCGACGCGGGAGCCGTTCGACGCCCCGCATGAACGTCGGTCAGACCCGGCAGACCACGCAGGTGCGCGACATTCGCCGCTCGCACGCCGCCGCATGCGACGACGGCGATCCGGCCACGGGCGCGGTCGATCAGCGCACGAATGCGTTCGAGGGCGGCCGGCTCGGCGGCTCGCGCCCCGCCGCCCGAGGTCAGCACGCGCGTGAAGCCCATCGCGATGAGCAGTTCGAGCGAATCAAACGGGTTCGCGGCCAGATCGAACGCGCGATGAAACACGAGCTGGAGCGGCGCGCGTTCGCCGCCTTCAGCGCTCGTCGCGAACGGGCGCCGGCCGATCGTCGGGCGCGGCGCGGTGTGCGTGTGGCGGGCGAGCAGTCGGCACGCGCGCTCGTCGATCTCGTTTCCGCGCAGCACGCCGAGCACGACGCCGGATGCGCCCGCGGCGAGCGCGGCGTCGATGTCAGCCTGCATGACGGCGAATTCGGCTGGCGAATAGATGAACCCGCCCGGACGGGGGCGAATCATGACCGAGCAGCGATCGGCGACGATTGCTGGAAGGCGCTGGATCGTGCCGGCGCTGGGCGTCAGTCCGCCCAGCTCGAGCGCGGCGCACAGCTCGACGCGGTCCGCGCCGGCGGCGAGCGCGCGGCGCGCCTCGTCGCCCGACTCGATCGCGATCTCGAGCCGAATGCGGCCTGAAGGGCGTGGGGCGCTCGCCGAATGGCCAGGAGCCAAGCAGGATCATCCCGTACGGGTCGTGCGGGCCGGCATCCACCAGTCTGGTCCGCTTGCCGCCATTCTAGCCGCGCGGCGGCGCTTCCATACCGGTGCGCGCGGGTTCGGCGGGGCGAACGCGCAAGATCCGCGGCCTCGAACTGCGCCTTTGCGATTCTCCGCAGAAGCGACGCGATCGATCGCCCGAAAGAGATAGGCAATGCCCGCGGAGCGCGCGTCGCGCGCCGCCGCGGCGTGCCGTCGAATGGGTCGGGCGTCATGCAAGCGTTCGGGATCATGTTCCATCACTTCCGCGACGCCGTTCACCCGGACGGACAAGGCGCCCTGTCGGCCGACGAATTCGACGAGCTTCTCCATTCCGTCGGGATCGAGCGCATTCTGCCTCCGCAGGAGTGGTTTGAACGCGCGCAGCGCGAGCGACTGTCCGGCGACGAGGTGTGCCTGACGTTCGACGACAACCTTCGCTGCCAGTTCGACGTGGCGCGCCCGGTGATGCGCCGCTACGGGCTGACGGCGTTCTGGTTCATCGCCACGGGCACATGGAGCGTCCGCCCGCCGCGGCTCGAGGTTTATCGCGCGTTTCGCACCCGGCATTACGCGGCTTTGGACGACTTCTATCGCGACTTCGAGAACCTCGTGACCGCGAGCGACGAGGGCCCGCGTGTCGTCGCGCGCCTGCGGCGCTTCGATCCGGCGAATTACCTGGCCGAGTTTCCGTTCTACACCGACGCCGACCGCCGCTTCCGATTCATCCGCGACGAGGCGCTCGGCCCGTGCGACTACGAGCGTCTCATGGACGCCCTGATGGCGGCGCGCGGCGCCGACGCGACGGAGCTGGCAGCCGGGCTGTGGATGGACCAGGACTGCGTGCACGCTCTATGTCGCGAGGGGCACTGGATCGGCCTGCATTCCCACACGCACCCGACGCGGCTGGCCGAGCTGAGCGAACGCGACCAGCGGCGCGAGTATCGCGACAACGCGACGCGGTTGATGGCGGTGACGGGCCGCCGCGCCCTCGTGGCGTCGCATCCGTGCAATTCGTACGACGCGCGGACGCTGCGAGTGCTGCGCGACCTGGGCGTGCGGATGGCGTTTCGCGCCAATGCGGCGCTTCCGGGCGGCGGGCCGCTGGAACTGCCCCGCGTGGATCACGCGGTGCTGCGCAAGGAGTTGTCGCTATGCGCGTGACGGTGTTCACCGGCAACCAGCCGCGTCATATCGCGCTGATCGAGTCCCTGGCGGAAGTCGCCCGCGAAGTGTTTGCCGTGCAGGAGTGCACCACCGCCTTCGCGGGTGAGGTGAGCGATCTGCACCGCGACTCCGACGTGATGCGGCAATACTTCTCGCGCGTGCGCGAAGCCGAAGCGGCGCTGTTCGGTCAGGTTCGTCCGCTTCCGGCCGGCGTGCGGACACTTGCGCTGCGGATGGGCGAGGTGAGCCGGCTAACGCCGGACAGTTTCGCGGACGCGCTGGGGGCGGATCACTTCATCGTGTTCGGCGCGAGCTATCTCCGCGGGCCGCTGTGTGATTTCCTGGTTCGGCGGCAGGCCGTGAACCTGCACATGGGCGTCTCGCCCTATTACCGGGGCAGCTCGACGAATTTCTGGGCGATGTACGACGGGCGTCCGGAGCTGGTGGGCGCGACGCTCCATCGCCTGACGCCCGGGCTGGATTCGGGCCCGGTTCTGCGGCATATCCTGCCGGAGGGCGACTTCGACGCGTTCGAGCTGGGCATGCACGCGGTCCGGTGTGCGCAGGAGGCGCTCGTGGAGATGTTGCGCGACGAGTCGCTCGCGGCGCATCCGGCCGAGCCACAGGACCGATCGCTGGAGCTTCGCTACAGCCGGGGGTCGGATTTCACCGATGCAATCGCGTCGGAATATCTGAGTCGAATCCCGAACCGGCAGGAAATCGCCTCTGCGCTGCGGCGGCGCGGGCAGTGGCGGTTCGTGCGCGGTTGCGCTCCGCGCACGGCTTGCGCGTTGTCGGAATAAATCGGACGAGTTTCGACTTATACGGAGGTGTACGTAAGTGCTTGCCCGGATTCCCATTACGGGAATGCCACGCTCCCGCCGCGCGGCCGAACAGAAAGTTTTTCTAAAGTGTGGCACGGCTGGGCATCACGTGGTACATCGTGGTACATTGATTGACAAGTGCCCACGGCCGGGTTGAAATAGGCTGCTTCCGTGCACGCGCCCGCTCGCGTTGAGCGGCGCCGACGTGCGCGATCGCTCAAGGGAGATCGAGAATGAGCACCCTGTGCAGACTGTCCGCGTTCGTCGTTGCGCTGGCCGTTTCCGTCAACGTGGCGTCGGCCGGCGAGAAGGTCACGCCGGATCAGGCCAAGAAGCTGATCGAGGCGATGGACAAGGCCCACCTGACACTGTCCATGGCGATCACCAAGGCCGAGTCTGAATCGAAGGGCCACGCGATCGGCGGCTGGGGCATGATGGACCATGACACGTTCGTGGTCGAAGTGCCCGTGTACGCGCATGACAAGCTCATGAACGCCCACGTCGGCACGACCGGCGAGGTCACCGACACCAAGCCCGCGGACAAGAACCCCGACGCGGCGAAGGCCGGCGACATCGTCAAGGCGTTCGAAAGCGCCAAGTTCAACTGGAATACGCTTGTCAGCGATGCCGAGAAACACAGCCACGGCAAGGCCTTCAAGGCCAGCGCCAAGCTGAACGGCACTGAACTCGAAGTGTGGGTCGCCTGCCTCGTCGGCGAAGAGATCAGCTACTGCAAGATCGACAGCCACGGCAAGGTGACGACCGAGACCCCGAAGCACGACACGCCGAAGATCAAGCCGTAATCGCTCGTCCGAACTTCTGAATCCAGCGCGCGGACGGTCGGCGGTGTGCCGGCCGTCCGCGGCGCTTTGTTTCGCGCGTCCGGCGCGCCCGAACGCCCCGCCCCTTGACGCCCGCGCCCGGCCCACGCACGCTACGCCCGCGACATCGTTACGACCGACGCACGTTCTCGAAGCGGGTCCGAAGCGCATGCACCTCAATGCCCTCGACTGGTCCCTGGTCGTTCTGAGCCTGGTCGTCGGATTCGTGCCGACGCTCTTCTTCGCCCGCCGCGCCGGTCGCGGATCGGCCGAGTTCTTCCTTTCCGGACGGGCTGCTCCGTGGTGGCTGGTCGGCACGTCGATGGTCGCGACGACCTTCAGCACCGACACGCCGAATCTCGTCACGAACATGGTTCGCACCAAAGGCGTCTCCGACAACTGGGAATGGTGGGCCTTCCTGCTCACTGGCATGACCACCGTGTTCTTCTACTCGCGCTTCTGGCGGCGGAGCGGAGCACTGACCGACCTCGAGTTCTACGAACTGCGATACTCCGGGCCGTCGGCCCGCATTGTCCGCGGCTTCCGCGCCGTCTACCTCGGGCTGTTCTTCAACTGCATCATTATGGCCAGCGTGACGCTGGCGGCCGCCAAAATCGCGAACGTGCTGCTCGGCTGGGATCGCGTGACGACGATCGCGGTGTGCGGCGCGATCTGCATGCTCTTCGCGCTGACCAGCGGGTTGTGGGGCGTGCTCGTCAGCGACATGATCCAGTTCGCAATCGCCATGATCGGCGTGATCGGGGCGGCGTATTACTCCCTGCGTCACCCGGCCGTCGGCGGGCTGAGCGGATTGCTCGAAAAGACCGATCCGGCCGTGCTGAGCGTGCTGCCCGACTTCCGCAACAACTGGGAACTGGCGCTGGCGGCGATGATCATCCCGCTCACGCTGCAATGGTGGTCGGTGTGGTACCCCGGCGCCGAACCGGGCGGCGGCAGCTACGTCGCGCAGCGCATGCTGGCGGCACGGGACGAACGACACGCGCTCAAGGCGGTGCTGTGGTTCAACGTGGCGCACTACGCCATTCGACCGTGGCCGTGGATTCTGGTCGCGCTGTGCTCGATGCTGGTGTACCCGACGCTGCATGATCTCTCGGCGGCGCTGCCGGGGCTCGATCCGGCGCTGCTGGGTCACGATATGGCCTATCCGGCGATGCTGCGGCTCCTGCCGCACGGTTTGCTCGGGCTGGTGGTGGCGTCGCTGCTGGCGGCGTACGTGTCCACCATGACGACGCACATGAACTGGGGCACGTCGTACCTGGTGCTCGATTTCTATCGCCGCTTCCTGAATCCAAACGCTTCGGAGCGGCGGATCGTCGCGCTGGGGCGCGCCGTCTCCGCGCTGCTGATGGTGGCGGCCGGCCTGCTCACGTTCGTCCTCACGTCCGCGAAAGACGCGTTCGACCTGATGCTATCGATCGGCGCGGGAACGGGGCTGATCTACCTGCTGCGATGGTTCTGGTGGCGCATCAATGCGTGGAGTGAGATCGCCGCGATGGTCGCGTCCTTCGCGTGCGCGTCCACGCTGCTGGCGCTGCGCAACGCGGGCACGGCGATCAGCGGAACGACCGGGCTGCTGCTGAGCGTTGCGGCGACGACCGCGGTCTGGCTGATCGCGACGTTCGCGACGGCGCCGACCGACCGGGCGACGCTGGTGGCGTTCTATCGCCGCATCCGGCCGGGTGGACCGGGCTGGTCCGACATTCGCCGCGCGGCGGGCGTGACCACTCCGCCGGACAGCCTGGTTCAAGGGCTGATCGGCGTCATGCTGGGATGCGCGCTGGTGTACTCGGCCCTGTTTCTCACGGGCAGCGTGCTCTACGGAAACGTCGCCGCGGCGATCGTCTGCGGAGTGCTGCTGGTGGCGAGTGCCGCTGCGATGGCGCGGCTGCTGAAGTCCATGCTCCGCGAGGCGCCGCGGTCGTGAGGCGCGACGGCGATCCGGCGAGGCGTCAGCGCGCCGTACCGTTCTCGATGCAGTGGACCACAACGACGCGTCCGATCCGCCGGATGAGCTCGCACGGCACCCGTTCTGCGAGCTGCCGCGCCGCGGCGTCGACTTCGCGCTTGTCGTCGGTCTGAATGCGCACTTTGACGAGCGGATGGGAGGACAACGCTGCCCGCACGTGCGCGATCGCCGCTTCGGTAAGTTCTCCGCCGGCGACAGTCACGGAACTGGCCAGGCGATTCGCCTGTGCCGCAAGGCGTTTTTTTTCCGCGGAATTCAGGGGCACGCGCATCGCTCCGCCGGCGGTGGGTATCTCGCGACGCACCGCCGCGAGCACTGTACAGTCGCGCGCCGCGGGCTACCATATCTCCGCGTAGGATCCGATTCCGCCCTGGACGCCACGGACGGCCAAACCCGTGACCCAATCGCGAAACTCCGCCAGCCAGACGCCCAGCCTGTTCGACTCCGGCGGCAATTCGGCCGCGACGCCGCCATCGAGCGCCGAATCCTCGGCGTCGAAGCCCGCGGCGCGTCCGCGCCGCGCCACGGGAGGCGCCACGGCGGAGATGCTGGCCGGCAAGCAGCGCGAGATTTCCGTCTCGGAGTTCTTCGCAAAGAACCGGCACCTGCTCGGTTTTGACAACAAGCGCAAGGCGCTGCTGACGACCGTCAAGGAGGCGGTAGACAACAGCCTCGACGCGTGCGAAGAGGCGCACGTCCTGCCCGAAGTTCATGTGACGATCGAGCAGCTCGCCGAAGACCGATTCCGCGTCGTGGTGCGCGACAACGGCCCCGGAATCGTCAAAGCGCAGATTCCGAACGTCTTCGGCAAGCTACTCTACGGCTCCAAGTTCCACCGCCTGAAAATGTCGCGCGGCCAGCAGGGCATCGGCATTTCCGCGGCCGGCATGTACGGCCTGCTCACGACCGGCAAGCCGATCCACGTCACGTCGCGGACCGGCGCGAAGCGCCCGGCGCATCATTTCCAGATCGCGATCGACACGACCAAGAACCGCCCGGACGTGATCCTCGATGAAGAGCAGGACGTTGCGTGGGAGCAGGGCACCGAGGTGGCGATCGAGCTGGTGGCGACGTTCGCCAAGGGCCGGCAATCGGTGGACGAGTACATCGAGCAGACGGCGATCGCCAACCCGCACGCGCGCATCCTCTATCGCTCGCCCAGCGGCGAACACCGAGAGTTTCCGCGCGGCGTCCAGGAGCTGCCGGCCGAGACGCGCGAGATCCAGCCGCATCCGCACGGGATCGAGTTGGGCGTGCTCATGAAAATGCTGAAGGAAACCGCCGCGACCCGCGCGCGCGACGACGGCGACGCCGCGGCGCGAACGCTCGGAGGCTTCCTCCAGACGCGCTTCTGCCGCGTTTCGGCGCGCGTCGCGCAGGAGCTGTGCGATGCCGCGAAGCTGAAGCCGAAGGCGCGCCCGGCCGACCTCGAGCCGGCCGACGCCGAGCGGCTCTACCAGGCGATGCAGGGCGCGAAGCTGATGGCGCCGCCGACCGACTGCCTCGCGCCGATCGGCGTGCGCAACCTGCTGACCGGCCTGCTGAAGGAAGTGAAGGCCGAGTTCTACACCGCGACAACGCGCGACCCGGCGGTGTATCGCGGCAATCCGTTTCAGATCGAGATCGCGCTGGCGTATGGCGGCACGCTGTCGGGCGACGAGACGGCGCGCGTCATCCGCTTCGCGAATCGTGTTCCGCTGCTGTATCAGCAGAGTGCGTGCGCCGCGTTCAAGAGCGTGAGCGACGTGGATTGGCGCAACTATGCCCTGTCGCAGCCGGGCGGCGGCATGCCGGTCGGGCCGCTGGTGGTCATGGTGCACATGGCCAGCGTCTGGGTGCCGTTCACGTCGGAGAGCAAGGAAGCGATCGCCGACTACGACGAGATTCGCAAGGAGATGAAGCTCGCGCTCCAGGAATGCGGGAGAAAGCTTGCGGCATACATCCGCCGCCGCCGCCGTCAGCGGCTGGAGGGCGAGCGGCGGAGCATTTTCGAGCGGTATATCCCGGACGTGGCCAGCGCGCTGTCGGGCCTGACGGGCGCCAGCGCGAAGAAGCTGCACGATCAGTTGCTGTCGATCGCGCGGCGGCGGACCGCGGACGCCGACGTGGAGCTGGACGACGACGGCAAGCCGATCGAGAAGCCCGACGCGGACGAAGCGGATTCGATCGTGGAATCGAAGCTGTCGAGCGACGAGTCGGTCGTGATCGTGCCGGAGAACGAAGCGACGGCGCAGCCGGCGGAGAACCTGTTCGAATCGGACGGCGATGGCGGCGGCGAAGGCCGCCGCAACGGTAACGGGCGAGGCCGCGACGGCGCGCCGCGCCGCCGGCGGAAGCAGTCGTCGTAACGGTGAGGCCGCGATTCAGATGCCGGCACTCAGCGCCCCCGAAGGATGAGCTGCGCCAGCTCCCGTCGCGCCGCGTCCCAGTCCGCCGGCTCGGTCGACCAATCCGGCGCGGCCAGCACGTAGGTCGGGTCGTTCGGATCGGTGATGCCGACCTCCCACAGCGCGGTTGGAGCCATCCGTTCGATGATCCGGCGCGTCTGGTCCGCGTCGACCTGCTCCGCCAGCGCCAAATACTCGACATCCTGCAGCCCGCGCCGCCAATGCTTCAGCCGCAGGCTCGCGATCGGTCCTGGCAGATCGTACGACTCGGCCGGAAAGATCCGGTCGGTCCCGGGATAGAACAGCAGCCCGTCGCCATTGGCGTACTGATATCCGGTGCGGCCGAGCGACCGGTCCGTGCGGTCGAACTCACCGAACGTCTGGGCCTCGCGGAATACGTTCACCTGCCCCGCGCCGCTAAGAAAGTTGTTGTAGTAGGTTGTTTCCCAGTAGAACCAGCGGTCGATTCCGAGCTTGAACTGCGTCCACGCCAGGTGGCGCAGCGCGACGCCGTCGTCTTCCGTGGCAAACGTGCCGGAATACGGTCGGAACGCATTGTAGAAATAGAAGCGCCGTCGCATGTCGCTTTCGAATCGCTGATGTGCGGCGATCCAGTCGGCTGGCAGGCCGCGCGGCGTCCAGCTCGCGGCCACATCGACCGACGGCATTTCGGCGGCGATCACGGGAGCCTCGCCGGTGACGAACGTGCGAAGCGCGCCGCCTGGGCCCGGATTGTCGCGCACCCACGCGGCCCACTGCTCGACCTGCGGGAAGTCGTTGGGATCCGGCTCGTCGGTGAGGTAGAGGAACCGCTCGGTCTGTGGCGCGTTCTGCTCGAACCACGACTCCCACGCGTCGGTGTGCTCGCGCATCGCCGCTTCGCCGTCTTCCATCCAGCCCCACGTGCCGTAGGCGCCGATCGCGAACACGCTGTTCCCGATACCGACGCCCGGACCGTCATAGCCTCGGTCGGCGGTGAAGAGCGACCCGTCGAGACGGGCGCGCCACTCCGGGCGCGGGGCGTCTTGGTCCCAGTCTGTCAGGCCCTCGTTGCCGTCCATGAGACTGACCCGATGCCGGTGCGCCATCTGGAAATGCCGATCGCGAATCTCGCGCACGCGCGCCGCGCTGCCGGCGTCGGCATTCTCGCCGACATAGCGCGACACGATGTCTTCGTATCCAAGATACGCCATCGTCGGGGCGGACGGCTCGTCCGCCAGCGCGAAGCCGAAGACCTCCAGTGAAACCGGAATCGTTTGCTCGCCGGACGCCGTTCTTAGCTCAATCGAGCCGGCGTACTCGCCGGCCGGTGCGGACTTCGGCACATAGATGTCGCACCAGATCGCCTGATTGCTCCCGGCGGCGACGTCGAACGCCGCTGCGACCTCGATGGGCACGGCGATGTCGGGATACCAGGCGTCGTGATCGGGACGGTCCTCCCAGCGGCCGCGGCCTTCGCCTTCGCCCTCGAACGGTCGTCGGAGACGATTCGGAATGTGCCGCTCGTCATAGGTGTCGTACGAAACCAGGCTGAGCCCGCGAATCTGCAGGTAGCGAACGTAGAACAGCTCGATCGGCCGCTGCGTCGAGTCGAACAGGTCCGCGCCGGTTGCTCCCGGCTGCGTGCGGATCTCGTAGCCGCCGGGTCCGCTGAGCTGGTCGAACGCGACGCTCACGCCCGCGACGTCCGCGTCGGCTGCTTCGAGAATGAGCGCGAAGGCGACGATCTCGTTTCGCGCGGCGGAGAGCGAAATCGTCGCGCCGTCCCAAACTGGGTTCAACACTGCGGACGGATCGTTCGACGCTCGACGTTCGCGGCGCGTCACCTTGTCTTCGCCGGAGTTTGCCCACACGCCCGAGAATCCGGTCGATTCCCGCGGTGGCGGCGGGCAGCCCGGCAGCGCCGTCGCGAGGCCCGCGGCCACGAAGGTCAGCGCGTACGCCCTGAGTTTGAAGCGAATTGGCATGTTCGGCTCCCGCGTCCCGAGATTGTGACCGCACCGGATCGTCGACGGCGTGGCGCGGGCATGGCCGCCTCGCCCGGTGCGGAATGGCACGTCATGGTATGCGCCGATGCGTTGTGCCTGACGCGGCGCGGGGAAAAAAAAACGAGCGGCGCATCCGGGGGACGCGGCCCGATGCGGACCGGTCCACCAACAAAAGCGAGACCGGTCGGGAGACCGGTCCCCCGAGAAGAGCGAGGCCGGTTCCCCGAGAAGAGCGAGGCCGGTCAGGAGACCGGTCCCCCGAGAAGAGCGAGGCCGGTTCCCCGAGAAGAGCGAGGCCGGTCAGGAGACCGGTCCCCCGAGAAGAGCGAGACCGGTCCCCCGAGAAGAGCGAGACCGGT
>CAZKJT010000001.1:0-51178 GCA_964553225.1 uncultured Planctomycetales bacterium | reverse complement strand
GGTCAGGAGACCGGTCCCCCGAGAAGAGCGAGACCGGTCCCCCGAGAAGAGCGAGGCCGGTTCCCCGAGAAGAGCGAGACCGGTCCCCCGAGAAGAGCGAGACCGGTCCCCCGAGAAAAGCGAGACCGGTCAGGAGACCGGTCCCCCGAGAAGAACGAGACCGGTCCCCCGAGAAGAGCGAGACCGGTCAGGAGACCGGTCCCCCAGGGCTTGCGCGGCGCGCCAGACGCTTGCGAAGCCCGAGGAACAGCGCCGCGGAGCAGACTCCGAGAACGGTGCACACCGGCCAGACGCCCGCGCCGATGATCCCGAGCGCCAGGCCGCCGAGCGGCGCGCCGCACATCTGGGCCGCGGCGAACGTCATCGAGATCGTCCCCATGTACCGCGCGCGCATCGTCGGCGGGGCGAGCTCGCTGACGATCGGCGCGAGCAGCGCGGCTTGGAGCATTTCACCGAGGGTCCAGATTGTCACCGCAATTGCGAACTGCCAGCCGGCGGCGGCCGCACCGTGCAGGCCGAATCCGATTCCCGTCAGCAACGCGGAGGCGATCAGCACCGCGACGCGATCGCGCCGGGCCGCCCACGCCGTGAGCGGTATCTGAAACAGGACGATGAGCACGCCATTGAGGGCGATGATCCGGCCGTAGTCGGCGGGCGAGTAGCCGATCGATCCCAGGTAGAGCGGAAACGAGGACATGGCCTGCATGTAGACCATCGCGATGAGAAAGTTCGACAGGCAGAGCCGCATCATCACCGAATCGCGCAGCATGTACCGCAGCGCCGCGGCGGCGGACGGCGAGGCTTCTGCTTCGTCGCACGGCGCTGCGGACGATGGCGAAGCGCCGTGGGGAGCGCGTCGCGTCGCGGCCGATGGCGATCCGCCGCCGGATGTGGGTCGCGCTGCGGACGGTGTCGGCGCGTCGCGTTCGCCGCGGGCATCGTCCGCGCGCGAGGATCCGTCCGGCGCGACGGAGGATGCGCTGTCATCCTTCGCTGCGACTGTTGCCGCAGCGCGAGCGCGCCCGAGCGTCTCGGGGATTCGCAGGAAGATGATCGTGGCGAAGAGCAGTGTGGTGGCCGCATCGGCGAAGAAGAGCGCCTGGAAGGAAATCTCCGACAGCAGCCCGCCGACGACCGGCCCGACCGCGAATCCTAGATTCACGGACAGGTAAAGGAGCGCAAACGCTTGTGGTCGGGATGCGGCCGGAACGAGGTCGGCCACCATCGCAGACGCGGCCGGACGGTACATGTCTGCGACAGCGCTGAATGCGAAGATGGTTGCGAGAATGACGGCCGGCTCTCGCGCGAAGCTGAGGCCGATGAGGATGGCGGCGCTGCCGGCGAGCGCAATCAGCATGACCGCCCGGCGTCCGATGCGGTCTGCGAGCTGGCCGCCGATGAGCGCCGCGATAACCGAGCCGACTCCGAATGCACCCAGCGCGGCGGTTGCGAACGCGGCATCGAAATGGAGCTGCTTGTTGAGATAGAGCGCGAGGAACGGAGCGACGAGCGAGCCAGCTCGATTTATAAAGCTACCAAGGCAAAGGAGATAGATCGATCTCGGAAGCTCGAGATACGGTTGGTACACCGGCGGAGTACTCCAGAGCCGAATGAACGGCCGAGTCTACGAGGCGGTCGTGCGGCGGGCGGATTGTACGTGCGAGGCGATCGTCGTGCGTCGATCCAGGATTTTCGACGCCGGATTTTGATGCGGGCGCGGCCGCAGAATGCGTTATATTCAGAGACGGGGTTTCGCGTCGTCGGGTGTTTCCGCGAGGCATCGCCCCGGTGAAGGAGTGCTCGGATGTTCTCACAGCGAAAACACGCCGTCTCGTCGATGGTGCTGGGCATGCTTGCGCTGGCGGCCGTGGCAGCGGGCGACTACACAATCGCCTGGTACACCGTGGATGGCGGCGGCGGCACGAGCGCGGATCTCAGTGGTGCGTTCGAGCTTTCCGGGACGATCGGCCAGGCGGACGCGGGTCTGGTCCTGAGCGGTGGTGGGTATGAGCTGACGGGCGGCTTCTGGGCGGTCGCATCGAGCGTCGCGCCGGAGGAATGTCCGGAGGATCTGGACGGCAGCGGGACGATCGACCTGGCCGACCTGTCCGAGCTGCTTTCGTCGTTCGGCCTGTGCAGCGGCGACGCCGGCTATGTTCCCGGCGCGGACCTGGACGGCTCGGGGTGTGTTGAGCTCGCGGACCTCTCCGGCATTCTCACCTCGTTCGGCCTGATGTGTCCGTAGCGCGGGTCGGCGCGCGAGCGGGGCCGATTCACGGGTTATTCGCGATCGGGCGTTGCATCCTCGGATTGTGATGAACTAGACTGTTCGCCTGACGAGGTGAGCGGGCGCCGCGCGAGGCGCGCGTCGCAGTTCCTGCCGCTTGCCGACTGCCTGTTCTCCGACCGAGCGGGTATGTCCACGTCCAATCGCCCGTCGAGCGCTCCGGCAGCGCGAACGCAGGGCCCGACCAGCATGGCTCTCATCGAGAAGCTGCTGCGAGAGCGGCATCCGGCGGTGTTCGCGCGCGGAAGCGCGAGCGAGCGATCGGCGCGCCTTCTGGCCGCGTCGGAATGGGCGGGTCAAGCCGGCTGGAAATCAGCCGACCAGGTCATGCTGTGTCTGCACAGCATCATCCTCATCGAAGGCGACGTGCC
Organism: uncultured Planctomycetales bacterium; assembly: GCA_964553225.1. Classification (GTDB taxonomy): domain Bacteria; phylum Planctomycetota; class Phycisphaerae; order UBA1845; family Fen-1342; genus JABRWC01. The sequence goes on along the minus strand of CAZKJT010000001.1, from coordinate 48,520 downwards.
GGCGGGCGAGCCGCGATCTGAAGCGGTTCAGGAGATTCTGCGGACGCGCGCCGAGCCGACGGCACGGCTCGAAGCCATGCTCCACGCGGCCGCTCGAGCGAGCGTGCTGCGTTCGGTCGCGAAGCCGGGTCCGCCCCAGACTTGACGCCTCACTTCATCACGGCGGACCTGGTCGTGTCGCCGGCGATGACGCGTTCGATGCTGGGGATCCGGCCGCAATCTCCTGATATGCTCCGAGCAGCACGATGGTGTAGCCTTTTCCGGACGTGGGGCTCGAGGGCCAACGGAGGACTTCGACCTTTCGGCCTTGCGCGTCGCGCGCCACGCCGCGTTCATCGACGGTGAGCCCGCCGAGATCCACACCCCAGTTCACCTGAAACGGCGCGAGATCGGCGATCGGGATTCCGTGCGTGCGCGGGCGGTATTTCGTTACCGGCGGCGCGACGACGCGAAACGTTCCGGAATCGCCGCGCTCGACCACGGACGAGCTCAGGAACTCATCCTGCGATGCGGGCAGCCGGCCGCCGTTTTGCTCCATGAAGTAGATCAGTCCGAGCACCAGGTCCTGCGTTTGCGTCAGATCGGTGCGATACTGGCGCGCGAGAAAGAGGCCGATCGCGGCGCTGACGGCGAGCACTCCGAAGACGACCAGGAATCCGTTTCGCACGAGTCTGTAATCCCCCGCTCGAGTTTGACGACGCGGCGTGCGCCCGAACTGCGCGCCGTGTCCGGACCGCGACTGGCCTAGTGTAGTGCCTCATTGAAGACGCTGCGTATTCGGAACCGAGCCGCGACCGTCAGGGAGCGGGGTCGGCGAGAAACCTTGCTTACGCTGATTCCCCGCTCCGTGACGGTCGCGGCTCCGTTCACGCGGTCGCGGCTCGGACCGGCCGCCGCGTCCAGGCCGAAGCCGGCCTAGCGTTTCCGCGCGCGCGCCGTCGAGCTCCGCGCGGCAGCGGGTCGAGCGGCGGTCGTTCCGTGAGCGCGGCGGGCGGCGGGTTTCGGTGCCGCGCGTTTCTTCGTGGCGCCCGATTTGCGGGCGGCCTTCGGCCTCGCGATCGTGGTCCGCTCCGCCCTGGCTGCGGCGGTCTTGTTCATGCTGCGCATGGATCGTTCGTAGTAGTCGATATACCGGTCGGCGGGCATGCGGCGGAAGGCCTCGGCGATTACGTCGAGCGCGAGGTCGTCGAGCTTTCGGAAGCGAATGCAGCACTTGCCCATGTCGAGCTTCTTGCCGGTCCGGGCCCATTCGCGGTGAAACCAGTCCCCATCGGCGCCGTCGTTGTAGATGGTCATGATGTAGAGCGACATGTGGCGTTTCTGCGACGCGAGACCGGCATAGGGCAACGGGAGCGACGGGTCGCAGTGATAGCCCGGGGGATAGACGCTGTGCGGCAGGTAGTAACCGATCATGCCGTACGACATGCCCTCGGCGAACGGCTTGTCGAGATTCTTGAGAATCACCTTTCGAACAGCCTGGACGGCCTCGCGGCGATCCGGCGGAAGCTCGGCGAGATAGGCCTCGACCGTCGTGGCTTTGCTTTGCACGGTGTGCTCCTGATCCGCACTAGGCCGAAATCCGGCTGACCGCCGGCCGACCGGAGACAGTCTATCGCACTGCGAGCGGCGCTGCGCTTCGTCTACCGCTGGTGCGCGTGGCTCTCCGCGGCTTCGGGCTGAGCCGGCCGCCCCGGTGACGGCGCGCCGGCGGGCATCGGGGCGTCCGCGCTTCGCGAGCCGATGGTGATGCGATTCACGCCGAGCATGAACGCATGCTCGGATTCGAAGCGGAAGCCCGCGTCGGCGAGCAGGGCGCGCACTGCCGACCGATCCAGTCCGTAGACCTCGCCGTCCTTCATGCCGCGTTCGGACTGATCCACGTCCCACGGAGAGCGGATCGCGTGCCACACGCGCGAGATGCCCGGCGGGATCATCGTCACGATCAGCCGGCCGCCGCGGCGCAGTACGCGGTGCACCTCGCGCAGCACCTCGCGCCGGTTGGGAATGTGGTTCAGGGCGGCCACGATCGTGGCAGTGTCGAACGACTCGTCCGGCAGCGGCAGGCGGGCAGTGTCCTCGACCACCTGGTCGGCGCCGGGCCACGGGTAGACGTCGACGCCGATGCCATCGCCCGAGTACGCTCGGACCAGTTCGTTCGTCCCGCATCCGATGTCAATCAGGCGGCCGCGGATGTGCGGGAGCACCGCCCGAATCCGCCAGCGCAGCAGCATGCGCCCGATCGTGTCCTTCATGTGCGAGCCTCCGCGATGCGAAAGCGTATTCCGCCAGCGGCACTCCGACCAGACGCCGCGCGAGCACGAGCAGCAGCCACGTGGCGAAGACGTATGCGGCGGCGGTCGCGATGGCCGAGCCGGGTCCGCCGAGCAGCGGGATCAGCAGCAGGTTCCCGGCGGCGTTGAAGGCGACGGCGCCGACGCTGAGGAGCGTGTGCACGAGCGGATGCCCGGACTGAAGCAGAAGCTGGCTGAACGGGGCGAAGCCGGACGTGAGCGCCATGCCGGTCATGAGAATGGCGAAGATGAGCCAACTGTCGCCGAACTCGGACCACCGGCCGGTGAGCAGCAGGCCGATCGGGTAGAGCGCGATCGCCGCGAGCGAGATCGCGAGCATGCTTCGGAAGGTCTTCGAGTAGACGCGGCGGATGAGCGCCGCCAGGTCGTCGCGCCGTTCGGATGCGAGCATCTGCGCGAGCATCGGGTTCACGTTGGTGCGCACCACGAGCGGAAGCTGCGAGAACCCTTCGAGCAGCATGGATGCGAAGCTGTACGAGCCGACGCGGGCGTCGGACGTGAAGCAGCCGAGCATCAGCACGTCTACCCGCGCGTTGAGTTCGAGCAGGACGCCGCTGCCGGCGCTGCGCGCTCCGAAGTTCAGGTGCCGGACCGTCCAGCGAAGCAGCTCCCGGACGGCTGCCGGACGGCACTGAATCAGTGCGAGCGGACCGGCGACGAGCAGGACGGCGACCTCGCCGACGGTGAGCGCCGCGGGGAGCACGCTGGCGGGCTGTTCGAGCGCGATTGCGACGCCGCAGGCTGCGATCAGGGCGGCCGGTCGGAGCACCTGTGCGACGGCATAGACGCGCATCCACTGCATCCCGTTCAGCACGCCGAGGAGCGTTTTGTTCACGCCGAAGAGGAACAGGGCGGGCGCGGCCCAGGCGATTCCGATCGCGACGGTGTCGCTGTCGAGCATCGCGCCGATCGGCGCCGCGCAGAGGCGAAAGACCGCGGCGGAGAGCGCGGAGAGCGCGACGGTGAGCGCGACGGCCGAGGCGACGATGACGCCGCGCGAGGCGGGCTGCGCGGCGCTGCGCGCGACTTCGCGGAGCACGGACAGGTGCACGCCGCCGGCCGCGAACTGGGAGAACAGAACGTACGCGGCGAGCACCTGATTGAACGCGCCGAGGGCCGCGGCGCCGTAGACGCGCGCCACGAGGAGGTTCAGCAGGACGCCGGCGACGCCGACCAGCGCGAAGCTGCCGGCGTTCCAGGCCACGTCCCGTCGCAGCGAGCGCGCGGGCGGAGCGGTCTGCGGAGCCGTGCCGGACACCGATCAGGCCTCCGGGGATTCGTTGAGGCGCGGCTCTGAATTCGCAGCGTGCTCGTCGCCGCGTTGGCCGATGACGCGCGCGGGCACGCCGCCGACGATCGCGAACGGGGGCACGTCGTGCGTGACGACGGCGCCCGCGGCGACGATGCAGCCGCGGCCGAGGGTGACGCCGCCGAGGACGGTCGCGTTGCAGCCGATCCAGACGTCGTCCTCGATGCGGACCGGTCGGCGGACGAGTCCCTGCGTCCGGACGGGACGATCGCGGCGCTGATAGCGATGGTCGGAGCTCATGATGGTCGCGCGGTGGGCGATGCGCACGCCGTCGCCGATGGAGACGCCGCCGAAGCCGTCGACGTAGACCCATTCGTTGAGCGTGACGTGGCGCCCGATGCGGACGCGGTAGGGGAACCAGACAGTGACGCCTTCGAAGACGCGCACGCCCGCGACGCGCGCGCCGAAGAGGCGCAGGACGCCGTTGCGAAGGAAGTCGCCGATGGGCGAGGGGATGTACTTGGCAATTCCGTAGAGTCCCAGGTAGATCCCGTGCGCCAGCGTGTCGCGAAGCGTGACCGTCGCGTCGTCCGGCTGGCGCTCAGCGGCGCTCATGGACGGTTTCCGGCTGGCGTCGCGAGTCGGCGCCGCGCCGGGGTTCGTCCTGGGGCGGCGGCGCGTGCGGCTCGTCGGGGTGGTTGATCGGCAGGAACAGGTCGCGGTTGTCCTCCATGTCGTACTGCACGGCGCTGAGCAGGATCTGCAGGCCGGCGATGGTGGTGAACATGAGGCAGATGAGCGTGGTGCGCGGGAATCCGCCGTCGGAAAACCAGAAATAGAACACGAGCAGCAGCAGCAGCAGCGGGGCCGAACCGAACAGCAGCAGGAACAGTCCCACCAGATAGGACAGGCAGAGCGGGTTGAAGTTTCGCACGACGTACTTGCGGATCAGCCTGCGGAAGAACAGCCGCACGAGCAGCCGCGAGACGCGCGGGATGTACTTGCGCAGGACGATCTTGCTGCGCTCGTCGCCGTAGACCGGTTGCACCTCGACCATCGCGACGCGGAAGTTGTAGACGTTAAGCATGTTCAGGATGTCGGCGTTGTATCCATAGCCGGTGGTCATGCGCTCGATCGGGATCGCGGCGAGCGCGCGGCGCGAAATCGCGGCGTAGGCGCACTGCGGGTCCATGAGCTGCCAGTAGCCGGTCGCGAACTTCGTCAGGAACGTGAGGGCCGCGTTGCCGATCAAACGATAGGTCGGCATGGTGGCGGCGACGTCGCGGTGCAGCAGCCGGTTGCCCTTGCAGTAGTCGGCCAGCCCGTCCGCGACGGGTCCGGCGACGCGCGGCAGGTCGTCGGGGTGCATCTGCCCGTCGCCGTCCATGGTGACGGTCACGTCGAGTCCGAGCCGGCGGCTGGCGAGGTAGCCGTCGATGATCGACCGGCCCAGTCCGCAGTTCTTCTCATGATTCACCAGCACGATGCGCGGATCGACGCGCTGGCGTGCGCGAATCTCGTCGAGCGTCCGGTCGCTGCTGCCGTCGTTGACGACGATGATCGTGTCTACGAACGCGGGCACGGACGCGAGGGTTCGGCCGATCAGCCGCTCCTCGTTGTACGCGGGCATGAGCACGCCGATGGTTTTGTCGCCGAGCAAACCGGGCTCCCGGGTCGGTGTCCGCGCGGCAGTATAGCCGCCGCGTGCGCGCTCGCCACTCGCGCGGTTGACGCGCGCACGCTGCGACGATACGAAACCGGCGGCGGAACGAAGCTCGACCACCCGCTCCGCACCGACACCGCCGGAGACCTGCATGCCCATTCCGAACCGCGCCGATCCGCGCGTTTCTGTCGCGTCCGCTCCGCAACCGACGATACCGGACCCGCTGCCGGCGTGCCGCGTGCAGCGGTGGGAATGGTCGACGCTGGCGGTGATCGTGCTGGTCGCGCTCGCGTTCGACCTGTTCTTCTTCAACGGATACTTCGCCAGCGACGACTACAGCTATTACCACGCCGCGCAGGCGATTCGCACAACCGGCGGCTATCGAACGACGCCCGGACTGGGAAGCAGCCGACTGACGATGGTCGGCTGGCTCATCGCAGTCGGCTGCGTGCTGCCGGACAGCGTGCAGCTCGCGGCCGCATCGATGATCGCCTGGCACGCCGCGCTGATCGTGCTGACGTGGGCCGTCGCGCGGCGTCTGTTCGACGCGCGCGTGGCGCTGCTTTCGGCGTGGCTAGCCGGCTCGGTGGGATTGTTCGTTTCGTACAGCACGTGCATGCTCCCGGACATTCCGTTGGCGGTGGCGTGGCTGGCGTCGTTCCTTGTGTTTCACCGCGGCGTTGCGAGCGCGACGGCCGGGCGAAACGCGGCGGCGTCGGCGTGGCTGGCGCTCTCGGGCCTGGCAATCGGTGTGGGATATATGGCGAAGGAGGCGAGCCTGCTGCTGGGGCCGCTGTACTTCTGCTACTGGCTGGCGACTGCGCGGCGCACGTCGCTGCGCGCCGCGATCCTTCGAGGGGCCGCGTTCGCCGGAGCGATCGCGGCGGTGCTGGTGTTTGAAACGGTTGCACTTCGCGCGCTGTCCGGCGCGGAGCTGACGCGCATGGCCTGGACGGTCACCGAGCTCACGCCGATCGTGCAGCGATCGGTCGATAAGTACGGCACCGATCCTTTCGAACGCCTGGCGTGGGTGGCGGCTCGGCTCGGAAGCGACGTGTTCCCGCCCGGGCTGCTGTGGGCGATTCCGGCCGCGGCGGCGCTCTACCCGATCGTCTGCAGACGTCACTGGGCGTTTTACGCGCTGCCCGTCTGGGCGTTCGCGTATTTCGTGTGGGGATCGATGAACCTGACCACCTACGCGCCGCCGTCGATCCAGGCGCGATACTTCATTCCGGTTCTGCCGTTTGCGCTGATTGTCCTGTGCGCAGTGGCCGTTCGCGTGGCCGATGGGCTGGCGGTCGTCGGGCGGGCGATGCGCGTGGGACGGATCGCGCATGCGGCGGGTGTGACGCTGGCGGTCGCGTATCCGCTAGTCGGGCTGGAAGGCCCGGACCGCACGGCCGGCAAGCTGTATCGCGCGGACATCGTCGGGGCGACGGCGCGGGCGTTGCGGTCTGCGCGACAGCAGGGCAGCGACCTGATCGTGACGGGGCCGGACCTCTCGCCGCGCGTCGCACCGGTGCTGTTGCGAGGGCAGCCGTCGCACGACGTGGTCGCGCTTCGATCGCTCTCGGAAGAGCTGACCGACATCCCGTTCGTGGAGGCGCGCAGGCTGGGTGAACGGCCGGACGAGGCGCCGCCCGTGCAGGCCGGATCGTCGGATGCGTTTCTGATGGACGGGCGACGGTGGGCGTACGTCGCGATCGAATCCGGGCGGGCCGATCCGCTGCTCGATCTGAGCGAGGGCTTGCACGATCTGTTGGCCGGACCGCTGTGGGACCTGTCCGGGGCCGATCGCGATGGCGTGGCGCTGGCGGGCTTCGACCTGCGCGTCGAGAGCGTCGCGCCGCACCGAATGGAGAAGCGGCGCAGCGACCTGTTCCTGTGGTCATGGCTGAGCCGGTTGCCGACTCTGGAGCAACAGCGGCGGGCTGACGGTCGCGCGGTCGCGCTGTTCCAGATGGCGACGGCAGCGTTGCCGTATCGCGCCGCGGGCGTGCGAAGTGTACCCACGCGAAGCAAGTCGTGGCGCGGCGGCAGTGGTGTGACGCTCGCGGACGCTTCGACCGGCGCGCTGCGCTGCGAGGCGGATCTGGCCGCCGACGCCTATTCCTGGCTTCGCGCGACGCAGAGCGGGACCGTGAGCGCGGACGCCGGGCAGTGGGCGCTGCTGCGCGTCGATTGCGACCTGTCGGACGGTATCGACGCCGAGTTGGTCGCCGATCCGATCGACGCGTCCGGCGTGTCGCTGGACGGCCATCGGGCTCGTGAACGACTCCGCAGCGGCTCGAGCGCGTTGTGGATGCTGGTTCCGGATGGGGCGGTCGCGGTGCGCCCGCTGTTGAAGCTCCGGGGTCGCGGAACCGCGTTGCTGCAATCGGTTTCGATTGCGTTGTTCTCCGATTGCGAGTGGACCGACCTGACGTCGCGGGTTCAACGGTTTACGGTCGGCGGCCGCGGGGCCGAGCTGGTGGAGAAGGTGGCCGGCGCGGGCCTGCGGATCGAGTCGTCGCTGCCGGGCGATCAGTACGTGTGGGTCGCGCCGCCGCGGCGCACGCGCGAGCCGCTGCTGACGCTGCTGCCCGGGCGCGGATACGACTTCTTCATGGACGTGTGGCTCGAAGACCAGCCGTACGTGCAGCTCGTCATGCAGTTCCTCGATCCCGACGACCGCACCAGCACGCTGGGCGAACGCCGCATCCCCCTGAGCCCGGGGCTGAAGCGGCTCACGATCCGGACGGGCGACCGGCCGCTGAACGCGTACATGACGTTCAAGTTCTTCGGCCGCGGCGCGCTTGGGGTAGGGCAGCTCCGCGTCGCGAGCGTGCCGCTGTCGGACGGGATGGTGCGGTCGCCGGCGGAGCCGGGTGAATAGCGAAGCTCGGACTGTTGCGCTGGAGCAGGGTTGTTGAAAAACCCCGCTCCCTGACGGTCGCGGCTCGGATCGGGCGCGGCTCGGTTCAGGCACGGGTCGGTTCAGGCGCAGCGGAATCAGAACACGAGCGACTCGGCGACCGCGCCGGTCGCAGCGCGGTGCAGCGCAAATCCGGCTTCGGCGCCGGGCGCGATGCGGATGAACACGTGGACGCTCTCGACCGCGTCGTTCACCTCGACCGGAACCTGTCGAAAGTGCTCGCTGTCTCGCCCTGCGATCAGGGTGTGCGTGTGGCGGTCGCCGGTCAGGGGCGCGCCAGGGCGGCGCTTCCAGACCCAGTTGAGCGACGGATCGAGCGCGCGAGCGCCGTATCCGACGACGTGGACCGAGACGACATTCTCCGGAGCGATCAGCGACAGTTCGACCTGCAGCGCGCCGGGCTGCCGCGCGGAGAACTTCACGCCTCCATACTGCCCGCCACTGCTGTCCGCGCTGCCGACCACGAGGCAGCGCAGGCCGCGCTCGAGCGACTCAACGTCGATGCGCTGGCTGCGATGGACCCAATGGCTGCGATGCGCTCGCGCGTCGCCGAAGCGCACTTCGCTGAGGCGCAGACCCTCCGGCGTGGGCGTGGGCATCGCGGACGGCGTACGCGCGACGCCGTCGGTCGGTCGCGTCGCCCGGGACGTGACGGCGCTCGGCGCGGCGGCCTGCGTCGGCGCGATGCGCGCGTCGAACGGCATGGCGGCGGCGATCGGCGCGACGCGCGAACGAGCACAGACGGCCGCGGCCCGGCTGATGATCGCAGTCCGCCCAGGCCGGCCGCAGAGCACGAACGCCCACTTGTTGTAAAGCGGTTCGACGAAGTAAGCCGCCAGTCCGGCCGAATGCAACAGGCTGCGAAGGCGATCCACGTCGAAGAAGGAGACATGTCCGCGGACGTGTTCGAGCCGGCCTGCGAGCGGGACGGTGAAGAGCAGCGCGGCGTCGGGATCGAGGCCGGTGCTGAGCGCCGCGAGGGCCGCGGGCGGGTCTTTGAGGTGTTCGAAGACTTCGCAGGTGATGACGAGCGTCGGGCGGAACTCAGCGAGCAGGGTGGGGTTCACTTCGAGGATGTCGCGCACTTCGAAGCGATGAGGGCGGTCGGACAGGCCGTTTTCTTTCACCATGTTGCCGGCCGCTTCGATGCGGTGGGGGCCTTTGTCGATTCCCAGGTAGTCGGCGGGTCGGACGTCGCGCAGCAGGATTCCGGGTACGTAGCCGAAGCCGCAGCCGGCGTCGAGCAGGCGGTCGGTGGGTCGAACGTAGTGCACCAGGCGGCGAATGCGGGCCTGGTCGTCGGGCTTCTGGTAGGCGGCGAAGTGCTCGGGCGACAGCCCCGTCCAGGGGCGCAGCGGCGCGAGCGGCGGTTCCTGGATGGCGGGGTTGAGGCCATCCGCGGCGCGCAGGACTTCGCCGGCGGCGGTTTCGTTCATGCGCTCGAGCGCGCGAAGCCGATTCCACTGGGCCTCGACGAGCTGGGTGTGGAGGGCGACGGCGTCCGCGGAATGCGGGCGATCCGGGTCTTGCGCGGTTCCCAAGGAGCGACTCCGGTCGGGGCTCGTGCCGGGCAACGGTCGGGCGGTCTTGACTTGCCCGCCATTATGCTTTTGCATGCTGGCTTGTCCAGCCGATTGCGACGTGAGCGTCGCCGGGTGGCGGACGATTTCGCGTCGCCGCCGGGCAGCGCTCGGTGAGCGCGTTTCCCGGCAGGGAACCTACCGATGGGCCTCGCACCAGCCGCCGATTCGCCCCGGGCGCACGCGCCAAGCCTGCTTTCGCGGGTCGGCGCCGTGTGGGGGCGGCGCGAGACGATCCTGATGCTCACGTCGGCGAGTCTTTCGTCGGCGCATCGTCACAAGGTGCTCGGGCATCTGTGGAACCTGCTCGATCCGCTGCTGTTCATGCTGGTCTATTTTTTCGTGTTCGGAGTGCTGTTCGGGCTGGTGGGTCAGGGCGGCGGGCGGTCGTCGGCGTTCATGCTGTACATCCTGAGCGGGCTGATCACGTATCGTTTCGTGTCGAGCGTCATCTCGGAGTGCGCGAGCTGTGTGCGGGCGAACCGCGGTCTGATTCACGAAATCAGCTTTCCCAAGGCCGTGTTTCCGATCGCGGTGGCGCTGGCGCGGGCGTACGACTACGTGTGGGGGCTCGTGGTGCTGGCCGCGTTTCTGCTGCTGTCGGGTCAGACGCCGACGGCGTCGGTTCTGGCACTGCCGCTGGTGGCGGGGCTGATGTTCGCGTTCGCGCTCGGCGTGGGGTTCGTGACCGCGTACGTGGGCGCGTTCTATGCCGACACGAGCAACGTGGTGCAGGTGGCGATGCGGCTGCTGTTCTACTGCTCGCCGGTGTTCTACTTCGTACGCGACGCGGGCGAGTTCAAGGCCATGTTCGCGGGCGGCGCGCTGCGGACGATCTACATGCTGAATCCGCTGGCGGGCTTCATGGAATGCTCGCGCGATGCGCTGCTGTGGGGCCGCTTTCCACAGTGGGACCTGCTCGCGTATTCCGGCGTCGTGGCGATCGCCGCGTGCGTGGCGGGCTTCTGCATCTATTCGAGCGGCGAGGGCAAATTCGCGAAGTATGTCTGACTCGCATCCGCATCCTCCGGCCGCCGCCCTCGCGCCCGCCATTCGCGCCGTCGGCGTGTCGGTCGCGTTCCTGATCCGCTATCACCGCACCGAGGTGACGCTGCGCGAGCTGTTCGTGGATACGCTCGACCGGCTGCGCCCGCGTCGCGGCGGCAACGGGACGAAAGACAAGCAGTTCTGGGCGCTGCGCGACATCGACGTCGAGGTTCTTCCGGGCGAAGTGGTCGGGCTGGTGGGCCGCAACGGCTCGGGAAAAACCACGTTGCTGAAAACGCTGGCCGGAATTCTCGGACCCGACACCGGGCACGTGGATGTACGCGGGCGGGTCGGCTGCCTGATGAGCTTCGGCGTCGGCTTCCGTCCGAACCTCAGCGGCCGCGAGAATGTCTTTATCAATGGGTCGATTCTCGGGATGAGCCGGCGCGAGATTGAGCAGCGCATGGGAGAGATCGTCGCGTTCAGCGAGCTGGAGGAGTTCATCGACGCGCCGGTCCGCACCTATTCGGCCGGCATGCGTGGTCGGCTGGGATTCTCGATCGCGATCCACATTGATCCGGACGTGCTGCTGCTGGACGAGGTGCTGAGCGTCGGCGACGCGAGTTTCCGCGAGAAATCCGGGTCGATCCTGGATCGCTTCCGGGCGGCGAACAAGACAGTTATCATCGCCAGTCATAGCATGAAGCTGATCCAGGAGCGCTGCACGCGGGCCCTGTGGCTCGACAAGGGGCGAATCCGTCTGGACGGAACGCCCGAAGCGGTGGTCTCGGCCTATGCGGGCAAGGCCGGCGGCAGCGACGACTAGACGGGGGCTTGAGGGCGAATTCAACGTGGCCAACGACCGTGTGAACCAGTTGTACTATGGCGAAATCCTCTCAAAACCCTCGCAGGACGCGTGCCGCGACCGGGTCCACTGGATGTGCGCCAACGTCTCGGGCGAGCATGTGCTCGACCTGGGCTGTTCCCAGGGGATTGCGAGCCTGCTGCTGGCGCGGGACGGACATCAGGTGGTCGGCGTCGATATCGACCCGGGCGCGATCGAATTCGCCCGCAATGAACTGCTCAAGGAATCCGAAGCGGTCCGCCGCCGGGTGCGGTTTGAACTGATCGAGGCCGGGCGCCTGCCCTTCGAAGACGCGTCGTTCGACAGCGTCCTGCTGGGCGAGGTGATCGAGCATCTCGCCCGCCCGGAGCGCGTGATCGCCGAGGCGCTGCGCGTGCTGCGTCCGAACGGGCGGATCGTGCTCACCACTCCGTTCGGCGTGATGCCGCATCCGGACCACCTCCAGACGTTCTATCTCGGGAATTTCCTGGACATGGTTCGCCCGCTGCTGCGGCCGATCCGGCTGGAGATTCGGACGCGCTACATCTGCATGGTCGGCGTGCGCTCGAGCGACGACGTCCGCGCCGAGGACGGCGTGCTCGATCCGGACCGCCTGTTGCGGCTGTCCGAGGAGGTCTTTGCAGTCGCCGAACGGCGCTACCTGGCCCGCGAAACGGCCGCGGGCGAGCGCGAGAAAAAGCTGACGGGGGATGCCGCCGCCGCGACGAATCGCATGTGCGAGGCGGTGCTGGCCGCGGTTCAGACCGCGCGGGAGGCGCTCGCCAGCGCTCCCGAGCGTCTGCCGGCGGTCCGCCCGATTCAGGAATTCCTGGCCGGGCCGGCGCCCGTCGATGCAAAGGCCGCGTCCGCGGGCATACGACTGCTGGCGAGGGCGGCGCGCGACCTGGCGGCGCATGCCGCGGACGTCGCGCAAGAGCGGTCGCGCGAGGTGAACCGGCTTGGGGAGGAACTGGCGGCGGCGCAAGGCGAGCTCCAGCTCGTTCGTGAGGAGTGCGCGCGCCAGAAGACGCAGATTCAGCGCATCTCGGCCGAGTTGCATCGCCGCAACGAGCGTGTCCGCACGCTGACTGCGCGGAACGAGACCCGGCAGCGCGAGGTGGAGGCCGAGCTGGCGAAGCTTCGCGCCCAGCTTCGCGAGCGCGACTCGCTCCATCACGATTCGCGCGTGATGCAGAACCTGCTGCAAAGCCGGTTGCGCCGGCAGAAAGACCAATTGGACTGGTTCCGGACGGAGCTTGCCCGGCGCGACGGCGAAGTGCGCTATCGCCTGGGCGACGCGCTGGTGCGCGCGTATTACCATCCGGCCGAGCTGTTCAGCCTGCCGGCGCGGGCCGTGCGGCTGCTGCGAGAGGGCCGGCGGCGCGCGAAGGAGCGGGAGCATTTCGACGCATCCGAGCGGGCCGCGCTGATGCCGGCCGCGGCTCCGCCGCGCGCTCCGATCGCGGCGGAGACGCCGACGCCGGCCGTTCCGGACGCGCCGACTGTCGCGGCGGCTTCGACGAACGGGGTCGCGGCGACGCCGATCAGCTTCAAGCCGCCGCCGCGTCCGATGCAGCCTCCGCGGCTGTCGCTGGCGGTGGCGTCGATCATGGACGAGTTCACGGAAGAGTGTTTCCGCGACGAGTGCCACCTGATCCCAGTCGGCAAGAAGGACTTCCGGCAGGTGATCGACTCGGACCCGCCGCACATGCTCTTCGTGGAGTCGTGCTGGAAGGGCAATGACGGGGAGTGGAAACTTCAGTATCCGGACAACCCGGCGCTGAAGGACTTGGTGGCGTACTGCAAGTCGCGCCGCATCCCGACCGTCTTCTGGAACAAGGAAGACCCGCCGAACTTCGATCGCTTCGTCGGAGCCGCGTCGCTGTTCGACCACATCTTCACGACCGACGCGGATTGCGTGCCGCGCTATCGCGAGCGCGTCGGACACGACCGGGTGCACGCGCTGCCGTTCGCGGCGCAGCCGGCGATCCATAACCCGATCGACAGCACGCGCCCGCGAATCGGCAATCTCTGTTTCGCCGGGACCTACTACCAGGAAAAGTATCCCGAGCGGCGACGCGAGCTGGACCTGCTGCTTGCGGCGGCGGCGACGCGCGGGCTGACGATCTTCGACCGGCAAGCGGGCTATTCCGCCGGCACGCGGCTCTACTCGTTCCCCGAGGCGTATCAGTCGATGGTCCGCGGCGGGCTGTCGTACGTGGAGATGCTGGCCGCGTACAAGGCGTACCACGTCTTTCTGAACGTGAACTCGGTGCGCGAGTCGCCGACCATGTTTTCGCGCCGCGTGCTGGAGCTGCTGGCGTGCGGGACGGCGGTCGTGAGCACGCCGAGCCGCGCGATGGAGCTGATGCTGGGGCGCGACGCGGTTGCGATCGTCGAGAGCGAACAGGAAGCCGCGGAGTGGCTGGATCGACTTCTGGGCGACGCGGCGCTGCGCGAGCGCATGATCTTGAACGGTCAGCGGCGCGTCTTGTGCGAGCACACGTACGAACGGCGGCTTCAGACGGTGCTAAACGCGGTCGGACTCGATTTTCCCGCTGAGAAGCGCCGCGTCAGCGTCGTGACGGTGACGAACCGCCCGCAGAACCTCGAGAGCGTGATCGCGAACTACCAGCGGCAACAGTACGCCGACAAGGAGCTGGTGGTCGTGCTGAACAGCGACTCGTTCGATGTCGCAAAGGTGCGTGATCGTCTCGAGCAGGTGCCCGGCGCACGGCTGCTGGCTCGCCCGGAAGGCCATACGCTCGGCGCGTGCCTGAACCACGCGGTGGACCAGTGCCAGACGGAGTTCGTGGCCAAGTTCGACGACGACGACTACTACGGGCCGTTCTACCTGACCGACATGCTGAACGCCTTTCTCTACTGCGGCACCGACATCGTCGGCAAGCACACGTACCACGCCTATCTCGAGAGCACCGGCAACCTCGTGGTGCGGTTCCCCGACTGCGAGCATCGCTACGCGACGCTGGTCGCTGGCGCGACGCTGGTCGTGCGTCGATCGCTGTTGAACGACCTGCGGTTCGAGGAATCCGTCGAGCGCGGCGTGGACACGTGCTTCCTGCGATCGGCCGCCGACATGGGCGTCCGCATCTACGCGGCGGATCGGTTCAACTTCGTCGCCAACCGGAGCAAGAGCCCGGACGGGCACACCTGGCGGATCACGGACGAGGAGTTCCTGCAAGGCGCGCGGCACGTCGCCCAGGTTCAGGACTACGCGAGCCTCGTCGCGGTCTGACGCGGCTTCGGCGCTCGGGCATGCGGGGGCTTCGCCGTGCGCATCGTCCTGTTCGACGCCATTCTGGAACGCCACGTCTGCGAAAGTCTGCTGCGCGCGCTGCGCGCGCGCGGACACGAAGTGTGGTGGACTGGCCCGGTGTGGCGCGGGCATCGCTTCCCGCAGAAGCGGGAAGAGATCGATCGAATCGACTCCGCCCTGGGCGACGCGCTGCGCCTCCGGCCTGACCTGCTGCTGAATTTCCGCGCGTCATCGCTGCTGCCCGATCGGCTGGAGCGTCTCCGCGACGGCGGCGTGCGCTCGTTCGTCTGGCTGCCGGACGACCCCGTTCTCTACGCACTGTGCTATCGCGACGCGGCGCCGGCGTACGACGTCGCGCTGCACTGCGGCGGAGAGGAAGTGCTCCGCTTCTATGAGCAGCGTCACGGCCGCAGCGGCGTGAACTTTCCGTTCTGGACGGACGCGCGAGCCTTTCCGCGCTCCTACGACCCGGCACACGCGCCGTTCGACCTGGTTTTCCTCGGAAACTGCCACGGGCCCGTCCGGTCAGGGCGATACGCGCTGCTGGCGTCGCTGCCTTTCAGGGTTCGGATCTTCGGCCGCGTTCCCAGCGATCCGGGCGGACTCTGCGGCGGGTACCTGGAGCGGACGACCGAGATTTCCGAGGCGCTCGGGCAGGCGCGGTGCGGGATCAGCCTGCCGCAGAACTTCCGCGACTACGCGGGCAGCGACTACGACTTTCCGGAACTGGCCTCGCTCGGAACGTTTGCGCTGCCGGCGCGCATCACCCAATACGCCGCTTGCGGGCTGCCGGTGGCCGCGGTCGGCGGAATCGAGACCGCCGCGGCGCTGCCCGAGGCGCTGGTCGCACCGACGCTCGAGCAGCTCATTGAGCCGATGCGCGCGCTGCTGGCCGACTCGCAGCGCCTGCAAAGCGTCGCGGACGCGACGTACGAGCGTTATCGCCGCAGCTACAGCGCCGCATCGCGGGCGGCGATGATCGAGTGGCTCATGGCCGAGCCGGAGGCGTGGACGCGGCTCAACGCGCGGGAGCGGGCGAGGCTCTACATGCAATTCGAGCCGCTCACGCCGTCGCGCCCGCCGCAGGCGAAGCCGCATGTCGCCGGTGCGCAGACCGAACTCCGGACGCGCCGACGCGTGGTTCTGGTCGGGTACTACGGCGCGCGGAATCTCGGCGACGAGCTCATCCTGCGGTCGATCGTGGAAGGCGTGCGCCGCCGCAATCCCTCGATCGAATTCGTGATCGCGGCGCGCGATGCGGCCGCGACGCGGGAGATACATGGATTGCCGGCGTTTGATCGGTCCGACGCGGCGGCGGCACAAGAGGTGCTGCGCGGCGCGAGCGCGGTCGTGCTGGGCGGCGGGGGCTTGTGGAACGACTACGCGTTTCAGGAGTCGGGCGGGGCGGCGGGGCTGTTCCGTGACGGGGCGCGGTCGATCGCGGGCTATGCCAAGATCCCGCTGCTGGGCGCTCTGATGGACCGACCGCTGCACGTGTTCGGGATGGGGGTCGGACCGCTCACGGACCGGGAGGGAGCGGCGGTCGTGCGCTGGGTGTGCGACCACGCTGCGTCCGTGAGCGTTCGCGACGAGGCGTCGGCCGATGTGCTGCGAGGGATTGAGCGCTGGAGCGCTCCGGTCGAGGTCGCGCCGGATGCCGTGTTCGCGCTCGATCTGCCGGTTGGCGATCCGCCGGCTGACGTACGGCGACTGGCGGAGCAGCGCGCTCTGCTGGCGATCAACGTGCGGCCGTGGGCGGGTCCGGACGCCTCGGCACTTCGGACGCGGCTCGCGCAGGCCTTGGCGAGCGCGGCGCGGCGGCACGGATTGTCGCTGATCGGCATCCCGATGCAGGATGGACCACGCCAGGACGCGGCCGAGCTGCGCGCGCTGTTCGACGAGATGGAGGGCGCGCCGCCGCACGTCGTGATGTCGGCGTCCGCGGACCCGGGCGCGATGCTGGGCGCGTTGCGAAGCTGCTGCGGCGGCATCGCGATGCGGTTGCACGCCAGTCTGCTGCTTCACCGGCTTGGCTTGCCGGCGCTGGGGCTGGCGTACGACCCGAAGGTGCACGCGCACTTCGCCGAGCTGGGCCGCGCGGACTGGTCGCTGCCGCTGCACGCAAGCGTCGAGCGAATCGGCGAGGCGATCGACCGGCTCGTGGCACAAGCGGGAGCGCTGGATCACGACGCGCGTCGTCGTGTCCACGCGGCCGAGCGAGCGTCGCGCGTCGCGCTTGAACGCCTCGCGGATCGGCTGACCGAGGCGCCGCCGGCGGCCGACGACGAACTGGCGTCGCTCGCGCCTGGCGGTTGGTCGCCGCCCGACGCGGCCCACGATGTGACGCCGGTCGCCCAGCGCGGGCTGAATGGAATTCGCGCCACGGTTGTCGGCGGATCCATGCTCGATGGGGCGCGCGACGTGCCCGTCTCGCACCGGGTTCGCGACGGCGTGCACACGTTCGCCATGGAGAGTTCCGATCCGCGCAAGGGCGACTTCGCCGAGCTTCGCGTGTCGCTCGAGCATGCTCCGGGCGGCTGCCGGACGGTGCTGCTGCGCGTGCGTTCGCCGTATTGCCGTGCGCGCAATCGCGGCCGGCTGGTCTATCAGATTCGGCTCGACGGTCGGGTGCTGCTGGAAGAGGACGTGGCGTTCTGGCCGAACATGAATGACGTTCGCATCGTCTGGCGTGCGGCTTCGGAGCGTTCGGAGCTGGCCATCCGCGTCGTCGCGCTGCGGAATTGCGAGTCGTGGTCGTGGGGGCGCGCTGGGCGCATCGCCGTGCACGAGCTGACGCACGAAGCGTGCGATTCGCAGACACCGCCGGGAGTGCTGGCGACCAGCCCGTATTCCCGCCGGGTCGAAGCTTCGCTCGAGGCGCCCGTCCATGCTCCCCGGTGAACCGCCGCGCGCGGCGTCGCCGGGCGACGGTCGCGACGCGTTGGACGCCGTGCTCCTGTCGCTGGCCGCGGTCACATGGGACTTCGCGCTGGTCGGGCGGACGCGGATGCTGACCGAGGCGCTGCTCGATTCCGGCGGGCAGACGCTCTTCGTTCAGTCGCCGTCGATGCGCACCAGCCTGCAACGGCTGACAGCCCGCCCGTGCCAGCCGTTCGTCGTCCGTCCGTGGCAGCTTGTTCCGGCGCGATGGTGGTCGGCGATCGGGCGCCGCGGGCTCGCCGCGGCCGTTCGGGTGGCGGCGAGCGAACTGCGACGTCAGCTCGAGCGCCGGCTGGATGGTCGGGCGGCGGATGCGGTTGTGGTCACGCCGGCCTGGACTCCGTGGCTCGAGCATCTGCCGCTGCGGCGCGTCGTATACGACTGTATCGATGAAGTCGGCGTGCACGTGCCGCGCGCCGGCCTGAGCGGTCTGTTCCGCTCGTGGGAGCGCGAGCTGATCGCGCGGTGCAGCGGCGCGGTTTCGACCGCCAGCGCGCTCTCGACGCATCTGCGATCGATCCGAGCCGACCTGCCGATCGCTCTCATTCGCAACGGCGTCGACGCGGCCCGCTTCGAAGCGCTGTCCCGGCAAGCGACGCGCCCGCCGGACGTTCCGCCGCCTGGCGGGCGGCCGATCGTCGGGTTCGTCGGCGCGCTCTATGAGTGGATCGACTGGGAGCTGATCGACCGCGTCGTGCGGGCGTTGCCGGAATGCGATTTCGTGTTCGTCGGCCCGCACGACGGTCGCGGCGAGGTCGAGCGTATCGCCCGGCATTCGAACGCCATCCTGACCGGCTGGCGGCCGTACGAGCAGGTTCCGGCGTACATCGCCGCGTTCGACGCGTGCTGGGTTCCGTTCGATCGAAGCGACGTTTCGCGCGCGGCGAATCCGGTCAAGATGTACGAATACCTCGCGATCGGAAAGCCGGTCGTCTCGACCGTTGTCGCGGACGTGGAGAGCTTTGGCGACCTGGTTGCCGTCGTGGAGGACGCCGGGCAGGCGGCCGAGAGCCTGCGGCGTTCGATCGCGGAAGGCGCGGATCGGGCGGAAGAGCGGCGCGCGTTCGCGCGGGCCAATTCGTGGGCGGAGCGCGCGGCGGAGTTGCGGCGGTTTGTGCGCGGGCTGCCCGGGTAGCGTGTCGCGCCAAGCGCCTCTACAGTGCCGCTCGTGTCGCACTTTCTGGTGGTTCTCGGCACGCGTCCCGAGGCGATCAAGCTGGCGCCCGTGGTGCATGCGCTGCGGGCCGACCCGACCGCTCCGCGCGTGTCGGTCTGCTCGACCGGCCAGCACCGCGCGCTGCTGGACGGCGCGCTGCGGGCTCTCGATCTTCCCATCGACCATAACCTGGACGTGATGCGCCCCGGTCAGCACCCGGCTGACCTCATGGGGCGGCTGATGCTGGCGCTGCGCCCGCTGGTAGAGGAGCTTCGCCCGGACGCGATCGTGGTGCAGGGCGACACATCCACGGTCTCAGCGGCCGCCATGACGGGTTTTCTGTGCGACGTGCGCGTCGCGCACGTCGAGGCCGGCCTGCGAACGGGCGATCGCCGCGCGCCGTTTCCGGAAGAGGTGAATCGCCGGGTGACGAGCCTGGTCGCGGACGCGCATTTCGCGCCAACGCGGGCGGCACGAGAGAATCTCCTGCGTGAGGGCGTCGCGGCGCAGCATGTGTTCCTGACCGGGAACACGGTGGTCGAGGCGCTGCTGGCGGCGCGGCGGAAGACGGAGGGGATGCGTTTTGCGCTGGACGACGAGCTCGGCGGTCGGCGGCTGGTGCTGGTGACGGCGCATCGCCGCGAGAGCTTCGGCGAGCCGTTTCGAGAGTTGTGCCTGGCGCTGCGCGACCTGGCCGATTCGTTCGAAGACGTGCTGCTGCTCTATCCGGTCCATCTGAATCCGAATGTGCAGGCGCCGGTGCACGAGATTCTCGGAGGTGTCGCGCGGGTTCGGCTGGCGCCGCCCATGGACTACCTGGAGTTCGTCGCGGCGCTGGACCGGGCGCATCTCGTGCTGACCGATTCCGGCGGCGTGCAGGAAGAGGCGCCGTCGCTCGGCCGGCCCACGCTTGTGATGCGCGAGAAGACCGAACGGCCGGAGGGCGTGGCGGCCGGCGTCGCGCGGCTGGTGGGGTCCGATCGCCGGCGCATCGTCGAGGAGGCGTCGCGCCTGCTGCGCGATCCTGCCGCGTACGCGGCGATGTGTCGTCCGCGGCGCGTGTACGGCGACGGGCTGGCGTCGCGGCGCATCTGCGAGGTGTTGCTCGGCGGGCGGATGACCACGCCGGAATTCGAAGCGGACGCGTAGCGCGCGACTCGCCGCGAGCGCGGCGCGCCGAACGCGTGCGGGGCCACGGATCAATGCGAGTGTTGTGGGTTGTCCGCGACGATCTCGACCGTCACCCCGGCGGGGACACGACGCAGATTCGACGGACGGCCGCGGCGCTCGGCGGTCTGGGCGTGCGGGTCGAGTTCGCGAGCGACGCCGCAGCGTTGTCGCGCGAATTCGATCTGGCGCATCTGTTTCACGTCGATCGGACGTGGGAGAACCTGCCGGTCTGTCGCCGCATCCGCGCGATCGGGCTTCCGGCGGTGCTCAGCACGATTCACTGGCCCGCGGACGAGTTCGATCGGGGCGGGCGCGTCGGCGTGCAGGGGATGCTCGCGCGCGCGCTGGGCGGTCATCGATACCAGACGCTTCGCGGTGTTCAGCAGTTCGCCCTGCGCGCGCTGAACACGCGATCGCTGCGAGGCTGGGATCCGCTGATCGCGAACTTCTTCGCCGCTGTGAGATTCATCCTGGAGACGGCGCGCGTGATCCTTCCGAACAGCGCAGCCGAACGCGACGTGCTCATCCGGCGGTTTGGCATCGCGCGGCCGGCCGTGATCGTGCCGAACGCGGTCGATGCTGTGTTCGCGGGCGCAGCGCAGCCGCCGGAACAATCGCGGCACGGCGTTCTGTGCGTCGGGCGAATCGAGCCGCGCAAGAACCAACTGGCTCTCATCGAAGCGATGCGCGGGATGGAGGAACCCCTGACGCTGGTCGGTCGCGCGGGGCGATTCTACGGCGACTACGCGAAGCGCTGTCGCCGGGCGGCGGGCGCGCGGGTGTCGATGCTGGACTGGCAACCGCTAGATCGTCTGGCGGCGTTCTACGCCGCGGCGCGCGTGCACGCGTGCGTGAGCTGGTACGAGACGCCCGGGCTGGCGAGCCTGGAAGCGGCGCTGTGCGGGTGCCGCCTGGTCGTCACTCCGGGCGGCTGCACGCGCGAGTACTTCGGTGACGACGCGCACTATGCCTCGCCGGACGATCCGGCCTCGATTCGCGCCGCCGTCGAGAGCGCCCTCCGCGCGCCGCCGTCGTCGCGGCTGTCGCAACGCGTGCGCAGCGAGTACAACTGGCCGGCGGCAGCGCGGGCCACCCTGAGCGGGTACGAGCGCGCGCTGCGCGGCGAGTGAACACCGGCGCGGCGCATGCACAAGACATTCCCCGGCCAGGCTGAAGCGGGAGAGGAGCGTCGTCGCACGCAAGCGCCCACGCCAGCCTCAGGTTTCGCATCGCTCGCCATCGCCATGGTGCTGGCCGCCGGGTTGTGCGCCTATCACGCGGGCCGCGCGGTCATGATCTCGCCCGACAGCGCGGTGTTCATTCAGTACGCGCGGGAGCTGGGCGAATCGCCGCTCAACGCGATGCGGACGTTCGATCAGCATCCGCTCTACTCGACGATGATTGCATTCGCGCATCCACTGACGCGGGCGCTGGGCGCCGGCGGCGCGGACGGCTGGATCGTCGCCGGACGGGCGATCGCCGTGATCGGCCTGCTTGGCGCCGTTCTGGCGTCCTATGCGCTGGCGCGGGCGTGCTACGACGCGCGCGTCGCCGGCATCGCCGCGGTCCTGACGGCGCTGCTTCCGGACGCGGCCCGCTTCGGAACGGATGTGCTCAGCGATCTTCCGCATCTGGCGCTGTACCTGTCCGCGCTCGCGCTCGGGTTGTCGGCCGTGCAGCGCCGCTGCTGGGCGCGGATTTCTTTCGCCGGAGCGGCGTCCGGGCTGGCGTTTCTGACACGGCCGGAGGGCGGCGCGGCGGTCGTCGTGACGGCGGTGCTCGCGCTGGCGCACTGGCGCGGCAAGTTTCGCGAGCGATTCGTGGCGGGCTGCGTGGCGCTGGCGGCGTTCTTCGCGGTCGCGGGACCGTATCAGTTCGTGACTGGCAGTCTGATCCAGAAAAAGTCCATCTTCGAGTTGTTTCAGTTGGCGTCGGGACGCAGCGGCGGCTGCGGGCCATTGATTCTCGCGGCCGCGAGTCCGGTGTGGGTTCCGGTTGAGGTTCTGTATCAGTGGCTGCGCGCCGGACGTGTGGTGTTCCTGGTTCCCGCGGTCGTCGGAATCTTCGTTGCACGCCCGGGTCTGATCGCGGGCCGAGTGCTGCTTCTGGCGATCGGCGTCCACTTGACTCTGCTGCACGCGCTGGAGGCCAGCTTCGGCTACGTGGATCGTCGGCACGCGTTGATTCTCGCGGTCTTGTCCATGCCCACCGCGGCGGCCGCGATCGACTGGATCGCGCAGCGCGTCGCGGATGGGGCGCTGCGTCGTCGGCTGGTCGTCGGGCAGGTCGCGGCCTGCGCTCTGTGTGCGTTCCCGTGGCTGCTGCGTCCTATCAATGCGGGCGAGGAGCACGTGGCGGCGACGGCGCGCTGGATCCGTGCTCAGACGCCCGCGTCTGCGATCGTGGTCGGCGATTCGCGCATGCATCGCGTGGCCTTGCTCGCAGAGCGGGGGTTCGTCGAATGGCCGTGGTGGGGCGGCGACGTGGAAGCGCTGGCGAGGTTCCTGTCGGCGGCACAGACGCCGCGGTGGTTCCTGGTGGATGTCGCGCACATGACGTCGCAGGATCGGAATCCGCGGTTCTTCGAGGCGTTCGCCGCGCGCTTTGCGAATCGGGCGGAGCTCGTGCACGTCGAGCCGTCCCGTCCTCATGCTCGTGCGACGGAGATTCGAGTCTTCCTGGTGCGTCCGCGGTAGCTCGTGGACGACTGTGGTCCCATAACTCGATTTAAAAATTCCAGTCGGGCGCGCAAATCCAAAATCGGATTGCGGTTGCGCCATGTTTCTCCTACGATCGAAAGAACTTGTACAGGTCTTTCGGACGCCGCCGGCGCGGCGCTCAGTTCCATAACGTGTCTCGCGCGGACGAAGGCGACTCATCGGAGGTTCAGCGTTGAACCGTATGGCAGCCTCTGCACGCATCGTTCGAAACCGCCCCGCGATCCGATCCGAGCGACGGATGTGGGCCGTCGGCGGCACCGTCGCCGTCTTGCTGGCCCTGTCGGCAGGCGGGTGTCCGCCCGGGACGACCGGTGCCGACGACATTACGCAGCAGGTCACCGACCTCGTGAATGAGGTACTGGATGGCGCCGGGCTCGGCGCCGCGCCCGTGCCGGGGCGTGACGGCGTGGACGGTCGCGACGGCGTAGATGGCACAGATGGTGAGAATGGAGCGGCCGGCGAGAATGGCGTCGACGGCGCGAACGGCGCGAACGGGTTGGATGGCGTCGATGGCGCGGACGGCGAAGACGGCGTCGATGGCGCGGCCGGCGCGAGCGGCGTGGACAGCGTCTATGGCGACGGATCGGACGGGTCGCACACAGTCACGGCGAACACGACGCTGGCCGATTTCGCCGCGGCGAACGACATCGTGAGCTTCCAGTTCCAGAACCTGACTATCGAGGCGGGCGCGACGCTGACCGTCCCGACGGGCGCGACGATCTACTGTCGCGGAACGCTGACGAATCGCGGGCTGATCGTCGTGGAGGAAGCGGCGCGCGGCTCCCGAAACGACACCACCGCGCAAGCGGGGATCGCCGGCTCATCACCGAAGGTGGGTGCGGCAGGCCTGACGGGCCAGGTCCCGGCCGAGCAAGGCAGCGGCGGCGCGGAGATGACGTTGTCCGAGGATTCCATTCGCTGGCTGCTGCGGCCGGGTTTGCTGGGCGGCGGCGGCGGCGCTCGGCAGCCACCGCAGGGCCAGGGCGGCAAGGGCGGCGGGACGCTGCTGGTTCTTGCCCGTGAGGGCGTGGTGATCGATGGCGAGATTCGCGCCAACGGCGGCGAAGACCTGGGCGGCGGCGGTGGCGGTGGCGTGATTGTCCTCGCGTCTCGCGGATCGATCACGATCGAGGCCGGCGCGGTCATTTCGACGTCCGGCGGCAACGGCGCTGCGGCGAGCCTGGGAGATTTCGAGACGGGCGGCACGCAGTCGCCCGCGGCGGCGTGCGGCGGCGGCGGCGGCGGGATCATCCGCCTGTTCGCACCCACGGTGACGGTCGATGGCGATCTTCTCGTGGATGGCGGCGCGGGCGGCGCGAGCGGCACTGCGCACGGCCTGCCGGCCGATACGCTCTATCACAGCGGCGGCGGCGGTGGCGGGGCGTTTGGCGCAGGCGGGAACAGCGGCACGTCGATGGCGATCGCCGACGCGCGCGAGGAGGAGCCGACGTTCTCGGTGGAAATGAGCGAAGCGGAGGACGGCGGCGAAGGTCTCGTGTCGATCACCGAGGCCGACCCGACGGCTTACCTGTATCGCTGAGCCGGCGCGTGACGGTCGTCGCGGACCGAAAGCAAACCGAAGCGCTGTGCGTCTCGACGCGGCCCCGCGCATCGGCCGGGGCTTTGATACCGCCAGCGAATCGGTCGACGTTGAAACCAATCGCCGTAAGCTTAATCCGCGCGTTCGGGACGAGTCTTGCCGGCGGCGCGTGAGTAGCGGCGATTCGTCGGGCTTCAGCGCCCCGAGCGCTTCAGCGGCGCGCAATCGAGCGCCGCATTGTGGACGTCACGTTTCCCGCGCATTCGCCACGGCCACTCTTCGCGTCGGCTGGCTTCAATGCACACCCGGAGCGGCACGATGTCGGTCCGCACGCGCTGCGCGTCGTGAGCAGCGCGCCGGCCGGCGCTCCGCCCGCTTCTTGCGGGGGTGAGTGTGCGAGGACACCGCCAGTGGGACGCTGCGAGGCGCTGGCAGGCCGGTACTGGCGTCGATTGGCCGAATGCTCCCGAGCTGTGCGCATCGGCGAGCGGTTCTCGCGGACCCCGCTCCCTTCCGGTCGCGGCTCTGATTTCATCGCTACAGCTACCCGCGGGCTGGCCTGGTTGACGCAGAATCGACCAGAATTCTCTCGTAGTGCGCTCAGCCGGGAATACAATTCCCGCATGTGGAGCTGGCAAGGCGCGCGACCTGCGAGACGCGTCCCCCGCATGCGATGGGCGTGGCCGGCGGTTGCGCTCGCGGCTTGCGCGGCGCGCGCGCAGACGACATGGCACGTGGACGACGACGCGCCCGGCGATCCCGCGCCTGGCGACGCGTCGATCAGCGATCCGCTCGAGGACGGCTCGGCCGAGCATCCGTTCGATGAGATTCAGGAGGGCGTGGATGCGGCGGCGGATGGGGATACGGTGCGGATCCTGCGGGGGTTCTACGCGCAACTGGTGCGAATCGACGGCAAATCCATCGCGCTCCAGGGAGAAGATCGCAACGACGTGGTGATCGGTCCGGTCGGCGTCGCCGCGGCGATGGTGACGATCAGCGGGACGTCCGACGATCAGGTTGCGATCCACGACCTCAGCCTGCAGAATTCCGACGACCGCGACTTCTACGGCCACGGAATCGAGTCGTTCGGTGCGAACGTGTACATCGCGCGGTGCACCATCGACGGGACGCGCGGCGATCGCGGTCGGGGTTCGGCTCTGAACCTCGACGGTCCGTCGCGCGCAACGTACGTTCGGGTCGAAGACAGCACGCTGTCGGACGCGTATGTGTATCCACACGGGCTGGGAGGCGGCGTTCTTGTCCGGGGGCGGATCGCGGTCGATCTGGTTCGCTGCGAGATTCTGCGCAACTCCGCCGAATATGGCGCGGGCATGATGGTGCGCGGCGGCGCGAAGGTCGCGCTCTATCATTGCGTGCTGCATCGGAACTTCGGAGTCTTCGGCGTCGCGTTCTGGATCGACGGGGGAGAAGACGGTCAGCGCCCTACTGAGCTGAGTTTGGTCTCATGCTTGATCAGCGGCGAAGGCGGCGACGGGCATGACCTGATCGACGGATTCTACGCGGGGCCGTCGACGCGGATCACGGTGTCCGGTTCCTCGGTCGTTACGGCGAACTACCTCACGTTCACCACGCTTCAACACGGATCGCTCCATGTCGAGAATTCCGTGCTGTGGGCGCTGTCGGAGATCCCGGGGGACGTGTTTGTTGTTGATCTATTGAGCGACGCCGCGATGCAAGTCCGCTCGAGCGTCGTAGTCGGCGGTCCGCCGCGCATCCGGCTCGCGGATGGCGCGGCGCTGGATTGGGACACGACCAGCATCAGCGACGACCCGATGATGCGCGACCCGGACGGCCCGGACGACGACATCAACACGCGCGGCAACAACGACTTCCGCCTCGCGGCCGGCTCGCCGTGCATCGACGCCGGCGACAACTCGCTGGTTCCCGCCGACGCGTTCGACCTCGACGGCGACGGCGACACGAACGAACCGATCCCGATCGACTTCGACGCCAGGCCGCGCTTCGTCGACGATCCGTTCACGCTCGACCCCGGCATCGGCGCGCCGCCGATCGTGGACATGGGCGCCTACGAGTACGACTGCACGGGCGACCAGAATGGGGACGGCCGCGTCGATATGGTCGATCTGGCGAACCTGCTGTCGCATTTTGGCATCGGCTCGGGAATGAGCTACACGGAGGGCGATCTCGACGGCGACAGCGACGTGGACCTGGCCGATCTTTCGCGATTGCTGAGCGTCTTCGGGCAGGAGTGCGCGTAAAGCGAAATGCGACTGCCCGGCGGACCAACGCCGGGGAGAGTTCGTGAATCGTCCCGATCTCCGCGGGACGACTTTCGGGGATGCGTCGGCCGCAAGGACGCGGCCGCACTGGCCGCACTGGCCGCTCGTCGCCGTTCATGCCTGGCGCGCTTCAATCCCGAGCATCGAACGGCCCTCGCCGAGCGTGCCGCGGATTCGATGTAGGAGCATTTCGTCGAGTTCTTCCGGCTGTTCCCACACGATCGTGTTAATCTGCTGGATGTCAAAGTGAGCGGCGTCGAAGCGTGACTTGCGGCAGGTGTGAATCACCGGGATGTTCAGCCCACGGGCGAAGCCGGCCTCGAAGTACACGCCGCCGCGGTTGCCGGTGAAGTCGGCGACGACGAACGGGGCGACGCGGATCAACTCAGGTTGCAGACCGGAACGCCGGTACGTTCGCCAAGCCATTGAAGCGTGGCGACGAACTCCGGACAAGTCCGGGCCCCCGAAGGCGTGTGGAGGATCGCACTGAGATCATTCACGTTGCGTAGGATCGCTGGAGCGTCGATCGTGTCCCGATCTGCGCGCCGCCGGCGGGACTTTGTGAGAAAGAGGTCTTCGACGATCCGCTTAGGTGGGTTGTCCAGATTCTGATCTTCGACCGGAGTGCGCCAGCGGCCGAGCCTTTCCGTGGTACCAAGGCGATTGCGCAGCGCGTCCACCGCGGCTAGCAAGAGCATCTCGAAGTCGTGCCGAAAGACCGATGCGAAAAGTCTCGCGATGTAGGACTCCGCCGCGCGCCCGACCTTTCGGTAATTGTTCTGGAGTGCAAGCGAGACCAGACGAATCTGAAGCGCCTTCAGTGCATTGGCATCGGAATGCTGATAGTCCCCGTTAGCGAATGGCGCGGTGGGATGTAGGTCGGGCAGGGTGACGACGATGTCTTGATCGTTCGCAGCCAGCTTCTCTGCTGCTCTTGCACCAATCTTCCTGAGGAAGTTCGCTTTGTTATCAAGGGGGATGACTGCGATGCCCCAACCCATCGCGCGGAGCTGCGCTTGCCAACTCGCCCACAGTGCTTCGAGTCCAAGCTTGTCCGAGACTCCCTCGACAAACACCCAGACCTTCACGCCATCGCCTCCAGCTCCCCGGCGGCGTGCAGGTCGCCGAGTGTGCCACCGAGCTGGGATTCGAGCATCTGCCGAAGCGTTGCCCGACTGCTCGGTCGACTCCAGCGCGCCTGATTTCGGTCGCGCGTCAGGACCGCGACATCATCGAGTCCGAAGCAGTCGAGGAACTGCGGGCTGTGCGTCGCAACCAGAACCTGGGTTCGCTCCGCCGCGGCCTTCACCGCGTCGGCTAGGATCGGCAGGAGTCTCGGATGCAAGCCGAGCTCTGGCTCATCGATCGCAATGAAACTCGCCAGGGGATTGCTGAGCGCGACACACAGCAGCAGGAAGCGCAGCATACCGTCTGACAGTTCCCAGATTTCCGTGCCCCGCTGGAGCCCCGCCTCGCGAACTCGCACCAACACTCGCGGCTCGCCGCCATACGCCAGCTCGGTGGAAATGTGCTGTGCTTGCGGGTAGGCAGTCGTGAACCATTCGCGAAGCTCGTCCGCTAGCTCTCTGTGCTCGTGGCGATTGAAGAGCTCGTGCAAGACCGTTCCGAGGTTTGAACCGTCAGCGAAGAGCTGCACTTCCGGCCGGAGTTCAGCAGGGTTCGCGCGGACCGCTGACCGTCGGCTCATGTCAAAGCCCGGGTAGTAGGCTTGGTTCGCAACGAAGGATCGAACCCAAGTCGGTATTGGGAACTGATTCTCGAATCGCATGTTCGCTAATGCAAGGGTCGCTTTTTGCGCCGGAGACTCGAAGGTTTCTAGTTCGGCAGCGTCCTTTGTCGACTTGGGCCTCGGCTCGTCAAAGCGCGTAAGCGTGCCCGTTGCGGGGTCAAACACGCGCGTGCGTGCTCGATCGGACTCAAGCATCTTGAACGGTGTGCTCTTGCCGGGGCGCGGCTCGGCGTATCGCAAGCACTCATATCGGTGCTCGACCCGTCCGGTGCGATCCCGCCCAATTCGGGCTTCGTACACGCACGATTGGTTCTCGGATACCGGGATTCGCGACCACAGCGCGTGGCTTGTCGGCTTGTGAAATGTGATCTGCCAGCCGATTTCGTCACAGTCTCGCCCACAATTCGGGATCGACCACATTCCACCGCGTAACGATAGTGCGTCTTCGACCGGAAGATCCATCGAATGTGCGATGAGCGACAGTGCGTCCAGCAGCGAACTCTTTCCGCAGGCGTTTGCGCCGATGACGACGTTCAGCGAGCCTAGATCAGCCTCGAAACGATCCAGTAACCGGTATCCATCGAAGCGCACACTGGTGATCACTTACGTCCTCCCTCAGGTCGGGCATCCTTCGATGTCATATAATCTTCAGCGGCACGCTCCCGTCCTTCCGCGCCAGCGGATCGGGTGGGGCGATGTCCACGTGCGCTCCCAGAAGCCTCGCCTCGCCGCGCGCCACGCGCCGCGCCAGCTCGCGGCACTCCAGCAGCAGCGCGTCCAGCATCTGCGGCTCGGGCACGGTCTGCTTCTGCTCGCCCTGCACATAAATAATGCCCTTGCCCCGGCCGGCGAAGATCGCCACGTCCGCGCCTTCGCATTCGCCCGGGCCGTTCACGACGCAGCCCATGACGGCCAGCTTCAGCGGCGGCAGCTTCTCTTCCGACAGCTTTCGGCGAACGTCGGTGACGAGCTGGAACAGGTCCACCTCGATCCGCCCGCAGGCCGGGCAGGCGATCAGCTCCGGCTCGGTGCGGCTGCGAAGGCCCAGGCAGCACAGCAACTCCTTGCCGTCCTCGACTTCGTAGACCGGGTCGGCCGCGTAGCTGATGCGGATCGTGTCGCCGATGCCGTTGGCCAGCAGCGTGCCCAGCGCCGTGATGGAGCGGATGCGGCCGGTCTCGGGCGGTCCGGCGTGCGTGACGCCGAGATGCAGCGGAAAGTCGAAGCGCTGGCTGATCGCCGTGTAGGCGTCGATGACGATGCGCGGGTCGATGCTCTTGGCGCTGATGACGATGTCGTGATAGTCGGCCTCGTCAAAGATCCGCAGGTATTCTTCCAGCTTCTCGATCATGATGCGGATGAGTCCGCCGGCGTAGTCGCGGCTGAGCTCGGCCTTTTCCTCCGCCCGCGCGTCCTTGTCCTTGCGCTCGACGATGCCGCCTTCGTTCACGCCGACGCGGATCGGGATGCGGCGCTCCTTGCACGCGGCGATGACGCGCAGCACCTGCTGGCGGTCCTGGAGATTGCCGGGGTTCAGGCGAATTTTGTGCACGCCGGCCGCGATGGCCTCGAGCGCCCGCTGAAAGTGAAAGTGGACGTCGGCCACGATCGGCACGGGGCTGGCGGCGAGGATGTGCGGCAGGGCGTCGGTGTCGGCCTTTTCGGGCACGGCGACGCGGACGAGGTCGGCGCCGGCGCGGGCCAGCTTCTGCACCTCTGCGATGCACTTGTCGACTTCGTGCGTGTAGCCGGCCGTCATGGTCTGAAGTACGACCGGCGCGTCGCCGCCCATCTTCACCGGGCCGACGGATACCTGGCGGGTCTTGCGGCGTGGGGGCATAGCTTCCTCACCGGCGCGTGGCCGGGCGAAATCGGGTCTCTGCGACGCCGTTCCGGCGTACGCGGGTTCGGTGCAGGCGTCGAGGCGGCCAGCGTCCAGACAATCCTCGATGCGCCTGTCGCGGACGCCGCTTCCTCCGCGATTTTAGCGAGTTCCGGCGGGATGCGCCATTCGGTGAACGGCGGACCGCGCGGCCGACGCGCGAGCGGCATGACGGGCGCTCATGGATGGTTGCGGCGTCACGGGGCGCGCGACGGGGGGGTAGAGGACTGCCGCGCCAGCGGAAGGCCGCAGCAATCCTCCAGCGCGATGAGCCGTCGGCAGGGCACTTCCGAGCAACCGTCGGCGGCGCGACGCGCGAGCGTATACTCTCGCGGAGCGCGCCGCTGCGCTCAGGCTCTTTCCGAGGTCCGCCGTCCGGAGCGTCTGGCGTGAGCAACGAAATCTTCGGCTGGCTCTGGATCGTCGCGGGGTTCGCCAGCGGCGCCGTGATGGGGCTGTTCTTTCATCGCGCGGAGTGGCTCGGCGGGTATGAATCGTACCGGCGGCGGCTGATCCGGCTCGGACACATCTCGTTCTTCGGACTCGGGTTCATCAATCTGTTCTTTGCGCAAAGCATCGCCCGCGCCAGGCTGACAGACTTCGAGACAGGAGCTTCGACGTGGGCCGTCATCCTCGGCGGCATTCTTATGCCGTTGTGCTGCGGTCTGACCGCGTGGAAGCCGGCGCTGAAGCCGCTGTTCGTCCTGCCGGTGACGGCGCTGACCTACGGCGGCGTGACGCTGGTCGTCGGGCTGATTCGCTCGGCCGCGACGTGAAGGGCGCTTCGCGGACGTCGATGCGAGACGGTGGTGAAACGACGCCCCTCCGGCACTGCGCTATCGCATCGAGCGGCGAGTTCATTCTGAATCCGCCCTGCGTGATGCAGCGCGCCAGTGGCGCACCGCACATCGAGCGCCGCGGAATCGAGCTGGCGCGCGGCAGCTTCACCGGACGCGAATCGCCCGGCCAACTCTCCGCAGCGATCTTCATGCAATGTCTTCGTGAGCGAGCGGGGTTCGCGGCGAGGACTGGCCCCCCGTTCGCCCCGCTCGCTCACGCGCGCCTCTCGGCGGAAAAGCCGTGGCAATCGTGAGACTGGTCTAGTGTAGTGCCGCAGAAATACTGCGACGTTCAGAGCCGCGACCGTGAGGGAGCGGGGGCTTCTCGATACTCCGCCAAGTGCCATTCCCCGCTCCCTGACGGTCGCGGCTCGGTTCCGGACACGTTGCGTCATCAATGAGGCACGACACTAGCTTCGCTTGGTTCGCAGCAGGCCCAGCGCGCCCAGCGACAGC
Source organism: uncultured Planctomycetales bacterium (assembly GCA_964553225.1). Taxonomy (GTDB): domain Bacteria; phylum Planctomycetota; class Phycisphaerae; order UBA1845; family Fen-1342; genus JABRWC01. Next base: position 16,980 of record CAZKJT010000001.1, on the reverse strand, counting down.
AGAGCGAGCGCGGTCGGTTCCGGCACCGGCGCCAGCGTCATCGCCGTCACCGTCAATCCGCCGGCGATCTCGCCGATCAGCGACGCCTGCCCGTTGGAAAGGTTGATCGTGTAGAGCATGGACGTGCTGCTCGACTCCGGCATCAGCGCCGCGAACGCCGTCCCGGTCAGGCCCGAGACGTCGAATCCGCCGGAGCTTCCCGGATCGAACCCCAGCGAGCCGACGGTGCCGAGCGTGCCTGCGCTGTTCGCCTGCGTCACCAGGACGTTCAGACTCACGTCGATGCCATAGAGCTGCGACGTCGTCGCGCCATTGAAGTTGTTCGTGTAGGCCGAGTGCGCGATCGTCGGATCGAGCCCCTCGTTCAGATCGCCGGGTCCGTAGAAGAGGTTTGTGACGCCGGTCGATGTGCCCGAGTTCGGATTCAGAACCAGATTCTGGTTCGCGTCGCTGACGTTGCGAATGCGGTCGATGGTCGGATTGAAGTCGAACCCGAACCACGCCCCGTTCAAACCAGGCGAGAAGCTGCCCGCTACCGGCGTCGCCGCGCCGCTGCCCGGATCGATCCGGTACAGCGTGCTGAATGAGCCCACGCCGAACAGCTCGCCAGTCGCCGGCCGGAAGTCGATGCCCTGAAGCTCTTCATTCGACGCCAGTCCACTGACCGGAACGCCGGTCAAAATCGCCCCGGGCGTGGCCGAATCAAACGTGATCAGACTGCCCGCTTCCGTAATGGCATAGACCGTCTCCGCGAGAGCGGCCGACGTGAACGTCGCGCCACAGAGCGCGATTGTGGCGAAAGTGAAAGCGAATGCGCGCATCTTCCTGCTCCTTTGTCGCTGTGTCGATGTTGCATCGCGACGGGACGATCCGCCGCCGGCCACCAGGCAGCCGTACCGGTCAGTACGCTCGCGGCGCAGCGGCGGATTCAGCCATCGTGGCGCATTCGAGAATCACAAAAAAGGGAGTTCGGCCGCGCGTCTCGCAACGGGTGAATCCAAATCGGGCGGACTGGCGTACTTCTGCGGGACGCTCTCGGAATCGTCGCGGTTGCCCATCCGCGCCGCGTTCGAACTGAGCCGCGAGCGTCCGGGAGCGCGGGTCGTTCAGCGCCATGTTCGCTTCGCGTCTGACCGAAGCGACATCACGCGCCGTCCGCGATCACGCCGCCGATCTCAGGCGCCATCACGCGCAGCTCCTGCTCCAAACCAAGCTGAAGCGTCGCCAGGCTGGATGGACAACCCGAGCACGCCCCGCGCAGCCGAACGTGCACGAAGCGCCGCTCGTCGATGCGGACGAGCTCGATGTCGCCGCCGTGCGACCGCGCCAATTGCCGAATCGTCTCGACCGCTTGCCTGACGCGTTCAGCCAGCGACGCCGGAGTCCCCGGCGTGACCGGTTCAGAGTGCATAACCGTCCCCTTGGAGTGAAACGGCGACCCGTGCGAATCCGCGCCAGCGGCCGGGCCGCGCCAGCCCGCCGACTCCGCTGCGGTTGCGATCTGACGCGTTGCGAAACTCCCGCGATTTCGGCTCGCTCGGTCTTGAAGAAGCCGTCGTGCGCAAGCGGCAGATAAGAACCGTTCACCCACGCTCGCGGCTCGGCCGGGACGCCATCGCGGATTGGAACCCGCCCTAATCTTCCGCCTTTTCCCCCGCCGGGGCCATCTTCACCAATCGCGGTGTGAAGCGCGCGATCGGCCGCACCAGCGTCTGCTGTGCCGCCATGACTGCCTCGATGTCCTTGTACACCATCGGAGCCTCGTCCAGTCCGGCCGACAGCAGCGTCACCCCGCGCTGCCGCAGAACTGCGTCGATCTCCGACCGCGTCAGCGACTTGATCGCCGCCGTGCGCGACATCCGTCGCCCCGCTCCGTGCGACGCGGAATTCAGCGAGCGCTCGTCTCCGAGTCCCTGCACCAGATAGCCCGGCGCCGCCATCGACCCGGGTATGTAGCCCAGCGCGCCGCGACCGGCCGGCGTCGCCCCCTTGCGGTGCACGATGACATCCTCGCCGCCGTGACGCTCCTTCCAGGCAAAATTGTGGTGATTCTCGACGCCGAACACGACCGGCGCGCCGACCGACCGCCGGATCTTTTCGTGAATCACGGCGTGATTCGCCGAGGCGTAATGCCCCATCAATTCCATCGCCGCCCAATACTCCGCGCCGACTCCGTCCATCGGCAGCCACGCCAGGTGCGCCTGCTCCTTCGGCAGTTCCGGATGCAGGTCGCGGGCCGCCTTGCTGTAGTGATTGCATACCGCCGCGCCCGTGCCGCGCGAGCCGCTGTGCGACACCACTGCCAGGTAGGTCCCCGGAGACACGCCCAGGTCGTTCTCGCCGAACTCCAGCTCGCCGAACTCGACGAAATGATTGCCCGAGCCGCTCGTGCCCAGTTGCTCCCACGCCTTGTCGCGCAGCGACCGCGTGATCGGCGAGACGCTCCAATCGCGATCCATCACGTCGTGCTGCGGTCGCTGACCGCTGCGCCAGCCGCCGCCGACGCCGAAGAGCGTGTCTCGCTCCAGAATCCGCGCGAAGCGCCGCTCATCCTCGCGCAGCGCGGCCGGAGGCAGCTCAAAAGCCGTCACGCGCACGCGACAGGCGATGTCCACGCCGACCGCGTAGGGAATCACCGCGCCGCGTGTCGCCAGCACGCCGCCGATCGGAAGCCCGTAGCCCACGTGTGCGTCCGGCATCAGCGCCGCTGCCACCGTCACCGGCAGCTCGCACGCATTGCGCATCTGGGAATGCGCCGCTGCGTCGATGTCGTCGCCCCATACCGCGTAGTCGACCGATCGGCTCACGCGCGACATCCTGAACGGCCAAGCCAGGCGCCGGCGGAGTCAGCGCGCATCCGAGCCGCTCGTCGCGAACTCGAGGTCCTCCCGCGAACGCGAGCGAACCTCGTCCGCCGGCTCGAAATTGACGCGACGATCCTCGTCCCAGTACCGGCCCTGGTTAAACTCAAATCCGGAACGCATGATGAGCTCGGCCAGCAGGCCGGCCATGATCGCGATGTAGCCCAGCACGAACAGCACTGCGCCAACCAGCGGCGCCTTGCCCCAGAACGCGGTCCACGCGGCCGAAAGCCCGGCGCCCGAAACCAGCTTCCAGGCCGCGCTGCACACGGCGAAGCCAAAGCACGTGGCCGCTCCCAGCCAGGACCACTGCGTAATCTTGCCGAAGAAGTGAATCGGCTTGCTGCGATACTTCTGGAGCAGCCGGACCAGAAGCAGGTCCAGCAGCACCTTGACGATCCGGCCGTATCCGTACTTGCTCTTGCCGGCGGTGCGCGGGTGATGCCGCACCACGACTTCGGCGATGCGGGCGCCGTGCATGCTGGCGTAGACGGGAATGAATCGGTGCATTTCGCCGAACAGCCGCGCGTCGCGGATCATCTGCCGGCGATACGCCTTCAGCGTGCAGCCGTAGTCGTGCAGCCGCACGCCGGTGATAAAGCCGATGAATCGATTCGCGACGCGCGAGACCAGGGTGCGCAGGCGGTCGTCCTTGCGGTCGCGCCGCCAGCCGCTCACCACGTCAAAGCCCTGCTCGAGCTTGTCGCAGAGCATCTCGACATCGTCCGGGTCGTTCTGCCCGTCGGCGTCGAGCGGGGCAACGATCGGCGCCCTGGACGCCCAGATTCCGGCCATCATCGCCGCGGTTTGGCCGTAATTGCGCACCAGGTGAATGACCTTCAGCCGCGGATCGCGCCGAGCCATTTCGTCCAGCAGCTCGCCGGTGCGGTCGCGGCTTCCGTCGTTCACGACGATCAGCTCGAACGAGCGCCGCTGTCGACCGAGCGATCGCAGGAACTGCGGAATCACGCGCTCGATCGATTCTTCCTCGTTGAAGGCCGGCACGACCACCGACACGCCCGGCTCGGGGACGGTCGAGGTAGCCCGTGCCGCGGGGTCGAAGTCGGAGTCTCGACGCGGTACGCTCATCCGATGCCCTCTCACACACAATCGCCTGAGATCGTACTATAGCGGAAGCCGCCGCGCGGCGCGGCCTGCCCTAGACTGGAGACCGCATGCCAGCTTCCGCCCGCATTGCGTTGGTGATGGGAAGCCGCAGTGACTGGGAGACCCTGCGCCACGCCGCCGACACGCTTGATCGCCTCGGCGCGCCGCACCACGTGCAGGTCGTTTCCGCCCATCGCACGCCCAAGCTGCTGGTCCGCTTTGCCGAATCGGCCGAGTCGGACGGCTTTTCCGTGCTGATCGCCGCGGCCGGCGGCGCGGCGCACCTGCCTGGAATGCTCGCCGCGCTGACCCCTGTGCCCGTACTCGGCGTACCGGTGCAGAGCCAGGCCCTCAGCGGCCTCGATTCGCTGTTGTCGATCGTGCAGATGCCGGCCGGCGTGCCGGTAGCCACCTTCGCGATCGGGCGCGCCGGCGCCGTCAATGCCGCGCTGTTCGCGTGCGCCATGCTGGCGCCGCAGGACTCCGGGCTTCGTGACGCGCTGCGCGGCTTTCGCGCCGCCCAGACGCAGGAAGTGCTCGATCATCCCGACCCGCGGACCAACCCATGCTGATCGGCGTACTCGGCGGCGGGCAGCTCGGACGCATGCTCGCGCTGGCCGCCGCGCCGCTCGGCGTGCGCATGCGCTTCCTCGACACGGCGTCCGACGCAGTCGCCGGGCACGTCGGCGAGCTGATCGTCGGATCATGCGACGATGAGGTCGTTCTCGATCGCTTCTTGCGCGGCGTGGACCGCGTCACGTACGAATTCGAGAATGTGCCGCTCGAAACTGCGCGACGGGTCGAGCGTCGCGCGCCGCTGCTGCCCAGCTCACGCGCGCTCGAGCACACGCAGGACCGCCTGGTCGAAAAGCGCCTGTTCCGCGCGCTGCACGTGCCCACGGCCGAATTCGCGGACGTCTCGTCGGAAGCCGACCTCGCGCCGGCGGCGGCCCAGACCGGTCTGCCGGCGATCCTGAAAACGCGGCGGCTGGGGTACGACGGGAAGGGCCAGGCGCGCGTCGCCGACGCCGCCGACCTGGTCCGCGCGTGGGACGCGATCGACCGCCAGCCGGCGATCCTCGAAGGCGTGGTGCACTTCGAACGCGAGTTGTCGATCGTCGCGGCGCGCGGCGCGGACGGAAACACCGCGTGCTATCCGCTCGTGCAGAACTTCCACCGGCACGGCATTCTCGTGCGAACGATCGCGCCCGCCCCCGGAGTCGCCGTGGAGCTACAGGCGAACGCCGAGAATATCGCTGCACGCCTGATGGACGCGCTGCAGTACACCGGGGCGCTGGCGATCGAGTTCTTCGAGCTGGCCGGACGATTGTTCGCGAACGAGTTTGCGCCGCGCGTGCACAACAGCGGACATTGGACGATCGACGCCGCGCAGACGAGCCAGTTCGAAAACCACATCCGCGCGATCGCCGGCCTGCCGCTCGGTCCCGTTCGTCCGCGCGGCGCCGCCGTCATGCTGAATCTGATCGGCCAGGCGCCGACCGCCGCCGCGCTTCTGGCGCATCCGGCCGCGCGGCTGCACCTCTACGGGAAATCGCCCCGCCCGGGACGCAAGATCGGGCACGTGACCGTTTGCGCCGATTCGGTTGCCGACGCGCAGCGCGAAGCCGAATCCGTCGCCGCGCTGCTGGCGAATCGCAGCCCGGCGGACTCGTGGAAATCCTAGTGTAGTGCCTCATTGAAGACGCAACGTATCCGGAACCGAGCCGCGACCGTCAGGGAGCGGGGAACGGCACTTGGCAGAGTATCGGGCAGCCCCCGCTCCCTCACGGTCGCGGCTCTGAACGTCGCAGTAATTCTGAGGCACTACGCTAGCGAAGCAGGCTCAGCCCGGCGTCGCGACGCGCTTTGGCAGCGTTGCCGCCAGAACGAAATATCCCGCCGCCGCCGAGAGCACCGACGCGCCCAGCACCCCGATTCGAACCGGCGCCGCAAAACGCTCGGCGTGGTCGGCGAACGCCAGCGTTCCGATGAACAGGCTCATCGTGAAGCCGATGCCGCACAGCAGCGCGATTCCCGTCATGGACGCCCAGGTCGCGCCGGCCGGCAACCGCGCGGTTCCGCTCGCTATGATCAGCCACGAGAAACCCATCACGCCCACCAGCTTTCCGAAGACCAATCCGCCCGCTATGCCCAGCGTCACCGGCCCGAGCGCGTCCTGCGCCGAGATGCCCGCGAACGACACGCCGGCATTGGCGAACGCGAAGACGGGCAGAATGCCGAACGCCACCCACGGATGCAACGTGTGCTCCAGCTCGTGCAGCGGCGACGGCGCGCCTTGCCCGCGGCCGCGGAACGGGAACAGCAAGCCCAGCGCGACGCCCGCCAGCGTGGCGTGCACGCCGGATTTCAGCACGCATAGCCAGAGAAGTACGCCGAGCAGAATGTACGCCGCCCGGCTGGTCACATGCAGCAGGTTGAGAACCAGCAGCGCCGCCAGCGCCAGCAGCGCCAGCAGCAGCGCGGCCGTCCCGAGCTGGTCCGTATAGAACACCGCGATGATCACAATCGCGGCCAGGTCGTCCAGCACGGCGAGCGTCGTCAGGAACACCTTCATCGACGTGGGGACGCGGGCGCCGAGCAGCGCCAGGACGCCCAGCGAGAAGGCGATGTCGGTCGCGGCCGGGATCGCCCAGCCGCGCAGCGCCACCTCGTCGGTCCGGTTCACGGCGAAATAGATGAGCGCCGGCGCGATCACACCTCCCAGCGCCGCGAAGCCCGGCAGCGCGATCTGCGACGGCTTCGACAGCTCCCCTTCCAGGACTTCCCGCTTGATCTCCAGCGCAACCAGCAGGAAGAACACCGCCATGAGCCCGTCATTGATCACCAGCAGCAGCGTTTTATTCAGGTACAACGCGCCAATTCGAATCTCGACCGGCGTCGCCAGCAGCGCCGCATACGCGTCTGCCACGCCGGCGATGTTCGCGCACGCCAGCGCCACGGCCGACGCCAGCACCAGCAGGATTCCGCCCGCAGCCTCGAGTCGCAGGAATCGTCGGATGGTCTCGATCGCCATGCGTCCCTCGTTTCTTGGGCGCCCGCGGCGCGATGCCGTCGCGCTTCGGACAATCGAGCGCGAAGTCCGGCGGCCCCCGGTCGCCGTCCAGGGGCACGATTGTAGGTATGGAGCGCGCCGCTGGAAGGCGTTTCGGCGGCGCATTTCGGGAAAACTGATCGCGCGCGTCCTGCGGACGGATTCACCGCCGACGACGGCCGATCGGCATCACAGCTCGAGCTGGCTCCGCTCGCGATCGTCGAGCACGCCGGCCAGGCGGATGCGCACGTAGTCCGTGTCGATCACGACGTCCTTGTTCGCCGCGTCGGACGCGTGAAAGGCGACGTCTTCGACCACCTTTTCGACGATCGTATACAGCCGCCGCGCGCCGATGTTCTCGAGCAACTGGTTCGCGCGATAGGCCGTCTCGGCCATCTCGCGGATCGCGTCCTCGGTGAACACCAGCGACACGCCCTCGGTCGCCAGCAGCGCCACCTGCTGCTTGAGCAGCGCGTTCTGCGGCTCGGTCAGCACGCGGCAGTATTCCTCCGCCGTCAGATCGTTCAGCTCCACGCGGATGGGAAAGCGCCCCTGGAGTTCGGGCATCAGGTCCGTCGGGCGCACGTTGGTGAACGCGCCGGCCGCGATGAACAGGATGTGGTTCGTGCGAACCATCCCGAAGCGCGTGCTGACGGTGGCGCCCTCGACCAGCGGCAGCAGGTCGCGCTGCACGCCGCTGCGCGACACCTCCGGTCCGCCGACCTCGCCCACCGGCGCGCCGCAGATCTTGTCCACCTCGTCGAGGAACACGACGCCCGACTGCTCACAGCGCCGGATCGCCGACGCATGCAGCGATTCCGGTTCGATCAGGCGGTCGATCTCCTGCTGCGTCAGGATTTCCAGCGCTTCGGGCACTCTCACCCGCTGGCGCCGGCTGCGCGCCGGCATCATGCGCTCGAAGAGCTGGTGGAATTCGGGTCCCATCTGGTCCAGCCCCATCGTCGAGAGCACGTGCGGCGGCATCCCCCGCTCTTCGACGGATACTTCGATCGAACGCTCCGCCAGCCCGCCGGCCTGAAGCTGCGACCGAAGCTTCTCCCGCGTGCGCCGGCGACGCTCGGCCTGGTCCCCGTCCGGATCATCCGAGCGTTCTTCGGGCAGCAGGCGGTCCAGAATGCGCTCCTCGGCCGCCGCGCGGGCGTGCGGGCGGACTTCTTCCGCCGCGCGTTGCCGCTCGAGCGTGATGGCTCGGTCGAGCAGATCGCGTACGATGCTGTCCACGTCGCGCCCGTGATATCCGACCTCGGTGAACTTGGTGGCCTCGACCTTCACGAACGGCGCGGAGATGAGCTGCGCAATTCGCCGTGCGATCTCGGTCTTGCCCACGCCGGTCGGCCCGACCATGAGAATGTTTTTTGGCGCGACGTCCTCGCGCAGTCCGGGGGGCAGGCGCAGCCGCCGCCAGCGATTACGGATCGCGATCGCGACCGACCGCTTGGCTTCTTCCTGGCCGATGATGTACCGGTCCAGCGCGCGGACGATTTCGCGCGGCGTCATTTCACTCAGGTCCGCACCACCGGCCACCCAGTCCGCCATGCTGCCCGCCTCCCGGCTCGAACCGCGACGCCCGCGCGTCGCCGAATCATGGATATTATTCAGACGCGCCGTCTGCCAGCAATCCACGCGGACGACGGCAGCGCCGGACAATGGGGAATTCCGCCCACAACGCCTGCGATTCGCTCCGTTGGCGGGCATATGATTGTGGGTCGGTGCGGCGCGGCAGCGCCGCCGCCTGTGGGGGCCAGCCATGGCAATGACCCGGGACGAGATTCGCGCCTTCTTTCCGATTACGAAGAACTACAATTTCCAGAACCACGCGGCCGTCGCGCCGATCTCCGGACCGGCAGCCGAAGCGCTTCGCGGCTACGCCGACGAGCTGGCCCGCTCCGCGTATCTCGAAAACACCTATTATCGGACGCCGGACCGCGTTCGGCAGCTTGCCGCGCGCCTGATCAACGCCGACTCGTCCGAAATCACCTTCCTCAAGAATACCTGCGAGGGCGTGAACTTCGTCGCCAACGGCATTCAGTGGGTCACCGGCGACAACGTCGTCTCTACCAGCATGGAATTCCCCGCCAACGTCTATCCCTGGATGGCGCTACAGACCCGCGGCGTAAACCTCAAGCGCGTCCCGGAAGAAGACGGACGAATCCCGTTCGACCGCGTCGCGGCCGCGATCGACCAGCGCACGCGCGTGCTTGCGATCTCCTCCGTGCAGTGGTCCAACGGCTTCCGCATGGACCTGACCCGGCTGGGCGAGCTGTGCAAGGAAAAGGGCGTGCTGCTGTTCGTCGACGCCATTCAGTCGCTCGGCGCGCATCCGATCGACGTCCGCGCGATGAACATCGACTTTCTCGCCGCGGGCGGACACAAGTGGCTGGTCGCACCGGAGGGCACCGGCATTTTTTTCTGCCGCCGCGAGCTGATCGGACACCTGAAGCCGAGCGAGATCGGCTACATGTCGATGAACCGCGACTACGAGGCGGAGGTCACGGACTACCGCACTGATTACCTGCACGCCGACGCCCGCCGGTTCGACTGCGGTGTGCACAATATGGCCGGCATCTGCGCGCTGGGCGCTTCGATCGAGCTGCTGCTCGAGGTGGGCATCGACGAGATCCAGGTGCGCCTGCGGACTCTGACCGACATTCTCGTGGACGGCCTGCGGAACAAGCGCTGGCGCATTCACAGCCCGCGAACCGCCACCGAGTGGAGCGGCATCGTCACTTTCTCTTCCGACAAGCACGAGGTGGATGCGATCCGGCGGCACTTGCGCAGCGAGTTCAAGATCGTGATCGCCAACCGGCTGGGCCGGCTGCGCGCCAGCCCGCACTTCTACAACTCGCCGGACGAAATGCGACAACTGGTCGAGGCGCTGCCGGCGTGTTGATTCACCCGCTGAATCGGAAGTCCCGAGTGCGACCGCGCGCCCGTCGCGGCGGTGCCCGTCCTCGGCCTGGCAGGTCCGGTTGTGGACCGGCAGGGCTCATCGGCCGCCGCGCGGCGGTTCCTTCACGGTTCAATCGGTCGGTTCATCGCGCGCCGCCCGGGGCCGGCGTGCGCCCGTTGGTCTGCAGTCCCTCGAAGTACCGCCGACGCCGCGATTCCACGAACGCCGGCTCGTACAGCCGTTTAGCGAGATCGACCAGACCCGCCCGGAGGCGCTGCGGCGACATCTGCGCCGGAACGTGGTTTACGTCGAACAGCGTGCATTTCTGCCACGCGCGCGGCTCGAGCAACCGCCCCTCGCGTTCGAGCCGCTCATACAGCGGCGTGCCCGGAAACGCCGTCTGCACTGTGATCTGCACCTCGAACAAGCCGGTCCGCTCGACGAAGTCGTAGACCGCGTCGAACACGGCCTCGCTGTCGCCGTCCAGCCCCAGAATGAAACAGCCGTTCACCGTGACGCCGCGAGACTGAATCGCCGAAACCGCACGCTCGTAGCGATCGAGCACGCGCAGCTTCCAGTTCCGCCGCAGCTCGATCCGATCGACGCCGCCCGCCAGCGGGCTCTCCAGTCCGATCAGCACCTGCCGGCAGCCGGCCTCGCGCATCAGGTCGATCAGCTCCGCATCGTCCGCGATCGACACGTCGCATTCGGTGAACCAGCGGACGTCTTCCGACGCGAGCCCCGCGAGCAGCTGCTTCGCGTGCGCGCGCGACGAGAAGCTGTTGTCGTCGGCCAGCTCGATGAACGGATTCGCCCAGAGCTGCTTGATTCGCCGGATCTCGGCGATCACGCGCTCGACCGGCTTGACCGAATAGCGCGGCGTCAGCAGCACCGAACTGGCGCAGAACTCGCACAAATGCGGGCAGCCCCGGCTCGTCTGCACCGTCAGGCGGTTGTACCGGGGCATGTCGAGCAGCTCGAAACGCGGCATCGGCGCGTGCGCCAGATCGAAATACGTGTCCGGCGGAGGCGCGTAGCGCCGCTGAAGCCGCCCGCGACGCGCGTCCTCCACGATCTGCGCCCAGGTCAACTCGCCCTCGCCCACGGCGACCGCGTCGGCGTGCTCGCCGGCCTCGTCCGGCTGCGCCGTCACATGCAGACCGCCCACCACGACCTTCGCGCCGCGCGCCCGATACCGATCCGCGACCGAGTACGCCTCGTGAATCTGCGCCGAAAGCGACGTGATCGCGACCAGGTCGAAATCGCTCGGCAGCGAGCCGGCCGCCTGCAAGTCCGCGATTTCGTGATATTCGACTTCCACATCGGCAGGCGTGAGCGCGGCGAGCGTAAGCAACGAGAGGCTCGGCATCGACGCGACGATCCGTCCACGCTCGACCACGCCCGGCAGCGTCAGCCCGATCGCGGTCAGCTCCGGATCGGCGGCGCGGATTCCGCTGAACGCGATCAGGCCGATCTTCATCGCGCGATCCTCGCCCGGAGACCGCCGCAGATCGCGGCGAGGGCTGGGTTCCCGTCGGCGCTGCTCGCGGGCCGAGGCAGGCGCGGCTCGGTCGGGCGCGCTACTCCGGCGCGAGAGCGATCTCGGCGGCGGGGGCGTCGGCCTCGTCGGTCGGCGTCGCGCTTTTCGGCGGGGCGCCGCAGCAGGGAGCGGCGTCGTGGTCATAACCGAGCAATTGGCGGCTGAGCCGGCCGTCGCTTTCCATCACGGTCCAGGGCGGCGTGACGATGGCGCTGACCGGGATCATGAGCCAGTTCAGGGTGTGGCGCGGATAGCAGTAGCCGAGCGCGACCATGTCTTCCCAGCCGACGTAGTACACGTTTCGGCCTTCGCGGCCATGACCCTTGTCGACGAAGGGGTCTTCCATGTATGTCGGGGCGTGCTCGATGACTCCGGCGTCGGTGGGCGTGTACGTTGCGGTCTGCCAGTTGCGGCGCTGCGCGGCGCGGTCTGCGGTTCCGGCGAAGACGCTGCGCGCGGTTGCGGATTCGAGTTCGGCGTCGACGGAGGGACCGTCTTCGCGGAAGTGGTTCGGCGAGGCGCAGCCGGTCGCGAGCAGAGCGACGAGAGCGGAAGCGATCATCCCGCTATTCTTCGAGCGTGTATTCGACCGCATAGTTCGGGGGTTCCTTGGTGATGGTCACATCGTGCGGGTGCGACTCGACGACGCCGGCGTGCGTGACGCGGACGAATCGCGCGTCGCGACGGAAGTCCGAGACGGTCGCGGCACCGCAATAGCCCATTCCCTGTCGCAGTCCGCCGACGAGCTGGTAGACGTATTCGCCCAGCGAGCCGCGGTAGGGCACGCGGCCCTCCACGCCCTCGGGCACCATTTTTCGCGGCTGCGAGGCGTCCTGCGCGTATCGCTCGGCGCTGCCGGCGCTCATCGCGCCCAGCGAGCCCATGCCGCGATATTCCTTATAGCGGCGGCCTTTCCACAATACCAGTTGGCCGGGCGATTCGTCCGTGCCGGCGAAGAGCGACCCGATCATGACGGCCGACGCGCCGGCGGCGAGCGCCTTGGCGACGTCGCCGCTGAAGCGGATGCCGCCGTCTGCGATGATCGGCACGTCCGCGCCGCGGACGGCCTCGAGGATAGCGGTGATCTGCGGGATGCCGACACCGCTGACGACGCGCGTGGTGCAGATGGAGCCGGGGCCGATGCCGACCTTGACCGCGTCCGCGCCGGCTTCGCACAAGGCGCGGGCGCCGTCGGCGGTGGCGACGTTTCCGCCCACGATCGAAATGTCGAACGTGCCGCGCAGCTTGCGAACGGTCTCGAGGATCGCATCGCTGTGTCCGTGCGCGGAATCGACCACGAGCAGATCGACGTCGGCGCGGACGAGCGCCTCGGCGCGATCGAAGTCATAGGCGCCGATGGCGGCGCCGACGCGCAGCCGGCCGCGCTCGTCCTTACAGCGCTGCGGGTATTCGCGCGAGCGGTCGATGTCGCGCATGGTGATGAGTCCGGAGAGGCGGTTCTGCTCATCGACGAGCAGCAGTTTCTCGACTTTGGCTCGATGCAGGATGGCTTCGGCCTGGTCGAGCGTGGTGTGCGTGGGGGCTTTGACGAGGTTGTTCCGGGTCATCACGTCGGCGATTCGCCGCGCGTGGGGTTCGCGGAACTTCAGGTCTCGCCGCGTGAGGATTCCGACGAGCTCGCCGTCGGCGGTGGTGATCGGGACGCCGCTGACGTTGTGCAGACGCATGGCGATCTTGGCGGCTTCGATGGGCTCGTCCGGACGGAGGGTGACGGGGTCGATGATGACGCCGCTCTCGGAGCGCTTCACCTTCCGAACTTCGCGCGTCTGATCGTCGACGCTGAGGTTGCGGTGAATGACGCCGAGGCCGCCCTCCTGCGCGAGGGCGATGGCGAGCGAGCTCTCCGTGACGGTGTCCATCGGCGCGGAGAGGATCGGGATGTTCAGTCGAATCCGGCGCGTGAGCTGGGTCGTGACGTCGATGTCGCGCGGGTGGACCGACGCGCGGGCCGGGATCAGCAACACGTCATCGAAAGTGAAGGCCTGACCGACGATTTTCGCGGATTCGAGTCCGTCTGCCATGGGCCCATGATAAATGCGGGCGACGGCGGATGGAATGCCGCTCCCGGACGGTCGCGGCGCGGCTGGGGGCGCGATCGGGCTTAGGCGCGCCCCCGTTCGTCACGCAGCGCCGCGGCGTCAGATTGCGACCGTTCGGTTCGCGGCTTCGAGTCAGGCGTCGCCGCGAACGGCTTTCTTCGGCGGGAGGCCGCGCTCTGTGCGGAGTTCGTGCTCGGCCGTGAGCCAGTCGCTGTCGGCGCAGCCGGGCGCGCCGCCGCGCGCGAGATAGATGAAGTACGCGCGGTCGCGGATTTCCTGCGGCGTGGGTTCAAGCTGCTTGAACACGTCGCTGGCCGCCCGGCGTCGCGGGGCCTGCGGAATCACCTGGTCGGGCACAATGGGGACCGTTCGGCGTGTCTCGGCCGGCGGGTTCTGCGTTTTCAGGGCTGGCATCCGGAGTCTCCCGATGTCTGCGCTGCTTTCGGTAAAAGCACGGCGCTCAAGAGATTTATCGGCACGCGTTCGGTCGGGCCGCAGCGGCATGGCGGGATGTAGCGACTTCTGAAGTCTCGCGCCAAGACGGCTGCGTCTGCGAAGGCACAGTCGCGATCGTTCCTTCGAAAGAGTCTATCATTTGACTGGCGCATCGCACGTAGAAATCGGACCGGGGATTCGACTCGATGCGTCACCACTCCATGCGAATCAAATCCGGATTGAGCAGGACGAATACCATCGTGCGCGCGTTGAAGACGGCGTGGACCGCGACGCACAGGGCCAGGGAGGCGTATCGCAGTCTCAGGTACCCGAGCAGGATTCCGAGCGTGCAGAGCGGCAGAACGTCCTGCGGCTGACTCATGTGAATGAGGCCGAAGCAGATTCCGGAGAGGACGGTCGGGGCCCAGAAGCGGCGCAGCCCGCGGGCCAGCACTGGCAGGAGCAGGCCACGGAACAGGACCTCTTCGACCACCGGGGCCACGACGACGGCCGTCACGAAAAGGTGAACCGCGCCCCAGCGGCCCCACTCGCTGGATTCCAGCGCCTGAAGCGCCAGGTGCACCGGCGGCTCGGCGTCGGGTCGGAGCCAGTTCCAGACGGCGCGTCCGGCGAGCAGTTGCACGACGCACACGGGCGTAATCAGCCAGGCGGCGACGACGCTCGCGAGAACCCAACCCGCAGGCGATCGCGGACGATGCGGTGATCGCACGATCGGGTGCTTGCGCAACAGCAGGCATAGCGCGATCGCCCCGGCGACGCGGGCTACGTCGGCGACGAGCGTCGCACGGTGCCAGGGGTCTGACCCGGCGCGAGAGAGGTCATCGGCGGTAAAACCGGCAACGCGGAGCGTGAGAATCGGCGCGTAGAGCGTGATGAGGAATCCGAGCAGCAGCAATCCCAGACCGGGGCCGTCGTCCGTCAGCTCAACTCGTGCGAGCGGATCGCGCGCCTCGCCCCGGCGCAGCAGTCGGCGCAGCCAGATCAGCGCGGCGATCCAGCCGGCCGACTGAATCGCGATGTCGATGCCGAGCAAGACTTGCGCGTCGACCCACGCAGCGGAGGTGCTCATGCGGCGTGCGTCCGGCGGGTGGGTTCGGGCGGCACGAGGGCTCGCTTAGGTGCTGACTTCGGGGGCGCGCTGGTTCGGCTCGCCGGGCACCGCATCGGCGGGCTGCTCCGGGACCGCATCGGGCGCGGTCTCGGCGTGGTCACCCGGAGCGGATGATTCGGATTCGAGCGTGGCGTCGGTTTCGGGCGCGTCGGACGCCGGCTGTAGCGCTTCGTCGCCGGTGGGTTCCGTGGCGGCGGCGTCGGCGCCTGCGGGAAGCCCTTCGGGGACGAAGGCCGACGGCGTCGCATCGCCGGCGGGCGGCTTGGCGGCGGCGGCGGCGAGGCGTGCCTTGGCTTCGGCTTCTTTGGCCTCCTCCTGGCGGATGACTTCCTCGCCGCATTGCTCGACGATCTGGTCGGCCAGCTCCTTGGGGATTTCGAGCGTTTCGACCAGCGGGTCGCCGCCGATCTCGTCGATGTCCTGGACCGACACGCAACCGACGGCGACGAGCTTGTCGAGGATGACGTCATCGACGCCGGGCACGCTGCGCAGCACGCGCTCCATCGCCTCCAGGTTCTTGTTGTATTCGGCGGGGGTGAGGATATCGACGTCCCAGCCGGTGAGGCGGGCGGCGAGACGCACGTTCTGGCCGCGCTTGCCGATCGCGAGCGAGAGCTGGTCTTCGGGGACGACGACGGTGGCCTTGCCGAGTTCGAGGCAGAGCGCGATTTCCTGGACTTCTGCGGGTTTGAGGGCGTTCTGGATGAGAATCTGGCTGGATTCGTTCCAGCGGACGATGTCGATCTTCTCGCCGCCGAGCTCGTCCACGATGCTCTTGATGCGGCTGCCGCGCACGCCAACGCAGGCGCCGACGGCATCGACCTTGGCGTCGATGCTGCTGACGGCGACCTTGGTGCGATAGCCCGCCTCGCGCGCGAGCGCCTTGATCTCGATGGTGCGCTCGGCCACTTCGGGCACTTCCAGCTCGAACAGGCGCGCGATGAAGTCGGGATGCGATCGCGAGAGGATGATCTTGACCTGGTTCGGCAGCTCGCGGACTTCGAGCACAAGCACGCGGATGCGCTGGCCTATCTGGTGCGCCTCGCCCGGAATCTGTTCGCTGCGGGGCAGGAAGCCCTCGACGCGGCCGAGGTTCACCAGCAGGTTTCCGCCTTCGATGCGCACAACCGTTCCGGTGACGATCGTGCCCTCGCGCTCGCGGTATTCGTCGAGGATGCTGCCGCGTTCGCGTTCGCGGGTTCGCTGAATGATGACCTGCTTGGCGGTCTGCGCGGCGATGCGTCCGAGGGTCTGCATGTCTACGTTGCGGCCTTCGACGTGGGCGCTGATCTGTCCGGTGAAGGGGTCGAGCTTGACGGCTGCGTCCTCGACGGCGTAGGCCTTGCGGATGGCGCTCGTCATGGCGCCTTCGAGGTCGGTGAGAAAGCCTTCGCGGTCGATGTTCTTGTCGCGACAGATGCTGTCAATGATTCGAAGCAGTTCCTGGCTCATCGTGACTCTCTGGCCGTCGGCGGCGCGCAACAAACAAAAATGGGTCGCACGTGCGACCCATCGGTCCCGCCAAACGCGCGGGCGCGATTCGGTCTGTCTCCGCGTCGGGCGCGGCCGGTGGCCTGCGGCGCGACACGGCGCACGGGATCGGGCGCGGCGACGCGCCGATCCACGCGACAAACGGGGAATATAGCGGACGCCGGCCGCCGCGCGAAGGGCCCGGGCGGGTCAGGCGACGACGCGCGCGTCGACTGCCGTCGTTCACACCGGCCAGCGAATGTCGGCCGGATCGAGCGAGGCATGCCGTGCCCGCTCCTTGCGGTTGCGGCTGGGATGGGGCGCGTGCGCGAGATCCGGGGGCGATCGGAGAGAGGACCGCTCCCTTACGAGGCTTTTGCATCAACGGGCGGATTTTCGGAGTGATTGGGCC